>CAVYQF010000047.1:0-18636 GCA_963770545.1 uncultured Actinomycetes bacterium | reverse complement strand
TGGGAAATAGTGGTCCGCCGTCCTGCGAGGTCACGGCGCCTACTAGCCTGTGAGGCTCACCCCCCCGGAGTAAGGGGCGCCTGCCTGATGACCACCGACGACGACCGTCTGGCCCGTGACCTGGCCAGCGAAGCTGGCCGCCTGCTGCTCGCGCTGCGCGCCGAGGGCGGCGAGCCTGCTGCGCTGCGCAAGGCGGGCGACCGGAAGTCACACGAGTTCCTCGCCGCGCGTCTCGCGGAACTGCGCCCGCAGGACGCCGTGCTGTCCGAGGAGGGCCGCGACGACCTGGGCCGCCTGAGCGCGGACCGGGTCTGGATCGTGGACCCGCTCGACGGGACGAGGGAATTCGGCGAGCCGGGCCGGACCGACTGGGCGGTGCACGTGGCCCTGTGGGAACGCGGTGAGCTGACCGCCGGCGCGGTCGCCCTGCCCGCCCAGGGGGCCGCGGTGCTGAGCACGGCGGAGCCGCCGCCCGCCCCGCCCGCCCCGGCGCCCGGCCGCCCGGTTCGCGTGCTGGTCAGCCGGACCCGCCCGCCGGCCTTCCTCGAACAGCTGGCCGAGCAGATCGAGCTGACGCTCATCCCGCTCGGCTCGGCGGGGGCCAAGGCGGCGGAGGTGATCCGCGGGGACGCGGACGCCTACGTGCACAGCGGCGGCCAATACGAATGGGATTCGGCCGCACCGGTGGCGGTCGCGATGGCCGCGGGACTGCACGCGTCGCGGCTGGACGGCTCGAAACTCGCCTACAACCAGGCAGATCCTTCCCTGCCGGATATCCTTATCTGCCCAGGGGGGCTCGCCGCCACGCTGCTGGATGGTTTGCGCGTGGCGGGTTGTTCTGCTACCCAGTAGGGCTCCCGCAAGGGGAATGACCTGATCCCGCCCGTGCCCGACGACCGGAGTCTGTTTCATGGCCGTGCCGCGTTCTGACTATTCGCTCTCGCAGCTTGAAGTGCTCGAGGCGGAGTCCATTCACATCATGCGGGAGGTAGCCGCGGAGTTCGAACGGCCGGTCCTGCTGTTCTCCGGCGGCAAGGACTCCATCGTGATGCTCGCCCTCGCCGAGCGGGCGTTCTGGCCGGCCCGGATCCCCTTCCCCGTCATGCACATCGACACCGGGCACAACTTCCCTGAGGTGATCGACTACCGGGACCGCCGGGCCGCCGAGGTCGGAGTCAAGCTGGTGGTCGCGTCCGTCCAGGACTCCATCGACGCCGGCCGGGTCGCCGAGGAGACCGGCCGGCGGGCCAGCCGCAACCGGCTGCAGACCGTCACCCTCCTCGACGCGATCGAGGACAACCGGTTCGACGCCGTCTTTGGCGGCGGCCGCCGGGACGAGGAAAAGGCCCGGGCCAAGGAGCGCGTGTTCTCCTTCCGGGACGAGTTCGGCCAGTGGGACCCCAAGAACCAGCGCCCCGAGCTGTGGAGCATCTACAACACCCGGATCCGGATGGGTGAGCACATCCGGGTCTTCCCGCTGTCCAACTGGACCGAGCTGGACGTGTGGCAGTACATCGCCCGCGAGAAGCTGGAGATCCCGTCCATCTACTACGCCCACCAGCGCCGGGTGTTCGAGCGGGACGGCATCCTGCTCGCCGAGAGCGAATTCACCAACCCAGGCGACGACGAGCCGGTCTTCGAGGCCACCGTCCGCTACCGCACCGTCGGGGACATTCCCGTCACCGGGGCCGTGGAATCCACCGCCACGACCGTGTCCGACGTGATCGTCGAGGTGGCGGCCACCCGGGTCACCGAGCGCGGCCAGACCCGCGCCGATGACCGCACCAGCGAGGCATCCATGGAAGATCGCAAGCGGGAGGGGTACTTCTAGATGTCCGCCACCACCACAGCCGAAGTCCTCCCCATTGAGGGGGGCAGGCCGATGGACATCCTGCGGCTGGCCACGGCCGGCTCGGTCGACGACGGCAAGAGCACCCTGATCGGGCGCCTGCTGTACGACTCGAAGGCGATCTTCGAGGACCAGCTCGCGGCCGTCGAGCAGACCAGCAAAGCCCGCGGCGAGGACTACACCAACCTGGCCCTGCTCACCGACGGCCTGCGCGCCGAGCGGGAGCAGGGCATCACGATCGACGTGGCCTACCGTTATTTCGCCACGCCGCGCCGGAAGTTCATCATCGCGGACACCCCGGGCCACATCCAGTACACCCGGAACATGGTCACCGGGGCGTCCACCGCCGACCTGGCCATCGTCCTGGTCGACGCGCGCAACGGGCTGACCGAGCAAAGCCGGCGGCACGCGTTCCTCACCACGCTGCTCCGGGTGCCGCACCTGGTCCTGGCGGTCAACAAGATGGACCTGGTCGATTACGACCAGCGAGTGTTTGAGCGGATCAGTGAGGAGTTCGCCGCCTTCGCCGCGAAGCTGGAGATCGGCGACCTGAGCTTCATCCCCATCTCCGCCCTGCACGGTGACAACGTGGTGCAGCGCTCGGACAAGATGCCCTGGCACGACGGGCCGTCGCTGCTGCACCACCTGGAGCACCTGCACATCGCCTCGGACCGCAACCTCATCGACGTCCGTTTCCCCGTGCAGTACGTCATCCGGCCGCATCAGGCCACCGACCCCGACCTGCACGACTACCGGGGCTATGCCGGCCAGGTGGCGGGCGGGGTACTCAAGCCCGGGGACGAGGTCATGCACCTGCCGTCCGGGCTGACCACGAAGATCGCCCACATCGACACCGCGCGCGGGCCCGTCCCGGAGGCCTACCCGCCCATGTCGGTGACCCTGGTGCTCGAGGATGACCTGGACATCTCCCGGGGCGACATGATCTGCCGCCCGCACAACCAGCCACTGGTCGCCCAGGATGTGGAGGCGATGGTCTGCTGGATGTCGGACAGCCGCCCGCTGGCCGCCCGGGACCGGCTGGTGGTCAAGCACACCTCCCGGACGGTCAAGGCCATCGTCCGCGAGCTGCACTACCGGCTGGACGTCAACACCCTGCACCGGGACGAGAGCGCTGAGCGGCTCGGGCTGAACGAGGTGGGCCGGGTCAGCCTGAGGCTGACCCAGCCGCTGTTCTTCGATACCTACAACCGGAACCGGGAGACTGGCGGGCTCATCCTCATTGACGAGTCCACCAACGCCACGGTCGGGGCGGTCATGATCACTGAAGGACGCTGAGCATCCGGGGGGCCGGACTAAAGGGGGGGCCAAACCAAGGACGGCCCGGGCCCGGATGGCTAGCTCATCCGCGGTGGCCGTCGTAACCTGGCGGCTCCCAGCCGGGGCGAGAGGGCGCTGTGACCCCATTCCGCGATGTGCAGGACTATCTGGCCCTGCCCCGGCTCACCGGCTTGCGGCTGTCCCCGGACGGCGACTGGCTGGCCGTAACCGTGTCCGCCCTCGCCCCCGACGGGCGGACGTTCAAATCCAGCGTCTGGCGCGTCGACACCGGCGCCGCCGGCCCCGCCGAGCCTCCGGCCCGGCTGACCTGGTCGGCCGAGGGGGAGGACAGCCCGGCCTTCCTGCCGGACGGCGGGATGCTGTTCCTGTCCCCCGCCCGGTGCCCCCGGTGCCAGGTCCAAAGCCCGCTGAGCAGGCCGGCGAGGACCCAGGCGGGGAGCAGGCCCTGTGGTTGCTGCCCGCCACGGGCGGGGAGGCACGCCTGGTCACCGCGCCGTCCGGGGGCCTCAGCCGGCCGGTCACCGCCGCCAGTTCGGGGCTGGCCGCCTTCACCGCGCCGGTGCTGCCCGGCACCGCCGGGGCCGCCGCGGACGGGCAGCAGCGCCGGGCCCGCGCCGACGCCGGCGTGACGGCCATCCTGCACGAATCCCCCCAGGTCCGGTACTGGGATCATGATCTCGGCCCGGACGAGCAGCGGCTGCTGATTACCGCTCCGCTGGCCAGCCAGGGCACGTGGGGCGGCCCGGGTGATCCTGGTAACCGCGGTCGGAGTGCGCCCGGGGGCGGCGGTGCTCCCGCGGGACCTGACCCCCCAGGCGGGCCGGGCCCTGGACGAGGCCGCGTTCGAGCTGAGCCCGGACGGTCGCCTGGTCGTCACCGGATGGTCCGCCGACGATGGCGCCGGAGGACTTCGCAAGGACCTCGTGGTCATCGACACGAGCTCCGGCGAGCGCCGGACCTTGCTGTCTGCGCCCGGATTTGACTTCACCGCGCCGCGGATCGCACCGGACGGCAAGCGGGTCGCGGCCATCCGGGAGCGGCACGAAACCTACGACCAGGCCAGCGCGCTCACCGTGGTCCAGGTACCGCTGGATGCGGTGTCGCACAGGGCGGTGCCGCTGGATGTGGTGGCGCAGGGGACAGGACCGCCGGACGTGACAGCGCCGGGGGCGGTACGGCTGGATGTGGTGTCGGCCGAGGGTCCCGCGGAAACCCTGGACCTGCTCCCCGGGCTGGAGCACTGGCCCGCGGAACTGGCCTGGGCCCCGGATGGCTCGGCGGTCTTCATCACCACCGCGGACCACGGCCGTGGCCCGGTACTGCGGGCTGACCTGGACACCGGAGCCGTCACCCGGCTCAGCACCGACCACGGCGCGTACTCCTGCCTGTGTCCCTCGCCGGACGGGCGGTTCCTCTACGCCCTGCGCTCGGCGATAGACAGCCCGCCACTGGTGGTGCGGCTCGACGCGACCCGGCCCGGCGAACCCGAGTTCCTCCACGGCCCCGCCGCCCAGCCGCCGCTGCCCGGCCGGCTGGACGAGATCGAGGCCGCCGCGGCCGACGGCACTGCGCTGCGGGCCTGGCTGGTGCTGCCCGAGTCGGCCCGCCCGGACACGCCCGCCCCGCTTCTGCTGTGGGTGCACGGTGGCCCGTACTCGAGCTGGAACTCCTGGTCCTGGCGCTGGAACCCGTGGCTGATGGCGGCCAGGGGCTACGCGGTGCTGCTGCCCGACCCGGGCTTGTCCACCGGCTACGGGCACGAGTTCGTGGCCCGCGGCCACGGCCACTGGGGGGACCTGCCGTTCACCGACCTGATGGACATCACCGACGCGGCCATCGCCCGCGGCGACCTGGACGCCGGGCGGACCGCCGTGATGGGCGGCTCATTCGGAGGCTACATGGCGAACTGGATCGCCGGGCACACCACCCGGTTCCGGGCCGTCGTCAGCCACGCCAGCCTCTGGGCCCTCGAGCAGATGTTCGGGACGACCGACTGTCCCGCGGAGTGGCGCCGCCAGCTGGGGACACCCGCCACCCGGCCGGAGCGGTACGCAGCCAACTCCCCGGACCGGCACGTGGCCGCGATCACCACGCCGATGCTGGTCATCCACGGGGACAAGGACTACCGCGTTCCGGTCAGTGAGGCGCTCCGGCTCTGGACGGACCTGGCCAGCCGCCCGGGGCAGCTGGCCGGGTCCAAGTTCCTTTACTTCCCTAACGAGAACCACTGGGTCCTCAGCCCCGGTAACGCGCGGATCTGGTACGAGACGGTGTTCGCCTTCCTGGCCCAGCACGTGCTCGGCGAGCCCTGGGAGCGTCCCGCGCTGCTCTGAGCGGCCGGCGGCTGTGCCAGGCTGGGCCCATGACGCGCCCGAACCTGGACAAGCGGCCCGGCGAGGTCTCGGCGATGTTCGACAAGGTCGCTGGCCGCTACGACCTGATGAACGACGTGCTCTCGCTGGGCCAGGACCGCTGGTGGCGCCGCATCGTGGCCCGGGCGGTCGGGGCCCGGGCCGGGGACCTGGTCCTCGACCTCGCCGCGGGCACCGGGACCTCGTCCCGGAGCTTCACCGCGGCCGGCGCCAGCTGCGTGGCGTGTGACTTCTCCCTCGGCATGCTGCAGGTCGGGGCGCGCAGGCTCCAGGCGGAGCCGGGCGGCCGGACCGGTCCGGCGCAGCCCGGTCCGGCGCAGCCCGGTCGCTCGCAGCCCGGTCGCTCGCAGCCCGGTCCCGTGCGGTTCGTGGCGGGCGACGCCCTCCAGCTGCCCTTCCGGGACCAGGCCTTCGATGCGGTGACGATCTCGTTCGGGCTGCGTAACGTGGCCGACCCCGACGTCGCCCTGGCCGAGCTGCTCCGGGTCACCCGGCCTGGCGGCCGGCTCGTTATCTGCGAGTTCGGCCACCTGCCCTGGGCCCGGCTGAACACGGTCTATGAGTCCTACCTGGGGACCGCGCTGCCGGTGGTCGCGCGGCGGCTGTCGGGCAGCCCGGAAGCGTATGACTACCTGGCCGAGTCCATCAAGGACTGGCCCGCCCAGCCCGAGCTCGCGCGCCGGATAGCCGCGGCCGGGTGGTCGGCAGTACGCTGGCGGAATCTGAGCCTGGGTGTCGTGGCCTTGCACCTCGCGCGCCGGCCCGCCTGAGCGCGGCCCGGGCCCACCAGGGACGCACCCCAACCGCCAGCGGGAGCGGCTGGCCAGGCCGCGGCGCGCGCCGGGCCACCAGGCCGGGCCAGGCCGGGATCGCCCCGGGCCGGGCCGGGATCGCCCCGGGCCGGGCCGCCGCTGCGGGCCGGGTTCGCGGGCGCGGCCAGGCAAGGTCTAGACTCCGGAAAGAGTACTTGTGAAGCGGTTCACAAGATAGTCAGGACAATCTTCCGTGACCCACGAAATCCCCCCCAGTCTCCCGCCCGATGTGGCGGCCGCTGCGGCCCGCGGCAGCGCCCCGGGCGGCACACCCGTGGCCGGACCGGGTGCCCCCTCGCGACCCGCCCCGGCCGGGGATGCCGACGTCATCGTGGTCGGCGCCGGTCCGGCCGGCTCGGCGACCGCCGCCTACCTGGCCCGGGCCGGGGTAGACGTGCTGGTCCTGGAGAAGGCCAACTTCCCGCGGGAGAAGGTCTGCGGGGACGGCCTCACCCCCCGCGCGGTCAAGGCCCTGGTCGGTATGGGCGTGCCGGTGGACGAGCGGGACGGCTGGGTCCGGAACCAGGGCCTGCGGATCATCGGCGGCGGGGTCCGGCTCGAGTTGCCCTGGCCCGAATTGTCGAGTTATCCCGGTTACGGGCTGGTCCGGACCCGGCTCGACTTCGACGAGATCCTCGCCCGCACGGCGCAGAAGGCCGGTGCCCGGCTCCTCGAAGGGGTGACCGTGACCGGCCCGGTCCTCGATGACGCGGGGCGGATCACCGGGGTCACCGCCCGGCCCACCGGCGCCGCCGGCGAGCCGGAACGCAGCTACCGCGCACGGGTTGTCGTTGCGGCGGATGGGAATTCGTCCCGGCTCTCGCTGGCGATGGGGCTGAGCAAGCGTGATGACCGGCCCATGGGCGTGGCCGTGCGCACCTACTACACGAGCCCGCGGCATGACGATGATTACCTCGAGTCGTGGCTGGACCTGTGGGACGGGCAGAACCTGCTGCCTGGCTACGGCTGGATCTTCGGCATGGGCGACGGCACCAGCAACGTCGGGCTGGGCATGCTCAACACCTCCTCCTCGTTCGGGAACACCGACTACCGGGACCTGCTGCGCCGGTGGCTGGCCGGGATGCCGCCCGAGTGGGGCTATCTCGAGGAGAACCGGACCCAGCCCATCCGGGGCGCCGCCCTGCCGATGGGCTTTAACCGCACCCCGCACTACACCCGGGGGCTGCTGCTCGCCGGGGACGCGGGCGGCATGGTGAACCCCTTCAACGGCGAGGGCATCCCCTACGCCCTGGAGTCGGGCGAACTCGCCGCCCAGTTCATCGCCCAGGCGCTGGCCCGGCCCGACGCGGCCGGCGCTGAGCGGGTGCTGATGGCCTACCCGCAGGCCCTCAAGGCCGCCTACGGCGGCTACTACACTCTCGGGCGCAGGTTCGTTCAGGCGATCGGCAACCCGAAGGTCATGCAGTTCGCGACCAAGCACGGGATGCCGCGCCCGGCACTGATGAGGATCACCTTGAAGCTGCTGGCCAACCTCACCGAGCCGCGGGGTGGCCATGCGACGGACCGGGTGATTCACGCACTGTCTAAGATGACGCCGGCGGCGTAGGCAATCGTCTCGTCTCGTAGCCGAAACCGAAATATGGAGAAGGGGAAAGGAGGCGCCTCGTGCTGAGCTTGTACGTTCCGATCCTGGTGCTCGCCGGCCTGGCCGCCGTCTTCGCGATCTTCTCGCTCGGGCTGGGGGCCTTCACCGGCCCGAAACGCTGGAACCGCGCGAAACTCGAGGCCTACGAGTGCGGGATCGAGCCGACCCAGCAGGCGAGTGGCAGCCGGTTCCCGGTGAAGTATTACCTGACGGCGATGCTGTTCATCCTCTTCGACATTGAGATCGTGTTCCTCTACCCGTGGGCCGTGGCGTATGACCACCTCGGTGCCTTCGGGCTGGTCGAGATGGTGCTGTTCATCGTCACCGTTCTGGTCGCGTACGCCTATGTGTGGCGGCGCGGCGGTCTGGAGTGGGACTAACCGATGGGTGTCGAAGAAAAGCTGCCGAGCGGGATCCTGCTCACCACGGTCGAGAAGGTGGCCGGCTACGCGCGCAAGAGTTCCGTCTGGCCGGCCACGTTCGGTCTCGCCTGCTGCGCGATCGAGCTGATGCAGACCGGCGGGCCGCGGCACGACCTGGCCCGGTTCGGCATGGAGCGCGCCTCCAACACGCCGCGCCAGGCCGACCTGATGATCGTGGCTGGCCGGGTCAGCCAGAAGATGGCGCCGGTGCTGCGGCAGATCTACGACCAGATGGCCGACCCGAAGTGGGTTATTTCCATGGGGGTGTGCGCCTCCAGTGGCGGCATGTTCAACAACTACGCGATCGTGCAGGGCGTCGATCACGTGGTGCCCGTGGACATCTACCTGCCAGGCTGCCCGCCCCGGCCGGAGATGCTGCTGGACGCGATCGTGAAGCTGCACGACAAGATCATGAACATGAAACTGGGCGTGAACCGTGAGCGGGAGGTGACCGAACTGGAGGCGGCCCGGCTGCGCCGCCTGCCGCTGGCCCCCGACCTGGCCGCCAGCCAGTCATATACCGCCTCGGATACCGGCCCGGCCTTGGCGGGCACCCAGGCCCTGCCCTCACCGGCGGTACGGTCGCGGAACCTCGGCATGACGTCGGCGCCCGAGCCGGAACCGGCCGCGCGCCGGGCTGCGCAACCTGCTGAAGCACAGGCTGCCGAGGCCCAGGCTGCCGAGGCACGGGCCGCCGAAGCGCATGCGACGGAGGCGGGTGCGGGCGATGAGTGAGAACACGACCCCCGGGGGGGCCGTCCCCGCCGAGGCCGAACCGGACGAGGCGGCGCTGGCGGGCCAGCAGCGGCTAGGCGAGCAGGTAGTGCGGACCGGCATGTTCGGCACCCAGACGACCGGGGACACCTCGGGCTACGGAGGCCTCCAGGTCCGGCGGCCGCCGCTGCCGTCCACGCCGCGCCCTTACGGCTCCTACTTCGATGAGATCGCGGATGCGCTGAGCACCCGGCTGGAGGACGGCGGTTCGGGCTTCGGCGAGGCCATCGAGCGGGTCGTCGTGGATCGTGGCCAGCTCACCCTGCATGTGCGCCGGGAATACCTGGTTGAGGTGGCCCGGCTGCTGCGGGACGAGCCGTCGCTCGCCTTCGAGCTGTGCAACGGTGTCTCGGGCGTCCACTACCCGGGCGACGCCGGGCGTGAGCTGCACGCGGTCTACGGCCTGCTGTCCATCACGCACAACCGCCGGCTGCGGCTCGAGGTGAGCGCGCCCGACGCTGACCCGCACATCCCCTCCATGGTGGACGTCTACCCCACGTGTGACTGGCACGAGCGGGAGACCTGGGACTTCTTCGGCATTATCTTCGACGGGCATCCCGCGCTGACCAGGATCGAGATGCCCGACGACTGGAAGGGCCACCCGCAGCGGAAGGACTATCCGCTCGGTGGCATCCCGGTTGAGTACCGCGGCGCCACCGTGCCGCCACCGGACGAGCGGAGGTCGTACACGTGAGCGCTGACGCCGAAGGCACCGAGGGCCGGGTCTACAACGTCGGCGGCGAGGACTGGGATGAGATCGTCCGGGCCGCTCAGGAGGCCGGAGACCGGTCGGACTCCGAGCAGCTGGTCGTCAACATGGGCCCGCAGCACCCATCGACGCACGGCGTGCTGCGGCTGATCCTCACCCTGGACGGCGAGACCGTCACCGAGCTGCGGCCGGTGATCGGATACCTGCACACCGGCATCGAGAAGAACATGGAGTTCCGCACCTGGACGCAGGGCGTGACGTTCTGCACCCGCGCGGACTACCTGTCACCCATCTTCAACGAGACCGTGTACTGCCTCGCGGTCGAGAAGCTGCTCGGCATCGAGGCCGAGATCCCGGAACGGGCCACCATCCTGCGGGTCCTGATGATGGAGCTGAACCGGGTCGCCTCGCACATGACCGCGATCGGGACATTCGGCCTGGAACTGGGCGCCACCACCGTGTTCCTCTACGCGGTGCGTGAGCGGGAACGCATCCTCGACCTGTTCGAGCTGATCACCGGGCTGCGGATGAATCACGCCTACGTGCGTCCCGGCGGGGTGTCCCAGGACCTGCCCCAGGGAGGGCTCGACGCGATCCGCCAGTTCCTCGGCCGGATGCCGAACCAGCTCGAAGAGCTGCGCGCACTGCTGGACGCCAACCCGCTCTACCACGCCCGGACCAAGAACGTGGCCTACCTGGATCTGGCGGGCTGCATGTCCCTGGGCCTGACCGGTCCGCTGCTCCGCGGCACCGGACTGCCCTGGGACCTGCGCAAGAGCCAGCCGTACTGCGGCTACGAGACCTATGACTTCGACGTTCCGACTGAGGACACCTGCGATGCCTTCGGGCGTTACCTGGTGCGGGTCAACGAGTGCAACGAGTCGCTGAAGATCGTCGAGCAGGCTGTCGACCGGCTGGCCGGCCCACGGCCGGAGGGTGACCTCGTGATGATCGACGACCCGAAGATCGGCTGGCCCGCCCGGCTGGCGCTGGGCGGAGACGGCCTGGGTAACTCGCCGGACCACATCGCGCACATCATGGGCCAGTCCATGGAAGCCCTGATCCACCACTTCAAGCTGGTCACCGAGGGGTTCCGGGTCCCGCCCGGGCAGGTGTACACAGCGGTCGAGTCGCCCCGCGGCGAGCTGGGCTGCCATGTGGTCAGCGACGGCGGTACCCGGCCGTACCGGGCCCACTTCCGCGACCCCTCGTTCACCAATCTGCAAGCCGTCCCGGCCATGGCCGAGGGCGGCCTGGTCGCCGACGTGATCGCCGCGGTGGCCAGCGTTGACCCCGTGATAGGAGGCGTGGACCGGTAATGGCGCTGTCGCAGGAGGCGCGCGCCCGGCTGGAGCCGGACGCCGCACTGATCATCGGCCGGTACCCGGTGTCGCGGTCGGCGCTCCTGCCGCTGCTGCACCTGATGCAGGCGGAGGAGGGCTACCTCACCGAGGACGCCATCGACTTCTGTGCTGAGCAGCTGGGGCTGACCAAGGCGGAGGTCACCGCGGTGGCCTCCTTTTACACCATGTACAAGCACCATCCGGTGGGTGACTACCACGTCGGCGTCTGCACCAACTCCCTGTGCGGGGTCATGGGCGGCGACGCCATCCTGGCTGACCTGCACGAGCACCTCGGGGTCGGGGACGACGAGACCACCACGGACGGCAAGGTCAGCCTGGAGCACCTGGAGTGCAACGCGGCCTGCGACTACGCGCCGGTCGTGATGGTCAACTGGGAATTCTTCGACAACATGACCCCGCAGTCCGCCCGGGACCTGGTGGACGGCCTGCGGTCCGGCGCAGAGGGCATCAGGCCCACCCGTGGCGCGCCGCGGCTGTGCACCTGGAAGCAGGCGTCCCGGATCCTGGCCGGGTTCCCGGACGGCCAGGCCGCCGAGGGAAACACCGCCGGCGGGCCGTCCCTGGCCGGGCTGCGGGTAGCCAAGGAACAAGGCTGGACGCCCGATCCCCCGGACAGTGAGAACGGGAACGCCGCAGGGAACGGGAAGGCCGCGAAGTGACCACTCTGCTGACGCCGGAGCTGACCGCGTTCTGGGACGAGCCCGACTCGTTCACCATCGCGGCCTACAAGCGCCACGGCGGGTACCGCGCCCTGCCCAAGGCCCTGGCCATGCCGCCGGATGACGTCGTGCAGATCATGAAGGACTCCGTGCTGCGCGGCCGGGGCGGGGCCGGCTTCCCCACCGGCCTGAAGTGGGGCTTCATCCCCAAGGGCGGTGACAAGCCGCACTACCTGGTGGTGAACGCCGACGAATCGGAGCCCGGGGCCTGCAAGGACATGCCGACCCTGCTGAACAACCCGCAGGCGCTGATCGAGGGCATCGTGATCGCCTCCTATGCGATCAGCGCGCACCGGGCCTTCATCTACGTGCGGGGTGAGGTGCTGCACGTGATCCGCCGGGTGCACCTGGCGGTGGCCGAGGCCTACGAGGCCGGTTACCTCGGCACCGACATCCTCGGTTCCGGGTTCGACCTCGAGGTGATCGTGCACGCCGGGGCGGGCGCCTACATCTGCGGTGAGGAGACCGCGCTGCTGGACTCTCTGGAGGGCTACCGCGGCCAGCCCCGGCTGAAGCCGCCCTTCCCGGCGGTGGCGGGGCTGTACGCCTGCCCCACGGTGGTCAACAACGTCGAGTCCATCGCGACCGTGCCGTACATCCTTGACCGCGGGGCCGCGGACTTCACGGCCTACGGCACCGAGAAGTCCAAGGGCTTCGGGATCTTCTCCCTGTCCGGGCACGTCACCCAGCCGGGCCAGTACGAGGCGCCGCTCGGCACCACGCTGCGCGAGCTGCTGGAGCTGGCCGGCGGTATCCGGTCCGGGCACCGGCTCAAGTTCTGGACCCCGGGCGGCTCGTCCACCCCGCTGTTCACCGACGAGCAACTCGACGTGCCGCTGGATTATGAGTCGGTGGCCGCGGCTGGATCCATGCTCGGTACCCGGTCGGTCCAGCTTTTCGACGAGACCACCTGCGTGGTTCGCGTCGTGCTGCGCTGGATCAAGTTCTATGAGCATGAATCCTGCGGCAAGTGCACACCGTGCCGGGAAGGCAGCTGGTGGGTAGTCCAGCTGCTCGAGCAGCTGGAGCGGGGCGAGGGCAGCGCGGCCGACCTGGACAAGCTCCTCGACATCTGCAGCAACATCACCGGCCGCGCGTTCTGCGCCCTGGGTGACTCGATCGAGGCGCCGGTCAAGTCGTCCATCCGCTTTTTCAAGGACGAGTACCTCGAGCACCAGCGGCTCGGCGGCTGCCCGTTCGACCCGGCCGCCTCGACGCTATTTGCCATGGAGTCCGCCTGATGCCCGTGCCGCCGAATCAGCCCGTGCCGCCGCCGCCGAACCAGTCGGTGCCGAACCAGCCCGTGCAGCCCCACCTGCCCGCCGCGCCGGCGGCCCTTCCCCCGCCCCCGCGGCGCCTGCCACCACGGGGCCCGCCACCACGGGTTCAGCCACCGTGGCCAGGCCGGCCGACGGGGTGACCGTCACCATCGACGGGTTCGAGATCACCGTGCCCAAGGGGACCCTGGTGATCCGCGCTGCGGAACAGCTCGGCATCCAGATACCCCGGTTCTGTGATCACCCGCTGCTCGATCCGGTCGGCGCGTGCCGGCAATGCCTGGTGCACATCGAAGGACAGCCCAAGCCCCCCGCGTCCTGCACCACCACCTGCACCGAGGGCATGGTGGTCCATACCCAGCTCACTTCGCCGGTGGCCGAGAAGGCGCAGCGCGGCATGATGGAGCTGCTGCTCGTCAACCACCCGCTCGACTGCCCGATGTGCGACAAGGGCGGCGAGTGCCCGCTTCAGAATCAGGCCATGTCCACCGGCCAGGGTGAGACCAGGTTCAGTGGCGTGAAACGGACCTTCCCCAAGCCCATCGCGCTGTCCACCGAGGTCCTGCTCGACCGCGAGCGGTGCATCCAGTGCGCCCGGTGCACCAGGTTCGCCGAGCAGATCGCGGGAGACCCGCTGATCGAGCTGCTCGAGCGCGGACCGCAGGAGCAGGTGGGCGTGGCCGATGGCGCACCGTTCGATTCCTACTTCTCGGGCAACACGGTGCAGATCTGCCCCGTCGGCGCCTTGACCGGCGCGGCCTACCGGTTCCGGGCCCGGCCGTTTGACCTGGTGTCGGTGCCGAGTGTCTGCGAGCACTGCGCGGCGGGCTGCCGTCAGCGGACTGACTACCGGCGTGGAGCGGTCACCCGGCGCCTGGCCGGCAACGACCCGCAGGTCAACGAGGAGTGGAACTGCGACAAGGGCCGCTGGGCCTTCACCTACGCGACCCAGCCCGACCGGCTGGCCGGCCCGCTGGTGCGTAACGCCGACGGCGTCCTCGTCCCGGCCTCGTGGCCTGAGGCGTTCGCTGCTGCCGCCCGCGGGCTGGCCGCGGCGCGCGGCCGGGCGGGCGTGCTGACCGGCGGACGGCTCACCGTGGAGGACGCCTACGCCTACGCCAAGTTTGCCCGGGTCGCGCTGGGCAGCAACGACATCGACATGCGGGCCCGCCCGCATTCGGCCGAGGAAGCGGAGTTCCTCGCCGCGAACGTGGCCGGCCGGGACCTGGAGGTTACCTACGCCGACCTGGAACGGGCCCCGGTGGTCCTGCTCGCCGGATTCGAGCCGGACGACGAGTCCCCCATCGTCTTCCTGAGGCTGCGCAAGGCGGCCCGCGCCGGGACCCTGACCGTGTACTCCATCGCCCCGCTGGCCAGCCGGGGGCTGGCCCGGATGTCCGGGGTCCTGCTGCCTGCCGTCCCGGGCGGTGAGGCGGCCGCGCTGGGCAGCCTGATCAGCGGCACCGGACTGGACGACACGGGCCGGGCGGCCAAGGAAGCCCTGGCCGCCGACGGCGCCATCATCTGCGTCGGCGAGCGGCTCGCGGAAGTGCCTGGTGCGCTCAGCGCCGCCGACCGGCTGGCCCGGGCGACCGGGGCCCGGCTGGCGTGGATCCCCCGCCGGGCAGGTGAGCGGGGTGCCATCGAGGTGGGCGCGCTGCCGAACCTGCTGCCCGGCGGGCGCCTGGCCGCCAGCTCGCAAGCCCGGACGGAGATGGCCCGGGCCTGGGGCGTTGCGTCCCTGCCCCTGCACCCCGGCCGGGACGCGTCACAGATCCTGACCGCCGCGGCCCGCGGCGACATCGACGCCCTGGTGATCGCGGGCGTGGACCTGGACGATCTGCCGGATCCGGCGGCCGCCCGCGCGGCGCTGGAGGCCACCCCGTTCGTGGTCAGCCTGGAACTGCGCCCCAGTGCGGTCACCGACCGCGCCGATGTGGTGCTCCCGGTGGCGGCGGTCGCGGAGAAGCCGGGCACGTTCGTGAACTGGGAAGGCCGGATCGGCACCTTCGAGGCTGTGCTGGACATCCCAGGCGTCGAATCGGATCTGCATGTCCTGCGCCGGATCGCCGATGAAATGGATGTGCACCTGGGCCTGCCCGACGCCGCCGCGGCCCGCCGGGAACTTGCGGCGCTCGGCGTGGTGGGTGGCCCGGCCCCGGTCACCGGGGCCGACCCCGGGGAGACCGGGCAGGGAGCGGTGCTGAGCACCCCCCAGCCTGACACCGGACCACCGGAGCCGCAGGCGGGCGAGGCTCTCCTGGCCACCTGGCACCAGCTGCTGGACGCGGGACGGATGCAGGACGGGGAGCCGTTCCTGGCCGGCACGGCCCGGCCGGTGGTGGCGCGGATGTCAGCAGCGACCGCGGCCGAGGCGGGAACCTCGGACGGCGGTAAGGTCTCTGTGGCCACCGCGCACGGTTCGCTCACTCTTCCCGTCGAGGTGGCCGTCATGCCGGACCGGGTGGTGTGGCTGCCGACCCGATCGGCGGGATCCGAGGTCCGCCGCGAGCTCGCGGCCGGGCACGGCAGCCTGGTGACCCTGAGGAGTGCGGAATGAGCGGCCTGGCCAGCATGGCGGCCCAGAGCCTGGCAGCGCCCGGCGCCGGCCATGCCCGTGTGCTCGCGGCGGCCGATCCGACCCTGGCCAGTTTCTACCACCAGCCCTGGTGGCTGGTGATCATCAAGGTCCTGTTCGTCTTCATCTTCCTGATGGTCATGACGCTGTTCGCGATCTGGGCCGAGCGCCGGCTCATCGGCCGCATGCAGCAGCGCCCGGGGCCGAACCGGGCCGGCCCTTCGGCCTGCTCCAGTCGCTCCTGGACGGCATCAAGCTGCCGCTGAAAGAAGACATCATCCCGACCGGCGTGGACAAGCTGCTGTTCTGGCTGGCTCCGGCGATCGCCGTGATCCCCGCGTTCATCAGCTTCGCGATCATCCCGTTCGGCCCCGAGGTCTCGATCTTCGGCGTGCAGACCCCGCTGCAGCTCGCTGACCTCCCGGTGGCCGTCCTGCTGGTACTGGCCATGAGCTCGATAGGGGTCTACGGGATCGTGCTGGCGGGGTGGGCGTCGGAGTCCCCGTACCCGCTGCTCGGCGGGCTGCGCTCGTCGGCCCAGGTGATCAGCTACGAGATCGCGATGGGGCTGTCCTTCGTCGCGGTCTTCCTCTACTCCGGCTCGCTGTCCACCACGGAGATCGTGACCAAGCAGTCAGGGTCGAACACCAGCTTCCATCTGTTCGGCGCCGTCCTGCACTGGCCGTCGTGGTATGCGGTGCTGTTGTTCCCGTCTTTCGTGATCTACCTGATCACCATGGTCGGTGAGACCAACCGGCTGCCGTTCGACCTGCCGGAAGGGGAAGGCGAGCTGGTCGGCGGGTTCCACACCGAGTACTCGTCTTTGAAGTTCGCCCTGTTCTACCTGGGCGAGTACATCAACATGACCACCGTCGCCGGCCTGGCCACCACGCTGTTCCTCGGCGGCTGGCGAGCGCCCTGGCCGATCAGCGTGTGGCCCGATGCGAACACCGGCTGGTACCCGCTCATCTGGTTCCTGGTCAAGGTGCTGATCCTGCTGTTCTGCTTCGTGTGGCTGCGTGGCACCCTGCCCCGGATCCGTTACGACCAGCTGATGCGGTTCGGCTGGAAGGTGCTCATCCCGGTCGCGCTGGTCTGGATCCTGGTCATCGCCACGATCCGGGTCTGGCGCACGCACGGCGGCAGCCCGGCGGTCTACACCGTGGGCGGCCTGCTGGTCGTCGCGCTCCTCACCCTGCTGTTCATGGGGGACGCGGCGGCGCAGCGGCGGGCCCAGGCCGCTGAGGAGGCCGCTGACCAGGCCGGCCAGCCTTTGCCCGCGGGCGAGCCAGGTACCGGCGACGGCGGCCCGGGTTTCCCGGTTCCGCCGATGGACCTGCCGCACTACCACGGGATCGGGGTGGACATGTCCCCCGCGGAGGTCACCCCGGAGGAATCTGGCGAGTCCCGGGCCACGACGAAGGAGGTGACCGGTGCCTGAGTTCCTGGGCCCCGTCAAAGGATTCGGGGTCACCTTCCGGGAGATGTTCCGGAAGGTCGACACCGTCGAGTATCCCGAGGTGAAGAAGCCCACCGCGCCCCGCTACCACGGTCGTCACCAGCTCAACCGGTGGCCGGACGGGCTGGAGAAGTGCATCGGCTGCGAGCTGTGCGCCTGGGCCTGCCCGGCGGACGCGATCTATGTGGAGGGCGGCGACAACACGCCGGAGGAGCGGTACTCGCCCGGCGAGCGGTTCGGCGCTGTCTACCAGATCAACTACCTGCGCTGCATCCTCTGCGGGCTGTGCGTCGAAGCCTGCCCGACCCGCGCGCTGACCATGACCAACGAGTACGAGCTCGCCGACGACAACCGGGAAAGCCTCATCTGGACCAAGGAGCAGTTGCTGGCCCCGCTGCTGCCCGGCATGGAGCAGCCCCCGCACGACATGCGGCTGGGCCAGACCGAGCGGGACTACTACAACCTGCGCTCGGCAGGCGTCGTCGCGGAGCCCGACCTGGCCCCAGGGTCGGAAGGGGAGGCCGGGGTGCCGGCCTGGACGCCGGCCCCGGCTGGACCGCAGGGCCAGGCTGGACCGCAGGGCCCGGCTCAACCACAGGGCCCGGCTGAACCACAGGGCACCGAGCCCACCCCGACCGGTAGGGACGAGACCGGGGTGCATCAGTGATGCACGGCGGCGTCCTGGCCATCAGCGATGTGGCGTCCACCACGCAGCAGATCATCTTCTGGCTGCTCGCCGTGGTGTCGGTCAGCGCGGCACTCGGCATGATCATGGTCCCCAAGGCCGTGTACTGCGCGGTCCTGCTGGCCGTGGTCATGCTGTCGCTGGCCGCCTTGTACGCCCTGCAGAACGCGCCGTTCCTGGCCTTCGTCCAGGTGATCGTATACACCGGCGCGGTACTCATGCTGTTCCTGTTCGTCCTGATGATCGTGGGCATCCGGTCCAAAGACTCCCTGGTGGAGACGATCAAGGGCCAGCGGCTCGCGGCCGGGCTGGCCGGGATCGGCCTGCTGGTGCTGCTCAGCCTGACCGTGGGTCATGCGGTCCTCGGCGCCGCCCCGGTGGCCGGGCCGTCCTTCGGCGCGAACAACGTCTACGCCATCGCCCGGCTGATCTTCACCACCTACGTGTTCCCGTTCGAGGTGACCAGCGCCCTGCTGATCACCGCCGCGCTGGGGGCCATGGTGCTGGCGCACCGCGAGCGCATCTCGCCCAAGCCGACCCAGCGCGACCTGTCCCGGCTCCGGGTGGCCAGCGGCCGGCCCGCGCCGCTGCCCGGCCCCGGGACGTACGCGCGGCACAATGCCGTGGACATGCCCGCCCTGCTGCCCGACGGCACCCCCTCCGAGGTCTCGGTCAGCCCGGTGATCCGGGGTGTGCCCGAGACGCCTGATC
>CAVYQF010000046.1:0-82942 GCA_963770545.1 uncultured Actinomycetes bacterium | reverse complement strand
CACTGATCAGTTCCAGCGCGTCCCGGGCGGAATAGCGGTCCTCGGCGACGACGAACGCCACCTCCTGGCCCTGGAACCGGACCTTGTCCGTGGCCAGAACGGCCTGGACGTCTCGGGACAGGGTGGGCATCCAGGCCAGCTTCCGCTGCTCCAGCATCTCGCCGGTGATAACGGCGCGGACCCGGGGGTGTGCCTCCGCCGCGGCGGTATCCACCGACACGATCCTGGCGTGCGCCAGGGGGCTGCGCAGGATCGCGCCGTGCAGCAGGCCAGGCCGCTGGATGTCGTCCACGAACGTGCCCTGGCCGCGCAGGAACCGGGCGTCCTCCTTGCGCCGGACCGGGCCGTAGGCCCCGTCCAGGGCCGGATCAGGCGCTGCGCTCATCGTCTCCCCCGTGCTTGCTGGCCCCGTGCTCGCTGGCCCCGTGCTTGCTGGCCCCGTGCTCGCTGGCCCCGTGCTCACTGGCCCCGTGCTCGCTGGCCCAGCGGACCGAGCGCACGATGTTCTCGTACCCGGTACACCGGCACAGCTGGCCGGACAGCGCCTCGCGGATCTCGGCCGGGGACGGATCCGGGTGGTGATCCAGCAGCCACCGGGCGGTCATCATCATGCCTGGCGTGCAGAACCCGCACTGCAGCCCGTGGCATTCCGCGAAGCCCTGCTGGACCGGGTCCAGCGGCCGTGACGGGCCAGGTCCTCCACGGTACGGACCCGGCGCCCGTCGGCCATGGCCGCGAGCACCGTGCACGACTTGACCGGCGTCTCGTCCAGCCACACCACGCAGGCGCCGCAATTGGAGGTGTCGCACCCCCAGTGTGACCCGGTCAGGCCGAGATCATCGCGGAGGAAATGGATCAGCAGCAGCCGCGCCTCCACGTCCCTGGTGTGGCCAACACCGTTGACGGTGATCGTTATCTGCATGTCGTCTGTGCTCAGCCTGCACTCTGCTGCCCGCCGGGCTGCCCGGCGTCATGCAGCAGCGGCCGGCCCGGCGCGCTGCCAGGCGCGCCGCAGCGAACGGACGGTCAGCTCACGGGCCAGGTGGCGCTTGTAGTCGGCCGGGCCGCGCTGGTCCGACACCGGGCGGCAGGACGCGGCGGCCATCTCACCGGCCCGGGCGAAGCTCTCCTCGGTGGCTGGCGCGCCGCGCAGGAATTCTTCGGCCTCGGCCGCGGAGAAGTGCGGCGCGCCCACGGCGGTCAGCCCGATGCCCGCGTCGGCGATGACGCCGCCGGCCAGCCTGCCGCCCGGCCCGCTGCCTTCCAGCCCGCTGCCTTCCAGCCACAGGGCCGACCCGGCCGCGCCCACCGGCCAGTCGCCGGCCCGGCGCCCGACCTTCTCGTACGCACTGCCGCCGCCGGGCCGGATCGGGACCCGGATCTCGGTCAGGATCTCGCCCGGTGCGACGACCGTCTCGTAGGGCCCGGTGTGGAAGTCCCGGGCCGGCACCGTCCTGGTGCCGCCGGAGTGGGCGATGACCATCGTCGCCTTGAGCGCGGCGAAGGCCGCCGACAGGTCCTCGGACGGGTCGGCCTGGCACAGCGACCCGCCGACCGTGCCCCAGTTACGCACCACCGGGTCGGCGATCACCTGTTCCGCGTCATGCAGGATCGCGAAGTGCCGGGCCGCCTCGGCCGAGTCGAGTAGCTGGGCGTGCCTGGTCATCGCGCCGATCCGCAGCTCACCGCTGGTCACCGTGAGGTAGGAAAGCTCCGTCAGGGCGTTGATGTCGATCAGTGTTTCCGGCTGGGCGAGCCGCAGCTTCATCATCGGGATCAGGCTGTGCCCGCCCGCCAGGATGCGCGCCTCCGGACCGAACCGCTCCAGCAGGGCGAGGGCGTGCGCGACACTGGTGGCCTTCTCGTACTCGACGTAGGCCGGAACCTGCATGCGCTCTCCCTCGAGGTGTCCGCTGTTGCGAGTGTACGAGTGCTTCTGGCCAGCGGTAATAATCAGAAGGTTATGAGCGATATCCAGAACCGGCGAGCGAGGCCGGGCCGTCAGGCCCGGGCCAGCGACCGGTGTGGGTCATCTCTGGTTATCGCGAGCATGGATGAGACACCGTCATGACGCTGACACAGCTCAACGCGTTCGTGCTGGTCGCCCGGCTGGGCTCGGTGACCTCCGCCGCGAACGCACTGGGCGTCAGCGAGTCCGCGGTGTCGCAGGCCCTGACCGCCCTTCGCCAGCACCTCGGTGACCAGTTGGTCAGCCGCGGGCCCAGCGGGATGACGCTCACCGCGGGCGGCTCCCGGCTGCTGGCCACCGCGTCGCAGATCGTGGTGCTCGGCGCCGAGGCGCACGCCGCGGTCCGGGCCGCCCAGGGTGCCCCGGAACAGCTCCGTCTGGTGGCCTCGCCTACGTTCGCCGAGTTCGTGGCCAGCCCGCTGACCGAGGCGTTCCGGCGCCGCTTCGCCGGGCCTCTCGAGGTGTCCTCCGGGGTGGCGGTGACCCAGGAGATGGGGGTCCTGGTCGGCAACCGGCTGGCCGACGTGGCCATCGGTCCCAGGGTGGCTGATGACCTGGGCCTGCCGGTGGTGAGCGAGCCGATCTTCCGGTACCGCCTGGTCGTGGTCACCGCCGGGCAGTCCCGGCTGCGCGGCACTCCCCAGCAGTGGCGGTGGCTGGTGGACCCGTCCGGTACCGATCCGGACAGCGACACCGGGCAGTTGCTGACGGCCCTCCGGATTCCTGAGAACAAGATCGGGGTGTTCCCCAACCAGACCGCCGCGTGGGCCGCGGCCGCCGACGGCGCTGGGGCCGCGCCGGCCGTCGAGCATCTCGTCAGCCAGCAACTGCGCCGGGGCGAGCTGTCCCTGGTCGACGTGCCGGGAGCGCCGGTGGACGGATGCTGGCATGTGACCCTGCTTGAGCGCCAGCACCGGAGCACGGTGGCCAGCGCCCTGCGCCGCTTCCTGACCACCCCGGAAGCGATGCAGCTGATGCGCGCGCCCACAGCCGGCGTTCCCCCGTCGCGGTTCCGGCCGCCGGTCTACGTGACCATCTGGAGCTAGTCCACCTGTCGGGACAGGCCTGACCCAGAGCCGCCCCGGCAGTTAAGCAAGCACTTATTCACGTATTGCGCACACGTGCTCGGCTAGCGGATCATGTGGCTCACCTCACACACACGCGTGCAGGCAGCCAAGCCAGGCAGGAGTGGGCGGATGCGGATCGAATCCGACGGGCATAGCCGCGGCAATCCGCGCCTCTACGAACTGATCGAAAATGCTCCCAAAGAGGGCAAGAGCCCCACCGTGTGGGCCTGGCCGGAGTTGATCGACTACCTGAAGATCGCAGGTCAGCCCGTGGCCGGGCCGTGGCCGCCGCATCAGGAACCGCGCCCGGATCCGGAGGAGGATACGTTGCCCGTCGCGGTGGCTGATCCGGAAAGTTCTCCGCAACGAAGTCCCTCCCGCCCCGGCGCCCCCACCATCGGTGACACGGATGGCGGTGCGGTGGACGCCGGCACCGGGGCGGCCAGTGCCGCTACCGCGAACACCGCTGGCGACAACGACTGAATCACCATCCGGCGTCCGGCGCGACAATGCCGTCCGGACAGGACACTGGAGGATCGGATGTATCCGTCTCGGTTCCGCTACGAGGCACCGCGTTCCCTCGATGAGGCCATCGCCACGCTGCGCGACGGCGGGGACTACGCCAAGGTGCTGGCCGGCGGCCAGAGCCTGGTCCCGATGATGAAGCTGCGCTTCGCCTCGCCGGAACTGCTGGTGGACATCAATAACGTGCCCGGCCTTGACTACCACCGCACCGACCCGGACGGGACGCTGCGGATCGGGGCGCTGTGCCGGCACGCCGACCTGGAGCGCTCGGCCCTGCTGAAGTCGTCACAGCCCACCATGGCCGCCGCGGCGCCGCTCATCGCCGACCCCATCGTGCGGACCCGGGGCACTCTGGTGGGCTCGCTCTGCCACGCCGACCCGCAGGGGGACTGGGCCTCCGTGACTATGGCGCTGGGCGGGTCGGTGGTGGCCCAGGGCCCGCGCGGCCGGCGCGCCATCCCGCTCGCCGACTTCGTCACCGGGCCGTTCGAGACCGTCCTGGAGCCCGACGAGATCGCCGTGGAAGCCTTCATCCCGCCCGCCACGGGGGCCCGGGCGGGAGGTTACCTCAAGCTCGAGCGCCGGGTCGGTGACTTCGCCACGGTCGGAGTGGCGGTGGCCCTGGAGCTCTCAGGAGCCACTGTGACCAGGGCCGGGATCGCGCTGACCGGAGTGGGCGGCTCCACCATCGCGGCCACCGAGGCCGCGGCCGCTCTGACCGGCCAGCCGCTGACCAGCCAGACCATCGAGATGGCCGCCGGGCTGGCTGCGGACGCGTCCCGTCCCCGGACCGATCACCGTGGCAGCGCGCAGTACAAGCGGCACATGGTGCGCACGTTCGTGACCCGCATCCTGGACCAGGCCGGCGGCAGTACCGGTGAAGGGCCCACTGCGCTGGGCGGCACCGCGGAAAGGGCAGCCTGACATGACAGTTGTCTATGAGGACCACAGCGACGACGCCGCCGGGACCGAGGTCCCGATGCGCCGGATCAAGTTCACGGTCAACGGCCAGAAGAAGATCGCGGAGGTGGAGCCCCGGCTGCTGCTGGCCCACCTGATCCGCCGCGGTCTCGGGCTGACCGGCACGCACATGGGCTGCGACACCACGAACTGCGGCGCGTGCACCGTGCTGGTCGACGGGCGGCCGGTCAAGTCCTGCACCATGCTGGCTGTCCAGGTGGACGGGCGCGAGATCAGCACCGTCGAGGGGCTGGCCATGAAAGGGGCAGCGGAGGCGGGTGGGGGGCTGCACCCGCTGCAGGAGGGCTTCAAGGAGGAGCACGGCCTGCAGTGCGGGTTCTGCACCCCCGGGATGATGATGGCCGCCAAGGCGCTGCTGGATGAGAACCCCGACCCGAACGAAGAAGATGTCCGCTGGGCCCTGTCCGGCAACCTCTGCCGGTGCACCGGCTACCAGAACATCGTGAAGTCGGTGCTGTGGGCCGCCGACAAGCTCCGGAAAGAGGGCTGACCTCGTGTCGCAGGCACTGGACGAGATCAAGATCGGTGGGCTTGGCGCCAGCCGCAAGCGGGTCGAGGACAACCGTTTCATCCGCGGCAAGGGCAACTACACCGACGACATCACCCTGCCCGGGATGCTGCACATGGAGATCCTGCGCAGCCCCATGGCCCACGCCCGGATCAAGTCCATAGACGCCAGCCGGGCGTGGGACATCCCGGGCGTGCGCCTGGTGCTCACCGGCGAGATGATGGCCACCCGCAACCTGGCCTGGATGCCGACCCTGTCCTACGACACCCAGGCCGTGCTGGCCACCGACAAGGTGCGCTTCCAGGGCCAGGAGGTGGCGTGCGTCATCGCCGATGACCCCTACATCGCCAAGGACGCGTGCGAGGTCATCGATGTGGAGTACGAGCCACTGCCCGTCATCGTGAACCCGTTCCAGGCCGTCGCCGAGGGCGCGCCGGTCATCCGGGACGACAAGACGGGTCAGGACAGCAACGTCATCTACGACTGGGAAGTAGGCGACGCCGAGGGTACGGAGCGCGCGTTCGACCAGGCGGACCTGGTCTCGCGACTGCAGCTGCACTACCCCCGCTCGCACCCGTCCCCGATCGAGTGCTGCGGGTCGGTCGCGGACTTCGACCGGGCCACGTCGAAGCTCACCGTCTATATGACCACCCAGGCGCCGCACATCATCCGGGCGGCGGTGGCCCTGGTCGCCGAACTGCCCGAGCACATGATCCGGATCATCTCGCCGGACATCGGCGGCGGGTTCGGCAACAAGGTGCCGGTCTACCCCGGCTACGTCTGCTCGATCCTGGCCTCGATCCTGCTGGAGCGGCCGGTTAAGTGGATCGAGGACAAGTCCGGCAACCTCATCTCCACCCACTTCGCCCGGGACATCTACCTGGACGGCGAGATCGCACTGCGCCAGGACGGGAAGATCCTGGCCGTCCGGATGCGCACCCAGGCCGACCACGGTGCGTTCTTCTCCGATGCCCAGCCCAGCAAGTTCAAGATCGGGCTGATGCACTCGGCATTCGCCGCCTACGACGTCCCGGTGGCGCACATGACGACGCGCGGCACCTACACCAACAAGGCGCCCGGCGGGGTCGCCTACCGGTGCTCGTTCCGGGTCACCGAGGCCATGTTCTTCCAGGAACGGATGATGCAGGCGGCCGCCCAGGACCTCGGCATGGACCAGGCCGCGTTCCGGCGGATGAACTTCGTCCGCGACGACGACTTCCCGCACCGTACCCCGTTCGGCTTCCTGACCGACTCGGGCCAGTACGGCAAGTGCCTGGACGTCGGCCTGCGGGCCATCGGCTACGAGGACTTCCGGGCCAAGCAGGAGGAAGCCCGGGCCGGGGCCGGCTGCTCGGCCTCGGCATCTCCACCATGACCGAGCCGCTCGGCGCGGGCAACAGCCGTGAATACGACATCCTCGGCATCAAGATGTTCGACTCCGCCGAACTCAAGATCCACATGACGGGCAAGGCCATCGTCCGCACCGGGGCCCGCGGCCAGGGCCAGGGCCACGAGACGACCTGGGCCCAGATCGTCAGCCACGAGCTCGGTATCCCGGCGGAGGACATCGTCGTCGAGGAAGGCGACACCGACACCGCGCCGTTCGGGATGGGCACGTACGCCTCCCGGAGCACCCCGGTGGCCGGCGCGGCGGTCTCCATGGTGTCGCGCAAGATCCGGGCCAAGGCGCGCAGGCTGGCCGCGCACCTCCTGGAGGTGTCAGAGGAAGACATCGAGTGGGAACTCGGCCGGTTCTACGTGCGCAGCGCACCGGACCGCGGGGTCACCATCCAGGAATGCGCGATGGCGGCGTACAGCAACATGCCCGACGGCATGGAGCCCGGCCTGGAGAACACGGCCTACTACGACCCGCCCAACCTGACCTGGCCTTTTGCGGTCTACATCGTCACGGTGGAAGTCGATCCGGAGACCGGGGTCTGGGACGTGCTGAATACCGTGGCGGTGGACGACTGCGGGGTCCGGATCAACCCGATGATCGTCGAGGGCCAGATCATGGGTGGCCTGGCCGAGGCTTACGCCATGGCCAACATGCAGTTCATCACGTTCGACGCGGACGGGAACTGCGTCGGCTCGAACTACATGGACTACATGCTGCCCAGCGCCTGGGAGACGCCGGGCTTCGAGCTGCACAGCGAGGTGGTCACCCCCTGCCCGCACCACCCGATCGGGGCCAAGGGTATCGGGGAGTGCGCAGCGGTCGGCGGCCCGGCCGCGTTCGTGAACGCGGTGCTGGACGCGCTGTCGCAGACCGGGGTGCGCAACATCGACATGCCGCTGCTCCCGGACCGGGTCTGGGAGGCGATCACCCAGCGCCACGACGTCTCCGGTGCGCCCCCGGTCCGGACCGACTGAGGACCGGCTGGTTAAGCACAGGCAGACCGAGCGCGAGAGGTCACCGAAGGGAGTTGATCATGCAGAGCTGGGAGGTGCTGGAGGAGGCTGGCGAGCTGACCCGCCGGGGTCAGCCGTTCGCGCTGGCCACCGTGGTCTGGCGGCAGGGCCCGTCCTCAGGCCAGCAGGGCTCCCGCGCGATCATCACGGCCGAAGGCGACCTGCACGGCTGGATCGGCGGGGCGTGCGCCGAGCCGGTCGTGATCCGCGAGGCCCAGCAGGTGATCACCGAGGGCGCCCCCCGGCTGCTGCTGCTCGGCACGCCTGAGCAGTTTGCCGGCCAGGCCCTGGTGGGCGGGGCGGTGCCGGACGGGATGACGTTGGTTCCGATCGCCTGCCAGAGCGAGGGGGCACTGGAGGTCTACATCGAGCCGATGCTGCCCGCGCCGCATCTGGTGGTCGTGGGCCGGTCGCCGATGGTGACGACCCTGGCTGACATGTCCCGGGCGCTGGGCTGGCGCACCACGGTGCTGGACCGCGGGGCGTTCTCGGCGGCCGACGCGACCGCGAACTCCATGGTGGTGGTGGCCACTCAAGGCCATGGGGACGAGGACGCCGTCGAGCAGGCCGTCGCGGCCCGCCCCGCCTACCTGGGACTGGTCGGCTCGGCCAAGCGAGGCGCGGCCGTCCTCGGCTACCTGGCCGACCGGGGGGGGCCGCAGGACCAGCTCGACCGGGTCCGGGTGCCCGCGGGCCTGGACCTGGGCCGCACGTCGCACCGCGAGATCGCGGTAGCCATCCTGGCCGAACTCGTCCAGCTGCGCGCGTCGGGGGAGGTTGGCGCAGGGGCCGCGACGGCTGCGGGCAGCGATGCGGGAGGACGCAGCGCGGTAGCAACGGGCGATGATGCGGGAGCGGTTCCCGGCGAGGGGGGGCGCGCCGAAGGCGTGTCCCCGCCGAGCAGCGGACTTACGGGCAGCGCTGCGGGAGCGTTCCCTGGGGAGGGGGGGCGCGCCGAAGGCGTGTCCCCGCCGAGCCAGGGACTCGCGGGGGGCTCCGGGGGGTCGCCCCCCCGGGCTAACACAGATCCGGTGTGCGGGATGACCGTGAGGGCGGACGCGTCCAGTTATCCCCTGGAGCACGAGGGCGTGACCTATTACTTCTGCTGCGCCGGCTGCCGCCGGTCGTTCCAGGAGAACCCGGCGGGGTATCTGAAGGAGAGCCGATGCTGATCAAGAACGACTTCGAGGTCGCTCAGCCGGTCGAGAAGGTCTGGACGTTCTTCGGGGACATCCCGCAGGTGGCCACCTGCCTCCCCGGTGCGGAGCTGACTGAGGACCTCGGCGGCGAGAAGTACAAGGGCCGGGTGGCCGTCCGGATGGGCCCGGTGCGGCTGCAGTTCGCCGGCACCGCGGAGATCGCCGAGCGCGACGACGCGGCCAAGCGGCTGGTCCTCAACGCGGCCGGGGCCGAGGCCAAGGGCCGCGGCCAGGCCAGCATGGTGGTGACCGCGACACTGGCCCGTTCCGGCCGCGGCACCAGGGTCAACGTGTCCCAGGACCTCCAGCTGTCCGGCGCGGCCGCCCAGTACGGCCGCGGCATGATCTCCGACGTGACGTCGGTGATGATGCGCGACTTCGCCGCCACGATGCAGGACCGGATCGAGCGAGCTGAGCGAGGCGAGTCCGCCGAGCAGATTGCCGCCTCCGGCACCCGCTCGGCCAGCGGCCTGGCCCTCGGGATGCGGGCCGCGCTCATGGCGCTGACCCGGGTCTTCCGCCGTTTCTTCGTCCCATACCACGCCACCAGCTGAGAAGGAGCACGTCATGGTCTTGTGGTGGATCGGCAACGTAGTACTGCTGGTCGTGGTGCTGCCCGTCGTGATCTTCCTGCTGAACCGGGTGCTCGCCGCGCTCGAGCGGATCCGCGGTGCCGCTGACCAGATCCTGGCCGGGGGCGTCGAGCTCGTCGGCGAACTGCAGGGCGTCCCCGACGGCCTGGCCCAGACCGACGCCACGGTCCGCGAGGTGTCCGTGGGGGCCGTCCGGTACGCCGGTTCCGTCGCGAAACTTCTGGGTTAGGAGACAGCCAATGCCAGCAGCGGCCTGGATGACCATCATCGTCGCGGCGCTGATTATCGCGATCACCGCGGTCGGCCTCCTGCGGGTGATCTTCCACCTGCGGGCCATCCGCGCCACCCTGGTCCAGGTGACCGGCGGCGTGCAGGCGGTCGCCCAGCTCACCAGCCCGGTGCCGCCCCGGCTGACGTCGGTCAACGCGAGCCTCAAGCCGGTTCGCGACTTCTGCGAGACGGTGTGAGGAGCTACTGATGGAAATCCATGGCACCGTCCTCGCGGCCGGCACGTCCACGACCGGCTGGGTGATCGGCTACACCATCGGCATCGTGGTCGTCCTGGTGGTGGTGGCGCTGGTCGTCCCGATCCTGCTGCTGGCCCGGTCGATCGGCAACGAGGCACCCAAGATCAATGACGCGCTGACCGAGGCGGTAAACAACACCGCGCCACTGGGTGCGCTGCGCACCACGATCGAGTACGCCACCACCATCATCGGCGGGCTGCAGCGCGGCCGCGCCCGACTGGGAGGGTGACCATGCAGCCACATGTCCTGGCCATGTCCGGCACCGAGCACACGCTGTGGGTGACCGCAATCATCCTCGGCTTCGTCGTGGTGCTGGCCGTGGCGGCACTGCTGTCCATCCTGGTCTGGCTGGTGAAGATCATCGACCGCCGGGTGGTCCAGATCGGCGGAACGCTGCAGGCCGCCGCGGACAACACCGCCGACACGGTGCTGATCCCGCAAGTCGCCGACGGTGTGGAGGCGGTCCTGGCTGAGGGCCTCCAGCATCACCTGTTCCTCGGCCGGGTGCTCGGGAAGGTGAAATCGTGACTGCGCTGGTCGTCCTGACCGTCCTCGTGATCGTCCTGCTCATCGCGGGCCTGGCCTTCTACCTGTTCTGGGTGGGCACGCTGCTCACCCGGATCGCCGGGAACCTGGAGGGCGCCTCGGGCATCGTGGCGACCATCGTGGGGCACGCCAAGCTCATCGGGCCCGGGGTCGAGCACATCAACCGGACCGGCGGCGTGGTCGCCGGGGCGCTCCCGCTGCTGTACGGGATGGCTGAGGAGATCGTCACCGACGTCACCCCGGCTCCGGAGCGGCCACTGGTCCCCGAGCCGGCCCGTCCGGCCTCCGGCCGGCGCCGGTCCCGGCTGCACGACGCGGTGGGCTTTGCACCGCGAGCGTAGTTCGTTGCGTAACGTACGAGCAGGCGGCGCGGCGCGGCGGCCGGGGTACCAGCGGTCAGGTGCTGCCGGGACCGCCGATCCATTCCTCCCGCCAGGCCTGGTCATACTGCTGGGCGTTGCAGCCCGGCTGGTAGACCGCGGTCAGCTCGCGGCTGATCTGCTCCCGGTGCGCCGCGGTGCCCCCAGGCACTTCGTAGGTGGCGATGTAGACCTTCCACCGGGACCCGGCGCGGCGCACCCAGCACGGCGCCGCCGGGTGACGGAAGGGGAAGCGCTCGGCCGAGAGGTCCTCGCTGTGCCCGACGTAGATGACGGCGTACCGTTCGGGCTTGGTGTCCGGATCTGGCTTGCAGAGGATCACGAACACCGCGGCGGCCGGCGGCGGCGTCCAGCCGGCCAGCACGCGCGGGCCCTCGAACGGGTACCCGGCCAGCGACCCGAGCCGGATCATCCGGCCGCGTCCTCGTCTTCGCTGATCGCCTCGGCCCGCACCACCGGCCCGGGCGGCAGGCCGGCCCGGGCCGCGGCCCGGTGCAGCTCCGCCGTGGCCTTCTCGATGGCCTCCTCACGGGTGGCGGCCTCCACAATGAGCTGGGCGCCGTAGCGGTTGGTCCCGATCCCGGTGGCGATACCGTTGCTGGCCGCCACGGCATCCGCCAGCTCGACCACATCCTCGCGGGTCAGGACCCGGTCACCGTCGGCCTCCACGCCTACGCTCCACCGCACCGCGCACTCCTAGTTCAGCGTTGGCCTATCAGGGTTGGCCTATCAGGGTTGGCCTGTCAGGGTTGGCCTGGCAGGGTGGCCCTACTTCAGCCCCGGCAGCAGCGTAGCGAGTTCCTCCAGGCTGCTCAGGTCGTGACCGGACAGGATCAGGTTGACGCTCGGGGCCGCGGCCAGCATGCCGAGCGTGCTGGGCCGGAAGTGCGGGTCGTGGCCCTTGTGCGGGTTCATCCACACCACCCGGTAACTGAGCCGCGCCAGCCGCTCCATCGCCGTGGCCAGCAACTCCGGGTCACCCCGGTCCAGTCCGTCGGAGCAGATGACCACGATTCCGCCGCGGCACAGCCCCCGGCGGCCCCAGTCGCGCACGAAGGCGTCCAGGCTCGCCCCGATCCTGGTGCCGCCCTCCCAGTCGAACACCGCGCTGGCGGCACGCTCCAGCGCGTCGTCGGGTTTGCGGTGATCCAGGGCCCGGGTGATCCGGGTGAGCCGGGTGCCGAAGCAGAAGACCTCGACCCGGGCGGCGGCGCGCTGGGCGGAGTAGGCGAACTGGAGCAGGTGACGGGAGTAGTCGGCCATCGACCCGGACACGTCGAGGATGAGGATCAGCGGCCGGAGCCTGACCTTGCGCCGCCGCCAGGCCAGCTCGGAAGACTCACCGTGCATGCGCAGCGACTGCCGCACCATCCGGCGCAGGTCCGGGGCGCGCCCCGCGGCCGCCGTCATGGTCCGCCGGGTCCGCCGGCGGGGCGGGGTGAGCCGGATCCGGGCCATAATCCGCCGCAGCGCCGCGAGTTCCTCCGGGGTGCACGCCGGGAACGACTTGTGCCGGAGCGTCTCGGCGTCCGACGCCACCAGGCCCAGCGACACCTGTTCCTGCAGGTCTTCCCCGGGATCGGTGGCCGGGACCTGGAGCACCCCCTCGGACCGCGTGTGCTCCGGATGCTGCAGCCTCAGCAGTTCGCGGGCCGGGTCCCGGCTATCGGTGAAGAACCGCCGGAATACCCGGTCGTAGACCGGAATGTTCTCCCGCCGGGTCACCAGGGTGGTCCGCCCGCCCCAGTACAGGTCCAGCAGGTCGGTCGGGTCCAGCGTCCCCACCGCCGCGCAGTAGGCCAGCACGTCACCGGAGCCGACGGACAGCCCGGCCGCGCGGAGTTCCGCCGTGAAGTTCACCAGCATCGCGATAAAGGGAGCGCGCTCAGGCACCGGACGTGATCTCTTCCAGGTTGTCCCGGACCAGCTCCAGGTCGTCGCGTTCCTTGACCACTGCGCCCAGGGTGTCCTCTGCGACCTGGGTGCCGAGCCCGGTCTCGCCGAGGAAGTCCAGGGTCCGCACCCAGTCGATGGTCTCGGCGACCCCCGGTGGCTTGGCTAGTTCCATCTCGCGGAGCCGGTTGACCGCCGCAACGACCTTGCCCGCCAGTACCTCGGACACGCCCGGCGCCCGGACCAGGACGATTTCCACCTCACGCTCCGGCGGCGGGTAGCCGATCCAGTGGTAGAGACAGCGCCGCTTCAGCGCGTCGTGCAGCTCGCGGGTCCGGTTGGAGGTCAGCAGCACCAGGGGTGGCCGGTCCGCCTTGATCGTGCCGACCTCGGGAATGCTGATCTGGAAGTCCGACAGCACCTCAAGCAGGAACGCCTCGAACTCGTCGTCGGCCCGGTCCACCTCGTCGATGAGCAGCACCGCCTGGTCACCAGCCCGCACCGCCTCCAGCAGCGGCCGCTCGAGCAGGAACCGCGGCCCGAAGACCTTGTTGACCGTGTCCTCCTCGGTCCCCTCCCGCTCTGACAGGGCCCGCTCGGAGAGCGCCCGGATGTAGAGCATCTGCCGGGCGTAGTCCCACTCGTAAAGGGCCTGGCTGGTGTCGATGCCCTCGTAGCACTGGAGCCGGATCAGCCGCCGTCCGAAGGTGTCGGCCAGAACCTTGGCCACCTCAGTCTTGCCTACCCCGACCTCGCCCTCCAGCAGGACGGGCCGGTGCAGCGACATCCCCACGAACAGCGCGGTGGCCAGGCCGCGGTCAGCCAGGTAGCCGCCCTGGCGCAAGTTCTCGGTGAGCTTGGCGACGGTGTCGGGATACTCCATGCAGCGGTCAGTGACCCTCAGCCGGGCCGAGCACGAGATCCGCGATGCTGTGTCCGTCCGTCTTCAGCTTGCCCTCCCGGGCCAGCTGGTTCCGCCAGGCGGTGCGCAGGTCCTCCTCGGGCCCGGCCATACCGCCGAAGCCGACGTCGGCCATCCTCTTACAGGACTTGGTGCCGCAGTCGTCGTCGAGGTCGGCCGCAGTCTGCTGCTGTGCGCTCCACACCCCGCGCAGCACCTCGAGGGCCTCGTCAGGCTGATCGCTCATAGTCAGATACCTTCCAGGTGTCCTGGGCCTGACTCTAATTCGCCACCCGGGTTCGGGCGACCTCGGATTAAGCGTTCTCTTATCCGGACGGCAGCAGGGCGGTGGACGTGTACCCGTGCCGGGTGCCGGAACGGCCCGGCTCAGGAGCTGCGGATGATGGTGAGCGCCTTGATCGTCGCGGCCCACTCGTAGGCCAGTTCGTAGGGCCAGTACTTGGCCGGGGTCGGCGCGGTCATCACGTACACGTGGCCACTGAAGCAGCGCTCCATCCGCAGCCGGGCCCGGGAGTCCTGCGCCGTGATCGTGACCAGCGCGATGGAGTGCCAGTGATACTGCCGGGCCAGCCGGGCCGCGTACTCGGCTTCGCCCTGGGTGGTGTCCGGGTTGGGGTTGAAGCAGATCGTCCGCACCCCCGGCATCGGCGGCCCGCAGGGCCGGCCGGGTCCCGGCTCGATCCATTGGGACCGCGGTCTCCGCTGGAAAGCACCAGCACGGGCGCGCGGTGCTGGGAGGCCAGCCTCAGCGCGGTCCCGAAACGGTCACCAGGTCCGGCCATCATGACGATGGCATCCACGTGGGCGGGCATCCCGGAGGCCGGGAAGACGAACAGGCGCGCGGTCAGCGCGCAGAACGCCAGGAATACGGCGGTGATGGTCCCGATCACGACCATGCGCCGGGTGCGGCGGCGCGCGGCGCGATCGTCGGCCGTTCCGGCGGAGGCGTCCGGCACCTCGTTGGTGAGCAGGGCAGCCCTCGTGCGGGGAAGGCGGTTCAGGGGATCTGGTCAGGAAACAGGCTATGTGCCCGGCCACGAGACACGCCCACAGCCTGCCGTTCCAGAAGCAATCCAGAGCTGCCGTTCAGTGCGACGGCAGACAATGAGATGGTGATCGACGTTGAGCCGGATGCGTTTGAGGACATGGTTGTGGCGGCGCTGGACAGCCTGCCCGAGGATCTCGGGCGGCTGATGCGCAACGTCGCGGTCACGGTCGAGCACGGCCCGGGCCGTCCGGGCCTGCTGGGGTTGTACCAGGGCATCCCGCTGACTAGCCGGACCACCCAGTACGCCGGGGTCCTGCCGGACCGGATCACGATCTACCGGCGGGCCATCTGCGCGATCTGCGACACCGAGGCCGGGGTGGTGGAGCAGGTCCGCCGGACGGTTATCCACGAGGTCGCGCACCACTTCGGCATCGATGACGCCCGCCTCACCGAGCTGGGCTGGTGACGGGGATGCGGGACGGTGGTTACAAGGCGGGCGGGCCCGGGCCAGAGCCGGCCGATGTGATCTCCGCTAATCCCCGATCTGTGACGCTCCGGCCCGCGTGGGGGCTGGCGGTGGCGCTTCTCGTGGCGGCCCTGGCCGCAGCCGTCGTGATGACCCTGCATTACCGCGATGAGGCCGCGGTGGCGCGCCGGCAGCTGCAGTCGGTGACCAGGCCCGCTCAGGGCGGAATTGCGTCACTCCTGCTATCCACCAGCACGGCCGCACTACCCGGAGCGCCGCCGTTGTCGGGCGAGGTGACTGCCTTCGCGGTCCGCTCGTCCTCCGGCCTGGCTCGCGTGGTGGTGACCGCGCAGATCACCGGCGGGCGGCCAGACGTGAGGTATGAGTTGTTCGGCGGCGACTGCGTGGGTGATGCTCCCGTCCACGACTGGGCGGCGGCCAGCACCGACGCTCACGGGTCGGCCCTGCTGACTGGGCGGCCCTGGACGGTCTCGGTAGGCCACCGCTACTTCCTGGCGCTCAGCTCGCCGGGATCGGATCATCCCGGGCCGGCCGTGCACGGCTACTTCGGGCGAGTTGGTGGCCTCTCCCCGGTGCGGGGCGGGATCGCGCCCTGTGTCCCATGAGAAAACGTCACACCGGGCTGGCAGAGTGGCAAGCGAGGGACGGAGAGGGCATGACCACCGTTGCGCATAAGCCCGACCGGGAACTGGCCGACCCCAGGGAACTGCTGCTGGGTTTCCTCGACTACTACCGGTCGGTGATCATCCGGAAGTTCGAGGGGCTGCCGGACGGGGAACTGCGGGCCAGCCGCCTGCCGTCCGGCTGGACGCCGTTGGAGCTGCTCAAGCACCTGGTGTTCATGGAACAGCGCTGGCTGCGCTGGGGTTTCTGTGCGCAGCAGCTTCCCGATCCGCACGGTGACGAAGACCAGTCCGGGCGCTGGCACGCCGGCCCGGGCGACACAGCCGCCGACCTGATCGCCGCGCTTCTCGCGGCAGGCGAGCAGACCCGGGCCATCGTGACCGCGGCCGACCTGGCCACCCTCAGCGCATCCGGCGGCCGGTTCAGCGACAGCGATCCTCGGCCCCGGCCCACGCTGGCGTGGATTCTCGTCTACGTCCTGCAGGAATACGCCCGGCACGCCGGGCATCTGGACGTCGCCCGGGAACTGATCGACGGCCGCACCGGCGAGTAACCAGTCATCCCCCCCCGCCGTCATCGGAGACATTGGCCGGACCGGCTGTGGGGCTATCCTGCCGGGGGCAGTCCTGCCGGGGGGGTCGGGCTGCAGGTGTGTGCGTCTGTGTAGATGAGGCTTCCGGTCAGAACCCGGTCGTGGTTGACGTAGGTGAAGCTCAGCTCGGTCCCGGTCGGCATGGCGGCGGGATTGATCACTGTCACGGCATCCGGGGTGACCGGTGACCGGTGACCGGTGACGGGTACCGGGCTGCCGTCGGGGAGCTGGACGGATACGACCCCGCTGCTGGGCGGCGCCGGGGTGGACGTGCAGAAGGTGCCGGTCTGGACCAGGGCGGGGATGCCGTCGCGGGCCAGAGCCTGCTGCAGCGTCGCGGGGTCGAACGTCTGATCCTGGTTCAGTTTCAGCGACGCCGTGCCGTTGGCGTGGCGGGCGAGGGTGAACGCCGCGGTGCGGATCGTCCCCGGTACCGGGGCGGGGCTGCCGGAGCCGACGAGTGCGGCCAGGCCCAGGGCCAGGCACCCGCTGGCAGCGACTCCGGCAGCCGACAACCGGACCAGCCGCCTGCGGCGCCGCCGGGACCGGCCTTTATCCAGGATGACCCCCACCGGAGTCCCCATGCGGGTCCCGGACAGGGCGTCGCGTGCCTGGAGCAGCACCTCATCGATGTCATTCACTGCTGACCTCCGTCATGGGTGGTAAGGGCGCGGGAAGGAGCGTCCAGGCTGTGCAAGGCAGGCTCGCGCCGCAACGCTGCCGCCGCGCGGGACAGGTGCGCGGTGACTGTCCCGGGGGCGATCCCGAGAACCTGGGCGGTGGCCCTGGTGTCCAGGTCCAGGAACACCCGCAGCGCGATAACCTCGCGCTGGCGGGCCGGCAGCCGACGCAACGCGGCGAGGACAGCAGCGTCCAGCCCCTCCGCCGACTGGGCGAGTGCGGCGGCGTCCTGGCTGGCGAGCGGGATCTCGCGGCGGCGGGGCCGCCACCAGGAGACGCCGGTGTTCAGCGCGGCGCGCACGACCCATGCTCGCGGTGCGGAGTACTGGCGGACCTTGGCCCAGGATGCCCAGGCCCGGGCGAAGGCCTCGGCGACCATGTCTTCGGCCTGCGTGGCGTCACCAGTGCCGGCGATTACCGCCCGCAGGCACGAATCCCTGCTGGCTGCGTAAAACTCTGCGAACTCCTGTTGTTCCTGGCTCACGCTTCTTAAACGCAGCACTGCCCCGATCCACTTACCCGGCCGCTGCCGGGGTTCTGGCTGGCTGTCACTGCTGCGGCCAGCCGAGGGCCTGTCACGAGGCCCGCCTGGCAGCGGGACGCGGCCAGCCGCGCAGTCGCACGCGATAAACCCGTGGCGGCGTCGGTGGTCATCCCCCCACAATGGCCGGCGTGGAGGAAGTCGAGGTCGTCGTCGCCCATCACGAGTGCGCGACCCTGCGCGTCGGCGAGGTGTTCCTGAAGATCGACGCTGATCAGACGCGCACCGACGTCGCGGTCGAGGCGATGGCTAGGGCGCCGATCCCGACTCCGGAGATCCTGTGGCGAAAGCCGCCCGTCCTCGCGCTCGCCGCCCTCCCGGGAACGGCTCTCGGGCGCCTCGGCGAGCCGTCGACCTCGTCGCCGGCGGCGTGGGCCGCGGCGGGGGCCGCCCCCGATGCTCACGACGCGCCGCTGCCGCCCTGGCCCGTCGGAGCCCCGGCGGGTTCGCATCGGAACTCGACGGCGAATGCGAGTGGCTCGTCACGAACGGCGTCCTTCCCGCCGGCCTGGTCACGCGTAACCGCCGGATTGCCGAGGCTGCGCTCCGGCCGTGGACACCGGTGTTCACGCACGGCGACCTGCAGGTCGCCCACGTGTTCGTTGACGGTGATGAGATCACCGGCGTTATCGACTGGTCCGAGGCGAGCCAGGGCGATGCCCTGTACGACCTCGCCATCTTGACGCTCGGGCACGAAGAGCACCTCGGCGACGTTGTCGCCGGCTACGGCGCCGACGTTGACCTTGACGTGATCCGCGCGTGGTGGTCGTTGCGAAGCCTGATCGCAGCCCGCTGGCTGATCGAGCACGGCTTCGACCCGTCCTCCCCAGGCTGCGAGGTTGACGTGCTGAGATCCCAGCTATGAGGCCGCACGACCAGCGCGCGTTACAGACGGACCGTCAGGCCAGCTGCCGAATTCTAGTTTCGGGCGGGGCACGTCCCTATCCGCGTGCTCTGGTGAACGCGATTTCTGCTATGGCTCCAGGTAGGTGCTGAATTATTTGGGGGGGCACGTCCCTATCCGCGTGCTCTGGTGAACGCGATTTCTGCTATGGCTCCAGGTAGGTGCTGAAGCCGTTAGCGGTGGAGTTCATCGGTCCGGCGTCGGCCTTGGTCACACTGCCGGCACCGGTCATGATCAGCGGTGAGGTGGTGAAATACCCGGAGAACCCGAGCCTGGTGAGCTTGTCGTTGGTCGCATGTTCCGGATCACCATTTGTCCGGGCTGGGCTAGTGTCAGACCATCGCGTAGGACGATTCTCTTCCGGGATCTACGCTGTGACGGTGGAGAGGATTGGCGATGGTTTCTTGTCGTGGCGGCCGTTGATTGCCGGGGACCTTCCCATGCTGGCCGAGTGGTTGCGAGAGCCCCAGGTCGCCCGGTGGTGGAATCTTGAGACAACGGGTAGTCGAGCGTCTTCGGCGAGTGCGCGAGGCGAGGAGCCGGGGAGAAGACGCCGATGACCTTGCTGAGCTGTTCCCGATCCTCGACGGAGAACGCGAGCCTCAGATTGATGGAAGCCATCAGGAGCTCTCGCGGGGCGGCGGACAGGAGGTTGAAGTGCACGCCGAGTAGGCCGTCGGGTTCCTGGCGGGCCATCGCGTCGGTCACGCCGGCGCCCTGGTCGCCGCCCTGTGCCACATACCGCGTGTAGCCGAGGCGGTGCATCAGCTCCGTCCACGCCTCGCCGGCACGAGCGGCCTCCCAGCCGGCTCGGCGATTTGCTGACTACCCGTACCAGGGATCGACGATCACGAGGTCGAACGGTTCTCGGCAGTTATCGAGGTGCGCAGTCGGGTCGGTGAGCGGCCCGATCACCTCAAGCATCTCGATCACCGACCCGGGCCAGCCGTGCGTGATGATCAGCGGCAGCGCACCCTCGTGCTGCGACTTCACGTGGATGAAGTGAATCTCGAGCCCATCGATGTCGGTTGTGAACTGCGGCAGCGCATTCAGCGTCGCCTCGCACCGGCGCCAGTCGTAATCAGTCGTCCAGTAGGCGGCGAGTGCCTGCAGCGTGGCCAGCTGTACGCCGTCGAGCTTTGACTACCTCATCGCGGACCCAGCGTCTCCGCGGTCGCGGTCTCGGATCGGCCGCTTCTCGTCGGAAATCTCGACGTGGAAGGGACGGATTTCGGTTTCGCTGGACATAAGTTTCCACTCCCTGGGCTGGTTGACGATGGCGGACGGCCAGACCGGTCGGCTCGGCCTGAGGTTCCAGGCCAACTGGCTACCCCCGGCGCGCCAATGGAATAGTTGTCACTGCCGCATGATCGCTGCGGCGGGTCGTTGCGCCCGTGACATCCCTGGATCGCATCCTGATCCGCGCGGGCTTGTCGCCTGGAGCGGCCAAGCGTCCTGGTGTGCGCTGGAGAAGGCTGGCTGGAAGCGGGTCGCTGAAGGCCCGATGTCGCCCGACAACCCGATTGATGATGCGCTGCATTCATCTACCGTGTTGACCGGCCTGGCGGCGCCTCGTCGGCCTTTCGCCCGTTTGCTGATCCCTTCTGCTCTCACGGCGCTGCGCCGCGTGGGGTGCCTCGGGCTCAGCTGGCAGGCGCTGACACGTACGAACGAATCGCCTGCGCGGACGGCGGTCCGCAACGGGGGTAGCCGCTTGGGGCCACTTAGCGGCCTGACAGTACCCCGCTGAGAGACGGACAGACCCCAATGGAGATTGGGCCTCCTGGGGGCCTGTTGCGGACGGCACGGGGATCGAACCAGATGCGCTCTTCTGCTGAGCTGCACGTCCCCAAGGTCCGGCCCTAGAAGCTATAGGGCCAGCTCTAGGGCCAGCGGGTGGCCACTAGTGCTGTGACCTGGGTGGGCCTGGATGGACTTGAACCATCGACCTCTTCCTTATCAGGGAAGCGCTCTAACCGAGCTGAGCTACAGGCCCCTGCGGCTCCCCGGGATGCGCACGGCACCGACTCCCGGGTAATGCCGACGGGACAGGTTATCGCATTCTCCGGGGAAACCCGTCAGTCAGTCTCCCGGAGGGTGACCTCGATACCGCCGCCCAGGTGGGTGACCAGGTTGTAGATCATGGATCCGATCGTGGACAGCGCGGTGATCAGGACGATGTTCACCGCGCCGAGCAGCATCGTGTAGCCGAGGATCCGGGAGGCCGCGAACCAGTGGCTGATGCTGGAGCCCGAGGATGAGCCCGAACTGGAGGTGACACTGCCCAGCGTGTGCTCGATGGACGTGAACACGCCCAGGCTGGAGAGCACGAAGTAGAGGAAGGCCACGGCGACGAACAGCACCACCCAGGCGACCAGCGACATGAGGAAGCTGAACTTCATCACCGACCACGGCTCGAGCCGGGATATGACCAGGTCGGCCCGCCGGGCCGGGGTCTGGGTCTTGGCCCCCACCGCCGCTGGGGCACCGGCCGACGTGCCCGAGCCCGCCTTGTACCGGCCCCGCGAGACGGCGGAGAACGTCGAGGAACGGTTGCGTGAGTTTCCGGTCACCGCCACCGTGGGGCTGTCCGCGTCGGTGCCTGGGCTCAGGGTCGGGCTCGCCTGGCCGGTGCCGGGCAGGCCCGTGCTCGTCTTGTCTGAGCTGGTCTTGCCCGTGCTGGTCGGGCTCGTGCTGGTCGGGCTCGTGCTGGTCGGGCTGGTGCTGGTCGGGCCCGTGCTGGTCTTAGCCGACCCCCCCGCCGGCTCGGTCAGCGAAGCCGGGTACGGCGGCACGGCCGAGGTGGTCTCCGTAGACGATCCAGGGTCGTAGCTATACCCGCCTACGGCCGCCCCCGCCTGGCCGAACGTGGTGTCCTCGCTGTCCGAATACGACGTGTTCGAAGAAAAGTCGTATCCGGTGCCGCCGTCCGGCGTCCCCGCCGCGGCCTCATCGGCCTCAGGGTTTCGCAAGTCAGCGGCCGTACCGGTCCGTGACTGCCCATCGGGCAGCCACGATGGCGGTTCCGCGCGTTGTTCCACCCCGTCCTCCTCGGGAAGGTTTCCTTCGAGGTTATCCCCGAATGGAGGGTACGTCCCCGCTCGGGGTTTGTGACTGTCCTCCGAGTGGATACTCATTAGACGTCACCGACGCTCCCCACGTTGCCTCCAATGGTCCGGCCGTCATCGCACCGTGACCTTGCGTGCGATCCAGCCCGGTTTCCCGATCCTTACCCGGACGCCTCAGGAATCATCCCCCGTCAGGTCAGGACCTGCGTTCCCGGGCTCGGTGCCCGGCCCCGGGCGGCCCGGATCGTCCAGACTACCCTGATTGCCGGGTTCGGCCGCGGCCTCATCCGTTCCGCCGTCGTCCGGAAGGCCCTCGGCCACACCGACCTCGGCCACACCGACCTCGGCCGGACCGTCCTCGGCCACACCGACCTCGGCCTCGGCCTCGGCCGTGGACTCGGCGTTGCGGGCGATGGCCACCACGCTGTCCCCGGAGCCGAGGTTCATCAGCCGCACGCCCATGGTCTGGCGGCCGGACAGCTTGACCTCGCCGGCTGACGTCCGGATGACCCCGCCGGAGGAGGTGATCGCGAACACCTCGTCCTCGGGATCCACCATGAGCGCCCCGACCAGCTCGCCGCGGGAATCAACGATGCGCGCGGTCAGCACGCCGCGGCCGCCGCGGCCCTGGACGGGGTACTGGTCCGAGGGTGTCCGCTTGGCGAAGCCACCGACGGTGGCCACCAGCACGTCGGCCCCTTCCCGGACCACGTGCATGTCGAGCAGCTCGTCGCCGTCGGTGAACCGCATGCCGATGACGCCGGAGGTGGCCCGGCCCATCGGGCGCATGGTCTCATCGGTGGCGTGGAACCGGATGGACTGCGCCTTCCGGCTGACCAGCAGCAGGTCGTCTTCGGGAGAGACCAGGCTGGCCGCGATGACCTCGTCATCCTCGCGCAGGTTGATCGCGATGATGCCGCCGGACCGGGTGGAGTCGTAGTCGGTCAGCAGCGACTTCTTGACCAGCCCGGAACGGGTGGCGATGACCAGGTAAGGCGCGACGGAGTAGTCCGGGATCGCGAGGATCTCGGCGATCCGCTCGTCCGGCTGGAACGCGAGCAGGTTCGCGACATGCTGGCCGCGGGCGTCCCGGGCCGTGTCCGGCAGTTCGTAGGCCTTAGCCCGGTACACCCGCCCCTTGTTGGTGAAGAACAGGATCCAGCGGTGCGTCGTGGTCACGAAGAAGTGGTTGACGATGTCGTCGGTGCGCAACTGGGCGCCGCGCACCCCCTTGCCGCCCCGCCGCTGCGCCCGGTACAGGTCGGTCTTGGTGCGCTTGGCGTAGCCACCGCGGGTGATGGTGACAACCACGTCTTCCTCGGCGATGAGCTGCTCGTCGGTCACATCGCCGTCAAACGGGATGATCCGGGTCCGCCGGTCGTCGCCGTACTTGTTCACGATCTCGCCGAGCTCGTCGCCGACGATCTGCCGCTGCCGCTCCGGGGACGCGAGGATCGCCTCGTAGTCGGCGATCTTGGCCATCAGGTCCTCGTACTCGTCCACCAGCGCCTGGCGCTCGAGGGCAGCCAGCTTGCGTAGCTGCATGTCGAGGATGGCCCGGGCCTGCTCCTCGTCGATCTCCAGCAGCTCCATCAGGCCCTGCTGCGCCGCTGCGGCCGAGGCGCTGCCGCGGATCAGCGCGATCACCTCATCGATCCGGTCGATCGCCTTCAGAAGCGCACTAACGATGTGCGCCCGGGCCTGTGCCTCGCGTAGCAGGTAGCGGGTGCGCCGGACGATGACCTCGATCTGGTGCGCGACCCAGTAACGGATCAGCTGGTCCAGCCGGAGCGTCCGGGGCACGCCATCGACCAGCGCCAGCATGTTCGCGCCGAAAGTGTCCTGGAGCTGGGTGTGCTTGTACAGGTTGTTCAGCACGACCTTGGCCACCGCATCACGCTTGAGCGTGATGACCAGGCGCTGGCCGGTCCGCCCGCTGCTCAGGTCGCCGACATCGGCGATGCCGCTGATCCGGCCGTCCTTCACCAGCTCGGCGATCTTCTTCGCCAGGCTGTCCGGGTTGACCTGGTAAGGCAGCTCGGTGACCACGAGGGTGGTCCGGCCGCGGGCATCTTCCTCGATGTCAACCACGGCGCGCATAGTGATGGACCCTCGCCCGGTCCGGTAGGCATCCTCGATCCCGCGGCGGCCCACGATGAGGCCCCTGGTCGGGAAGTCAGGCCCCTTGACCCGCTCGACGAGGGCGTCGAGAAGCTCCTCGTCGGAGGCCTCGAAGTTATCCAGGTACCACCGGACACCGGCGGCCACCTCGCGCAGGTTGTGCGGCGGGATCTTGGTGGCCATCCCGACCGCGATCCCCTCCGACCCGTTGACCAGCAGGTTCGGGAAGCGGCTGGGCAGTACGACGGGCTCGCGGGAGCGGCCGTCGTAGTTGGGCCGGAAATCGACGGTGTCCTTGTCGATGTCCCGGAGCATCTCCATGGCCAGCGGGGCCAGGCGGCACTCGGTGTACCGCATGGCCGCAGGCGGATCGTCGCCCGGCGAGCCGAAGTTGCCCTCGGGGTCAACCAGCGGCATCCGCATTGACCACCACTGGGCCAGGCGGACGAGCGCGTCATAGATGGCCCCGTCACCGTGGGGGTGGTACTGGCCCATGACGTCGCCGACCACCCGGGAGCACTTCGAGGGCCCCCGGTCCGGCCGGTAGCCACCGTCGTACATCGCGTAAAGGATGCGGGTGTGTACCGGCTTGAGACCGTCCCTCACGTCGGGAAGGGCCCGGCCGACGATGACCGACATCGCGTAGTCGATGTAGCTCCGCTGCATCTCAACCTGGATGTCAACGGGCTCGGTCCGGTCGTGACCGCCGCCGGTGATATCTACTTCCGTCACTTACAAGCCTCTTTCAATGTCCGACTCCGGGCCACAGATGGCAGCCGGGAGTCTGTGCGCGGCGTCGCCGCGCTCCTCAGATGTCGAGGAACCTGACGTCCTTGGCGTTGCGCTGGATAAAGGCCCGGCGAGCTTCCACGTCCTCGCCCATCAGCACGCTGAACAGCTCATCCGCCTGCGCGGCGTCGTCCACCGTGACCTGCTTCAGCACCCGGCGGGCCGGGTTCATCGTGGTCTCCCACAGCTCGTTGGCGTTCATCTCACCGAGGCCCTTGAAACGCTGGACAGCATCACGCGGCCGCGGGTCCCGGCGGCCCTCGCGTATCCCCGCCTCGATCAGCGCGTCGCGCTCCCGTTCGGAGAAGGCGTAGTCCGGCTTGGCCCCGCGATCCCACTTGATCTTGAAGAGTGGCGGCTGGGCCAGGTACACGTGCCCTGACTCAATCAGCGGCTTCATGAACCGGAACAACAGGGTGAGCAGCAGCGTGGTGATGTGCTGCCCGTCCACGTCGGCGTCCGCCATCAAGATGATCTTGTAGTAGCGCAGCCGGGCAATGTCGAAATCGTCGTGGATCCCGGTGCCCAGGGCGGTGATCATCGCCTGGACTTCGTTGTTCTTCAGGATGCGGTCGATCCGCGCCTTCTCGACGTTGAGAATCTTGCCGCGGATCGGCAGGATCGCCTGGAACTCAGGATCCCGGCCCTGCTTGGCGGAACCGCCGGCCGAGTCACCCTCGACCACGTAGACCTCGCAGCGCGTCGGATCGCTGGACTGGCAGTCAGCCAGCTTTCCGGGCAGCGAGTTGCTTTCCAGCAGGCTCTTGCGCCGGGTCAGGTCCCGCGCCTGGCGAGCGGCGATCCGGGCCCGCGACGCCTGGGTGGCCTTGGTGATGATGTCCTTGGCCTCGCCCGGATTGCGCTCAAACCAGTCCCGCAGGTGGTCGTTGCAGACCCGCTGCACGAACGACTTAGCCTCGGTGTTGCCGAGCTTGGTCTTGGTCTGCCCCTCGAACTGCGGATCCGCCAGCTTCACATGGACGATCGCGGCGAGTCCTTCGCGCACGTCCTCACCGGTCAGGTTGTCGTCCTTGTCCCGGAGCAGCTTCTGCTCGCGGGCGTAGCGGTTGACGATGGTGGTCAGCGCGGCCCGGAACCCCTCCTCGTGGGTGCCACCCTCAGCCGTGTTGATGGTGTTGGCGAAGGTGTGCACGGATTCGGAGTACGAACTGTTCCATTGCATGGCAATCTCAGCCGAGATCCCCTCACCCTCGTCACCGAAGTCGATGACGGTGGCGTGCACTGGCTCCTTGGACGCGTTGAGGTAGCGGACGAAGTCGGCGATGCCGCCCGCGTAGCGGTAATGCACGGCCCGCGGCTTCCCTGGCTCATCGTCGTCAGCCGTCGTGGAGTGCTCCGGCCGCTCGTCGGTCAGGTTGATCGCGAGGTCGCGGTTGAGGAATGCCATCTCCTGGAGCCGCCGGGACAGCGTCTCGTAGTCCCAGTCCGTGGTTTCGAAGATGGTCTGATCTGGCCAGAACGTGATCGTGGTGCCGGTCTCGTCGGTGGGGGCGCCCTGGGTCAGCGCCGTGACCGGGTGACTGCGCTCATAGGTCTGCCGCCACACGAACCCGTCCCGACGGATCTCGACCTCCAGCCGGCTGGAGAGGGCGTTCACCACGGAGACACCCACGCCGTGCAGGCCTCCGGAGACGGCGTAGGACTTGGCGTCGAACTTCCCGCCCGCGTGCAGCGTGGTCAGCACCACCTCGACGGCAGGCCGCTTTTCCACCGGATGCTCATCCACGGGGATACCGCGGCCATCGTCGATGACCCGGACTCCCCCGTCGGGCAGCAGGGTGACATCGATCCGGTCGCAGAATCCAGCCAGCGCCTCGTCAACCGCGTTGTCCACGACCTCGTACACGAGGTGGTGAAGGCCGCGCTCGCCGGTGGAGCCGATGTACATACCGGGACGCTTGCGTACTGCCTCAAGCCCCTCCAAGACCGTGATCGAACGTGCGTCGTAGGACAAGAGCAAGCTCCTCATGGAAGACATAACGCGCCATCGGGGCGACAGCGGGCCGGACCCGCCGAGCTGCCCAGCGGCACATTCCTATTTTACCTGGGAGAACCTTCAGTCTCAGCCGTACGTGTCGCGTGGCCCCCGGCCACCTCGCACACGCCACTCACCGGGGCGCCGCGGCTGCTCAGGGCCGCGGACCTTGACCTTCGTCACCGTGCCCTCACCCAGCTCGCTGTTGAGCCTGCGCACCAGGGTTCCGGCCAGCAGCCGGACCTGGGTAGCCCAGGCGGTGGAATCGGCGATCACCAAGAGCTCACCATCGGTGAACCGGTCCGGCCGGGTGTGCGCGGCGAGATCGGCCCCCACGATCTGCGGCCAGCGGCCGAAAACCGACCCCATCGCGGCCTCGGTCTGCCAGCCCTGGTCCCCGATGAGGCCGCGGATGGCCATCGTCAGCGGCTGCGGGTCGTCCCGCCGCGGCCGCCGGGGCCGGCCGCCCTGGCCCGCAGGACCCCGGGCGGGCGCCCGCCCGCTGCCCCCGGCGGGAAGGTCGCCGCGCGCCCGGGCGTCCGCCTTCGCCCGGGCGAGCGCTTCCCGGGCCAGCTGGGCTGGCGAGCGGGGCGGCTCCGGGTCCTCAGCCGGCACGGGTCACCTCACCATCCGCAACGGAAAACCGTGCCCCCCGCAAGGCCGCCGGAACATCCTCGGGCACCGCGGCGGTGACCAGGACCTGTTCCGCGCCGGACACCAGGCTGGCCAGCCGGTCCCGGCGGCCGGCGTCCAGCTCGGCGAACACGTCGTCGAGCAGCAGCACCGGGTCGTCTCCGTCCGCGCGGAGCAGCTCATACCCGGACAGCCGCAAGGCCAGGGCCATCGACCAGGATTCGCCGTGGCTGGCGTAGCCGCGGGAGGGCAGCCCCCCGATCTCCAGCTCCAGGTCGTCCCGGTGCGGGCCGATCAGGCAGACCCCTCGCTCCAGCTCGTCCGGCCGCGACCGGATGAGGGCCTCGCGCAGGCCCTGGGCCAGCTGCGCGCGGTCACCCGCCGGCTCGCCGTCGCCCAGCGGCTGGGCCGCATCGCCGGCCGTGGCCTCGCTCTTCGTGCTGCCCCGCTGGCGGTAGACGATGGTCGCCGCCACATCGTCGCCGGACACCGCGGCATAACTCGTGGTCAGCAGCGGCCGCAGCGCCGCAGTCAGCTCGAGGCGGCCGGCGAGCAGCTCGGCCCCTTTGACCGCGAGGTGCTCATCCCAGGCGTCGAGCGCACCCGCCAGGCCCATCCCGGCCGGGATGTCCTGCTCGTCGCCATCCCCGCGTGGCTCACCGGCCCAGGCCGCCGCGGCCGGGCGGCCCGACCGGAAACCCCGCGATCCCATCCGGGACCGGGCCGACTTGAGCAACGCAGTGCGCTGCCGGACCACCCGCTCGTAGTCGCTGCGCACCCCGGCGTACCGCGGCGCCCGGGCGACCAGGAGCTCGTCGAGGTACCGGCGGCGCTGGTCCGGATCACCCTTGACCAGGGCCAGATCCTCGGGGGCGAACAGCACGGTGCACAGGATCCCCAGCACCTGCCGGGGCCGGGGCACCGCGTTCCGGTTCACCCGGGCCCGGTTGGCCCGTCCCGGATTGATCTCGATCTCCACCAGGCTGTCCCGCTCAGCCGAGGTGATCGCGGCCCGCAGGATGGCCCGCTCGGCGCCCCGCCGTACCAGCGGCGCATCAGTGCCGACCCGGTGGCTGCCCAGGGTGGAGACGTAGCCTGCCGCCTCGACCACGTTGGTCTTCCCCTGGCCGTTCGCGCCCAGCAGGGTGCTCACGCCCGGGTCCAGGACCAGATCCGCCGCCGCGTAGGACCGGAAGTCAGTGAGCGCGAGGCGGGTCAGGTGCACCTCTGGAGACTACTGTGCTAGCCCGGGGGGGCGACCCCCTAAAACCCCCCGCGCGTCGCTGGCTCGGAGGGGATACGCCTCCGGCGCACCCCGCCTCGCCTGCGAAATGACCGGGCCCCTGCTTGACCGCTACGCGCCCAAGCGGATCGGCATGAGCAGGTACCGGAAGTCGGGCTGCTCGTCGGTCGCGGGCTTGCCGGTGATCAGCGCCGGCTTCCCCGACTCGGTGAACGAGATCCGGGCGATGTCGGAGTCCAGGGCGGTCAGCCCGTCCAGCAGGTACTGGGGGTTGAAGGCGATCTGGATGTCGTCGCCCTCGAAGCTGGCGTCGATGACCTCCTCGGCCTGCGCCTCGTCACCGGTCCCGGCCTCGAGCACGAGCTGGCCGGCCGAGAACGACAGCCGGACCGCCGTGTTGCGCTCGGCGACCAGGGCGACGCGCTTGACGGCCTCGGCGAACGGGGCGGCTGAGAGTTCGGCCACCGCATTGACCTGCTTGGGAAGCAGCGACTCGTAGCGGGGGAAATCGCCGCCGAGCAGCCGGGTGGTGGTGCGGCGCCCGCCGCCCTCAAAGCCGATCATCCCTTCGCCGGCCCCGCCGTCCTCGCCCGGCAGCGCGAGCGCGATCGACACTTCCGCCCCGGCGGTGAGGGCCCGCGCGGTGTCCGCCAGCGCCCGGGCCGGGACCAGCACCGCCGCGGACAGGTCCGGCCGGGCCGGGGTCCAGCGCAGCTCCCGGACGGCGAGCCGGTAGCGGTCGGTGGACACCAGGGTGAGGGTCTCGCCCGCGATCTCGATCCGGACGCCGGTCAGCGCGGGGAGAGTGTCGTCGCGCCCGGCCGCCGTGGCGGACTGGCCCACCGCCGACGCGAACGCGTCGCTCCCGATGGACCCAGCCGGCGCCGGCATCTCCGGCAGGCTCGGATAGTCCTCGGTGGGCATGGTGAGCAGGGTGAAGGTGGCGCTGCCACAGGTCAGCGTGGCGCGCGCCCCATCGGTGGTGATCTCCACCGGGCGGGCAGGCAGGCTCCGGGTGATCTCCGCGAGCAGCCGGCCGGAAACCAGGGCCTCGCCTTCCTCCTCCGCCTCGACCGGCACCCGGGCCTGCGCCGAGACGTCGTAGTCGAAGCTGGACAGGGTCAGGTCCGCGGCCGCCTGCAGGCGGATACCCGCCAGGACGGGGACCGGGGGCCGGGCCGGCAGGGCACGGGCCGTCCAGGCCACGGCTTCGGCCAGCACATCGCGTTCTACCTGGATCTTCACCGGAAGCTGCCTCCCCTTCTGGAGATAAATCTGCTCAGGCTCAGGCTCGGGCGCAGGTTTGGAGCTGCGTGACGCGTGGGTATCTGTTCCGGCGACTAGCCCGGAACGGCCGCGGTAGGCGCGTGAGCGTGAGCGGCCCGGAGCTTGCCTGTTGCGTTGTTAGTTTCTTAGATGAATAGAAGTACGTAGTCGCAATAGGTTCGGTGGACGCTGGGGATAGAAGGCATCCTCGCAGCTCAGAGCCGGAATGCGCGTCCACACTAGCTGTGCCTGACGGGGCCCGGCCGGGGGACGCGCTGGGGACGGCAGGCCGGTTCCCGCACATTCTCCTGCGGCTGCCCACCGCTTTCCCGGCGTTGTCCTCTGTTCGTCCCAAGGCTGTCCACAGAGATTTCCACAGCCTGTGTGTACTGATTGTGACGGGCAGCGCTGTTCTGTGCTTGTTCACCCGGACCGCGCCTGCTGTTTGATTCGGTTGGTGAGTTCTGTCACCTGGTTATAGATGGATCGCCGTTCCGCCATCAGATTGCGGATTTTCCGGTCCGCGTGCATCACGGTGGTGTGGTCGCGGCCGCCGAACTGCTGCCCGATCTTGGGCAGCGAGAGGTCAGTGAGCTCGCGGCACAGATACATGGCGATCTGCCGGGCGGTCACCAGCACCCGGGACCGCGAGGTGCCGCACAGGTCGTCGATGGACAGCCCGAAATACGAGGCGGTCTGCCCCATGATCGTGGTCGCGGTGATCTCCGGTCCCTGGGCCTCCGGGATGAGGTCCTTCAGCACGATCTCGGCGAGCTGGAGGTCCACGGACTGCCGGTTCAGGCTGGCGAACGCGGTCACCCGGATCAGTGCCCCCTCCAGCTCCCGGATGTTGGTGGAGATGCGGCTGGCGATGTACTCCAGGGCCTCCGGCGGCGCGTTCAGGCCTTCCTGCACGGCCTTCTTCCGCAGGATCGCGATGCGCGTCTCCAGTTCCGGCGGCTGGACGTCGGTGATCAGTCCCCACTCGAACCGGCTGCGGAGGCGGTCTTCCAGCGTGACCAGCCGCTTGGGTGCCCGGTCGCTGGAGATCACGATCTGCTTGCTGGCGTTATGCAGGGTGTTGAAGGTGTGGAAGAACTCCTCCTGGGTTCCTTCCTTGTTCTCCAGGAACTGGATGTCGTCTACCAGGAGGACGTTGACGTCCCGGTACCGGCGGCGGAAGCCGTCCTGCTTGCCGTCCCGGATCATGTTGATGAAATCGTTCGTGAACTCTTCGGAGCTGACGTACCGGACCTTCACCCCGTGGTAGAGGCTCTGGGCGTAATGGCCGATGGCGTGCAGCAGGTGGGTCTTGCCGAGGCCGGAGTCGCCGTACACGAAGAGCGGGTTGTAGGCCTTGGCCGGCGCCTCGGCGACCGCGACCGCCGCGGCGTGCGCGAACCGGTTGCTCGAGCCGATCACGAAGGTCTCGAAGGTGTACTTGGGATTGAGCCGGGCCTGGGTGGGCCGGGGTGCGCCGGGCAGCGGCCCGGGCGGCCCGCCCGCGTGCTGCGGCCGGCCAGACAGTGCATCGAAGGGCCCGCCCATGGGGGTTCCACCCAGGGCCGTGCCGCCCAGCGGTGCCCCGCCCGCGGGCCCCAGGGGCCGGTCCAGCTGGCCCGGCTGCCCGTCGGCGGGCTGGGACGCGGGGCCAGCCACGCCGGGCAGGCTCGCGCGGCCCAGGGAACCGGTGCCGCTCAGGGAATCAGGGCCCAGCGGATCCGCGGGCCGGGGGCCCTGGCCGTTTGGGGCATCGTTCAGGGAACTGCCGGGCGGCCTGGGCATCCCGGCGCGGTCATCCTGGCCCGCGCCCTGGCCGCCCCCCGGACCCGGCTCGGCGGGAACGGCGGGGAAGGCCGTCGCTGCGGTGATGGCGGTGGGGTCCACCGTGACCGCCAGCTGGATACTGCGGCCCAGTTCCCGGGACAGCGCATGGGTGATGAGCGCTCGCAGCCGGGTCTCCAGCTGCTCTTTGACGAACTCGTTGGGCGTGGCGATGAGCGCGGTGTTCTCGACCAGCCCCAAAGGGCGGGTCAGTTTGAGCCAGGCCCGCTGGTGCGGCTCTATCTGCATCGTCGCGAGTTCGTCCAGCGACCGGGCCCATACCTCCGCGAGGTCTGTTTCACTCATTGGTTGTCCATCCCTCGCGCCCCCAGATGTGATCAACAGCTTTGTCCACAGGTTGTGCACGCCGGATATCGCGGTGTGCACGGATCGCGCGGGAAGAGTGCCTGTGGACAGGACCCGCGTGCCCGGCGCCGGCCACCCCCGGCCGGAGCGTTGTCCACAGCCTAAGTCCCGGGGCTGGCGGGCGTTCGGCAAACCGTCTGTTCCGGGCGCCCGCGCCGGCCGGGGCGGCCCGCTCGCTGGTTTGACCGGTGGCCAGGGGTACGCGTAACGTGAACAGACCCAGCCACTTCCACAGTGGCCAATCCCGCATGCGCGTTTAACGCCCTCGCGGGCCCAAAGCCCAGATCGGTACCTGGAGTTCCTGTGAGCAAGCGTACGTTTCAGCCGAACAACCGACGTCGTGCCAAGACGCACGGGTTCAGGCTGCGCATGCGGACCAGGGCAGGTCGTGCAGTCCTGGCCGCGCGCCGGCGTAAGGGCCGCGCGCGGATTAGTGTCTGACCTGCGTGCCCCGGCCGAAGACCAGGGAGGTCATCCTTGCTTCCCGCGGCGGCCCGGATGCGGCGGCGTGAGGACTTCTCTGCTGCCGTGCGGGGCGGCAGCCGGACCGGCCGCCCCCTGCTGACCGGGCACCTGCTGGTCCGTCCCGGATCGCAGGAGCCGGCCCGGGCAGGATTCGTGGTGAGCCGGGCCGTGGGTGGCGCGGTGGTCCGTAACACGGTGCGGCGGAGGCTGCGCGCGCTCATGCGCGGGTATGTGGACTCACTGCCGCAAGGTAGCCTGCTTGTGGTTCGCGCCAATCCGCGGGCCGCGACCGCAAGCCAGTCGGACCTAGCCGCAGAACTCGACCTGGTGATCACCACATTGCTGCGGCGGCAGGTGGGTGCGCTGAGCCGATGATCAGCTCACCCGAGACCAGCCCAGACGGCCGACGGCCGGACCAGCCGTCGGCAGCCGCCCGGGTCCTGCTCCTCCTGATCGGTATATACCGGCGCTTCATCAGCCCGATGCTCGGGCCGCGGTGCCGGTTCGAGCCCTCGTGCAGCGCTTACGCCCTGGAAGCAGTGCGGGTGCACGGGGCACTACGAGGTTCGTGGCTGGCGGTCCGCCGGATCGGCCGCTGCCATCCCTTTAACCGGGGCGGCTTTGACCCAGTGCCGCCCCGCCGCGCAGGGCGGCTGACGCCCCCAGCACAAGGAGCGAGGTCGTGACCAACCCGCTTACCCCCCTGTACGACGCGGTCGCATGGGTGATCATGCGCCTGCACGCGGGACTGGGTGCCATCTTCGGCGACTCCAGTGGGGCGGCATGGGCGCTGTCGATCGTCATCCTCGTCGTGCTGATGCGGCTGCTGCTGGTGCCGCTCTTCATCAAGCAGATGCATGCGACGCGGAAGATGACCGCGCTCGCGCCCCAGGTCGCTGAGCTGAAGAAGAAGTACAAGGGCGACAAGCAGAAGCTCAACGAAGAAACCATGAAGCTGTACAAGGACAACGGCGCGAACCCACTCGCCGGATGCCTTCCCGTGGTCGCGCAGCTGCCGGTGTTCTTCGCTCTGTTCGGCGTGCTCCGGGCGATCGCCGAGGATCAGCCGAAGTACGGCCTGACCCCGGCGGTCGTGGCGAGCGCGCAGCACGCCAAGATCTTCGGGGTCGTCACGGTGGCGGACCGGCTGCTGACCTCGATTCTCCCGCCGACTTTCTCCGCGATCGGGACCTCCCAGCGGATCGTGATCCTGCTGACCGTCGTGGTCAGCGCTACGACCACGTTCATGACGGTCCGCCAGAGCATGAAGCGCGGCATGACCCCGCAGGTGGACCCGAGCAACCCGATGGCGTCGTCGCAGAAGATGATGCAGTACATCGTGCCGGTCTTCGCCCTCTCCGGCCTGTACTGGCAGTACGGCCTGGTCCTGTACTGGGTCACCACCAACCTGTGGACGCTGGGCCAGCAGTACGTGCTGTTCAAGAGGTTCCCGCCGCCGCCCACGGCCACCGCGGGCGCGGGCGGGGCGCCGGCCACCACGGGCGGTAAGTCCGCTGCCCGCCCGCCAGGCAAGGGAGCCCCGGCCAAGCCGGCCGGAAACGTCACCGCCGCGGGGCGGGCCGCCGCGCGGCAGCAGGCCGCGGCTAAGGCGGCGGCCGCCCAGTCGGTGAAGGCCGACGGGGCCCAGCCCGCCCCGGGCAACGGGGCCAAGCAGGCCGCGGCCCAGTCCAGCCGGCCGCCCATCAACCAGCTGCGCAAGTCATCCGCCAAGCCGGCCCAGGGTCAGGCGGCCCAGTCCAAGGCGCCCCAGTCCAAGCCAGCCCAGTCCAAGCCGGCGGGTAACGGGGCCGCCAAGCCTGCCAGTGCGGCGGGGGGCACCAAGGGAGCCGGATCTGGCTCGAACGGCGGCGGCGGCCTGCGCAGGCTCGTCAAGGGCCGCCCCGAACCTGAGGCACCCCCGCCCGAGCCCGAGACTAAGATCGTCAGGCAGCAGCCGGTGCGGCAGTCCCGTAGCCGGCGCTCGGGCAAGCGATAAAGCCAAGGCCAGGCACGACCTCTGCGGGGTAGTCGTGCCAGCATGTGAGCACCCGGAACGAGGAGGAACCCCGGTGGTGAGCCAAGCGGAGAATGCGGGCACCGTCGCCAGCGGTGAAACTGCAGGCCAGGCGCTGGCGGACGGGGGCGGCGAACCGGTGGGTACCGGGGTCGGCGGCCCGGAGGATCTGGCGCCGGAAGCCCTGGACGTGATGGCAGACGACGCCGCAGCCGACGAGGAAGACGAGTCTGGCGAGGAAGATGAGGCCGGCGAGGAAGATGGCGCGCCGGCGGGTGCCGATGAGGCCCCCGCTGAGGTGGACCTGGCGGATCTCGAGCAGGAGAGCGAGATAGCCGCCGACTATGTCGAGGGCCTGCTGGACGTGGCGGACCTCGATGGCGACATCGACATGGATGTTGAGGGTGACCGGGCCCTCGTGTCCGTGGTCGGCGCGACCCTGCAGGAACTCATCGGCCCACATGGTGAGGTCCTGGAGGCGCTGCAGGAACTGACCCGGCTCGCGGTGCACCGGCAGACCGGCGCCCGCACCCGGATCATGCTTGACGTGGGCGGATACCGGGCCCGGAGGCGGGTCGAACTCACCGAACTGGGCCAGGACGCGGCAGAAGAAGTCAGGAGCAGCGGTGTGCCCCGGCGGCTGGACGCCATGACCCCCTTCGAGCGCAAGGTGGTGCACGACGCGATCGCGGCCGCCGGGCTGCGCAGCGAATCCGAGGGCGAGGAGCCGAACCGCCGGGTGGTCGTCTTCCCGGTGGGCTGACCCTGCCATGACCTCCGGACCGGATCGCCGGCCCGCCCCATCATCCGCGGGGCCGCCGCCCGGTGAGATACCGGCTCCGCCCCCGGGCGCCGCTGACGTGTTCGGGACCACCCTTCCGCTTGCCGAGCGGTACGTGCGGATGCTGGCCGGGCCCGGGGTCACCCGGGGGCTGCTCGGACCCCGCGAAGTCCCGCGGCTGTGGACCCGCCACGTGCTCAACTGCGCCGCGGTCGCGGACCTGGTGCCCAGGCCGGCCACGCTGATCGATCTCGGCTCAGGAGCCGGCCTTCCGGGCATCGTGCTGGCCCTGCTGCTCCCCGATGTCCAGGTAACCCTGCTGGAACGGATGGAGCGCCGCACCATCTTCCTGGACGAATGCATCCAGGAACTGGGGCTGCGCAATGCGCACGTCTGCCGGGCCACCGCGGAGGAACTGGCCGGCAAGCAGGCTGCGGACGTACTGACCGCCCGGGCGGTAGCGCCGCTGGACCGCCTGGCGGGCCTGGCGGTGGGCCTGGTCCGCCGCGGCGGGCTGATTCTGGCTATCAAAGGAGCGGGCGCCGCTGAGGAGGTCGCCCGGGCCCGGCCAGTATTGCGCCGGCTGGGTATGCGGGACGTGGCTGTTGTGCGGGCCGGGGACGGTAAGGTCGATCGGGCCGCGACAGTCGTGCGAATGGTCGCTGGCCGGTAGCTGGACCGGAGCGCGCGGGCATCGGGCAGGGAGAGGAGCGCCGCGGTGGCTTCCGCAGCGGGCCTGGGCTGGCCAGGCGAAGCCGGAGCTGACTCCGGGGATGGCGTGGCGGGCGGAGTGGTACCGCAGCCATCGGGGGCTCCGGGCCTGGGCTGGCCGGCGGCCGCGGTTTCACGTGAAGCACCGATTCCGGTCCCGGTCGGGGGCGGCGGCTATGCCGATGGAAACGAGGGGGACATGGGAAGGCGCCGAGGAGGGGCGGGCGTGGCCACCGCCGGTGAAAGGCATGAATTGGTGGTTCCCGCGGCCAGGCAGCCTGGCGCAGAGACAGAGGCCGGGCAGGCGGCCCGCAGCGCGCCCGCAGGCGCGAACCGGCCAGAACGAGCCTGGCCCCGGCCGGCTTCCTGCCGGGTGATCACAATCGCCAACCAGAAGGGTGGCGTGGGCAAGACGACCACCGCGGTCAACCTCGCCGCCGCGCTGGCCCAGCACGGCTCGCGGGTGCTGGTCATCGACCTGGATCCGCAGGGCAACGCGTCCACGGCGCTGGACGTGGAGCACCGCGTGGGCACCACCTCGATCTACCACGTGCTGGTCGAAGACCAGCCGCTGGTCGGGATCATCCACGCGGTTGAGGACATCCCCCTGCTCTACTGTGCTCCCGCCACCATTGACCTCGCCGGAGCGGAGATCGAGCTCGTGCCCATGGTGGCGCGGGAAGGCCGGCTCTCCCGTGCCCTTCGCTCTTACGATGAGTCACAGCTTGACTACATTCTGATCGACTGCCCGCCGTCCCTCGGGTTGCTGACGGTCAACGCCCTGGTGGCCGCGGCCGAAGTGCTGATTCCCATCCAGTGCGAGTACTACGCGCTCGAGGGCCTCGAGCAACTGCTGCGCACGGTGGACCTGGTCAAGAGCCATCTGAACCCGGACCTGGCGGTATCGACCATCCTGCTCACCATGTTCGACGGGCGGACCCGGCTGGCCACGCAGGTCGCGGACGAGGTCCGGGAGCACTTCGGTGAGGTCGTCCTGGAATCGATCATCCCGCGGAACGTCCGGGTCTCCGAGGCGCCCAGCTACGGGCAGTCGGTGATGACGTATGATCCGGCTTCGAGCGGCGCGGTGGCCTACCTGGATGCGGCCCGGGAGATGGCGCAGCGGTCCGCGCCGGGACATCCCGCCGGGGCTTAGCCCGCCGGGCCGAGGCGGTCCGGACCAAGGCGGTCCGGACCAAGGCGGCCGGGCTACGCCTGCGCGGGAGCCAGTTTCGTGTCAGTGCCGGTGCGCCCCGCGCGGTTGTTGCGGGGCGCACCGGTGAGTGCCCGCTGGTCAGGGCAAATGCGGGGGTAGCCGGTCGGTCCACCAGGCGCTGGTGGTGGCGATGTACTCCAGCACGGTGCCTGGAGGCGCGCCGGCGACTGGTGTCTGGGCCACGGTGTCGGTGGCGAGGAAGTTGCCGGTTTGCGGGTCGATAATGTCGTAGGTGGTTTCGTAGTGCAGACCGAAGCCAATCCAGAAGTCTTGCCAGATGGCGGTGCCGGTCTGGCCTTCCGGGTCGCTCACTGCTGGCCGCATCCGCACTCCGGGCACGTCTGCCAGGACCCGGAAGGCCGCTGCGCGTACCGCTGGCCGGACGTTGTCGGAGCCCGTGACCATGAGGGCCCCCGCGGCGATCACATTGTTCCGGCCCTTAGCCCCGGGCTGCGGGTGGGCCAGGAATACCGCCCGCAGTTTCGCAGGGTCATCGGGCAGCCAGAGATCGTTTTTGCCGCCGAAGTCCCCGGTGCCGTGCTTGGTGTCTTGAGTCTCGGTTACGAGACCGGGGTGTGCGGACAGGATGCCATGCCCCTGCCAGTGATCGGGGGAGCCGTCGCGGCGCCAGGCCCGGGCATCCGACGGGGATGCGGGGGCGGCCCCCAGGTACTGGAAGGAGACCGCGTACCGGGTGACGTCCGCGACTGTGGTGCAGTCTGTGATCCGGTACCTGCGGGTCAGCGCGTACTTGAATCCCTGGGGCGCTGAGGTGGGGACGTGGTCCGGGCCGGCCACCCAGGGCTGGGGCAGCAGCCTGTCGCCTGACCCGACCAGTTCACGGTCTCCCTGGATGTCGGTGGTGCAGTAATACCGGCCGGTCTTCTGCTGGGCGGCCCTGGCTGCCATCGCGAGCAGGAAGGCCCGGGCGGGCTGCCCGGCCAGCACTCCAGCCGGCTCATGGACGTCCCCAGGAGTGACAGGCCTTGCGCCCGTGACCAAGTTCACGATCACCAGGGCCCCGGCCGTGCCGGCCGCGGTGGCCGCCAGCGCCAGGGAGACCAGGCGGGTGTTGCGCGGACGGCGTACTGGTACTGGACCGGGATGATAGCCGCCGTCGATGGCGGCTATCAGTCGTGCCCGCGATCTGGCCAGGCCCTCCGGTCCCGGTTGTGCCTCCTCAGCGCAGAAATCTTCGATCAGCTTCATCTCGTCCACTGGCTCACTCTCCCTGGGTTTCGCTGGAGTTCAGATCCTCAAGTTCCGCGCGGACCTTGCGCCTGGCCCTGGCCAGCCGCGAGGCCACCGTCCCGAGCGGGACGCCGATCGCCCCGGCAATCTCCTGGCAGCTCAGCCCGCTGGCCACCAGAAGCAGCACGTCGCGCTGCCCCCTGGGCAGGCAGCCAAGGGCTGACGCGAGCCGGCCACGAAGGGCCTGAGCCGCGACCCGGTCCGTGACTTGTTCGGCCAAGGATTCGGCTGGAGAGTCCCCGCCACCACGGGCGATCGCACGCAGCAGGCGGACTTCGTCACGGCGGCGGCGTGCCACCAGGTTGGTTGCGATGCCATACAGCCATGGGCGCGCGCTGGCGTAGGCGGCGTTGTAGGCCCGCCGCCGCTGGAAAGCGATCAGGAATACCTCTGCCGTAAGGTCGTCAGCGGCGTCGGGCCCGAGCCGCCGCGCAACATAGCTGTGGATCGCCGGACCATGCCGGTCAAAAAGCCAGGCGAAACACTCAGGCGCGGCTATGGATTCTGCGATGAGCACGTCGTCGCCGTCCTGGTCCCCACGCATATCCTCGAGATGTTGCAGCCGTGCCGCGCCTCCAGGCGTATCGCCCATCCCAGCGCTCCTATGCATGTAGGGACACCCGCTCTCGGGGTTACTCACCTGCTATTGCCCGCACCCCGGATCCTGTGTCCATCAGCCAGCCGGCGTCCGTGAAAGACGGTCCCGGGCCGCGGCCATCATGCCTCCCCGTCGTGAAAGGCCCGGAGATGATCGCCCCTGCGGCCGCAGCTATGCGCCGGGAAGAGGATCAACAGGACCACACAGCAGATCGCCGTCGATGTCCCCGCCTGCTGGCGGTCCTGGCCACCGCCGCAGCCGTCCAGGACCGCGACGCCGCGAAGCCGTTGCCGTGGAACCTGCGCCAGGCCTTCTCCTCCTCACCCGCAACGCACCATCCGGGACTATGAGCGGCGGCCGGGCCCTCAATCGCTGCTCAACCAGGCACCACCTGGGTTTTCAAGCGGGCTCTAATCGGGTCATTGCGGCCGGCCGTCCCGCGCAGTCGCCGGGGGATGGCATGCTCTTGTCCGGGACGCAGGTTATGCGGGCGTGGGTCATCTCGACGCGGACCGCGTCCGCCGGGATGCCCGGCGGGACGCGGCAGTGGGTTAACCGTACGGTCGGGCGAACCGCGCGAGCGGTCACCGGTCACGTAGCGGCAAGGAGAGGCAATGGCTCAGCAGAAGCGGGGGCTCGGTAAGGGGCTCGGTGCCCTCATCCCCACCGGACCGCTCACCGCGCCTGGTGGTGCCATCCCCGGTGGGTCCGGTGCCACCGGGGATGCGATGCCCGGCGCGGTTATCACTGCGCCCGCTGCGGATCAGCCCGCCACGGTCGGAGGCGCCTATTTCCAGGAGCTTCCGATCTCCGCGGTTACCCCGAACCCGCGCCAGCCCCGGCAGGTGTTCGATGAGGACGCCCTCGACGAACTGGTGGCCTCCATCCAGGAAGTGGGGCTGCTTCAGCCGGTCGTGGTCCGGGAGGTAAGCCCTGGGCGCTTCGAGCTGGTGATGGGCGAGCGGCGATGGCGAGCCTCCCAGCGGGCGGGACTGACCGAGATCCCGGCCATCGTGCGGGCGACCACTGATGATGACCTGCTGCGTGACGCGCTCATGGAGAACCTGCACCGGGAGCAGCTCAACCCGCTGGAAGAGGCCGCCGCCTATCAGCAACTACTCGACGACTTCGGGGCGACCCACGAGGAGCTGGCCCGGCGGATAGGACGATCGCGTCCGCACATCTCCAACACGCTCCGGTTGCTGAACCTGTCATCCAAGGTGCAGCGGCGGGTGGCGGCGGGAGTACTCACGGCCGGGCACGCCCGGGCGCTGCTGTCCGTGGATGATCCCGACGCGCAGGAGCAGCTCGCGCACCGCATCGTCGCCGAAGGGCTGTCTGTGCGGGCCGTGGAGGAGATCGTCACCATGGGGGTGCGTCCCGCCAAGGAGCGCCATCCGGTGCAGAGGCAGTCACCGCCACCCGAGCTGAACGATCTGGCTGACCGCCTGTCCGATGCCTTCGAGACCCGGGTCAAGGTCGAACTAGGCAAACGGAAAGGCAAGATCGTCGTGGAGTTCGGCTCCCTGGATGATCTGGAACGCATTGTCGCCACCATGTCCCCGGACTGGACCGGGTCCCTGAGCGCCGGCTCGCTGAACCCGGGGTCCCTGAGCGCTTAATTGCTGAGCTGTTTCACGTGAAACAGGGTCCGCCAGGGGCCGCCCCATTTCCCGGGCTGCTTGCGTGGGTGTTTCACGTGAAACACCCACGAAGTCAGGCGCGGGCGCCGCTGGCCGCGCGGATACCGGCCAGGAACGCATCCACATCAGCAGGCGCGGTGTCGAACGCGGTCATCAGCCGGACCGTGTTCCGCTGATCGTCCCAGACGTAAAAACCCCAGTCCTGCTGCAGTGGCCCGATGATGCGGGGGTCCAGAGCGGCGAACACCGCATTGGACTGCACGGCCTGGACTACCGAGACCCCGGGCAGTTCCCTGAGGCCGCTGGCCAGCCGCTGGGCCATCAGGTTGGAAGCCGCCGCGTTGCGCAGCCAGATCTGGTCTTCCAGCAGGCCGGCGAACTGCGCGGCCAGGAAGCGCATTTTCGAGGCCAGCTGCAGGAGCTGCTTGCGCTGGAACGGCACAGAACCCAGCAGGTCCTCGGCCATCACCAGGACCGCCTCCGCAGCGACCGCCCCGTTCTTGGTGCCACCGAAACTGAGCACGTCAGCCTGGCCCGCAATGTCGGCCACGGTGCAGCCCAGATAGGCCACCGCGTTCGCCAGCCTCGCGCCGTCGATAAACAGGCGGAGATCCTGGCCCTGGCAGAACTCCCGGAGCGCCCGCAGTTCCGCCAGTGAATAGCACGTGCCCAGTTCCGTGACCTGAGTAATGCACACCGCGCGCGGCTGCGCCCGGTGCTCGTCACCGCGCCCGCCGAGACGGGTGGCCACCAGATCCGGCGTGAGCTTGCCGTCCGGGGTAGGCACCGTGAGCAGCTTGCTGCCCAGCAGACGCTCGGCGGCCCCGCACTCGTCTACGTTCAGGTGCGCGGTCTCGGCGCAGATCACTGCTTCGTAGGGGCGCAGCATCAGGCTGAGGCCCAGGACGTTCGCGGCGGTCCCGTTGAACACGAAGTAGGCGCGGCGTGCGCCGGACAGGCCGCATAGTTCCCTGGTCACCCGCTCAGTCCAGGGATCATCGCCGTACCCGTGCGCGTCCCCCTCGTTCGCGAGTCCGATCATCCTGAGGACTGCCTCGTGGGCCCCCGCATGGTTGTCGCTGCCGAAGCTCTTCCGTGTCGTCACGCCTGGAGAGCCTAGTCAGCGCCTGCTCGCTGAACTTGGTCGGTGGGGGCCGCGTGGCAGGGCATGTACCGCGGCTCGATAACGCCGCGGCCACATGCCCCGCCACGCGTCCCGAACGCGGGGCTCAGCGCCAGGCGGTCATGGGCGGCTGGGTCGTGCGAAGACGGCAGAGGCTCTGGCGCTGTGTGATCCTGGGTGGGTGGCTAGGACTTGGCCGGATGACTGGGATGAGCGGCGGGCAGGGCGGGACTGCGCTAAGTGTGCGGAGGGGCGGCCCGATGAGGATCAGTGGGGGGTGCGGTTCTTCGCCGGGCCCTGGGCTGATGCCTACCTCCAGCGGCAGTCGGCGCAGCCGGGGACGGTAGTGGTCGTGTTCCGGGGTGGGCGTCATGTGGCGGATCCTTCTGACTTCACCGATGAAGAACTCGTCGGCTACTGGACCGACGTGCGCATCACGGCTAAGGCCATCGAGGGCGTCTACGGGCCCTGCCAGCTGAACTACATGACGTTCGGAAACGCGGTGCCGCACGTTCACACCCACATCGTTCCCAGGTACCCAGACGATCCCGCCCCAGGCCGGCCGCTCCCGGACGAGATCTTCCGGAACGCCCCGGAGCTGGCGGACGGGGACCTGGCCGACCAGGTGGACCGCCTCCGCCGGCAGATCCTCTGGGCCACCACCGTCTGAGTTCGTCAGCGGTGAATGGTTGTGAATTTCAGTGGCTGGCGAGACTGCAGAGGTCAGCGTGACAGGTGTCAATTGACGGAGAGACAGCTCGCCGGATGACACGCCCGCGCCGCGCGCCGGTAGGTACCATGTCCGGGTACGGGCCGGGTGCCCGGGGGGGTAAGCGTTCCAAGCCGTAGCGCTTCTGTCCGCAGCGCTTTCTGAAATCCTGGGGTGCCCGTGCCGCGCCGAGTCGCCAGTATCACCCTGGACAATCTGGACGATCTGCCCAAGCGCTGCCGCCGGTGCGTGTTCTGGGAGCTTGACCCGGTCGGTCACGCCCGGGCCCAGGAAGTCGGGGATCCTGCCCTGGAGAAGGAAGCCTGGATCTCCTCGACCCTGCTGGACTGGGGCAGCTGCGGGAAGATCGTGTACGTGGACGGGGCGCCGGCTGGCTACGTGCTGTACGCGCCGCCCATGTACGTGCCACGTTCGATGGCCTTCCCGACCAGCCCGGTGAGCGCGGACGCGGTCCTGCTGATGACGGCGAGCATTCTCAGCGAATTCTCGGGCGGCGGGCTGGGGCGGGTGCTGGTCCAGTCGGTGGCCAAAGACCTGACCCGGCGCGGGGTGAAGGCGATCGAGGCGTTCGGCGACCTGCGCCCCGAGGGCCTGTCGTGCGTGCTGCCCGCCGACTATCTCCTCGCCGTGGGGTTCAAGACCGTCCGCCCCCACCTGCATTACCCGCGCCTGCGGCTCGAACTGAAGACCGCGGTGTCCTGGCGCGAAGACGTGGAAGTGGCCCTGGAGCGCCTGCTGGGCTCGGTAAGCCCGGAACGAGCCCTGCGCCTCGCCTAGACGGCGGGAGGCGGCGAGCGACGACTACGGAGCCGTGCAGGCGGGATTGCGGGGCGACTCCTCGTGCAGCACCAGGAGGGAGTACGCGGCCACGGTCGAGTCGTCCATGATGGCCCCGTTGCGGATCATGTTCTTGAATTCCCCCCGGGACACCCAGCGCTGCTGCATGTCCTGCTCCTCGGGTTCCCGGTCGGGTTCGCCCTCGGTCAGCCGGGTGGCCAGGTACACGTGGAACCCCTGGCTGGACGTGCCGTGCGAGCTGTGCAGGAAGCCGAGCAGGCTCAGCTCGCCGGCCCGCAGCCCGGTCTCCTGGGCCAGTTCGAGCCGGGCCAGGTCCTCGGGATCCCCGGTGCGGCCGCCGGGCCAGCCGCCCTGCGGGAAGGCCCAGGCCCGGCGGCGCACCGGATAGCGATACTCCTCGACCAGGCAGAACCGGCCCGAATCGGCCGGGATGACCAGCGCGAAGTGGGGCTTGTTGACCACCGCGTAGACGCCCCGGCTGCCGTCCCGGCGCTCGATCTCATCCCGGCGCAGCGACATCCACGAATCCGCGTAGATCACGCTGGACGTCACCGTGCGGATGTCCGGGTCCCCGTCGTGGTTCATACCTGGCGGAGCCGGCGGATCAGATGAAGTCAGCCAGCTCCTTGAGCAGCGCAGACTTCGACTTGGCCCCCACCACCTGCTTGACAACCTCGCCGCCGGAGAAGACGTTCAGCGTCGGGATCAGCATGATCCCGTACTTCTGGGCGGTCTGCGGGTTCTCCTCGATGTTCAGCTTGACCACGTTGACCTTGTCGGCGTGCTCCTGCGCGATCTCCTCGAGGACCGGGGCGACCTGACGGCACGGGCCACACCACTCAGCCCAGTAGTTGACTATGACCGGCTTCTCGTTCTTCACCACCTCGGTGTCGAAGTTCGCGTCGGTCACGACCTTGGTTGCGCCCACGGTGGGTGCTCCTTCCGCTCTGTCGGGTTGGGTTGAGGCTGATGGGGTTCGAGGCTGAAAGGGTTTGAAGCAGGGTCAGGACTCGTGGTCCGCCTGGTCCGCCAGCCACCGCTCGGCGTCGATCGCGGCGGCACATCCGGTGCCGGCCGCGGTCACCGCCTGGCGGTACGTGTGGTCCACCACGTCACCGCAGGCGAACACGCCATCCACGCCGGTCCGGGTGGACGGGTGCTCGACCACGAGGTAACCCTCGCTGTCGGTTCGCAGCTGGCCGGTGAACAGCTCACTGCGCGGGTCGTGGCCGATGGCCACGAACACGCCGTTGACCTCGAGCGTCTCCTCCTCGCCGGTCCTGGTGTTCCGCAGCCGCAGGCCGGTGACCTTGCCCTCACCGAGGACCTCGGCCACCTCGCTGTCCCAGCGAAAAGAAATCTTCGGGTTGGCGAAGGCCCGGTCCTGCATGATCTTGGAGGCCCGGAGCTGGTCCCGCCGGTGCACCACGGTCACCGACTTGGCGAACCGGGTCAGGAACGTGGCCTCTTCCATCGCGGAGTCACCGCCGCCGATCACCGCGATGTCCAGGTCGCGGAAGAAGAAGCCGTCACAGGTCGCGCACCAGGAAACCCCGTGACCCGACAACCGCTTCTCACCGGCGACCACCAGCTCGCGGTACCGGGATCCGGTGGCCACGATCACGCTGCGGGCCAGGTAGGTCTCGCTGTGGGTCTTCACCACCTTGGGCGTGGCGGCCAGGTCGACCTCGATCACGTCGTCAGGCACGAGCTCAGCGCCGAACCGCTCTGCCTGCTTGCGCAGCGAGTCCATCAGGTCTGGGCCGAGCACGCCGTCGGGGAAGCCGGGGAAGTTCTCCACGTCGGTGGTCTGCATGAGCGCACCACCCGCCGTGACCGACCCTTCGAACACCAGGGGGGCCAGCCGGGCCCGCGCCGCATAGATCGCTGCCGTGTACCCGGCAGGACCTGAGCCGATAATGATGACATCCCGAACGTCGGTCACGTCTGCTTGCCCTCCGCTGAACTTTGCTACGCCCTCAACCGATCCTAGGGCTCGCATGTTCCCGGCATGCGGATCCTGGGCGCCTGGAACCCGCCGGGCCGGTGTACGGCGGGATCAGTGCAGCCTGGCCTGGGCCAGGATGCGGGCATTTGCGGCGGAACAGGGACTCGCCGCCACGTAGACCATGCCGGGCTGGGTGGCGGTGGCGGCCACCGCGATGATCGTGGCCGGCTGCCCCCCGTACCGCGCCTGGTCCACCAGCTTCACGTCCCCGGCGCGCCCGGCGCCCACCACCTTGATCACGCACCCGGTCAGCGCCAGGCCCGAACGCCGGGACTGGCCCGCCTGGCTTCCAGGGCGGATCCGGCCCGTCGAGGAGTGGGCCAGCACCCCGGCCGCCTGGGCCGGGAACGTGTGCGGGTGATACGTCATTCCGCTGTGCGTCACCGTGAACGTGGCGCCGCCGAGAGCGGGGACGCTGAGGTTCGGGCGGGCTTCGGCGCTGCGGGGCGGGCGGTGGGCCGTCCCGGCAGCCGCCCGCGGCGCGGCCGCAGACGAGGCTGAGGTGGACGGGGAGGACTGGGCCACCACGTAGCCGACCCCGCCCGCCACGACGAGCACACCGGCCGCGGCCAGCACCCGGACGGCGACCGGGAGCCGCAGCCCGCGCCGCCGGGGCGCCCGCGGGCCAGGGACGGCATCCGGGGACGCGGCGGGCGCCGCCCGGTCCGGCACATGGTCCGGCGCGAGGCCGGGAGCCTGCGCGGCGCGGCGTCCAGACTCGGCGCTCAGCGCGGCGTCCAGCTGGGCCGCGATCACCGGCGGCAGGGCGGCCGGGGGCACCTGGGCCAGCAGCGCCGGCATCTCGGACAGCCGGGCCTGTGCTGCGGCGCACTCGGGGCAGCGCATCACATGCGCGCGGACCCGCTCACTCCGGCGCCTGCTCAGCTGCCCTTCGGCGCACAGCGCCAGGGACTCCGCGTCCACATGCCCACTCATGCCTGGATCTCACCTGTTCCCTCGGCTGGTGAGACGCGCGGTATGGCCGGCTGGTTCCCCCCGGCCGCCGCCGGGGCCGGGCCGGTCCCGCGCAGGTGCGCCAGCAAGGGCAGCAGCCGGGCCCTTCCCCGCGCGCAGCGGCTCTTCACCGTGCCCGGGGAAATGCCCAGGATCTCGGCGGTGTCGGCGACCGGGTAACCGAGCATGTCCACCAGGACCAGCGCGGCCCGCTGGTCCGGCCCGAGCGTCGCGAGCGCGGCGAGCACGTCCAGCGCGGTGTCCTTGTCTATCCCCGGATCGGCCAGCGCCGAGCCCTGGGCCAGGACGTCCAGCGTCTGCTCGTCCATCCCGCTGGCCGCCGGGCGCGCGGCCCGGCGGCGGATCCGGTCCAGGCAGGCGTTGACCACGATGCGGTGCAGCCAGGTGGTGACGGCCGAGTCGCCGCGGAAATCGCCCGCCCTGCGGAACGCCGAGATCATCGCGTCCTGCAGGGCATCCGCCGCTTCCTCCTGATCGCCCAGCGTGCGCAGGGCCACGGACCACAGCCGCTCCCGGTGCCGGACGAACAGCACGCCGAACGCCTCGCTGTCGCCCTGGACGTGGAGCCGCAGCAGGTCGCGGTCGGGCAGGTCCGCCTGTGGCACCCCGCGGGGGTCAGGCCACGCCTGCCCAGGCTGGCCGGGCACGACTCAGCCCGATCCCCGCACGACGACGTTGTAGACGAAGGCCTCGAACTGGCCGGCGCTGTTAGGCGGCAGCTTGGTGAACCAGATCAATACATAACGCCCCTTGGGCGTGCTGCTGGCCTGGAAAGTCTGGGTGCCGCCGCCCACGTGCTTGCGCTTCGCCACCTTGGCGAACGAGGCCAGGCCGGCGGGGGAGATGGCGTTGCTGTTGCCCACCTCAATGGCCACGTTGGCCCCGGCCGCCGGGCCGAAGGTGACCTGCACCGAGCTCAGGCTCACCCGCTTGCCCATGTCCAGCAGCAGGCCGGTGCCTTTCTTCAGCCCGCCGAGCATGGGGTTGCCCAGGTAAAACTGGGTGTGCCAGGCAGTGGATGGGCTGCCGTCGATAGCGAACTTGGCCCCGGCGTTGTCCTCGTCCCCCGGGTCGGAGGCCAGGCCGAGGGCGTCGAACCCCTCGGCGCCTACCGGGGTCAGAACGGTACGGGCGGCGGTGGACGGGGACGCCGAACTGCCGCCCGGCCTGCCCTGGGTGGCCTGGGAATTCCCGTGCGAGCGGGTCAGGCTGTACACCCCGGTCCCGATGGCCGCCAGGACGAGCAGGATGACCAGGACGATGGCCAGCCGGGTGAGCAACGGCCGGCCGTCACTGCGCCGAGCCGGCGTGAAGGCCCCGCCGCCGCCGCCCGGCGTCCAGGCTGCTGTGCCCCGGTAGTCCGACGGCGGTTCCCCGCCGTAGGGTGCCGAGCCCCCGTATTCCCCGGGCCGGGTGTAGCTGCCCGCCCGGGTGGGGGGAGCTGGGGCCGCGGGAGGTGGGGCCAGCGGCGCCGGGATTACCTCTTCCAGGGCCTGGGCGAACAGCGCCGGGGTGGTCAGCGGCGGCCCGCGGCGGCGGTCGCGCTGGAACAAGGCCTGGGACGCCACTTCGTCGATGGAGGCGGGCACGCCCGCGCACACCTGCCGGGGACTGCATGGCCTGCCGTCGGCCAGCGGCGCCGGGGGCAGTGTGCCCATCCCCGGCCCGGGCCAGTACCGGGTCAGCGCCGCGTACAAGAGCATGGCCAGGCCGCGGGTGTCGGCCAGCGCCGGGTCGTCCGCGGTCGTGTCGGACAGCGCGGCGTCGATGCCGACGCCCAGTACCTTCACCCCGCCGCCCGGGGTCCAGCGCAGTGACTGCGGGGTCAGGCAGAGGTGGGCCACCCCGGAGGTGTGCGCGGCGGCCATGGCCTCGGCGGCCTCCGCCACGATCTCGGCGCCCCGGGCGGGATCGAGCGGGCCGTCTGCGAGCAGGTCATCCAGCGAGTCGCCGGCCACCCATTCCATCACCACGTACGCCGAGTCCCAGTCGTCCTCCACGTCGAAGACCTGGGCCAGCCGGGCGTCGGTGAGCCTGCTCGCCGCGCGCGCAGCGGTGAGGACCTCCCTGATCCGCGGGAAGCCCGGGGCGAACGTCAGCACGGCGACCGGACGGGCGAGGGTTTCGTCGATGGCCTTCCAGGCCGCCCAGCCACTGGCGTCACTGACGCGATCCTCGAGCCGGTAGCGACCGCCCAGCCGGGTACCGGGTTCGGAGATAAAGGTGCTCATAGGCCTGAAGTCAAGAGCGGGGCAGGCCCTCGACCCTCCTTCCGAGCCCCCGGACATGCGGACGTTGACGAGCGCGTATTCGTGGTGCTGGACACCATGCTAAGCCGCCGGGGGTCCCGGGAGGTGTCCCGCCTGCCCCGCCGCCGAAAACCGTTACATGTGAGAGACACCAGCTTCGCTTCCCGATAACCCGGCCCGGGACCATCGGTGCGGGTATGACCGGACTGGCCCGCCGCGTCCTGGAGGTGCTGCTCACCGGTGCAGCCGGGTCTTCACGGTGGACGTCAGCGCGGTCACCTCGCTGATCCCGAGCGCCCGGGAAAACAGCAGGTAGAGCAGCAGGCCGCCGCTTCCACCCAGGAACAGCGTGATGAACCCGAAGACCGGGCCGGGCGCGAAGAGCACGCCGACCATAAAGGTCACCGCCCAGGCGAGGAGCAGGGCCGGCACGGCGGCCAGGTGCATCCGCCCCAGGCTGTCCGCGATCTGGCGGCCGCCCAGGCCGCCCAGGCGGTGGCTGAGGATGTACCAGGACACCACCGCGCCCACCACGTTGGACACGCCGAACGAGAGCGCCAGGCCTTCCACCACATGGCCAGCCGGGGCCACGTCGAGCACGAGCAGGCTGATGCCGATGTTGGCCGCCATCACCGCGACGCCGACGAACATGGGGGTGCGGCTGTCATGCAGCGCGTAGAAGACCCGCAGCAGCAGCTGGAACATCATGTACGGCACCAGGCCGAGCGAGAAGAGGGCGAACACTTCGCCGACGTAGCGGGCTTCGTTCACCGTGGTGTGGCCGTGCGCGACCAGGAATTCGGCCAGCGGGGCGCCGAGGACGAGGAGCAGCAGCGCGGCAGGAACCACGATGACCGACGACAGCCGGACGCCGGTGGAGAAGTCGTCCCGGACCAGCGGGTAGCGGCGCTCCGCGGCGTGCGCGCTCATCCGGGGCAGCAGGGCGGTGATCACCGACACCCCGATGATCGCGTACGGCAGCTGGAACAGCTGCCAGGCGTAGCTGTAGGTGGAGAACGAATCGTAGGCCGCGCCGGGCCGCACCGACGCCGCGTTGGCCACGTTCTGCACCACGAGGAAGGACACCTGGGTGGTCAGCACGTAGCCGAACAGCGGGGCCGCCATCCGGCGGATCTCCCTGACCTCGTGCCGCCGGAAGTCGAACCGCGGGTGCCAGCGGAAGCCCACCCGGCGCAGGAACGGGATCAGGGCCGCGGTCTGCGCGATGATGCCCAGCGTCGTGCCGAAGCCGAGCAACTCGACCTGGCCGGCGGAGATGGTCGAGGGGTCGGTGATGCCGCCGGTGGCGATGAACAGCAGCAGGACACCGATCACCACGATGTTGTTGATGACCGGGGTCCACATGGGCGCGGCGAAGTGACCCCGCGCGTTCAGGATCCCGCCGGCCAGCGAGCTCACCCCGTAAAAGAAGATCTGCGGGATGAAGAAGTACGCGAAGATCACCATCAGGTGGTGCTCGGCGCCGGTGATGGCGTGGGCGTACAGGTTGACGAGCAGGCCCGCGGCCAGCGTGGCCACCACGGTGAGCCCGAACAGCGCGCTCGTGGCCAGGGTGAACATCCGCTGGTCGTAGGCCTCGCCGCCGTCGGAGTCCCGCTTGGCCGCGCTGACCAGCAGCGGCACCACGACACTGGTCAGGATGCCGCCCAGCATCAGGTCGTAGACCGCGTTGGGCAGCGTGTTGGCGTTGTTGTACGCGTTGGCCACGCCGGTCACGCCGAGCGCGAAGACGAGCATCAGCGTGCGCAGGAAACCGGTCCCGCGCGAGGCCAGCGTGCCTACGGCCATCACCGAGCTGGACCGGAGCAGGCTGCCGCCCTCGGGTCCCGGAGCGGGCCGGCCCGGGCCGCCGTGGCCCGGAGCGCTGTTACCCGGGCCGCTGTTACCCGGGCCGCTGCCCCCCGCCGCGCCGCTGCCCGGGCCCGGGTCGCCGGGGAGTTCCTGGCCTGAGCCGACCGGACCGCGGTCACGGTCGGAGATCACGCCGCTGCCCGCATTGCCCGTGCCCCCCGCGTGGCTCCCGCCGTGGTGCCGGCCGGAGGCGCGGCGGCGCCCCCGTCCGCCATCAGGGGCGGTCCACCCGGCCTGGGGCGCTGGCGTACTCATCCGGCTCCTCGGGTGTGGGGTGCTCACGGGCAGGCTCGGAGACGACGGTATCCGTTTCGCCGGGAGATCCGGTGGGTTCCGCGCCGTTCGCGTCCTGACCTGGGCCGGGGTTGCGACGTGGGGACAACAGTGCGCCGCGGACGCCGCCGCCGCGGCGGATCGCCCGGCCGATCGCCGTGACCACGAAGACGGCGAGGGCGACGGCCACGATAACCAGGGCCGCGGTGCCGAAATGGGTGGCATCCACGGTGAGCTTGGCCTGCGTCCCAGGCAGCGGTGCCCCGTTCGGCGCGGCCAGGCTCAGCCTGAGCACCGTGGAGCCGGCCACCGCGGAGCGCACCTTGATCGCCACGGTCTGCTGCTGGTGCTTCCCGATCGTGACCTTGGTGACGGGGGGGTGGACGGTCATCCGGCCCGCGGGCGCCCGCACCCGCAGCAGCACCGTGACCGGCCGGCCCAGCCGGTTGCTGATCGATACCGGGACGGGGCCGGACTTCCCGGTCAGGGTGTCCTGCCCGGTGTCGATGATGCGGACCTGCTGTTCCTGTGCGCGCAGATACTCCGCCACCGAGACCAGCAGGGCTTTCGCCTGGCGGGGGTGGCCCCGCCAGGCGGATGATTCCACCGCGGCCACGGCGCCGGCCAGATAGGTGGACGGCTGCTTCACGCCGAACATGCTGGCCTGCCGCCGGATATTGCTCTCCAGGCCCTTGACCTTGCGGAGCAGGGACCGGTGCAGTTCGCCGCGCCCGAACTTCGTCCCGGGCGGCCGCACCCGCGGTACCTGCCCGGCTGAGGAGTTCGCGCTGATCAGGCTGGACAGGCTGGCCGGCCGCAACCAGGGTGCGTCGTCGCTCTCGGTCAGCAGGTCCGTGGCCAGGCGGCCGGCCGGATTCCACTGGCGGGGCGGGGCGATCACCACCGAACGCGGGGTGGCCGGGGCCTCCGCGACGATCATCGCCGTCTCGGCCAGGAAGCGCTGCTCGGTCGCGAAGGACCCGGCCGCAGCGGCCGCCCGCACGGTGCTGGCTGACTGAATGCTGGCGGAACGACTACTGGCTGACTGGCCGCTGGAAGAGTGAGTGCGGGCTTGTGCCCGGCGGGCCTGCGCGGCCGTCGGCCCGTCGGCCAGGACCTGGCTGAGAATATTATCGGTGAGGGCCACGTGCACGCCGGCGTCCACCCCGTCCAGGGCGCTGGTGACAGCGCTGGGCGTGTACTCCGGCGGCGTCTTGGGCGGCATCAGGGAGCTGTTCAGGATCACCGAGCTCACCCTGGTCGCGGCCAGGCTGCCGAGGACCCCGAAATCGGCGATCCCGGCCGCCGGCCAGGCGATCGTGCCGCCGTCGGCCACCGCGGGACGCTGCGTGCCGCCCAGGAACCTGTCTGCCACGACGTTCCCCTCGTCCTGGGCCCGCTGCAGATCGGTGACCAGGCCGGCATGGGTGAGGGCGGACACGTCCACGTCCGCGTACGGGGTGACGAAGTAGTCCTGCTGCGCGGTGACCGAGCGCAGCCCGGCCAGCCAGCTGCGGGCCGCCGGGCTGCCGCGCTTGGTGACCGCACCGGAGCAGGTTGCGGTCCCGCCGACCCGGTAGGACTGGCGCATGGCCGCGGCGCCGGACAGCACGCTGGGATCGATAGCCCAGGTCAGGTCGGCGCGCAGGGCCTCCGGCGTGCTGCCCGCAGCCAGCAGCCGCCCGAGCCGTCCGCCTGCTGTGAGGCTGCTGGCCAGGGCGTTGCTGCGCAGGGCCGGGCAGGCGGCCTGCTCGGGGGCGCTGAAGACGGGCCAGATCCAGGCGATCTTCATCCGCCCGGTGAGCCCGGCCGCCGCCCTGGATCCCGGCCAGAACGGCAGGAATGTGTGGTCGGTACTTAGTGTGGCGCCCCCGGAATCCACCGCGGCCGCGAGTGGGTAGACGCCGAACGAGCTCAGGGGGAGGGTGCTGGGGCGGATGGTGATCGTCCAGTCCCGGACCGCTCCCGGGGCCAGGGTTCCCGGCAGCCGGGCTACAGCGCGCAGCAGCGGGACGTCTGCCGCCGCCAGCTTTCCGGCGGCGTACTCGCCGAGGGCGGTCCGGCTGGTGAGCGCGGTACTGAAGGACCTGAGCTGGACCGTCAGGCCGGACACAGCGGTCCGGGTCGGATTGCTGACCGTGCCCTGCACGGTGACCGGATGCCCGGGGGTGGCGACCTGCGGGTTTACCGAGGTGATGCCGACGGTCACCGGGCGGGCCGGCCCGGCGGCCGTGCGTATGCTCCCCGCCCGCGCGGTGGCCGCGGTAGCGGCGGTGGCCGGGCCGGCCCCGGCCAGCGCGGGGCCGCCGGCCATCAGCGCGGCAAACGCGCACGCCAGCACGCCGCGCCGGGCCAGCCGGGGCCACGCCGGCCTGGCAGGCCTCGGGTCGCGCTGCGTTGGGCACTGACGCGGCATGCCGGAAATGCTATTGCCGTTCCCTGAGTGCTCTTCCAAAATGAGTCCGGAGGCCGTGGATTTCCCCCGGCCTACCACTACCCCCTACCCTCAATGCCCGTGCCAGATACCACGCCCATCGGCCCGGAACAGCGGAAGGCCGCCGCAGCACTGCTGCGCAGGACGACCGCGCCCGCGGCCGAGCTGGGCCGCATTTTTGCCCGGAACGGACATGAGCTGGCCCTGGTGGGCGGTCCGGTCCGGGACGCGTTCCTCGGGCGCGCGCATAGTGACCTGGACCTGGCCACGGACGCGACCCCGCCGCAGGTCCTGGCCATCGTCCAGGACTGGGCGGACAAGGTCTGGGAGACCGGTATTGAGTTCGGCACGGTCGGGCTGCGCAAAGGTGACGCCATCCTGGAGGTCACCACCTACCGGAGCGAGACGTACGTGCCTGACTCCCGCAAACCGGCGGGCATCCGGTACGGCACCTCCCTGGAGGCCGATCTGCGCCGGCGTGACTTTACCGTCAACGCGATGGCGGCCCGGCTGCCGTCCCTGGAACTGGTCGACCCGTTCGGCGGCCTGCGGGATCTGCGGGACAAGGTGCTGCGCACTCCGGGGAGCCCGGAGGAGTCGTTCACCGATGACCCGCTGAGGATCATGCGCGCGGCCCGCTTCACCGCGCAACTGGGCTTCACCGTGGCCCCGGAGGTAGCCGCGGCCATGGCGGAACTGGCGCCCCGGCTCACGGTTCCCTCCGCGGAACGGATCCGCGATGAGCTCAGCAAGCTGCTGCTCGCTCCGCGCTCTCACGACGTGGTCCGGGGGATCGAGCTGATGGTCGACACCGGGGTGGCGGACGTGGTCCTGCCCGAGGTGCCCAGGCTGCGGCTGGAAACCGATGAGCACATGCGGCACAAGGACGTGTACCAGCACTCGCTGACCGTCCTGCAGCAGGCCATCGAGCTGGAGGAGCCCTACGGCCTCCAGCCGGACCTGGTGGTCCGGCTGGCGGCGCTGCTGCATGACATAGGCAAGCCCAAGACACGCTCGCTGCTCCCGGACGGGCGGGTGGCCTTCCACCATCACGAGGTGGTCGGCGCGGCCATGGCCCGGTCCCGGCTGAAGGCGCTGCGCTTCCCGTCCGCGGTGATCACCGATGTGACCACCCTGATCGCGCTGCACCTGCGGTTCCACGGGTACGGGCCGGGTGAGTGGACGGACTCCGCGGTCCGCCGTTATGTGCGGGACGCCGGGCCGCTGCTGACCCGGCTGCAGGTTCTCACCCGGGCCGACTGCACCACCCGGAACCGGGCTAAGGCCGCCCGCCTGTCCCGGGCCCAGGACGGCCTGGAGCAGCGCATCGTGGCCCTCAGCGCCCAGGAAGAACTCAAGAAGATCCGGCCCGACCTGGACGGGCACCAGATCATGACCATCCTGGGCCTGCCGTCCGGCCTTGCGGTCGGCCGGGCCTACCGGCACCTGCTGGACTTGCGGATGGAGCACGGCCCGCTGGGACCCGAACGGGCCACTCAGGAACTGCTGCACTGGGCTGAAGCCGAAGGACTCGGGTCCCCGCCGGACCCGTCCGGCCCGCCGGACCCGCCAGGCGGCGGCTGACCACCACCGGCTGACGGTACCCGGCTGGCCGCCCAGTACGCCGCTGCCGTGATCGCGTACCCCACGGCGACTAGGCCGATGATGACCGCGGACCGCCCGTTGACCGGCATGAACACGGCACTGAGCCCGGCTCCGGCTACAAACGTGACGTTGAACGTCATGTCGTAGAAGGAGAAGACGCGGCCCCGGTAGTCGTCGCCCACCTCTTCCTGCAGGATCGTGGTCGCGCAGATCGCCACGCCCTGCCCGGCCAGGTTGAGGGCGAACCCGATGATCAGGAACGCGACCTGGCTGAAGGTCTCGCCCAGTGAGCCGCTGATGATCGCGGCCATGGCGAGCAGGACCGTGATCCAGGCCGGCTTGCCGATCACCCGGGCCAGCCGCGGGGTGACCAGCGCGGCGCAGGCGTACCCGAGCGCGGAGGCGATGACGAGCACCGTGTAATGGCTGAGCGCCGCGTTCGCCCCGGCCGCGCGGTAGAAGTAATTCCGGTAGAGCAGGATCGACATCAGGAACAAGATCCCGTACAGGAACCGGTTCCCGCCGGTGGCGCCGAGCGCCGCCGCCGGCCCGCGGCGGCGCAGCACGTACCGCGCCCCGGCGGCCAGCCCGGCGAGCACGTCCGAGAACTCACCGAGCACCCGCCCCGGCGGCCGCTCACCCGGCTCGTAGGAGGGGCCGAGCAGCGATCGCGGCATGGTCCGGGCCACCAGGCTGGCGAGGACGTAGCAGAGGCCGGCCACCAGCAGGGTGACGGCGGATCCCGTCCGCCCGCTGCCGGTGGCCACGTGGACGCCCAGGCCGACGATCCCGCCGACCGCGGCCATGATCCCGCCGGCGGTCGGCGACACGGAGTTGGCCATGACCAGTTTGTCTTCCGGTACCACGTGCGGCAGCGCGGCGGACAGCGAGGACAGGAAGAACCGGTTGACTCCCAGCACCAGCAGGACGCTTGCGTACAACGGGACGCCCAGGTTGCCCGAGACGACCAGCGCGGCGGTCGCCGCCACGAACAGGGTGCGCAGCAGGGCCGACCAGACCAGGATCTGGCGGCGGGACCAGCGGTCGATGAACACCCCGGCAAACGGGCCGATGAGCGAATACGGGAGGTACAGCACCGCGAACGCCGCCGCCGCCGAGGCCGGGTCCGGGAACGAGGTGCTGTTGAAGAAGACGTAGGAGCCGAGCCCGGCGGTAAAGATGCCGTCCCCGGTCTGCGAGATGAGCCGGGTCGCGAACAGCCGCCGGAAATCCCGCTCCCGCAGGAGACTCCGCAGATCCGCGACGAAGGAGGAGCCGGTTCGCCGGCCGCGCAGCTTCGCCTTCACGGCGGCCAGGACGGTCACCGGTACAGGCTACGGGGGAGGCTCCTGGGCGACCCCCATGTGCCTGGCGCGCTGCTTAATGTTTGCGTATGGCCCGGGCAAAGGGGCCAAAACCCGCAGCGGCCCCGGCCCGCCTGCCTGGCGGACCCCGTGCCGCTGCGGGCCTGGTCCTGCGCCAGCGCCCGAACTCAGCGTCCGGGTGCTCAGCGTCCGGGTGCTCAGCGCTCGATCTCGCCCCGGATGAACTGCTCGACCAGGTCGTGGGCCATCTCGTCGCTGTACTGCTGCGGCGGGGACTTCATGAAGTACGACGCCGCAGAGAGGATGGGGCCGCCGATGCCGCGGTCCTTCGCAATCTTCGCCGCCCGGATCGCGTCGATGATCACCCCCGCGGAGTTCGGCGAGTCCCAGACCTCCAGCTTGTACTCGAGGTTGAGGGGGACATCGCCGAAGGCGCGTCCCTCCAGCCGGATGTAGGCCCACTTGCGGTCGTCCAGCCACGGCACATGGTCCGACGGCCCGATGTGCACGGCGGCCTTCTCCATCTCGTGCGGGATCTGCGAGGTGACCGACTGGGTCTTGGACACCTTCTTGGACACGAGGCGCTTGCGCTCCAGCATGTTCATGAAGTCCATGTTGCCGCCGAAGTTGAGCTGGTAGGTGCGCAGCAGCTCGACGCCGCGGTCCTCGAAGAGCTTGGCCAGCACCCGGTGCGTGATGGTGGCCCCGACCTGGGACTTGATGTCATCGCCGATGATCGGCACGCCCGCCGCGGTGAACTTCTCCGCCCACTCCGGGTCCGAGGCGATGAACACCGGCAGAGCGTTCACAAACGCCACCCCGGCGTCGATGGCGCACTGCGCGTAGAAGCGGTCGGCCTGCTCGGAGCCGACCGGGAGATAAGACACCAGCACGTCCGCGCGGGACTCACGGAGGGCCTGGACCACATCCACCGGCGGGTCGGAGGACTCGGAGATCATCTCCTGGTAGTACTCGCCCAGGCCGTCCATCGTGGGACCGCGCTGCACCGTCATCCCGGTCGGCGCCACGTCGCAGATCTTGATGGTGTTGTTCTCGCTGGCCCCGATGGCCTCGGCGAGATCCCGGCCTACCTTCTTCGCATCCACGTCGAAGGCGGCGACGAATTCCACATCCCGCACGTGGTACGGGCCGAAGGTCACGTGCATGAGCCCCGGAACCCGGTCCTCAGGATTGGCATTCTTGTAGTACTCCACGCCCTGGATCAGGGAGCTGGCGCAGTTACCCACGCCAACGATGGCCACCCGAACCGAACCCATGGGGACACACTCCTTCTCTCGCCGCACGATGGTGGCGTCAGATTTCTCTTTCAGTCAGCCGTGTTCAGTCAGCTCGGCCAGATCCGCCAGGCGGCCCGGCCCGGCCCGGCCCGGTCTGGTCCGCATCCGCCTGGCGCTCCGAGGCGATCAGCTCGTTCAGCCAGCGGACCTCCCGCTCGACCGATTCCAGGCCGTGGCGGTGCAGTTCGAGCGTGTAGCTGTCCATCCGCTCACGGGTTCTGGCCATGGCCGCGCGCACCCCGTCCATCCGCTCCTCCAGCCGGGAGCGGCGGCCTTCGAGAATGCGCAGCCTGATATCGGCCTGGGTCTGGCCGAAGAAGGCGAAATGCACACCGAAACCGTCGTCGTCCCAGGCCGCCGGGCCCGACTCGGTGAGCAGCTGCTCGAGGCGCTCCTTGCCGTCTGCGGTGAGCCGGTAGACGATCTTGGACCGCCGGCCAGCCAGTGGCTTGGCCGTTCCCTCCGGGGCGTCCTCCGCGATCAGTCCCTGGGCCAGGAGCAGCTTCAGGCAGGGATACAGCGACCCGTAGCCGAACGCGCGGAACGCGCCGAGCATCGAGTTCAGCCGCTTGCGCAGCTCGTATCCGTGCATCGGGGTCTCGTGCAGCAGCCCCAGCACCGCGAGCTCCAGCACGCGTGACCGTTGCCCGACCATGCCTGCCGCACCTCCCGTCCCGTGCTACCCAAGGGCAGTATGCCCGCATTATGCCAAAGCGATGTATCGAACCGATACATCGACAAGATATGCGCCAGGGCGAGGCTACGCAACTCCTCGTTCACCCGCTGTTTCCCGGACCGGCCGCAGATACCCGGCCAACGAGCCCATCCGGGGCTCGGAGCGCCGCGGCTTCCGTCGTACGCTGTCGGGGATGGGAGTACGGCGATCGGTCGTGGATTACGGGCTTGCCCGGCGGGCAACGCTCGCCTCCGTGCTGGCCGGGCACACGACGGTCGCGGACGTCTGCGACGCGCATCCTTATCTGCTCCGCGCGGCCAAGTTCCATGGTGAAGCCACCGATACGGCCTGCCCCATCTGCCGCAGGTCCAAGCTGACCCACGTGACCTACGTGTATGGGGACGAACTCGGCCAATATGCGGGCCGGGTTAAGCAAGGCCCGGAACTAGCCGAGATGGCGTCCGAATACGGGGAGTTCCGGGTATATGTGGTCGAGGTCTGCCAAAGTTGTGCCTGGAACCACCTTGCCTCGTCCTACGTTCTCGGCACAGGCGAGCCACGCGCCCGGCGCAGCAGGCGGGCCCGGGCCAGCGAATAAAGGCGGGGCAGGAAGCTGCCGCCCATCCAGGGCGGGCGGCTGAGCCAGCCCCGGGCCGGACTGGCGCCACCAGACGCACCAGCCCGGCAAGCCAGAACGCGCCATGAAGATGTGACGAATTCCTAACCTGAGCCGGCCGGCTCGCGCCACCGGATACCGTGAGGCCCGGCGGTCGCCCCGATGCTTGCCCACGACTGCCTCACCCAACCAGCGAGGACGCGTGAGTAACCCAGACTTTTCCGGTTCCTACCCCCCGGATCCTGCTGAACCTGGCCGCTGGGGCGGCCGGGGTGACGCTGCGCGCGGGGGTCGTTACGGGGACGGCCGCCGCGCGGGTGCTACCTGGGATGGGGGAGACCGGGGGTCCCCGCGGGAGCGGGACTACGAGTGGGACCGCACCGGTGGATCGGACGCGGGCTACGACCGTCCTGATCAGCACCGGGCTGACCAGCACCGGGCTGACCAGCACCGGGCTGGCCACGCTCGCGCTGGCTATGACCATGCGGGCTACGACGGTGCAGGTTATGACCGCACTGATCGCGACCGGGCGGGCTATGACCGGGCTGACTATGACCGTGCCGCCGATGACCGTCGTGCGGGCTACGCGCGCGCCGATCGCAGCCGTCTGGACCAGGCCGCCGCGAGTGCGGGGCCGGCGCCTTCGGGCAGTCGCCGTGCCGCCCGGGGACGCCGCGGGGCCGGGGCGACAAGCCGGGCCGCGGGGGAGCTGAGTGCCAAGGACCGGCTAGCGGCCAAGCTCGGCGTGGACCGCGCCGCCGGGCCTGGCGCGGCTGGCTACGGCGCGGCGGGCGCCGCTGACTACGCCGCCGGGGCGGGCCCCGCCGCCGGGGTGGCGATGTCGGCCGGGTACCCCGGTTCGGCCGCCCCCGGGGACCGCGACTTCGGCCCGCGGCGATCCGGCCGGGGCCGGGGCCGGGCCGCGGAAATGCTGGACGGGAACGGCCGCGGGGGCCAGGGCGGGAATGGCGGCCGCGGCGGCGGGAATGGCCGCGGCGGCCCGGGCCGGCCGCGCCGTAAGGGTGACTGGTGGCGCCGCTGGACCTGGAAGAAAGCCCTCGCGATGTGCCTGGTCAGCGGCGGCGCTTTCATCATCTTGCTGGTGGTCGGATACTTCTACGCCCTTTCCGTCACCCCCATCCCGGTCGCCTCGCAGTTCGCCACTGGCCAGGCGTCCCGGGTCTACTTCCGCGACGGCACGACGCTGGTCGGCCGGTTCGGCCAGAGCGACCGGCAGACCCTGCAGCCGAACCAGATCCCGGCCATGGTCAGGAACGCCATGGTCGCCGCGGAGGACAAGCACTTCTACGACGAGGGCGGCGTCTCTCCGGTCGGTATCGCGCGGGCCGCCATCGCCGACCTGACCAGCGGGTCGGTCCAGCAGGGCGGGTCCACCATCACCCAGCAGCTGGTCCGGAACTACTACACGGGCATCGGCACCGCGGAGACCGCCAGCCGGAAGATCAAGGAAATCTTCGTCGCGGAGAAGCTGGCTCAGAAGGAGTCCAAGGACTGGATCCTCACCAACTACATGAACACGGTCCCGACCGGAACCAACATGTACGGCTTCGGCGCGGCCGCCGAGGCGTACTTCGGGAAGTCGGTCCGCAAGCTGACCGTCGCGCAGGCCGCGATGATCGCGGCCATGCCGCAGTCACCCAGTTACTACAATCCCAACCCCAAGGCGGGGGCGGCCTACCAGGCCCTGGTCTTCCGCTGGCATTACGTGCTGCGGACCATGGTCTCGATGGGCACGCTGACGCAGGCGCAGGCCAATGCCCAGAAGTTCCCCAAGCTCGCCAAGGCGTTCAACAACAGCTGGTCGGGCTACCGCGGTTACATCATGACCGCCGTGCTCAACGAGCTGGAGAACACCTATCACTACACGCAGGGCCAGATCGACGACGGCGGGCTGAAGATCATCACCACGTACAGCAAGCCGATGATGAACCAGCTCTACGCGACGGTGAACGCCGAAAAGCACCAGATGCGGCTGGACGGCAAGGCGCTGCCCAGCTACGCGCACGTGGGTGCGGTGCTGGAGCAGCCGGGCACCGGCGAGATCTGGGCCATGTACAGCGGGCCGAACTACAACGCGAAGAACTGCAACAAGATCAAGTGTCACTGGGACATGGCCCTGCAGAACCGCGAGCAGGTCGGATCGTCGATGAAGCCCTACGTGCTCGCGCTGGCCCGCAAGCAGGGGATGAGCGTCAAGACCAGCACGCTGGACGGCCACTCACCGCTGTGGATCCCGCCGGTCTCAAACCCGATGACGTACGCGAGTCGGCCCGAGCCCGCCAACGCCGTCGAGGACGGCTGGTACCAGGTGGGCAACGACGCGGGTGACGCGCAGGCCAACGGGGTGAGCGTGGTCACCGCCTCCGCGGAGTCGCTCAACACCGCCTACACCGACCTGTATCACCGGGTCGCGGGCACCGACGGCGAAAACATGATCCAGATAGCCCAGGCGTTCGGGGTTAACACCACCGCCTCGGGGCTGTGGACCCAGCGGGACGAGGTCGGTACCGCGCTCGGCCAGGCGTCCCTCACGGCTGAAGAGCAGGCCAGCACGTTTGCCACGCTGGCCAACGACGGCAACTACGTGGCTCCGCACGTGATCCTGGAGATCCAGCAGCAGCGCCCGGGCCAGGCGCTGTCCACCACCATGGCCAAGCCGCAGCGGCACGTGGTGCTGACCCCCGACGAGGCGTCCGACGTGGATTACGCGCTGTCGTTCGACGACAAGCCGGGCGGCACGGCCCCGAACGCGGGACTCGCCGACGGCCGGGAACTTATCGCCAAGACCGGGACCACGAACCTGTCCCAGTCGGCGTTCTTCATCGGCGCGATCCCGCAGTTCAGCCTGGCGGTGGGCATGTTCACCAACGAGCAGGGCTGCCCGGACAACATCTCCGGCTGTGCCGCCGCGGCGAACCAGGAGAGTGCGCCGCCGGCCGGTGTGCAGACCCTCTACGGGGTGGGTAACCTGCCGGGCTACGGTGGCGAGTGGCCCGCCACGATCTGGCACGCGTACGCCCAGAAGATGTTCGGCACCATGTCCATCAAGGCCTTCCCGACACCGGACTTCGGTGGCAGCGCGTGGAACCTGCTCGGGCCCTACACGCCCCAGCCCAAGCCCACCACGACGCCCACCCCCACGCCGACCAGCACATGCAACGGTTTCTTCTTCGCGGGGCACTGCTTCGGGAACCACTCCGCGAACCCGACGCCGTCCGCACCGGCACCGGGCAGCCCCAACCCCTCGCCCAGCTTCCCGAACCCGAACCCGACACCCACCGGGTTCGTGAAGCAGCGGTTGAGCATCGGGTAGCCGGGGCCCGCACGGGGGCAGAATTACCGGGACCCGATAGCCGACGACGGAGTGGTGGGTGACAGACGCAGACACCGGCCCGGCCGGCCAGGAGCCGCAGGCCGGGCACGAGGCTGAGACCGGGCAGGGGGCCAGGCCGCATCCCGGGACGGCCCGGCTGGCGCTGCTCGCGGGGTCGGTCACGGCGCTGGTCACGGCCACGCTGCTCGGCTCCGCGCTGGCTCTGGCCAGCAAGTGGGCCTGCCGGGCGGGCGCCTGGAACAGCTATCTCCCGCAGTTTCAGGCGCACTGCTATACCGACATCTACCCGCTGTACTTCGGGGAGGGACTGTCGTCGGGCCGGGTGCCCTACGTTGACCACCCGGTTGAGTACCCGGTGCTCATCGGCGGGGCCATGCAACTGGTCGCGTGGCTGGTCCGGCCCATCGCCAACCCGTTCACCCGGGGCCGGGAGTTCTTCGATCTGACCGTGGTCCTGCTCACCCTGTTCGCGGTCGTCGGTGTGCTGGCCACCGCCTACCTCGCGGGCCGGTCCCGCCGGTGGACCGCGCTCGGCGTGGCGCTGGCCCCGGCGGTCATCCTGGCCGCGTACATCAACTGGGACCTGATCGCGATGGGCCTGGCCCTGGCGGGCACGGCGGCCTGGGCGGCCCGGCGCGGGGTGCTGGCCGGGGTGCTCCTGGGCCTGGCCGTGGCGACCAAGTTCTATCCGCTGCTGTTCTTCGGGCCCCTGCTCCTGCTCTGCCTGCGCGCCGGGCGGATGCGGGAGTTCTGGATCACGTTCGGCTCCGCGGCGGTCGCGTGGCTCCTGGTGGACCTGCCGGTGATAATCGTGGCTCCGGCCGGATGGGCCCGCTTCTATCGGCTCAGCGACACGCGTTCGGCGGACTGGGGCTCGATCTGGTACTTCTTCGAGACTGAGCACTGGCCACTGGTCGGCACGACGAGCGTAAGCGCCCTGAACGTCATCTCGGCGGGCGTGTTCGGCGTCGCCTGCGTGCTCATCGTGCTGCTCACCCTGGGCGCGCCGCAGCGGCCGCGGGTCGCGCAGTTGTTCTTCCTGACCCTGGCCACGTTCCTGCTGTCCAACAAGGTCTGGTCGCCGCAGTACGTGGTGTGGCTGGCCCCGCTGGTGGTGCTGGCCCGGCCGCGCCTCGGCGCCTACCTGGCCTGGCAGGTGGCGGAGGTGGGCTACTTCTTCGCGATCTGGGCCTACCTGATCACGGTGTCGGTCGCCGGGCCCTCGTTCATCGGGGTCGGCGGGATCGGCACCGGGCTGTACTTCACCGCGCTCATCGCCAGGTTCGCCACCGTCCTGGCGCTGTGCGCCCTGGTGGTCCGGGACATCCTGCAGCCCGCCCACGACGTGGTGCGGGCCGGCGGGGCCGACGACCCCGCGGGGGGCGTCTTGTCGGGCGCTCCCGACCGCCTGGTGCTGAGACTGGGCCCGCGCCGCAGTCAGCAGCCGGCCACCGCTGTCAGCTGGCCCCCGGGATGTTGGCGCGGAGCCACTTGATGTCGGCCGCCGGGTCGGGGGTCTCGCAGATGGCCGGCGCGCTGGCCGCCCGGACCACGTCGGCCAGCACCAGGGGGTCGATGGTGCCCTTCTCCATCGTGGCGTGCCGGTCCCGGCCCGAGCCGAACTCGTCCCGCGAGTTGTTGCAGTGCACCAGGTCGATGCGGCCCGTGATCGCCTTGACCCGGTCCACGATCCCGGACAGGTCCTCCCCGCTCGCGAACGCGTGACAGGTGTCCAGGCAGAACCCCACCTGGCCCGACCCGCCCGCATCGGCGATCGCGTCCCAGAGCCGGGCCACTCCGTCCAGGCCGCGCGCCATGGCCTGATCACCGCCCGCCGTGTTCTCGATCAGCATGGGCACCGGCCGGTCGATCCGGGCTACCGCCTTGGTCCAGTTCTCGTACCCCTCGGCCACGTCCGCGTCGGCCGTGACGTGCCCGCCGTGCACGATCAGCCCCTGCGCGCCAATGGTCGCGGCGGCGGCGAGTTGCTGGCCGAGCAGTTTGCGGCTGGGGATCCGGATCCGGTTGTTGGTGCTGGCTACGTTGATCCGGTACGGCGCGTGGATGAACGCCGCCACCTGCGCCCCGGCGAGTGAGTCGCGCAGCGCCTCCGCGTCACCCCCGGGGAACTTCGGGTCGGCCCAGCCCTGCGGGTCGCCCAGGAAGAACTGAACCACGTGGGATTCCGTGCCCACCGCGGCGGCCAGGGGGTCCTCGTCGTGCACGTGGGGTCCGATACTCACCATGGCAAGCAGACTAGCGGCGCCAGCGGTTTTCGTTGCGGCGCATGAGCGGCGGGCGCGCGGCTCGCGGGGGACCGCTCAGGCCGGGCTGCGCGGCGCGCGGAGCGGCAGGCCGGCCTGCTGGGCCTGGTTCGCGATGCGGCGGGGCCGCCCCCTTGGGGCTAGGTCAGGGCAGGAGGCCGCCGTGTGCCAGGCCGAGGCAGACGCCGACGAACGCGGCCACCAGCCCGGTCACGATCAGCATCCGCTCCGTCCGGGTGGCCGAGTACAGCTGCGCGGGCAGCCCGACCACGAGCGAGATCAGCCCGAGCCACGTCGCCCCGACGTGCGTCCAGGCCCCAGACACGTCCTGATAGGCCAGGAAACCCAGGACGCACGCGACGAGGCCGGCTACCAGGGTGAAGACACTCAGGGCGTTCAACGTCGGATGCGGCTGGCCATCGTCGTTCAGCGTGACGTGAAGCCGGCGCGGCCGGGGTCGTCCCCGGGCCGCGGCCCCGGATGCGCTGGTCCCGGAAGCTTGCGTCATGCTGGCTCTGGCGGCGTCGGGCACTGTTGGCCACCCCCTCGGGACATCAGCCCGGGATCTACCTGGTCCTGTTGGTCTTTCCCGCTCCGGGGGTCCCGGAATCCTGAGCCGGCCTGTCGGCCCATCCTGGTACGCTGGCTTCGCCGCCGCGGGTACCTGGCGTTGTCGCGCCAGTGGCGCTGCGGCCCCTCCTGCCACGGAGAGACCGTGGCCGCATCAGTCCAGAGGAGGCATGTTCCAGCATGCGCCGCTATGAGATGATGATCATCCTCGATCCGACTCTCGAAGAGCAGACCGTCCAGCCCTCCCTCGATCAGTTCCTCTCGGTGGTCAAGACCGGGGGCGGCTCGGTAGACAAGATCGACGTGTGGGGCCGGCGGCGGCTGGCCTACGAGATCGAGAAGAAGTCGGACGGCATCTACGCCGTGGTCGACATGGTCGCGGAGCCGGATACGGTCCACGAGCTTGACCGCCAGCTCAGCCTCAACGAGGCCGTGCTGCGGACCAAGATCCTGCGTCCCGAGCAGCACTGACCGCAGCAAAACTGTCCGTGGCGTCACAGATACTGGCGTTACGAACCATTGGCCGCGACGCCAGCGTGAGTGACGCTGCGGCCCCTGAACCCTCTGAACTACCGGGAGTGGCCCCGATGGCAGGCGATACCCAGATCACGGTGGTCGGCAATCTAGTCAGCGACCCAGAACTCCGTTACACGCCGACTGGCGTGGCGGTGGCGAACTTCCGTGTGGCGTCCACGCCGCGGACCTTCGACCGGCAGGCCAACGAGTGGAAGGACGGCGACAGCCTCTTCCTCACGTGCAACGTATGGCGGCAGGCCGCGGAGAACGTGGCCGAGAGCCTGCAGCGCGGCATGCGGGTGATCGTGATGGGGCGGCTGCACCAGCGCTCCTATGAGACCCGCGAGGGTGAGAAGCGCACCGTTTTCGAGATCGAGGTGGACGACGTCGGCCCGTCCATGCGCAATGCCTCGGCCAAGGTCGCCAAGTCCAACCGCTCCGGTGGGGGCGGCGGAGGCGGCTTCGGCGGCGGTGGCACTGGCGGCGGCGGTAACGGCGGCTTCGGCGGCGGTGGCCAGGCCGGCCAGGGCGGATCCGGCGGGTATGGTGGGTCGGCCGGCGGCCGCAGCGGTGGCGGCGGCGATGACCCCTGGGCCTCGGACTCGTCCGGGTTCGGTGGCGAAGGGTCGTCGGACGAGCCACCGTTCTGATCTCGCGCACCCTGGCGGCCGGGCACCGGCAGGTCCGGCCCGGCTGCCACTAAGAAGACAATCCAAACCATCCCCGCCGCAAGCGGGGCTCTCAACAGGAGCACCATGATGGCGAAAGCACCTATCCGCAAGCCCAGGAAGAAAGTCTGCCTGTTCTGCCAGGAGAAGATCTCCTACGTGGACTACAAGGACACCGGGCTACTGCGGAAGTTCATTTCCGACCGGGGCAAGATCCGGGCTCGCCGGGTCACCGGAAACTGCACCCAGCACCAGCGTGACGTCGCCAAGGCGATCAAGAACGCCCGCGAGATGGCCCTGCTGCCGTACACGAGCACGGCGCGCTGAAGCCGGGGAAGGCCGAACCATGAGCACACCAATGAAAGTGATCCTCACCAACGAGGTCACCGGCCTGGGCGAGCCCGGTGACGTGGTCGAGGTCAAGGCCGGTTATGGCCGCAACTTCCTGATCCCGCGGGGCCTGGCCATGCTGTGGACCCGGGGCGCTGAGAAGCAGATCGAGCTGATCCGGCGGGCCCGGGCGGCCCGGGACATCCGCGGCCTGGATGACGCCAAGGCCGCAGTGGGGACCCTCAAGGCACTCCCCGTGAAGATCAGGGTCCGGGCCGGTGCCCAGGGCCGGCTGTTCGGCTCGGTCAGCGCCTCCGACATCGCCGACGCGGTCCGCGCGGCCGGCGGCCCCGAACTGGACCGGCGGCGGATCGAGATCTCCGACCCGATCCGTACCGTCGGGCGCCACCAGGTCACGGTCCGGCTGCACCCCGAGGTGACGGCCACCCTCGACGTGGACGTCGCCGGGAGTTGACCGGCCTGAAGCTCGGTGACCGATCGCCGCGTGCTGCCGCTGAGGGCACGCGGCGATCAGTCATGTGTGGTGGCCTGCGGGCCGGTGGCCTGAGGGCCCTGATCGGTGTACTGGGACAGCCGCTGGGCCAGGCCCGGGTCGAGGTCCGCGACCATCGCCCAGATGCCTGCCACGCGCTCGGCCATCGTGTCCGGCGTGCCTGGCCGGCTATGGCCTGTCCCGGCCCCGGCCGCCGCGAGCCGGGCCGCCTCGGCGAGCTCATCGATCGCCGTGCCGATCAGGGCTAGCCGCCCGTCCGTTATCGAACACATGCTCGAATCTTAGGGGAGTAGCCGACGTGCCCGCCGGGGTTCGCCGGGCTGGGGCCCCCGGTTTCGGGAGGCCGGCGGACGGCTCCCGGCCAAGCGGCCCGCCCATCCCGCGACGCCGGATCTCACGTTTGACGTCACCCTCCGTATGTGGATAACTCGGCGCCCCGCGTCCACGGAAAATGGCGCGCGCAGTTTTTTCCGCACACATCCGGTGGATGACATAACCGCAGGCAGTAACCGTGGAAGCGGGGTGATCGCCGCCGTCATCCCCAGCTGTATCCTCAGGCTGCGCACAGCGCCGGCGGCGTGTCTGCACAAGCTGTCCACAGGCCTGTGCACAGCACGAGTGGACGGGGCCGCCGAGCCGAACCAAACTGTCACACCTGCCTAGTACAACGGGATGAGGCCACCGCAGCAGCGGGGGTCCTGGGGTGTTCTGGTGCACGGGGAGGTGCTGGCTGGTGAGCGTGGCCGAAATCGCTCCCCGGGGGGAGAGCTTCGATCGGACCCCGCCCCACGATGTGGCCGCGGAGCAGTGCGTTCTGGGTGGGATGCTGCTGTCCAAGGACGCGATCTCCGACGTGATGGAGAGCATCCGGCCTGATGACCATTACCGGCCCGCGCACCAGATCATCCACGAGGCCATCCTCGAACTCTACGGCCGGGGCGAGCCCGCCGACGCGGTCACCATTTCTGACCTGCTGAACAAGCGGGGCGAGCTGGCCCGCGTGGGCGGCCCCAGCTACCTGCACACGCTCATCGCGTCCGTGCCCACCGCGGCCAACGCTGGCTTTTACGCCCGGATCGTCCGGGAGCGGGCGATCCTCCGCCGCCTGGTGGAGGTCGGCACCCGCATCGTCCAGCTCGGCTACTCCGGCGACGGTGAAGCCGACGAACTGGTGGACCGGGCGCAGGCCGAGGTCTACGGGGTGACCGAGCGCCGGGTGAGCGAGGACTACCTGCCGCTGTCTGACATCATGCCGGGCGCCCTGGACGAGATCGAGGCGATCGGCAGCCGCGGCGGGAACATGACCGGGGTCCCCACCGGATTCGCGGACCTGGACTCGCTCACCAACGGGCTGCACGCCGGCCAGATGGTCGTCATCGCGGCGAGGCCTGCGATTGGGAAGGCGCTGGCCCTGGACACGCCGCTCGCCACGCCGGACGGCTGGACGACGATGGGCGAAGTCCGGGTCGGGGACCGCCTCATCGGAGCCGATGGCCACCCGGTCGCTGTCGTCGCGGCCACCGAGGTCATGGACGGCAGGCCCTGCTGCGAGGTGGAGTTCTCCGACGGAGAGGTCATCGTCGCCGACGCCGAGCACCAATGGGTGACGTGGGACTTGCGTACTCGTAGGTCGTACGACTACCACTGTGAGGCGGGCGCGCCGAGTTACCCGGACAACTGGCCGTCGTGGACGTCATCTGAGGAGTCTCGTCGCAGGTACGGTCCTGGCGAGCGGGCGCAGATGCACAGCCTGCGCGGGGCAGGAATGTCATCCGCCCAGGTCGGAACGATCCTCGGGCGCACGGCCACAGCCATCGAGCAGCAGTGGAACCGCCTACCAGATTTCACAGGCGGGGTGCGAGCCATACCTCGGACGACCCAGGAGATTGCTTCAACCCTTCGGGTTCGCGGGCAGAAGAACCACGCAATACCGGTAACGAGGCCGCTTCTGCTGCCCGAAGCCGATCTGGCTTTGGAGCCTTACATCCTTGGCTATCTCTTGGGTGACGGTGACACTGCGGGAACTGGCCGGGTAGCTTGCCATCCCGATGACCGCTCGTGGCTTCTAGAAGAGTTCGGGGCCCTCGGCTACAGAGCTGCCGCCTATGCAGATCCTGGACACTTCTACGTGAAAGGCATCCGCAGCCTCTGGCGCTCGCTTGGTCTGGCCGAGGGCAAGCATGTCCCGGCTTCCTACCTGCGCAGCTCATCGTCTCAGCGACTCGCGCTGGTACAAGGCATGATCGATTCGGATGGCAGTATCGGTAGTCATGGCTGCTATTGCTTTAGCAACACCAGCAAGCGTCTGGTCGAGGATTTTGCGGAACTGGTTACAAGCCTGGGCTGCGTCGCGCGAGTGAGACACCGAGCCCCGCGCATACGGGCCGGGCGGCCGAGCCGGGAGTCCTGGGAAGTTACCGTCCCGGCGTCCCTGCCGCTGTCCCGGCTTCCCCGGAAGGCCCTCGCGGCACGCCACGACTGGGGCCGCGAGCAGGCTGGCCGGTACATCGTGGATGTGCGTCCTGTGCCTTCGGTGCCGGTGCGTTGCGTCCAGGTAACCAGCCCTGATCACTTGTACCTGGCCGGCCGGGGCATGGTCCCCACGCATAACTCCACGCTGGCCCTGGATCTGGCGCGCTCGGCGGCGATCAAGCACGACTTGCCGACGGTGATCTTCAGCCTGGAGATGAGCCGCAACGAGATCACCATGCGCCTGCTGTCTGCGGAGTCGCGGGTGTCCCTGCACAGCATGCGGACCGGGCAGATGGGCGAAGAGGACTGGGCCACGCTGGCCCGGCGGATGAGCGAAGTGGTGGACGCGCCGCTCTACATCGACGACTCACCCAACATGTCGATGATGGAGATCCGGGCCAAGTGCCGGCGGCTGAAGCAGCGTCAGGGCCTCAAGCTGGTGATCATCGACTATCTGCAGCTGATGAGCTCCCCCAAGCGGGTGGAGAACCGGCAGCAGGAGGTGTCGGAGATGTCCCGGTCGCTCAAGCTGCTGGCCAAGGAGATCGACGTCCCGGTGGTCGCGCTCTCCCAGCTGAATCGGGGACCAGAACAGCGCAACGACAAGAAGCCTCTCCTGTCCGACCTGCGCGAGAGTGGCTGCCTGACGGCCGGCACCCGGATCCTGCGCGCTGACACTGGGGCTGAGGTCACGCTGGGGGAGTTGGTGGCCAGCGGGGAGCGCGGCGTCGTGGTCTGGTCGCTGGACGAGAGGTTGCGGCTGACCCCGCGGACCATGACCCATGCCTTCCCGAGCGGGGTCAAGGCGGTATTCCGGGTCCGTCTGCGCTCCGGCCGCGAGGTGGAGGCGACTGCCAACCACCCGTTCCTCACCTACCAGGGCTGGCAGCCGCTGGGCGCCCTCCAGACCGGATCCCGGGTCGCGGTGCCCCGGCACACGCCAGGACCGATCGACCTGCAGTCGATGCCAGACGCGGACATCATTGCGCTCGTTCGCCGTCTGCGCGACGAGCCCGCCTGCAATTCCGTCCCCGCTGCCTTCTTCTCCGCTCCGCGGACCCAGCTTGCGCTGTTCATGCGTCACCTTTGGAGTAGCGCTGGATGTATCTCGTGGGACGTGGACGGTGAGTCGTGTATTTACTTCGTCTCCCAGAACCGTCGGCTGATTGACGACCTGGCCCGGCTGCTGCTGCGGTTCAACGTGATGACGCGAATCGCTCAGGTTCGCGGTGGCCGTACCCGTCGCTGCTACCGGCTGATCGTGGACGGTCCCGAGGATCAGATGCGGTTCCTGGACGGACTCCAGGTTCCCGGCGCGGGCGAGCGCATCGCCGAGCTGGCGCGGCAGAAACTCACGGATGCCGGGGATGCCCGCGGCGCGGCGAGCGTTTCCGGCGATGTCTGGGAACGCCTTCGTGGTGCCATGGAGCGCGACCCTGCCCGGCTCCGTGACACGGCGGTGGCGACCCGTACCTTCGGGGAGAGAGCATCTGATTACGGATCAGAACGTATGGGGTTCGAGCGGGCCACCCTCCTGGAGGCCGCGCCAGCACGGCAACCGCTCGCTCAGGTAGCCACCATCCTTGATGACGCAGACCTTGAGCTGGTCGCCACCAACGACGTGTTCTGGGACGAGATCGCGTCCGTGCAGAGCCTCGGAGAGCAGCCCGTCTACGACGCGACTGTCATCGGCACGCACAACTTCGTGGCCAACGGGATCAGCCTGCACAACAGCATCGAGCAGGACTCGGACATGGTCATCCTGCTGCACCGCGAGGACGCGTACGAGCGAGAGTCTCCCCGGGCCGGTGAGGCGGACCTGATCGTGGCCAAGCACCGCAACGGGCCGACCGCCACCGTGACCGTTGCTTTCCAGGGGCACTACAGCCGGTTCGTGGACATGGCTCCGGGCTGAGATGCTGGCTACGCGGGTACACCCCAGTGCCCGCGGTCTGAGTGCGTGAGTCACGGGAGCGGTCCATGATCCTGGTCGCCGGTGAGAGCCTTATCGATCTGATCATCGGCCCTGACGACGGGGTGCACGCCAGCCCGGGCGGGGGGGCCTTCAACACGGCCCGAACCATCGCCCGGCTGGGCCAGCCCGCTCGTTTCCTGGGCCGCTTCTCCGCCGACCCGTTCGGCGAGCTCCTCATCCGGAAGCTGGCCCAGGACGGGGTAGAGCTGGCCGCCCCGGGCCGGCTGGCCGAGCCGACCGCGCTGGCCATCGTGGCGCTCGGCGGCCAGGGTGTGCCCGAGTACTGGTTCCACATCACCCAGACGGCCAGCTTCGTGCTGGACCGGCCCACGGCGCAGCGGGCGCTGCAGGCCGACGTCACGGCCGTGCACGTCGGTACCCTGGGGCTCGTCGTGGATCCGATGGCGTCGGAGCTCGAGCGGCTTGTCGAGCGGTTGTCACCGGAGGTGCTGCTCCTGCTCGACCCGAATTGGCGGGCCCAGGCCATCCCGGATGCGGACACGCACCGGGCCCGGCTCCGCCGCCTCCTGACCCGGACCGACATCCTGAAGACCAGCGCCGAGGATCTGTCATTCCTGGTGCCGGGGTGCGGTATCGCGGACGCCGCGCGGATCCTGCTCGACTGGGGCGCCCGCTGCGTGCTCGTCACTGACGGGCCCTCGTCGATCCACGCGTTCACCGGCAGTGACGAGCTGGCCGCTCAGGTGCCGTCGGTTGACGTGGTGGACACTGTGGGCGCTGGCGACGCGTTCGGAGGCGCGTTCCTGGCCTGGTGGGCCGAACGCGGACTGGCCCGAGAGAACCTGGTGCACTCCCCGCAGTTGCTGGCCGCCGTCACGGCGGCCGCCCGGGTCGCGTCGCTGACCTGTGCCCGGGCCGGTGCTGAACCGCCATGGCGGCACGAGCTGGACACCGATGAAGAGTGGGGCCAGCCGCTGAAGCAGTGACCCCGAGGAATGACCACCCCGTTGCAGGGAACGGCGGTGGTCATGGTGCCCGTTTTGCTGATCATCGTGGTGATGGGGGTCATTGTTCCTGGGGCGCTGTGGTGGCTGACGAACCGGATGATGTCGGCCCGGCCGCCGTACGCGCGGACCAGGATGGACCAGTTCGGCGTCCCGATGGACCCCGTCGATACGTGGTTCGCTGACCATGCCGAACTACCAGCATTACGGCGCCTCAATGTCCGGACGGCCGTGTTCAGTGGCCGGGCCGTCGATGAGGAGTCGCTGCGGCCTGTAGCCCACCGGCTGGCGGCCGAGCTACTCGCGGGCCGGATCAGGTCCGAGGCCGACGGCCGGGCGGTGCGCGCCCTGTCCGTGGCTGCGATCGTCGAACTGATCGTGGCGGCCGTGCTGTGCCTGCTCAGCGGCCAGGTCCTGCCCTGGCTCGTGGTTCCGGGACTCTACGGCGTGCTGATGCTCATCCTGGCGCCGCTCCGGCCCAGGCTGGTGCGCCGTCGGCTGGAACGGGCCCTGCAGCTCAACGCCTGACCAGGCACCGGGCCACACAAGCCGCAGCGGTCCCCGGGGTGCCGTAGACTATCCGGGCATCCAGCGCTCGTAGCTCAACGGATAGAGCATCTGACTACGGATCAGAAGGTTGGGGGTTCGAGTCCCTCCGAGCGCGCTCACCACATCCGCAGGTCAGGGTCGTAATCACGCCTCGTGAGAGATCGCCCTGACAGCAGCCGGAAGGCTGGATCTCTCACAATCTCTCACAGCTTCTAAGCGATCTTGTGAATCCGGGCCAGCGCAGACACATCGATACAGGTCGGCCGGATGGTGGCCGAGTGTGCCTCACCGGCGAATCCCGCGCGTTGGTACGTCCCTAGCCAGCCAGTTCGTGCGGCTTGTTGTAAGGGTGATCCCGTGTCCACCCTTGCCCCGCGATGCCGCGCACCACGCCCCCGGCTTCAATGCCCGTGAGAAGCCACACCTGCGTGAGACCATCCGGCAAGATCGGCATACCGCCGGGCAATGGGCCACCGAACGCCAGGCCATCGTAGACAGGGAAACTGAACGCCGATGGCCTCACTATCAGCAGAAGGTGACGCTCCATCAGCCCGGTCGCGGCCAACTTCTTCAGCTTCGACTGCATTTTGGACGCGCACATGTACTCGGCGAGTTCGTCGGCTAGTGAGGCCATGCCGCAGCCCGGGAATCCACCCATCACGGGAAGCATGAAGTAGACGAGCTGTCTGGTGGAGCCGGCCACGGAATGACCACGAACACCCTGAGTGAGCAAGCTGTTGACATCTTCGTGCTTCCCGGCCAACTCGCTCAGATGCTCTGCGCCGCTTGCGTCGCACCGCGGCAAGACTCCTTCGATCTTGCGCATCTCAGCCGGATGGAAGTCTCGTGGTACCTCGATCACCCAAGTTCGGCTGACCCCAGCAACGCGCTTGGAATGCCCTCTCGTACCGAGGTAGTTGACGATCCTGGATTCATCTTCCGGCCCGATGGATGACACTTCGAGGGCAGCAGTCTGGCCTGTTGGGTGGTGCACGAGCGCGTCCACTGCGCGCTGCCGACCGCAGATGTCATAGGGTTCCACCGTCGCGGCCAGCACCTTCTCCACGACGGCGAAGGCCAACCTCTCCTCGTGACGGTCATGGCCCACCCGGATCACCTCGCCCTTCATGACGCCAACGGGCAGGGTAGAGCACGATCTGCGACGTAGCCAACGAATTCGCGTAGCCGCAGGTGAGACCCGGTTGTCCTAGGCGATCTTGTGAATCTTGGCCAGCGCGGCCCGCCCCAGGCGCAGGTCGTCGTCGCTAGCGTGCACGTAGGTCTTCTGGGTGAAGGCGGAGTCGTAGTGACCCGCCCACTTGCTCACGATGGAGATCGGAACGCCCGCGTGCTCCATGAGCGTCAGCGTGGTGTGCCGGGAGTCGTGCAGCGTGATCCGGGGCAGTGCCGCCCGCTTGAGCAGCCGCCCGAACTCGTCGGAGTACCACTCGGGGTGCACCGGCATGCCGAGTTGATCGGTGATCACGTACTCGCCGTCCCGGTACCAGTCGAGCGCGTGAGGCCAGCCCGGTAGGCCGCTCCGGCCGCCGCGCTCTCGTCCATCTGCCGCTTGCGGAGCGACGTCAGCGCGGCGACCAGTTCGTCATCGAGGGGAAGCGTCCGCTTGCCGTTACGGGACTTGGGCTCCTCGATGAGCACCCGGTACTCGACCAGGACCCGCGACTGATTGACGGTGAGGGTCTTGGCCCGGAGGTCGATGTCTGACCAGCGCAGGCCGAGGACTTCACCGCGGCGCAGGCCGTAGAGCGACAGCCGCCAGGCGGCGTGCAGGCGATCCCCGCTCGCCTTGCCGAGGAACTTCTTCACCTGCGCCTTGCTCCACGTCTCGCGCTCACGCGGAGTGTGCTCGGGGGGCGTGACCAACTTCGCCACGTTGCGGACGAGCTTGCCCTCAAGTTGAGCCATTTCCAGCGCCGCGGTGAGCCGGCTCAGGGTCAGCCTGGCCGTCCGGCCAGACAGACCTGTGCCCGGCTTGCCGCCCCTCTTGCGGCCTGACGTGAGCATCCAGTCCATCAGCGCCTCCACGTCGGCCTTAGTGATGGACTGGAGCTTGCGAGTGCCGAGCCGCTCACGGACCGGCCGGAATGCATCTTCGTAGTTGCGCCGGGTGGATTCGCGGCGGCCACGGGTCGCGCCCTTGAGGAACCCGTCCAGGTAAGCGTTCGACGGTCTCCTCGGACGGCCTGACGTAGGTGCCCTGGTCGGTCTCGTGGCGGATCCGGGCGAGTTCGCCGCGTGCGTCCTTCAACCGGTCAAAGGTGCGGGTGAGTTGTTGCCTGCGGCCTTGCTCGTCCCGGCCGGTATCCACCACGAGGCGGTACCGAACGGCTCCGTTCTTTAACGTGATCTTTCTGATGGGCTCACTCATGACGCTGCCTCCGTCCTGGGTCTGGGTGGGGTGTCCTGCTGACTGTGCATCGAAATTCGATGCAAGCCCAGTGTGCGACCTCGTGCATCGGAAATCAAGGCATCTGATGGCCTGTGAGACTGACTCCGCCCCGCGCTACGGTGCTGGCGGGACCGCATCGGATCGCACGAGTAGGGAGGCCGCCGGGGATGCCGCGCCAGGCAGATGACGCCGCGTTGCTGGCCCTCTTCGACGTCCTGGGACAGCGCTGGGCGCTGCGGGTGCTGTGGGAGTTGCGCTCGGGCGGGATGACGTACCGCGAGCTTGCGGCGCGGATCCCGGGCATGTCGACCAGCGTCCTCACTCAGCGGCTGCGTGATCTGCGCGCGGCCCGCCTGGTCGATCACGGGCGCGGAATTGGCTATCGCGTCACTCCGCTGGGGGAGGACTTGCTCAAGCTGCTGGCCCCGCTGAGGCAGTGGGCCGAGCGCGCCGAGTTCGCCGCTGAGCCTCCGCCCTAGGGGTGACAGCCGGTACCTGCTGTTCACGCTGCGGAAGGCCCAGGATTCCGGTCGTCCAGAGTGAAGCCCAGGACCCGGAGGAGGTCGGCGGTCGGGACGCGGTAGGAACTGCCGACTCGCAGCACCCGGCAGGGAAACTCGCGACGGCGGACGAGTTCGTAGCCGGTGGAACGGCCCAGGCCGAGGGCGCGGGACGCAGTGTCGATGTCCACGGTGACGGGAAGCGCGAGGAGTTCGGCTCTCGTCATCGTCCGGCGTTGCGGCGAGTCATGGTGCGTGGTGACCACCGTCCTTTCTCCTCGCCGCTGTTGCTTGTCCTGGGCTCCCATCGCCGGTGACATTGGGTAGCTGTGCGGCGTGCACGTGCACGGCGTCTACGGCGGCTATATGTGCAGACACGCGTGAGGCGTGCACGTGCACAAGATCGGCGGCGGTCACTGGTCGTCACTGCCCTGGTCGGTGGTCCGCCAGTTGCCGGATGGGGTCTGGATGATCCGTCCGGCGTCGGCGAGGTCGCGGAGCCGGTAGTAGACCCACCGCCGGCCCATGTCTGTCGCGTCCATCAACTCAAGTACCGAGATGCCGTCCTCGTCGGCCAAGGACAGCGCGGCCCACAGCATCGCCTCCGCCGTGTCCCGGGTGCCGGGTGGGCGAGTTCTGTCCGGGTCCGCGTGGTCTCCGGACGCGTGCGGGTCTGGGCGGTCTGGGTCCGGCTGGGCGCGTTCCTCATGGGCTCGTTCTGAGATCTCGTCGAGTTGCGGGCGGAGGGTGGCGTGCCAGGTGGCGGTGTCGGTGATGGCCTGGTCGGTGAGGAGGTAGGCGCGGGCGCGCCGGGGTGTGTCGTGTTCAGGGGCGGAGATGAGGAATTTGCCGGGGGCGTTGAGTTTGTGGGCGTGCCATCCGGCAGTGAGCATGCCCTGGCCGAGGACGAGGTTGACGTCTTTGCGTTCGCGGACGCGGAAGCAGATCCGCACGTCCATCTGGGAGCGGAGCGCACCCTGGCCCATGGCTTTCTGCGTCGGCCGCTGGGTGGCGGCGATGAGGGTGACGGCGACGGCCCGGCCGCGGCGGGCGATCGAGTCGGCGTCCCCGGTGGCCTCGGGAGCGGACTCCACCAGCTCCGCGTATTCATCGATGATGATGATCAGGGCGGGCCAGTCCGGGGATGGTGCCCAGACGCGCTGGCCGGTAGCGGCGAGGTGACCGGCGCGGGCTTCGAGGATGGCCACCGCGTCTGCGAGCAGGGCGCGGGCTTCGGCGGGGGTGGTGGCCAGGCGGCCCAGGCAGGAGGCCCAGGGGCCGAGTTCCATGCCGCGTTTGAGGTCGATGGCCCAGATGACGACGTCGGTGCAGGCGGTGAGGTTGCCCATCAGAACGTTGAGGCCGCCGGACTTGCCTGATCCGGTCGCGCCGCCGAACAGGGCGTGCCGGCGGAGCAGGAGGACGGTGGCGGGCATGGCGTCCTCGAACGGGCCGAGGTCGATGGGTTCGGTGATGGACGCGGCGGACGGCCCGGGCCAGGTGATCGCGTCGGCGTGCGGGTCCTTGTCCAGGACCCGCAACTCGAACCGGTTGGCCAGGTCGTCCGGGGTGGGGTAGACGCGGGCAGCCCCTCGGAAGGTGCCCAGCCCGGATTCGATCGCGGGAAGTTTGGCGATCACGTCGGTGATGGTCTGGCCGCGGGCGAGCGCGAAGCGGGCCCGCCAGCCCCAGAGGTTGACCACGGCGGACATGACCCGTGATCCGGCCAGGCCGACCGCGGGGGCGATCTCGGGCCAGGCAGCCAGGAGGCGTTCGACCCGGACCTTGGCGCGGCGCCGGCGGTGCGCCCACCAGGGCATCGCGAGCACAAAGGTGGCAAGGACAAGGGCACGGGGCAACGGCCCGTGCGCCGGGCCGCTCGCGGTGGCGGCGGCCAGCCAACCGCCCGCAGCCGCGATGACGGCTATGGCGTAGGCGCGTTCGGCCCGGGTGGCGAGGCCGAGGCGTTCCCCCGTGAGGCTGACCACGGCGAGGGCGGCGGCGGTGCCGGCCAGGGCTGGCCACCAGGCGGTGTGGGTGGCGTGGCAGATCCAGGCGGTGACCCAGGTCAGGCCTGCGGTGGTGAGGGGGGCGAGTTCGGAGCGGTAGCGCCACAGGAAACGGGCGAGGGTGACGATGATGATGTCGGGCAGCGGGTCGCTGGCGTTCATGACGACCATGGGCTGCATGCCGTAGCGGCGCATTTTCCGGGCCGTGCGGCGCATCCTGCGGGGATTGGTCATGAATCCCCCCGCGGCCGGCCGAAGCCCTGAGCGTGCAGTTCGTCCCGCACATAGCTCAAGGGGCGGGATTCGCCGTCCAGATAGGCGGCGATGGTGGCGCGGCTGGCGGCGGCGAGATTCGCGCGGTCGAGGCGGATCTGGGCCAGTTCGGCGCGGAGGCGGTCTATTTCATCGGCCAGGGCGAGAGCGTCGGCCAGGGCGCCGTCAATCTGGCGCCAGAAACTGGTCAGGGTGGGGAAGACAAGCGAGAAGCCTTCGATGATGTGACGGGCGATGCGGTTTCTCGTGGTGATCTCCAGCAGGTCGTCGGCGTGGGCGGGGCGGGCGTGGGGCACTAGGCATCACTCCTGGGCATCGGGGTCATGATCTGGATCCGGTGATCAGCCGGACGATGGCGGTCACCAGGTGGTGGATCTCGGGGGCGGCGGTGGTCGCGGCGAGGAAGAACCCGAACAGCAGGCAGACGATGACCTGCCAGACGCGCAGGCCCATGTACCGCCAGGCCAGGAACACCGCCACGCCGAGCAGGGCCACCAGGGGAATCGAGACGGTCACGAGCGCCTCACCGTCCTCTCGGCGCGGTGCCAGCGCGGCGCCGGCGGCCGATGCCCCGGCGGGCGCGGTGGGCTTTGTGGCGGTACCAGCGCGAGCGGGCGCGGCATTTGCGGCAGCGCCGCATCCCGGGCTCCAGGAGCGCACCGCACGCGCAGTGGCGTTCGGGAATGTCGGTTTTGATGAGGCGCATCAGTTACCGCACCGCCGTTTCGTCGTCCAGCTCGGACCAGGACTCGTCGCCGTCCGGGTGGGCCCAGGCGGTGGGGCATTCGCCGGGAAATGGCCGCGATACCGACAGGCCGATGAGCCGGCGGGCCAGGGCGGCGGTTATGCCGGGCGGTTCGCAGATGAGGCAGCGGGCGCGCTGCTGGCGCCGGATTCCGGCGCTCAGCACGGCGAGCGGGATCACGAAAGCGAGGAGCGGGATAAGGGTCAGGCAGATCAGCGTGGTAGCCATAGCCAGAAGGGTGCGACGCAGGGTGCGGACGCCGTTACTGCGTGGGTGGACGGGTTCAAGACGTCCTGACTAAGGTGTTGCCGTCCCTGACGTCCTCGCGTCCCCCGGTTGGGTGCATGCCGAACGAACGGTTGCGCGCTGCGCTGCTTCAGCGCGGCCTGACCCCGGCCACGCTCGGCGGGCAGCTCGGCGTGGACCAGAAGACCGTGGAGCGGTGGATCAGCGGCCGGGTCCCCTACCGCCGTCACCGTTACGAGGTGGCGTCCCGGCTGGGCGTGGACGAGGTGTACCTGTGGCCCGAGGCGCTGTCACGCGACCAGGTCACCGCCGCGTCTGAGAGCGAGGTGCTGTCGATCTATCCGCACCGCTCGGACGTGCCCCGGGACATCCTGGGACGGCTGTTCTCGCGCAGCGGAACAGGAGATCGGCGTGCTCGTTTATGCGGGCCTGTTCCTGGCCGAGGACGCGACCGTGCAGAACACCATCGTGGACAAGGCCCGGGCCGGGGTCCGGGTGCGGGTGCTGCTGGGTGACCCGGATAGCCCGCAGGTGGCGCAGCGCGGCATCGATGAGGGCGTGCCGGACTCGATGGCCATGAAGGTCCGCAACGCGCTCGTGTTGTACCGGCCGCTGCGCAAGGCGGGGGCGGAGTTCCGGTTCCACAGCACGGTGCTCTACAACTCGATCTACCGCGGCGATGACCAGCTCCTGGTCAACACGCACATCTACGGGATGCCCGCGGCCCGCGCGCCGGTGTGGCATCTGCGCAAGGTCGCTGGCGGGGAGATCGCGTCGACGTACCTGGAGAGTTTCGAGCGGGTGTGGGACGTCGGCACCCCGGTCCCGGAGGCGTGATGGCCCGCAGGATCGACTACCACCACGACCCGGACGCCCCGCCCGCGAACAGCATCGTCCCCTCGGTCAACGTCGCGGTCACCAACGACGCGGGCGAGCTGCTGCTGATCCGCCGCTCCGATAACGAGAACTGGGCACTGCCCGGGGGTGCGGTGGATCTGGGCGAGTCGCTGGCCCAGGCCGCGGTCCGTGAGACGAAAGAAGAAAGCGGGATCGACTGCGAGATCACCGGCCTGACCGGGATCTACACCGACCCTGGGCACGTGCTGCTCTACACCAGCAACGGCGAGGTCCGGCAGGAGTTCTCCATCGTCCTGACCGCGCGGGCGGCCGGCGGGCAGCCGACGCCGAGCGATGAGACGTCCGAGGTCCGCTGGGTCGCGGTGGGCGACCTCGGCAGCTACGGGATGGATGAGTCGATGCGGCTGCGCGTCGGGCATGTCCTGGAGCATCGCGGCCAGCCCTACATCGGCTAGATCGTGGCGGCGGCCAGGACACGGACCCGCGCTAAAGGAGCCTCCGGTTCGCGGGCGCGCTGGGTCGCGGTCAGCTTGCGGGTGACCCGCAGGACCGCGCCGTTGATCAGCGGGCGCCGAGCGGGCGATGGCCCGGCCGACTGGATCGTCTGGGCTGTAGCGGGCGCGGATGTCGGCCAGGCGCTGGGCGACGGGGATGTGCCGGCCGTCCGGGCCGGTGGTCATGTCGCAGTAGATCAGCGCGTCCGACAGTTCCGCGGGCGGCATGTCGTACTCGGCGGCCAGCATGGCGGCCAGGCCGCGTTCGTCGGCTTCGATGAAGGCACAGGAGTGGTGGGCGACCAGGCGGCAGAGCATGTCGCTGGCCTGCGGGGTGTCGTTGAGGTAGCGGGCTCCGTCGAGCGGGTGAAAGCCGGTGTCGTGCAGGTCGGGGGCGTAGCCGATGTCGTGCAGGAACGCCGCGGCGGTCAGCAGATCCGCGTCCGGGCCGAGGATCGGGGCGAGGGTGCGGGCCTGGGCGGCGACTCCCTGGGAATGGGCCCAGCGGCGGGGCAGCGGTTCGTGCAGGAGTGTGCGGGCGGTGTCTTCGGCCCAGTCGGCTAGGTTCATGATCCGACGCTAGGCGCAACACGCCGGACGTTCACGGACCTGGCGGGCCGTCTAAGGACGTCCCGGCACCAGAGACGTCCCTGTCCGGCCGTCCCGGCCGGGTCCGATTCCCGGGCCTGGGTCAAGGTGATGCCGAGGTCATCGTGCGAGCGCCCGGTACAGCGATACCCAGTCCAGTTCGGCTGCGTGGAGCGGGCACAGCAGTGCCGGGCACGCCGCGCATGCCTGGCAGGGTTGGGTGGCGGACTGGGCCCGGGTGGTGATGGCGTCTTCGAGGGCCTGTCGCAGGGTGTCCCAGGTCGCTGTCTATCTGGCTTAGCCGCCGCGCCGCGCCGCGGGGATCGGTGGCGGGGTGTATCGCGTAGAGGGGACGTCCGGTCGCGGACAGCCCTGCGCGCCACCAGAAGAACCCGGCCCGGTAGCCGATCGGGCAGCCCTGGTCGGGGAAGAGGGTTCCGCCGAGGCGGGTCACGGTCATGCCCCGGGCGGCGATGCCGTGCTCAGCTAGCGCGCTGAGCAGGTCGTATAGCGCACGTCCGGGAGTCATGCCACCCAGCCAGCGGTCCCGGGACCTTACGTCCCACGCCCGCCAGGAATCGTGCCCTCGGCGGGCCGGGAAGTAGGCGGGCCGCGGGCCGCTGCGCCGCCAGTCCCAGACGTCGGTCAGCCCAGGCCGGGCCAGGGTGAACCCGTCGAACCAGGCCGCGATCTCCTCAGCGGTCCGGCCGGTCACTGGCGCCGTCCCGGCGTAAGCGTCCTGGAGCGACTTGATCAGTTCTGGGTCGGTGCCGGTGGACGTGCCCGCCGAGATCACCAGGTAGCTACCGGGAGCCAGCCAGCGCCGCACTGCGGCCACCGCGGCATCGGCCTCTTCCGCGGTCAGGAAGTGCAGGACCGACACCATCAGCACGCACGTCGGGGTGGTGGCGTCGATGAGGCTGGCGATCGCCGGATCGGCTAAGGCTGCCCCAGGAGCGCGGATGTCCCCGGCCGTGACTGCCACGTTGTCATCGACCTCAAGCATCGCCCGCGCGTGCGCCAGGACGAGCTGGTCGTTGTCCACGTAACACACCCGGGCATCGGGTGCGATCTCCCGGGCGACCTCATGCGTGTTCGGGCTGGTCGGCAGGCCAGCCCCGAAATCGATGAACTGGGTGACGCCCTGACGGGCCACGTGCCGCACCGCACGGACCAGGAACGCCCGGTTGGCCTGCGCGATCGTGGCTACCTCGGGGAACTTCTCCATCACGGCCAGGGCTGCGGCCCGGTCGGCCGGATAGTGATCCTTGCCCTGGAGCCAGTAGTCATACATGCGGGCGATGTTCGGCTGCGCTGCGGAAAACGGCACTACCCGGGCCAACTCCCCGGATTCCAACGCCGCTCGCAGCTCACCGAGATCAGAGGTCACGACCGTGTGCGGCCGCACCCCTTGACGCAGGCTCCGGGCCACGTACCGGGATCGCCCGGGAAGGAACTCCTCCCAGATCTTGAACTCAGGGAAGTCCGCGCGCAGCGCGGCCAGGTCCTCATCCGTCGTCGGCATTTCGTCGGTCGGGCTAATCCCGCTGGTCACTGGTCTGACTCCCGTCTCTGTCGCTGGCCTCCTGCCCTCACCCGCCTATCGGGTCGGAGGACGACTACGAGCCAGGCTGTCGGGACCGGGGGAACTTCTGTACCGCACGGAGGGACGACTAGGGACGTCTTGAGTTAGGGTCGGGGTTGACCTCGGCTTCTGGAGGCACCCAGCATGAACGAGTCCCTGCGCCGTGCACTCCTCCGAGCGCGACTGAGCGAGGAGGACGTGGCCGCGCGCCTGCAGGTCGACCCCAAGACCGTCCGCCGTTGGCTAGAAGGCCGCGTCCCCTATCCGCGCCACCGTTGGCTCCTCGCCGCCACGCTCGGCTTAGACGAAGCCGACCTGTGGCCGCAGTTCGGGGCATCCCGATCGCGGCCTCAGGAGGTCCAGGCCATCTATCCCCACCTTGAGGACCTACCTCGCGAGACCTGGCTCCGCCTATTTGGCCGTGCCCAAGAACGGATCGACATCCTTGCCGGCAGCGCACTCTTCCTCGCCGCCGACCCACAGGTCATGGCCATCCTGGCCGACCGGGCAGCGGTCAGGAGTCAAGGAGCGCATCTGCCTGCGGGACCCAAATATGCTCGACATCGGGCCGCACGAGTCACTCGGCACGTCGCCCAGACAGACAGCGGAAGCCCTCGCTCGGTTCGGCTCATTACGTCATGGCGGCGATGTAGAAGTTCGAGTGCATGACGAGGAACTTACCAACTTCATCTATCGCTCTGACGATGAGTGCCTAGTCACGCAAAACATCTACGGCATTTCCGCTTCGCG
>CAVYQF010000045.1:0-102091 GCA_963770545.1 uncultured Actinomycetes bacterium | reverse complement strand
TACAATGGCCGGCGATCTGGGCTGACGCGGCCGGCGGCGGGGACTACCAGCCGGCGCCGGCCGCGCTCCCCGGGGTCGCCGACACTACCGGCCTCACCGGCCAGACCGAATGTCGCTCTCGGAGCGCGCTCCCACCTCGCCATTCTCGTTCCACCGTCAGGTGCTCGGGTGAAGGGCGCCGCGAGGGTGCGCTATTGATGCGCGCCGCCTGCGCAGGCATCAGTGGTCGGGATCGGCGAAGGTGGGATCGCGATCTTCGTTGAACGCGCCGATGCCTTCGGCGCGATCGGGATGGACGGCAGAGCGCCAGTGTTCCTCCATCATGATCGCGATGGCTTGCTCGATCGGCTCGCCCTGGCCCATCCGGACCGCCTGCTTGACGGCTTGTACTGCGGTGGGTGAGTTGCTCGCGATCTTCCCCGCGATCCGGTAGGCGGCATCGAGCAGCTCATCCTGAGCGTAAAGCTCGTTGACCATGCCCAACCGGTGCGCCTCTTGTGCGCTGATCGGGTCGCCGGTCATCAGCATCTGCATGGCCTTGCCGGGCGGGAGCACGCGCGGGAGCAGTGCCGGCGAGCCGCCCCCGGCCGCCAGGCCGAGCATCGCCTCAGGCTGACCGAAGGTGGCGTTGTCGGACGCGATGATGAAGTCGGTGCTCTGGGCGAGCTCGCAGCCGCCCCCATAGGCGATCCCGTTGACGGCGGCGAAGATCGGCTTCCGCAGTTGGCGCACGGTGTAGAGGGTCCGGTCGAAATCCTGGCGCTGCCGCAGCCAGTCCTCTTTGGTCATGTCTTTGCGCTGGCGGAGGTCGCTGCCGACGGAGAAGGCCCGCTGACCAGCTCCGGTGAGGATGACGGCGCGGACAGCGGGGCGAACCGCGATCGTCTCCAGGATCTCCGTCAGGCGCGCCCCCATCGCGGTAGTGATCGCGTTGTCCGCGTGCGGCCGGTTCATAGTGATGACCGCCACCCTCTTGTCCTGCATGTACTCGACGAGCACCGGCAGGTCAGGTTCTTCGGCATCCGCCAGCGGCGGCCCGAAGTCCAGCGCCTTCCAGCGGTCGGTGCGTGCCGGGCTCGTAGCCACGTCCCCTTCTTTCCTGTTCAGCCGTTCCGGGTGTCCAGCTCAGCTAGCCAGCGCAAGGCCCGGATACCCGGGGCGAAGCAGTACTCCCCGCCGCGGGTGATCACGAACGGCGGCAGGCCCTGCAGGCGCCGGCGGATCGGCCGCTGCGGGACAGTGAAGGTGCCCGATCCGTCGTTCGCTCCGGCGAGCGGATCCTTCTCGGCGGGTGCGCCGATGAAGATGCCGTCGTTCAGCCACTGTGTCTTGACGAACTCGAACTGGCGCTTGGGATGGGCACCGACAAAAACGAAGATGATGCCGCGGTCCGCGCCGTCGTCCTCGAACACGCCTTCGGGCAGCATCGGGCCATAGCTCGTCCCGCGCCGGAACATACGATGGAGACGGACTTCGGCGCTCATCTCGTGATCAAGCGCGTCCCGGGGGTTCGCCCGCCGGGCATGCGCGCCAGCCGGGCACTTGAATCCGCGCAGATCGTCGCCATACCCGAAGCGGTTGTTACGGTCGGGATCCGCGCCAAGGCCCGGATCGTCACGCTCCGGGCAGAGCGCGAGCGGTGCGCCGCTGGGCCAGCGCCCCATCATCTTCGCGCCGAGCAGCGCCTCTTCCTCGCGGCTCGCCGCCTTGGCCCGGAGATACTGCCGGTAGGCGGCAACCCGGGTATGCAGCTTACGGAAAACCAGATAGGTGCCGTTGAGCCCGAGCACCTCGGGAGTCGGCACCGGCCCCGTGCTCCCGGTCTCGTCTGGATAGCCGAGGATGAACTCGCCCGTCCTGATCGGTCGCTCACCCAGGGCGGACCCGGCGGCAGCGGTCCCCTCCATCGCCGGCTGCCCGATCCCGTCCTTGAAGCCGAACGAGGTGCGCCCCGTCGGGAGCTGGTAGCAGTCCTGGCGCCAGATGACCTCGACACCGGCTAGCTCCTCGTGCGCACGGCGCGCCCGCTCGAGCAGGCTTTCCAGCCGCCCGGCGTCGGGCGACAGCACCGACAGAGCCACGTGCACCTCGGGGCTTCCGAGTGGCTTCTCCCAATGGTCAGGACTGCTCTCGCCAACGTCGCCCAGCTCCGCCGCGCGGGCCGCCATGCCCTGCCGGAACTCCGGCGCGAAGCTGTCAAGTGAGTCCTGGGGCACCCCCAGCGCCTTCAGTCCCTGATAGGTGAATGCCACCGAAACCCAGGCGTGCTGAGCCGGATCTGATGAAGACCGGGCGGACTCGATCACCGGGAGCAGCCGCCTGATCAGCCGGCGTCCCGCCTGAGGGTCGTTGATGCGAAGCAGGAGGTATGCGCCGACATAGGAGGCCGGTCGCTGGTGTATCACCCCGAACTGAATGTCGTCGAGCTCGAGAGTGGTGCTCGCGGACGCACGATCGCTACACATGCGCGGGTACCTCCGGGGGATCCGGATTCGGGGGCACCAGGTAAGGGAACGTTCGCGACGCGGGCCGGGTCGCCTGATCGACGCCGTCGCGGATGACGGGACCGTTTCCCGCGTTCACGAGCAGCGTGAAGATCGTGTCCATCACGTCGTCGTTAAGCGCCCGGCCACCGCAGGTCCGGTGCGCCTCCCCGCGCCTGGTGGCGAGCTCGATTTCAAGGAAGGAACCCAGCTCCGCATAAGGCTTGGTGACGTCGAGGACGAGGAAGTCCGCGAGGATGAGCTCGGTCAGCGGGTGCGCGCCATTCTCGCGTGCAGGCCAGTCGGCCTTGCCGTCGAGACCATCCCAGAACGCCAGGTTCGCGTTCAGCCGGGCCCGGTACGCGCCCTCGTAGGCGCGACTGAGATCGAACGCGTCCTCCATGTTGTAAAGGTCGCGGATCTCAAGGTCGCGGTTAACCGGATCGAACTGCTTCGGCGCCAGCATCAGGTTGGGTACCTCGGGCCGCCCGGCGCGCTCGAGACGGATGTTGACCCTGCCTCGCGTCAGCGTCTCCGCGACCACGCCATACAGCTCAGCGCGGCCAAGGACCGTGCGGTCGACCTCGACGACCAGGCTGAGGATGTTCTTGCCGTCGAGGTAGATCGCGCCCGGATCAGTGAACGCGAGCTGGCCCGTAGCGATCGTCTTCAGCGCGGCCGGCGCATCCATGATGAACGGATCCCACCGCGGGCCGGCGAACAGGCGGATGCCGTGGGCCTGGCCTCCGCACTCGTCGTTCACCCTCATCGAGACCGTCTCGCCCGCTACCGAGCACGTGCCTTCTTGCTCCGGACCGCTCGCACCGGATCCGTTCACGGGGGCCGAAAACACGCAGTCGATCACGATCTCCTGGCCGGCCACCGTGAACGGCGTGAGATCATCCCCCGAATCCGGGGTCAGCGGCCGCAGCCGGAAGCGGTAGATGAGCCCGTCGGAGAACGCCGCGGTGGGCGTCGCGAACGGCCGCGTGTTCAGCACCAGCACAAGGCGTCCCGGGTCCTCGGGGCTGGGGAAGGCGTACAGGTCGGTGATGTCCGCTGCTGGCTCGGCCATGGCTCGCGGGCCGGAGATGTGATGCGACATTGGTCTGTGGTTGCTCGCAGCGGCCGCTCAGTCCGCGGCCTCGTCGAGCAGCGGCGCCAGCGCCGGGTGCCCCAGCGCCTCCGCAGCCCGCGGATCGTCGAGCACCTGCTGGAACGCCTGGTTCACCCGCTGGGCCTTCCGGATCTCCTTCACCGTGCCGGGGTAATTCCGCGCGTAGGCTCCGGCCGTCACCTGGGCGCTCAGGATGAAACCCTTCACCGCCGCGAGATCGGGCAGGCCTTCGTAGCCCTCGACGTGCCGGAAGATGGAGTCGAAGAGCTGCAGCGGCTTGGAGGCGAAGTCCTCCATGTAGGCATCCCACGGGCCATCGAAGCTCGTCGCGAAGAGCAGGCGCGTGTCCTCGTCGAACAGCACGAACCTCGCTTCGTGAATGGTTGCGATCGGCAGGTCGTAGTCCCCGGGCCGGTAGCCCGGGCTGTCCTGCAGCACCTGGACCGCTTCCCGCAGGTCGCTCTCGTGGCCCGGCCTTACGCGGAAGAACAAGCTGAACTCACTCGCGGAGCCTACGCGGACCCCAGGCCTGGACGTTCCTGTCGACGGGGTTCCCAAGATCTTTCTCCTCTCGGTAAGGGCATCACGAGCTCAGGTCACGCCGACGTCCTCTGGAGTCACGAGATGCTCAACCGCCCACATTCCGGTGTGATCGAGTTCGATCGCGGCGACAACCGCCGCACGACCGAGGGCGTTCGCGTATGTGGGGAATGAGAACGGGACCAGCGCGAGTTGCTCCACGGGCATCTCGGCGGCCATCGCCGTCGCGGCCAGCTGTGCGAGCTCGACCGCGCGTTCCCCCACGACGTGGCAACCCAGGATCGTATGAAGCTCGCGGTCGACGATCAGCTTGCAGAACCCGGTCGGGCGGCCATCGATGATCGGTCGCGGGAGCGAGTCGAAGGGAACCGTTGCCGTAGCCACGTCATGAGTCTGGCGGGCGGCCGCCTCGGTCAGCCCGGCCGAGGCGTACTCGGGGTCGGTGAAGCTGCCGATCGGGCTCACCTGTGGAGGGAGGACCGTGGCCGGCCCGAGGACGGCGTTGGTCGCGGCCACCAGTCCCTCGCGGACCGCCTCGTGCACGACCATCGCGCGCCCGGTGACGTCGCCCGCGGCGAAAACATGCGGCACGCTGGTACGCAGGTACCTGTCCACCTGGACGTACCCGCGCCGGTCCGTCTGTACGCCGGCCTGGCCAAGGTTCAGCCTGGCGGTGGCGGCAGCCCATCCGGCCGCGACCACTGCCACTGTGGCGTCGAGGCTCCGCGGGCCATCGTCGGCTGAACGGATGAGCCGCACGCCGGCCGCACAGCGCTCGAAGCGGTCAATAGTCCCGGCGTTCTCGAGGACCTGGACGCCCGCCGCAGCCAGCGCGGCCCGGACGGCTTCGGAGACCTCGTCGTCCTCGCTCATCAGGATGCGTGGGGCGATCTCGACGAGATGGACGTGCGTGCCGAACGCGTTGAAGATCGAAGCTACCTGCACGCCGGTCGCTCCAGCGCCAATCACGATCAGCGACGGCGGCACGGAGGAAAGGTGCCATGCATCGCTGTGCGTGGCCGTCAGGTCGAATCCTGGGATCGCCAGCGGCCGCGGCGTTCCTCCGCTGCAGATGATGACCTTGCCTGCTTCAAGCCGCGGCGCGTTGTCGCTTTCCACGGTGTGGTCGTCGGCGAACCGGGCCGGTCCGGCCTGCTCGTAGATGGTCACCCCGGCCCGCTCGAGATCATCGCGCAGCAGCGTGTGCTGGCGCACATCCTCGGTCACGTCACGTACCCGGGCCAGCAGCCGAGGGTAGTCGAGCGTGGGCTCGCCCCCCTCGATCCCATAGAGAGGGAGCTGCCTGGCCTCGCGCATCAGCCGCGCCGCCTGGGCAAGCGTGCGGACCGGCACGGGCCCGTCGTTCGCGGCCATTCCACCGAACTGATCGCGGGTGATCAGCGCCGTCGTGGCACCGAGGCGGGCGGCGCGAAGCGCCGCCACGACGCCGGCCGGTCCGGCGCCAATGACCACAACGCCGAACCGCTGGGGAGATAGGGAGGCCATGACCCCGATCATCCAGGGCACCGTCGCGGTTGTCATCACCCCCGAGGGGGTGAGGCGGACCTGACCGCCCGGTGTGACGATGCAGATACGGGCCGGCCAGATACCAACCCGAGCCCTCCGGACTCGCCGGACGATTCGGGCCTATCTAGGTGAATAGCCGGCCGCTGATCTGGACGGTGACCAGCATGCGGTCCGGCGGCCACATGTGGCCGCCGGACCTCGCCGATGCCGCGCGGTGGCCGACGGCCTGCCCTGCTGGTCCTCAGATCCCGGTCAGCCCGCGGACATGATCAGTGCTTCGCGGCATTCTTGACTTTCTTGCCCTTGTGCTTCACCTTGCCGGCACCCTTCTTCGTCTTGCCCTTGGCCGACTTCGCGTCGTGCTTTGCCTTTTTAGCCACACCCATGACCGACTCCTCTTCGTCGCCTGACACGCCACGACCCGGTGACGGCTGTCCTCTTCCACGCTGGATGCAGCTCAAACCGGAGGTGGCGGGATGGGTGCCGCCGCGAGAGTGCCGGGACCTGGTCACCAAGATCACGCCGATAAGGAAAGGTGATCGGCCCGGAGACCTCGAGCAGGACGAACCCAGCGATACGGGGATGCTGTTCCGAAGATTAACCCGGCCACCGGCTCACCGCGGTGATGCCCGGCAGGGAAGGTGTGCAGGCGCGACGTTGGAGGCGGCGGCCACTGCGGCATCTATATCTGGACCCTGGCGGCCTGGCGCCGCTGCGGGTCGAGGGACATGATGGCCAGGGCCGGACTGCCACGGGGCTGCCCGGCGTGGGAGAACCTGGCGACGGCGGTGCCGATGAGGGTTGCCTCCACGATGTGGTCGCGGCGGCCGACAGTTTCCGGGCAGTCTCGCTCGCGCACCCGCATCTCCATCGTGGCGATCACCACGCCCTCGGCGCCGAGCCGCTCAACGTCTCTTTCCAGCTGGCGCCGGGCGTCGTGCCGCGCCTGGCTGACCAGCTCGGTCCATCCGTTGACCTCGGCATTGCCCGAGCCCCAGCGGGCCTGGCGGGCGGTCTTGCGATCATCGTGCCGCGACGCGATCGAGATGCCAAGTACGAGCCCAGCGGGTATCCAGCCCGCCATGATCAGCTTGGCGAAGTCCTGCCCGGACACCTCACTGGTGAACGGCACCGGCGGCCCGTGTGCACCTTTCGCGCGGACCGCGGTGCCCAGGGCCGTGAACTGCGGCCCGCCGAGAGGAAACGATTCCCGGGACAGCCGGACGCCGACCACCCCGTGGCCGCCCAGCTCGGCGCACTCGGTGAGCATCCGGCCGACGGCCGTGTACCGCGCCAGGTTCATGGTCTGGACGAGCGGCCCGAACGACCCCTGGCCGCCCCGCCCGGACACCTGGGTCGCAGACTGGGGCGGCAACCCGTCGCCGGATGATCCCTGCGCCCCGGGGCAGCTGTACACGCTGGTGCTCCCGGCGCTGTAGACGGCCGCGCCGAGCACCTGGCCGACGGGCTCGAAGCCCGCGCTGCGGATGGCGGCGAACTCATCCGCGCTCAGCGCCGACCCCCACGTCCCGCTGGACCGGATCTCCGCCATCCGGGCCTCGGCTACTGCCGGCAGTTTCTCGCTCACGCGACCAGGCTAGGTCTCCACCCGCAGAGATCTGCAGCCCAGGCGTTGTCTGTGCCGGGGCGGGACTGGTCAGGTCAAGCGTAAATGCCTGAGGCCGCGTGTTCTGGGCACCGACCCCGCCGCCGGCGCGACCGTTGCGCAGATCGCCCGCCGCTGGGGTTGGGCCAGCCCGGCCAGTTTCGCCACCGCCTACCGCAAGCAGTACGGGATGTCGCCTCGCCACACGCTGCGCAACTGAGCCTCGCGACCCAGCCGGGGACCCACCAGCGGCCGGTACCCGCCTCAAGGCCCTGACGTGCGGCTTTAGCGCCTGCCGTTGCGGGCTGAGCAGCGCCTGGCAGCTGCCGCGGCTGGACTGAGAGGACAGGCTGCGAGATAGTGACTTGGTCAAGGTTATCGACTCGGCCCCGGCCCTCAGGGCTGGCTGTCGTCTCGGGGCACCCTGCAGACCCGCTGGCTCCAGACCCCGGCCGGAGGTTCGAGGTGGAAAACGACGCCCGTAGCACGACTATCCGTGGCGCGACTATGAGGCCGATCGTTCTCCCCGAGATCGTTATTGCGCCGGGCGAGGTCGACAGCACCAATGCGCAGAGCTTCGGCGATGAACTGCAGGCGGCCTTCGGACCTGGCGTAGCTGTTGTGGTCGCCGACATGACCCGGACTACCTCCCTGGACGCCTCCGGTGCCCGCTGCCTTATGCTGGCCGGCCAGCACGCCGCACACGGTAACGCAGAGATGAGGCTCGTCACTAAGTCCGCCGCCGTGCTACGTGTCCTGCGGACTACCGGAGCCGACCGGCTGCTCACCATCTACCCCCAGTTGCTGGCCGCCCTGTCTGATCCACTGGCCGAGGCCCCAAAAGCTCCCGGAGACGGCTAGGGGGCCGCCGGGCGCCCCGGTAGGGTTTCAAAGCTGCGCACGGCTCCGGAGGCCACTGCCGGGTCCAGCCCCGGGCCGCAGCTGCGGTCCGGCGGGGAGCCCGGGACGGGAAACGACCTGAAGAACGGGCCGGCCTGGGAGGGGTAGGGTCGCTGGCAGCGGGTCCGGGAAGTGACTTCTCCGAAGTGCCGGCGGCGGGGTGCGAGCCGGCCGCGCTGGAGCCAGTAGCCGCCCCCACGTGTCCTCCCGGGCCCGCGTTTGTGACGCGGGCGTCGAGGACCATCCGGTGGTAGACGATGTCGGAGAGTCGGCGCTTGAGGCATCTCATGGCTTCCCCGGGTGTCTTCCGGACAGCGACCTTGCGGTCGTAGTAGGCGCAGCCTTCGGTGGATGGCGGGGCTGGACGACGGCCATGATGTGCAGGGCTCGGTTGATCTGCCGGTTGCCCGCGCGCTGGTCCGGTCCTTCGGACGCCTCTGCCAGGACAACGGCCTCCGGACCATCAAGGTCCACCACCTGCGGCACACGGTTGGATCACTCCTCAAGGACCTCCGTGTCCCGCCCAGCGACGCACAGAGGATCCTCGGGCACACCCGGATCAGCACCACGCTGGAGATCTACACCGACACCGACGAGCAAGCCAGCCGGGACGCACTCACCCGGCTCCATAGGCTGCTCAACCAGGGCGATAACTGACCCGTTGCAACACACGATGTCTACAAACGGGCTCTCAAAGATCTTTAACCGGTCTAAAACCGCTGGGTCGGGCTGGGCGGGCGGACACGCAGAATTAGGCGGATATCACCCCGCCGGGGAGGCTGCGCCAATCACACTCCATGACGGGCATACGGTGGTGTCTCGCTCCGGATCGCCGACTATAAGCGCTCGGGAATTGGAAGGCCTGTGCGGGTGGCTGCGCGCAGTTCAGCCGGTTCTGGCTATAGCCGATGGTGGAGGTGGCGTTTCCTACCTGTGCAGCAGTCCGCGCCACTCCCTCGACTGAGGCCATCCCGCTCGGTTGCCGGTTCATGCGCTGCAGGGGCCCGCCGGGTGCCTGGATCAGCTGCCGGGCGGGCCGGCCGGGGTACTCCTAACCGATCCATACGATGTCGAAGATCCGGATCAGTTGCGCATCCTCGTCAAGGTAGAAGCCCACGATGCCGCTGCCCGCCCCGAACACGGCCTCGCGGAAGCGAGAATCATCTCCAGGAGGCCGCACCATCCCATCCCAGGGCTGCCCGGCTAACTCCGCAGCGCAGTCCACGAGCGCATCACGTGCATGCTCAGGCAACGAGTGGAACTGAACCTGGGCACCCCCGCCAACTCGACCCGGTAACTCACCTCGCCGGCCCACGGCCAGGCCAGCCGGGGAATACCTGCTCAGCCGGCGCGCTACCGGCCATGACGGGCACCCGCCAGCCGCTCCTCAAACCCTGGACCGGAGTAAGCGGCGGCCCGTAGCCGCCACAGTCGCAGCAGTTCCTGAAGCTGACGGAACTGCTCCGGACGCCGCGCACCTTCTACGGCGGCTGTGTACTCAGCCAGGAACTGCGCATGGTAACCCTCAGGGAGCACGGCGAGGATCTCGACCGGGTTATCAGGATCATGATCACCAACTGGATGCGCAGTCACAGCCCACTTCCTTCAGTGCCTGCAGAGGACTGCTACCCACGGTAGCCCGCACACCATCAGGGTGCGAACAACATCTCGGCGCGCCCCGGCCCTGCCTTCTACCGGCCACAGGGTCACAGTCACCAGACCGAGATCTCCGCCCGACCTGCCGACTACACAGCGCGGTCAGCACAAGGGACCGGATTGACCAACACCAGGGCACGCCAACCCGGTCCGCAGTCCCGCCTCGAGACGAGGGGCTAGCGCTTCAATAGCCCATGAGAGAGTGCTCTCCCAGATTGCGCTCCCACAAGCGCTCCCAGGGCCTGCCCTTGGGGCACGCCGATGACCAGCCCGAAGACCTGCAGCGCACCGCCGGACCCGGGCGTCTTACCTCAGACCAACTCGGACTTGCGCTCCCAGTGGCCTGCACCTAGTACGGCAGCCGCATTTCGTGCTGTGAGCTGGGTGAAGGTGCCTGGCGGGGTGATGTGATCTTGTTGCGGGATGGGCGGGCGTGAGCGCAGCCGCCTCATGATCATGTCTGTATGACGAGTACAAGTTCAGAGGCGGCTGCTGCGGTCAGGATAAGCGCCGGGCTGGCGCTGCGGAGACGGGGTGAGCTGCTGGGGCTGCTGCGGTCGTGTTTTGCCCGGCCGGAGCCGTGGCTGCAGGCGGGCAAGTACACCACAGCGGTGATGAGCGAACTGCCGGAGCGGAACGGGTGGAGCATCGCCCGGCACGCCGGGGACAAGACGCCGGACAAGACCCAGCGGCTGCTCAATCACGCGACCTGGGACACCTTCGCGGCGATGCGCCGGTTTGCGGTGGCCGGGCTGGAAGATGCGGCGCGGCGCGGGAAGCGGCGCGGCGGCCTGGTGATCGGGGCGATCGACGAGACCGGGCAGGAGAAGGCCGGCGAGGCCACGGCGGGAGTCAAACGCCAGTACCTGGGGTGCGCAGGCCGGGTGGCCAACGGGATCAACACCGTGCACCTGTCGTACGTGCACGAGAAGACCGGGCACGCGCTGATCGGCGCCCGCCAGTGGATCCCCCGCGAGCACATCGAGGACCCGGTCAAGTCCCTGCTCATGGGGCTGCCGCTGGACCTTGCGTTCCGCACCAAGGGACAGCTGGCCATCGACGTCAGCAACGACGCCGCCGCCGACGGGATCCGGCCGGACTTCTACTGCGGGGACGAGGTATACGGCAACTGCACCGAGCTACGCGAGCACTTCGAAGCCGGATGCCAGGCATACGTGCTGCGGGTGCCGTCGAACTTCACCCTCACCCTGGCCGCGGGCACGAAGCTGACCTGCGCGCAGGCCGTCAAGTCGCTGCTGAGGCACAAGCGGCGCTGGGAGGTCCGCTCCGCCGGGAGCGGCTCCAAGGGCGAGCGCTGGTACGCCTGGGCCTGGATCGCCACCACCAGCCCGCGCCGCCACCTGCTCATCCGCCGCCACCTCAAGACCGGCGGGCTGGCCTTCCACTACTGCTACGTCCCCGAAGGGCAGCTGCTGACCAAGGCCCGGCTGATCCGCGCGGCCGGGCTGCGCTGGCCAGTAGAAGAAGATTTCGAGTTCGGCAAGGACTGCTTCGGGCTCGACCAGTGCCAGGCCCGGCTCTACATTGCGATCATCCGGCACGCCGTACTCGTCATGGCCGCCCTGGCCATCTGCGCCGTCACCACCGCCCAGCTCAAAGATCGCACCGATACCCAGGCACCGGCCCCGGTAAGGCCGGACCAGCCGCCACCAGCCGAACCCGGAATGATCCCGCTGACCGTCCCGGAGATCAAGCGCCTGCTCGCCGCCCTCACCAGCGCGCCGCTGCCCCGGTCGCTCGTCATTCACTGGGACGCGTGGACCCGCCGCCACCAGGCCCGCTCACGATGGTTCCACAGACGCGCACGGCTCGCCCGCAACGCCAGAATCGCCCTGGTCAGCTAACTTCGGCTCTCGTGCGGCAACCCCGTCTACGCGGTCAGCGCTGTGCGCCTGGCTCGTCTCATTCTTCGGCGGCGATCTCATTGCACAGATCGATGCACTCGCCGCAGATATACACGCCGGGACCGGCAACGAGTTTTTTGACCTGCTTCTGGCTCTTTCCGCAAAACGAGCAGGCAGGATCAATTTTGCCTCGTTTGCGGCGGCGCCGCTTCCCAGGACCGACATAACAGTCGAGTCCTCTCTTAATGGCGGCGATGCTCACGCCCAGGTGGCTGAGCACCCGCCGGGCACGCGAACCAGGATCAAGCGCCAGCGCGGCGAGCAGGTGCTCGGTGCCCACCTCGCCCCGCCCGGCCTGCTGAGCAATCGCGGCCGCACGCTGGATCGCCTCACGGCCCTCGGCCGACTCCTGTGGCGCCCGCCCGCCGGGCCGACCTCCTCCTCCTTCTGGGAACAGTTCTCGCGCGGCGGCTCGTACCGCGTCGGCCCGCACCCCCAGCTCCTCCAAAACGGCGGCGGCTACCCCCTCATGGAATAGCCCGATCAGCTGGTGATGGGTGCCCACCTCGGCGGCCCCGTCAGCAGCGGCCTCCCGTCTGGCCGCCTCCAGGCAGCCCCCGGCAGGTGCGCTCAACCTCGTTGTCCAGGTGTTCGGTGTGATCGGCCGCGGGTCCCCAAAACGCTGCCTGGCCGCCTGCTTGGATACCCCTATCCGCTGGCCGATCTCGGTCCAGGAACACCCCGCCCGGCGCGCCTCCTCCACGAACTGGCCGATCAGTTCGTCTGCGCACAAGGCCAGCTCTTCGCTGACCGTCAGGGCCGCCTCGACCCGGTCGAGCGGCGCGCCCGGCGCCTGCTGGCGCACAGCGTCCACCAGCTCCGCGACACTTACCACCGCCACATCGACAACGTAACGTTGTCTCCGCATGGCGTCAAGGTAAGCTTGTCACCCCTTGACGCGGGCCTGTTCGCCCCGAACTAGCGGCCGCTGCCGGGCTTCTGGCCGTCGTCCCAGCTCACAGCACGAAATGCGGCTGCCGTACTAGGCGACGCAGATCGACCCGAAACCGTCGCTGACCTCGGCGAACGCCACTAACCCGACGCCGGAGCACTCTCCTGGCAGCTAGTGATCACCCGCCAAGCCTCTCCGCCGCTGACCAGCAACGCTCTGACCTGGGGGTGGGCGCAGCTGGGTTCGAACCAGCGGCTCCTCGCTTGTAAGGCGGGTTATCTCGGGCCGCTGGACGCGACTGGGTGCCGCCCGGCAGGGACTTGACCAGCAATGACTGTGGCTGGACGCGGCCTGAGACCGCCTGATGTGTGCTGAACCTTTCTAAGCGGCGGCGAGGCGCCCGACGGGAGGGTTGTCCAGGTAGGCGCGAGCCAGCGCGTATCGGTGTTCGATGTGGCCTAGCGCGATGTTGCAGGTATGGCACAAGAGCCCTCGGATGCACTCTCCGCACGAGCGGTTTTTCCTCCGACAGCACGCGTGATCATGGTCCACGTGGATGAGCTGCCCTTCCTCAAACGGCTCGTGGCACATCGCGCACGCGGAGCTCTGCGCCGTGAGAATGAGGGCGAACTGTTCCTGGGTTAGTCCATAACTTGCAATTCGATACTTCCGGTTGGATCTCCTGCGGGACTCCTGCGACTCGCGATGCGGGTTGGCGCGCGAGTACTCCCTCTGGCGCTCCATGAGCTCGGCTGTCTTACAGGGTCCGCCGTGGTCCGGCGTGCGCGCACACTTCGTCCGCTTTCGTGGCATCCATTTACCGCACAGATCCTGCCCCACACAGCCAGGGTAGATCCGTCTTATCCGACTTCTGCTGCGACACACCGGGGTCAAGTCACGCGCCCTCACTGAGCCTGGTAGCTGCCCGGTCTTGGAACCAGTGCGGAGCCGCCGAAAGTCGGACGGATATTCGAGAAAGTGGGCGCACTTGGGTTCGAACCAAGGACTTCTCGCTTGTAAGGCGAGTGCTCTACCACTGAGCTATGCGCCCGCGCCTACTGCCAGCAGGCGACCGGCCTCAGCGTACCGTTTCTGGGCCGCCCCCGAAGTCTGCGCCCTCCGCGAAGTCTGCGCCCTCCGCGGGTTCTGGGTCGCCGACGAGATGAGGGACGGCCAGGCGGGCCACCGCCTTGCTCACCGACACCCGGTTCCGCAACCGTTGCAGCCGCGCCTCCATCGCCGCGCCGCGCACTCCTTCGGCCAGGGCCTGATGCAGGTCGATGGCTCCCACGTAGCACGCACCGAACCGGACCGCCGCGGGCAGCAGGGCGCGCTCGGCCGCACCCACCACGCGCTGCGAAGCGTATCCCCGGGCGACCGCCGCGATCCGGTCCTCATCCGGCTCGACTAGCCACGCCCCGGGCCCGGCCCCGGACGGCTGGGCGTCGAGCAGGCTCTCAACCAGGCAGGTGCCCAGGTCTAGTACGGGCAGACCCAGGCCGCCGGTCTCCCAGTCGATGAGGGTGACCGTATCGGGGCCGCTCTGGACCGCGTTGCCGGGCCACGCGTCCCCGTGCACCATTCCCCTGGGCAGCGAGCTGAGCCCGGCCTGGACTGTCAGGGCCGTCTGGCGAAGCTCCGCATACAGGTCCCGCAACTCCTCCGGGACCAGCGCCTCGACCGCGCCGAGGCGGGCCAGGGTGGCCGGGATGGCCACCTCCGGATACCACGACGCCTGCCCCGGCTCCCCCGCGACATCAAGGGCATGCAACCTCCCCAGCGCCATCCCCAGCATCCGGAGCTGCGCCAGCGACGGCCGGATCGCCGGACCCTCGACGAAAGAAGTAGCCAGTGTGAGCCAGGCTCCATCCATGCCGACTGGATCACCAGAGTGAGTGCGGATCACCCTCGGCGCCGGGTAGCCCGCCGCCTCCAGGCAGTCCAGGGTGCCCGCCTGGGCCATCAGCCAGTCGAGCATGGTCAGGGCGGGCGCCCCGCCGGCCTGGACGGGCACCGGCGCATCTTCCCGGCACGCCCGCACCACCCATGGTGCAGCCGGCGCCACCGACGGTGCATTCTCGCCCGGGCCGACCAGGTAGGTCACAACCCCGCTGGCCACGGCTCCGCCGACCCGGCGAAGCGTGGACGGCTCCATCCCGCGGAGGTGATACTCGCGGAGCACGCGGCCCACGATCGCGGCGTCGCTCACCGGCCGGCCGGCTTCCTCACTTCGCGTTCACCTGGCACTCACCAACCCTCGCCCAGCGCCCGCGCCGCATCAGCCCAGTCCCACTACCCGGCAAACGCGCCAGGATGAGCCGCCGCATGATCGGCCGGGGCGCGCGCCGGACGATGGACCCCCGCTCCGGAGCCAGAACCAGAACCCGCGCCCGAGCCACCACCAGACCGGCCCTCCGGCGCGGGCGCCCGCTGGATGCTCTGGCTGACCAGGCTCCGGCCCAGCACCCGGTCCAGAGCCCGGGCCACTTCCTCGGACAGGTCAGGGCCGCGGCCCGCCACCGCCGGACCAGCCCCGCCGGGCTCGCCCGTCTCGCCGGAACCTTCCGGTGAGACGATCACCCCGCAGTCCCGGCACTCCACCTCCCCCAACCTCTTGACCAGATGCACGCTGGAGCACCGCGAGCAGCGGTCCATCTCAGACATCCAGTCCACCGTGTCCTGGCACCCAGGACAGATCAGAATCTGGCTCTGCCGCCGTACCCCGCGTTTCCACGGACTCTGCCCGCGGCTAGGGTCGGTTTGCCGCACACCACATCGATAGCAGGGCATCCTCGGCTGCTTCGATCCTCTCGGGTGGCTTGGCTCACCGCCGGCCCGACGCGCGCGAACCGCGTCAGCTCAGGTCGGCGAGCACCTTCTTGTACTCGGCGATGTCACGCGCCTGGGGAATGGGGTTCACCACTTTCCACCGGATGACTCCGGCCTTATCAATGATGAACGTTCCCCGCGTGGCTATGCCCCTGTCCTCGTCAAATACTCCGTAAAGCTTTGCGACATCGCCGTGCGGCCAGAAGTCTGACAGCAGGCTGAAGCCGAAGTTGTCCCGGTCCGCCCACGTACGCAGCACGTACGTGGAATCGACCGAGACGGTGAGCAGTTCGACGTCCTCCCGGTCGACCTCGGGGAAGTCGTCGCGCAGCGCGCGAAGCTCGCCGCTGCACACCCCGCTGAACGCCAGCGGGTAAAACACGAGCACCACATTCTTCGTGCCCTGGAAGCTGGACAGCCGGACCGGGCTGCCGTGCTGGTCCTTGAGCTCGAAATCGGGTGCCTGCTCGCCAACCTCAACCGACATGGACTATTCCTTTCCGCCGCGGACAGAGTCAGTCTGCCATCCGCGCGGACCGCAACAGGACGCTGACCCCGGATCGTGATCGGCCACGCCCGGCCGGCCGAACCCAGCGCCATTTCGTCGTGCTGGATGAGAATCTCTCTGCGCGCCCTGGGTGCCTTGTCTGCCTACCTGCGCGCCTTTGGCGCGACCAGCCGGGTACCCAGCCAGTCCCGCGCCGCACTCACGCTCGAAGTCTGGGAGAGTCCCGCGGTCGGCGCGGACTCACCAATGTCGCTCGGCTCAACGTGCCCGGGTCGCCCGGCCTTGGGGGTGAGCAACCAGATGTAGCCACCGTCGGCCAGCGGTGTCAGGGCGTCGGCCAAAGCGTCGAACAGATCACCGTCCCCGTCCCGCCACCAGAGCAGCACTACGTTGACCACGTCGTCGTAGTCCTCATCGACGAGCTCGACGTCCTTCAGCTCGGCGATCTCATCCCGCAACTGCTCATCGCAGTCGTCGTCGTACCCGAGTTCCTGCACCACCTGACCCGGCTTGATGCCAAGTCGCTCGGCCAGGCCCGGCTGATCCTGCGCCTGGCGCGCGGTCGCGCTCACTGACGTCCTCCTCATTTCCTTTCCCGCGGCCCCGCATCCGCGCCGGCCCACCACGACGTGCCGCCGCAGCTCGCGCTTTGCGCCGCGCTGGCCGCGTGGGCACTACTTGCGGGACAGTTCACACTGGGTCGCGCGCTCGCGCAAGTGCCAAATAGGCCCTGGAAGCGAAAACCATGTCACAGTTTGATCTTCCCCGCCTCGTGTGACGGCTACCCGAGGAAGGAAAGTCTTATCTGCCTGTCCGGATTATCCACGTTCAGATCGATTAGGGCGATTGACTGCCAGGTCCCCAGCGCCGGGCGCCCGCCCAGGACCGGGATCACCAGGAACGGGGCGATCAGGGCCGGCATCACGTGGGAGCGGCCGTGCCCGCGTGACCCGTGGGCATGCCGCCAGCGATCGTCGGCGGGCAGCAGGTCATCCAGGGCGGCGAGCAGGTCCGTGTCACTGCCCGAGCCCAGCTCCATCAGGGCCAGGCCCGCCGTGGCGTGCGGCACGAATACGTGCAGCAGCCCGTCCCCGCCCCCTGACGCGCTCGCCGCGAACTCCGCACATTCCCCGGTGATGTCGCGTGCCGCCGGTTTCGTGCCGGTCCGCACCCGCACAATCGTAGATTCCATACCTAACGACTGTTCCGGGCCAGCCCCCTCCTCGCAACCTGGACTTCGCGGGGAGGGTGCCCCGGGCCCGGCGCGGGGGAAGCGGCCCCTCAGCCCGGCCGGGTGCCGGGCACCCCGGGGCGGGGCTCCGCACCGTGCGGCCCTTCGCGTTCCCGCCAGCCGCCGGTGCGCCGCCCCTCGGCCCGGGAGCATCCGGGCCCCCTTTAGCCCGGGAGCATCCGGGGCGTGAGCCCTACTTCTTGGGCCCCCTGGCCTTCCCACCCGACGCCGCCCCGGTCTTCCGGGTCGATGTGCCGCGGGCCCGGCTGCGCTCGATCACGGCGTCCGGTCCCGGGAAGCACAGCCCGGTGTGCCCGTCGTCGAACCGGACCAGATACGGCGGCGCGCCGGCGGTGCCGTGCACCTCCACGATCTCGCCCGTCTTGTCCGCCTGGCCGACCGCATTGCCGTGCACATGCAGTCGGTCGCCGACTACTGCCTGCATACCCAGCACCTCCTCGTGCCCGTTCGCTCCAGGTGCGGCCCGCCGCATACGCTAGGACTGCGATCGGAGCGTGCCTACGCTCACCGTAGGTACCCAGGCTGGCACCGGGCGGCGACCAGAAAGTAGGGCCGGATGTCACTGCCTGGGACAGTCCCTGCCCAGGACCCCGGCAGGGGGTCCCCCACAGGGGCCGGCACCAGACCGCTGGTTACCCCCAGGTAGCCGGGTGCGTTTCCGGGGCACAAGGACCAGAATTGGTCTGGACAACTCATGCTCATCCGGGCGGCCACCCGCCGCCCAGCTCTGCGGACATGGCGGCGAACAGCCGCCCGACCTCCGGAAGGCGAGGACATCCCGTGGCTGCCGGACGCCAGCGTTTCTCGATCATCAGCGACGGACTGCCCACGCAGCTGCCTGATATCGACCCTGAGGAGACCAGGGACTGGGTCGATTCCTTCGACAGCGTGGTGCGCACCCGCGGCCGTTCCCGGGCCCGGTACGTGATGCTGCGCCTGCTGGAGCGGGCCCGCGAGCAGAACGTCGGGGTGCCCGGCCTGCGCAGCACCGACTTCATCAACACGATCCCGCCCGAGCGCGAGCCCTGGTTCCCCGGCGACGAGTACGTCGAGCGCCGGATCCGGGCCTACATCCGGTGGAACGCCGCGGTCATGGTGTCCCGGGCCAACCGGCCGGGCCTCGGCGTCGGCGGGCACATCGCCACCTACGCCTCGGCCGCCAGCCTGTACGAGGTCGGCTTCAACCACTTCTTCCACGGCAAGGACCACGGCGAGTCCGGCGACCAGGTCTTCTTCCAGGGCCATGCGGCGCCGGGCATCTACGCCCGGGCCTTCCTGGAGGGCCGGCTCAGCCAGCACCAGCTGGACGGCTTCCGGCAGGAACTGTCGCACCCGGGCGGCGGGCTGCCGTCCTACCCGCACCCGCGGCTGATGCCGGACTTCTGGGAGTTCCCCACGGTGTCCATGGGCCTCGGCCCGATCAACGCGATCTACCAGGCCCGGTTCAACCAGTACCTGCTCGCACGGGAGATCAAGGACACCAGCCGCTCGCACGTCTGGGCCTTCCTGGGCGACGGTGAGATGGACGAGCCGGAGGCCCTCGGCGCGATCGGCCTGGCCGCCCGCGAGGAACTGGACAACCTCACCTTCGTGATCAACTGCAACCTGCAGCGGCTGGACGGCCCGGTCCGCGGCAACGGGAAGATCATCCAGGAGCTGGAGGCGTTCTTCCGCGGCGCGGGCTGGAACGTGATCAAGGTGATCTGGGGCCGGGACTGGGACCCGCTGCTGGCCAAGGACACCGACGGCGTCCTGGTCAACAAGATGAACAACACCCCGGACGGCCAGTTCCAGACCTATTCCGTCGAGCCGGGTTCCTACACCCGGGAGCACTTCTTCGGCACCGACCCGCGGCTGCGCGCCATGGTCGAGCACCTGTCCGACGACGAGGTCCGCAACCTGTCCCGCGGCGGGCACGACTACCGCAAGGTCTACGCCGCGTTCAAGGCGGCGCAGGAGCACGTCGGCCAGCCCACGGTGATCCTGGCCCACACGATCAAGGGCTGGACGCTCGGCCCGGACTTCGAGGCCCGGAACGCCACCCACCAGATGAAGAAGCTGACCGTGGCCGAGCTGAAGGAGTTCCGGGACCGGCTCTACCTGCCGATCCCGGACGCGGCGCTCGAGGCGCAGCTCCCGCCGTACTATCACCCGGGCGCGGAGTCCGAGGAGATCCAGTACATGCAGGAGCGGCGGGCCGCGCTCGGCGGCTACCTGCCCAAGCGGGTCGTCCGGGGCAAGCCGCTGAAGCTGCCCGGCGACCCGGTCTACGCGGAGATGAAGCGCGGGTCCGGCAAGCAGCCGGTGGCCACCACGATGGCCTTCGTCCGGCTGCTCAAGGACCTGATGAAGGACCCGGAGATCGGCGCCCGGTTCGTGCCGATCATCCCGGACGAGGCACGCACGTTCGGCATGGACTCGCTGTTCCCGACGGCCAAGATCTACTCCCCGCACGGGCAGACCTACGAGGCCGTGGACCGGGCCCTGCTGCTGTCCTACAAGGAGTCCGAGCGCGGCCAGATCCTGCACGAGGGCATCAGCGAGGCCGGCGCCATGGGCTCGGTGATGGCCGCCGGCACGTCCTACGCCACGCACGGCGCGCCGATGATCCCGGTGTACGTCTTCTACTCGATGTTCGGCTGGCAGCGCACCGGGGACGAGATGTGGGCGCTGGGCGACCAGCTCGGACGTGGGTTCCTGCTCGGCGCCACCGCTGGCCGCACCACGCTGACCGGCGAGGGCCTGCAGCACAACGACGGGCACTCGGTGCTGCTGGCCTCGGTCAGCCCGGCCTGTGTGGCCTACGACGCGGCCTGGGGCTATGAGCTGGGCTACATCGTCAAGGACGGCCTGCGCCGGATGTACGGCCCGACCGAGGGCCACCCGGACGGCGAGGACATCTTCTACTACCTGACTGTCTACAACGAGCCCTATGTCCAGCCGGCCGAGCCTGCCGACTACCCAGGTGGCAGCGACGCGCTGGAGCAAGGGGTGCTGCGCGGGCTGTACCGCTACGCGCCGGCGCCCGCGGCCAGCCAGGCCGATCAGGCCGGGACCGACGAGGCCAATCGGGCCAGCGCCGGCGAGGATGATCAGGCCGACCACGCTGGCCAGGATGCGGACTCCGCGGAGCAGCCGCGGGCCCAGATCCTCGCGTCCGGCGTGGCCATGCGCTGGGCGCTGGAGGCGCAGCGGCTGCTCGCCGAGGACTGGGGGGTGGCCGCGGACGTGTGGTCGGCCACGTCGTGGACGCAGCTGCGCCGCAACGCGCTGTGCTGCGAGGAGTGGAACATGCTGCACCCTGACGCGGAGCCCCAGGTGCCTTACGTCACGCAGGTGCTGGACGGGTCACCCGGCCCGGTGGTCGCGGTCAGCGACTGGATCCGCGCGGTTCCCGACCAGATCGCCCGGTGGGTGCAGGCCCCGTACAGCTCGCTGGGCACCGATGGGTACGGCTTCTCCGACACCCGCGCCGCCGCCCGCCGGTTCTTCCACGTGGACGCGGAGTCCATCACGCTGGCGGTACTCAGCCAGCTGGCCCGCAGCGGTGAGGTGAAGCCAGAATCGCTCGGTGAGGCCATCGAGAAGTACGGTCTCGACATTCCGGTCAGCTCGGTGCTGGCCAAGGACAGCTGATCCGGTCACCCGCGGGCTGATCCGGGCCGGCGGGAACTACCCAATCCGGCCGTCAAGGAACGGGGCCCAGGCGCTTCGGCGCCGGGCCCCGTTTTCGTGTCCAGTGCTGCTGCGGCGCGCCTAGCGATCAAGGATTCCGCTGGCCGGACGCGCGAACAGCGCCTGTGAGCGGGTTGCTAAGGAGCATGGTCAGCCGCCCGCGCGTGCGGCGGGCCGTTCCGCTATCACGTAATGATTTGGTAAGAACTGACCTCCGCCGTTTGGCTACATTTTGGTCACGAGAGGTCTAGCGTGACCGTCCGGGAGCTCGGGACCTGACAGGGCATTCGGAGCGGACACGGAGGTCGGGCGAATGCATTTCGGCCGCAGCAACACACCATGGCGGCGCACATCCAGGGTCCGGCCAACACTCATCGCGACCCTGATCGCGATACCGCTGGCCTCGGGGATCGCGGTCGGGGTGATCGCCGCGAACCACTCGGGTACTCCCCAATCACGGCTGAGCCTCTCGGCCCAGGGCTCCAGGTTCGGCCACCACCACTTCCCCGGCTACGCCACCGGGTCAGCCGCCGGGACCGGGGTGGATCTGGGCCAGACGCCGGCCGAGGCCGCTGACTCGACGAACTGCACCCTCCAGGTACCGGCCAACCCGCTCAGCGCTACGGGCCTGGCCAGCCCGTATGTCCTGGGTGACGGGTGCGAGATGTCCAACCCGGACCTGCAGGCGTTCGTCGAGGCGGACATCATCAACCCGCGTAACGGCCACATCAGGGTCTACAACCCGCTCGTCATCACCGAGGGCACCCAGCCCGCCGCGGCCCCGGTCCGGCCGGTGCTGGCCCGGGGCGCCGTGGTGGCCATCATGTTCGGGTTCAACGGGGACAACCTGCTGCTGACCGGCACCGGCCGCTCCCTGCAGCAGGGCCGGTGCGTCAACGGGGCCGGGCAGTCGCTGTTCACCCAGGTCGCCTACTGCAACAGTCCGGCCTTCTTCCGGGCCGCCCACCGGGACATCGCCCGGGGGCTGCTCAAGATCCCGGCCCTGGCCACCGGCAACGACGGGCAGGCCTGCCCGACCGTCCGCGGCTTCGACGTGGTGGATCAGGACCAGAGCGACAACGTGGTCACCACCTATCTGATCAACGCGCAGGGCCAGACCGCGCAGGACTCGGCGGCCAACGTGGCCGGCCTGCCCGGCACCACGGCAATCAACAACGGCAGCGACAATGCGCTGGTCAACAAGTTCATGGACCCGGCCCTGGGCTGCACGCCGTATGAGTTCCGCGACCGGACGGCGGCGGCCGGGACGTCCGGCTCGCAGATCACCGACGAGCTGCTGGCCTCGGCCGACCAGACCAGGCCGGTCGCGCTGGTCCCGCTGAACGACCCGATGACGCAGGTCAACGGGGCGCAGAGCATGGTGAAGACCAACCTGTTCCGGCTGGGCGTGGACCAGCCCATGGTGGGGGCGGGGCAGCGGGCGGACACCCCCGCGAACTACTGCAAGAACATGATGCGGGTCGGGATGGCGCGGGCGGCGCAGGACGAGAAGCAGTTCACCGCGTTCACCACACCCGTGCCGGACGTAGGGAACAACCTGTTCACGTTCCTGGCCGCCCGGCTGGCCGCGTCGTGGGGGAACCTCGGCTGCGGCGCGCTGCTCAATGCGCCGGACCCGGTCAACCTGACCGTTGACGCGGATGGCGTGGCCACCGCGGCCACCTTCAGCCCGCTGGCGATCGGCACGCTGCCCGGCGGAGTGGCTCCCACGGCCGCACCGAGCGGGACCGTCACGGCCACACCGACCGCGACCGCCACGGCCGCGCCGGTCAGCGCGGCGTCGCCGACGACGACCGCCACGCCGACCGGGACGGCCACACCCACCGGGACGGCGACCCCGGTCGCGATGCCGACCCCGACCCCGACCCCGACGGGGGGCTAGCACCACCCCATCTGGCGGCCGCACCGCGGGTAACCGGCTTCCCCAGGTGGACCGGTAGGGAAGAACGGGTGGCCGGTGTCCCCCCGGCGCCGACCACCCGTTTCCTACCCGCCGAGCTGCCCGGCCAGGTCCTCGAAGTCCGCGGCCACGTAGCTGTACGGCCGGGCCGGCTCCCGGTTGGCCTGGTGGTTAGGGCCGAGTTCGCCCGGCCGGGGCACGAAGGCCGTGGCCAGGCCCAGCGCGTCGGCGGCGATGAGGTCGTCGTTGTGCGCGGCGACCAGCATGACCTCGGCCGGGGCCAGGCTGAGCAGCTCAGCGGCGCCCAGGTAGGTCTGCGGATCGGGCTTGTAGCGGCGGAACAGCTCCGCGCTGAACACGAAGTCCCACGGCAGGCCGCCCCACTTGGCCATGTTGACCAGCAGCGCGACGTTTCCGTTAGAGAGAGTGGCGATGATGTAGCGCTCCTTGAGGCGTTGCAGGCCGGCCACCGCATCGGGCCAGGGGTCGAGCCGGTGCCAGCAGGTGGTAAGCCACGCCCGCTCCGCCTCATCCAGGCCGTCCAGCGCGGCCGGGCCCCCCGGGCCGGGCTCGCCCTCCCGGCCGCCCTCGGCCAGCAACTGGTCGAGCGTGCGGCGGTGCAGGGCGTCCAGGTTGGTCCAGGGCAGCTCGCCCGTCCGGACCTGGTTCATGGCCGGGCGGTACGCCGCCCGCCAGCGATCCGCCAGCGACGCCGCGTCGATGTCTGACCCGTGCTCGGCGGCCAGCACGGTGACGTCCCGGATGACGCCGCCGCGCCAGTCCACCACCGTGCCGAATACGTCGAATAGCACCGCCTTGACCTGCTCCACTGGGAAACCTCCCGACACTCCGGCCCGTTCAGGACCTGTCCGCCGCACGGGGCCGGGCGGCCCGGCTCAGCCCAGTCTCCCCCGCCGCTCCTCTCCCGCCGCTCTTCCCTGGCCGCGTCTCCCCCGCCGCTCCTCTCCCGCCGCTCTTCCCTGGCCGCGTCTCCCCCGCCGCTCCTCTCCCGCCGCTCTTCCCTGGCCGCGTCTCCCCCGCCGCTCCTCTCCCGCCGCTCTTCCCTGGCCGCGTCTCCCCCGCCGTGCGTCTCCCGCCCGCTCCTCCCCGCCCGCTCCTCCCCGCCCGCTCCTCCCCGCCCGCGCCTCCCTTAAGGCGCCTCACCCTTAGCGCGATCCGTCCGCAACCGCGCTCCTGCGCCGTGCGGGCGGCGGCACCCGGAAGCCGTGGCACCCTGGGAGGATGACGGCAGCCGATCGGATGACCGGGGGAAACGGCGCAGCCCCGCCCGGCCGGGTCCGGGCTGAAACGGTCCAGCGGCTGGAACGGGCCATGGGCTCCCTCGGCACGGCCGCCATGGCCTCGATGGAGGAGCGGCTGTCGTGGTTCCGCTCCATGTCGGCGGAGAACCGCTCCTGGATCGGCCTGGTCGCCCAGGCTGGCATCGCCGCCTTCGTGGACTGGGTCAAGCACCCCAAGCGGGGCCGCCCCTCGGTAGCCGTCGAGGTTTTCGGCACCGCGCCCCGCGAGCTGGCCCGGGCGGTCAGCCTGCAACAGGCCGTGGAGATGGTACGGATCATCATCGATGTGGTCGAGGCCCGGGTCGATGAGCTGGCCGCCCCCGGCGGCGAGGCGGAACTGCGCGAGGCGGTGCTCCGCTACACCCGCGAGGTCGCCTTCGGGGCCGCCCAGGTCTACGCGCGGACCGCGGAAGCCCGCGGCGCCTGGGACGCCCGGCTGGAGGCCCTGGTCGTGGACTCGCTGGTCCGCGGCGAGATGGGCGAGGGGCTTCAGTCCTGGGCCTCGGCCCTGAACTGGTCGCACGCGCCGGTGGCGGTGGTCGTCGGCCACGCGGACGGCTCCGAGCCGGAGGGCCTGATCGAGGAGCTGCGCGTGATCGTCCGGCGGTCCCGGCTCGACCTGCTGGCCGGGGTGCACGGCACCCGGCTGGTGGTGGTGCTGGGCGGGACCGACGATCCGCTGGGCGCCGCGGGCCAGATCGCCGGGCGCTTCGGCCCCGGCCCGGTGGTGGTCGGCCCCGTCGTCGCCGACCTGCAGGAGGCCACGCGCTCGGCCGCCTCGGCCCTGGCCGGACTGCGCGCCGCCCCCGGCTGGCCGGATTCACCCCGCCCGGTGCTGGCCGACGACCTGCTCCCCGAACGCGCGCTGGACGGCGACGAGGCGGCCCGGGCCCAGCTCATCCGGGACGTCTACGAACCGCTGCGGCACGGCGGCGCGGCCTTGCTCGACACGATCACCACCTACCTGGAGCAGGGTTCCTCCCTCGAGGCCACCGCGCGGATGCTATTTGTTCATCCAAATACCGTCCGTTACCGGTTGCGCCGGATCAGCGAGCTAACCGGGCTGATTCCCTCGGACGGCCGGGCCGGTTTCACCCTGTGGGTCGGCATCGTCCTGGGCCGACTCGTGCACAATCGCACATAGATTGTGGGGAACCAACAGGGTCTCTAGGGCAAACTTCGTGCTGTTTCAGACCCGTGTAGCGAACTCCTACAGTGCAGGGTAAGAGAATGCTCGTTATCGCCGCCCCGGGTCAGGGTGCCCAGGCCCCCGGCTTCCTGTCCCCCTGGCTCGAACTCCCCGGCTTCGCCGAGCAGGTGGGCGCCTGGTCCGAGCTGGCCGGTGTCGACCTGATCAAGTACGGGACGACCGCCGACGCGGACGAAATCCGGGACACGGCGGTCGCGCAGCCACTCCTCGTCGCAGCCGCCATCGCCGCGGCCCAGACGCTGTTCGGCGGGCTCGACCAGGCCCGGGTCCACACCGGCGCCACGGCCGGGCACAGCGTGGGCGAGCTGGGCGCCGGCGTCATCGCCGGGGTGCTCTCCGCCGAGGACGCGATGCGCCTGGTCCGGGTCCGGGGGCAGGCCATGGCGCGGGCCGCGGCCATCGAGGCCACCGGGATGACCGCCGTACTCGGCGGGGACGAGGCCGAGGTCCTTGACTCCATCGAGGCGCACGGGCTCACCCCGGCGAACATCAACGGCGCCGGGCAGGTCGTCGCGGCCGGCACGCTGGAGCAACTGGCCGCCTTCGCCGCCGATCCGCCCGCCAAGGCGCGGCTGCGGCCGCTCCAGGTGGCCGGGGCGTTCCACACCCGGCACATGGCCCCGGCGGTGGATGCGCTGCGCGAGGCGGCCGCCACCGTCACGGTCAGCGATCCGGTGCTGCCGCTGCTGTCCAACACCGACGGCGCCGCGGTCGCCAGCGGCGCGGACTGGCTGGAGCGCATCGTCAACCAGGTCAGCGCGCCGGTGCGGTGGAACCTGTGCATGCAGACCATGACCGACCTGGAGGCGGGGGCGCTGATCGAGCTGCCGCCGGCGGGCACGCTGACCGGGCTGGCCCGGCGGGCGATGCCGGGCGTGGCGCTGGCCGCCCTGAAGACCCCCGACGACATCCCCGAGGCCACCAAGCTGATCGCCGAGCACGGGGCGCTGGACCCCTACGATGGGCCGACCGACGACGGTCACACCCCGGAGTGGCGGCTGCTGGTCGCGCCGCTGGCCGGCACGTTCCGCTCCGGGTCGTCCGGCGCGGCCCCCACCATCGGCGCGGCATTGCCGGCAGGCACGGAGATCGGGCACGTCGAGCAGCGCGGCGGACGGCACCTGATCACCCCGCCGTTCGCGGCCACCGTGCTCGAGTGGCTGGTCGAGGACGGTGACCCGGTCAGTGCGGGACAGCCGCTCGTCCGGTTGCAGCCGCATCCGGTCCGCACGGGCCGGTAATTCCGGCCTGCCCGGGTAGCAGCACCGGTAGCGAAGCCACCGACAGACCCCAACTAGACACCGAACGGCACGGGAAGGAACCACGTTGATGCGAGTCACCGACGGAAAAGCCGGTGCGCGGATCCTGGCGTTCGGCGGGTATCAGCCAGCCCGGGTGGTCACCAACGCCGAGATCGCCCAGCAGGTCGAGACGAGCGACGAGTGGATCCGCAGCCGGGTGGGCATCGCCAGCCGCCGGATCGCCGGCCCCGATGAGACGGTGGCCGACATGGCAGTGGCCGCGGGCGGCAAGGCGCTGGCCGCGAGCGGCCTGTCCCCCGCCGACATCGACCTGGTCATCGTGGCCACCTGTACTCCTGAGGCGCCCATCCCCAACACGGCTGCCTCCGTCGCGACCCGGCTCGGCATCGTGGCCCCGGGCGCGTTCGACCTCAACGCCGCCTGCGCCGGGTTCTGCTACGCGCTGGGCACCGCCAGCGACGCGGTCCGGACGGGCACGTCCCGGCACGTGCTGGTCATCGGGGCCGAGAAGCTCTCCCAGTGGGTCAACTGGACCGACCGCTCGACCTGCATCATCTTCGCGGACGGCGCCGGGGCCGCGGTGGTCGGCCCGGCCGAGGCCGGCGAGGCCGGCATCGGGCCCGTGGTCTGGGGTAGCGATGGCGGCATGGCCGACAAGATCTTCATCAAGGACCGCCGGTCGTTCATCGTCCAGGAGGGGCAGGCGGTGTTCCGCTGGGCGACCACGGCCCTGCACCCCGTCGCCCTGAAGGCCTGCGAGCGGGCGGGTGTGGCCCCCACCGACCTGGCCGCGTTCGTCCCGCACCAGGCCAACCTGCGCATCATCGAGGCCATCGCCAGGAAGCTGGGGGCCCCGCAGGCCCTGGTGGCCACCGACATCATCGACTCCGGCAACACGTCGTCGGCGTCCATCCCGCTCGCCCTGTCCGCGATGATCGAGCGCGGCGAGGTGGGCTCCGGATCTGCAGTACTGCTGCTCGGCTTCGGCGCCGGCATCAGCTATGCGGCCCAGGTGATCACGGTACCCTGACCGCGCCGTGGCCCCTGGGCGTCTGCCCGGGGGCCGACATATCCATCACACGAAGGAGAACACGGGCATATGGCCATGACTGAGCAGGAGATCCTCGCAGGCCTCGGCGAAATCGTCGACGAGGTGGCCGGCGTCCCCGCTGACCAGGTCACCCCGGACAAGAGCTTCGTCGACGACCTCGACATCGACTCGCTGTCCATGGTGGAGATCGCGGTCGCGGCGCAGGACAAGTTCGGCGTGGAGATCCCCGACGACCAGCTCAAGAACCTCAAAACCGTGCAGGACGTCGTCACCTACGTGCAAAACGCCGAAGTTTCGGCCTGAGCCGGGGGCGCCGCCTTCGCGCGGGACCCATCCGGTGCGCCGTCGCCACCGCGAGCCGGGCGCACCACATACGCAAGAGGAGCGATTCACAGTGCGGGCAGATCAACCAAGCGTCGTCGTCACCGGACTTGGCGCGACCACGCCGCTGGGCGGGGACGTAGCCTCAACCTGGGAATCGCTGCTGGCCGGTCGGAGCGGGGCGCGCAAGCTCCCCGCCGACTGGACCGAGGTGCCGCTGCCGGTGCAGATCGCGGCCCCGGCCGCGGTCGACCCGGCGACGGTGCTGGACCGGGTGCAGGCCCGGAGGCTGGACCGCTGCGAGCAGCTGGCCATCGTGGCCGCGCGGGAGGCCTGGGCCGACGCGGGAGCCCCCGAAGTGGACTCCGACCGGCTCGCGGTCGTCGTCTCCAGCGGGATCGGCGGCGTGGCCTCCACGATCGCCGCCTACGACACGATGAACGAGAAGGGATGGCAGCGGCTGTCCCCCTACACGGTTCCCATGCTGATGCCGAACGGCTCAGCCGGCTGGATCGCCATCGAGCTCGGTGCCCGCGCCGAAGTGCACACCACGGTGAGCGCGTGCGCCTCGGGCGCCGAGGCCATCGGCTACGCCATCGACATGATCCGGGCGGGCCGGGCCGACGTGGTGCTGGCCGGCGGGACCGAGGCAGCGATCATCCCGCTGAACGTGGCGGCGTTCGCCGCCATGCGGGCGCTGTCCACCCGCAACGACGAGCCGGAGCGCGCGTCCCGGCCGTTCGACCGGGGCCGGGACGGCTTCCTGCTCGGCGAGGGTGCCGGCATCGTGGTGCTGGAGTCGGCCGAGCACGCCGCGCGGCGCGGGGCCCCCGTGCACGCGATCGCGGCCGGCTTCGGTTACTCCTCGGACGCGCACCACATCGCCCAGCCCGAGCCGGGAGGTGCCGGGCTGGTGAAGGCGATCCAGCGGGCGCTGGCTGACTCCGGCCTGCCTGCTGAGCAGTTCGTCCACGTCAACGCGCACGCCACCTCGACCCCGGCTGGCGACGTGGTCGAGGGCCAGGCCATCGCCCGGGCTCTCGGGGACGCGGCCGGCGGCGTCGTGGTGTCGGCCACCAAGTCCATGACCGGGCATCTGCTCGGCGGGGCGGGCGCGGTCGAGTCGGTCGCCACCATCCTCGCGCTCCGCGAGCAGGTCGCGCCGCCCACCATCAACCTGGAAGACCCTGACGACGAGGCCGGGATCGACATCGCCACCGAGCCGCGGAAGCTGACCCCGCACACCAGCGCCCCGATGGCTGCGCTGAACAACTCGTTCGGGTTCGGCGGGGCCAACGTGACGCTCGCCTTCACGGCGGTCTAGGCCCACCCCTGGTCCGCCTGTCCCGCTCGTGTGCTCCCGCCTACCGCAAGGAGACATCCCGTGACGGTCATTGCCGGCAGCACCCCGGCTGCCCCCAGCCAGCCGGGCAACAAGCCGAGCGCCAGCCAGCAGCACGGCCGCGAACCGGGCCGCCGCGAGCAGGGCAGCAACGGGGCCGCCGGCCCGGCCGCCGCACCCCGGTCTCCCAGCGCCGCGCCAGCGCCGTTCATCTCCCGGGACCCCGAGGTCCGGCTCGAAGCCCTGTTCGACCCGGGCTCGGTCCGCCTGCTCACCCCGCACGACTCGAGCGGTGAGGTTGCGGCCCTGGGCACCATCGACGGGATGACCGCGGTCGCGTTCGCCAGCGACCCCCGGGTGCAGGGCGGGGCCATGGGCAGCGAAGGCTGCGCGGCGATCGTGGCCGCCTACGACGAGGCCCTGGCCCTGGGCGCCCCGGTGATCGGGCTATGGCATTCCGGCGGGGCCCGGCTGCGTGAGGGCGTAGAGAGCCTGCACGCGGTGGGCACCGTGTTCGCCGCCATGACCCGGGCCTCCGGGAAGATCCCGCAGATCTCCGTGGTGCTCGGCGCGGCGGCCGGCGGAGCCGCCTACGGGCCGGCCCTGACCGACATCGTGATCCTCTCCGATCACGGACGCATCTTCGTCACCGGGCCGGACGTGGTCCGCAGCGTGACCGGTGAGGACGTGGACATGGCCCGGCTCGGCGGTCCCGAGCCGCACAGCCGCCGCTCGGGTGTGGTGCACCTGGTGGCGGCCACCGATGCGGACGCGCTCGGCCAGGCCCGGCGGCTCGCGCTGCTGCTCGGCGAGCAGGGCGTCGTGGACGCGGACCTCCTGGCCGGGCAGGACGGTGCCGAGCTGGACCAGCTGCTGCCGGAATCTCGCCGCCGCGCCTACGACGTGCATCCGCTACTCGCCGGGCTGCTGGACGCGCCCGGCATCGAACTGCACCCGCGGTGGGCACCGAACGTGGTCACCATGCTCGGCCGCCTGGCCGGCCGCACGGTCGGCCTCGTGGCCAACAACCCGCTGCGGCTCGGTGGCTGCCTCGATGCCACCTCGGCGGAGAAGGCGGCCCGGTTCGTCCGGATGTGCGACGCGTTCGGGGTGCCCCTCGTCGTCGTCGTGGACGTACCTGGGTACCTGCCGGGCGTTGGCCAGGAGTGGGACGGGGTGGTGCGCCGCGGCGCCAAGCTGCTGCACGCGTTCGCGGAGGCCACCGTGCCCCGGGTCACCCTGGTCACCAGGAAGTCCTACGGCGGCGCCTACATCGCCATGAACAGCCGCGCCCTGGGCGCGACCCGGGTGTTCGCCTGGCCGGGCGCCGAGATCGCGGTGATGGGCGCGGTGGCGGCCGTGCGCGTCCTGCACCGGCGCACGCTCGCCGACGTGCCTGCGGACCAGCTCCAGGAGGTCGAGGCACGGCTGGCCGAAGAGCACGAGCGGGAGGCCGGCGGCCTGGAACGCGCCCGGGCCCTGGGCGTGATCGATGAGGTCATCGAGCCCGCCAGCACCCGGGAAGCGCTCGCGCGGGCCATCGCGGCCGCCCCCCAGGTCCGCGGCCAGCACGGCAACATCCCGCTCTGACGACCAGGTCCGCGGCCCGCCCGGGCCACACTCACGCTGACGACCAGAGGTGCGGCCCGCCCGGGCCACACTCACGCTGACGCCCGATGGTTAAGTAAGCCAGTGGCTGAGTGAGCGGCAACCTGGGAGATTAGCGTCATGACAGATCACGGGCGGCTGCTGGTGATCGAGCACGAGCTCGACGCTCCGGTCGGCCTGCTCGGCCCGTGGGCGCAGGCCCGCGGGCTGGCCTTGAGCACCGTCCACCTGGGCGGCGGAGACCGGCTGCCCGCCCGGCTGCCAGAGACCGCCGGCGTGGTGGTCCTCGGGTCGGAGCGGACCGCGTTCGACGACGACGTTCCCTGGCTGGCCGGCGAGCTGGACCTGGTGCGCGAGGCCTTGGCAGACGGGGTCCCGCTGCTGGGGATCTGCTTCGGCGGCCAGGTTCTGGCCCGCGCCCTGGGCGCGCGGGTGTACCGGCTGCCTGAGCCCGAGATCGGCTGGGTCCGGCTGGCCAGCCAGCATCCGGGCCTGGCCGCCGGCCCCTGGCTGGAGTGGCACCGCGACGCGTTCGACCTGCCGCCGGGCGCCAGGGAACTGGCCACCGGGGGCACCTCGGTCCAGGCCTACGCGATCGGCCCGCACCTCGGCCTGCAGTTCCATCCCGAAGCCACCGAGCCGATCACTACGGGCTGGCTGCGCGCCGTCCAGCCGCCGCTCACCCCCGCCCAGGCGGGCAGGCTCAGCCAGGGCTGGCAGGACGCCGGGGACCGGACCACAGCCGAGGCCGAGGCGCTATTCTCCGCCTGGCTGGACGGCGAGTTCGCCCAGGCAGGGCCGGGTACCGGGCCGGATCCGGCCGCCATAGCGGCCCAGTAGGGTGGGTCAGTAAGGCGGCAGTAAAGCCAGGACCGTAGATAAGCCCCAAATTAGTAACGAATTGCGTGGGAAAATCTACCCGATCGCCCGGCCCGGACGCTGGGCCCGACGTACGATCGACGATCTATGCCCCTTGATGAGCGCCCTGAAAGCGTAGCTGAGCAGACCGAAACCGCCGATGCGGCGCACGTGCCCAGTGCCACCGGGAACGGCACCGCCGCCGGGAACGGCACCACGGCTGCGAACCGCACCTCCGCTGCCAGCACCCATGCCGCTGGTGCCTCCGGTACTGCTACTGCCGGCCCTGCTGACCCTGATATCGCCGCCCCTGGTATCGGCCGCCCTGGCACCGCCGGGGATACCCCGGCTGACGGGGCCGCGGGCGCCCGCCGCTGGTGGCTGGACAGACCGACACAACTGGCTTTCGCCAGCTTCCTCATGCTGTTTGTTGAACTGGCCCTGATCCGGTGGACGGCAGCGAACAACGTCTATGTCACCAACGCCACCAACTTCGTGCTGCTGGCCAGCTTCCTCGGCATCGGGCTCGGCTTCCTGAACGCCAAGTCCAAGCGCGACTTCGTGCGCTGGGCCCCGCTGGCGATGGTCTTGCTGGTCGCGTTCGTGCTGGCCTTCCCGGTCATCCTGGCCACCCTGGCGGGCCCGCATCCTTACCAGGGCCTGTTCGGCACCCAGGCGCTCCCCCGCCCGGTCAGCCTGGCAGTGATCTTCGTGCTGAGCACGGCGGTGATGGCCGGCTTCGGCCAGGCCGTGGCCCGGCTGTTCGTGACGTTCGAGCCGCTCAAGGCCTACCGGCTGGATATCTTCGGCAGCATCCTGGGCACTGCGGTCTTCACCCTGCTGGCCTTCCTGGAACTGCCCCCGGTGGCCTGGGGAGTGATCGCGGCCGGCGGCCTGGTCCTGCTGCTGGGACGGTCGGCCCGCTGGTGGCAGTACGCCGCGGCCGTGGTCGTGGTGGTCCTGCTGGCCGTCGAGTCGGCGGTCCCGCACCAGCAGTGGTCTCCCTACTACAAGATCTCCGCGGTGGTCAGCGGCAAGGCGCACCCCGCGCTGTACGTGTCGGCCAACAACATCCCCTACCAGGCGGCCCGCTCGCTGACCGTGCTGCACCAGCAGAAGAAGTTCTACTTCTACCCGTACCAGCACGTGACGCGCTCGGCGCTGAAGAACGTCCTGATCGTGGGGGCCGGCACGGGTAACGACGTCGCGGTGGCACTGTCCGAGGGCGCGCAGCACGTGGACGCGGTGGAGATCGACCCGATCCTGATCAAGCTCGGCAAGAGCGAGCACCCGAACCACCCGTACGACAACCCCCGGGTGACCTTGCACAACGCGGATGGCCGGGCCTTCCTGCAGAACACCAAGCAGCACTACAACCTGATCCTGTTCGCCCTGCCCGACTCGCTGACTGCGGTCAACGGGCAGTCCAACCTGCGGCTGGAGAGCTACCTGCTCACCGAGCAGTCGGTCCAGTCCGCCCGGGCCCACCTGGCTCCCGGCGGCACCATGTCCATGTACAACTACTACTCGAACCACCTGTACAACCGCTACGCGACCACGATGCTGGACGCGTTCGGGCAGGCGCCCTGCTCGCAGGTGGGACCGCCGCTAGGCGGCCGGCGGCTGGCCGTGCTGACCGACAAGCCGGCCGGGGAGACGGTACCGAACTGCGTCGGGGCCGGCAACGGGACGGTGTGGCGAGGCCAGCAGGTCGCGCCGGCCACTGACGACCATCCGTTCCCGTACCTGCTGAAGAACACCATTCCCTCGAACTACGTGTGGATGCTGGCGCTGATCCTGGCCGCCTCGCTCATCGCCGTCTGGCTCTTCGGCAGTCGCTCGTTCCGCAAGATGGGCGGCTACCTCGACCTGGCCTTCATGGGCGCGGCGTTCCTGCTGCTGGAGACGAAGAACATCGTCCAGTTCGCGCTGCTGTTCGGCAGTACCTGGCTGGTCAACGCGCTGGTGACGGTGGCGATCCTGGTCGCGGTGTACCTGGCGGTGGAAACCGCCCGGCACGTGAAGCTGCCGCCACCGTGGGTGCTGTACGCCGCGCTGATCGCCAGCCTGGTGCTGACCTGGCTGGTCCCGCAGGACGACCTGCTCACCCTGCCCATCGCGGCCCGGTTCCTGGCCGGCGGGGCGCTCGCGTTCGCTCCGGTGTTTATCGCGAACCTGATCTTCGCGCAGCGGTTCAGCGACGTGGAGACCACCACCACGGCGTTCGCGGTCAACCTGCTGGGGGCCATGGTCGGCGGGGCCCTGGAGTACCTGGCCCTGATCACCGGCTACCGGTTCCTGCTGATCCTGGTGGGCGTGCTCTACGCGCTGGCCTTCCTGTTCCGGACGCTCCGCTACCGGTCGTCGGCACAGCCGGCGTAGCCCGGGGGGCCCCCGGGCTAGCACAGGACGGAATGAGGGCCGCCGGGGTGGCTGTTGGCCCAGGAGACGGCGCGCCGTCTCCTGGGCGGCGCACCCGGACACCGGGAGGAATCGTGTCAGCTCCAGCTGGGCCGACTGCACTCGTCAAGCCGCTCTACACTGCCAGGGCCACCGCGACCGGCGGCCGGGCGGGACACGCCGTCACCGACGATGGCCTGCTCGACGTGCACCTGAAGCCGCCGAAGGAGATGGGCGGCCCGGGCGAGGCCACCAACCCCGAGCAGTTGTTCGCGGCCGGGTACGCGGCCTGCTTCCAGAGCGCGCTCGGGGTAGCCGGCCGGCGGACGGGTGTGGACACCGCAGACTCGCTGGTCGAGGCGGACGTCAGCATCGGCACCATCGGCGGCGGCGGGTACGGCCTGGCGGTCGTGCTCAAGGTATCCATCCCCGGGGTGGATGCGGACACCACGCTGCGGCTGGCCGAAGCCGCACACCAGGTCTGCCCGTACTCCAACGCTACCCGCGGCAACATCGAGGTCTCCATCGAGGCCAACTGACCGCCCGGCGGCGCGGCCGGTCCGGCCGGGCGCTCAGCAGGCCGGGCTGGCGGCGGGAATCCTGGCGTAGGCGCTGAGCACCAGGTCCCAGAACGCCGGCTCGTCCACCGTCATCGCGACCAGGGCGTTGCGGGCCTCAGCCGGCCCGCTGAAGTCGGTCACGGTCATCCCGGTTGTCCACCGGCCCGCGGTCTCCACGTCCACCCGCGCCGGTTCACAGCCGAACAGGCCCGGCTCAGCGACCAGCGCCAGCGCGCACACGTCGTGCACCGGGGGGCCGGCCGCCGCGGCATCGCCCTGGCCTGGTTCGCCCTGGTAGCCGAGCAGGCCGGGGAGCAGCAGGTCGGCGCCGAGCCGGCCCAGGCCGCGCATCCGGTCCTGGATATCCGGGGTGGCCCGGGCCTGCAGGGTCACGTCCAGGCCGACCATGGTGACCTGCCAGCCGGCCTCGAACACGATCGCGGCGGCCTCGGGATCTGCTGCGATGTTGAACTCGGCCGCCGGGGTGACGTTGCCCCGCGCCGCCGACCCGCCCATGATGACGAAGTCGCGGACCCAGTCGGTCAGCCGCGGCTCGCGGCGGACGGCGAGCGCGATGTTGGTCAGCGGCCCGGTCGCGATCAGGGTGATCTCGCCGGGGGCCGCGCCGATCGTCTCGATCAGGTAATCCACCGCGTGGCCGGCGGCCGGGGTGGTCTGCGGCGCGGGTAGCCGGGCCGCCCCCAGCCCGCCCTCACCGTGCACCTCGCGGGCGTCCAGCGGGGCCCGCAGCAGGGGGCGCCCGCTGCCCGCCGTCACCGGCACGTCTGGCCGGCCGGCGAGTTCCAGCACGCTGAGCGCGTTGGCGGTCACCGTGTCCAGATTGACGTTCCCGCTGACCGTGGTCACCCCGGTCAGGTCCAGGCCGGGATGGCCGCAGCCGAAGACGATCGCGAAGGCGTCGTCAATCCCCGGATCACAGTCCAGGAGCACCCGGGCCGGGGTCCCCCGCCCCTCGGCCCTGGCGGTCACGCGGTCAGGCCGGACTCTTGGACAACCGCCTCGATCCGATGGTAGACGTCTTGGATCTGCTCTGGCGTCGCATCCGGGCGGATAACGGTAATGATCGGATAGCCGCTGCGGAAGGCGCGCTGCAGCAGCTGCTGCATCGCCAGCGTCAGCTCCGGGGTCCAGTCGTCAGGCACCACTACCTCGATCTGCATCGTTCCTCCACGGGACATGGCCAGCGCGGCAGGTCGCCTCCCCGGCGACGGCCGGGAAAACCTGGCCTTCATGGTAGGCCTGGTCATCCACGGCGGCCAGGTCGTGGCCGGGTGGGCCGCCCCGGCCGGACTTCAGCCGGTGGCGTGGAGCCAGCGCACCGGTGCGCCCTCCGCCGCGCACCGGAACGGCTCGAGTTCCGCGTCCCAGGGCCGGCCCAGCAGCCGGTCGAGCTCCTTCTCCAGCGTGGTGGTGGCGGCCACCTGGAGGCCGGACTGGGCGGCCGTCGCCACGGTCATGGCCGCGAGCAGCCGGTTCTCCGGGATCATGATGTCCCCGTTGGCCCCGGTGACCGCGGAGAAGGTGCCCAGCGCCGGGGTGTAGCTGTACCGGACCGGGTCGCAGCCCGCGCTGGCCTCCTCGGTCACCTCGAAACGCAGCCGGTTCCAGCCCGCCAGCGCCGACGTGATGGACCCGGCCGTGCCCGGCCGCGCATGCCAATTGAGCTCGCCGCGCACCGTACCGGGCGCCGCCGGCTGACCGACCCAGGCCAGATCGACGGGCACGCCAAGAACCCCGGCGACCGCCCATTCGATGTGCGGGCACAGCGCCGGGGGCGCGGAATGGACCTGCAGCACGCCGTGAACTGACACCAGACCTCCCTGCGAGTGACCGAGGTGCGTCTTCCCCAACGACCTCGGACCCCTGCGCCAGCGGCGATCCGGATATCAGCGAACAGCTTATGCCTGCCCGGCACATCGGCAAGCCCGCCAGGCGGGCCAGCCTACCGGGAGCGATCCGCGTTCCCGCGCCAAATTCTGCCCCACCACGCGCGAAAGCACCAGGGCAGGGGCGCTTTTGGCTAATATTGCCGGCCGGACTTCAATGGCCAAACCGCCCAGACAGGCCCTAACGTCATGGCGTGTCGGCATGATGTAGTGGTCGGGTGAGCGAGCGGGATGTCGCTGGGCTGTTATTCACAGCCGAGATGTATGGCGTGCAATTGGATCAGTTAGCCGCCCGGTTAACGGTCAGTGAGGTCCGGGCCCGGGCTCTCGCGGCCCGGTGGCGGGAGCAGGGCTACGCCGAGTCCGCGCGGCTCGGGCCGGGCGGCCCGTGGGTCTGGCTGACCCGGGACGGGCTCCTGGCCTGCGGGCTGCCGTACCGGCCAGCGCCGCCGGCGCTGGCCCGGCTGGCGCACCTGCGCGCCGTGACCGCGATCCGGATGGCGCTGGAGTCCGCTCCCGGGTACCTGACCGCGGGAGCGTACTGGCGCAGCGAGCGGCGGCTGCGGGCCCGGATGGGCGGCCGGGTGCCGCTCCGCGAGCATCTGCCGGACGGGGAAGTGCACTGGCCAGATACCGGGGGCCGAGGCCCGGACGGCGGTGCCCCCGACGGCGGTCCCGGGGCCGCACCGCCGTGGGCCGGTGAATGCTGGGCCATTGAGGCGGAACTCACCCGCAAGACCGTGCGCCGCACCGCGGCGATCATGGCCGAGATCCTCACCCGGACCGGCGACTACGGTAGCCCGGCCACGGAGGTCCGGGTCCCGGGAGCGGCGGCGCGGCACGCCCGGGTGCTGTACCTGTGCTCACCCACGGCCCGGCCGACCGTCGTCCGGGCTCGGGCCGCGCTGCCCGCGGCCCTGGGCGCCCGGGTGGAGATCCGCGGCCTGCCCGCGGGCGCCGGGCTGAACGCCGGCGCGGCGCTGACCGCGCGCCCCGGGCCCGATCGGCCAGCCTCGGCCCGGGACCGCCGCGCGCCCCGGGACCGCCGCACCCCCCGGGACTACGGAGCCGCGACGTGATCCGCCGTTACGCAGGGTTCTTCCTGGTCCGCGGGGTCGCGAGGATCATGTGGTGGCTGCTGCGGGTGACGGTTTTCGTTGCGGCAATGATTCTGGCTGCACCCGTCGTCCTGGTCGCGGCGTACTCGGTCACCCTCGCGTGGTTCCTGGGCTGGCCGCCGCGCCACCTGTACCGGGCGGCGGCCTGGTGCCTGCCGATGCTGGCGGCGTGGCTGGCCGCGAGGGCCGCTGAGGGCCAGCCCGGGTCGCGGCTGGCCGCCGCACCGTACTTCACCTGGCTCGCCGCCTGGCACGAGGCCGCGGCCGGCGACTACCTCAAGGCTGCGGTGACCGTGGCACCGCTGGCCATCCCGCTCGGCCTGCTGGCCGGCGGCCTGGCCTGGTCCCGGCGCATCTACACCATGGAGACGGGCAGCGGCGGGGTGGCGCCCAGCGCCCCGGCTGCCTTCGACCAGCGCCAGTGGCGGCACCAGGTACGCACCGCCCGGGCCCGGATCGCCGCGCCCGGCTCCGTGCCGTTGCTGCTCCGCGACGGGAGTGTGGTCGCCGGGGCCACGATCCGGGCGGTGCACCACCCGGCCCGGCGGCTGGCCGTCCTGCCCTACCCCCGGCTGCGCTCGCACCAGGTGGTGCTGGGCACTACGGGGACCGGCAAGACCACCCTGCTGCTGAGGCTGTGGGCCGGATTCGTGCGCAGGGGGATGGAGTTGCACGCGGCGGGCCTCGGGCCGCGGCCGCTGCTCGTGGTGCTGGACTGCAAGGGCGGCGCCGATTCCCGGCGGATCGCCGACCGGGCCCGGCGGGTGCTGCGCGGCGCGGGCGCCACGTCCACCGCGATCTGGCCCGACGAGGCCAGCCTGTCACTGTGGGCGCTGCCGCCCCGCCAGCTCGTCAGCACCCTGGTGGACATGGTCGAGTCGGGCACCGGCGGCGCCGCCTACTACGCCGACGTGCTGGAGGAGATCGTCCGGCTGGCGGTGGACGCCCCGGGCGGGCCGCCGGCCGGCGCGGCCGACTTCCTCGCGCGGCTGGACGCGAACTGGCTGGCCGTGGCCTACGCTGGCGCACCGGACAGCGCTTCCGCCGGGCTCCTGCGGTCGTCGGCCGGGCACGTCAGCGACGTGGCGTTGCGGTACCGGGCGCTGCTGCGCCGGCTGGGGGCCGGGCTGGACGGGCCGGGCGGGTTCGGTGACGCCGACGCCTGGTACTGCATCCTGGAGGGGACCGCCGAGATCGCCGTGGCCGAGGCGCAGGCCCGGGCCCTGGTCGACCTGCTGGCCTGGTTCGCGGCGGGCAGTTCCGCGGGGGCCGGGCGGGACATCCTGCTGGCGGTCGATGAGTTCAGTGCCGTAAGCCGCCGCCTGCCGATCTGGCAGTTGTACGAACGGGCCCGCTCGCTCGGCCTGGCGGTGCAGGTGTCGGCCCAGTCCTGGCCGGGACTGGCCGCCGATGAGGACGAGCGGTACCGGGTGGCGACCACCGCGGACGGCGGCATCTGGCTGCTGCGCACGCCACATCCGGAGCCGGTCGCCGCCCTGGCCGGCGCGCGGCGGGTGGTGGGCACGGCCCGGCGGCTGCTGGGAGTGCCGCTGTGGGCCCAGCAGGGGTGGGCTCACGAGGGGTTGTCCCGGGCCGAGGGCACGCCAGTTGTGGACCCCGAGATCATCCGCGGGCTGGATGTCGGCCAGGCAGCCTACATCTACCGCGGCGGGGTGACCTATGTCCAGGTGAAACGGCTGGTGGCCGGGCCGGCGGAGCTGGCCGGCCCGGCTCCGGGCGCTGGATCCGAGGCCGGCCTCACCCCTGCGGAGCGGGCCAGCGTGCCCCCGGCGGAGGCGCTGCCGGTACCGGCCGACGAACCAGGCCCGGCCCGGCCGGCTGAGCTCGGCGCGCTGCTGGACCAGGCGTTCGGGGAGGAATCGTGAGTGGCCTGGCCGGCGGGGCCGACCCGTTTGCCGCCCTCGGCCTGCCGCCCCGGGCGGACCTGAGCGACGACGACGTCCGCGCCGCCTGGCGGCGGGCCGCCACTGCCACCCACCCCGACCGGGCTGATGGCGGTGACCCCGGGCGGTTCGCGGTCGCGGCGGCGGCTTACACGGTCCTGCGGACCCGGTCCGGGCGCGGTGAGGCCCTCGCCGACCTGGCGTCCTCCTCCCCCGCTCCAGACCGGTCCCGGCCGGCGGCCTTCCGCTCGCGGCGGCCAGGTGCCGCGCCGCGGACAGACGCGCCGCCCCGGACGGACGTCCCGGCCCCGACGGACGCGCCTTCCCGGACGGACGCCCCGCCCGTGACCTGGCCGGGGCACCTCGGCCCGGCCCGGTTGCTGTCCCGGATCCGCCGGGGCCGCCCGGGCCGCCTGGCCCTCCGGGTGCTGATCGCCACCGCGCTGAGCGCCGTGGCGGTCGCGGTGGCCGGGTCGCAGCCCGCCACGCCTGCGCTGATCACCGGCGCCCTCACCTGGCTGCTGCTCACCGCCCGCCACGATCTGGCCCCGCCCCCCTGACCACCACCCCCCTGGCCACCACCCCCCTGGCCACCACCCCCCTGGCCACCACCCCCCTGACCACCACCCCCCTGGCCACCACCGCCCTCCGGGCCCGCCTTCGTGATCAACCGATTGGTGTCGTCATAGCAACACCAATCGGTTGATCACGAAGGCCACTGCGTTGCCCCAGAGGTTCGAGGGGCCTAGGTGACGGCTGGGATCTGAAGGACCCCTCCCGGTGGCCACCACAAACCCAGCGGATCCGCCGAAGCGGTTACCGGTAAGAGATTTCTTACCTATTATCGGCGGCATGAGTATCAGCCAGGTACAACTCTTCTCGCTGCCCGTCACTAACCAGGACCGGGCCAGGGACTTCTACGTGGACACGCTCGGCTTCGAGCTCATCGCGGACACCTCGATGGGGCCGGACCAGCGCTGGGTCCAGGTCAGGCCGCCCGGGTCAGGGACCTCGATCACCCTGGTGACCTGGTTCCCCACCATGCCGGCCGGATCCGTCAAGGGCACGGTCCTGGAGACCGACGACCTGGACGGCGATGTGACGGCGCTGCGGTCCCGGGGCGTGGTCATCGATGCCGGAATCCAGGAGGCGCCCTGGGGGCGCTTCGTGACCTTCGATGACCCGGACGGCAATGGCCTCGTCCTGCAGGCCATGGCGGCCGCCCCGCCCGCCGGCGGCTGAAGCCGCCATGTCCGGGCCGGACGTGTTCGACGCCATCGCGAGCCCGGTCCGCCGGGCCCTGCTGGACGAGCTCGCCGGCGGCGCGCGGTCGGTGCACGACCTGGCGGCGCCGTTCCAGATGAGCCGCCCGGCCGTGTCCCAGCATCTGCGGGTACTGCGTGCGGCCGGGCTGGTCTCCGAGCACCGAGTAGGCCGCGAACGGCACTACCGGCTGGACGCCCGGCCGTTGCGGGCCGTGGCGGACTGGGCGGCTCACTACGAGCAATTCTGGCAGCGGCACGCCCGGATGCTCCGCGACCTCCTGGAGGAGGAGAGCTGATGGCGTCCATCGAAGTCGATGAGTTCCTGCCCCAGCCACCCGGGCGCGTGTGGCAGGCCCTGACCGACTCTGCCCGGCTGGCCCGGTGGCTGATGCCCAACGACTTCAAGCCGCTGATCGGCCACGCGTTCACGTTCCGCACCGAGCCGGTCCCCCAGCACGGGTTTGATGGCCTCGTGCACTGCGAGGTTCTCGGCTTGGAGCCACCCCGGCTGATGCGTTTCAGCTGGCGCGGCGGGAACCTCGACACCGTCGTGACCTGGTCGCTGGTGCCCGAGGGAACCGGCACCCGGCTGCTGATCACGCACGACGGCTTCGATGAGACCGACCCGGCCCAGCGCACGGTCATGGGCATCCTCGGCGGAGGGTGGCGCGGGCACCTGATCCGGCAGCTTGCCACCCTGCTGGCCGGGGACCAGGCCTAGCGGGGAGCGGGGCCGGTGACGACAGGGCGGGCCGGGTCGGTAATCCAGTCCGACCACGAGCCGACGTACAGGGCCGCGGGGATCCCCGCGAGGCTCAGCGCCAGCGCCTCATGGGCCGCGGTCACGCCCGAGCCGCAGTAGACCCCGGTCGTCACCGCCCCGTCCCCGGCCGCACCGGCACCCGCAGCAACCCCGGCGGGCGCGGCCGGGACTCCCAGCCCGGCGAAACGGCCCCGCAGTGTCTCCGGATCGAGGAACCGGCCGCCGGGACCCAGGTTCCCGGTCGTGGGCGCGCTCACCGCGTCCGGGATGTGCCCGGCGACCGGATCGACCGGTTCCACCTCGCCCCGGTAGCGCTCGGCCGCCCGGGCGTCCAGCAGGACGCCTTCGCGGGCGACCCGGGCCGCGCCGGCCGCGTCCAGCAGCGGCAGGTGACCAGGCCGGGCGGTAAAGGTCCCGGGCGGCGGAGCCGGAGCGGGCCCGGTCTCGATCGGCTCGTCCGCGGCCAGCCAGGCCTGGTAGCCACCGTCGAGGACCTGCACCTGCTGATGCCCGAAGTACCGCAGCAACCACCAGGCCCGGGCGGCCGCCATCGAGTCATTCTCGTCGTAGACCACCACGGGCCGGCCGTCGTCCACGCCGACCCGGCGCATCGCCGCCTGGAACGTGTCTACCTCCGGCAGCGGGTGCCTTCCCCCGGGACCCCCGGGACCCCCGGAACCCCCCGAGGACCCAGGCGGACCGGCCAGATCACGGTCCAGATCCACAAACCGCGCGCCGGGCAGGTGACCTTCGCGGTACCGGTCAAGGCCCGGCGGGCCGCCGAGCCGCCACCGCACGTCCAGCAGGGCCGGGGCCGGGCCGACCGCCAATGCGGCCGCCAGCTCCGCGGGGTCGAGGGTTGAATCCACCGTTACGTCCCTTCCGCCCCTACTGGGCGTAACATCCCGATCCGGCCCGGATCGTCCTCCAGGCCAGGATCGTTCTGTGGATAATTAACCCCTGACCTGTGGATGAACCTTCGCCTGCTCTTGGTTTTCCTGGTGCGAAAACTGTGGATAAGCCGGCCTACCCCGTGCGATGGGAGCCTATCGGCCTGGGTCAGCGCGTCATCGTCGTCAAATGCTGGTGACACTCAGCAACGGGACGAACTGGTCGCCTGGCGTCAGCGAACCGTGCATCCCGATGAGTGAGGACTCCAGCGGCTCCGCCTTGGTCGCAACGAGGGCCCAGGGTCCGGCCGGCGCCGCCACCACGTCCCCGATCCGCGGGACAAAGCGAGGCTCGACGGGCCCGAACCAGCCGGCCTCGATGGCATCGTCGCGGGACACCACCCACGCCCGGCCGCCGAGCACCCCCTGCCAGATGGCCAGCACGTCCCGCGTGGCCCCGGGCACGGTGTAGACATGCCGGGCCCGCGGCTCGCCGCCGAGCAGCGCGACCCCGTCCCGCAGCCCCGGGACCAGGTCCACGTCGATCTTGTCGTCCGGTGCCGCGTCCACCATTCCGTGATCAGCGGTGACGTACAGCGCCGTGCCCGCCGGCAGGGAACTGGCCAGCTGCTCGGCCAGCTTGTCCACGTGGGCGAGCTGGTAGGACCAGGCCTCGGACTGGGATCCGAACCCATGGCCGGTGCTGTCAAGGTCCGGATGGTAGACGGTCACCAGGGCCCGGTCTGAATCGGCCAGCGCCCAGGACGCCTGGGCGACGAGCGCTCCCATGCTGTCCGCGGGACGGTAGGAAGCACCGCGCATGGCCGCCACGGAGAACCCGGTCTTCTCCAGCCCCCGTGCGGCCACCCGGAAGGCGTCGATGTCGGCGGCGGCCGCGCGCTGGTAGATCGTCGGGGCGGGCTGCCAGTTCACCGGGTCGACCTGCTCGTCCCAGCGCAGTCCGTTGAGCAGCCGGTCCTGGCCCGGCACGGCGACCTTGTAGCCGAGCATCCCGTGGCGGCCCGGGGGCAGGCCGGTGCCCAGCGAGCTCAGGCTGGTCACGGTGGTGGCCGGGAATCCCGCGGTCAGCGCGCGCCCGGTGAACGTGAGCTCGGACAGGAACGGGGCCGCCGCCTGGTGAGCGCGGAGCAGTTCCCAGCCCAGGCCATCGACGATCAGGAGGCACGCCCGGCGGGTGGGAGCCAGCCCGAGCGGATTGGCCGCATCGCCAACTCCCAGCGAGGCGAGCAGCGAGGTGGCCAGGTCGGACAGGGTTCCCTCGCCATAATCGGGCACAGTGGCAGAGGTCATCGGCTCGTCGGTCATGCTGCTGCCCGTCAGTGGCCCGGGTGGGTGGTCGCCTCGGTCAGCGCGACCGCGAAGTCCAGTACCTGCCGGACGGCCTCGTCGCCATCGGCCGCCTCGCTCACCCGCATGGTCAGATCGTCCGCGGTGATGGTGCCGGTATAGCCGTGATCGGCCTCGCAGTTTTCATCGCCGCAGTGAGCCGGCTCCAGCTCGACATGGGACAGGACGTTCCAGCCGATGGTGAGCACCACCTCGGTCGGCATGGTCACCCCGGGCACGTAGGAGGCCGGGTCGGGAACGACCCGCGTGACGGCCACGGACGAGATCCTTGAGAACCGCACGGCCTCGGTGCTGGTCTCGGCCTGCGGACGGGCACCTGGCTCATCGTCCGCGGGATTCTCGTCGGTATGGGAGTAGACCAGCCGGGACGGGGTCAGCACCAGGACGGTCATGTGGCGGCGGACCTCCATGGCCGGGTCAAACAAGGCGTCGGCCTGGACTACGTAAGACACCACGGCCTCCGCACCCAGGGCGGAGAACACGGCGTCCGCCACTAGCCCGGGGTAGTAACCGCTTCGCTCGATGGCTGACCGCAGCCCGACGGCTGTGGTTTTGATATCCCTCATGCCTCCATCCTGCACTGCCCGGGGACCAGAGCTCGCAGAACGGGCCATCAATCGTCGTAGTGAGGTTTTGCGGGCTCCGGGCACGCTGCTCACGGCACCACCACGCCGGCCATAGCCGAACCGCCCGGAATGTGGCTGACGCAGGTCAGCGCGGTCATAACCGCGACGATAAGTCCCCGAAACCGCAAAAGACACCCCCAGCGCGTCGGTGCGCAGGCTCAGGTTAGCCGTTCGAGGCCATTTCCGGCACCCAGCCTGGAACCGGGGCACAGGCTCCCGGGACTCGGCACGACAGGCATCCGGGCCGTAAAGGGGCGGGGGAGGCCACGATGGTTCCGCAGCCGGCCAGGCCCACCCGCTGGCGCCACCCCGGCGGGCAGCCCGGCCACCCGCCACCCCTGGCCCTCAGGGCGCCTGAGTCCACCACAGGTCTTCCTGGCGGGAGCACCAGGCGGGGTCGTTCAGCCGGCCGAGGTCCGCCGCGGTGATGATCCCGTGCTCGATCAGCACCCGGACCATCACCTCGTCGGAGAGCCGGGTGTCCGCGCGGACCAGGCCGCGGTCGGTGATCTTGCGGCGAAGCACCTTGATATGCTCCGCCACCCGCGCCGAGAGGCGGTCCCGGAACGCGGGGTCGGTGTCGAAGCGCTCCAGTTCGTGGTAGGCACCGGTCACCTCGAGCGCGGCCTTGGCGATCTCAGGCGTGCGCGGCAGCGGGCTCGCCCCGGCCGGGTCGAGCAGCCAGGGACGGCACCACATGAGTGCCACCAGGAAGATCTTCGTCATCGGATCCAGGTACAGCGGGAGCAGGGTGGCGTCACCGTCCTGCCACATCCGCGCGCCCTCCGGCGCTGAGTCCCACCCGCCGGACTGGCCGGTGACCATCACGCACAGCGGCTGGCCCTCGTCCAGCATGGCCCGGGAACCGACCAGGGTCGTCCCGGCCCGCAGGAACCAGCCGCCAGATGGCTCGCCCTGGTCCTCCATCCGGGGCAACCTGATCCGGTACCCGTCACCTTCGGTGTAGAGCGCGTGAGTGCGGCTGATGTTGGCGATCCAGACACCGTCTCCCACCGCGCTGATCACCCCGGCGCGGCGGGACAGCCCACGTCCCGCGGCGACGGTCAGGTCGGCATCGGGCCCGCGGCCGAACACCAGGCGGCCGCCTTCGGGGATGCCAACGACCAGCCCGGCCGGCGTGCTGACCCGCGCCGCCGGGGATGTGGCCTGCCCGACCGCCATCGCCTTCCTGCCCTGCCTGCCTGTCTTGGGTCTCCTGGGGTGAGCTTTCACCGAGGGGCCCGCGAGGCGGCCACTCGTCCCGTGACGCGCATTCTAGAACCCTCCGCAGCACAATCCGGATCCCCAAGTCCGGGGATAGCGCCCCCGCCCCCGGGCCCGGTTAGCTATGACCTAGCCCGGGGCGAGCGCGGAAACGGCTCGCCGGAGGGCCTGCCCTTGTGGGCAGGCGGGTCCGTGCCGTGGGAGGTCACGGTATGGGTTTGGGTGCACGAGGATTCGCTTAGCCGCGTCATCCTGGGACTCTCCGGGGGGACTCCGGCAAGCCGGCTTCCCGTGCCCGCCCCGGGCAAGGGGGGGGAGGGGGAAAGGCTAGTCCGGCTGGGCCGGGCCCGCGCACCGGGCCCCGCCCAGCCGGACGCCTCCAGACGCCGCCTCGGCCACCCAGACCCGGGAGCGTCTCACCCGGGGGGCTGATTCCGGGCCCTACCGCAGGATGATGCCGGGCCGCAGACGCGCCCGTACCCTGGACCGGTGGCCGCCTTCTACCTCTGGCTGCGCCGACATCCCCGGCTGGTGGACGGCGTGCTCGCCGCCGCGTTCGCGATCCCCGGCCTGGCGATGGCCGTCGCGGCTGGCGAATATCGCCTGGCCCCCCTCGCCCTGGCCCTGGTCATCCCGCTGGTCTTCCGCCGGGACCACCCCGTGCCTGCCTTCGCCATCGGGGTCACGGTGGGCGCCCTCCAGGTGCTGCTAGATATCCCCGTCAACCCAGTCGACCTGGTCATCCTGATCCTGCTCTACACGCTGGCCGCCTACTGCCCGCGCCGGGTGTCCGTGGCCGGGCTAGCCGTCTGCCTGGCCGGGTCGGCCATCGCGGTGGCCCGGTGGGCCCCCTCGCACCTCAGCCTGGTGCACTGGCTCATGGTCGGCTCGGTCATGTTCGCCGGGTCTTCGCTGGTGGCCTGGGTGCTGGGGGACTCAATGCGCTACCGGCGCGGGTACTACATCGCGCTGGAGGACCGAGCCGCCCGCCTGGAGCGGGACCGTGACGCGCAAGCCCAGATCGCCGCGGCCGCCGAGCGGGCCAGGATCGCCCGTGAGCTGCATGACGTCATCGCGCACAACGTCAGCGTCATGGTCGTGCAGGCCGACGGGGCGTCCTACGCGCTGGACAGCTCGCCGGAGCGGACCCGGCAGGCGCTCGGCGCGATCGCGAGCACCGGGCGGCAGGCGCTGGCCGAGATGCGCCGCATGCTCGGCGTGCTGCGCAGCGACGACGGCGGCCCGGGCGTGGTGCCGCAGCCCGGTATCGGCCAGCTCGGCGAACTGCTCGACCAGACCCGGGCCAGCGGGCTGGACGTTTCGTTTACGGTGCAGGGGGTGCCCGGGCCGCTGCCCAGCGGGCTGGCCCTGGCGGCCTACCGGATCATCCAGGAGTCGCTCACCAACACCCGCAAGCACGGCGGTCCCCGGGCGAGTGCCACGGTGCTGCTGCGCTATTGCGAGGACGTGCTGATGCTGCGGATCACTGATGACGGACAGGGCGCAACCGTGGCGGATGGCGCCGGCCATGGGCTGACCGGGATGCGTGAGCGGGTCGCGCTCTACAACGGCACGCTGCGCACCGGCCCGCTGCCCGGCGGCGGCTACCAGGTCACCGCCACCCTTCCGCTCAGCGCGGTGGCCGGAACCAGCCCGGCCGGGCCGCAGGCGTCCCCGGGTTACGCCGGAACTCGGGAACCAGCTCTACCGCGGGAACCTGCCCCACCGCGGGAACCGGCCAGGCCGGCCGCCGCGCACGCACCGGAACCCGCGGCATGATCAACATCATGCTGGTCGATGACCAGGAACTGGTCCGGACAGGCTTCCGCATGGTGCTCGACGCGCAGGACGACATGTGCGTCATCGGCGAGGCCGGCGACGGCCTGGCCGCCACCCGGCTGCTCCAGTCCCAGCCTGCCGATGTGGTGGTGATGGATGTGCGGATGCCGCGGCTCGATGGCATCGAGGCGACCCGCCAGATCTGCGCGGCCGGTGACCGGCCGCGGGTGCTGATGCTCACCACGTTCGACCTGGACGAGTACGCGTACGCCGCGCTGAAGGCCGGAGCCAGCGGCTTCCTGCTCAAGGACGTCCCCCCGGAGGAGCTGCTGTTCGCCATCCGGGCGGTGCATTCCGGGGACGCGGTCGTCGCGCCCTCGACCACCCGCCGGCTGATCGACCGGTTCGCGCCGCTGTTCCCGGCGGCCGGCTCCCCCGCACCGCCCGGGCTGGACATGCTGACCAGCCGGGAGCGCGAGGTACTGGCTCATGTGGCTCAGGGACTGTCCAACGCCGAGATCGCCCAGCGCCTGTTCGTGTCGGAAGCCACGGTGAAGACGCACGTGGGCCGCGTCCTGGCCAAGCTCGGGCTGCGCGACCGGGTCCAGGCCGTGGTGTTCGCGTACGAGACGGGTCTGGTCCGGGCGGGCGGGACGGGCTGATCTGTCCCGGCGGGCCCGCCCCGGCGGGCCCGCCCCGGCTGGCCCGCCCCGGCCGGCGCGCTCAGCCGAGGGGCCTGCTCAGCGGGCCGCCTCGAAGGCCCGGCCGACCGTGGTGACGGCCGGGCCGCTGCGGAACAGGCCCATGCTGCCGTCGGCCGGCGTGGCTTCCAGCCCGAACCACGCGTAGCGCTGCACGTACCTCAGCCGCTGCAGCATCGCGTTCGCGGCGGTCAGGAACGCGGCCTGCTGCTTGCGGGACGGGGTATGCGGGGAGGCGCCGAAGTTGGCCAGCGCGAACTCGGTCAGCCAGATCGGCTTGTGGTAGCGGGCGTGCACGGCCTGCAGGTAACTCTCCAGCTGGCTGACCGCAGGCCCGGTAGCGAAGTCCGGCCCGTACCAGTGCAGGGTGATGAAGTTGACCCGGTACCCGCGCGCCGTGGCGCCGGACATGAACTGGTCCAGCCAGCCGCCCGGGGTGGCCCCGCCGGTGGCTACCGCCGGGCTGCCCAGCCGCAGCCCGGTCGCCATCAGCTTCGGCCACAGGCTCAGGGCCTGGGCGGGACTCATGTTCGCCTGGCCGCTCATATCCGGCTCGTTGAAGCCGAGCAGGTCCGGCCCGTCGCCGCGCACCTGGCTGAGAGTGCCGGCGTTCACGTTCGCCGCTCCCCAGATCAAAGGCACGAAACGAGGACCGCCGGCGCTGCTGACCCCCACGGCGGGAGAGGCGGACCAGGTGTAATACCAGGACGCTCCCGACTGGCTCAGCGCCTGCCCGGCCCCGGGAAAGGCCCAGGCGCCGATGCCCTTCTTGGCGTTGCTGGCCGGCGCGGGTGGCGCGGGCTTGCGGGGCGGCCGGGTGCTCCGCACCGGCTTCGGGGACGAGCGGGCCAGGGCCTGGGTGACCGGCGTGGGCGGGGGCGCCTTGACTGCCTGCGCCGGGCGGGTGGCCGCGGCCGGGTGAGCCCCGTGCAGGTGGACCACGGCCGCCCCGCCGGCCACCACGCAGGTGGCCGCGACCGTGACGGCGGCCAGCTTGGCCGGGACCGACCCGGCCGCTTTGGCCAGGATCCGCGCGTGGCGGGAATGACCCGCCGCGCGCCGGAGGGCCCGGGACCCCGGCGCCGGAGGGCTGAAGGCCCGGGCCATGGCTCCGGGCAGCGGCACCAGGGCCAGCCCGGCCAGCAGCCGTTCGGCCGGGATCAGCCCGTCATGCTGCGCCCCGCAACGCCTGCAGGCGCGGATGTGCCGGGCGATCCGCTTGCGCCGCAGGGGGCTGGGCACCCCGTCCCAGTCCGCGATGGTGAACTCCAGGCCCGGGCACGGGGGTTCGGCACGCAGCGCCCGCACCACCACCCGGCAGGTGGTGAGCTGCTCCTTCAGCCGCCCGATACGCACCGCGACGTGGGTCGCGGGCAGGCCGAGCGCGGCGACGAGCTCGTTCCGGTCCAGTTCTCCGGCGGCTTCCAGCCACCACAGCGCGAGCAGTTCGCGGTCCCCGGCGTCGAGCCAGCGAGTGGCCTGCGCCGTCTCTTCGCGCTGGCTGGACAGGCCGAGCCGGAGGATGGTCAGCTCCACGAAGTCGGCCTCAGGATCGGCCACCTCGTCGCTCAGGTCGGCGCCGGCCACGGCCTGCCGGGCCCGGTAGTGATCGCGCATCTGCCGGATGGCCACCGCGACCAGCCAGGACCGGAACGCCGCGGGGTCGCGCAGGTCGCCCAGGCCGCGTACGGCGCGGAGCATGGTTTCCTGTACCACGTCGTCCACGTCGGCGTGCCCGCTGAGGCCGCGGCCGACGATGTTGTAGATCAGGGGCAGGTAGCCAGACAGCAGGCTGTCCAGCGCCTCCGCGTCCCCGGCCTGGGCGGCGATCACCGTCTGCACCCCGGGCCCGCCGCTGCGCGGCATGTGCATGGCACCTCACCCTCGTCGGTGGGCGGCAGGAGTCCGCCCTTAAGGGAGACGTCGCGACACCGGGCCGGATAACAGAAAACCCGCCAGCCGCATGATCCCGCGCCCCAGCGGGCGGGGCGGGTGTTTTAGGCCCGGCAGGCCCGCGACCCCGCCGGTGCCGGGCCTCCGCCGAACGGGGCCGCGGATCCGGCAGGCGGGGATGCTGCGCTGCCGACGGTCCCATCCGGGCCCCCGCCTCTTGCTGTTATCGTCTCCCACGCGGTAGTGGCCGCTCGCGCTTCTTGCTGTTATCAGCGCTACATCCCGGAGGGCGGTCGAACCCGGCGCACCCGCTGGCCCGGACCGGCTGGAAACTGCCGGCAGGGCACAGCCTGACGATCACCGTCTCGAAGCACTGGAACGGGCGCTTCTGGGGCCGGACCGGCTGCGTGTTCCGTGCTGGCCGTGGCCACTGCCAGTCCGGGGACTGCGGTGGGCGCTACCAGTGCACTGGCAACGGGACCATTCCGGCCACCCTGGCCGAGTACGACATGAACGCCTGGGACGGGCTGGACTTCTATGACGTGAGCATGGTGGACGGCTCGAACCTGCCAGAATGATGTCAAGGCGTCGGCGGATGCATGGCGTATCGAACGCGGTGCGCAGGATCATCGACAATGCGAAGGCGTTCTGAATTCAGACAGCCAAGTTCCGATTGCCGGTGGTTTACAGACCGCCGCAGCTCAGGTCCATCTGCCGGCCGTGGCCTGCCGTAGCGCATGTGGGACCGATCGACGGCGACGTTCATGGAGTGATCGCGATCGTTATGGGATCCCTGAGGGGGATGGGGATTGGGTTGCCAGCCGTGTTGGTGGCTGTGTTGATCGGGACTACCGCGCTCTCACAGGCGAAGTAGGCGGTCTTGCCGTCCGGGGTGATCGCGATGCTGAGGCCGGGCCAGACGAGCGGTTGGGCATGGCAGTCGGAGCCGAACCGGATCGGCTGACCAGCCTTGTTGGTGGCCGTGCTGATCGGGATAACCGAATGGGTGTGGTTCGACAGGACGTAGGCGGTCTTCCCGTCCGGCGTGATCGCGAGCTGCCCCGCGTATGCGCTGCCGATGGTCGGGTCGGCCGGGATTTTGATCGGGTTCCCGGGCGTGTTGGTGGCGGTGCTGATCGGGGTGAGCGTCCACGGGTTCACAGTGGTGGCGTAGGCGGTCTTGCCGTCCGGGGTGATCGCGATGGAGCCCTCGCCGGGATTGCCGGTGAGGTGGATCGGCTTGCCAGCTGTGTTGGTGGCGGTGCTGATCGGCGTGACGCTGGAGCCGCTGTCGGCGTAGGCGGTCTTGCCGTCCGGGGTGATCGCGAGCGCGAATGGGATGCGGCCGACCCGGACTGGCTTGCCGGGCGTGTTGGTGGCGGTGCTGATCGGGGTGACTGTGCCGGACTGCCACTCGTTGTGGGTCTCGTTGACGACGTAGGCGGTCTTCCCGTCCGGCGTGATCGCGATCCAGACTGGAGCTGAGCCGACCCGGATTGGCCTGCCGGGCGTGTTGGTAGCGGTGCTGATCGGGGTGACCGTGTTCAGGCCCGTGTTGGCGACGTAGGCGGTCTTCCCGTCCGGGGTGATCGCGATGAATTCAGGGCCAAAGTCACGGGTACGGCCGACATGGATCGGCCTACTCGCCGTGTTGGTGGCTGTGCTGATCGGGGTGACCGTGCCAGCGTCGGAGTTGAGGACGTAGGCGCTCTTCCCGTCCGGGGTGATCGCGATCTGATTGCCGCCGCCGACCTTGATCGGCTTCCCGGCCCTGCCGGTGGCCGTGCTGATCGGGATGATCGCGACCGGGGGAGGCTTGAGGGGGGGCGTCTCGCCGCCTCCCTTGGCGTAGACGACGTAGACGGTCGGAGCGGCCGATCGATGTGGTGCCGCCGGTCCGGGGGCTGCGCCGAATACCCGGACGGCGGCAGTGACGCCGATGACCGCCACAACGACAGCGGCAAGTACGCCAGCGGCCTCCCTTATCCGGCGCCTGACCAGCCGGCGCCGGACCGCGGCCACGGTCACCCGGCCAGGTGGCGCGCCCATGGCGGCATCCATGAATTCACGCCACTGCCTGTTTTCCATCCCGCTCACCGGGCCTCTCGCTCAAGGAACCCGGCCAGCCGCGGATCTTCGCGCAATCTGGCCAGTGCCCGCGACATCGCGCTCTTGACCGTGCCGACCGAGCAGTTCAGCATGTCTGCCACCTGTCCCTCGGGCAGATCGTCGTAGACCCGCAGCACCAGCACCGCGCGCTGGCGGCCGGTCAACGTCGCCAGCGCATCCCGCAACGCCATGCGCATGGCCACTTCGGCTGCCACGTCCCCGGCCGCCGGGACCTCGGCCACCGCTGGTGATGGATTCTCGCCGTGCCACCGGCGGCGGCTCCACGTCCTCCAGGTGTTAAGCATCACCTGGCGCACGTAGACCTCGGGATCGTCACGGCGGTTGATCCGTTCCCACCGCGGCCACGACCGTGCCAGGGCCGTCTGCACCAGGTCCTCGGCCAGGCCCCAGTCACCGGTCAGCAGCCACGCCGTCCGGCGGAGCGCCTGCTCGCGCGCCTCGACGAACTGCGCGAAATCGTTCGCCTCGGCGTTCAATGCGCCTCCGGTGGGTTCGGGCGTGGATCGCCTGCAAGGACTACCTGGGGGTCGCGAAAGGTTCCGCCTCCTTGATAAGAAGTGCTGCCGGTCCTTCCCTCCTTCACCGGAACCTGGTCTTCTCCGTCTTTATCCTCCGTCGGGGTGTGGTCGCGGTGCTTACGGGGCCAGCTGGGCGGCGAGGATCAGGCGCTGACCGAGGCCGAGCTGGCCCGGGCGCTGGGCTGGCTGGGCCGGCCCGGATCGGCGTGGTCCCTGCGTCCCGGCCAGCGACGTGCTGGCCCTGGTGGGATACGACGGCACCGTGAACCGCTACGGCACCCCCGAACTGCTGTCGATGGCGCTGCGCCCGTGGGAGGAGCGGTTCGACGCGGTGCTGGCCGAGGTCGGTTTCGCTCATATTCGGCTGCTGGCCCGGCGCCCGCCGCGAACCCTGGAGGACGCTCAGGCTGTAGCTGCGGAGCTGTGGAGCCCTTGCGATGAGTTCTGGCCGATCGACAAGCCAGACACAGCGGGTCAACCGGAAGGGCTGCGTGGCGGCAGGCTGCACCACGCCGGTGAACTGCCCCAGCGTGCTGCGGGTGAAGTCGGCCGGCGCGGTCGTCGGGTGCGAATCCGCGTGCGCACGGTTCGGCACCGACCAGTACTGCTGCCGCGGCGCCTGGGCCTCGCGCTCGGCATGCAACCCGGCCCGGTGGCCAGTGGACTACGCCGCGGTGTTCAAGAAGGCCGTGCCGTACGCCTACTCGTACGCCGATGATGACGAGACCAGCACTTTCGTCTGCAAGGGGCGGTGTGATTACCGGATAACGTTCGGCCTACTCCGGGCGGCTGACCGGGAGGCGCCCGGTCAGGACCTGATGGCGCGGCGCAGGGACCAGCCCAGCGCGGCGATCGTGGCGGCCGGCAGCAGCCACCAGGCGTTCAGGCCGGCCCCGTGCACCAGCAGAGCGGTGAGGGCCAGGGCGAGAACCACGACGGCGGCGCCGCGCCAGTCGTCGCCGATGACGAAGTCGTACCAGAACGCGCCGAACGAGCGGAGCCAGCGGAGCCAGCGGGTCATCGCGGCATCTCCCCCGTGGTGAAGGTGTCAGTGGTGAGGGTGCCAGTGGTGAGGGTGCCGGTCGCGCGCGCATCAGGGGCAGGGGTGCCGGGGGTCAGCGTGGCGGGCTGGGGGCCGGGGTCCGGGACCGGCGCGGCGGCCCGGGCCCGGCGCAGCAGGACCGTGTAGCCCACGCAGACCAGGGCGTAGACCGGGATGAGCACCAGCAGGAAGGCATCATTCCCCGGCCAGTGGACGCCGGCTCCCTCGGCCCCCCAGAACGTCCCAAACGAGGTCAGCATGATGCCGACCACGAACTTCATCGTGTTCTCCGGGACCCGGGCCAGCGGCGCCCGGGCGGCCACGCCGATACCCGCGATGACCAGCACCGCCGCCGCGGCCCCCAGCGCGGCGAGGCCCACATTCCCCTGGTTGTCGCCGAAGGTGATCACGATGAACACGACCTCCAGCCCTTCGAGCAGCACTCCCTTGAAGGACAGGGTGAACGCGTACCAGTCGCGGACACCGAAGCGGCGCTCGGTCCTGGCCTCGCGGGCGGCGGCGACCTGGCGCTCGTAGATGCCTGCCTCGTCGTGCAGGCCCTTGTAACCCGAGGCCCGCAAGATGGCCTTGCGCACCCACATCAGCCCGAAGATCGCGAGCAGGGCCCCCACCACCAGGCGGAGCACCCCCAGAGGGAACAAGGTCAGGGCGGGTCCCACCGCGGCAACCACGGCCGCCAGCACGACCAGGGCCATGGCCATGCCCTGGAAGGTCGAGCGCCAGTCCCGGGTCAGCCCGGCGGCGAGCACGATGGTCAGCGCCTCGACCGCCTCGACGGCGCAGGCCACGAAGACGGTCAGGACGAGGGCGGCGGCATTCACGGAACCTCCAGTGTCGCCGTCGGGGACGGCACCGCGTTAAACGGCACAGAGTTGACTGGCGCAGCGGTAACTGGCGCCGCGCTAGACGGCACGGTGTTAACCGCGGGGTTGATCAGCGCCGGGTGCGCGCTGACCTCTGCGAGAATGACGACATGGCTGACGCCAACCGCGCGCCGGATGAGGGCTGGCTGGTCCTCATCTACCGGGTACCGTCCGAGCCCAGCCGCCTCCGGTCGGCGGTATGGCGCAGGCTCAAGAGCCTCGGGGCCATTTACCTGCAAAATTCCGCCGCCGCACTGCCCGCCAGCGTGGGCAACGAGCGGGCGATGCGCAAGCTGCGCAGCCAGATCCTCGACATGGCGGGCACGGCGGCGCTGCTGTCCTGCCGCGTCCTGGCGGGCGAGCAGGAGGTTCGGGCGGCGTTCCAGGCCGCGCGCAACGACGAATACGAGGAGATCATCGACCGCTGCGAGGATTTCCTGGAGCAGGTGAAGAAGGAGTACGCAGCCAACCACTTCACCTACGCCGAACTTGAGGAGAACGAGGTCGATCTGGTCAAGCTGCGGACCTGGTTCGCCCGGGTCCGCGCGCGAGACGCGTTCGGTGCGACCGGCCGCCCCGACACGGAAAAGGCCCTCGAGACCTGCCAGCAGTCGCTGGATGATTACGCGGCGCGGGTCTACGCGGAAGAAGAAGACGGCCACTGACCGCCACAGGCGGTTCCTGCTGGCCATTGTCCACCTCCCTGCCGACGCACATCCCGGCGGCCGACACGTATCCTGGCCGACGGCCCACCCGCCGCCTTCCTGCGATACCCGCAGACTCCATCCCCATCCCCGGCCCAGCGATAAGTCTAACTTCTGTCAGATCTTAGATGTGACAGCCGTTAGATCTGTCATGTACTGCACGCTCAACGTTCAGGCCTTCAGCTGTACATTCCGGGTACGAACGGCTCGTGCAGTCTGCCGCTCTTGTAGCACATCTCCGGTCTAACAAGCTCTTCATGACCACTGGCCGGGCCGGCCCAGGCGCGGCCGTTCCGCGCCCAGGGGCGAGCCTGCCCGTCGGTGAGGTGGCCGCGCTGCTGATGGCCTGGCCGACCGGGGTCGGGCTGTGCGCCAGCCACGCCGATGAGCACGACATCGCGGGCACCGTTGCCGACGTCGCCTTCCGCGGCCGCGGCTACGAGCATGCCATCGAGATCTCCGGGCACGGCCGCCTGACCAGCGTGTTCCCTGACGCCAGGGCGGAGCGGGGAGAGCACGTCGGGGTGCGCCTGAACCCGCATGGTTGCCACCGGGTCAGCGTCGGCCCTGCGAGGCGGACCGGCCGGCCGCGTCCGCCCCCGCCGTCTCGGCTCGCATCGTGTCTCACCTTGGATCAGTCCATGCCTGACGCGTGATCGTCGCGCCCGGGCAGGGACTAGCATCAGAGCCGTGACCACGACGCTCAGCATCAGTACCAGCGCGCCCCGCTCAATCGACGCGGACGCCGTTGTCATCGGAGTGATCAAGGGCCCGGATGGGCCCCTCCTGGCGCCGGGCGCCGCTGATCTTGACGAGGCCCTCAATGGCGGCCTGGGTGGCGACCTGGCTACCACCCTGGCCATCCTGGGCGTCACCGGCCAGGCCGAGGAAGTCACCCGGCTGCCGGCCAGCGCATCGATCACCGCACCGGTGATCGCGGCCGTCGGACTGGGCCCGGCTCGCGCCCTAGGCGCGGAGTCGGCCAGCGCCGCAGGCGTGGTCTCGGTGGCGGGTGGCTCGTTCGACCCCGAGACGCTGCGCCGCGCGGCCGGCGCCGCGGTAAGGACGCTGACCGCGGCCAGCCGGACCGGAGCCAGTCACGCGGGGGCCAACGGTGCCGGGCCCAACGGCGTGGGAGCCGACGGCGGCCGGGACGACCTCAGGATCGCGCTCGCCCTGCCCGTCGCCGACGCGGACGCGGCTGAGGCGGTCGCGGTCGGCGCGCTGCTGGGCGGCTACGCGTTCACCCGGTACCGGCAGCAGGCCGGGCGCCGCGTCGCGATCATTGTGCTGATCCCGGCGGAGCTGGCCCCGGCGGAGCCTGCCCCTGGGGGGTCCGCCTCGGCGGGGTCTGCCCCGGCGGGCGGGACGGACGGCATCCGCCGGCGCGCCGAGGCCATCGGCGCCGCCGTGTCACTCGCCCGCGACCTGGTTAACACCGCCCCCTCGGACCTGTTCCCCGCCACCCTGGCCGATGAGGCCGAGCGGGTGGCCGCCGCGTCCGGGCTGCAAGCCGAGGTGCTGGACGAGAAGGCGCTCCAGGAGAACGGCTACGGCGGCATCGTGGGTGTCGGCCAGGGATCGGTGAACCCGCCACGGCTGGTGCGGCTGGAGTACGCACCGCCGCGGGCGGACAAGACTGTGGTGTTCGTCGGCAAGGGCATCACGTTCGACTCGGGCGGGCTCTCGCTGAAGCCGCCGAAGTCTATGGAGACCATGAAGTCGGACATGGGCGGCGCGGCCGCCATCATCGGCGCGATGCAGGCCATCGCCGTCCTGGCCCCGGCCGTCCGGGTCATCGGTTACCTGGCGATCGCGGAGAACATGCCGAGCGGGAGCGCCCAGCGCCCCTCCGACGTGCTCACCATCTACGGCGGCAAGACCGTCGAGGTGCTCAACACCGACGCCGAGGGCCGGCTCGTGCTGGCTGACGCGCTGGCCCGCTCGGCCGAGGACGCCCCCGACGTGGTGGTGGATGTGGCCACGCTGACCGGGGCCCAGGTGGTGGCGCTCGGCACGCGGGTCTCCGCCGTGATGGCCAACGACGACGCACTGCGCGAGGCGGTGGTGGCCGCGGCAGACCGGGCCGGCGAGGCCATGTGGCCCATGCCGCTGCCCGCCGAGCTGCGCAAGGGCCTGGACTCGGGCGTGGCCGACCTGGCCAACGTGGCCCCAGATCGCAACGGCGGGATGCTGGTCGCCGGGCTGTTCCTGCGGGAGTTCGTGCCCGAGGGAGTGCGCTGGGCTCACCTCGACATCGCGGGCCCGTCGTTCAATGACGGACCGCCACACGGGTATACCCCCAAGGGCGGGACGGGCGCGGCGACTAGGGCGCTCGTGCAGATCGCGGTGGACGCCGCGGAGGGAAGGCTCTAGCCGGGACCGGGTGTTAATGACGGTCGGGGACGAGAGACTGATCGGAGCAAGGAGCACATCAGTGGCGGACAGTAACGGTTCCTACGACATCGTCATCCTGGGTGGCGGCAGCGGCGGGTACGCCTGCGCGCTGCGCGCGGCCGAACTCGGCAAGCGCGTAGCGCTCATCGAGAAGGACAAGGTCGGGGGGACCTGCCTGCATCGGGGCTGCATTCCCACCAAGGCGCTGCTGCACGCCGCGGAAGTCGCTGACCAGGCCCGGGAGGGCGAGACATTCGGGGTTCGGTCCACTTTCGAGGGGATCGACATGCCCGGCGTGAACGCCTACAAGGACAAGGTCGTCGACCGGCTCTGGAAAGGCCTGCAGAGCACGCTGGCCAGCCGGAAGATCGAGATCGTCTACGGCGACGGCACGCTGGTCTCGCCGACCCAGGTCCGGGTGGGTGACACGGTCTACGAGGGGGCCCACGTCGTGCTGGCCACCGGGTCGGAGGCGAAGAGCCTGCCCGGGCTGGAGATCGACGGCGAGCGGGTCATCAACAGTGATCACGCGCTGCGGCTGGACCGGGTGCCGCGGTCGGCCGTCATCCTCGGCGGCGGGGTCATCGGGGTGGAGTTTGCCAGCGTCTGGCGCTCGTTCGGCGCTGAGGTCACCATCGTCGAGATGCTGCCGCACCTCGTGCCGCTGGAAGATGAGGCCAGCTCCAAGCTGCTGGAACGGGCGTTCCGCCGCCGTGGCATCGGCTACGAACTCGGTACCCCCTTCGAGGGGGTCAAGGACAACGGCAGCGGCGTGACGGTCAGCCTGGCCGGGGGCAAGACCCTGGACGCTGACCTGCTCCTCGTCGCGGTGGGCCGCGGGCCCGTGTCGGCGGGCCTGGGGTACGAGGCGGCAGGCGTGGCGGTAGACCACGGCTACGTGAGGGTCGACGAATACTGCCGCACCAGCGTGCCCACGATCTCCGCGGTCGGTGACCTGATCCCCGGCCCGCAGCTGGCTCACGTCGGGTTCGCCGAGGGCATCCTGGTCGCCGAGCGGCTGGCCGGCCTGACGGTGACGCCGATCGACTATGACGGCGTGCCCCGGGTCACTTACAGCGACCCGGAGGTCGCGTCCGTGGGCATCACGTCGAAGATGGCGGCGGAGCGCGGCATCGAGGTCACCGAGCTCACCTACCCGATCGGCGGCAACGGCAAGAGCGTCATCCTGCAGACCCAGGGCGCGGCGAAGCTGATCGCGGCGGCCGGCGGCGGGCCGGACGGCACGCCCGGCCCGGTGCTGGGCATTCACCTGGTCGGCGCCCGGGTTGGCGAGCTGATCGCCGAGGGCCAGCTGATCTACAACTGGGAGGCGTTGCCGTATGACGTGGCTCAGCTCATCCACCCGCACCCCACCCAGTCGGAGCTGATCGGCGAGGCGCACCTTGCACTCGCCGGGAAGCCATTGCATATGCACGCGTAGCCCGGCCCGGGCCACGCACCCCCAGCACAGCAGCAACTGTGAGTGTCGAACAGCGAAGGAGTCACGGGAAGCCATGTCGGTCTCCGTATCCATGCCCCAGCTCGGTGAGAGCGTGACAGAGGGCACCGTCACGCGCTGGCTCAAGAAGGAGGGCGAGCGTGTGGAGGCGGACGAGCCGCTGCTCGAGGTCTCCACAGACAAGGTTGACACCGAGATTCCGTCGCCGGTGGCCGGGATCCTGCGCGGGATCACCGTCGCCGAGGACGAGACCGTGGCGGTCGGCGCCGAACTCGCGGTTATCGACGAGAACGGTGCCGAGGCTCCGGCCGCGGGTGACGGCGGCGCTGAGACGCAGGCCCAGGCCGAGCCGGCTGCTCCCGCCGCTCCTGCTGAGAGCCAGGCGGACGAGTACTCCTCAGGTGGCCAGGAGCCCGAGCTCCAGCCCGCGGCCGAGGCGGGGTATCCGTACCCCGCGGCGGGCGGGTATCAGGCTGGTGAGGACCAGCAGACCGCCGTGTACCAGCGGCCGGCCGCCTACGAGGCCGTCGGCTACGGGTCGCCGGGCGCGGCGGACCCCGGGAGTGTCGAGGAGCCGCCTCCCGCACCGTCGGCGGACCAGGGCCAGCCGGGCGGCGCCCCGCAGGAGCAGGCCGCGGCCGGCGCAGCGCCCGTAAGTGACATCTGGCAGCGGTCCCAGCCGCCCGCCACTCCCCCGGCTCCCCCGGCTCCCGCGGCCGCCCCGCCACCCGCACCGGCCCAGTCCGCTCCAGCACCAGCCGCCGCCGCGGTGCCACAGGCTCCTGTCCCGCAGGCTCCCACGCCGCCGGCTCCGCCGCAGCCTGGCTCTAACGGCCCGGCGCGGCCGGCCTCCCCGCTCGGCACCGCGGACGGCCCCTACGTCACGCCACTGGTCCGCAAGCTGGCCGCCGAGCACGGCGTGGACCTGGCTACCGTCGCCGGAACCGGGGTGGGCGGGCGGATCCGCAAGCAGGACGTGATCGATGCCGCCCGGGTCCGGCGCGAGGCCATCGCGGCGGCGCAGCAGTCTGCCGCCGACGGCCAGGCGGCCGCAGCCCAGGCTCCGGCCGGCCAGGCACCGGCGGGAGCGGCCCAGGGCCCCCAGCGGCCGGCCATCGAGCCGTCCCATCTGCGCGGTACGACCGAGCGGATGTCCCGGGCGCGGCAGCTGATCGCCCGCCGTATGGTCGAGTCCCTGCAGACATCAGCCCAGCTGACCACCGTGGTCGAGGTTGACGTGACGGCGATCGCCCGGCTGCGGGAGCGCGCTAAGGCCGATTTCGAGGCCCGTGAGGGAGTCAAGCTCACCTTCCTGCCGTTCTTTGCGCTGGCCGCCGTCGAGGCGCTGAAGGTGCATCCGCGGCTGAACGCCAGCATCGAGCCGGACGGGAACGAGGTCACCTACCACGACGCCGAGCACCTGGGCATCGCGGTGGATACCGAGCGGGGACTGATGGTGCCCGTCATCCGCAACGCCGGCGACCTGAACGTGGGTGGCCTGGCCCGCAAGATCGCGGACCTGGCGTCCCGGACCCGGGGCGGCCAGGTGAGCCCGGATGACCTGGCTGGAGGCACGTTCACGCTGACCAACACGGGCAGCCGCGGCGCGCTGTTCGACACGCCCATCATCAACCAGCCCCAGGTCGGCATCCTCGGCACCGGCACGGTTGTGCGCCGCCCGGTGGTGGTCCAGGACCCGGCGCTGGGCGAGGTGATCGCAGTCCGGTCCATGGTGTACCTGGCCCTCAGTTATGACCACCGGCTGGTGGACGGGGCCGACGCGGCGCGTTTCCTCGGCACCGTGAAGGCCCGCCTGGAGGAAGGGGCCTTCGAGGCGGAACTGGGCCTGTAGGTACCGGGCAGGTCGTCAGCGGCTAGGTCGTCAGCGGCTAGGTCGTCAGCGGCTAGGTCGTCACCGGCCACTACTAACCCGACCAGGGGCGTCCGCGAGTCTCGCCGCCAACGAAGACTCTAGCGAGGGCCTAGACGGGCCGCGGGCTAGGAGACGGGGGCAGCTATGAAAGTCGCGGTGACGGGGGCCTCTGGGCTCATCGGCAGCGCCCTGACCGCCTCGCTGCGGGCGGGCGGGGACCGTGTGGTCACGCTGGTGCGCCGGACGCCCGCGTCCGCCACTGAGATCGCCTGGGATCCGCTGAGCCCGCTGGGCGGCCTGGACCATGGGGCCCTGGACGGCACGGACGCGGTGGTGCACCTGGCCGGCGCGGGGGTCGCCGACCACCGCTGGACCGAGTCGTACAAAGCGGAGATCCGATCCAGCCGGGTGCAGGGCACGGGGGTACTCAGCGAGTTCCTGGCGGCCATGGATCAGCCACCCGCGGTCCTGCTGTCGGGCTCCGCCGTCGGCTGGTACGGCGACACTGGCGGCCGGGAAGTGGACGAGTCAGCCCCGGCGGGCAGCGGGTTCCTGGCCGGTGTGGTGCGGGATTGGGAAGCCGCCGCCGACCCGGCCCGGCAGGCGGGAATCCGGGTGGCCACCGTGCGCACCGGGCTCGTGATCTCCCGCCACGGCGGGGTGCTGGCCAGGATGCTGCCCCCGTTCCGGCTCGGCCTAGGCGCGAAGCTCGGCCCGGGCACCCAGTACATGAGCTGGGTGAGCCTGGACGACTGGATCCGGGCGGCGCGATTCCTCGTGGATCACCAGGAGATATCCGGCCCGGTGAACCTCACCGCGCCGAACCCGGTGACCAACGCGGACTTCACCACAGCGCTGGCGGGCGCGCTGCACCGCCCGGCGTTGCTGAGCATCCCGTCCCCGGTCTTGTCGGTGGCCCTGGGCGGCGTGACCAGCGACCTGATGACCAGCGCCCGGGTGCTGCCCCGGGTGCTGAGCGAGGCCGGATTCGGGTTCACCTACCCGGACCTGGCCGGTGCGCTCGCCGCTGAACTGCACCCCGCTGGCTCGGCCGCCTAGCCGGACCCGCGGGCTCAGCCGCCTAGCCCGACCCGCCGGCTCAGCCGGAACTGCGGGCCGCCCCGGCCAGGAACGCCGTGAGCGTGGCGGTGAACCAGGCCGGATCATCCAGCCAAGGGAAGTGACCAGCGCCCGGCTGCACCGTGAGTTCCCATCCGGGGAAGAGCCCGGCGGCCCCGGCCACTCCGGCCAGCAGCCCGGGCGGGGCAACGGCGTCCAGTTCGCCCGCGTACACCAGCACGGGGGCCGTCAGGCCGGCCAGCGCGGCCCGGGTCGCGGGCGGGTCCAACGCCCCCTCCGCGTAGAAGCCGGCCCGCACCTCGGTGGCCTGCTCGGCCAGGCCGGCCGCGGCGTGCACCCGGGCGGCGTCGTCCCAGCGGCCGTAGAGGAAGGGCTGCCAGCCGAGCGTCGTCTCCGCTGAGTCGTCCCCGCCGTCGGCGGCCTGCGCGGCGGCCCAGGCCGGCTCGAACCAGGGCTCCGCAGCCCGCCGCCGCATGGCGGCCTGCTGGTCCTCGTCGGTGAACGACAGCCCGAGCGCGCGCACGCTGGGAGTGAGCAGGACCAGGCGCCCGATCCGTTCTGGGTACGCGGCCGCGTACAGCAAAGCCACGTTCCCGCCCGCGGAATGGCCCAGCAGGTCCATCTGGTCCAGGCCCAGCTCGGCCCGGAGCGCTTCCACGTCCTGGGCGATGCGGTCGCAGCGGTAGGCGGCCGGATCCGCGGGGACCTCACTGTCCCCGGTCCCCCGGGTGTCGGGCAGGATCAGCTCACGGGAACGTCCCAGCCCGCCGAGGTCGCCCAGGTAGCCGGGACCCCGGCCGGGGCCGCCCGGCAGGCAGACCAGCGGGGGGCCGGACCCGGTCCGGTGGAAGGCCAGCCTCGCGCCGTCGTAGGAATGCCAGTGCGCCATTCCCGTATCATCCGGCGCGATGCCTACGCACGGCCAGGAAACTTCGCGGTAAGCAGAAGACCGGGCGTCCGGAGCTGGAGACGTCAGTCCACGCCGGCTCCGGTCCGGCTGGGCTCTTCCGCCGGCATCAGGTCATCCGGTACCGCTGGCTCCTGCGGCGGGCACGGCGCCGCCGGGATCAGGGTGCGGAAGCCGCGGGATTCCATCCCGTACAGCGGGATTTTCCATAGCGGCGGCACCCGTCCTGACCGGCCCGCCAGGGGGCCGGCCGTGCGGATGTTCAGCCGCATGAGGCGGCGGGCGCCGAGAACGGCCAGCGCGGCCAGCGGCAGCTCGACACACAGCGCCATCAGCACGCTGACCAGGAAATCGCTCGTGCGCAGATCCAGGGTCACGTCGAACCAGGCGTCACAGCACAGCAGGGTGGCGAGCACCACCAGGCAGACGATGACCAGCTGGCGGTGCCGCCAGCCGGCCCACGCGGTGATCGCGAACGTGATGAGCAGGCCGAGGTCGAACCCCACCCACGCCCCCCGCCAGCCGCCCGAGCGGTAGTACCGGGGCAGCGTGACCGTGAGCACCCCGATCCAGGCGGCCAGCGCCAGGCCGCAGCCGATGACGGCGATAAGCGTGAAGATCCGGGTGCGCGGGTTTCCGGGCAGTTCCGACTCTGCAAAGGGGCCGGGCTGGCCACCGCCGATGGCAGCGCCCGCGTCAGGCGAGGCCTCCAGGGCGACGAGGGCACAGGCTAGTTCAGCCCGCTCGTCCGGGCTCATCCGGCGGAGCTCGTCCACATTTATCACGCGAGGTACCTCCCTGAGCGCTAACTACCCCGCAGGCCGCATTGCTTCCCACGCTTGGGCCTGTGCTTTTTGCTGGGAGATGGCCGGAGGTTGGCTGGTGGCTGACGCCTGGGCCCGCGGATATCGTGGGCTGCGTGACAGACGAGCTGGTCTATGTGCATCTCGGCCTCGGCGAGCAGCCCATTCCCTACCTGCGCGGATGGGAATTGCAGCGCCAGATTCACCGGCAGCGGGTCAACGGCGAGCTCCCGGATACGTGCCTCCTGCTGCAGCACGAGCCGGTGTTCACGGCCGGGAAGCGGACCAGCCCGCTCGACCGCCCAGTGGGCGACGCAGGGGCGCCCGTCGTAGAGGTGGACCGGGGCGGCAAGATCACCTGGCACGGCCCCGGCCAGCTCGTCGGGTACCCGATCATCCGGCTCGGCGAGCCGGTCGATGTGATCGCTTACGTGCGGGCCATCGAGGAAGCGCTGATGCGGGCCTGCGCGGACGCGGGGGTCAGCACCACCCGGGTCGAGGGACGCAGCGGCGTGTGGGTGCCCGGCCAGCCGGAGCGCAAGATCGCCGCGATCGGGATCCGGGTATCGCGCGGCGTGACCATGCACGGCTTCGCCCTGAACTGCGACTGCGACCTGGACTGGTTCAGCCGCTTCGTGCCGTGCGGCATCCGGGATGCCGGGGTGACCAGCCTGTCGGCCGAGCTCGGGCAGCCGGTGGGAGTCGCGGACATGCTCGGCGCGGTGGAACGCCACCTCGCCGGGGTCCTCGGCGCGGCGCACTGGCGGCGTGCGGCGATGAGCCCCGCGCCGGTTTAGCGCGCCGCGGCGGCCTGCTGGGCCAGGTATCCCGTCAGCTCTGCCACCGGCACCGCGGCCTGCTCGCCACTGTCCATGTCCCGCACGGTGACCGCGGCGGCTTCTTCCTCGTGACGGCCGTAGATGAGCGTCCAGCGGGCGCCCTGGTCGCTGGCCCACTTGAGCTGGCGGCCCAGCTTCCCCGACGAGCCCATGTAGACGCTGGCCCGCAGCCCGGCCTGGCGCGCCGCCGCGGCCAGCGAGAAGCTCCGGGTCTCGAACTCCCGGCCCAGGACGGTCACGGCCACATCCAGCCGCCCCGCGCGCCCCGCTGGGCCGCCGTCCGGCAGCAGCAGGAGGATCCGCTCGATACCCAGCGAGCCGCCGGTGCCCGGCACGTCCGGGCCGCCCAGCTCTTCGATCAGGTGGTCGTAGCGGCCGCCCGAGGAAATGGACCCGGGCACCCCGTCCGCCACGACCTCCCAGATCGGGCCGGTGTAGTAGCTCAGGCCGCGGACCAGGCGCGGGGTGAACGCGATGCGCTCGCCCGGGATCTGCGCCGTGACCAGGGACAGCACCTCGTCCACCTCGTCCAGCCCGGCCGAGCCCTCGTCGCTGGGCTTGAGCGCGGCCCGGATCCGTTCCTCCGCATCCGGGGCGGTCATCGCGGCGACCAGATCCGCGGCGGCGCCGGCGGTGAGACCCCGCCCGGTCAGCTCGGCGGCCACGTCCGCGGCTGACATCTTGTCCAGCTTGTCCAGGGTGATCAGCACGCCCGGGCCGAGTTCGCCAGGCACGCCGAAGGCCTCCAGCAGGCCGGCCAGCACGTGCCGCGAGTTGAGCAGGAACCGGAAGTCCGGGACGCCCAGCTCGGCCAGCGTGTCGTGCACCGCGCAAATCACTTCCGCGTCGGCCAGCACCGACGTCGTGCCCAGAGTGTCCAGGTCGCACTGCACGAACTCGCGGAAGCGGCCCCGCCCAGGCCGGTCCGCCCGCCACACCGGGCCCATCGCGTAACGCTTGTACGGCGTGGGCAGCTGGCTTCCGTACGCGGAGGCCACCCTGGCCAGCGGCACCGTCATGTCGTAGCGCAACGCCAGGTCCGCCTCACCGGAGGCCTCGTGCTCCCCACGGCGGAGGATCTTGAAAATGAGCTTGTCGCCCTCTTCCCCGTACTTGCCCAGCAGCACGTCGAGGCGCTCGAAGGCCGGTGTCTGCAGCGGCTCGAAGCCGTACCGTGAGAACACCGAGCGGATCACCGCGAAGGCGCGCTCGCGCGCCTCGACCTCCGCGGCCAGAAAGTCACGTGTCCCCGACGGGGGATCGAACTGCGTTGGCATGCGTCCATGGTCCCCGACGAGGGCACCTCTCGTCACATCGAATAGCCAGGAGCCGGGCCCTCGCCCCGCTCCGGCCAGCCTGGCCGCCGCGTTAAATATCCAGGCCACCGGGGACGTCCTGATACGATTGACGGCGTGTACTAGGACCAGCGGCCCCCGCTATCAGCGCCCCGAGCCGTAGCCAGCCCTCGTCCTAGGAGTCTTCCGTGTCCCTCCCGCAGGTCGCTGACGCGACCGCGTCCTCTGCTGAGCTGACCACGCCGCCCGCGGACGGGTCTGGCCTGGCCGGGCCTGGTCCGGCTGGGCACCATCCGGCTGGGCACGGTCTGGCGGAGCCTGGCCGGGCGGAGACAGGAACGCCGGGCCAGCCGGACCGAGCCTCCCCACGCCACGCGCTGAGCCTCGCGATCGTCTTGCAGGTCCTGATCTCAGCCGGGGACGGACTGGCCATGGTCGCCCTGGCCAGCCGGGTGTACCAGACCTCGCACGCCTCGTGGGCGGTGGCCGCGGTCTTTCTCGCGGTGACGGTGCCGATCACGGCCCTGGCGCCGGTGGCGGGCATGCTGCTCGACCGCCTGTCCCCCCGGCCCGTCCTGGTCGCGGCGGCCGCCGCGGAGACCGCGGTGGCCCTGCTGCTGACCCGGCTCACCGGCACCGGGGCCATCCTTTGGCTGTCCCTCGGCTTCGGCGTGTGCGCGGCCGTGCTGCAGCCGGGCCTGAGCACCATCGTCCCGCAACTGGCCGGCCGGGCTGGGGTGACCCGGGCCAACGGGTACCTGCAGGCCGCGACCTGGGGCGGGTTCACCGTCGGCCCGCTGCTGGCCGGGGTGCTCACCGCGGCCGGCGGCACCGGCCTGGCGCTGGGGGCGGTCGCCGTGGTGTACGGCCTGGGCGCGATCGGCCTGCGCCTCCTCCCGCTGGCCGCCGGGCCCGCAGGCCTGGCCGGCGCGACGGCGCCCGCGGACACCCGGGGCGAGTCGGTTGGCCGGCAGCTCAGCGCTGGGCTGCGTTTCCTGCGCGCCGACCGTGAGGCCGGGCTGCTGGTGCTCGTGGTCGCAGTGATGGTGGCTTTCGGCAACATGGCCAGCGTGGCCGAGGTGGCCTTCGCTGAGGGAGTGCTCAGGGCGGGCGCCTCCGGCTACTCGGTGCTGGTCGCCGCCTGGACCGCGGGCATGCTCGGCGGCACGCTGCTGGGCGGCTTCGTGCGCCGCCGCCGCCTGGCCGTGGCCACCCTGGCCGGCACGGTCATCGCGGGCACCGGGGTCGCGCTGGCCGGCGGTGCCGTCACACTCTGGCAGGCCGCGGCCTGCTACGGGATCGGCGGCCTGGCCAACGGCGTCGAGGTCGTGGCGACCCGCAGTTTCCTGAACCACCGCGTTCCCGGGGCCATCTCGGGGCGGGTTTTCGCTCTCTATTCCGGGGTGCTATTCGGCGCGGCGTCGGTGGGCATGGCCGCGGCCGGCGGCCTGCTCGCCCCGCTCAACCCGCGCGTGGTCCTGGTCATCGCGGGCACCGGCGGAATCGTCGCCGGCGCGCTGGGCTGGGCCCGGTATGCGCGCCTGCGGCGCACGGACGCCCCGGCCCGGGACGTACCCTGAGAGGGTGGTACTCGCACCCGAGGGACGCAGGCTGCTCCGCCTGGAAGCACGCAACAGCCAGACCCCCATCGAGAGAAAGCCGCCGTGGATCAAGACCCGGCTGCGGACCGGGCCGGAATACACGGCGCTGAAGAGCCTGGTCAGCCGGGAAGGCCTGCACACTGTGTGTGAGGAGGCCGGCTGCCCGAACATCTTCGAATGCTGGGAAGACCGCGAGGCCACCTTCCTCATCGGTGGTGACCAGTGCACCAGGCGCTGCGACTTCTGCCAGATCGCGACGGGCAAGCCGCAGCCGCTGGACACCGACGAGCCGCGCCGGGTCGCGGAGTCGGTCGCCACCATGGGGCTGCGCTACGCCACCGTGACCGGGGTGGCCCGGGACGACCTGGCAGACGGCGGCGCGTGGCTGTACGCGCAGACCGCCCGCGAGATCCACGACACGGTGCCCGGCTGCGGGGTCGAACTGCTGATCCCCGACTTCAACGCGGCCGGTGACCGGCTGGCCGAGGTGTTCGGGGCCCGGCCGGAAGTGCTGGCGCACAACATCGAGACCGTGCCGAGGATCTTCAAGCGGATCAGGCCCGGCTTCCGTTACGAGCGGTCGCTGCAGGTCATCACGCTGGCCCGGGAAGCCGGGCTGGTCACCAAGTCCAACCTGATCCTCGGCCTCGGCGAGGAACGCCACGAGATCACCCAGGCCATGGCGGACCTGCGCGCGGCCGGCTGTGAATTGCTAACGATCACCCAGTACCTGCGGCCATCACCGCTGCATCATCCGGTGGAGCGGTGGGTGCCGCCGGAGGAATTCGAGCGGCTGGGCGCCGAGGCCAGGGAGCTGGGATTCTCCGGCGTCATGTCCGGGCCCCTGGTCCGGTCGTCGTACCGGGCGGGCCGCCTGTACCGGGACGCGATGGCCCGCCGGGTCCAGCCGGATGCCGCAGTTTCCCACCAGGCCCGCTGACTCGTATCCTGCCCTCCATGGCGAACAGCACGGCGAACCGGAAAGACGGCGCGGGTGGGGTCCCCCCGGGCCGCATCAAGCAGATCCGCATGGTCGCGGGGATCATCCGCGAACAGAACCCCAGGGCACTCCCGATCATCGCGCTGACCGCGGTCGGGATCATCGCCGTCTTCGTGATCGTCGGCCTGCTCACCGGCCTGGCTGGCGTGCTGATCCCGCTGGGGGTGGTGGCTGGCCTGGCTGCCGCGATGCTGATGTTCGGCCGGTACGCCCAGTCGGCGCAGTACTCGGTGGTGGAGGGCCAGCCCGGCGCGGCCGCGGCCATCCTGCAGAGCATGCGCGGCGGCTGGACCGTCACCCCGGCCGTGTCGGCGAACCGGAGCATGGATGTGGTGCACCGGGCCGTCGGCAAGCCCGGGGTCGTGCTGGTCGGCGAGGGATCACCGAACCGGCTGCCCAGCCTGCTCGCGGCGGAGAAGAAGCGGATCTCCCGGGTCGCCTACGAGACGCCCATCTATGACTTCCAGGTCGGCAACGAAGAAGGCCAGGTGCCGATCCGCAAGCTGCAGCGCAAGATCATGCGGCTGCCCCGCAACCTGAAGGGCGCCGAGGTGACCGAGCTCAACTACCGGCTCAAGGCCCTGCCGCAGTCCCTGCAGGCCCCGAAGGGGCCGATGCCGAAGTCGGGGCGGATGCCCCGGCCGCCCCGGCCCCGGACCCGCTAGCGCGCCTCCGCAAGCCGCAGATCCGCTAGGACCTGATAAAGCAGCCCCGGATTGCCGTGTCTGCCGGCAGTGTGTTCGATCTCCTGGGATGATGGGGTTATGCAGGGCAGAGAGCGGATGGACCGGCAGTTGCTGGATGCTGGCGCGCTGGTCGGGCACCTGGTGCCGGCGGGGAGCATGTTCGCGTTCCTGGCCGCGCACCGTGGTGAGCTGTTCGGTGATGAGGATTTCGCGGACTTGTTCCCGTCGCGGAAAGGCCGGCCGTCGGTCCCGGCGAGCGTGATGGCGTCGGTGCTGGTGCTGCAGGTGCTGCATGACTATTCCGACGCCGAGGCGGCGGAGGCAGCCCGGTGTGATCTGCGGTGGAAGGCGGCGTGCGGGTTCCCGCTGGATGATGGCGGGTTTGATCCCTCCACGCTGGTGTACTGGCGGCGGCGGCTGGCGCGCTCGGATCGCCCGCACCGGGTCAATGAGGCGGTCGCGAGGGTGGTCGCGCAGACCGGGGTGCTGAAGGGCCGGCGCCGCCGGGCGGTGGATTCGACGATCCTGGCGGATGCGGTGGCGACCCAGGACACGATCACCCAGCTGATCGCCGCGATCCGCCGGGTGGCCCGGGTGGTGCCCGGGGCGGCAGGGCAGATCGCGGAACTGTGCACTGGCCACGATTACAGCTCTCCCGGCAAGCCGCAGATCGACTGGGATGACCCGCAGGCCAAGGACGCGCTGGTCTCAGCGCTGGTGAACGACGCGCATGCGCTGCTCGCCGTGCTGGACGACGGCGGGCCAGCCGAGCAGGCGGCCTCCGCGCTGGGCCTGCTGGCGCTGGTCGCCGGGCAGGACGTGGAGCCCGCGGAGGGCAGCGACGGGACTGATGGCCGGTGGAGGATCGCCCGGAAGGTCGCTGAGGACCGGGTGATCTCGGTGAACGACCCCGAGGCCCGGCATACCCGCAAGTCGCCGGAGAACCGCCGCGACGGCTACCGCGCCCACCTCGCCGCGTGCCCGGAAACCGGGATCATCACCGGGGAGCAGCTCACGCAGGCCGCGGGGGAAGAAAACAGCGACGCCGCCATCGCGGCGGGGCTGCTGGCCGCCGAGGACTCACCCGCCGGGGTTTACGGCGACTCGGCCTACGGCACCGGCGATCTGCGTGCGGCGCTGGAGGAGGCCGGGCACACCGCGGTGATCAAGCCCCGGCTGCTCAAGCCTGCCGTCGAGGGCGGGTTCACCCTCGATGACTTCACCGTCGATGAGGCCGCCGGGACCGTGACCTGCCCGGCCGGGCTCACCCGGCCCATCAGCGGCCGCCGGAATGTGACCTTCGGCGCGGCCTGCCGCGGCTGCCCGCTGCGCGGCCGGTGCACCGCGAGCAAGACCGGCCGGGCCCTGGTCCTGCACCCCCGCGACGCGCTGCTGCGGGCCGCCCGCCACGACTGGGCCGCCCGGCCAGCCCTGCGTGAGGACTACAAGAAATACCGGCCCAACGTGGAACGGGTCATCTCCCAGGTCGCCACCCGCGGCGGGCGCCGCCTCAAACTCCGCTACCTCGGCACCGCCCGCAACAACGCCTGGCTGAAGAACCGCACCGCCGCCCTCAACCTGCGCACCCTCATCACCCGCGGCCTGGCCTGCCAGAACGGAACATGGGCACTGGCCTGATCAGGAGGCCAGCAGACCCCAGGCCCGCTTGCGGGTGCCCCTTCCAGCCTGCCAGGCTGGCCATAGGCGGAAGAGCGACCACGTCGCCGCCCGCAAGGGCCTGGCTTACTGCCGCATAGACGGCCTTGTCGCGCTCTTGCCGCCCCAGATCACCCTTTGTTCAGGCCCTCCTAGCTGCGGATCACGATCGTGTTGGCCGCCCGGTCGTGCAGCCCGCGCAGGTCCCGGTCGGTGACCAGCGGCGGGATCACGGTGATCAGCAGGATGGTGCGGACGAGAGCCCACCCGAACCCCACCGGCCTGCCGTCCAGCCGGGCCACCCGGATGCCCAGTATCCGCTTCCCCAGGGTGAACCCGGTCAGCGCGGTGAGCAGCCAGACCTCCACGGAGAAGACGGCCAGGGTCCAGCCCGCCGAGTGGAAGAGCGCCAGCGCCACGCCGGTGCTCGCCAGCCAGTCGATCAGGAGGGCGAGCAGGCGGCGCCCCATGCTCGCGACCGACCGGGGCCCGTCCTGGGGAAGCCCGAATTTCTCTCCCGGGTACTTCGCCTGCCCCCCGGAGTCCCGCGTCGGCAGCAGCCCGGCCCAGCGTCGTTCCGTCACCCCCTCACGGTACCCGCGCCCCGGCCTGGCGTCGGCATCGAGCCCGATCGCCGGCCACGCGGGCGGTTCTGCCTGCGGATGGGCGTCACGGAGGGTAAGGCGTAACACGTGTGAAACACTAGAGACACGGCCGGGAAATCGCCGGGAGCTAATGTCCCATACGTTCCTGCCGCAGGCAGACCCCCCGAGCGGCCAGCTTCTGCGTGGCCGTCATTGCGCGGCCTTCAGCCGCGGCAGCCAGGGAGGCAACACGTGCCAGCTAACGCGGTGCCAACTCCGTTCAGGGAGGGTTGATGTTCAACAACGCCGACGAGGTACTGAAGTTCATCGGCGATACCAAGGTCGAGTTCGTCGATGTCAGATTTTCTGACCTGCTGGGGACCGTCCAGCACTTCACGGTCCCGACGGAGACGTTCGACGACAAGGTCTTCACCGAGGGCCGCATGTTCGACGGCTCCTCGATCCGAGGGTTCCAGCAGATCCACGAGTCGGACATGCTCCTCATGCCCGACCCGACGACCGCCGTGATGGACCCGTTCCGCCAGCACCCGACCTTGAACCTGACCTTCTTCGTGCACGACCCGCTGACCGGCGAGCCGTACACCCGTGACCCGCGGAACATCGCCCGCAAGGCCGAGACGTACCTGACGGGCACCGGGATCGGGGATACCGCGTTCTTCGGGCCGGAGGCCGAGTTCTACATCTTCGACTCGGTGCGCTACGACACCGGGGCCAACGCGGGCTACTACTACATCGACTCGGTGGAGGGCGCCTGGAACACGGGGCGCGAGGAAGAAGGCGGGAACCTCGGCTCGAAGCCCCCGTACAAGGGCGGCTACTTCCCGGTCCCGCCCGTCGACCACTACACCGACCTGCGGTCGGAGATGGTCCGCAAGCTGATCGAGGTCGGCATCACGGTGGAGATGCAGCACCACGAGGTCGGCACCGCGGGCCAGGCCGAGATCGACATCCTGTTCGGTCCGCTGCTCAAGCAGGCCGACAACCTGATGCTCTACAAGTACGTGGTGAAGAGCGTCGCCCGGGCGGCGGGCAAGACCGCCACGTTCATGCCCAAGCCGATCTTCGGTGACAACGGCTCCGGCATGCACTGCCACCAGAGCATCTGGAAGGACGGCGCTCCGCTCTTCTACGACGAGGTTGGTTACGCGGGCCTGTCCGACACCGGCCGGTACTACGTGGGCGGCCTGCTCAAGCACGCACCCTCGCTGCTCGCGTTCACCAACCCGACGGTGAACTCCTACCACCGCCTGGTGCCCGGCTACGAGGCGCCGGTCAACCTGGTCTACTCCCAGCGCAACCGGTCGGCCTGCGTGCGTATCCCGATCACCGGCTCGAACCCCAAGGCCAAGCGCCTGGAGTTCCGGGTGCCTGACCCGTCGGCCAACCCGTACCTGGCGTTCTCCGCCATGCTGATGGCCGGCATCGACGGCATCAAGAACAAGATCGAGCCGCACGAGCCGGTGGACAAGGACCTGTACGAGCTGCCGCCGGACGAGGCGGCCGCCATCCCGCAGGTTCCTGGCTCGCTGGAGACCGTGCTCAACACGCTGGAGGAAGACCACGACTACCTGCTCGAGGGCGGCGTGTTCACCCCGGATCTCATCGAGACCTGGATCGAGTACAAGCGGACCAACGAGCTCGACCCGGTGCGGCTGCGCCCGTCGCCACACGAGTTCGCGATGTACTACGACGTCTGAGCACGGGATGCCTGACTGGTAGCAGCTCAACCGGGAGGCCACCGGCTCGCCGCGGCAGCGCGGCGGGTCCCGGTGGCCTCCCGCGTTTTCCCGGCCGGACTCGCCAGCGGCGCGGAGCAGGCAGGATGGAGCGGTGACCGATGCGCTACCCGGGGCGGAAATGAGCCAGGCCAGCCCGATCACCCTGGCGAGCCTGAACCTGCATGGAGGCCTGACCAGCCGCGGCGAGCCCTTCGACGTCGCCGGGGTCTGCCATCAGCTCAAGGCGGACGTCATCACCCTGCAGGAAGCCTGGCGGCCCGAGGCGGAGCCAGACGTCGTGACCAGCGTGGCCGCCGCGCTGGGCGCCGAGGTGCGGCACCGGGGGCTGGCCCGCAACACCACCCGGGCCCGGCTCGGCGTCGGGGCAGACCCGGGGGCCGGCTCCTGGGGGCTGGCCGTGCTGAGCATGGTCCCGGTCATCGGGTACCAGGAGATCGAGCTCGGCCGGGCGCCTGGCGACCGGATCAGCCGCGCGGCGCAGGTCCTCACACTGGCCACCCCGGGCGGGACCGCGCTGCGGGTAGTGAATACCCACCTGACGCACCGCTACAGCAGCCCGGTCCAGCTCGCCCTGCTGGTGCGCAGGCTGGCCGGAAGCTCGCTGCCGACCGTCGTCGCCGGCGACCTCAACATGCCCCGCCTGGGCACGCGCGTCGCGGGGGGCTACCGTTCCGTGGTGCGCGGCCGGTCCTTTCCGGCCGGGCGGCCGCTGGTCCAGCTCGATCACATGCTGCTCGGCGGGGCGGTCAGCGCCTCGGAGACGGAGGTGCTGGAGCCGGTCGGCTCCGATCACCTGCCGATCCGGGCCCGGCTGAGCTCGGGGTGACCCCGGCCGCCACCCGGGCCAGGCTGGTCAGGGTGGACCGGGAGAGCACATGAACGGCCCGGGCCGCGGGCGAGCGCCGGAGTGTCCGGCGGGGTAGCCGGACCCGCAACGCGGCCGGCCTGGACGTGAAGATCAGCGGGGGCTCCATGATCAGCGCCTCACCGTCCACGCCGACCGCAACCGGGCCGGCCGAGCGGATCTCGAATTCTGGCGCGGCCCACTCGGCCCAGCCGCTGAACTTCCGGGCCTGGCCGGCGGCCTGGAGGGCGAAGAACTGGCTGGCCTGGGCCGCGTCGGTGATCATCACCGTGACCACGCCCAGCACGCCGCCGTCGATCCGCTCCCGGGTGCCCACTCCCCCGCCCGTCGGGACCAGCTGGTAGGGGTTGTTGGAGACCAGGATGAGATGGGCGGTGGGGTGCTCCGCGCCGTCCGGCCCGGTGAAGCAGAGGTCCAGCGGCCGGGCGTCCGGGCCGAGCAGGCCCGGCAGTACGGCGGCGGCGGTCCGCAGCTTTGCGTCCCGGTACTCCGGGGACTGGACCACCTGGGCGTACAGCCCGAGCGAGGCGTTGTTCACGAACGTCCGGCCGTTCACCTCAGCCAGATCGATATGCCGTTCCCGCGCGTCCGCGTAGGCATCGAGCGCCCCCACCACGTCGGCCCGGTCCAGTCCCAGGTCGAGGGCGAAGTGGTTGCGGGTGCCGGCCGGAACGCACACGTAGTCCACGTCGGCCTGGGCCGCGACCGAGGCGACCAGCGCCTGCGAGCCATCGCCGCCCGCCATGCCCAGCACGTCCGCGCCGCGGCGGACCGCGTCCTCGGCTAGTTCGCGCAGGTCGTCACCGGGTCCCAGGAGGATGGGCTCGATCCCCCGCTTCCGGGACTCGACGACCAGCTGGAACCGCCCCACCTTCCCTCCGCCGGACCTCGGGTTCATGATCAGCACCGGATGCTCCGGCTGCCGGGCCCGGGGCAGCCGGGTCGCCTCCGCCCGGAGGGCCTGGTCAGTGCGCCGCAGCGCGTACCGCGCGGCCAGCACCGACCCGGCGGCCAGCGCGGCGATCAGGACCAGCATGAACCAGCGGATCCCCGCGAAGAACAGGCCGGTGATGGTCCCGCCCAGCGCGGCCACCACCACCAGCAGCGAGATCATCCGGATCACTCCGCGCCGGGACACGGCGTACCAGCAGCCGGTCACGCAGATCAGCAGCCCGATGGTGACGACCAGGATGGCCAGCAGGTGCACGGCCACACCGATCAGCGCGAGACCGGCCGAAGCGACCAGGGCCAGCAGGGCACCGACCGCGGAGAGTCGCTCCCTGACGGTCGGACGATTCGGCTCGGAGCCTGCGGTCAAGCGATCCCCCCGGCACGCACCTCAGCCCAGGGGCCCGGGCAGCTTCCCCGCGGCGCTTTGTTATCCGGGTGTTAGCATACGCGCGTGACGACACGGGAAGCGGCCCACCAGCTCGCGGCGGTGGACCGGGCGGTATACGACGCGATCGCCGTCACTCCCACCCCGGCCCTGGACGAGCCGCTGCGGCGGCTGTCCCGGGCCGCCGACAAGTCCCGGATCTGGCTGGCCCTGGCCGCGTTGCTGGCCGTGGCCGGCGGGGCGGCGGGGCGGCGGGCGGCGGTCCGCGGCACGCTGGCCATCGGGGCGACCTCGGCGCTGGTCAACCTGGGCATCAAGCCGCTCGGCCGGCGGGCCCGCCCGGACCGGGCCGGCGCCGGGGTGCCGGGGGTGCGCCAGGTCCGGATGCCCGACTCCACCTCGTTCCCCTCCGGCCATTCAGCGTCGGCGTTCGCCTTCGCCACCGCGATCAGCCGGGACGAGCCCTGGGTCGCGCTGGGTGCCGGGTTCCTGGCCGCCGCGGTGGCGTACTCACGGGTGCATACCGGGGTGCACTACCCGGGGGACACGGTGACCGGCTCCCTCATCGGCGCCAGTGCTGGCCTGGCCGTGGCTGACCTGCTCGACCATCATTCGCCCCGGGCACCGGCGCGCATGCCCGAGGTCAGCCGGTAGACGTCCGGACGCCCAATGACTCACCCCTGCGGGGGGAGGCGGAGGACAGCCTCCGTGGGAGACCGTGGGCGGACCCAGCGAGGAGCCGGCGCGGCAGAGCGTGACCGGCGGCGGGGCACCGGGGCGATCAGCGGGAGGCCAGGGGATGTCTGACGGGGGTCGCGCGGCGGGGGAGCCGACCGTGACGCCCCGCCGGACTCACGTCGGCTGGCGGGCTCCGGTCGCGGTCGTCCTCATCGTCATTGGGTGCCTGCTGGCGCCGCTCTCGGTGCTGGCCGTCTGGACCGCTAACGAGGTCTCGAGCACCAGCCGTTACGTGGCCAACGTGGAGCCGCTGGTCCACGATCCGGCCGTCCAGAATGCGCTCACCGACAAGATCACGAACCAGATCACCACCCACCTCAACGTGACCGGGTACACCGATCAGGCCGCCGGCCTCCTGACCAGCCGTGGGCTGCCGCGTGTCGGCGCGCTCCTGCAGTCGTTCGGCCCGTCGATCAGCAGCGCGGTCGCCGGATTCATTCATGGCCAGGTGCACAAGATAGTGATCAGCCCGCAGTTCGCCCGGGTCTGGGTCCGGGCCAACACCGCCGTGCACGCGCAGCTGGTCAAGGCTCTCTCCGGGCAGGGCGGCAGTTCGGTCAGCGTCAGCAACGGGCAGGTCGTCCTCAGCCTCGGCCCGTTCATCAACCTGATTAAGCAGGATCTGGTCAAGCGCGGCTTCACGCTGGTCAGCAAGCTCCCGGCCATCAACCCGACGCTGAGCCTGTTCTCGGCCAAGTACCTGGTCAAAGCGCAGTCCGGATACCGGCTCCTCAATGACCTCAAGATCGTGCTGCCGGTCCTGGCCCTGCTGCTCCTGGCGCTCGGCGTGTACGTGGCCCGCGGCCACCGGCGGGCCCTGATCGGGGCGGGCCTCGGCCTGGCCGCGTCGATGCTGGTGCTCGCGGCCGGGCTGCTGATCTTCCGCAGCGTCTACCTGAGCAGCGTCCCGAACGACGTGCTTCCCGCTGATGCGGCCGCGGCCCTGTTCGACACGCTGGTCCGGTTCATCAAGGAAGGGCTGCGCACGATCCTGGTCGTCGGCCTGGTCGTGGCCGCTGGCGCGTTCCTGACCGGGCCGTCGGTCACCGCGGTCAGGATCCGGAGGGCCTTCTCGTCGGGCCTCGGCTGGGTTCGGCAGAGCGGCGAGCATGCGGGTGTGCGGACCGGCCCGGTGGGGACCTGGACCTATGCGCACCGTAAGGGACTGCGGATCTGCGCGGTATCACTGGCCGCGCTCGTGTTCGTGTTCTGGGGGCGCCCGACAGCCGTCGTCGCCGTGGTGATCGCCATCGCGCTGCTGGTCGTTCTCGGACTGATTGAGCTGATCGGCAGCAGGCCGGCCCCTCCGCCAGCGACAGCGGCCCACCCGTGAGGTCCGCCCCGGCCACTCGCCGCCTGCCCGGGGAAGGGAGGCAGATCTCGTGATCCTGCAAGCGGCCGGACTAGCGGTGCTGGCCGCGATCTCCCCGACCGCGCTGCTGGTGGCCGCCGTGTACCTCGGCTCCGCCCGCCCCCGGCTGGTAGGCACGCTCTACCTGGCCGGCGCGATCCTGATGAGCCTGGTCATGGGCCTGGTCGTGCTCGTGATCCTGCGCAACACCGGCTTCAGCCATCGCAGCGCGCACACCCCCCGTTACGGGCTTCGGCTCGGCCTCGGCATCCTATTGCTCGCGGCGGGCGCCGTGCTGGCCAAGCGCAAGCCGAAGCCGCCCGACCCCGACAAGAAGCAGGGGCTGGTGTCACGGATGATCGCCGATCCGGCCCCGGGCAGCGCCTTCGCGGTCGGCCTGCTGCTGTTCGCCCCGGGCCTCACGTTTATCGCCGCCCTTCAGGTGATCGCCACGGCCAACGCGGACATCGAATACACCGCGACGGCCATCATCGTGGTCGTGATCATCAACGCGGCTTTCGTGTGGCTGCCCCTGCTGCTCCACCTGATCGCGCCGGGCGTGACCACAGCGCGCCTCACGGCGTTCAACGCCTGGCTGCGCGCGAACGGCAACAAGATTCTCATCGGGGTGCTGCTGGTGGCGGGGGCCATCATGGTCGGCAACGGCATCTTCGGGCTGGCCGGCGGCTGATGGCCGGCCGCAGCCGGGCCGATGCCTGCCCTGAGGTCAGCGTGGCGGTTCGGTGTAGCGGCGCTCCTCGTACACCTCTGTCGCTGGCCGTGCGCGGCGCCGGAACAGGAACACCAGCGCGATGATCAGGCCGATGGCCCCGGCGATCATCAAGATGACGCCGATGACCTGGAGATCGACGTGCGCGGGCTTCCAGGTGATGCCGAAACGCAGGATGGCGCCGATCACGATGAGCGCGATGCTCCCGCCTATGGTCACGGGTGGGCCGCCTTTCCGCCGCCGGTGGTACCGCTAGGGTCGGCCGACGATGGAGCGCCTGGCTCCAGTCCGGTAGGGCCCAACGGGAAAGTGTAGACGTCCCGGGTCTCGAGTTGCTGGGTGGTGAAGGCCCGCTCACGGCGCAGGTTGCGGGCGAAAGCCAGCCACCAGGTCAGCATGGCCCCGACACGGTTGCGGTAGCCGGTCAGGAAAGCGATGTGGATGAACAGCCAGCTGATCCAGCCCAGGAGACCGCTCATCTGCAGTGGCCCCGCTTTAACAACGGCCTGGCCGCGGGATATGTACGCGGCAGAGCCGAGGTCGTGGTAGCGGAATGGCTTCTCGGCCATATTTCCCGCCGCCCGGTGCCGGAGACGGTGGCCGGTGTACAGCCCGGTCTGCATGGCCACCTCGGCCACTCCCGGCAGCTTGTCCAGGCTCATCATGTCGCCGAGGACAGAGATCTCGGGATGGCCGGGGATGGTCAGGTCCTTCTCGACCATGACACGCCCGGCCCGGTCGGTGTGGGCGCCGGTGGCCGCGGCCAGGGCAGCGGCGACCGGCGGCGCCTCGACCCCGGCCGTCCACAGCACGGTGTTGGCGTCGTAGCGGGTCTCCTGGCCGTCGTGGTCGCGGACGAGCACCCAGCCCTGGTCGACGTGAGTGACGATCGAGCCCATGTGCTGCTCGACCCCCAGCTTGTCCAGGGCGCTGGCCGCCTTCTGCGACAACTTCGGGCCGAACACGGCCAGCGGCGCGCCGCCCCCGTCGAACAGCAGGACCCGCGCGTCCTCCGGCTCGAGGGTCCGGAACTCGTGGCGCAGCGTGATGGTGGCCACCTCCCGGAGCTGGCCCGCGAGCTCCACGCCGGTCGGTCCCGCCCCCACCAGGACGAACGTCAGCCAGGCGCGGCGTTCCTCCGGGGTCGCCGCGGTCTGGGCCATCTCGAACGCGCCGTACACCCGGCGGCGGATGCCGAGCGCGTCCGAGATCGTCTTCATGCCCGGGGCCCAGCGGGCGAACTCGTCGTGGCCGAAGTAGGACTGGCGGACCCCGGCCGCCACGATGAGCTCGTCGTAGCCGAACTCGAGGCGCTCGCCACCGACCCGCCGGGCGATCACCCGGCGCCCGGCCACGTCGAAGTCGGTGACCTCGGCCATCACGACGTCCACGTTCTTGTGCTTCTTGAGCAGATCCCGCAGCGGGGTGGCGATCTTCCCCTCGGACAGGATGCCCGTCGCACACTGGTAGAGCAGCGGCGCGAACACGTGGTGCTGGGACCGGTCGATCATGGTCACCGAGACGTTGCGCCCCAGGGCGCGCACGGCGAACAGGCCGGCGAAGCCGCCGCCCACGATCACCACGCGGCGCCGGCCGGATGGGTCTGTCATGGCCTGCTCCAGTCCGTCATTCAGCCAGCGGGGTCATGCCAGGTATCCCGTTCGGGCAGCAGCCGGTCTGCTTCCTGCGGGCCCCAGCTGCCCTTGGCGTAGGGATGCACGGGCCCGACGTCGCCCAGGACCGGGTCCACGACCTCCCAGGCGGCTTCGACGGTGTCCTGGCGGGCGAACAGCCATCGGTCACCGTCCAGGGCCGCGCCGATGAGCCGGTCGTAGGGACGCATGTCCGAACCGGTCTGCCCCGAGAACGTCAGGTCCTCCAGCAGCGGCTCCAGCCCGCCGCCCGGCTTCTTGCCGGCCAGGGTGAGGCCCACCGCGGTCTCCGGCCAGACCCGGAACCGCAGCGAGTCGCGGACGGCGAACGGGTCGATGCCGAAGACGTCATGCGGGGGCCGCCGGAAGCGGATATCGACCTCGGTGGCGGTGACTGGCATGCACTTGGCCGCCCGGATCAGGATCGGCACGCCTTCCCAGCGCCAGGTGTCGGCGGCGAGCCGGACGGCGACGTAGGTCTCCGTGGTGGACTTCGGGTCGACGCCGTCCACCTCGTGGTAACCCTCGTACTGCCCCTTCACGACGTCTTCCGGGGTCAGCGGCCGCAGTGCGGAGATCACCCGTGATTTGGCGTCCCGCCAGTCGGCCAGGCCCGGCCGGTCCGGCGGCTCGGCCAGCACGGTGGCCAGCACCTGGAGCATGTGGTTCTGGACCACGTCCCGGATCGCCCCGGTCCGGTCGTAGAACCGGCCGCGGTCGGCGACGTCGAACGCCTCGGCCATGGTGATCTGGATGCTTTCCACGTAGGTCCGGTTGAGCAGCGGCTCGATCACCGAGTTGGCGAACCGGACGAACAGCACGTTCTCCACTGGGTCGAAGGCCAGCCAGTCGTTGACCCGGAAGATCTCGTCTTCGCCGAAGTACTGGTGCATGGTCTCGTTGAGCTGCCGCGAGCTGGCCAGGTCGGTACCGAACGGCTTCTCCACCATGACCCGCGCGTTCTTGGCCCGGCCGGCCGTGGCGATGCCCTTCGCGATCCGGCCGAACAGCGGGGGCGGCACTTCCAGGTAGAACAAGACCTGGGTGCCGGTGCCGATTTCGTCCGACATGGCCTTGTAGGTGGCGTCGTCGTCGAGGTCCCCGTTGACGTACCGGAGCAGTCCGAGCATCTTCTGGGCGGCCGGCGTCTTAGGGTCCATGTGGTTGAGCCGCAGCGAGGCCTCGGCGTAGTCGCGGAACTGCTCCAGTCCCCAGCCGCTCTTCGCTACCCCGATGACCGGCACGTCGAGGACGCCCCGGTCGACCAGGCCGACCAGCGCCGGGAAGGTCTCGATCTTGGCCAGGTCACCGGTGGCCCCGAAGATCACGATTGCGTCAACCTTGTTAGTGCTCATTTCCGCTCCTGTGTCGGTCAGTTTTCCGCCGGGGGGACCGCCCCGTCGGGGTGCGGGGGCTGCGGGCGGGTTGCGCCCAGCGGCATGCCCCGCGGCAGTGCGGGCTGGAATTCCTGCTTGCTGACGCGCCGGCGGAACACGTAGTAGGTCCAGGTCTGGTAGGCGAGCACGAAGGGCAGGAAGATGATCGCCACGACCGTCATGACCTTGAGGGAATACGCTCCCGACGCCGTGTTGTGCACGGTCAGGTTGTAGGCCGCGTTGGTGCTGGAGACCATCACGTTGGGATACAGGCCCACGAAGATCGAGATGATGCAGGCCGCCATCGTGACCGTGGTCGCCGCGAACGCGAAGCCGTCACGGCGCTCGTAGACGAGCCACACGGCGGCGAGGACGGCGAGCATGGCGAGCAGTTCGATGGGGTTGACGAAGAACGTCGTGCTGGACGTCACGTGCGTCCAGATGGCGAAGGCCAGCACGGCGGCGGCGGTCACCGGGGCCACCCGGCGGGCCAGCCTCCCCGCGCGCTCGTGCATGTCGCCCGTGGTCTTCAGGCCCAGGAACGTCGCGCCGTGCAGCAGGCAGATCAGCACCAGGGTGATCCCGGTAAACACCCCGTAGGGCTGGAGCAGGTCCCAGAATGAGCCGGTGTACTCCTGGTGGGAGTTGATGGGCAGCCCGTGCAGCAGGTCGCCCAGGGCCACCCCGACCAGCAGCGGGGCCAGCACGCTGCTCACGGTCAGCGAGACGTCCCAGGTGCGGCGCCAGCGCAGCGCATCGCGCTTGCCGCGGTACTCGAAGGACACGCCGCGGACCATCAGCGCGCCCAGCAGCAGCACCAGCGCCAGGTAGAAGCCGGAGAACATGGTGGCGTACCAGCCGGGAAACGCGGCGAATATGGCGGCGCCGGCCACGATCAGCCAGACCTCGTTACCGTCCCACAGCGGGCCGATGGTGTTGATGGCTGCCCGGCGGCCGGCGTCATCCTGGCCGACCGCGCCGTGCAGCATGCCCACGCCGAAGTCGAAGCCCTCCAGGACGAAGAAACCGGTCCACAGGACGGTGATGACGATAAACCAGAACGGGATCAGGTTGTTCATCGCGGGCCTCAGTACTGGACGGCCGGGACGGGTGCGTCCACATCCGCCTCGGCACGGGCGGGCGGGAGCTGCTGCCGGGAGTACTTCAGCATCAGCATCAGGTTGACGGTGGCCAGGGTGGCGTACAGCAGGACGAACACCACCAGGCTGATCCAGATAGAGGTGGCACTGACCGATGATGAGATCCCGTTTTTGGTCAGCATGATGCCCTGCACGATCCACGGCTGCCGGCCGCTCTCGGTCAGCAGCCAGCCTGCCGTGTTCATTAGGAAGGGCAGCAGCGCGGCCCATATCGCCACCCACAGGAACCGGCGGGACGTGACGAGTTTCTGGCGCCGCAGCAGCCACAGCCCGTACAGCCCGATGAGCAGGACCAGCACCCCGATGTAGGCCATCACCCGCATCGACCAGTACTGGATGAATACGTTCGGCACGTAGTAGCCGGGCCCGAACTGTTTCTGGTACTGCGATTGCAGCGGGCTGAGGCCGACCACCTTGCCGTCCCAGTGGTTGGTGGCCAGCAGCGACAGCAGGTGCGGAATTTCCAGGATCTGGGTCGGGGTGTGGTCATTGTTGCCGCCGCCGATCTGGAACAGCGAGAACGAGCAGGGCTGGCAGGTGTTCCACTGCGCCTCCGCGGCGGCGATCTTCATGGGCTGGTATTTGGCCTCGATCACCCCGAGCTCGTCGCCGACCAGCATGGTGAACAGGATGGCGGGAACCAGGACGATGAGCGCCAGCCGGGCCGACCGGGTGAACACCTCGCGGTCGCCGCGGTGCCGAAGCTGCCACGCCGACACGGCCAGCATCACCGCGGCGCCGGTGACCAGCGAGGCCAGCAGCACCTTCGAATATCCCCACACGAACACCGGGTTGGTGAACACGGCCCAGATGTCGTTCAGCTGCGGCTTGCCCTTGACCATCACGTAGCCGACGGGATGCTGCATCCAGGAGTTGGCTGCCATGATGAACGCCGCCGACAGGACGGTGCCCAGCGAGACCAGCCAGATCGTGGCCAGGTGCACGCGCCGGGACAGCTTGTCCCAGCCGAACAGCCAGAGCCCCAGGAACGTGGACTCCAGGAAGAACGCAGCCAGCCCTTCCATGGCTAGCGGCGCGCCGAAGATGTTGCCGACCAGCCGCGAATAGGCCGACCAGTTCATCCCGAACTGGAATTCCTGGACCAGACCCGTGACCACGCCGATCGCCACGTTGATGACCAGCAGGACGCCGAAGAACCGGGTCAGCCGCAGGTACTCGTCGCGCTTGCTCCGGTACCAGGCCGTCTGCAGCAACGCGGTCAGGAAAGCCAGGCCGATCGTGACGGGCACGAAAAAGAAGTGATTGATCGTCACAAACGCGAACTGCCATCGCGCAAGATCGACGTTCGTCATCTACTCCCCCGGTCCTGGTTGGCTCGGAGCGGCGGCCCGGCCGAAGACAGGCCAGGCAGCCGACGAGTCAGTTCTGGGCGCCCTCGCGAGCCGAGGTGCCGTTCTGCCAGGCCGCGGCACCGGCGGCCGCAGCCGTCTTGGCCTGGGCCCACTTGATCCTGGCCTGCTCGCTGGGCGGCACTTCCATCTGCTGAATCCACCGGCGGGTGGCCGCGAACAGGTGCGTGCCGCCGACGGCCAGGCCCGCCAGGGCGATCAGGGTGCCGGCCCCGAAGAGCGCGGCACCCGTGACGATCGGGCCGGTTCTGAGCTCCGGCCAGCTGCTGCTGCTGTTCTCCGCGTTAGTAGGCATGCCACCATCCCGGACGCTAGTCATTGGGTTTCACTGTCTCCCGCCGCACATCTCCGGGCATCCCCCTTGATGGGTGGTTAGGCCACGCAGCCCGGCCGGGGAACCCGGCCGGGCCTGACTAGACGGCTGGCGGGTGGACAGCTGACCAGTCCGCGGCCATGTCGATCACGGTCCACTTCTGGTCGGCGGCGGCCGCGCGAACCCCGTCCGTGCCGGCGCCCAGGATCGGATCGCGCTCGTAGGCGTACTCACGAACGCCGTCCGTGTGGTCCACAACCAGCTGCAGGCTCCGGCCCGGGCCCGCCGCGGCCCACTGGAGCATGGCCAGGTCACCGTCGGTGTTCCCGGCGGCCACGATGGGGCGCTGCCCGACATGCCGGTGGATCGAGCTCGGCTTTTGCGGACCGTCGTTGATGACCTGCACGGTGTCGCCCTTGACGAGTTCGGGACCGGCCGGGCCGATGCGGAACTCGGTGTTGCCCACGCTGCCGATCACCCGGTGCGGTGGCAGGCCATAGACGTCAGACGCCCAGGTGCGCATGAAATCCGTGCCGCCACCGGAAAAGATCCAGCAGGAGAACCCAGTGCGGTCCAGCAGGCCCAGCAGCTCCAGCATCGGCTGGTAGACCAATTCGGAATACGGCCGCCCGAAGCGGGGGTGCCGGGCCGACGCCAGCCAGCTCCGGCACACGGTGGTGAACTCATCGGTGGTGACGCCGGCGTGCGTCAGTTTCAGCAGCTCCATCAGGGCCGGCCTGCCGCCCGCGTGCAGATCCTCAAGGCTGGTGGGGTGACCCAGCTCGGCCGCCCGGTCCAGCGCGAAGACCAGCTGCGCGTACACGGGCTGCTCAGTCCACAGAGTCCCGTCGTTGTCGAACACCGCGATACGCTCCGGCTCGGGGACGAAATCCGGCGAATCCAGGTGGGTCACGGCGGCGACGAACTCCACGATCGATCGTTTCGCAGAAGTCTCACGCCAGCTGGGCAATGGATCGGCGGTCATGGAGCGCAAACTAGGACGGGGGTGCGGGAAACGATTCACCCAGTTCGGGTGATCCCACCGAATGGACACCCGCCCCCAGCGCCCGCCGACCCGGCACCCGGTAAGCACCCGGTGAGCAGTCACTAAACAGCCGGTAAACACCTGGCTAATACCCCGGACGAACGGCCTCTGCCGCACCACGCGCGGCAGGCAGCCTGAATTCGCGGTCGCTGCCGCCCGATTTCCGCCCGGAGTCACCCCGCAGGTGTGATGTGCCGCAATGCCCTGACAGGAGACATTCGGTTTCGTGGCTGAAAACTATGACGTGATCATTGTTGGCAGCGGGGCGGGCGGCGGAACGCTGGCGCACACCCTGGCCTCGTCGGGCAAACGGATACTCCTGCTGGAGCGGGGTAATTTCCTGCCTCGGGAGCTCGACAACTGGGATCCCGGGCCCGTCTTCGTGGACGGGAGGTACATCTCGCCCGAGACGTGGTTCGACGCCGACGGCAAGCAATTCCAGCCGCAGGTGCACTACTACGTCGGCGGGGCCACCAAACTGTACGGCGCCGCGCTGTACCGGCTGCGCCCCGAGGACTTCGGCGAGATCAAGCACGCCGACGGCCCATCGCCGGCCTGGCCGCTGGGCTACGAGGAGTTCGAGCCCTGGTACACCAAGGCCGAATGGCTGTACCAGGTACACGGCACCCACGGCGAAGATCCCACCGAGGGCCACTGCTCGAAGGACTACCCCTGGCCGGCGGTGTCGCACGAGCCACGGGTCCAGCAGATCTCCGACGCGCTGGCGGCCGGCGGCTACCATCCGTTCCACGCACCGGTCGGCATCCTGCTGAACGAGGCCGACCGGGCGCTCAGCGCGTGCATCCGCTGCGCCACGTGCGACGGCTACCCGTGCCTGGTGCACGCCAAGTCAGACGCCGACATCATCGCCGTCCGCCCCCTGCTGGACCGGCCGAACGTGACCCTGCTGGTGAATGCGGAGGTGGAGCGCCTCGAGACGGACTCGTCCGGCCGCACAGTTACGCGGGTCCAGGTCAACCGCAATGGCAGCCAGGAGTTCTACGAGGGCGACATCGTGGTGGTTTCCGCCGGCGCGGCCAACAGCGCCAGGATCCTGCTCCGGTCGGCCTCCGACCAGCACCCGGGCGGCCTGGCCAACGGGTCGGACCAGGTGGGCCGCAACTACATGTACCACAACAGCAAGGCCATCGTGGCGCTCGACAAGGAGCGCAACGACACGGTGTTCCAGAAGACGCTCGGCCTGAACGACTTCTACCTCGCCGGGAACGGCCGGGAATGGCCGCTGGGCAACATCCAGATGCTCGGGAAGTCCAACGCGATGGCGATGAAGGGTGAGGAGCCCAAGCTCACCAAGCTGGCCCCGAAATGGTCCCTGGAGGAGGTCGCCCGGCACGCCGTCGACTTCTGGCTGACCACCGAGGACGTGCCCAAACCGGACAACCGGGTGACGGTGGACCGTGACGGTCACGTGCACCTCGCCTACACCGCGACCAACGACACCGAGGCGGACGGGCTGTACCACGAGCTCCGGAAGGTGCTCAACCACATCGGGATCGCCGCCCACCACGTGCTGAGCAAGAACTTCTACGCCAGCATGGACGTGCCGGTGGCCGGCGTCGCCCACCAGTCGGGCACCTGCCGGTTCGGCACCGATCCGGCCACCTCGGTCCTCGACGTCAACTGCAAAGCGCACGAGGTCGACAACCTCTACGTCGTCGATACGAGCTTTTTCCCGAGCATCGGAGCGGTGAACCCGGCGCTCACCGCCATGGCCAACGCGATCCGCGTCGGCGAGCACCTGCTGAGCCGGATGGCATGAGCATCCTGCGACCCGATGACCGGAAAACGACCCCCCGGCCATATATTCCGATCCCCACTGTGAAAGGCCCCGGCCGATGAGCACCTTCCCGCCAATTGCCGACTACGGGTTCCTGTCAAATTGCGAGCAGAGCTGCCTGATCGCCCCGGACGGGTCGGTCGAGTGGATGTGCCTGCCCCGGCCTGATTCCCCGAGTGTCTTCGGGGCGCTGCTGGACCGGGCGGCCGGGTTGTTCCGGTTCGGTCCTGGCAACACGCTCGTCCCCCAGCATCGCCGGTACGTACCGGGCACCATGGTGCTGGAAACGACCTGGCAGACGCCCACCGGGTGGATGGTCGTCCAGGACTTCCTGGCCATGGGCCCGGTCCAGCACCAGGAGCGGCGGCCGGACTACCACCGGGCGCCGGCCGACTTCGGCGCCGTCGGCGCGCTGGTCCGGATCGCCACGTGTATCAGCGGCCGGGTCGAGATCGCCGTGAACTGCGGTCCGCAGTTCGACTACGGCCGGACCGGTGGGACGTGGAGCTACACGGGCAACAGCTACGACGCGATGACCCTCACCCCCTCGGAAGGAGACCTGCAGCTCGAGCTGTCGGGCTCGGTGCCGCTTGGCGTGCTCAGCGCCCGCTGCTATGGCCGCACGTCGCTCAGCGAGGGGCACTCGGCGTTCGTCGCGCTGTCCTGGGGCGGCAGCGGCCATATTCCGGCCGACCTGGACGAAGCGTTCAGCACGCTGAACTGCACGGTCGACTACTGGCGTGACTGGCTGAGTTCAGCCAAGATCCCTGACCATCCGTGGAAGACCTACCTGGACCGCAGTGCGCTGACCCTGAAGGGGCTCAGCTACGCCCCGACAGGTGCCATCATGGCCGCGTTGACTACCTCGCTGCCGGAAACCTGGGGCGGCGCCCGCAACTGGGATTACCGCTTCACCTGGATCCGTGACTCAGCGTTCATGCTCCGCTCGCTGTACCGCCTCGGCTTCGACTGGGAAGCGATCGAGTACTGGGGCTTCGTCATCGACGCGGTCACCGAGGGTGACCTGCACCGCAAGCCCGAGCTCCAGATCATGTACGGCATCGGCGGGGAACGCGATCTGACCGAGCACACCCTCGACCATCTGTCCGGCTATCGCGGGGCGCGCCCGGTCCGGGTGGGCAACGGTGCCTGGAACCAACAGCAGCACGACGTCTGGGGGATGATTCTCGACGCCCTGGATGTCCAGTTCCACCGGGGAGCAGGCCAGATCGTGTCGCCGGTGTGGGAAGGGCTCGCCACCTTCGTCGACGCCGCCCTGCAGCACTGGCAGGAGCCCGACCAGGGGATCTGGGAGGTCCGCGGCGATCCCAAGCACTTCACCGCGTCGAAGGTGATGTGCTGGGTCGCGGCCTCGCGCGGCGCCGATCTGGCCGAGGAACGTGGCGATGACGAACGGGCCAAGCGGTGGCGGGCGGGCGCCGACGAGATCAAGGCCGACGTCCTGGCCAAGGACGTGTCCAAGCGGGGGGTGTTCCGCCAGCACGACGAGACCGACGACCTGGACGCCTCGCTCCTGCTCCTGCCCATCATGGGCTTCCTGCCCCCCACCGACAAGCGCATCAAGGCCACCGTGCTGGCCATCGCCGACGAACTGACGGAGGACGGCCTGGTCCTGCGCTACAAGGTTGACGGAACCGACACCGGGTTCGAGGGTAAGGAAGGAACCTTCACCATTTGCTCCTTCTGGCTGGTCACCGCCCTGGCCATGATCGGCGAAACCGACCGGGCCCGCGCCCTGTGCCAGAAACTGCTCTCCTTTGCCGGGCCGCTGCAGCTCTACGCCGAGGAGATCGACACCAGCACCGGCGAGCACATGGGCAACTTCCCGCAGGCGTTCACCCACCTGGCCCTGATCGAGGCCGTGTCGCTGCTCATCGATTCTGAGCAGAAAGCCAACACCGCCGCCTCCTTCGGGTAGACGGCCCGGAGCCCGGCAGGTCCGCAGCAACGCGGCGATGGGAGAGGGGCTTGGTGAGGCGCCCCGCCGGCCGGGGTGGGCCTCCGGGGGAAAGGCGCAGCCGACGGGGCGCTCTCAATGCCCCGGCGGCCGCGGGCCTCGGGGGAAGGCCCAGCCGGCCAGGGCGATCTTCGGTATCCCGGGCGGGCTTGATCCGCGCCGCCTCCGGGAGGAACCATCTGAAGTATCACCAATTACCCTGATTGTCCGCTGACCTCTACCTCTGGGTAACCTGAAGGCCAGGTGAAGGATTTCTCATGTCATCAGACCGCCTCGTGGCCACGACAGCGCGCCTGGCCGGCCAGGGCACCGGCCTCGACGCAGCAGACCTCAGCCTCATCGCCGCCGCGGGCAGTGAGGGGGTCCTGTGGCAGCACGAGGACTTCGGGCTGGCCGGGCGCGGCGTAGCCCTGCGCATCGGGCTCCCCCGCGGTCTCGCCGACGCCGCGGCGGTGGCCGGCGTGACCGGGAGCCTGGCTGCCATCCACCGCAGCGATGACGTGGCCGGGCCGGGAACCGGGCCGGTAGCTCTCGGAGCGCTGCCGTTCGTGCCGGGCGCACCTGGATCGCTCGCCGTCCCGCGCGTGCTGATCGGGCGCCACGACGGCGAAGCATGGGTCACCACCATCACCCGCGCCGGGGACCGCCCGGCCGCCGCCCGCCTGGCTGACCAGATGGTCACCGAGGCCCTCGGCAGGTTCACCCCTCCCCGGCCGGAGCCGAGCCAATTCACCCTGACATCGGTCATGGACCACGACGCCTGGGGGCGCCTCGTGGCCGGGGCTGTCGCCCGCGTCAGTGAGGGATCGCTGGGTAAGGTCGTCCTGGCCCGCCAGGTTGACGTGACAGCCAATCGCCCGTTTGTCATCCCCCATGTCCTGTCCAGGCTGCTCGCCCTGTACCCGACGTGCATGGTCTTCAGGGTCGAGGGCTTCCTCGGCGCTAGTCCCGAACTGCTGATCGAGCGCCGCGGCACGCACGTCGCCAGTCACCCGCTGGCCGGCACCATCGGCCGCAGCGGTGACCTGGCCACCGATGAGGCGCTCATCGCCGGGCTGCTCGCCTCACCCAAGGAACGCAGGGAGCACGCCTACGTCATCGACGATCTCCGCGCCACCCTGGGTCCGCTCTGCCAGAGCCTGGACGTACCCGACAAGCCCACCGTGCTCGAGCTGCGCAACGTGTCCCACCTCGCCACCCGCCTGAGCGGGGAACTGTCGGCCGGCCCGGAGCCGTCCGGGGGCGAGCCCGCGTACCCGGGTCTCCGGGTGCCCAGCGCCCTCCAGCTCGTGGCGGAGGTCCACCCCACGCCCGCGGTCGGCGGCACGCCCACCGACGAGGCGGTGGCCTACATCGGCGAGGCCGAGGGCTTCGACCGCGGCCAGTACGCCGGCCCAGTCGGCTGGATGGATGCCCGTGGTGACGGGAGCTGGGCCATCGGGCTCAGGTCGGCTCACGTAGCTGGCGACCACGCCACGATGTACGCCGGCGTCGGCATCGTGGCCGGATCTCATCCCGGGATGGAACTGCAGGAAACCCAGCTCAAGCTCCAGGCGCTGCTTGCCGCCCTCGTCCGCCCCTGACGCGCCACGACCGGCCCGGCCGGCCAGGGACCCACCCCGCGAGGGTGATGCCCGGCCCGGAAACCTGGGCTGAACCTGGTTACACGCCGGAAAATCCGGATAAGGAAGCCCCCCTATGGCATCTGGACCGCATCGCCGCCATGAGCAGGTCGCATATCCTCGCCGCGAATATCTCCCATCCTTTCTGGTCCATCCTGGATGACCGACATCGATCCCAGGGCGGACATCGAGATCCACCCGGACGACGCAGGCGTGACGGTGAGAATACCGCTGGCGGGGCCGGTGACCGGCGGGTGGCTCGCGTGCTATCAGCAGCTCGCGCTAGCCAGGAGTATGCCCGTCCGGGGCCAGTCCCTCGATGACCGGGCCTGGGTGGTCGTTAGTGTGCCAGCCAGCGGTGACCCGGCGGACGTGGCGGCGATGCTGGATGCGGCCCGGGCCCTGATCGCCGACGCTGATGCGCAGTGGCTGCCCGACGTGACTACGGCCGAGGCCAGCGTCCGCGACTGGTGGGCGGCCCGGCGGGACAGCGCGTCCCGCGGGCCCGAAGCTGGGACCAAGACCGCGGGCGCCCTGGGCGAGAAACGCTGGCCGATGGCCTTCACCCTGCTCCTGGCGATAACAGTGCCGGTGGTGCTTCCGCCCCGGTTCAGCTTCGGGCCGCCCTGGGCCGTCCCGGTGGCCGAGGGAGTGCTGCTGGTGGCCCTCGTCGTCATCGACCGGGGACGCATCGACCGCCAGTCAACGGCCGGCCGGGCGCTGGCCCTGGCGCTCATGGCGGTGCTGGTGGCCAGCGCGGCTGTGGCCGCCTCGCGGCTCGTCGTCGACCTGGTGAAGGGCGGCCCGGAGACCAGCAACGCGACGGATCTGCTCAAGACCGGTTTCCTGGTCTGGCTCTACACGATCATTGCCTTTACCTTCCTCTACTGGTTGCTTGACGGAGGGGGCCCTGAATCGCGTTTCCTGGCTCCGCGGGAGTTCCCCGAACTCGCCTTCCCCCCGCAGCTCAACCCGGGGGTGGCTCCGCCAGGCTGGCGCCCGGAATTCTTCGACTACCTCTACCTCGGCTTTACCGACGCCACGGCGTTCAGCCCGACCGATGTGATGCCGCTGGCCCGGTGGGCCAAACTGGCCATGACGGTGCAGGCAGTCAGCTCCCTCATGATCCTGGGCCTGGTTATTGCCCGGGCGGTCAACATCCTGCAATAGCCGCCAGCCGACCGGCTCGTCAGTTCCGGCGCGGGTCGCGGAGCACGACAACGGACCGGGGGCCGACGGTGACCTGATCACCAGCGGCCGCCGGTTTGGCCGGGCCGCCGGGCACCGTCGCGTCGTAGGTGTCGATCTCGGCGCGCCAGGCGGCCTGCTCCTTGGTGGCCGGGAGGGTGAACGCGAGCGGTTCCCACCAGGCATTCACCAGCACCAGGAAGTCGTCATCGAGCAGCAGCGTGCCGTCTGCGGCCCGGTCCGGCGCGTCCGATCCGTCCAGGTAGAACGCGGTGGCCAGGGCACTCGGGTCTGACCAGTCGCCGGCGGTCATCGCCGAGCCGGACGGGGTGTACCAGCACAGCTCCGCTGCTTCTTTGCCGGCCAGGAATCGGCGGCGGCGGAACGCCGGGTGCTGCTTGCGGAAGGCGACCAGGTGCCCCGTGAAGTCCTGCAGCGCAGTATCGGGCTGGGACCAGTCAACCCAGGCGATCTCGTTGTCCTGGCAGTAGGCGTTGTTGTTACCTTGCTGGGTCCGGCCGAGTTCGTCGCCGCCGAGCAGCATCGGGACGCCGAAGGACAGCAGCAGGGTGGTAAGCATGGCCCGGGACTGGCGCACGCGAAGCGCCAGGATGTCGGAATCATCGGTCGGGCCCTCAGCGCCGCAGTTCCAGGACCGGTTGTCCGTGGTCCCGTCGCGGTTGGATTCCCCGTTGGCCTCGTTGTGCTTGTCGTTATAGGAAACCAGGTCGCGCAGGGTGAAGCCGTCATGCACGGTGATCAGGTTCACCGACGCCGTGGGCCGCCTTCGCCCGCCCGCATACAGGTCCGCCGACCCGCAGAACCGGGTCGCGAACTCACGCAGGCCGACCGGGTGGCTGCGCCAGAAATCGCGCATGGTGTCGCGGTATTTGCCGTTCCACTCGCGCCACCGGGGCGGGAACCGGCCCAGGTCGTAGCTGTCCATCTGGCCGACATCCCAGGGCTCGGCGATCAGCTTGGCCCGGGAGACCACGGGGTCCTGGGAGACCAGGTCGAAGAACGCTGACACCTGCTCGAAGCGGCCGTCCTGACGGCCCAGCGTGGTGGCCAGGTCGAAACGGAAGCCGTTGACCCGCATTTCCGTGATCCAGTAGCGGAGGGAGTCCATGATCAGCTGCAGGGTCACCGGATCGCCCGCGTTCAGCGAGTTACCGCACCCCGTCGTATCGACATAGCAGCGCGGGTCATCAGGTTCCAGCCGGTAGTAGGCCGGATTGTCCAGGCCGCGGTAGCACAACGTCGGGCCGGTCTCGTCGCTCTCCGCGGTGTGGTTGAACACCACGTCCAGCAGCACCTCGAGCCCGGCCGCGTGCAGGGCGTCCACCATGGCCTTGAACTCGTTGACCTGGCCGCCCGGCTTCCCGGCCCGGACCGCCGCCGAATAGCCCTGGTGCGGGGCGAAGTAACCGATCGTGTTGTAGCCCCAGTAGTTGGTGAGCCCGCGCGCCTGCAAGAAGGACTCGGGCACGTTCTCGTGCACGGGCAGCAGTTCGACGGCGGTCACCCCGAGACCGGTCAGGTGGGCGATGGCCGCCTCGTGGCCCAGCCCGGCATAGGTTCCGCGCAGCTCTGGCGGGATCCCCGGATGGCGCATGGTGAAGCCCTTGACGTGCAGTTCGTAGATGATCGTGTCGGAGAAGCGGTGGCGCACATGGGTGGCGTCCCGCCAGCGGAAGGTGTCCCCGGCCAGCACCAGGCTGCGCGGCACGCTGGCGGCCGAGTCCGCGGCGCTGGGCAGGTCCGGGTCGTGGGCCGCATACCCCAGCACGTCGGGCCCGAAGGTGACGGATCCGCTGACGGCCCGGGTGTAGGGATCCAGCAGGAGCTTGGCCGGATTACAGCGCACGCCCCGGGCTGGATCGTAAGGCCCGGCCGCCCGGTACCCGTAGGCCTGCCCGGCCCTGATCCCGGGCAGGAAGGCGTGCCAGACGCCGGAGTCGTAGTCCAGCAGCGGGACCTGCGTCTCCGCGCCACCCTCGTCAAACAGGCACAGCACCATCCCGTCGGCGACACCGGAAGCCACCGCGAAGTTCGCGCCACCGTCACGGAGGGTGGCCCCGAGCGGGAACGGGCTTCCCGGCCGCGCGGTAAGGGCCTGCCCGGCTACGGCGGTCATTGCCCGGTCTCCCGTCCTATGGCCCGGAGCACGTCCCCGAGGGGATCGACCGCGCCGTGGCGGCGGCGGATCATGTCGGCGATCAGCCCGGTCCAGCCGGTCTGGTGAAAGGCGCCGATGGCGGCGCCGTTGTCGCCGTGGAAGTACTCGCTGAAGATCAGGTTGTCGTGCCAGGCCGGATCGTGCTGCATGCGCTCGGTCCCGCCGAAGCAGGGCCGCCGGCCGTCGGGCCCGTCGGTGAAGATCGAGATGAGCCGGTCCTGCAGGTCGGCGGCGACCTTGTCCAGGGTGAGCCGCAGGCCCGACCCGGTCGGGTACTCGATCGTGAACTCGTCACCGAAGAACCGGTGGTAGCGCTCCAGGGCACTGATGACCAGGTAGTTGAGCGGGAACCAGAGCGGGCCGCGCCAGTTGGAGTTCCCGCCGAACATGGCGGTGGTGGATTCAGCCGGCTCGTAGTCGATGCTGGCCTGGACGCCTTCCACGTCGAGGACGTACGGATGATCGCGGTGGTGAGCCGACAGGGCCCGCAGGCCATACGGGGACAGGAACTCGTCGGGGTCGAACAGCTTCGCGAACAGCTTCTCGAGCCGCCCGACGCCGGCCAGGCTCAGCAGGAGCCGATGCTGGCCCTCCTCTCCGCGGAGCAGGCCGGTCTCGGTGAGGTCTTCCCGGTCGGGCAGGCTGTGGCGGTCCATGAACTCCGCGAACTGCTTGCCCACGGTGAGGGCCGTCTGGAGGTCATTCTCCTCGATGACCGCCGCGGCCAGGATCGGGATGATGCCCACCATCGACCGGACCTTCACCGAGACGGCGTCCCCGCTGGGGGTCAGCAGCCGGTCGTAGTAGAGCCCGTCGGTCTCATCCCACAGCCCGAGCCCTTCGAGGGCTTCGGTGATGCCGGCGAAGTGCTCGAGGAACTTGAGGATCAGATCGATGCCCGGCCGCTGGCCGGACCGGTTCAGGATTATCGCCAGGGAGGCCATGGCGATCGCGTAGAACCCCATCCAGCCGGTGGCGTCGGACTGCTCCAGGATGCCGCCCACCGGGAGATGCGAGCGGTCGATGGGGCCGATGTTGTCCAGGCCGAGGAAGCCGCCCTCGAACAGGTTGTTGCCCTCGGAGTCCTCCCGGTTCACCCACCAGGTGAAGTTGACCAGCAGCTTGTCGAAGATCCGGCTGACGAAGTCGATGTCGCGGGCGCCGTCGATCGCGAACACCTCCGCGGCCGCCCACGCCTGCACCGGCGGGTTGACGTCACCGAAGTCCCACTCGTAGGCGGGCAGCGCGCCGTTGGGATGCTGGAACCACTCCCGGCACAGCAGGATCAGCTGGTACTTGGCGAACGCCGGGTCCACATGGGCCAGGGCGACGCAGTGGAAGGCCAGGTCCCAGGCTGCGTACCACGGGTACTCCCACTTGTCCGGCATGGACATGATGTCGAACGCGTCGAAGTTGCGCCACCGGGAGTTCCGGCCGGTCAGGCGCTGCGCCGGGGGCACCGGCTGGGTTGGGTCCCCGTCCAGCCAGCGGGCGACGTCGTAGTAGAACAGCTGCTTGCTCCACAGCAGGCCGCCAAACGCCTGGCGCATCACCAGGGCCTCGTCGGCGCTCGCGCCGGGCGGGGTGAGCTCGGCGTAGAACTCGTCCGCCTCGGCCTGCCGTTGCGCGACGACCTGGCTGTACTGGGTGCCGAGCGGGTCGTCCGCTTTCCCGCGGGGCGCTGTGGCGGGCGTGGTCCGCAGCCGCAGCCGCACCTCGGCGGTCTGGCCGGGCTGGACCGTGAGCTGGTACCAGAACGAGCACTTGGTGCCGGTGCGCCCGGGATTGACGGTGGCCGCCCCGTTAACCACGTGGTCGTTGATGCCGTCCTTCGGGTAGGGGGTGAGCGGCGCGGAGCCGAACAGCCGCTGGTCGTTGGTCTCGTTCTCGCAGAACACCGCGGTCGGCAGCGTCCCGTCCGGTCCGGGGCCGGCCAGCAGTTGCATCGGGCCGGCGAACGGATGGTCGATACCCACCTCCGTGTCGCCCACCGCCCGCATCTCCGGCTTGGGCGCGTCGACGTCCCAGGACCAGGTGTTGCGGAACCACGCGGTCGGCAGCACATGCAGGGTCGCCGTCTCCGGTCCGGCGTTGGTCACCTGCACGGTCATCAGCAGGTCGTTGGCGCTGGCCTTGGCGTAGTGCACCTCGGTGATCCAGTACCGGTCCTCGTCGAACGCCCCGGTATCCAGCAGCTCGTACTCAGGCTGCTCCCGGTTACGGGCCGCGTTCTGGTCGATCAGGTCCTGATACGGGAACGGGCCTTGAGGATAGTGGTAACGCCACCGGTTCCATGTGTGGCTTGGTACCGCGTCCAGGTACCACCAGTACTCCTTCACGTCCTCGCCGTGATTGCCCTGCGCCCCGGTCAGCCCGAACGCCCGCTCCTTCAGGATCGGATCCCGGCCGTTCCACAGGGCCAGGCCCAGGCACAGCCGCTGCTCCACGTCGCAGAACCCGGCCAGGCCGTCCTCTCCCCAGCGGTAGGCCCGGGACCGCGCATGGTCGTGCGGCAGGTAATCCCACGCCTCGCCGTCCGCGCTGTAGTCCTCGCGCACCGTCCCCCACTGGCGCTCGCTGACATACGGCCCCCACCGGTACCACTCGCCCGCCTGGAGCAGCCCGTTCTCCAGCCGCCCGAACCCCGCCACCCGATCCCGTTCCGCACCCACGGTCGTCCCCTGTCGTTTCGATTCACCGCAGCGCTGGTGACGCGGCCCCGGCCCTGGCCCGGCGCGGTGATTGCAAATGCCGCAATCTATGCCGGTCCCGATACCTTTCTAACCGCCCGAAAGGACAAGCTCATCACCTATCGGGGGTGATGACTTCCCGCCACCCGGCCGGGACCGTAGGCCCAAAGAGCATTTCCCGGGGGTGCCTTTGCCGGGGCCTAAGGTTCGGCACCAGCCACGGCATAGTGAACGCCCGGCGAACAAAAGATGGACCGGGCATTATCGGAGGCTGGGTGGCAACTAATCAGATCCTGATCGGCGTGGGCCTGATTCTCGTCCTCGCCGTCGGCTCCCAGGTCCTGGCCAGCAGGCTGCGCATTCCGGCCCTCATCGTGCTGTTGCCGGTCGGCTTCGTCGCGGGCGCCCTGACTTCCGATGTCAACCCGGACAAGCTGCTCGGGCCCGCGTTCGAGCCGCTGGTGTCCTTGTCCGTGGCGGTCATCCTTTACGACGCAGGCCTGGGCCTCGACCTGCGGATGCTCAAGGGCCACGTCCGCAAGGTCGTGATCCGCCTGATCATCCTGGGCGTCCTGATCACCTGGGTGCTCGCGGCCGCCGTCGCCGCGCCACTGCTGGGCATGTCACGCGGCGCAGCGGTGATGCTCGGCATCATCCTGGTCGTCTCCGGGCCGACGGTCGTGGGCCCGCTACTGCGTTTCATCCGGCCGACGGAGCGGCTGGAGCGGGTCCTGATCTGGGAAGGGTCACTGATTGACCCCGTGGGCGGGATACTTGGGGCTCTTGTTTTCCATGCCGTCGTCGCGAGCACCCATAAGGGTCCGGGCCACCAGCTCGGGCAGTTTGCAGCCAGCATCCTGGTCGGCCTGGCCGGGGGGGTGATCGGCACCGCGGTGCTCTGGCTGCTGCTGCGCAAGCTCCGGCTCGGTGAGCTGCTTGGCACCACTGCACAGCTCGCCGCGGTGATCGGGGTGGCCGCCGGGTGCGACGCAATCCGGGCGGACACCGGGCTGATCGCGGCGATTTTCGTGGGGGTCGCCCTGGCCAATATGCGGGGCGTTGACCTCCCGGCCCGGCAGCCGTTCTTCGAGACGCTGGTGCAGCTGATCATCGGCGTCCTGTTCGTCTCTATCTCGGCGACGGTGACCCCGCAGTCACTGCGCCATCTGATCCTGCCTGCACTCGGCCTGGTCGCCGTGCTGGTGCTCGTGGCCCGTCCGCTGGCCGCGTTCGCGTCCACGCTCCGGACCAGCCTGGGGAAAGGTGAGCGCGCGTTCATCGGCTGGATGGCCCCGCGTGGGATCGTCGCCGCCGCCACCGCCTCCACATTCACGGCGGGCCTGGTGGCCAAGGGCGTCGGCGGCGCCGCCAAAATCCTGCCGGTCACGTTCCTGGTGATCGTGGCGACGGTCGTCCTGTACGGCCTCACCGCCGGGCCAGTAGCCCGGCGATTGCACGTCACGCGCCCGGCCCGGACCCGCCCGCTGCTGGTCGGCGGCGAGCGCTGGGTCATCGACCTCGGCCGCGCGCTGCGGTCGGCCGGACTGGAGGTGCTGATGTGGGCGGGCCTGGATTCGCAGCGCGAACAGGTGCGCCAGGCCGGGCTCGAGCTGGCGCCGGGTGAGCTGCTCGCGGCCGCCACCGGCCGGGGGGCGCGGCTCGAGGAAATCACGGCCGTGCTCCTGCTCACCGACGAGGACGACTTCAACGCGCTGGCCTCGGTCCTGCTGACCGGCAACGTCGACGGCCGCGTCTACCGGCTCGCGCCCCCGTTGGGCAGCCACGGGGTCGTCGCTCCCTACACCAGCGGGGAGATCCTGTTCGGCGACGGCCTGACCCGGGCGGCGTTCAGCGGCCGCTACCACGACGGCGCCCGGATCGTCACGCAGCCCGCTGGCGGCGTGCTCCCCGCCGGGCACGACCTCCTGTTCCTGGTCCGCGCGGACGGCAAGCTTGCTGCCGTCACCCGCACCGGCACGCCAGCGCCGGAGGCGGGCGACACGATCGTCTCCCTCGGTCCGGTGCCGGTAGCCCAGGCCACGGACGAGTTGGAGAGATCATGAGTTTTCACGTGCGCCTGGTCAGCACGCGCGACCGGACCGACGGCCTGCTCGAGGCGCTCGACTCCGAGCCTGGCGTCTCCAGCCTGGTGGTTCTCCCCGGCGCCGCGCGGCGACCAGGCGGCGACGCGGTGCAGTTCGACGTGGAGCCCGGGTCCGCTAACTCCGTGTTCCGGCAGCTGGAAAGCTTCACCGGCGGCCATCGCAAGGCGGTCGCGGTCGAGTACGTGGACGCCACGCTCGGGGAACCGCCGGAGCTGCCCTCACGGCACTTCCTGGTGCAGCGGGACTTGCCGCCGGTCTGGGAACTTGTCGAGGCCAGGATCCGCTCGGACGCCGTCTACGCGCCCAGCTTCTACGCCCTGCTGGCTATTGCGGGACTGATCGGCGCGGTCGGCATCCTGACCAACTCGCAGATCCTGATCGTCGGGGCCATGGTGGTGGGACCGGAATACAACGCGATTATGGGGGTGGCGCTCGGCCTCGACAAGCGGACCAGGCGACCGGTGCTGCGCGGGCTGCTCGCCCTGCTGGCCGGGTTCACGGCCGCCGTGGTCCTCACCCTGCTGTTCGGCCTGGCGATCCGCTGGTCCGGGCGCACGCCCCAGCCCTACCTGGCCGGGATCCGGCCGGTCTCCAGCCTGATCAACAATCCGAACCTGTTCTCGGTGGTGGTCGCGGTACTCGCCGGGATAGTCGGCGTGGTGTCGCTGACCGAGGCCCGGGCCAGCGCCCTCATCGGCGTGTTCATCTCGGTGACGACCATCCCCGCCGCGGCCGACATTGGCCTGTCCCTCGCGTATTCCAGCTGGAGTGAGGCCCGGGGGTCGGCATTCCAGCTGCTTCTCAACGTGGTGCTGCTGATCGCGGTGGGCGCCGCAGCCCTGCGCCTGCAACGGCTCATCTGGCGGGCCCGCGAACGGCCGGGCCGGCCACCGGACGGTCCAGGATCCGGATAAGCGGACGGATCCGGCCCGCCGGGCCAGGTGCCGTCCCGGTCAGACGTGGCTGCGGTCCGGCCCGTAGACGTCCCAGAGCTGGCCGGCGAAGAACCGGCCGAACCGCTGCAACCCGGCAGCACGGTGCGGCCCTTCCACGCGGATGGTGGCGAGCTGGCGCACGAAGTCGGCGAGACGCAGATGGAGGACCCCGGTAGCCAGGGTCGCCGTCCCGTCGTCTTCGTCCACGCCGACGTAGCCCGCCAGCAGGCGTACGTACAAGGTCGATGTTTCGGGCCAGATCCGGGCGGGCGTGCCGGGCCAGACGTTCTTCCAGCCCAGCAGGGTGCGGGGCTGGCAGGCGGCGTCGGTGAACTGCAGCCGGTAGCGTAGGAGACGGCGATCCGGCGGGGCGGCCGGCACGAATAGGCTGAACCACCCTCGCTCGACCTGGCGCCTGCCCCCGAGGCTCGCGGCATCAACCCATCCTTCAGCCCGGGCGCAGTGCCCGGGATCAGCCAGGAAACCGTCCACATCGTCGGCCGTGATCGTGAGCCGGACAACAAGCGGCTCCTGCCGCGGATGAGCCCGCGCCGCAGGCCCGCCAGTACCCGGGGCGCAGACCCCGCTCATCTCCTCCGTGAAGGAGAGGGCGACGCGGGCCGAACGACGCAGTGAAGGCCCGGATTGGAGGTCGGCCACGAATCCGGTGTGCACCGCAGCGGCCCCCTGCGCCATGCTGACGTGCCGCCTCTCCAGCAGCCGGGTGCACATGCGGTCGGCCAGCGCGGCGATCGTCAACGACGGGTTGGCACCGACCGGCCCCGGCATCGCCGCACCGTCGGCGATGTAGAGCCCCGGGAAGCCGAACACCTCGCCGTACGGATCGCACACGCCCACGGCTGGGTGGCGCCCCATCGGTGCGCCACCCACCGGATGCACGGTGACGATGCGCTTGCGCAGGCCCATCGGATTGGCGATCACCCGCCCGCCGAGTGCGCCCGCGATACGCCGCATGGTTGTCGCCACCCGCTCGAAGTAGGGCTCGCTGGACGCCGTCGTCCAGGCCAGATCCAGCCGGTCGCCGCGCAGCCGCAGGACGCCGTCGGGGACGTCCCGGCCCATGCCGAGCAGCGGCAGGAAACTGGCCGACAGTGTGTCGGTGCCGATCAGCTCGGAGACCCTCCTGGCGAGACCAGCGTCAGGAGCATGCCCAGCGGCGGCGAGGATCCGGCCGAGCACGAACCGCGTGACCCGCCGGCTGTTCCCCGGGACATCGGCCACCTCTAGCAGCCAGTCGATGAAGGCCGGGTACCCGCCGTCTTCGATGTAGCCGCCGCGGCCGTTGCCGGCGGCGCCATCATGGTCATCTCCTAGCCGGATGGCGCTGGTGATAACGGGCCCGTAACTGGCGTCGAGCGGCCGGTGGCGGCGGTGGTCCCGGGCCCGGACCAGGAAACTCATCACGTCCCCGTTGCCGCTGAACCGGGTGCCCAGGGCGGCACTGAGACCCGGAAAGCTCGCGCGATTGTGCAACAGCAGGTACGACGTGCCGTACGTCCCTGCGGCCAGCACTAGCCGCTCGCACACGATGGTTCCCGGCGGCCCGGCAGCGGCATCCGACGGGCCGCCCTCGCCCGCCGGCGGGTGCCGGATGTAGTCCACTTCGTAACCGCTGGCCGGCCGCGGGCGGATGGCCCGGACCTCGTGGCCGGTACGCAGGTCGGCGCCGTGGTACCGGGCGGCGGAGAGATAGGTGTGGTCGAGACTGTTCTTGGCCCCCACGTTGCAGCCGATGTTGCATTCGCACGCACAGCCGGCAGGTGGTGCGCTGGCGCCCGTGCAGGTTGCCGTAGTCCGGGTCCACGATCGGCAGCCCGGGGCCGGGAGCGGAACCGGGCGCCGGCGCGAAGCTGACCGCGAGCGGCGGCAAGTGCCAGGGCAGGCCGAGTTCTGCTGCCGCGTCCCGCATCGCGCGCGTCTTGAGGGTGCCGGAGTACGGGTCTACGTCCAGCGGGTAGGGCGTACCACCCAGCATCCGCTGGACCTCGTCATAGTGCGGGTCGAGGTCGGCGCGGGTGACCGGCCAGGATTCGTATCCGCCTCGCGGCAGCGGATCATCCTGGACGAACCAGTGCTCGTCCTTGCGCATCAGCATGTTCGCGTTGATCAAGGAGCCCCCGCCCAGCCCGCTGGACACCACAGAATCGCAGCCCGTGAAGCGCCACACGTTGAACATCCCGTAGCGCCCCGTGGCCGGATCCCAGAACGCCCGGCTCATCTCCGCGGGCGTGCGCGGGAA
>CAVYQF010000044.1:0-57029 GCA_963770545.1 uncultured Actinomycetes bacterium | reverse complement strand
GACAACAGTGAGCGGGCCCGGGATTCGATGGCCGCCTCGGACAGCAGGACGGCCTGCGCGGCGTCCCCCAGGGGGATGAAGCTGTCTTCGCTGTTGACGCGGGCGATCGTCCCGGTGAACCCGGCGTTGACCAGGGTCGTGATGACGGCCTCGGACACCCCGCCGGTGCGCCTGGTCTCGTCCGCCACGAGTACCCGCCCGGTGGCCGTGGCCTCGCGCAGGATGTCCTCGGCCGGCAGCGGCGCGATCCAGCGCAGGTCCAGCACCCGGCAGCCGATCCCATCGGCACCGAGCCGGGCCGCGGCCCGCAGGCTCATCCGCAGCCCGTTGCCGAACGTGATGATGGTGAGATCGCGCCCGTTCCCGTACCCACGAGCGCTGCCCACCGGGACGTGACCGGCCGGCCACCGTCCCGGCGGGTCGTAGGGGGCGAGCCAGCCCCCGTCGTCGGCCCGGTACAGGTCCCGGGTGTGGTACAGCGCGATCGGCTCGAGGAAGACGCAGACGCGGCCGCCGGATTCCGCCGCGGCCAGGCAGGTCCGGAGCATGGCGGCCGCGTCGTCGGGCCGGGCCGGGCAGGCGACGATCAGGCCGGGGATATCCCGCAGGCCGGCTAGCGCGTTGTCGTTGTGGAAATGGCCGCCAAACCCTTCCTGGTAGGCGAGGGAAGCCAGCCGCAGCAGCAGCGGATTGCGGAACTGGGCCTGGGAGAAAAAGGAGAGCGTCGCCGCCTCACCGCGGATCTGGTCGGCGGCGTTGTGCAGGTAGGCCAGGTACTGGATCTCCGGGACCGGCAGCAGGCCGGCCAGGCCCGCCCCGAGGGCCAGGCCCAGGATGGACTGCTCGTCGAGCAGGGTGTCGAACACTCTGGTGGCCCCGAACCGCTCGGCCAGCCCGCGGGTAACCCCGTACACGCCGCCTTTGCGGGCCACGTCCTCGCCGAACACCAGCAGGCCGGGCCGGGCGGCCAGGGCGTCCGCCAGCACGGCGTTGATCGACTGGGCCAGGGTGAGGGCCCCGGCCGATTCGGGCCGCCGCCCGGCGAAGGCCACGTCCCGGGCCGCGGGTTCCGCGGCCCGGCAGGCTCCGGCCCGGACCTGCTCGGGATGGTGCGCCGCGAGGGGCTCCATCACCTGGGCGGCGGTGGCCAGGCGGGGGCTGCCGGCCACCTCGGCGGCGAGACCGAGAATCCGGGCCCGCGACTCCTCATAGCGTGCGGTCACCTCGGCCGGGGTCAGCAGGCCCGCCGTGACCAGCAGCCGGGCCGTGCCGAGCAGCGGGTCGGCGGCCAGGTCGGCGGCGAGCGCGGCCGGGGCCCGGTAGCTGCTTTCCACGTCCGAGCCCGCGTGCCCGCCGAAACGGACCATGGCCAGATGCAGAAATGCCGGGGAGCGCCGCTCCCGGACCCAGGCCGAGGCGGCCAGTGCCGCGTCGTACACGGCGGCCAGGTCAGACCCGTCGGCGTGGAAATACCCGAGCCCCGGCACGGACGAGGCGGCGGCCCGGACCCATCCCGGGGGCGTGCGCACGCTGATCCCGAGCCCGTTGTCCTCGATCACCATCAGCAACGGCAGCGGGAGATGCTGGTAGGCGCAGTAGGCGGCGGTGTTGATCGCGCCCGCGGCGGTGGAGTGGTTGAGCGACGCGTCGCCGAGGCTGGCCGCCACGATCGCGTCCGGCGGCCATTCGGCGGGCCGGCCGAGCCGGGCCGCCCGGTCCAAGGCGAAGGCCAGGCCGAGGGCGCGGGGCAGGTGCGAGGCGATCGTCGAGGTCTGCGGGATGATGTGCAGCTGCCGGTGGCCGAACACCTTGTGGCGGCCGCCGGCGATGGGCTCGTCTGCCGCAGCCACCAGCCCCAGCAGGACATCCCGGACCCCGTCCCGGGGTGGGGTGGCCTGCTGGCACCGGGTCAGGTAGAAGGCGCCGGAGCGGTAGTGCAGCAGGGCCGGGTCGGTGATCCGCAGCGCCGCGGCGACCCCGGCGTTGCCCTCGTGCCCGGATGACCCGATCGTGTAGTACCCGGCGCCCCGGGCGCGCAGCCACCGGGCGGCCAGGTCGAGATGGCGGCTGGCCAGTTGCGCGTCGAAGAGCTCCAGGCCGCGCTGCCCGGTCAGGGCGGAGCCGTCCCGGATCGGGTCCGGCCCGGCGGGACGCGGCCCGGCGTCCTGACCGGGGCGGCCTCCCAGCGCACCGAACGCCTCGCCCAGGTGGCGCTCGACGGCGTCCCGCTCCGCCTGGCCTGGGCTCATCCCTCTACCGTAAGGCGGCTTGCTCTACGGTGGGTGCGGCACTGTTGCTGGCGTTATTGAAGGAGATCTCATGCTGCCCTGGTCCGCCGAGCTGGCCGGTCGAATCGATGAGCACGTGATCAACAGCGAGTTGCTGCGCGGCAACCCGCTGGGCGATCCGTACGAGCGGCCGCTGTGGGTCTACGTCCCGCCGGGCTACGACGAGGACCCGGCCAGGCGGTATGCCGCGGTGTACGTGATCCAGGGCTACACCGGTCACCTGGCCATGTGGCGGAACCGCTCGCCGTACCGGCAGCCGTTTCCCGAGACGGCCGACGCGGTGTTCGCGTCCGGGCAGGCGCCCGGGACGATCGTGGTCTTCGTGGACGCCTGGACCCGCTACGGGGGAAGCCAGTTCGTGGACTCCCCGGGCACCGGCCGGTACCACTCCTACCTGTGCGACGAGGTGGTGCCCTGGGTGGACGCGCACTACCGGACCCAGCCCGCGGCGGCGCACCGCGCGATCACCGGCAAGTCCAGCGGCGGTTTCGGCGCGATGATCACCCCGATGCTCCGGCCCGACCTGTTCGGGGCCCTGGCTACCCACGCCGGGGACTCCCTCTACGAACTCTGCTACATCCCCGAATTCGGGAAGTCCGCCCGTCACCTCCGGGACTACGACGGCGACATCTGGCGCTGGTGGGAGGACTTCAACTCCCGGGTTTCCTTCACCAAGGAGGCCGACCACGACCTGCTCATGCTGCTGGGCGTGTCGGCCTGCTTCTCCGCCACCCCGGACGGCCAGGTGGAGCTGCCGTTCGAGCCACAGACCGGCAGGCTCCGGCCGGAGGTGTGGCAACGCTGGCTGGACTGGGACCCGGTCCGGATGGTGCCGCGCTACACGGAGGCGCTGCGCGGGCTGCACGCGATCTGGATTGACGCCGGAAAGCGGGACGAATGGTTCCTCGATCTGGGTGCGGAGGCCTTCCGGGCGGCGCTGGGGGAAGCTGGGGTAGCCGACGATGTGATCCATTTCGAGCTGTTCGAAGGCACCCACATGAGCATCGACTACCGGTATCCGGCCTCGCTGGCCTGGCTGGCCACCCGCATCGCGGTGTAGCGCCCGGGCCTGGCCCGGAAACGGTCAGCCGGCGCGGTAATAAAGTCGTAAGCCCAAATAGGGGTCCGCTCGTGAGCGCCGGCGCGGGATAGTACGTGCTCGGGTTTAAATGTCCGCCCCTCCTCACGAGCGGAGAGACACTATGCGTTACCGCAGCTGGGCGCCGGCGGTCCTCGCCATTCCCGCCCTGCTGCTGGCCGCGTGCGGCAGCAGCACCTCACCCAGCACCTCAGCGAGCCCCATGAGCGGCACTAAGTCCGCCTCGGCCATGTCCACCAAGTCCAGCTCGATGGGCGGCACTTCCGGGATGAGCGCGTCCGGCACCGTCGCGCTGGAGAAGATCAGGACGTCCGTCGGGCCGGTGCTGGCCAACGCCAAGGGCTTCACCCTGTACTGGTACGCCAAGGACACCAAGATGACCTCGGCCTGCACCGGCTCCTGCGCCGCGGCCTGGCCGCCGGTTACCGGCCAGCCCGGGGCGGCCATGGGCGTGCACCTGGTCGGGAAGTTCGGCACGATCAAGCGCCCCAACGGCGTGCTGCAGGCCACCTACAAGGGGCGCCCGTTGTACACGTACGCGGGCGACAGCGCCCCCGGCCAGACAAAGGGCAATGGGCTGGGCGGCATCTGGCATGTGATCCACGTCAACCCGAAGGGCACCGTCGCGCCCGGCGCGATGATGTCCTCGCCCACTCCGTCGGCGTCCAAGTCGAGCGGCGGCTCCGGGGGCGGCGGCTACGGAGGCGGCTACTGAGACGGTGTGCCTGAAGCCGCCTTCCTCCTCGGAGCTGGGCGTACGATCAGGTGACATGGCGGGTCAGGGCGGCACGGCGACCGGCGGTGACCCAGCGCAGGGGGCCGCCGCGGATCTCCCGCGTTACCTTCAGGTGCAGACCACCACCGACTCCCGGGCCGAGGCGGTCGAACTCGGCCGCAGCGCCGTGGAGGCCCGGCTGGCGGCCTGCGCCCAGGTGGCAGGCCCGGTGGTGAGCAGCTACTGGTGGGAAGGTGACCTCGAGCGGGCCGAGGAATGGCTGCTGCTCCTCAAGCTCCCGGCCGCGCGCTACCAGGAACTCGCCGACTTTCTCACCCAGCGGCACACCTACGACGAACCGGAGATCATCGCGACGGCCATCGTGGCGGGATCGGCGGCTTATCTCAGCTGGATAGAGGAAGTAACCCAGCCGCACTGACGGGCTAGCGCCTCAGCTCCGCGGTGGACACCGGCGCGTTCCACATCAGTACGACCCGCTGGCCGTGCTCGGTACCGAGGGTGGATAGCGTCCCCGTGTCCAGCCGCAGCAGGCGGCCGGACGTCGGCTCCAGGCCGAGCCAGCGGGCCGCCAGCACCCGGAGAAAGTGCGCGTGGGACACGAGCACCACGTCTCCCTCGGCCAGCAGCGGCCGGACCCGGCCGAGCACCGCGTCCGCCCGGGACCCGACCTGATCCACGGTCTCCCCCGGGTGCCCGGCGTCGCCGGGAATCACCCCATCCCGCCATAGGTACCAGCCAGGGCGCTGCTCCTGGATCTGCCGGGTCGTCAGGCCCTCGTAGCCGCCGTAGTCCCACTCCTGCAGGTCGGGATCGGGCTGGGCGTTCAGCCCGGCCAGTTCCGCGGTCCGCACGGCGCGCTGCGCCGGGCTGGTGAACGCGGCCCGCACCTGGCGGGCGGCGAGCGCCGGGGCCAGCGCCTTGGCGGCCTCCTCGCCTTCCGGCGTGAGCGGGATATCCGTCCGCCCGGTATGCCGCCCGGCCTTGCTCCACTCCGTCTGGCCGTGCCGGAGCAGGATCAGTTCTCCCATGGCACCTATCTTCGCTGACGCGGGCCGCGGGCGGCGGGCCCGGCGCCAATCGGGCCCCTGGTCCCGCGTAGGGCCCCCGGTCCCCGTGTCGGGCCCCGGTCCCGTATCGGGCCCCGGTCCCCGTGTCGGGTCCCAGGGGCGCCGATCGGGCTCTTGCTGACCTGGTTCCCTCTCACCGAACTCCCGCCTGAATCGGGTTGACCCTTCGGCCTTGCACATGTAAGTTTTTTCTGACAGGTGAAAGAAGGAGACCGGGGAGTGACGCTGACCAGCGACGAGCTGCTTACCGTGCTCACAGCCGTGGCGAACCCGCACCGGATGCGGATCGTCGCCGAGCTGCGGGACGGCCGGGTGCACGTCAGTGAGCTGGCCCGGCGGCTCGGCATGTCCCGGCCGCTGCTGTACATGCACCTGGACAAGCTGGAGAAGGCGGGGCTGGTGACCGGCCAGCTGGAGCTGTCCGAGGACGGCAAGGCCATGAAGTACTTCCAGCTGGCGCCGTTCGACCTGCACCTCAACGCCGAAACGATCATCACGGCGCTGCGCGACGGCGGCAGCGCAGAAGGGAACGAAGTGAACACCCAAGGGGCCGACCCGGAAGGAAACGCCAGATGACCGCGACGCAGATGACCGCGACCCACGTGGCCGCGACGCACGTGGCCGCACTGACGAGCAGCGCGGAAGCAGGCATCCTCATCGGCCTGGGCATCCCGTTCTGCATCTGCGCGGCGACCGCCATCATCGTCTGGGCTTACTTCCGGCTGCAGAGTCACCGCGCCGACGCCGTGGCGATGGCCGAATACCGCAAGCTGGCCGAGGAAGCCGTGGCCAACCAGCACGAACTGCGGACCGAGCTGGCCAAGCTGACCGAGCACGTCCAGGCGGTCGAGCAGCTCATGCGAGATGTGGGATGAGCGCGGCGCGCCCTGACGGCGCGGCGGGCGGGCCTCCGCCGTCCGTCCCGGGCGATGTCCCGGCCCGCCGGGCCGCCTTGTCCCCGCTGCGGCTCTACCCCAACCCGGTGCGGCAGGCCCTGTCGGGCAGCACCTGGCGTGCCGCAGGCTTCCTGGCCGTGTACGTCTTCGTTGCGGGCTGGCTGCTGTTCGCCGTCGCCTTCACCGCCACGGTGACCGCCGCCGTATTCCTGATCACGCTGGCCGGGATCCCGCTGCTGGTCGGGGCGGCGGCGGTGCTGCACAGCTGCGCCGCGGCCGAGCGCGCCCGGCTGCGGCCAGTGCTGGCCGGGCCGGTCGCGGGCGGCTACCGCCCGGTGACCGGGCGGGGGATCATGGCCCAGGTCAGGACCCGGTGGCGGGATCCGGCCACCTGGCGGGAGGTCGCCTACCTGATCGGGCTGTGGCCGCTGCTGCTCGGCCTGGACACGGTCGTGCTCACCGTCTGGCTCACCCTGCTCGCCGGGGTCACCCTGCCGGCCTGGTACTGGGCGCCCCGCGGCAACGTCGGCCTGAGTTATACCGCCGGCGGCTTGCCGGTGCACGGCGTGGCGCTGGGCTACTTCCCGCACGGCCCGAACGGGCCTGGCTCCTGGGGTTTCTACGTGGACACGCTGCCCCGGGCCTTCGCCGCCGCGGCCTGCTTCCTGGTCGCGTTCCTGCTCTTCAACTACGTGCTCGTGGTCACGGCCCGCGCTCACGCCCGCGTCGCAGCCGCCCTGCTGCGCGCTCCCGCCGACCCGCTCGCGCCGGTCAAGGAGGTGCTCACCCACCCGGGCCCGCTGGGCCCTCTGCACGCTGCTCGCTAAGACCGGGCCGCCACAACCCAGCCACACGACCCAGCCACTCAGGCCAGCCAAGAACGCCGCCCCCGCCCACGAGGGATCAGCTCGTGGGCGGGAGCAAACGACAGACCCACGCACCGCCCTTGAGAGAAGGTCACCATGCGCCAGCCGTCTAGTCCAGTATTGCCGGAAACCGGGTCCGCCCGCGACGATCCCCGCCGCGCGCCCCGGCCGCGGGCGCCGATCGTCGAGCGCATCGCCGGCTGGAGTGCCCGGCACCGCAAGACCGCCGTCCTCGGCTGGCTCGTCCTGGTGGCCGCGGTGTTCATGGCCGGGCACAGCCTGCCGGCCAAGAACGTGCCCTCCTACGACGCCGGTCAGTCCGGTCAGGCCGAGCAGGCCTTGCAGCGGCTCGGGGTGGTCGCCCCGCCGCAGGAGAACGTGCTGATCCAGTCCCGGGGAACCGGCCGGCTCGGCACGGACCCGGAGATGCGCCAGGCCGTCCGGCAGGTGGTGACCGCGCTCTCCGCCCTCCCGCATTCCGCCCGGGACATCGCCGCACCCGCCGGCCACGGCCAGGCTGGGCTGGTGGCCGGAGATGGCCGCAGCGCTCTGGTCACCTTCAAGATCCCTGGAAAGGCCAGCCACGAAGACCAGGCTGTGGCGCCGACCCTCCGCGCGGTGGCCAGGGTCCAGGCCCGCCATCCGGGACTGCGCATCCAGGAGGCTGGCGACGCCAGCACCGACCGCGCCGCCAACGCGCTGATCGGCCAGGACTTCCGCCGGGCCGAGGTGACGTCCGTGCCGGTGACGCTGATCCTGCTGATCGTGGTGTTCGGCGCGCTGATCGCGGCGGGCATCCCGCTGCTGCTGGCCGCGACCGCCGTGACGACCGCGATCTCGCTGCTCGCCCTGCCCGGCCAGTGGCTTCCGGTGGGCTCCAGCACGTCCGAGGTGGTGCTCCTCATCGGCATGGCGGTCGGCGTGGACTACTCCCTGTTCTACCTGCGGCGCGAGCGGGAGGAACGGGCCCGGGGTGCGGGCACCACGGAGGCGCTCCGTCGCGCCGCGGCCACCTCGGGGCGGGCCATCGTGGTCTCCGGGCTGACCGTGATGATCGCGCTGGCCGGGCTGTTCCTCTCCGGGCTGGCGGTGTTCACCGGCGTCGCGATCGGCACCATCGCCGTGGTCGGCGTGGCCGTGGCCGGCTCGCTCACGGCGCTGCCCGCGCTGCTGTCCTGGCTGGGCCCGTGGGCCGACCGTGGCCGGATCCCGTTCCTGGGCCGGCGGCGCACCGCGGCCCGCCCGTCCCGGCTGTGGGCGGCCCTGGTCCGCCGCGTGGTGGCTCATCCCGCGGCCTGGGGCACGGTCGCCGCGCTGGCCATGATCGCACTCGCGGCCCCCGGGCTGGGCCTGCGGCTGGGTAACCCGCCCAATGGTGGCTTCTCGGCCCGGGTTCCGGTGGTGGCCACCATGGACCGGATCGACCGCGCGTTTCCCGGCCGTCCGGGCCCCGCCGAGGTGGTGGTGACCGGGCAGCACCTCGATGGCCGCCCGATGCTGGCCGCGCTGGCCGCGCTCCGGAACCGGGCCTCGGCCCACGGCCCGATTCTGGGCCCGGTCACGGCTGCCCCGGTGGCCCAGGGCCGAGCGCTGCTCGTCAGCGTGCCGCTGGCCGGTGGCCAGTACGGCTCCGTTGCGGATCATGCGCTGCTCGCGCTGCGCGGGCGGGTGCTGCCGCAGACGCTCGGCACGGTGCGGGGTACCAGTTACGCGGTGGCCGGGAATACCGCCGAGAACTACGACGACATCGCCGTGTTGCGCAGCCGGACCCCGCTCGTGCTGGCGGTCGTGGCCATCCTGGCGTTCGGCCTGCTCCTGGTGGCGTTCCGGTCGGTGGCGATCCCGCTGGTGTCGATCTCGCTGAACCTGCTCTCGGTGGGCGCGGCCTTCGGCCTGATCACCCTGATCTTCCAGGATGGGCGGCTGCAGGGCCTGCTCGGCTTCACCAGCTACGGCGCGATCGTGCCCTGGGTCCCGCTGTTTATCTTCGTCTTCCTGTTCGGGCTGAGCATGGACTACCACGTGTTCATCCTGAGCCGGATCCGGGAGCTGCGCAGTGGCGGCGCCCGCACGGTGGACGCGGTCGTGGGCGGCGTGGCCAGCAGCGCCGGGGTGGTGACGAGCGCCGCGGTGATCATGGTCGCGGTGTTCTCCATCTTCGCGACGCTGTCCCTGATCCAGCTGAAGATGCTCGGCCTGGGCCTCGCGGTGGCGGTTCTGATCGATGCCACCGTGGTACGCGGCATCCTGCTGCCGGCCTGCCTGGCCCTGCTCGGCGAGCGGACCTGGTACCTGCCGCGCTGGCTGGCCTGGCTGCCTGGCGGGGGAGCGGCCGGTGCGCCGGTCCCGGCCGTGCCGGCTCACGCCAGGCCTGCGCCGGCCGTCCCGGCTCACGCCGGCTGCCGTCCCGGCTCACGCCCGGCCTGCGCCGGCTGACCAGGAATCGTGGCCGGTGCGCTGAGGCCCCGCTCGTCCCGGTCCGGCCGGCGGCCCCGCCGGACCGGGACACTGGCCACGCCATCGCTCTGCCCGGCGTGACCAGGGCTAACGCCCAGGCCACGCGGCCGGGCCGCGTGCCCGGCCCGGTCGCCCGGCCCGCGCGCCCGGGCCGCCCGGCCCGTGCGGCCCGGGCGGGCGGCGGCTATTTCGCCGCCACCCCGGTAAGCCCTGGGGACCTCTCGCCCATCTCAGCCGGTTCCTGAACGTTTCCTGTGAGGTTGCACATAATCTCTGGACGCTGACGTCAGTGTCACAGAGTTCTGGCATGCTGGATGGGATCCATGACGTCCGCGTCAGTTAACCTGCCGCGTGGCTCAGCCGCCCGCGATCCCACGAGGCCTGATGCGCGAGACGCTCAACCCGGCCCTGCCCGATGTGCGATCACCCCTCCCAGAGGTGCGCCGCCCCCGGCCGGGGGCTGCAGTGCCGGAGGCTGCAGCGCCGGAGGCCGCAGCGCCAGGGGATGCTGCGTCAGCAGATCCTGCGCCCGGAGATCCGGCAGGGTCCCCGCCGCCGGCTCCGCGCCGCGCCCGGGCGCCGATGGTCGAGCGGATCGCCTGCTGGAGCGCGCGGCGCCGGATCGCGGTGATCGTGGGCTGGCTGGTGCTGGCCGGGGCGGCGCTCATCGCCGGGCAGTTGCTGGGCACGCAGAGCCAGCAGCAGTACGACCCGGGGCAGGCTGGCCAGGCCGAGCAGATGCTGCACCAGCTCAACGTGATCAGCCCGGCCCAGGAAACCGTCCTGATCCAGGCCCGCGGCAGTTCACCCGGGGACACCTACTCCCAGAACCCGCAGTTGCGCGGCGCGGTCGCCGGCGTGGTCCAGGCGCTGCAGCGACTGCCCCAGGCGGCCCGGGACATCCGGTCCCCGCTCAGCCCCGGCGGCCAGTCGCTGGTCTCGGCCAGCGGCCGCACCGCGCTGGTCACGTTCCAGGTGGCCGGCCCGCACGCCAGCAGGGACGCCACGGTGCGCGCGGACCTGGCCGCGGTGGCCCAGGTACAGGCGGCCCATCCGCGCCTGACCGTGGCTGAGGCGGGTGACGCCAGCACCGACCAGGCCGCCAACACGCTGATGGGCAAGGACTTCCACAAGGCCGAGCTCACCTCGGTGCCGATCACGCTGATCCTGCTGCTCGCGGTGTTCGGCGCGCTGATCGCGGCGGGCATCCCGGTGCTGCTGGCCGGCAGTGCGGTCGTGGTCGCGGTCTCGCTGCTCGCGGTGCCCAGCCGGTGGCTGCCCATCGGCTCCAGCACCTCCGAGGTGGTGCTGATCATCGGGATGGCGGTCGGCGTCGACTACTCGCTGTTCTACCTGCGCCGGGAACGGGAAGAACGGGCCGCCGGGGCGTCCTTCGCCGAAGCCCTGGCCACCGCGGCGCACACCTCGGGCCGGGCCATCGTGGTCTCCGGGCTGACCGTGATGGTCTCGCTGGCGGGGCTGTTGCTGACCGGGATCGACCTGTTCACCGGCATCGCGGTCGGCACCATCATGGTCGTCGGCGTGGCGGTCATCGGCTCGCTCACGTTCCTGCCGGCCTTGCTGTCCCTGCTCGGGCCGTGGGCGGACCGAGGCCGGATCCCGTTCCTGGGCCGTCACCGGACCCAGGCCCGGCCGTCCCGGCTGTGGGCCGCGCTGGTGCGCCGGGTGGTTCGGCGGCCGCTGCTGTGGGGCGGCGCCGCCGCGCTGGCCCTGCTGGCCGTGGCCGCGCCCGCCCTCGGCATGCGTACCGGTACCCCGGCTATCGACCTGCCGTCCAAGCTCCCCGTGGTGCAGACCCTGGATCAGATCCAGCGCGCCTTCCCCGGCCGCTGGCCCCCGCCCAGGTGGTGGTGATGGGCGGCGACGTGTCCGGGCCACGCATGGGCGCCGCGGTGGCGGCCCTCCAGGCCCGGGCCTCGGCTCACGGGGTGATCCACCGGCCGGTCACCGCCCAGGTAGTCGGCGATGGGCGCGGGATGGTGATCTCCGTTCCGCTGGCCGGGGATGGCACCGATCTGGTATCCCAGCGCGCCCTCCTCGACCTGCGCGACCACCTGCTGCCCGCCACGATCGCGACCGTGCCCGGAGTCAGCTATGCGGTCACCGGCAACACGGCCGGCGGCCACGATTTCAACGCGGCGCTGCACTCCCGCACCCCGCTCGTATTCGCCGTGGTCGCGGGCCTGGCCCTGATCCTGCTTATGGTGGCGTTCCGCTCGCTGGCCATCCCGCTGATCTCGATCGGGCTGAACCTGCTTTCGGTCGGCGCGGCGTACGGCCTGATCACGCTCATCTTCCAGGACGGGCACCTGCAGGGACCGCTGGGCTTCACCTCGTTCGGCGGGATCATTCCGTGGGTGCCGCTGTTCATGTTCGTGTTCCTGTTCGGGCTGAGCATGGACTACCACGTCTTTATCCTGAGCCGGATCCGTGAGCTGCGATCCCGCGGCCAATCCCACCATGACGCCGTGATCGGCGGGGTGGCCGCGTGTTCTGGCGTGGTGACCAGCGCCGCGGTCATCATGGTCGCGGTGTTCTCGATTTTCGCCACGCTGTCCCTGATTGAACTGAAGATGATCGGCGTCGGCCTGGCCTCCGCGGTGCTGATCGACGCCACCATCGTGCGCGGCATCCTGGTCCCGGCCGCGCTGGCCCTGCTCGGCGACCGCAGCTGGTACTTCCCCCGCTGGCTGGAGTGGCTGCCGGGCTGGCGGCTTGAACCCGCCGGACCGGAGCCGTGGGTGCGGCCCGTTGCGCCCCTCTCCCGACAGGAGCCAGAGGTACTGTTGGCAGGTGAGCGAACCGGGTCCCGGGAGGGCGCGGCCTGACGGCACAGTGTCATCCCCCGCCCCGGCATTAACCGAGGCGGCAGCCCCTCCCGTCCCGGCCCCGTCTGTCCCGGCGCCCCGGCCCGGCCTGGAGCCGGGCGCGGTCCCCGAGCCGGACATGGTCCCTGAACCGGGCGCGGTCCCCGAGCCGGGCGCGGTCCCCGAGCCGGACATGGTCCCTGAACCGGGCGCGGTCCCCGAGCCGGGCGCGGTCCCTGAGCCGGGCGCGGTGCCTGAGCCGGACATGGTCCCTGAGCCGGGCGCGGTCCCTGAACCGGAGCCTGACCCGGCACCGGCCTCGTCCGCGAAACCAGGCTCTGCCACCCCCCAAGCAGCGGGCGCCCGGGCCCGCCGCCGCCCGCTGCTGGTGGCCTGCGCCGCCCTGGCCTGTCTGGGCTGCCTCGCGGTCGGGGTGCTGGCGGGCTATGCGGCGGTCACCGGGCAGACCCGCCCGCCGACCCGGGCCGAACGGGTCGCGGCCGCCGCGGCTGCGGTCGCCGGGCGCTGGCGGTCCTGGCCCGCGGGCCGGATCTTCCCGGCCGCCCTCAGCTACACCACCACCCTGCGCGGGCACGAGATGGCGCGCCGCGTCGGCATCTCACCGGACTACCGTTGCGTGGCCGCCCTGGACGCCGCGCTGGCCCGCCCGGCCCGCAAGGAGGGCTGCCGGGCCGGGATCAGGGCCAGCTACGTCGACCAGCTGGATGGTGTCGTCTACACCACCGGCGTGCTCGCGTTTCCCGGCCGGGCCCAGGCCGCCGCCTTCACCCGCCGCCTCCCGTCGTCCCGGCCCCCGGCCGCCGCGCTCCGCGCCCTGGCCTTTCCCGGGACCGCGAGCGCCCGGTTCACCGCCACGGCCCGCCAGAGCGCGACCGCCCGGCAGGACGGCCCCTACGTCCTGCTCACCGTGGCCGGATACGCCGACGGCCGGCCTGCTGGCGCCACCGGCGAGTATGACGCCGCCGTGTTCAGCGCGGCCGGGCAGCTTTCCCGCGAGATCCTGGTCCCGCTGAACCGGGCCGCCGTGGTCAACTGCGCCCGGCGGCAGTGGTCATGCTGACCGGGCCGGTCCGGTTCCAGGCCGTGCTGGCGGTCGCGGCCCTGGCAGCGCTGCCGGGCCTGGGCATGCATCAGCGCGCCGCGGTCGGCCGGGGTGCCGGAGCCCAGATCCGGACGGCCGAACAGGCCCAGCTCAAGAGCATCAACGCCCCGGCGGCCTGGCGGGCGAGCCAGGGCCACGGGGTGATCGTCGGCGTCCTGGATACCGGCGTGGACGCCAGCGCGCCCGACCTGTCCGGGTCGGTTGGCACCGGGCCGGACTACACCCAGGGCGCGGACCCGCCCGGCTATCAGCCGCCCCACCTGCACGGCACGTTCATCGCCTCACTCATCGCCGGGCACGGCAGCGGCCCGGGCCGGGCCGGCGGGATCATCGGGGTGGCCCCCGCGGCCCGGGTGCTGTCCGTCCGCGTCATCCTGGACGACTCCGAACCCGGCATCGGCCCGTACAACACCGACCCCCGGTTCGCCGATGCCATCGGCCGCGGCATCAGGTACGCGGCCAGCCACGGGGCCGCAGTGATCAACATGTCCCTGGGCTCGGTCGAGCCCACCCGGGCCGTGCAGGCGGCCCTGGCTTACGCGGTGTCCCGTGGTGTGGTGGTGGTCGCGTCGGCCGGCAACAGCGGCGCCCCGAGCCAGGCGTACACGCCCTACTCCTACCCGGCGTCCTTCGCCGGGGTCCTGTCGGTGGCCGCGGTGAATGAGTCCGGGGCGCGGGCCGCGTTCTCCGACCGCAACTCGTCCGTGGTGCTTTCCGCCCCGGGGGTCGAGGTGATCGGAGCCGGGCCCGGCGGGACCTACCTGCAGGCCAACGGGACCAGCCCGGCGGCGGCCTTCGTGGCCGGGGTGGCCGCGCTGATCCGGTCCGCGTACCCGCGGCTCTCCCCGGCTCAGGTGGAGCAGGCGATGATCAGCTCGGCCTCGCGCCGCCCGGCGGCCGGCTACAGCCCGGCTACCGGGTTCGGTGAGGTCGACGCGGCCGCCGCGCTGCGGGCCGCAGGCCTGCTCAGCCGGGCCGGTCCCGAGCCGGGGCTGGCCGCGGACCGCCACTTCGGCGGGGCCGTCCCCGGGCCGGTCGAGGTCACCCACCGGGACGAGGCGCGGATCGCCGCGCTGGGCGGCATCGGAGCGGCCGGGACGGCCGGGTTCCTGGCCTCGCTGGCCGTGCTGGCCACGCTAATCATCCGCCGGGTCAGGGGAGGGTGAGGATCTCGTAGCCGTTCTCGGTGACCAGCAGCGTGTGCTCGAACTGAGCGGTGCGGCGGTGATCCCTGGTGACCGCGGTCCAGCCGTCGTCCCAGACGTCGTAGGCGATCGTGCCCAGGGTCAGCATGGGCTCGATCGTGAACGTCATGCCCTCCTCCATCACCAGATTGACCGCAGGGTCGTCGAAGTGCGGCACGATGAGGCCGGAATGGAACGTGGTGCCGATCCCGTGGCCGGTGAAATCCCGGACCACGCCGTAGCCGAACCGGCGGGCGTACGACTCGATCACCCGCCCGATGACGTTGAGCGGGCGCCCGGGGGCGACGGCCCGGATGCCGCGCATCATGGCCTCGTGGGTACGCTCCACCAGCAGCCGCGATTCCTCATCTACCTGGCCGGCCAGAAAGGTCGCGTTGGTGTCGCCGTGCACCCCGTTGAGGTACGCGGTGATGTCCACGTTGACGATGTCGCCGCCGGAGATGACCGTATCGTCGGGGATGCCGTGGCAGATGACCTCATTCAGGGAGGTGCACAGCGACTTGGGGTAGCCGCGGTAGCCCAGCGTGCTGGGGTAGGCGCCGTGCTCGACGAGGAATTCGTGCCCGACCCGGTCCAGCTCGTCGGTGGTGACCCCCGGCGCGACATGCCTGCCCACCTCTTCGAGAGCGCGGGCCGCCAGCCTCCCGGCCACCCGCATCCGGTCGATCGTCTCCGCATCCTTGACGTCGGGCTCGCCGGTCCGCGGGTACTTACGGCCCACGTACTCGGGCCGCGCAATGGTGGCCGGCACCTGTCGTTGGGGCGAAATCCGGCCGGGATGGAGCAAGGTCGCCATGGTCTGGGAGTCTAGTGCGCATGGACGAAGACCAGAGCTGGTGGTACTGCCTGACGCACCGGACCGTGGAGCACGGCCCCGGCTGCCCCAACAAGGAGCGGCTGGGCCCGTTCGCCACCGAGGAGGAAGCGGCCCACGCGCTGGACAAGGTCCGGCAGCGCAACGAGGACTGGGACAAGGCCGGCGGGGATTGAGTCCCGGCGGACAGCGGTGATCGTCCTCCCGACAGGTAATGTGGGGGTCTGCGACGATGCCGGAAGGGGCGCACGGTGGCGGATGACCGCGCGGGTAGCGACCTTCCGACGGCTGCCCAGGCCCGCATGGCCGAGATCCGGACCAGCGGCACCTGGGGATCGGCGCTCAGCACCGAGGAATTCGCCGCGATCCGCAGCGCCGGCTTCGAGCCCGTCGGCCAGGTGCTGGGGGCGGCCGTCTACAACATCGGCTTCTCGGGCGGGTACAACTGCCCGGGAGCGTGGTCCGGATTCGGCTCCTACGCGCAGGCCTACCGCAGCGTGACCCAGGTGTCCGGGCGGGGCGGCTACGGCTCGTTCGGTCCGCTCACCCAGGCCATGTATGACGCGCGGCACCTGGCCATCAACCGGATGGTCACCGAGTGCGCCGAGCTGGGCGGGCACGGCATTGTCGGTGTCTCCCTGACCATCGGCTCCTTCCCGGCGGGCGGCCTGGAGTTCAAGGCCATCGGCACCGCGGTCCGGTCGCCGGGTTCGCCGCCGCTCAAGCAGCCGTTCAGCTCTGACCTGTCCGGGCAGGACTTCGCCAAGCTGCTCTCATCGGGCTGGGTTCCGGCCGGCCTGGCCCTGGGCATCTCGGTGGGGGCCAGACATGACGACTGGCTGACGGTGGGACAGACCCGCTGGGGCGCGGGCAACGCCGAGGTGGTCGGCTACACCGAACTGGTGAACGACACCCGGCATGACGCGCGCCAGCAGCTGGAGAAGGACGTGCGCCGGCTCGGCGGGGAAGGCGTCGTGGTCCAGCGGATGGACATGCGGGTCCACGAGCGTGAGTGCCCGATCCAGGAACACGGTAAAGATCACATCGTGGAGGCGACCATCGTGGGGACCGCTTTGGCCCGCTTTGCCTCGGTGGCCAAGCCGCCACCACCGCTGGCGATCCTGTCGCTGGACCCGCAGCGCCGTCAGGCGGCCCGGGTAAAGCTGGGACCCTGACGGGCAGTATTCGGCTGGACTGGCAGCATGAGCAGGTGAGGGGAAGCGATGACGGACCAGCAGAGCACTGGACTTTCGGCTAACACTGGACTTCCGGCTGACACTGGACTTCCGGCTGACACTGAGCTGACGGGTAACGCTGAGCTGACCGAAAAGCAGAGCGCCGAGCTGAGCGCCGAGGGTGTCCCGCATGATGCCCTGCGGCGCCTGGCCGAGCTCCGCCCGGGACGGCCCGGTGGCATCTTCACCTCTGACCTGTCGGTGAACGAGTTCCTGCTCGTCCGCGAGGCGGGGTTCCGCCCGCTCGGACTGGTGCTGGGCAGCTCGATCTATCACGTAGGGCTTCAGGTCGGCCGCTGGGGCAAGAACCAGGAGCTCGACGTACTCTCCCAGGCCATGTACCACGCCCGGGAGCTGGCCATGACCCGGATGGAGGCCGAGGCGGACGCGCTGGGCGCGGACGGCATCGTCGGGGTCCGGCTGGACGTGGAGATGAAGGAGTTCGGTAACGACATCGCCGAGTTCATCGCGGTCGGCACCGCGGTCAAGGCCGAGCCCGGCGCGGGCGGCGGGGGCGTCTCGGACTGGCGCAACAACAAGCGGCAGCCGTTCACCTCGGACCTGTCCGGCCAGGACTTCTGGACGCTGATCCGGGCCGGGTACGCGCCGCTCGGCATGACGATGGGCTCGTGCGTGTACCACATCGCACACCAGCGGCTCGGCGGGAAGATCGGCAACATCGGCCGGAACGTGGAACTGGAGCAGTTCACCCAGGCCCTGTACGACGCGCGTGAACTGGCCATGAGCCGGATGCAGGCAGAAGCGGAAGAACTCCACGCCGAGGGCATCGTCGGGGTGCAGTTGCGTCAGCACAGCCACACCTGGGGCTCACATACCACCGAGTTCTTCGCCATCGGCACGGCGGTCCGGCCGCTGCGCGAGGACCACGTCATCGAGCGGCCCACCATGGTCCTCAGCCTCGACGGCTGACCACCCGGCGACTACACCGGCCTTCCACCCAGGCCGGGACTCAGGCGCCGAAGGCGGTGCGGGCGGCGGCGCGCCCGGCCGCGGCCTGGTCCAGGAAGCCGTAGCTGCCCTGCTCGCGCAGTTCCCGGGCGGCAGACACCAGCGCGCCCAGGGCCACGTTGGAGAACGCGGATCCCACCGAGATCCGGCGCACGCCCGCCTCGGCCAGTTGCGCCACGGTGGGGGCGCCCGCCAGGGTCAGCACGTTCACCGGCCGGTCCACCGAGCTGACCACGGCCCGGATGTCATCCAGGCTGGTCAGCCCGGGTGCGTACAGCACATCCGCGCCCGCCTCCTGGTACGCCTGCAGCCGGCGGATGGTGTCGGCCAGGTCCGCCCGGCCGTACAGGTAGTTCTCAGCGCGGGCGGTGAGCACCAGCGGGCCGGGTGTGGCGGCGGCCGCCGCCACGGCCGCCGCCACCCGCTCGCGGGCCAGGCCCAGGTCGTAGATGGGGTCGTCATCACGCCGGGTGAAGTCCTCGACGGAGCAGCCCGCCAGCCCGGCCGCGGCGGCGAGGCTGATGGTCTCGGCCACCCCGGCCGGCTCGTCGGCGAACGCGTTCTCCAGGTCGGCCGAGACGGGCAGGCTGGTCGCCGCGGCGATCGCGGCCGCGTGCCCGAGGGCCTCGTCGCGGGTGACCGCCCCGTCCAGGCGTCCCAGCGTGGCGGCGAAACCCCCGCTCGTCGTGGCCAGCGCGGCGAAGCCCAGCGAGGCGAGCAGCCGGGCCGAGCCCGCGTCCCACGGATTGGGCAGCAGCAGCGGCCCGGGGCCCTCGTGCAGGGCCCGGAATACCCGGGCCCGCTCGGGCTGCATCAGGAGTGCGTCTTCGGCCGGAATGGTCATGCCCGTCACTCTAGGGGCCTGGGCCAGAGGCCGCCGAGTGATTGACGCCGGGTGATCTAGGCCGCACTCCCGGGGTGCTCCCGGGCCCCGGGAGTGGCGATGATCCGGGCGGCCAGGGCCGCGGCCTGGTCGCGGATTCCCGGGATGGCGGTCGTCTCGTAGCGGATCCCGCGCAGCGTCGGGCCCAGGGTGAACAGGGTGGGGCTGGGCGTGCCCGCCGCGTCGAGCATGGCGCCGTCTGCGGTCGCGTCCAGCCCGAGCCGGAGCGGGTCCGGCCGGGCCAGCCCCCGGCTGAGCAGGTCCGCCAGCAGCGGGTCGGACGTCCGGGTAAGGTCGGTGCCCGGCCCGGTCGCATTGATCAGCCAGCCGGCCGCCAGGTCGGTTACCGACCCGTCCCGGTCCACACCGGTCCGCAGCCGCTGCGGCCCCTCGGCCCCCGACACGCCGGTGACCTGGCCGCGCAGCACGGAGAGCCGCCCGGTACAGCGCAGCTCGGTGATCCGCCGGGCGGTCGCGGGCGGCATCCGGTGCCGGTGCACTTCCCAGTAGCGGGCCACATGCCGGACGAACAGCCGCTTGTCCGGGTCCGGCAGCCGCCGCCAGAGGTCCGGGATGTGCGGCCGTACCGCGTCCACCACGTCCTGCCAGTGGTTCGTCCGGTCGGCCATGGCCGACCGGACCTGCCAGATGAGCTCGGGCAGCCGGACCGGATCGTCGGTGTCCGACAGGGCGGGCAGCCACAGGGCGTCGGCCGGGCTGCCGCTGCCCCGGTGCACCTGGGGGAGCATCCCGTGCCGCGACACGGCCCGGACCGTGGTCCTCCGGTCGTTGCCGGTCACCGTCGTGACCACGTCCAGCATGGTCAGCCCGGTGCCCAGGATGACGACGGGCTGGCCGTCCCGGACCGCGTCCAGCGCGCCCGGGGCCCAGGGGTCCGCGATGCACCACGGGTTGTCCGGGAAGGCGACCGGCGTCGAGGGCGGCGGGTTCCCGGTGGCCAGGATCGCGAAGTCGGCCTCGATGCTGGCCTCGGGCAGCAGCAGGCGCACGGGGCGGGCTCCGGTACCGGGCCGCAGGCCCTGGACGTCCGAGGTGATCTGGGTGAGCCGGCACAGCGGCGCCGCCCGGCGCTCCGCGTCCGCGAGCGTTTCCTGGAGGTAGCGGCCGAACTCCTGCCGGGGCAGGAATTCCAGGTCGCCGAGCCCGGCCGCGCCCGCCCAGCGGAGCAGGTGGCCGGGATCCCCGGCCACCCCGCTCATCCGGGCCGTGAGCGCGTTCAGGAAATGCGCCGGATTGGTGGTCGGGTAGGCCTCGCCCAGCCCGTGCCAGGCCCAGCCGGTCGATCAGCACGATGCGCAGCGGATGCTGCCGGGCGGCGGCCGTGCGGAGCAGGTGGACGGCGGTCAGGGTGCCGCTGGCCCCGCCGCCGATGATCGCGATCACGGGTCCACGCCCCGGCACCGGGCCGTAAGCGGGAACGCGTGGCGTCCTACTGATCATCGTGGTTCCCGGGTTCCGGGCGGGTGAACCGGCCCTGGTGGTGCAGCAGCGGCAGCTCGCCGGAGCCGATGATGGCGTGCTCGACCCGGCCCACCACCAGCTCGTGGTCGCCCACGGTCAGCTTGGCGTGGGTGGCGCAGATCAGGTGCGTGGTGGCCCCGGCGAGCAGGGGAAGGTCCTGCGGGCCCGGGCACCACTGCGTCCCCGGGCCGAACCGGTCCGCGCCCTTGCGGGCGAACCGCGCCGCCAGCGGCGGGACCAGGCTGGCTGAGCTGAACGACGTCACGGTGAGGCCGGCCGGCCCGGCCAGGGTCACGATGGCGACCCCGGCCGGATGCCGGGCCAGTGCCTGGCGGAAGATCTCCGCGTTGACCTTGGGCAGGGCGGAGCCGGTGACGGGGACAGAAGCGGCGGGGGTGGTGATGCTCACAGGACCTGCCTTCCGGGGGTTCGTGGTCGGGAGACGGGTTCCGGCCCGCGGCGGGTCGCGAACTGCTTCACGCCACGACCGCGGCCCGGCCCGGCCCGGCCAGCGCGGCGCACCGCCCGAGCGCGGCGGCCACCCGGTCCGCCCACGGGTCCAGCACGCGTCCCGGCTCGTCCAGGTCCGGTTCGAGGAAGGCCAGACCCGGGGCCGGGGTGGAGGCGCCCAGTTCCAGCAGCAGGGGCCGCAGATGCAGGTTGACCGCGAGTGCATGGTGGGGCAGCCGCAGGACCAGCATCGGCAGGGCGACCACCGAGGACAGGGCCTGGTAGTCCAGCCGGTCGAGGAAGACCTTCAGCAGCCCGGTGTAGGTGCCCTTGTACGTCGGGCTGGCCACCAGCAGCAGGTCCGCCTGCCTGACCTGCTCCGGTGCGTCCTCGACCGCCGATGATGGCTCGTCCAGCAGCAGCCGCCTGGCCAGTCCGGACAGGTCGATGACCTGGTGCTCGCCGGGCAGGCCGGCGGCACGGCTGACCGCTTCGGCGGCCAGCCGGGCGATGTGCAGGGTTCTCGATTGGGGCTTGGGGTTGGCGACCAGTACCACGAAACTCAACACGTCCTCCTCGGATGGGGGTGGTCACGGTGATGCATGCGGGCGGTTCCCTCCGGATGGCGGCCACGTCGTGAGTCGCTCGCCCGGCTAAGCACTGGCCCGCAGGTGCGGCCGTCTGGAGTTGCTGGCGGCCGCCTCGCGCCGCCGGATCTCGGGCAGCACGCCCTCGCCGAACCAGTAGGCCTCCTCCAGGTGCGGGTAGCCGGACAGGATGAATTCGCTGATGCCCAGGGACGCGTACTCCTCGATGAGGTCGGCGACCTTCTCGTGGCTGCCGACCAGGGCGGTACCGGCCCCGCCGCGGACTAGGCCCACGCCGGACCACAGGTTCGGGTAGATCTCCAGGTCCTGGGCCGGGCCGCCGTGCCGGTAAGCGGCGTGCAGGGCCCGCATCCGGTCCTGGCCAAGCGACTCGCTGGCCCCCAGGATCTGCTGCGCCCTGGTGATCTCGGCCGGGTCGAGGTAGTCGAGCAGCCGGCTGGCCTCGGCCCACGCGTCCGCCTCGGAGTCCCCGGTGATCACATGCAGCCGGATGCCGAAACGCAGCGTCCGGCCCGCGGCCGCGGCCAGTTCCCGGATCCAGGTGAGCTTCTCCGCCACCTGGGCCGGGGCCTCACCCCAGGTCAGGTAGACGTCCGCGGATGAGGCCGCCACGGTACCCGCCACCGGGGAGGAGCCGCCGAAGTAGACGTCCGGCACCGGGTCCGGCGGCCGCAGCACAGTCGCCCCTTCTAGCTGGTAATACTCGCCGCGGAAGTCGAACGGCTCACCGGTCCACGCGCCCCGGACGATGGCCAGGAACTCCGCGGTCCGCACGTACCGCTCGTCGTGGGACAGGTAGTCACCGAACCGGCGCTGCTCGGCGGCCTGGCCCCCGGTCACCACGTTGAGCAGCAACCGGCCGCCGGACAGCCGCTGGTTGGGTGCCGGCCATCTGGGCGGCCAGGGTGGGTGAGGTCAGCCCGGGCCGGAACGCGACCAGGAACTTCAGGCGGCTGGTCTCCCGGGTCAGCGCGGCCGTGACCAGCCAGGCGTCCTCAGACCAGGTGCCGGTCGGGGTCAGCACCGCCTCGAACCCCAGTTGCTCGGCCGAGCGGGCTACCTGGGCCAGGTATTCGATGTCCGGCGGCCGCTCCTGGGCGGCAGCGCCCCGGATGTGGGGCGCGTCCGGCCGGGAGGCCGGGCTGCCGGGCGCCCCGGCTGGGGGCAGGCTGTGCCCCCGGCCCATGATCGACCGGCCGTCTCCGGTGGCCGGCAGGAACCAGTGGAACGTCAACGCCATGAGGCGCCTCCGGCGGAGTCGCTGACGCTGGAGCCCGGGAAGGTGGTTGCGGCCCAGACCGAGGAAGGGGAGGGGCTGGCAGGCATGGGGGGGCTGGCAGGCGTCGGGGGGTTGGCAGGCATGGGGGGGCTGGCAGGTGTCGGGGGGTTGGCAGGCATGGACAGACCTCGCTCGTGACGGCAGGAGTGCGGCCGGCCGCACGCCGGGGTGGCGGACCCCGGACGGTTGGCTGATCCGGACGGTTGGCTGATCCGGACGGTTGGCTGATCCGGACGGATTACGCCTGCTCCACGATGAGCAGACCGGCAGGCCAGGCGCATCGCCCCTGCGTGCCTGCGCAGATCGGCACAGCCGCGCGAGACCAGCAGTGAGATGCAGCCATGTCCCTAGGTGAGAGCCAGATCCCTATAATGCCAATAGGGAAAATCGACAAGCCGTAGTCCAGAGCCTCATGATCACGGTCAACCTGCCAGCGTCAGGCCCGGCGCTGGCAGGCTTCCAGGCGTGCCGCCATCTCGCGGTAACGCTGAACCGGCACCAGATGCACGCCATCGAAAGCGCCGCTCTCACGCAGCCGGGCAAGCTGCTCACACGCGGCACCCACACCCGCAACCGGGTCAGCGGCAACCTGCTCAACCAGCGACCCCGGGACCTCAATATCCGGAATCGACGCCGCCAGCCGCCGCGCCATGCCCGCACTGGCCAGGACCATCACCCCGGCATACACCGGAACATCCACCGGATTCGCATCCCGCCACCGCAGCTGTTCCTCCACCGAATAACTCACCTGCGTGAACACGAAATCAGCGTCCCGCTTCCACTCCGGCAACGGCCGCAGTGCCGCCGCCACACCCACCCGCCACGGCGGCGACCCGGCGAACACGCCATCCTGCGCGGACCCCCGGGACTCCTCGATCATCGACCGCACCGTCAGATCACTCGTCCGCCCACCCGAACCCGGCTTATCGCCGTAGACGAACAAGAACTCACTCACCCCGTACGCAGCCGCAGTAAGCAGATCCCGCCGGAAACCCAGCAGGTTACGGTCCCGCGAGTTCAGGCACGCGATATTCCGCCCGCCCATCGCACCGACCTCGTGCGCCACCGCGATGCTCGACACCGTCGCCCGCCCGATGTGATTGTCCGGGATCAGGAACGCATCAGCCACCGGGCTCAGCACTCCGATCTGATGACGCACGTGCCTAAGATCCGGCCGGGTCGGAGGCTCGATCTCACACACGACCTCAAACGCGCGAACGCTCATACCGCAAAGCTAGACCCGTGAGCCCCAGCCCGGTCCCGACCGCACCACAGCAGCCACATATGAGTCAGGAATTGACCGTGATCATGAAGGGCTCGGCGGGTGGAGGGTCAGGGGGTGGGGGCGGGACCGCTGACCGTGTCGAGGACCCGGTTGAGCCATTGCCGGAGCCCGCGCCGGGTCAGCTCGGCCGGGCCCCCGGCCGCCGAGCTGACCAGATGCTGCACGCCGTCGAAGGACACCGGGGACGTCCCGGGCTGGACCGTGAGGACTTCGTGGGCCAACTGCTCCAGCTCCGGGTCGCCCCGGTCCAGGGCGAGCACGGTGGCGTGCTTGCGAGCGTCGCTGACCCGCTCGAGCAGTGGGGCCGGAGCCATCTCGGTCCCCACGACCAGGACCGTCTCACCACGCTCCGCCTGTTCCAGGCGGCGGATGCCGATCCGCAGGTGCGCCGGGGCGTCCGGCGGCGGGGCCCAGCGGATCAGGGTGGGAGAGAGTTCTGGTGCGCCGGACAGCCGGCTTTCCTCGTCGAGGTGCGCGGCGAGGTGCCACGGCTCATCCCCGGGCGTCCCGACCACCAGCAACCCGCCCGGGGTCCGCGGCCGCCGCAGGGCCCGGGCGAACACGGTGGTCCGCTCCACCCAGCCGGTGGGGGCGAGCATGGCCCGCAGCGCAGCCACCTGTTCCGCGTCCATCGGCTCATGGTGTCACGCACGTCAGGGGTCTGGCAGGATCGGGACATGGCCGCGGAGCAAGGATCTACCACTGTGGACAAAGATGTCGCCGATGTGATCGTGGGCGTGCTGGGCGGCACCGGCGATCAGGGACGGGGGCTGGCCTACCGGCTGGCCGCCGCGGGCAACCCGGTCATCATCGGATCGCGGAACGCGGAGCGGGCCCAGAAGGCCGCGGCGGAACTCGGGGGTGGCCGGATCCGCGGGCTGGCCAACGAAGACGCGGCGCGCGAAGCCGATGTGGTGATCGTGGCGGTGCCCTGGGAAGGCCATAAGGGCCTGCTCGCCTCGCTGGCCCGGGCACTGGACGGCAAGATAGTGATCGACTGCGTGAACCCGATGGGCTTCGACAAGCGCGGGGCCTACCCGCTCCCGGTCCCGGAGGGCAGCGCCGCGCAGCAGGCGGCCGAGGTGCTCCCGGACAGCTGGGTGGTCGGGGCGTTTCATCACGTGTCCGCGGTCGTGCTGCTGGACCCTGAGATTGAGACGGTTGACCTCGACGTCATGGTGCTGGGGGACGACCGTGAGGCCACCGATCTCGTGCAGGCGCTCGCCGCGCGCATCCCGGGGATCCGGGGGGTGTATGCGGGGCGGCTGCGCAACTGCGGGCAGGTGGAGGCGCTGACCGCCAACCTGGTCTCGATCAACCGCCGGTACAAGTCGCACGCAGGCCTGCGCATCACCGACATCTAACCCCTGTACCTGGACCAGGCCCGGGACCTGGGTCCCCCCGCCCACGCTGTGTTCCGTGCCCCATGACGGCCGCGCCGGGCACTTTTCCCGTATGACGTGCGTTCTGGCGGGCGTTTTGTCCGGTTACGGCGCACGCTGCGCGGGAAATGTGCGCGGTGGCCGGGTGGGTGAACGGCGGGCCAGGGCCAGTGAATCGTTTACAGCGGGAGCGCGGTAGCGCGTCAATCCGGCCTTGACGATCCCGCCAGCGTCAAGTTAGCGTTGACGTATGTCTTCACCGGTTTCCCTCGACACGCTGATCACTTACGTGAAGGTGCAGCATCCCGGCGGCTCGCCGCTGGACAACCTGTCCGACGCGGTCATGGTCTCGGCCCAGCTCAGCGACCAGGCCGACGCCCTGATCGGTTACTTCGTGGACCAGGCCCGGCGCTCGGGCGCATCCTGGAGCCAGATCGGCGCCAGCATGGGCGTGACCAAGCAGGCGGCCCAGCAGCGCTTCGTCCCCCGCGGCCCGGCCAAGGGCACCGCAGGCTTCGGCGACCTCTCCCGGTGCACCATGCGGGCCCGCAGCGTGCTCGCCGCGGCCGAGGACCTGGCCCGGGCGGCGGATGTGGCCGTGATCGGCAGCGACCACCTGGCGGCCGGGCTGATGGCCGAGCCGGACGGGCTGGCCGCGAAGGCCATCGTCGCGCTGGGGGTCAGCGCTGGCCAGCTCCGCACGGCGTTCGGGCTGTCAGAAGCCGCAGCGATGGCAGGGGCCGCAGCTGCGGCGTCGGCGGAGGGGACCGCGGCGGAGGGGGCCGAGCCGGCGGAGGGGACCGCGGCGGAGGGGGCCGAGCCGACGGAGGGGGCCGAGCCAGCGGCGGGAGCCGAGCCGGCGGCGGGGGCCGAGCCGGCGGAGGGGGCCGAGCCGGCGCAGGCCGGGCCAGCGGCGGAAGGAGATGCGTCCGCCGAGCGGGTGCCGCTGGGACCGGGCGCGGTGGCGACGCTGAAGGGCGCGCTCCGGCAGGCCCTGCACCTGGGCCACAACTACATTGGCACCGAGCACATCCTGCTCGGCCTCGTGGATGAGCAGGACAGCACCGCGGCCACGCTGGCCGGGCTCGGCCTGACCAGGCCGGCCGTGCAGCAGCAGATCACGGCGGCGTTCGCAGGCCTGCAGGCCCGCCGGAACCTGCCTGGCTCAGGTGCCTAGGACCTGGATCGTGGACCGGAGCCGGGCGAAGACCGGCATGTACGGCACCTGCTTCTGGGTGGCCAGCGTGACGTAGCAGGTCCGCCCGCCCGGCGCCGCGATCGCGTACTGCAGCGCGGTGACGTTGGCCGTGCCCACGCTCATCTGGTTGTAGACGAGGACCGCGGTGCGGCCGTCCACGGTGGTCTGGCCGAGCTGGGCGTTGCTGGAGTTGACGGCCGTGAATTCCTGCTCGGCCAGCGTGTTCAGCCCGGTCAGCGCGTTGGTGCCGGCCGGGAGATGAGCCGCCGCGCAACTGAACGATATGAGCGCCTGGGCGAGCTCGACGGTCAGCGTCTGCGAGCCGGGGCGGCCCCAGCCCGGCACGACCGCGTCCAGCACCGACGGTTTGAGCTCACCGAGGCCGACGCCGTGCAGCACACTGTGCAGAGCCGCGGCCGCCGTGGGCACCGGGACCCAGCTGTCGTTCGGTAGCGCTATCTTCAGCCCCTGCGCCGGGCCCCCGAACCACAAGTCCCCGGCCGGCAGCGACGCAGACGTCGCGACCGGCTTGCTGGCCGCGGCGTACATGGCCTGCTCCGCCTGGGTAGACAGGCTCCCCCCGCTGGAACAGCCGGTGACGGCCAGGACGAGGCTCACGGCGAAGGCCGATACGCCGACCGCGGCCGGTATGCGCCTCATCAGTGATCCTCCGGGGGATGCCGCGCAGACGCCCGGGAATTCCGTGCACCAAGCTGGCGGCCAAAGTCTAAGTCGCCGGAAAGGGTATATGTGCCCGGATGGGTCATTCACCCCACGGGTTGAAGCCCGGGCGGCCAGGGCCGAGCCGGGACCTCAACCCGCAGGTCAGCGGTAGGAGTGCTCCTCGCTGGGGAACTGGCCGCCGACCACCTCGTCGGCGAAGGATCGCGCCGCCTGGCCGAGCACGCCGGCCATGTCCGCGTAGCGCTTGACGAACTTCGCGGTCTGCGGGGACAGCCCGGCCATGTCCTGCCAGACCAGCACCTGCGCGTCGCAGCCCGGACCGGCGCCGATACCGATGGTCGGGATGGATACCGCCTCGGTGACCCGCGCGGCGAGCTCGGCCGGCACGCACTCGAGCACGACCGCGAAGGCCCCCGCCGCCTCCAGGGCCTTGGCGTCCTGCAGCAGCCGCTCGCCGTCCTCACCGCGGCCCTGCACCCGGTACCCGCCGAACACGTTGACGGACTGCGGGGTGAGGCCCAGGTGCCCCATGACCGGGATGCCCGCTGCGACCAGCTCCTCGGCCTGCCGGAGTACCCGGTGACCGCCCTCCAGCTTGACCGCGTGCGCGCCGGCTTCCTTGAGGAACCTGATCCCGGCGGCGAGGGCCGCCTCAGGTGAGGACTGGTACGAGCCGAACGGGAGATCGGCGACGATGAGCGCCCGGCTGGTGCCGCGGACCACCGCGGCGGTCAGCGGGATGAGCTCGTCCAGGGTGACCGGGATCGTCGTGTCGTGCCCGAAGACCACCATCCCGGCTGAGTCGCCGACCAGGAGCACCGGGATGCCGGCCTCGTCGAAGACGTGCGCGGTCAGCGCGTCGTAGGCGGTGAGCATGGGCCACTTCTCGCCCCGCGCCTTGGCCTTGGCCAGGTCGCTGACCGTGACCCGGCGGGTGGCGCGGCCACCGTAGAGCGGCTCGCTCCGGCCCGTGCTCGATGAGGGGGTGCTGGATGAGGGGGTACTGGGTGAGGCGGGGCCAGACGGGGGAGCGCTGGCCGGGGTGCTGGTGGCCGCCGCGCCCGTGCTGGCCGGGGCGGTGCTGGCGGCGGGGGCTGGTGCACTGGTCCGCATCTCGGTGGCGGCCGTGCCTGCGCCCCCAGGGAAATCGTTCATCCTGGGTTCCTCCAGTCTCGTGGCGCCGTGGCGGCGTCCCCGGACCTTTCGATCATGACACGTGCGGGGCGCCGGTGATAGCCCCTGGTCGCGCCGGGACGGCCGCGGGAAAAATCCTTCGCGGACCGGGAATCTTTTACGATACGGTCTAGTTCCGTATCGATAGCTTCCCTGGCGCGGTTCCCGCCGCCGGGGCTCTGGGTGGCAGGGCAGCCACCCGGACCATACGCAACTTGGGTAACGCCGCTCTCCCCGAGGGCCTTCCCCTAACCAGAAGGACGTTATGGATCACCGCAACGCACGACCAGCCGCAGGCCAGGCTGCCGCGGGCCAGCCGGCCGCGGGCCGGGCGGCCGCTGGTCAGTCTGGCTCCGGCGCCTCCGCGGTCCTCAACCGGGCCGCCGACGCCGCCGCTGACCGGATCTACCGCCGCCGCTGGGCCATCCTCAGCGTGCTGGTCATCAGCCTCATCGCCATCGTGCTGGACAACACGGTGCTGAACGTCGCGCTCAAGACCATCGCCGAGCCTAAGCTGGCCGGCCTGGGGGCCAGCCAGAGCCAGCTCGAGTGGGGGATCAACTCCTACACGCTGGTGTTCGCCGGCCTGCTGTTCACCTTCGGGGTGATCGGCGACCGGATCGGCCGCAAGAAGATGCTGATGTTCGGGATGGCGGCTTTCGGCCTGTTCTCCCTGCTCACCGCGTACTCGCGCAGCCCAGAGATGCTGATCTTCGCGCGGGCCGCCATGGGCCTCGGCGCCGCGGCCGTCATGCCGCAGACGCTGTCCATCATCTCCAACGTGTTCGACCCTCGCGAGCGCGCCAGGGCCATCGGCATCTGGGCCACCGCCGTCGGCATCGGCGTGGCCATCGGCCCGATCGTCGGCGGGCTGCTGCTGGCCCACTTCTGGTGGGGCAGCGTCTTCCTGATCAACGTCCCGCTCACCGCGGCCGGCGTGCTGGCCATCCTGCTGCTCGTCCCGGAGTCGCGGAACCCGAACCCGGGCCGGATCGACTACCTGGGCGTGCTGATGTCCATCGTCGGCCTGGTGCTCGTGGTGTACGGCATCATCCAGGGCGGCGAGAAGGGCTCCTGGATCCACTGGGACGTGCTCGGCATCACCGTCGCGGGACTCGCCGTGCTGGCCCTGTTCGGCTGGTATGAGAGCCGGCTCAGCCACCCGTCGCTGGACGTGAGGCTGTTCCGCGACCCCCGGCTGTCCTCCGCGGTCGGCGCGCTCGGGCTGGTCTTCTTCGGCATGATGGGCGCGCTGTTCTTCCTCAGCTTCTACCTGCAGAGCGTGCGCGGGTACAGCCCGCTGTACGCGGGCGTGCTCACCCTGCCGTTCGCCGCGGGCCAGATGCTGATGGCGCCGCGCAGTTCCCGGCTGGTCAGGCGGTATGGCACCAAGGCCGTGGCCGCGGCCGGGCTGATCACGGTGGCGGTCGCGCTGGGCGGCTACCTGCTGCTCGGGCTGAGCACCCCGATCTGGGTGCTGGGCGTCATCTTCTTTGTGCAGGGCGCGGGCATGGGCTCCGTGATGCCGCCGGCCACCGAGGCCGTCATGTCCGTGGTGCCCCGGGAGCGGGCCGGCTCCGGCTCGGCGCTGACCAACACCGCCCGCCAGGTCGCCGGGGCACTGGGCGTCGCGGTGCTGGGCTCCATCCTGGCCCAGGTCTACCGGGGCCAGCTCAGCCCGCACCTGACCGCGCTGCCCGCTTCCGCGCAGAAGGCCGCGACGGGCTCCATCACCGCGACTGACGCCGTGGCCGCCAAGCTGGGTCACGCGGGACTGGGCCTCGACCAGTTCGCTGACGCCGCCTTCGTGCACGCGATGCACGTCACCACGGCGATCTCCGCGGTGATCACGCTGATCGGCGCGCTGGTCGTGCTGATCTGGATGCCAGGCCGGGCCGCGATCCAGGGCGGGCCCGCGCAGGCCGAAGCGGCCGTCGAAGGATCCGCTGAGACCGCTGCGGTCACGGATGGCGCCGAGGTCCCGGCGGGCGTCGCCGCCCAGGCCGGGATGGAAAGCTAAGTCCATGTCCGCAGCCAAGGCCAGCACCGTGGTTGAGCAGAGCACTCCGGACCAGACTCGTACCGGGCAGGCTGGGGCCGGGCAGGCTGGGGCCGGGCAGACTGCGGCCGGGCAGGCTGGGGGGACCGGGCCCGGCCGCCCGGCCCCCGGTGCCCGGCCGCGCCGGCCCGGCCGGCCGCGCAGCGAGGAGGCCGACCGGGCCATCATCGACGCCGCACTCTGCGTGTTTGCCGAGCATGGCGTGGAAGGCCTGTGCATCGAGAAGGTGGCGGCCCAGGCCGGCGTGGGCAAGGCGACCATCTACCGCCGCTGGCCCGGCAAGGAGGACCTGCTGCTGGACGCGCTGGCCTCGCTGAAGACCCCGCTGCCCGAGCCGCGCGGCGACTCTGTCCGCGAGGACCTGCTCGCCCTGATCCAGGCCATGTCTTCCGATTACGCCGACCCACGCCGGGCCCGCGAATTCGCCCTGCTGCTGGGGGAGGGCGCGAAGTTCCCCCGGCTGATGGCGAAGTACACCGAAACCGTGATGGAGCCGCGCCGGGAGGTCATCCGCTCGGTGCTGCGCCGCGGAGCCCAGTCCGGGGAACTGCGGCCCGATGTTGACGTCGAGGTGGCGCTGTTCATGTTGACCGGCGCGGTGATCGCCCGGGGCAAGCACCAGTCCGAGGCGATCCCCGCCGACTACGCCCAGCGCGTGGTAGACGAGCTGCTGGCCGGCCTCGCTCCCCGCTGATTCACGCCGCAGCCGCCGACGGCGCGACCGCATCATCCGGCCGGGCTGATACCGGGCACCGCACGACTAGCAGCGCCGCGTGCTGTGAGGAATTTCTTCACAAGCCTGGACTTTCTTCCCATCTCCCCCGGAGTTGACCTTGGTCCGATATTCGCGAGTAGCCTCGGTCTGTGATCAGGCGGTGCCGGTCGTGGACGAGGGCGCACGGGGTCGGGGGCGCGGCCTGGACGCTGTCGGTTCTGTGGATAGGTATGGGAGCTGCGGCCAGCGGCTACGTCTTTTTCGTCTCCACGCGGACTGTCTTGGACCCTACGAGCCCCTTCGGTGGGATGTTTGACTGGCCCGGCGGGAGCTTGAATGAGGCCGTTTCCGCCGCTGCCGCGCTGGCGGCGGTGGCATGGCTGGCGCTGGCAATCCCGGTGCTGATCGCCGGGTTGCGCCGGCTTCTCGGCTGGCCGGGCCAGCGGCTCGTGGCAGCGGCGTGGGCAGGCGCGTGGGTTGCGGGCTTGGCGCTCATGGCGTTGATCCCGTCCAGTCTGGACTCCCCGGTAAAGGGCTATAGCGGCGGTCCCATCGTGAACTGGCAGGAGCTGGTGATCGCTGCGGGGTTCCTGACGCTCGCCGCGGTAATGGCCTGGATACTCGCCAGACCAGCCGAACCGCAGCGGTGACACCCAGTGTCCGCGTACAGCCACGAAGTACAGCAAACGGGGCAGTTCCGGTGTGCTCTGGCGTACCAACGGAGCTAGCAAGGCACGTCACGGACGTTGCCGGACGCCGTGGGTGGGCGGGGGAGCAGCATGGCTGGGTTGCCATTAAGCGGCTGCCTTGATCAAGCGGCTTAGGTCCTGGACGGAAGCGGCGCCGATTACCCGCCCGGCGATCCTGCCGTCCGGTGAGATCACGAGCGTGCTGGGGAAGTCGCTGATAGGGATGAGCCGGTTGAACTCGGCCGCGATACGGTCACCGGAATCGCTCAGGCTCGGATAGAGAAGTCTGTGGTCTTGCATGTAGGCCTTCGCGCTGGCCGGGTTGTCCTCTACGTCGACGCCGACGAACCGGACTCCTGCTGGCGTGAACTGCCGGGCCGCAGCCGACAGGGCCGGTGCTTCCTGCTGGCAGACCGAGCACCATGATCCCCAGAAATTCAGCACGACCACGTGCCCGTGGTCCGCGGTGAGGAGGAGCTCCTGGCCCGTGAGTGTCCGGCCAGATACCGCTGGCATCAGCGGCCGCTGCCCCGAGGGAAAGTCTGTCGTGCCAACCAAGCTCGATGTCTTCGCCGGCGAGGACCGCACAAGGGAGCAGCCCGTAATCATCAGGACCGCGGACGCGCAAGCCGTCAGGATGGCCGCCTTTTTCCGTCCCGCCATCACCGACCCGCTCACGGACACACCCGAAACCTACAAGCCGTAGTAGATCGATGCAATGATGTCCCTCCGTGAACCCCCACGAGGCTCCCTGACGGGGCCAGTCGTCCGGGCGGAGCGCGAGTGACCGCGATTCACACACCCGTCGGTGGAAGACTCGGGGTATGCGACGTCCCTTCCGCCAGGTCGATGTGTTCACCACCACACCGTTTGGTGGCAACCCGGTCGCCGTCGTCCTTGACTCCGACGGGCTGAGCACCAGCGAGATGCAGCGCTTCGCCAACTGGACCAACCTGTCCGAAACCACGTTCGTGCTTCCGCCGTCGACCGAGCAGGCGGACTACCAGGTCCGGATCTTCACTCCCAGCCGCGAGCTGCCGTTCGCCGGCCATCCGACCCTGGGTACCTGCCACGCCTGGCTGGAGTCCGGCGGGAAGCCGGCCCGGCCCGAGGTGTTCATCCAGGAATGCGGGGCGGGCCTGGTCGAGATCCGCCAGGTTCCGGCCGGGCTGGCCTTCGCCGCCCCGCCGCTCATCAGGTCCGGGCCGGTGGAAGAACCGCTCGCCGAGCACATCGCCGCGATCCTGGGCCTCAGCCGGGCCGACCTTTCCGACCTGGCCTGGGCGGACAACGGACCCGGGTGGGTGGCGGTGCTGCTGCCGAGCGCGGCGGACGTCCTCGCCCTGCGGCCCAGCCCGGTTGACATGGACATCGGGGTGGCCGGCTTGCATCCGGCCGGGTCACCGGAGGCTATCGAGGTCCGGGCCTTCTTCCGCAGTGGCGACGCGACGATCGAGGACCCGGTGACCGGAAGCCTGAATGCGTCGCTGGCGCAGTGGCTGCTGGATACCGGGCGGCTCCGCGCCCCCTATGTGGCGGCCCAGGGCACGGCCCTGGGGCGGTCCGGCCGGGTGCATATCTTCCGCGAGGCCGACGGGCAGATCTGGGTCGGTGGCGCCACCCTCACCTGTGTATCGGGGTCCGCGGAACTGTAGGGGTAAGAGAGCCCGGTCCCGGGAATCCATCTCGTGGCAGGCCAGATCTTCCCGGCAGGCCAGATCTCCCGGCAGGCCACCCGGCAGGCCAGATCTCCCGGCAGGCCACCCGGCAGGCCCGACCCCAGTCCGGCCCGACCCCCGGCAGGAAGGTTGCAGACTGTGGATCTTACGCAGGAGTCAGCCGAACTGCTGCGCGCCGAGGCGGCCGGGTACGCGGCGGCCGCGCTGGCCAACATCAGGCACGAGTTCCCGGCCGCCATGCAGCACACGATGACCGCGCCGGGCGACTTTCCTTACCGGCCCCGGGCGCGGACGCCCGTGTTCTACGGGAGCGTCGACTGGCACTCCTCGGTCCAGATGCACTGGGCCCTGTTGCGATTGCTGCGCACGATGCCTGATGCGGTGCCGGGGACCCAGATCCGCTCCGCGCTGGGCGCCCAGTTCACCCCGGTGGCGATGGCGGCCGAGGCTGAGTTCGTGGCCAGCGCGGACGCCCGCGCCGAGCGTCCGCAGGGCTGGGCCTGGGCGCTCGCCCTGGTCCACGAGACGCAGACCTGGGACACCCCGGACGCCCGTAAGTGGGCGGGTGCCATGGCTCCGCTCGCCGAGGCCCTGGCCGGTGCCTTCCTCGGCTGGCTGCCCGGGCAGTCTTACCCGGTCCGCTACGGCACGGAGCAGAGCAGCGCGTTCGGGCTGTCCCTGGCCTGGCCGTTTGCCGAGGCGCGGGCCGGGGCGGGGGACCCGGCGCTGCGGGACGCGATCGTGACCCGGGCCCTCGCGTGGTTCAGCGCGGACACCATGTACCCGGCCGACTGGGAGCCGTCGGGCGACGACTGTGTCTCACCCGCCCTGACCGAGGCGGAGCTGATGGCCCGGGTCCTGCCGCCGCATGAGTTCGCCGACTGGCTGTCCATGTTCCTCCCCGGGCTCGAGTGGGGCCGGCCAGGCACCTTGTTCACCCCGGCGGCAGACGGCGATCCCGCGGGGGATCAGGAGCAGGGCCAGGAGCCGGGCGGCCGGCTCCATGGCCTGAACGCCACCCGGTCCTGGTGCTGGCGGCAGATCGCCAGCGCCCTGCCCGCGGGTGACCCGCGGACTGAGCCCGCCCAGGCCGCCGCCCGGCAGCACGCGAAGGCGGTACTGCCCTATGTTCTTGGCGGTGACTACCAGCTGGAGCACTGGCTGGCCGCCTACGCCGTGCTGATGTTGAGCTAACCGGGGGTGGGCGAACCCCCCGGACTACTTCGGGACGGGCTCGCGCCAGCGGTTGGTGATCGGCAGGCGCCGGTCGCGGCCGAAGTTGCGCGGCGTGATCTTCGGCCCGGGCGGGTACTGGCGCCGCTTGTACTCGGCCCGGTCCACCAGCTGGATGACCCGGTCCACCAGGCCCGGATCGTGGCCCGCCGCGATCAGCTCGGCGGCGCCCATGTCCTTTTCCACATAGTCGTCCAGGATCGCGTCGAGCACCGCGTAGTCCGGCAGCGAATCGGTGTCGAGCTGTCCCGGGGCCAGTTCCGCGCTCGGCGGCTTGGTGATCGAGTTCTCCGGGATGGGCGGCGTCTCCCCGCGCTCCACCGCCTGCGCGTCGCGCCACCGGGCCAGCTCCCAGACCAGCGTCTTGGGCACGTCCTTGATGGGCCCGAAGCCGCCTGCGGAGTCGCCGTAGAGGGTGGAGTACCCGGTAGCGATCTCGCTCTTGTTCCCGGTGGTCAGGACGAGGTGCCCCGCGGCGTTGCTCAGTCCCATCAGGATCACGCCCCGGATCCGGGACTGGAGGTTCTCCGCCGCCAGCCCCTGCAGGTCGAGTTCGGCCTGGAACGCGTTGACCATGGCCGCGATCGGGACCGTGCGGGCGTGCAGCCCCTGCCGCTTGGCCAGTTCCTCCGCATCGCCCACCGAATGCTCCGAGGAGTACCGGCTGGGCATGAGCACCACATGGACCGCGTCCGGTCCGAGCGCGTCGGCGGCGATCGTGGCGACCAGCGCAGAATCGATCCCCCCGGACAGGCCCAGGATGACCGAGCGGAAACCGTTCTTCCGCACGTAGTCCCGGACCCCGGTGACCAGCGCGGAGTAGATCTCGGCCCGGGGGGCCAGCCGGGCGGAGATGAGCGGCTCAGCAAGCGGGGGAGCCGGGGGCGTCGGCGCGGGCCGCGCGGGCAAGGCGACCCGGTGAATGGTCATCACGGTGCCGTCGCTGGCCTCGACGGGCCGGTCGGCAGGCGAGGAGCTGTCCGGGACCGGCCGCGCTGAGGGCAGATCGAGGTCCGCGACCAGCAGCGCCTCCTCGAACTGGGGTCCCCGGGTGATCAGGCCGCCCTCGGCGTTGACGATGATCGAATCCCCGTCGAACACCAGCTCGTCCTGACCGCCCATCAGGTTGACGTAGGCCAGGGCCGCGCCCGCCTCGCGGGCCCGGCGTACGCACAGCTCCAGGCGGGCCTGGTCCTTGCCCCGCTCGTACGGGGAGGCGTTCGGGACCACCAGCAGCCCCGCCCCGGCCTGCCAGGTCACCGCGACCGGGCCGCCGTCCTGCCACAGGTCCTCGCAGATGGCGATGGCCACGTCTACCGCGTCCCCGCCGCCCGGGACCGGAACCCGGACCACCGGCAGCCGGTTGCCGGGCACGAAATAGCGGTACTCATCGAACACCCCGTAGTTCGGCAGATGATGCTTGGCCGTGGTGACCGCGACCGTCCCGCCGTAGAGCAGCGCCGCCGCGTTCTGGGCCGAGCTGACCGGTTCACCGACCCGGGGCGTCCCGCCCGGCCGCCGGCCCAGGTACCCCGTGACGACGGCGATGTGCCCCAGCCCTGCCTCGCCCAGCTGCTGCGCCGTCGTCTCCAGCGTCGCCATCGAGGCGTCCACGAACGAGTCGCGCAGGGCCAGATCCTCCACCGGGTAGCCGGTCAGCATCATCTCGGGAAACACCGCGAGGTCGGCGCCGGCGTCCGCGGCGCGGCGGGTCCACTCCGCCACCGTCGCGGCGTTTCCCGGCAGGTCGCCGACGGTCGAGTTCACCTGGGCAAGGGCGATCCGCAGCCTGGTCACCCTGTCACTTTAATCGGGCGGCCAATCCACTCTCATCGGGCGGCCAGCCAGTCCCGGGCTCGGCCAGCCTGCGCTTTCCGGTGGCCCGCGTGGCCCGCGTGGACAGCGACTGCGGCCTAGCCCCGCGATTCCTGCGGGCGGACGGCCAGGATATAGCGGAGCAACGGCACCTGGCCGGCGGAGTCGACCTGGTATCCGGCTGCGGCGGCCAGGTCCCGCAGCGGGTCGGCCGTGGTGGCCCGCGGCTCCCGTCGCCCGGTGAGGTGCAGCAATGGGGCCAGGTCCGCGGTCAGCAGGCGGCCGCCAGGTCTGGTTACCCGGTACATCTCGTCGAAGGCAGCCTGGCGCTGGCGGGCGGGAATATGATGCATCGCCAGCGTGCAGGTGACGATGTCGAACGACGCGTCCGGCAGGCCGAGGTCCTGCGCGACGCCGACGATGAATGTCATGCCGGGGCGTGCGTGCCGCCGTGCGTAGGCGATGGCCGGTTCCGATGGGTCCACTCCGGTGACCCGGCCCGACGGGCCCGCGGCGGCGGCCAGCCGGCTGGTGAGATACCCGCTGCTCGATCCGACGTCCAGGACGGAGTCTCCTGGCTGGACCCGGCTCAGCGCGACGATCCGGTCGTAGACGCGGCCGCGGCGCCCGGCGAACATGAGGTGATTCACCGCTGCGTTGAAACGGAAGGCACGGAGCGTTATGCCGGTGGATGTCGTCATGGGATCGATGCTGCCGAACCACGGCGGCCTTGTCGTCATGCGGCGGAAGCGACTGCTGCCTACTCCGTGCGGATACGGCCGGGCACCGGAACGCGACGCGCGGAGTAGGAGCCCGCAATCCGGCCCGGCTGGGCCGGCGCCGGTGACGCGCGCTAGGTTTCGGGCCGGCGTACCGGCCGGCCCAGACCCGCAACAGGTAGACTCGCCGCAGGTTTGTAACGCCCTGGTAACACGCCTGCGAGACACTGGGCCAGGGCAGGCTCGGTCAGCCGTTACGCTGTGCTGCCCGTCGTCAACACAGGTAGAAGTCGCTGACCAGCAAGGACAGGCCGTCATGGACAGGCAGGAAGAATTCGTCCTCCGTACCCTGGAGGAGCGGGATATCCGTTTTGTCCGGCTCTGGTTCACCGACGTACTCGGCTACCTGAAGTCGGTCGCGGTTGCCCCCGCCGAGCTTGAAGGAGCCTTCGCCGAGGGCATCGGGTTCGACGGCTCGGCGATCGAGGGGTTCGCCCGGGTCTACGAGGCGGACATGATCGCCAAGCCCGACGCCTCCACGTTCCAGCTGCTGCCCTGGCGTGGGGAGGCCTCCGGCGTGGGCCGGATGTTCTGTGACATCCGGATGCCGGACGGCTCGCCCTCCTACGCAGATCCGCGGTACGTGCTGAAGCGGGCCCTGGGTCACGCCGCCGATCTCGGCTTCACCTTCTACACCCATCCCGAGGTGGAGTTCTTCCTGCTGAAAGAGCGGCCGGTGGCCGGCGTCAAGCCGCAGCCGATCGACACGGGTGGCTACTTCGACCACACCCCGCACAGCGTGGCCCACGATTTCCGGCACCAGTCCATCCAGATGCTGGAGAGCATGGGCATCTCGGTGGAGTTCAGTCACCACGAGGGTGCGCCGGGGCAGCAGGAAATCGACCTGCGCTACGCGGATGCCCTGACCACCGCGGACAACATCATGTCGTTCCGGCTGGTCATGAAGGAGGTCGCGCTCCAGCAGGGCGTGTACGCGTCCTTCATGCCCAAGCCCTTTACCGAGTATCCGGGCTCCGGCATGCACACTCACATGTCGCTGTTCGAGGGTGACCGTAACGTCTTCTACGAGCCGGGCGCGGAATTCCAGCTGTCCAAGCTGGGCCGGGCGTTTATCGCCGGGCTGCTCCGGCATGCCGCGGAGATCACCGCGGTGTGCAACCAGTGGGTCAACTCATACAAGCGGCTGTGGGGAGCGGCGGAAAGCGCCGCGGGGGCTGGCGGCGAGGCCCCGGCCTACATCTGCTGGGGCCACAACAACCGGTCGGCTCTGGTCCGGATTCCGATGTACAAGCCGCACAAGGGAAATGCCACCCGGGTTGAGTTCCGCTCGGTAGACTCGGCGTGCAATCCTTACCTTGCGTTCGCGGTGATCCTCGAAGCCGGCCTGAAAGGCATTGAGGCTGGTTACGAGCTGCCGCCCGGCGCGGAGGATGACGTATGGGCGCTCACCTCGGCCGAGCGACGGGCGTTGGGCATTTCACCGCTGCCGCAGAGCCTGGATGAGGCGATCACGGTGATGCAGGACAGCGAACTGGTGGCCCAGGCGCTTGGCGAGCACGTGTTTGACTTCTTCCTGCGCAACAAGCGCGCCGAGTGGCGCGAGTACCGGCACCAGGTCACCCAGTATGAGCTGGACCGTTACTTGCCCGTGCTATGACTATGTGAGCCAGGGCCGTGCCAGGAAGCAGTGCTGAGGCATCGGGCGGGGCTGGGGTGGGCAGCGCGATCAGGGATCGGGGTCGGGGCACAGTGTTCTGGGTTGGCGTACTCGGGCCATTACTCGTCCGCAGTGGCGGCGAGCCGGTGCCCGTGCCCGCCCCCAAGCAGCGGGTGATCCTGGCCGCCCTGGCGTTGCGTGCGGGTCAGGTTGCCTCCTACGACGAGCTGGCCGAGATTGTCTGGGACGGGGTACCCCCGGCCGGGGCCCGCGTGGCCATCCGCAACTACGTGAAGCGCCTGCGGCAGATCCTCGGCCCGGACGCCGGGCGCCGGATCGTCACCCGGGACCCGGGCTATGCCCTCGAGGCCGGCCCGGACGAGGTGGACGCGTTGCGTTTCACGGCGCTGTGCAGCCAGGGCGGCGAGGCCATCCGCCGGGACGCCACCGCCGGCACCGATCCGGGGGCGTGGGAGCTCCTGGGCGAGGCGATCGGCCTGTGGCGCGGGAACCCGCTCGTGGACGTGCCCTCCAACGTGCTGATCACGGCCGAGGTACCGCGGCTGGACGCGCTGCGCATGCAGGCCCAGGAATGGCGGATGGACGCCGGGCTCGCCCGGGGGCTGCACTCGGAGCTGGTGGGCGAGCTGACCCAGCTGGCGCGCGACCATCCGTGGCGTGAGCGTTTCCACGCCCAGCTCATGCTGGCGTTGTACCGCTGTGGCCGGCAGGCCGAGGCGCTGGCCGCCTATCAGCGGACCCGGCGCATGCTGGTGGATGAACTCGGCGTGGAACCCGGCCGGGAACTGCGCGATCTCCAGGTCGGCATCCTGGACGCCGATCCCGACCTGGCAGCGCCCGGGCCCGCTCTGGCCCGGTTCCTGACCGCCCCGCCCGCGCCGCAGCCAGGATCGCCCGGCCGGGCAGGCACCGCCGGGGAGCAGCCCACCCGGGCGAAGGGCGGCACGGCGACCACCCTGCCCGCCCGCGCACCGGCTGGCCCCGCGAAGGCCGGCCAGGCCGCCGACGCCGCGGGCCGCCCCCTGGCAGGCAGCACACGGTCAGGCAGCACGGGGTCAGCAAAGACGGGAGCGAGCGGCGCGGTCACGGCCAGCGCGGCCGCCGCCGGGACGCAGGGCGGCGCCCGCGACGGCGCCGGCCGCGGCCATCCAGCCGACCGCACCGCCGCGGCGGCCAAGGGCAACCCCACGGTGGGAGCCGGCCCCTCCCGGCCCGGACGGGCGGGAGCCGCGCCCGCTGCCCAGGCCACCGTGGTGCCCCGGCAGCTCCCGGCCGGCGTGGCTCACTTCGCCGGGCGGACCGCCGAGCTGGCTGCGCTGCAGGCCTGGCAGCACGAGGCGGCCTCGGCTGACGAGGCGGTCAAGGTCCTGGTCATCGGGGGAACCGCCGGGGCGGGCAAGACGGCCCTGGCCGTGCACTGGGCGCACCAGAGTGCCGGGGAGTTCCCCGACGGCCAGCTGTACGTCAACCTGCGGGGGTTCGACCCGTCCGGGACCCCGGTGGCCCCGGGGGATGCGCTGCGCTGGTTCCTCGGCGCGTTCGGGGTTACCGAGGAGCAGATCCCGGACAGCGTCGATGCGCAGTCCGCGCTGTACCGGAGCATGCTGGCCGGCAAGCGGGTCCTGGTCATCCTGGATAACGCGCGTGACGCCGCCCAGGTGCGGCCGCTGCTGCCGGGCAGCCGGTCCTGCCTGGCCCTGGTGACCAGCCGGGCGCGGCTGCCCGGGCTGGCCGCGACGGAAGGGGCCCGGCTGGTCCCGCTGGACGTGCTGACCGCCGATGAGGCCCGTGAACTGCTGGCCGGCAGGCTGGGGGAGCGGGCCCGCGCGGAAGCGGACGCGGCCCAGCAGCTGACTGAGGCGTGCTCCCGGCTGCCGCTGGCGCTCAGTATCGTGGCCGCCCGCGTGGCGGCCCGGCCGTACCTGCCCCTCGCTGACCTGGTTCGCGAGCTGGCCGATGCGCAAGGGCGGCTGGAGGCGCTGGACGCCGGCGATCCGGTGGCCAGTGTCCGGGCGGTGTTCTCCTGGTCGTGTGAGCAGCTGAGCGGGCCGGCGGCCCGGATGTTCCGGCTCCTGGGATTGCACGCCGGGCCGGATGTGACGCTCGCGGCGGCGGCCAGCCTGGCCGGGGTGGACCGTGCCCAGGCGGTAGCGGCGGTCGCCGAGCTCGCGGATGCGCACCTGATCGCCGAGCACGCACCGGGGCGGTACGCGTTCCACGACCTGCTCCGGGCCTATGCGGCGTATCTGGCCGGGAGCACCGACACCGACGCGGAGCGCGGTGACGCCGTGCGCCGGGTGCTGGATCACTACCTGCACACGGCGTCGGGAGGCAGCAGCCTGCTCAACCCGGTGCGTCCGCAGCTGCCGCTGGGGCCGCCGCAGCCGGGGGTGACGCCTGAGCCAATGGGTAGCGTGGGGGATGCGCTGGCGTGGTTTGAGGCCGAGCGGCAGGTGCTGATCGCGGCGATCACGCAGGCGGCGGAGGCGGGGCTGGATGCGCGGGCGTGGCAGCTGCCGTGGTCGGTGTGGCTGTTCTTTGACCGTGAGGGTTACTGGCATGACCAGGTCGCCATCCAGCGGATCGCGATCGCGGCCGCGGGGCGGCTGGGGAACCGGGCCCGCCAGGCGCACGCCTACCGCGATCTGGGCTGCACGTACGGGCGGCTGGGCCAGCTGGCCGAGGCGCGTGACCTGTGTACCCAGGCGCTGGACCTGCACCGGGAGGTGGGGGACCGGATGGGAGAGGCCCGGGCCCATAGCGAGATCGCGATGCTGGCTGAGCAGCAGGGGCGGATCGCGGAGGCGCTGGGCCATGCCCAGCTGTCGCTGGCGCTGTACCGGGATGAGGGGTATGAGCCGGGGCTGGCCAAGATGCTCAACGGGGTGGGCTGGATGCACGCCCTGCTGGGTGATTATGAGCAGGCGCTGGAGTTCTGTGAGCAGGCGCTGGGCATGTACCAGGGCCGGGGTGACCCGCTGAATGAGGCGGCGACCTGGGACAGCCTGGGGTATTCGCTGCTGCACCTGGGCCGGCTCGAGGAGGCGATCAGCTGCCTGCGCACCGCGGTCGGGCTGATCGAGGTGCTGCGGACCGGCTACTACCAGACCACGATGCTGGTCCACCTGGGTGATGCGTACTACGCGGCCGGCCAGCTGCCCCAGGCCCGCCAGGCGTGGCAGGAAGCCCTGGCCATCCTGGAAGACCTCAACCACTCCGACGCCGACCAGGTCCGGGCCCGGCTGGACGGCGAGGAACCGCCGGTGCCGGGTGCCCCGGCGGCCTCGGCCAGGTCAGCCCTGGGTGGCCGGCTGCGCGAGGACCACGCGGTCGGCGCCTGACATACCGTCCCCAACCGCGCTACCGGGACGTTACCGGCCGGTCAGATACTTCAGATGTGCACCTACCCCCCCCGGTGCACCCCCCTGCCGGGGCCGTCTACGGACGGCCCCGGCGCCGGATTTCTGCCCCGTTCGGAATCGGGGGGCGCGGCCTCCCCCCCGGCCCCGCCTCCCGATTCCAGCCTCAGGGCGCTGCCGCAGGCCTCTGCCTGCCGTATCCGCGCCCGTCACATGCCCCGCCGCCCCGCGGAGTCTGGCTCGCGAAGTCCAGCCTGGTTAAGTCCGGCCTGCTGAGTCTGGTCTGTTACGTCCGGCCCGCTGAGTCCGGCCGCTGAGTCCGGCCGGGGGAAGCCAACTCCGCACCCGGCCGTTACGGTGCAGAGGTGAGCGCGCGCCGAAGGACAACCCCGGCCGGGGAACTGGCCCGGATGGGATTTGCTGACGCTACCCGCGCGGAACGGCTGCTCAGTGAGGACCTGGCCCTCGACGCCGAGGGCGCCGACGCTGACCTGCTGGCTTCGATCGCCGCGGCCGCCGACCCTGACCTGGCCCTGATCATGCTGGCCAGGATGCCGCTCGACGGTGACCTGCTCGCCGCGCTGCGGGCTGACGCCGGGCTGCGGAACCGGCTCACCGCAGTGCTCGGCGCGAGCGCCGCGCTCGGCGACCACCTGGTCCGCCACCCGGATGACTGGCAGGTACTGAGCGGCCCGGATGCGCTGCGCAGCCCGGGGGCCGCGGAACTCCGGGCGGACCTGCTGACGGCGGTGGGCGCCAAGCCCGACGATCCGGAACCGGCCGCCAATCCGGCTGGGGCGCAGGACGCGAACCCGGATACCGCCTTGCCCGCCGCCTACCGGCGGCGGCTGCTTCACCTGGCGGCCCGGGACCTGACCGGCGCCATCACGGTCGACGAGACCGCGGCCGAACTGGCCGACCTGGCTGGCGCGGCCCTGGAGGCGGCGCTGGCCATCGCCCGTTCCCAGCTGCCCCCGGGCTCGGCCCCCGCCCGGCTGGCGGTGATCGCCATGGGCAAGTGCGGCGGGCGGGAGCTCAACTACGCCAGCGACGTGGACGTGATCTTTGTCGGGGCCCCCGCCATCCGCTCCGCCAGCCCCGGCCCCGCCCCTGCTGAGCCCGCCGATGCCGAGGCGGACGCGGCCGCGCTGCGCAGCGCGACCCAGCTGGCCGCGGGCCTGATCCGGACCTGCTCGCAGAGCACCGCGGAGGGCGCGCTGTTCCCCGTGGACCCCAACCTCCGTCCCGAAGGACGCGACGGCCCCCTGGTCCGCACCCTGGCCAGTCACGTCGCGTACTACCAGCGCTGGGCCAAGACCTGGGAGTTCCAGGCGCTGCTGAAAGCCCGCCCGGTGGCCGGCGACCGCGACCTGGGCCAGGCCTATCTCGAGGCGCTCAGCCCGATGGTCTGGCAGGCCTCCCGGCGGCCGAACTTCGTCGCAGACGTGCAGGCCATGCGCCGCCGCGTCATCGGGAACCTGGCCCCGGGCGAGGCGGCACGCCAGCTGAAGCTCGGTCCCGGCGGGCTGCGCGACATCGAGTTCGCGGTCCAGCTGCTCCAGCTGGTGCACGGGCGCACCGACGAGTCGCTGCGTGAGCCCGGCACGCTGCCCGCGCTGGCCGCCCTGGCCCGGGGCGGCTACGTGGGCCGGGAGGACGCGGCCAGCATGGCCGCCGCCTACCGGTTCCTGCGCACGGTGGAGCATCTGCTCCAGCTCCGCCAGCTGCGCCGCACCCACACCCTGCCGGAAGACCCGGCCGCACTGCGCCGGCTGGGCCGCGCGCTGCGCCGGGCCCGGACCCGCAGCGGCGCAGCGGCCTCTGCGCCGCCGTCCCGGGCCGACCCGGCTGCCGAGCTGATGGCCCAGTGGCGCCTGCACGCCCGGGAGGCCCGCCGCCTGCACGAGAAGCTGTTCTACCGGCCGCTGCTCGACGCGGTGGCGCGGCTGCCCACCGGCGCGGTCCGGCTCACCCGCGACGAGGCGGGGGCCCGGCTGGAAGCCCTCGGGTATGCCGACCCGGCCGGCGCGCTGCGCCATATCGAGGCGCTGACCTCCGGGGTGTCCCGCCGGGCGGCCATCCAGCGCACACTGCTGCCGGTGATGCTCGGCTGGTTCGCCGACGCCGCCCAGCCGGACGCCGGGCTGCTGGCCTTCCGGCAGGTCAGCGACGCGCTCGGGGACTCACCGTGGTATCTGCGGCTGCTCCGCGACGACACGAACGTGGCGCGCCGGATGGCCCGGCTGCTGGCGTCCAGCCGGTACGCGACCGACCTGCTGATGCGGGCGCCGGAGACCGTGGCCCTGCTCGGCTCGGATGAGCAGCTCGCGCCGCGTCCCGCGACCGCCCTGCACACCGAGGTCGCCGCGGTGGTGAGCAGGCACGCCAGCGCCGCGGAGGCCGCCCAGGCGGTCCGCGCCCTGCGCCGCCGTGAGCTGCTCCGCACCGCGGCCGCGGATCTGCTCGGGGTGACCACGGTGGAGGAGACCGAGGAGGCGCTGACCGTGATCACGGCCGTCACCATCGGCGGGGCGCTAGCCGCCGCGATCGGCCAGTTCGAGCGCGAGTCAGGCCCGCTGCCCACCCGGATCACGGTGGTGGGGATGGGACGCTTCGGCGGCCGGGAGACCGGCTATGGCAGCGACGCCGACGTCATGTTCGTCCACGATCCGCTGCCGGGCGTGGCCGACCAGGCGGCGTCCCGCGCCGCCCACACGGTCGCCGAGGAGGTGCGCCGGCTGCTCGCCCAGCCCGCGCCCGACCCGCCGCTGGTGGTCGACCCGGGGCTGCGTCCCGAGGGCCGCCAGGGGCCGCTGGTCCGCACGCTGGCCTCCTACCGCGCGTACTACGAGCGCTGGTCGCTGGCCTGGGAGGCGCAGGCGCTGCTGCGCGCGGACCCCGCGGCCGGCGACCGCGAGCTGGGGGAGCGATTCAAGGCCCTGGCTGATGAGTTCCGCTACCCGGCCGGGGGCATCAGTGCCGCGGCGATCCTGGAGATTAGGCGGCTCAAGGCCCGGATGGAAGCGGAGCGGATGCCGCGCGGCACCGATCCGGCCATGCACCTGAAGCTGGGCCCGGGCGGCCTTTCCGACGTGGAGTGGGTGGTCCAGCTGCTCCAGCTGACCCACGCCCACGAGGTAGCGGCGCTGCGGACCACGCGCACGCTGACCGCGCTGACCGCCGCCCAGCAGGCAGGCCTCATCGACCGGAACGACGCGGCCGCGCTGGCCGCATCGTGGCGGCTCGCGACCCGGATCCGCAACGCGGTGGTACTGCTCCGCGGGCGGCCCTCCGACGTGCTCCCGGCCAAGCAGGCCGAACTGGCCGCGGTGGCCCGGATCCTCGGCTACCCCCCGGACGCCAGCCAGGACCTGATCGAGGACTACCGGCGCACCGCGCGCCGGGCCCGCGCCGTGATGGAGCGCCTCTTCTACGGCTGACCCGGTTCCGCGGGCCGCCTAAGCCCCGGGACGCAGCCCCGCGCCACGGCCTGGTCCCCGGGTCCGGCCCCGCCGTTGTTCTCCGCCCGTGGTAGCAGGCTGAGGATCCAGCCGCAGGCCGATGTGCCCCGGGAGCCGCCGGGACATGGTGGTGACGTGAACCCCATCAGTCCGGCGGCAGGCACCGGCCGGACCTGGCGTCGGCCGCCGCGACCGCTCTGGCGCTGGGCCGTGGACCTGATTCTGCTGGCGGCGGCCGTGGTGTCGGTGCTGACCGAGCCCATGTCGATCGCCATCCACAGCGTCCTCGGCCTGATCTTCGCCGGATTCGTGGCCCCGCACTTGTGGAACCGGCGGGCCTGGATCGGCGGGGCTCTGCGTCGCCTCTGGCCGCGCCGGTCGCTGTCCCGGACGCTGCGCTGGAGCCTGTCCCAGGCCGCCGTGCTGCTGGTGCTCACGCTGATCGTGACCGCGTCCGGACTGTGGGACTGGCTGGACGGCCGGACCACGATCCGCTGGCACGCGATCTCCAGCATCATCCTGCTCGCGGTGGTCCTCCGGCACACCTGGACGCGGCGCGGCTGGCTCCTCCGCCGCCGGGCCGCGCGCACGAGTGCCGCCAGCCCCGCTGCCGCGCTGTCGGTTGCCGCAACCTCCCGGGAACGGGGACCCCGCGGGTGATCTCAGCGGCCGTTCGCGCGCAGCCGGGCCAGTGCGGTGACGGTCATCGAGCCGCGCCACTCGGCCGCGGCCACTGGGGACCAGGCCTGCCAGTTGACCGTCCAGCCGCCGTCGTCGCGCTGCGCGCGGGCCAGGTGATCTAGGTGCGCCTCGATCACGGCCGGCTCGAACAGCCCCCGGGCCAGTGATTCCGGCCGCGGCGCGAAGTCCAGCGGCGTATGGATTTCCCCGGGCGCCCCGGGATCCAGCGTCACCACCTCGGGGCTGGTGATCAGCGGGGCCCACATCAGCTCGGTGGCCCGGTCCAGCCAGGGATGGGCCACCGCGCGGCCGTGCAGCGTGCCTGCCAGCAGGCCGGTCGTGATGACCGACGCCCGGTCGCCTTCTTCCGGCACCCACCACGGCGCATGCGGCCATCCGGCAATATTTTCCGCAACGAAAACCGCGCCCCCCTCAGCAGGCTCGTTAGCCTGGAGCCACCCAAGAGCGGCCAGGACCAGGCCGTCGTCCCAGGCATCAGCCTCGTCCAGGGTGTCCAGGGCGAACTGGATGGCCAGCGGCTGGCTGCCCGGGCACCGGCCGTCGGGCTCCAGGGCGTAGCCGAAGCCGCCGTCGGGGTTGCGGTAGGCGGCGACCGCGTCGCGCACGTAATCGGCCCGGCCGCTGCTGAACAGCCGCTCGAACCGCCGCCGGTCCAGCACCCGGCCGCTGGCCGCGAGGAACTGGGCGGCGGCGCTCATGTCCAGGTCAGGTGAAGTCATGGCGCCTATCCTGGGGCCGCCGCCGGGCCCGCGTCTTGAAGGAATCGGACGCGCCCCGGTGGGGGAGCCTGAAGGCGGCGCGATGACGGCCGCCGGGGACACCGGGCCCGTGCCAGACTCAGGTCATGGACTGGTCGCCGGGCTACCGCGAGTACGCGCCTCCCGCGTCGCTCGCCCGCGCCGTGTCCTGCCTGTGGGTGGGGGTGACCCCGGCCACAGGCGCGCCGGCGACCCGGGTGCTCCCGGACGCCTGCACCGATCTCATCTGGCGCGCTGGCACCGGGGTAACCCTGGCCGGGCCCGACACGGGGCCGGTGCTCGCCCCGGTTCCGCCCGGGACGGTCCTGGCCGGGGTCCGGTTCCGGCCCGGAGCCGGCGGCGCGGCCCTGGGCCTGCCGCTCAGCGCCCTGCTTGACCAGCAGCTGGACCCGGATGTCCTGCGCACCGGGCTGCCCGGCGGCCGGGGCACGAGCCTGGTGGCCCAGGTTCACGGTGAGCTGGCGCCCGGGGAGGCCATGCGCCGCCTGGTCCGGCTGACCGGGGAGATGGTGGCCGGGGCGCCGCCGGACCCCCTGGTCGCTGAGGCCGTACAGCAGCTTGGCCGGCCTGGCGCCCGGGTCGGGCTGGCAGCCCGGCACCTGGGCCTCAGCGAGCGCCAGCTGCACCGCCGGTGCGTGGCCGCGGTCGGCTACGGCCCGGTGCTGCTGCGCCGGGTGCTGCGTTTTCGCCGCGCCGTGTCCCGGATCGACGCGGGCGGGGCCCTGGGCGACCTGGCCGGGCTGGCCGCCGTGACGGGCTACGCCGACCAGGCGCATCTGACCCGGGAGAGTACGGACCTGGCCGGCCTGGCCCCGGCGGCCCTGGCCCGGCTCCGGCATCCCCCGGCCGCGAGCTAGCCGCCCGCCGGCCAGCCGGCGGCCATCCAGCCAGCACGGCGGCCACGTGGCTACGTCGTGTTAAGCGGCCAGAAGGCCACGGCCACCAGAGCGAGAAGCGGGCCCGTGTTGGGGTCGGTGGCCTGGCCGGTCAGGATCCCGCCGAAATTCTCGCCGACGGCCCAGATAGACAGGGCCGCGACAATACTCAGCGGCACGGCCAGCCGGGCCGCGGTGGGAACGAAGATGGCGACACCAATCGCCGTGAACGTAGCGGCCAGCAGGACCGGGAGGAGCGTTCCGGCGCGCCCGGCCGCGCCGGCCGACACCCGGTCCATCGCAGCGATCCAGTGCGGCTCTCCGGCGGCCAGCCCCGCGATGCTGGCGCGCAAGGCACCGGGTGCCCGGTTGGGGACCTGCAGCATCAGGTAGGCAGAGCTGCCCCACAGCACTAGCCACAGACGCCGTGACCAGCGGCCGCCGAATGGGCTGCCGTCCGCCACGGTGACGTGCTGACGGTCACCACTGGGGGACGGCCAGGCCAGGATCGCCACCAGCGCGTAGAGGATGACCGCCCCCGGGGCCCCGCTGACCGGGCTGGCGGCCCCGGTAAAGATCCCGCCGAGGCTTTCGCCCAGCCACCAGACCGCCACGGACCAGACGATGGTGGCCGCCAGGGCAGCCTTGACCGTCAGCCGGCACAGCAGGCCCGCCGCGAGCGCCAGCTAGGTCATGGCGAAGACGGCATTCCAGGCCACCACGTTGTGCAGCATCAGGCGGCTCGCCACCATGACCGGCGCCGCGACCGGGCCCGGGCTGCCCATGGCCGAGGCCGAGAGGATTTTCGTCGGGAACGCCGGGGTGAACATGTATGGCTGGTACTGCAACGCAGCGTCCAGCAGCCACAGCAGCCCGAGGGCGATCTGAATTCTCCGTCGGGGGACCGTGGGCTCCCGGTCTGCGGACCACGCCATGAAGCGGCGGATGCGGTGCGGCAACCCGGCCGGCCCCCGTGGGTGCCAGAGAGTCCTGCGGGACCTGTTCAGGGCCCGCAGCGGCCGTCCCACACCCCGGCCGCTGCGGGCCCCGTCGTCAGCTGCCGGTCATCTCACGATGTGAATGACGCGTTCCATGCCGAGCCGTACGTGGTCGCGGCCGTCCTGAGTCTGCATGAAGCAGGCCAGCACGTAGTAACCAGGATGGTTGCGGATGACGAGCTGCTGGAAGGAGCCGTGGGACAACGGCCCAGCGAAGGTTCCCTGCCCGGTGGCGAGGCGGTTAGCCAGGCCATTGCGGCCGTCCTTCAGCGCCCGGGCGAGCCTTCGCGCATTTGCGGCGTTGCTGGCCGTGGCGAAAACGATCATGTGGACCAGGAACCCGCGGTTAGCGAAGCGGACCAGCGCCCCATCGTGCAGCGTCCCCGGGCCGCGGAAGCCGAACTCGATCGCTGCGATGCTAGCCGCCGGCGTCGGCAGCGAAGCCGGGTGCGCAGCGGCAGAGATCGTGAAGGTCGTGAACGGCCACTTGGCCGGGTTGCCCCGCGCAGAGTCGAACGCCACGTACTGCCCGCTCTGCAGCTTGGCCTGGATGGTGCTGGTGCCCTTCGGAGCCGCTGCGTCGGTCACGATCGAGGCGTACCCATCGAGATAGTTCGGGTCATTCCCAGCGCGACTAGACAGCAGCTTGAAGAACTGGGCCACGGTGACGCCGGGATCGAGCCGGACGAAGATTGGGGCCCCCTCGCGCTCGCCGGTGACCGTGGACACGATCCGGACGCCGCCGGACTGCAGCATTCCGCCGACCGTGATCTTCTTCCCGGTCATGGCCACCGTGATCGCGGGCAGGCTGGCAGCAGCCCGGGCCGCGCCGGGTCCCGCAGGCGATGCGCTGGCGATCGCGGTGGGCAGCGCTACCCCCGTGATAGCCATGACCGCCGTGCCGGCCAGAGCCGTTTTGAACTTCAGCTTGGTTCGCATGGTGATTCCTCCGCTCATCAGACGGTCCCCGTAGCGTCCGGCTCCCGCGCCAGCCGCCGGGCACGGAGTCAGGGTGCGCGCGATGGCCCGGCGCGGGCACCGGGGAGCACCCCTAGTCCGCCGAACTAGGGTGGCTGTCCGAGATCCTGGTGCCGGTCGGCTCCCCGGCCGCGCGGAGCTCGTCCTCGAGGACGCGGACCAGATCCAGCCATCCGGTGAACGGCACGGTCTGCCCTGATTCCTTGCGCAGGCGGCCAACCGGCTGCCCTTCGGGGCCGCGTTCCAGATTGATCACGATTACAGTCATCGATTTCCCCGGTTCAGGCCTGGCCCCAGCAGTGTCCCGGCCAGCGGGGCGCTCGTGCGCCGGCAATTGCCCCTAGCCCGCCGGGCTAGGGTGCCCGGGCGCCCGTTTGGGGAGGTAAAGCCCGTGATAAGCCTGCCTGGATTGGTCGACGTGACTCCCAGGTTTGGGCAGACTGGGTGCGGGATGCCACCGAAGGGGGGAAACGGTGGAACAGCCACTCATGGGCAAGACCGGCGAGCTGGGGACGCTGAACCGGTTGTTCAAGCGCACCGCCTGCGGCGACAGTCAGGTTGTCCTGGTCGTGGGGCCGGCAGGCATCGGGAAGACCGCGTTAACCCGCCACTGCCTGGCCTGCTGGCAGGCCCGGGCCGTGTCTGCTTCGGGAGATCCTGATGAGACCAGCCTCTCCGGCGGACTGCTGGATCAGCTGGCGCAGGACGCGGCGGTCCCCGAGGCCAAGGAGCTGGCCGGGTTGCTGGACGCAGGCACCGCCGACCCGTTGTCGGCCGGATCAGCACTGCTGGGCATGTTCCACGCCATGGCCGCTACCGAGCCGCTGGTCGCGCTGGTCGACGATGTGCAATGGGGCGATGAGCTGTCCCTCAAGGCACTGAGTTTCGCGGGCCGCCGGCTGCGCCATGACCCGGTCCTGTGCATCCTGGTCACCCGGGGCGAGGATCTGAACAGGCTTCCCCGCGGGCTGTTGAGACTCGTCGACGACCGCGGAACCCAACTCGATCTGGGTCCCCTTAACGCTGAAGATGTGGCCGCGCTGGCTGAGCAGGCCGGCGTGGGGCGGCTGCCGCACCGGGCGGCGGAGCAGCTGCGGGAACACGCCGCCGGCATCCCTTTGCACGTGAAGGAACTGCTGCACGACTTGCCCGCTGACGTGCTGCGAGCTCCTGGGTCGGTGCTGCCCGCGCCGCGGTCGCTGGAAGCACTCGTGTTGTCGCGGATAGCCCGTTGCGCGCCCGAGACCGAGCGGCTGGTCGTGGCGGCGGCGATCCTGGGCGCGGAGGCAAGACTCACGGACGCCGCCACGCTGGCCGGTCTCGCTGATCCGCTGCCGGCCATGCAGGAGGCGAGCTTGCAGCGGCTGCTGGAGCTGGACACGGCCGGCGGCCGCCGATGCGTGTTTCCGCATGCCCTGGTCCGCGCCGCGGTGTACCGGGACATCGGCGTCAGCCGCCGCGCAGAACTGCACCGCGCAGCCGCCAGGCTGACCACCGGCTCGGCCGCCCTCGCGCACCGGACCGCTGGATGCTGTGGCACCGATCCCGGACTCGCCGCGGACCTGCATGCCCAGGCGATCGAGGAGCTGCATGCTGGCCGGCCGACGGAGGCGGTCGGGCATCTGCTGGCCTCCGTGCAGGTCGGCAACCGCGGATCCGACCGTGACCAGCGGCTGCTAACGGCCGTCGGCGTGCTGGTCGATCTGGGCGACGCGGCCAGGGCCCGGCCCTACGCCGACGAGATCATGGCTCTTCCGCCGTCCGCGCTGCGCGGCCTGGTGCTTGGGCGGCTGGTCATGCTCGCCGGGCAGTATCGGCCTGCGGAGAACTGGCTCGCCGACGCGTGGTCCGCGCTGGCGACGGCGCCCGCCGCGGGAGAGGCACGGCTGAGGGAAAGTGCCGCCGCCACGGCCTGCCAGCTGGCGCTCATGTTGCTCGGCGAGCACCGCATCGAGGATGCCGCCGCCTGGGCCCTGCGGGCCGCGCAGACGGCGGTCACCCCCATGACCCGCGCCTGCTCCTGCGCCGTCCGCTCTGGCTCGCTGATCGCGGCCGGGCAGGCAGAAGAGGCCACAGCGCTGCTGGAAGCTGAGCTCGCCCAGGGTGATGAGGGCCCTGCCGGTGCGATGATCCGGGTCGCCCTCGCGGTCGCACTGCACCGCAGCGACGATCTGGGTGGTGCCTGCGCGCAGCTGGACGCCGCAGGCGCAGGTGTCTCCGGCCTGCCCATGGTGCACCAGCTAGAAGCCATGCTGCTGCGGGCGGCGGTGAACTATGGCTCGGGAGCGTGGGAACAGGCCGCCGCTGAGGGTGAGCACCTCGTGACCCTGGTCGATGACCTGGACCAGGGCTGGCTGCGTGCACGCGCTCACCTGACGGCGGTCTACGTCGCGGCCGGGCGCGGCGAATGGGACCGCGCCGCGGATCACGCTGACACAGCCGCTTCGCACCTGGCGGCCTCACCAGGAGCCGGCTCGGTGGAACTGACCAATGCGCGGACGGCGATCGCCGTGGCCAGCGACGACCCGGCTGCAGTCGCTGCCGCGGTCGGTGAGCTCGGCGACCTCGGCCGGCTCGCGGGGCTGGACCTCACCCGCCTGATGTTCTGGCCTGCTTACGCATACGCGCTGGCGCGGCTGGGCCGCCCGGATGAAGCCGACCAGGTGCTGCGGCCGTTCGAGGAACTCGCCCAGCTCCGGGCCCGGCGTTCGGCGATGGCTGCCGCGAGCCGGGCCCGAGGTTTCCTGGAAGCCACCCGGCACCGGCCGGACGCCGCGCGTGCGGCGCTCACGGACAGCATCGCGAATCTGGAGGGGCTGGTCATGCCCTTCGAGGAGGCACAGACGCGGCTCGAATACGGCCGGTTCCTCAGGCACATCGGACAGCGCCGGCGCGCTGTCTGCGAACTCAGCGCGGCGCGATCCCTGTTCGCCGCCCTTGGCGCGCAGCCCTTCCTGGACCGCTGCGACCGCGAGCTGGGTCGTGACGCACGGTCACTGCCGCTGGCCTCCCAGCCGCCGCTGACTCCCCGCCAGCAGATCGTGGCCCGGGCCGTGGCCAGCGGGAAATCCAACCGGGACATCGCGTCAGAGCTTTATATCAGCGTCAAGACGGTCGAATTCCACGTCAACCAGATCCTCATGAGGCTCGGCGTTGACTCCCGGGCTGAGGTAGCCGCGGCGCTCGCCGCGAGCAGGCACCCGGACGGGTTGTGATCGACGGTCTGCTCGTGCCGGTTCCACGTCATTGCCCGGCCCGGGACTACCGGGCTGACTCCGAGCCCGCGGGCGGCTGAGCGGTCCGGCGCGTCGCCGCTCAGATCAGGCCGCCAGGCGGCGTGGCAGGCGCTCGGGATCCCCCCGGTGGCCGGGCCGCCGCCGCTCACGTCGGAGCGTCCTGCCGACGTCGCCCGGCTCGCGCTGCTGTACGACATACTGAAGGCCGAGGCGCCGTCCCCGCGCCTCGGCAGACCTGACGAGGAAGGCGATCGAGAGATGGACCTGACCGGCGCCCCGTGGCGCAAGTCCTCCTACAGCGGAGGGAACGGCGGTGCTTGCGTGGAGGTCGCGGTCGTGCCCGGCTCCAAGGAGGGCAGCGACTACGTCATCACCATGCGCGACTCCAAGGACCCCGACGGGCCGGTGCTGACCTTTACCCCGGACGAGTGGAAGGCGTTCACCCTCGGCGTCCAGGACGGCGAATTCGACGTCGAGGACGACAACCCCGAGGTGAAGTCCACGGACAGCGCCGGGGGCTGACCGTCCGGGCGAGTTAGCCGTCCTGCTGGGTTCGTTTCATTTGTAAGACAGCTTGTCTTACAATGAAGAAATGACCGAGACCATCACGATCCGCACCGACGCCGACACCGAGCACGCGCTCGACGTCCTGACCAGTGACGGCAGTTCCCGGTCCGCCGTGATTCGGCAGGCAGTGCTGGAAGCAGCGGCCCGTCGTGAACGGGCGGCCGACATGCGCCGCGCCGTTCTCCGGATGAATCTCGGAGAGCCCGATGGCGTCAACATCGCCGACGAGCTGTCCCGGTCCCGCGAGGACGAGCGGTAGTGATCTACCTGGATTCTGCCGCTGTGGTGAAGCTGGTCCACGCCGAGGCGGAGTCGCAGGCCCTGCGCGACTGGCTGAGCTTCCGCTCCAGCCTGGACTGGACCAGTTCGGCCCTTATCGAGGTGGAGACCGTGCGGGCTCTGGCCCGGCATGCGCCCGGGGCGATCAGCCGGCTCCCCCCGATTCTTGATCTCATAGTGCTCGTGGAGATCAGTCCCCAGGTCCGTGCCCTCGCCCAGCAGGTGACGCCGCCGGCCGTGCACACCCTGAATGCCATTCACCTGGCCACCGCGTTGCGCATGAGTGATCAGCTGACCTCGTTCGTGACCTACGACCGTCGGCTCGCCGATGCGGCTACCGCCGCTGGACTCCTCGTCGATAGCCCGGCGAAGTAGGCGTCAGCCGGGCGACGTTAATGATCCCCGGCAACCGGTGCGTCGGAGGTGGCAGCCCGGGCTGCGGGTTGCGGCTGCGGGTGGCCGGGCGGAGCCGGAGCCGGGTCGCCGGACTTGGCCGGGGCCGGGGCCAGCCGCGCCGACAGCACGTAGGCCACTACGACGGACACGATGACCAGCGGCATGACGGCCAGCCCGTCCGAGGCCAGCAGCAGGGAAGCCAGCAGGACGGAAGTCAGCGGGAGCCGCAGCATCACGACGGACATCGCGCCGATACCCATGGCCACGCCCGCGACCAGCGACAGCCCGGGCAGGTGTGACAGTGCGACGCCGCCCACCCCGCCGAGGAACAGGGCCGGGAACGTCGGGCCGCCGCGGAAACTGCTCAGCGAGATCCCGTAGGCCAGGCCCTTGCAGGCCAGGAGCAGCAGCAGGGCCCCGACGGTGTAGCTCGCGCTGTGGGAGATGAACGGGCCGAGCTGGGACTGCCCGGAGAACAGCACCTCGCCTGAGCCCTTGCCGGTCGCGGCCGCGAACGCGATAGCCAGGCCCGCGACGGCCAGGCCGATCAGCGGAGTGATGACCAGGATGCGGCGCTCGGAATATGGGCGCAGGAACAGGCCTAGCCAGCGGATGGCGCTGCCGAGCGGAACGGCCAGCACGCCGATGGCCAGTGCCCAGCCGAACTCGGCGGCCGTCGGCGATCCGACGTGCGGCAGGCCGGGGATGGCCAGCGAGAACGTGCCCAGCCCGGTCCACGCGTCGAGGCCGATGAACACGAGGGAACCGACGCCCGCGGCCAGCAGCCCGGGGATCAGCACGAGCTCCATCATGGCCCCGCCCAGCCCGGTGGCCTCCATCAGCAGGAAGGCCCCGGTCAGGGGGGAGCCGAGCAGGGTGGCGATGGCGGCGAAGCTGCCCGCCGCCGCGACCACGGTCTGGGTCCGGGCCGGGGCGTCCCGTCTGGCCAGCCGGACGGCGATGACCCCGAGCCCCCCGCCGAGGGCGATCAGCGGGGCCTCGGGGCCAAGGACCACGCCCAGGCTCAGGGTCGCGAACGCGGCGAGCACAATGCCGGGAAGCTCGATGGGACTGGCTGGCCCGCCGCCCATCTTGAACCCGTCGGCGGGGGAGTGGCCGCCCGTCCCGGGCAGGTACTTGAGGGTGAGGGCGACCAGCACCCCCGCGACCGTCAGCGGCAGCAGGGGCCACCAGAGCGGCTCGGCGTGAAAACCCAGGCCTTTGGGCAGGTCGGTGAAGACCCAGCCCTGCATCTTGCTGATCAGCGCGAGGAAGAAGTAGGCCACCGCTGAGACTGGCGCCCCGATGATCGCGGCCAGCACCAGCAGGGCGACGTAGCTCCGGGACCGTAGCAGCGCCAGCGGGTCGGATGGCATCGTCACGGCACGTCCTCCTCAACGGCTTGATCGCTGGTCATGTGACGAGCAGGTAGATGCTCTTGCCGGCCAGCCAGAACCCCAGCAGCAGCGAAATCACGACGATCACCTGGTCCTGATGGGTGTCCAGCCAGGTCCGCAGCTTCTTCATGAGGGCCTCGGCGGCCTCCGGCCGGAAGGCCGCGGACAGCTCCAGGTACAGGAAGCTCGAGGAGGCCAGCAGGCAGAACAGCACCAGGACCAGCCATTCCCACACGTTCGAGAGGTTGGCCTGGCTGACCGTGGCTGCGCCGGCCGCGACGAGGGTCCACGGTTGGAGGAAGGCGGCCAGCCCGGCCGCCGTCCAGGCCGAGAGCTGGTCCAGGCGGCCCATCCAGGCCGGGGTCTTGCGGGGGCGGCCCATCCGGCGCCACTGCCAGATGGCGTAGAGGATCAGCACGACGCCTAGGGTCAGCTTGATGGCCAGGACCGCGGTTGACGGCGCCGTGCTCGGCGCCGGCGGCTTGCCCCCGGTGAGCAGGACCACGGCGCCGATCACCACGACCAGGCAGGCCAGCCAGCCCAGGATGAAGGCCAGGCCTTTCCTGGTGCCCCTTTCTGAACTCAGGATCAGCAGGAAGGCGATGAGCGGGAAAGGCTCAAGGGTGATGCCCAGGCCGATCAGGAGCAGGTCAAGTACCACCTGGCCCAGCTCTCATCATCGACATCACCCCTGCACTGACCTTGCCGGGCCGACGGGTCATCTGCCTCACCCGCCGGGGGTGAGCAATGCCCCTCAGCCCGGCCCGCCGCGGCGGGCCGGGACGCCCAGGCCCGCGCGGAGTTGGTCGCGGCGGCGCAGAGGCTCACCCGGTGCGGCGCGCGTTGCCCTGCGCAGCCGGACCGTGGAAACCCACCTGTCCCACATCTTCGCCAAGCTCGGCGTGGCTACGCGGACCGGCATCCTTCCCGCGATCAGCCAGAGTTCGCAGGCCCGCGGCAGCCGGACCCTGTGCCGCCGACGGTCATTCACCGATAAGTCAGGGTTTACCACGATACGCGTGTATGGGAGCGTGCACAGTGAGCGAAAGCAGCGACCGTAACCGCGTCTTCACCGACTCGAACATCGTCTGCCACCGCGTGCTCTCGGACATCGCACCCGGCCGGGCCGAGCTTGAGATCCTCCCTGGTTACGGCCACGTGGACCCGATCGTTGGCCAGCACGCCCACGCCGACGTGTTCCCCCGGATAGGCCAGTTCATCAAGCGGCAGGCCACCTGATATGGCTGGCACAGCGATGGGCGGACCTGCCGGGACCGCGGTGCCTGAGCACGCCGACGCGGTGGTGATGGGTCAGGCTTCGGCGGTGCAGTCTCCGCGTACCGGCTGGCCCAGGCGGGCTTGTCGGTCATCCTGCTTGAGCGCGGCGGGGCGTACCCGCCGCGCAGCT
>CAVYQF010000043.1:0-647163 GCA_963770545.1 uncultured Actinomycetes bacterium | reverse complement strand
GCCCTGATCTTTCGTGCGCCCAGCAGAGCGGGAGGTGACGCTGTGATGTAGCAGCGGAATCTTGCTGTTCGTAAGCTCGTCGTCGCCTGCCGGTGGAAGTCCGGTCCGGGTAGCTGCCAGGAGGCCCGGTAGCAGGCTGGCGGCGCCGGGGGGAAACGCCCGGCGTCGGAGCCCAGCGTCAAAAGCCCTGTAAGGGGGAGCGACGATGCGGTCCGTAGCATGACGCGAAGCTTGCGGCGTCGTTAGAGGTCCCGTCTTCGGGCGGGAACAGGGAGTGCCGAGCCCTCCGAAATCAGGGTGAAGGCCATGGAAGCGGCGAAGAGCCTGGAAGCGCAGCCGTGAGGGACTCCCCGGCGTATGGGGCGCGGAACGCATCGATGGTGGCGGCGGGAACTGGGGAGGCCCTCCCCGGCCCGGCAGCCTGCGGATTGTGCTGCCGGAGCGTGGCGTCCTATAACCGGTGACCCCGGGAAGTGGATCGCTGGCCGGGTGGGCGTCGGAGGCGGCCGTAGTACTGGTTGAGCCGCAGGACAACACAACCTGCGGTGAGGGAAGGGCCGCTGCTTCGTCGGTGCGCAGTGTCTTCAAGGAGGGGCCCGGTGAGTGCCAAGGTGGCTAGTCCCGCCGTGAAGGGATCGGGCCGGGGTGTCCCGGCCGATCCGGTCCGTGCCTTGCAGCATGCGCTGTACCGGGCGGCCAAGGCCGATCCCGGGCGAAGATTCCACGCGCTGTATGACAAGGTCAGCCGCAGGGACGTCTTGCAGCGGGCGTGGGCTGCGGTGCGCAGTAATAATGGCGCGCCGGGCATTGACAGGATCACCCTGGCCGCTGCCGAGGAGTACGGCGTTGACCGGCTGCTCGGTGAGCTGGCTGCCGAACTGGAGGAAGGCCGCTACCGCCCGCTGCCTGCGCGCAGGGTTTACATCCCGAAGCCGGGTGCGCGGGGCGAGCAGCGGCCGCTTTCGATTCCTCCGGTCCGGGACCGGATCGTGCAGGCCGCGCTGAAGATCGTGCTCGAGCCGGTCTTTGAGGCGGATTTCCTGCCGGTCAGTTTCGGGTTCCGCCCGAGACGGTCGGCGCACGATGCCTTGCAGGTGCTCATTGATGAGTGCTGGCGGGGCCGCCGGTGGGTGGTCGAGACGGACATCGCCAATTGTTTCTCGGCGATCCCGCATGACAAGTTGATGCAGACGGTGGAGGAACGCATCTGCGATCAGCCGGTCCTGAAGCTCCTGCGCGCCATGCTGCGCGCCGGGGTAATGGAGGACGGGCAGCTGCGCCGGCCAGCCACCGGGACCCCGCAAGGCGGGGTGGTCAGCCCCGTCCTCTGCAACGTTTACCTGCACCGGCTGGACCGGGCATGGGACGAGCAGGACGGGGTCCTGGTGCGCTATGCCGACGACGCGATCGTCATGTGCTGGTCCCGCAGCCAGGCCGAGCGGGCGCTGGAGCGCCTGACCAGCCTGCTGGCCAGTCTGGGCCTGGAGCCCAAGGCGGCCAAGACCCGGATCGTGCGCCTGGAAGAAGGAGGCGGGGGATTTGAGTTCCTCGGCTTCCATCACCGGCTGGTGCGCTCGCGGGGGCTGAACGGGAAACGGCGAGTTGTGTTCCTTGCCCGCTGGCCCGCGGACAAGGCCATGCAGCATGCCCGTGACCGGATCCGGGAACTGACCCGCCGGTCGCGGCTGAGGCTGCCGGTGAAGTGGATCGTGGAGGACATGAACCGGTTCTTGCGCGGCTGGGCCGCCTACTTCCGGTTCGGTAACTCCGCGGCCCGCTTCGAGAAGATCAGGAACTATTCGCGGATGCGGCTGGCGCTGGTCATCAGCAAGCGTCACCGTCGCTGCCGCGGGTTTGGCTGGTCGGTAGTCACCTACCAGTCCCCGAACCAGCTCGGGCTGATTACCTTGTCAGGAATCGTCGTTGACCCCAGGCCCTTCCGGGACTGGCGGGCAAGGCCGAATGCCGGCGGTGAACGGCGTCGGTGAGCCGTGTGCGGGAGAACCGCACGCACGGTTCGAAGCGGCGGGGGCTGGAAACGGAGCAGACCTGACCAGGGGCACTGGGGTGGCGCAACCGGCCGGGAAACCGGCGGAACATGAAGGCCCCAGGCCCTACCATCAGCGAGCCACCGCGCCAGCCCCCGACCCTACACGGGGGCTGATGGCTGCCGCTGGCGTGCGGGCTGGCAGGTTTCTGGACCTGGATTTTAGGGTCGGGGTATGACGGTGGCCCGGCTGCCGGGCCGGGTGACGGGGGTTCCACGGTCCCCTGGGTGTCCTCTTTTGCTCGGCGGGATTGATTTGCGCTGGTCATATGGGGTGCGGGATGGCCTGGATGCGCTGCCAGGCGGTGGTGATCTCCTGCGCCCAGGGCCAGGTCGTGGCGATCTTGAGGGTTCTGCGGCGTCCGCCGCGGACGAGGCGGGCGGCGGCGTGCAGGATGCGGTAGCGCAGCGTCTTCGGCTCTGCCTTCGCGAGGCCGCCGGCCAGGGCGAGCAGCCTGAGCCAGGCCAGGAGGATGCAGGCGATCATGGACGCGTCGAGCCAGGCCTGGTTCACCTTGTAGTCATGCGAGGGGAAATGTCCCAGGCCAGTGTCCTTGCCGGTGCGGATGACGTCCTCGACGCGGGCGTGGACGCGGTGCGCGGCGTCGATGTAGGCGCACTGGCCCCGCCAGCCCCTGGTCGCGGCGGGCAGGTTGGTGACCCACAGGGAGTAGCGCCAGCCGTCGGCGGACTCCAGCAGGGACAGCTGCGCGCCGGGGTGCGGCCGCTCGCGGCGGGCGAAGACCCGCATCGCCTTGGGCCAGCCCTTCAGCTGGTCGCCGTCCGGGCCCTCGCGCAGCAGGCCGGTTAGCTCGGCGACATGCGCTTCCTCGATCCAGCAGGCCCGGTGCGCGCAGCGCGGGTTCCCGCAGGCATCATCGGCGCGGCGCTCGCGGACCTTGCCCTTCCCGTCGACGGCGGCCTCCCAGCCGGCCTCGGGGACCTTGCCGATCGCGGCCCTCTCCCGCGCGCCCAGCTCCCAGCCGACGGAGTAGACGAGCTGGTAGCCGTGCCGGGCAGCGAGCCGGTCCAGCTCTTTCACCAGGGCGTGGCTGGCGCCGGCCCCGTCGCAGGTGATCATCAGCCGCCGGCGCAGCGCGGGCGGCAGCGCCGTGATCGCCTGGTCCAGCAGCCGCAGGTGATCGGACGCGGTGTTAGAGCCGGCCGAGCCGGGCCGCAGCATCCAGGCCAGGGGCTCGGCCACGTTATCGCAGGCGGCCAGCAAGGGATGGTGGCCATAGCCTTTGAAGTTCGGCTCCGCCAGTTCCTTGTCGCTGTGCGCGGTGACGACGGTCGCGTCCAGCCGGATGCAGGTCACGCCCTCGAGCTTCCTGTCCGCGACCCGGACCGGGGGCAGCCCGCCGTGCCGGGCGATGCCGTGCGCCCACGCGTGCCGCCGCGCCCTGCTCACCGCGGCCGTGAGCTTCCGCCTCCTGCCGTCCCCGCCGGCGGCGATCTCCCTCAGCGCCCGCCACGCGGTCGGCACCGACGCGACCTGCCCGAACAGCTCCCGCTGGTCGCCCATTACCCGGAAATCGCTGATCACCCGGGCCCCGTCAGCGATCGCGCACGCCAGGTCCGAGAAGACGCGGCCCCGGTCATGGCCGCCCAGGGGCGAGGGCAGCGCCGCCGACAGGCCGGCCGTCAGGCCCGTCCGGTCTGCCAGCTGCCGCAGCAGGGCAAGCCCCGCGTGCGACACGACGCCCGTGCCGCCGCCGGTGACTTCAAGACCCCGCGACCATCCTGTAGCGTTCACCTGGAAAGTGCTCCTCGAACTGGAGTGATAAAGGCCTCGACAACCCTTATCGTCCCAGGTCAGGAGCATTTTTCCATTCAGGCACGCCGCTCAGCCACCGAACCCCCGTGAAAAGCCTGGGTTAGTGGCGAGGTTGCAGAAGGGTGGAAAACAAGAGGTTCCTGATGAGTCCGGCCCGCCGGGGCATCCTGCGGGTCACCGGAGCGGTGATTACGGCGCTCCTGGTAGTAGGCGGGCCGGCGGATGCGTTCGCAGCACAGCCCGCGGCCGGGCAGGTGGTTCCCGGCCGGCCACCAGCCGGGCTGCAGCGGGCGGCCGGGCGGCTGGTCGCTGACGGTGTGCCGGGCGTGATTGTCATGACCCGGCGCGGGCAGCGGGTGTCGGACGTGGCGGCCGGTCTCGCTGACACGGCTACCGGCCAGCTCATGCGGCCGCGGGACCGGGTGCACATCGGCAGCGTCACCAAGACATTCGTCGCCACCGTGGTGCTGCAGCTGGCCGCCGAAGGGCGGCTGTCGCTGACCGACAGCGTGCACAAGTGGCTGCCTGGGGTCGTCTCCGGCCACAGCTACCACCCGGCCCAGATCACCATCGGGCAGCTGTTGCAGCACACCAGCGGGCTGCGCGACTACGCGGCTGACCCCCGGTTCCAGACTCCCCAGGCCCTGGAGAAGACGTGGCGGCCGCAACAGCTGGTGAACATCGCCCTGCGGCTCGGGCGCCCGGTGCACGGCTGGCTGTACTCGAACACCAACTACATCCTGCTCGGCATGATCATGCAGAAGGTGACCGGGCATAGCCCGATCACCGAGATCCGCCGCCGGATCCTGGTGCCGCTGGGCCTGCACGACACCTCGTTCCCGTTGACCAGCAAGCAGATCCCCGGGCCACACGCGCACGGATACTACGGCCAGCAGGACGTCACCAACCTGGTTAACCCGTCAACCGCCTGGACCGCCGGGGCCATGATCTCCACCGCCGGCGACGTCGCCCGGTTCTACCGGGCACTGCTGACCGGGCGGCTGCTGCCCCCGGCGCAACAGCGGGAACTGCAGACCACCATTCCCGTCCACGACACCGGCGAGCTGTTCGCCGAGCACTACGGGCTGGGCGTCTACCGCGTCCAGCTACCCTGCGGCACGGCGTGGGGCCACGACGGCGGGTACCCCGGTGGCTTCAAGACCTTCGCCTACACCAGCCCGGACGGTTCCCGCCAGGCCGTCATCGTCTACAACGATTTCAGGATGAGCATCCCGCCGCCGGGCGGGACCGGCACCCCGGCTTTCCAGCGCGACGTCAAGAAGGCCACCGAAATAGCGTTCTGCAGGCAACGATAACCCGGACAGAACCTCAGCCGGGCCCCGCCTGAAGCGTCGAATGGGCAGCCAGGCATGTCGTGGACATAGAAGCGCCGCCGCCGTTGACCGACGGCGGCGGCACTTGTACTGGTACTAAACCATCATCAATATTGGGGATTACAAGCATATGAGCATCGATCTGGCCGCCTCGAAGATCGGTTGAGTGCCCGCCCGATCCTTGACGGACTACCGTTCAGCGAATGATCATGCCGGATCCTGGATAAACATGTACTCACGCAACGCGCTCAATTCGGCTACCGGTTCAACGCGGGCGCATGGAGCGACCCGAGTTATGCGCCTTGACTGATGATCATCGAGGACTTCCCAGTCGGCCCAGTCAGGCGGCTATGCGGGGGCGCCCGGGGATGCGGGATGCTCGGTTACGTTGTGCCGGGACGCCGGTCTGGGTCTTCTTTCTCCACCGACCGGGTCAGGGCTTGGACGGCGCGTTCGAGGTTGGGCAGGTCTTCGTCGACGGTGGCCTGCAAGATGGCGTGTGCGGTGTCGAAGTAGCGGTGGGCGAGGTGGTCGCGCATGCGGGCGATCTGCCGCCACGGGATCGATGGCTGGGTGGCGAGCAGGTCGTTCGGGAGTGCTTTGACAGCTTCGCCGATTTCCAGCAGGCGGATGCGGACCGCATCGAAGATCAGACCGTCGGACAGGTCGCCGCGTTGCAGGTGGGAGCGGATCGCGTCGATCGCGGCCTGGATATCGGCCAGTCGCTGGCGTTCGCGGTAACTCATAGCGCGATCAGGTCAGATTCGACTCGTTCACGGACGCCTGGTTTGAGGTCAGCGGCGGGGATCAGGTCAACCCGGGTGCCAAGGATGGCTTCTAGGTCGGCCTCGAGGCGGCCCAGGCCGAACAGGCTCAGCCCGGGCGGGAAGTCGGCGAGCAGGTCCACATCACTATCGGGGCGGTCTTCGCCGCGGGCCACGCTGCCGAACACGCGCAGGTTGCTCACCCCGTGCGCTGCTGCTGCGGCGACCAGGTCCTTGCGGTGGCGGCGCACCCGGCGGCCCACCGGACCTGACAGCCGGCGCAGGCGGCCGGGCGGGCGGCGCAAGCCCAGTGTCAGGTCGAAGCCAGCCGCGCCGATCAGACGGGCGAGCGCTGGGATGGAAGGCTGGCGATGCCCGGACTCGTACGCGCTGATCACGCTCTGCGTGACACCGGCCCGGGCGGCCAGGTCCACCTGGGACAGGCTGGCCCGCTTGCGCGCCTGACGGAGCAGGGCTCCCGCGGCGGTCGGTTCCATGCTGTCATTATAGCGGATCGTCGATAATCGTGTATCTCGGTACGGATCGCGCTGCAAGATCGATCCGAGTGGCAGATCGAGTGGCAAAGAGCGCTCGTGAGAGCTCATCCAGCGCTTGTGAGTGCCTGCCTGCGCTCGCGTATTGGCAGGTCAGGCGATCTACCTGCAGCTGCGGAACTGCGGAGCGATACATGGTAAGGAGAAGGTCTACCGTAAGGGGGCTCCAGGTTATGAGCATTTTTCGAATATGAAACCGGGATCTCCTTCGATTGAGTGGCATTTGAGTGTCAAATGCCCGCAGGGCAGGTGCTCGTGACCTGGGTGTTTCCCGTGCGGTAGGCCCGGTAGAGCGACTCCCGGCTGGGGGACAGGTCCTGGGTTAGCTCGGCAGGCGGCGCACACAGGTAGAGCTATCCCATGGCATGGGGTCTACTAAGAGCGACGAACGCCCTTCGCTCTGGTCATCCGCGTCAGCTGATCCCTGCCCGTTACGTACGTCGGAACCTCCACGCTGTCCATCGCGTGGCTGTGCGCAGATCATCCAAGTTCGCGCGTCCGGGGGCGAATCTTTAGGTATGGGCGGCCCAGTGGAGCATAACTGTGTGGCCGCGATGAAGCTCATAGTCGGGCTAGCTGCGCGACGACGATCACGCATCTTCTGGTCTTGGGGCCGTTGACCGGGACGCGCCATCACACATGCGGGCGATCTGCCGCCACGGGATCGAGGGTTGGGTGGCCAGCAGATCGTCCGGTGCTTTTAACGGCCTCGCCGATCTCCAGCAGGCGGATAGGACGGCGTCAAAGATCAACCCGTCGGACAGATCGCCACGGTAAAGGTGGGAACGAATCGCGTCGATCGCAGCCTGGATATCGGCCAGCCGCTGACACTCCTGGTAACTCATAGCGAAATGCGGGCCGACCCGGACAGCCGGCGCTGCCGTTCGTCTTCGACGAGATCCCATGCGTCCGCGAACTGGCCTAATCCGGGATGCGCTCCTTCAACGCGGCCGCGGCGCTGGACAGCAGCTGCTGCGACAGGTCAGGCTCGTCGACGGCCCGGGCCATGGAGATCGCGCCGACGAGGGCACTGAGGGTGAGGACCGCTTCGCGTTCTGCTGCCTGGCGGTCGGGGTTGCCGGTGAGGCCGGCCAGCACGGCGAGGCATTCCTGCACCTGGCGGGTGTAGCTGGCCCGGGCCGGGCCGCCGGTGCGGGCGACATCCGCGGCGACGCCGGCTACACCGCAGCCTGCCTCTGGATGATCGCGGTGCCAGGTGCTGAGGTAACCGTCGATGAGCGCGTCATATCCCCGCTGCCCGCCGAGCTTGCCGGACGCGATCGTCCATGCGCTGCCCTGCGTCAGGGCCCGCTGCGCGGCCTCGGCGATGAGGTGCTCCCGGGAGTCGAAGTGCCGGTAGAAACCGCCGTGGGTCAGCCCGGCTTCCTTCATGAGCTCCGCCACGGCCAGGCCGTTGACGCCTTCGCGGCGGATCCGCGCCGCGGCGATGTCGAGGATGCGGTCATGGGTTGCTGCTTTAACGGCTTGAGACGTGCCCACGATGATCCTCCAGCTACTCGGCCCTTGACCCAACAGGATTATATCTGTCATCCTCAGCTGACATGTAGATGACGATCGTCCTCTTGATTTGAGGCGGGTGCCATCGAGACCGTCCTCCAAAGACAAGACAGGCGGAAGTCGTGACCACGGACGACACTGCGCAAGCTCCAGTTGATCTCACGATCGAGGTCTACACCACGCCGGGCCGGGCGATCGTGAGTGCTACGCCACCCCAGGCCCCGGATGACGAGCCCACGTGGTCCCCGATGTCAGCCACGCTGATCTACGGCCAGCACGACGCGATCCTCGTCGACGCGTTGGCTACTTACGACCAGGCGGACGCGCTGGCCGACTGGATCGAGGCCAAGGGGCGGCGGCTGTCGCGCATCTACATCACCCACGGCCACGGCGACCACTGGCTCGGCCTGACCCGGCTGACCCAGCGCTTTCCGGGAGTGATGGGTCCTCCTATGACACCCGAGGTTCTCGCCCGCGCGGAATTCGAGACGACTGACCCTCGTATGGGCGGATACTGGAACGCGCTCTTCCCCGGCGAGGTTCCCGCCGCCGCGGAGAGGGTCCTGCCGCAACCGATGACCACCGGAACGCTCGACCTGGAAGGCAACGAGGTGCGGGTCATCCGGATCGGTCAGGCCGATACCGCAGAGTCCACCGTCCTGCATGTCCCATCACTAGACGCGGTCGTCACCGGGATCTCGCCTACAACGAAGTGCACATGATGACCGCCGAGACCGGCAAACCCGAACGCGAGCAGTGGATCGCCAACCTGGACAAGGTGACTGCGCTCGAACCCACCGTGGTCGTCGCCGGTCACAAAAAGCCCCAGAACGACGACAATCCGAAGATCATCGGAGAATCGCAGCAGTATCTGCGGGATTTCACCTGGATCGCCGCCGAAGAAACGACAGCAGCCGGCATCGTCGCCCGGATGGTCGAACGCTATCCCGGCTGGCAGAACCGGCACACGCTCTGGTACTCCGCGAGCATGGCCGTGAAGCAGACGAGCAACTAAAGACGAACAGCCACCTCGACTCGCAACGGCCCTGATGACGGCCCGCACCGTCCAGCAGCTGTTCGACCTCACCGAGCGTCGCGCTGATCACTGGCTGGTCCCGTGGGCTCGGGCTGCAAATGGCGCGCGCCGCCGGTGGACACCGCGGCGCTCGCTGATGCCCTGCTGCGGGGATGACCAGGATAGTGACGATGACTCTTGCTGACCAGGCCGCCATGACGGGCAGGATGGTCGGGTGACCGGGAAGCGACCTGGCCGGCCGGGCCGCAGGCGCAGAAGATGGCATCCGCACGCCGGAAATGGCGCGGAGAAAATGTTCGCGTTCGCGCTCACCGAGCCCGATGTGCGGGGTCCGCCGGCCGGCGATGATGGATCGGTGACCGTGCCAGCCCGGGCGGTGGCAGCCGTGAACGTCTGCCCTCGAGCCAGCGGGCCGCGATTCCTGCTGCCCGCGGCGCGAGGGCTCCGGGCGCCGGGACATGCGCCCCTTGCCCCGGTGGCGCGGCAGGACCGTCTGACATCCGGAGTCGCTCGGAGAAGCTGGAGGTGACCGGTTGGCCGCGCTGACCGAGGCCGGGTGCTCTTATGCGCTGCTGGCCGATGGCACCACCATGACGATCCGGCCGGCCGGGCCGGGGGACTACGGGCCAGTGCGGCAGTTGCACGAGGACATGTCGCCGGGCAACCTGTATTTCCGCTTTTTTAGCCTGAGCCGGGCGTCTGCCGGGCAAGAGGCCACCAGGGTGTGCCGGGAGGCCGCCCCGGACCACGGGGCGCTCCTTGGCTTGCTGGGCGATGAGCTGGTGGGAGTCGCCAGCTACCAGCCCACCACTGACCCGTGGGCAGCGGAGATCGCCCTGGCGGTCGCCGACGGCATGCACGGGCGCGGCGTCGCCACGCTGCTGCTTGAGCACCTGGTCTCCCTGGCCCGTGCCCGCGGCGTCAAGGTCTTCACAGCCGCGGTGCTTGCGGCAAATAGCACAGTGCTGCAGGTGCTCTGCGACGCGGGACTGGATGTGCGGCGCAGGTTTGAGGGCGGCGTGGTGGAGCTGTCTATGCTGATCCCGCAAAGCACGGCCCTCAGCGAGGCCAGTCTTTACCTGGACGCGGTGGCCGACCGGGAGAGACGCGCAGCTGTGGCCAGCCTAGAGCCGCTGTTGGCTCCCCGGTCGGTCGCGGTGGTCGGCGCCGGCCACCGTCCCGGGTCGATCGGCCGGATGATCCTGCTCAACATCCGCGACGCCGGTTTCGGCGGCGCCCTGTTCGCCGTAAATCCGCGTGGTGAGGACATCGAAGGCGTCCCGTGCGTCCCGTCGGTCGCCGCGCTGCCCGAGGCCCCCGACCTCGTGGTAGTTGCGGTACCAGCGGCACGGGTTCTGGACGTGGCGCAAGAATGCGGAACGCGCGGAGCCGGATCGATGGTGGTCATTACCTCGGGCCTCACGACAGCGCAGGAATCCAGCCTGCTCGAGGCCAGCCGACGGGGCGGCATGCGCCTGGTCGGCCCGAACTGCTTCGGCGTCGCGGTGCCAGGGATCGGCCTGGATGCCACGTTCGCCATGCACCGTCCTTTCCCTGGCAAAGCCGGCCTCGTCACCCAGTCCGGCGGGGTCGGCGTAGCGCTGCTTGAGCACCTTTCCGGGCTAGGGATCGGGATTTCTTCTTTCGCCTCGGTCGGCGGCATGCTGGATGTCTCCGGTACCGACATGCTGATGTGGTGGGAGGCGGACAACACCACCGAGCTGGCCGTGCTTTACCTGGAATCCTTCGGCAACCCGCGCCGGTTCGCCCGGGCCGCGCGCCAGGTGGCCGCCAAGGTCCCCGTCCTCATGGTCCACGCCGGGCAGTCGGCCCCGGGCCAGCGTGCCGCCGCCTCGCACACCGCAGCCGCAGCCGCACCGCTCATCACACGCCAGGCCCTGTTCGATCAGGCGGGCATCATCGCCACCAGCAGCTTCAGCGAACTGCTCGACGCGGCCGTGCTGATCGCGTCCCAGCCGGTCCCGGCGGGCCGCCGGGTCTGCATCGTGTCCAACGGCGGCGGTGCCGGCGTGCTGGCCGCCGACGCGTGCGCAGAAGCCGGCCTGGCCGTTGCCGCGCCGGGCGCGAAGGCTCGCCGTCGCCTGCGGTCCGTGCTGCCCGACGGCTCCGCCCTCAGCGGCCCGGTTGACACCACCATGGCCGTCAGTGCGGAGGCGTTGCGCCGCGCCCTGCTCATCGCCAGCGAGGACAGCGTGGACGCGCTGATCGCGCTTGTGATCCCCACCGCTGCGGCCGACCTGATTCCCGCGCTCACGGCCGAGCGGCTGCCGGTCCCGATCGCGGCGGTGGTGCTGGACCAGCCCGAGTCGGTCCGCCTGCTGCACGGCGGCGATGCCACCCCGGCTGTGCCCGCCTACGCTTCCCCGGAAGCGGCCGCCCGTGCGCTGGCCCGGGCCGCCCGCTACGGTTCCTGGCGATCCCGGCCCGCTAGCACGGTGCCGGACATCAGCGGCCTCCGGGCGGCGGACGCCCGATCGATAATCGGTTCCTTCCTCGCCCGGATGCAGGGCGGCGGCTGGCTGTCCGCCGTCGAGGCCGACGAACTGCTGCGCTGCTACACCATCCCGATGGTCGAGTTCCGCCGGGCGGGCAACGCCGACGCGGCAGTCGAGGCAGCGGCCAGCCTGGGCGGCCACGTGGTAATCAAGGCTGAGGTGCCCGGCCTGCTCCATAAGACCGACACGGGCGCCGTCGAACTGGACCTGCACGGCGACCACGAGGTCCGCGAGGCCATGCACCGCCTCCAGGGTAAGTTCGCCGGGCGGATGACCGGCGTGCTCGTCGAGCCCATGATCACCGGCGGCATCGAGACCATCATCGGCGTCGTGCAAGAACCAGTGTTCGGCCCCGTCGTCGTATTCGGGCTCGGCGGGATCGCCACCGAAGTGCTCGCTGACCACGTGGCCCGCCTCGCCCCCCTGACCAGCGCCGACGCCGACGACCTGATCCACTCCCTGCGCGCCGCACCGCTGCTGCTCGGTCATCGCGGCCAGCCCGCCGCGGACATCGGGGCCCTGCGCGACACCCTGCTCCGGGTCTCCCGGCTCGCCGACGACCTGCCACAGGTCGCCGAGCTTGACCTCAACCCCGTGATCGCCCGCCCGGACGGTGCCGTCGCCGTGGACGCACGCATCCGCGTGACCAGCCACCGCCCGGCCGACCCGTTCCTGCGCCAGCTCCCCCCCGCCACGGCACGACAAGACGTAGACCCAGCCGAAGGCTGAGAGAACAAATGCATCAAAGATTTGATTGGCATTCGGCCCGTCCGCCCACGGTGATGAAGCTGGATGCCAGACGCGCTGTCTTCGGCAGCCGCCTGTCACTGAGCTGGTCGGACCGGCAGCGGCTTTTGCCGCTCCGGCGACTGGATCCTGCGCCGCTCGAATAATCGACTGTGCAGCTGACCTGGGCGGTAACCAGCAGGCTTGACGCGGTGGTGGTCGGCTGGCCCTGTGGGTGCCGAGGTGTCCTGAACCCGAGGAGAGCTTGCATGTAAGAGCGGGTCCTTGATGTGGTGCTGTGCGGGAGATGAAGGTTTCGTGGCCCTTCGGAGTCGCCCTGCGGAGGGAGGCTTCAGGCCGCCTCATGCTGCGATGGCTGAAGATCGTCGTGGTGAGCGATGAGGAAAAGGCGTCGTGAGAGGCGTCAGGCGGGGACCGGGAAGGCAAGCGCGAGCGAATCGTTGCTGACGTGCCGAACCCTAAGACGACATCGTAACCGGGGTGGGCCGGCGACTCCGGGATGAGCCTGGCGGACATCCGCTTACTGGCCAGGTGGCCTGTCGCCGGCTCAGCGGTCACCTGGCACAGGCCCTGAGCCGGGGGCGTTTCCCCGCGAATCTGCCCAGGTGGCAAGGATTTTCAGCACCCACAGGTTGGACACAGGTTGGACAGCTTGTCATATCGGCGAGCTGGCGCAGTGACAGGCTGGCGAGCTTTGCAGAGGGTGCGGATGAAGGCTCCCTGGGGCTTCCAGCTGAATATGCAAGTGCGCGGCGGGCCGGGATTCCCGGGCTCGCCGCGCCTGCAGGATGTTACTTGGTGGCGCCCCTCTTGGCCGCCCCGTTCCCGGCGTCAAGCAGCGGCTTCATGGCCTGGAGCAGGCTCTCAGCGAACTTCCGCTGGGAGATGAGCAGCTGCTCGGTGAAGTCGTAGGTGCTGGCCGCGAACTCCTGGGGCTTGGGCAGCTTGTCGGTGTAGGGCAGGTTGGGCATCGGGATGGACGGCGTGATCGTCTGGACTGCCTCAGCCCAGACCTTGAGCGCGCCGACCAGCATTTCTTCGCTCTTGCGGACCGCGCCAAGGACCTCTGCCTGGATCTCCTGGCCGGTGCTGTGGGTCTCGGTCATTTCTTCCCCTTCGGGGTCTTGTCTCTCTCGGGCTCTCATCTTCTGCTTACTATAGTAAGCAGTTTTGCTAGATTTGTCAAGCAAACACTGCGGTAACCCGCAGCCGCTGTCCCGGCCGGCCGGACGATTGTCCTGAGGTGCCTGCACGACCCTGCAGCCGAAGCCGAAGATGGCAGGGTGACCATGGTGGAGCTGGATGCAGCAGGACTCAGCCGGGCGTCATAGCACATGATCCAAAAGATGTGCCGCGCTGACCAGGCACACTCCGGAACTACGAGGCCCTGGCAGCCCCGCGGACTGGGCATCCGCGCCATCGCCCGCGAACTCGGCGTCGATCGCAAGACCGCCCGCCGGTTCACCCAGGCCCTGACCGGCGATGACGCGGTGGCTAGGGCCGTCGCCCGGCCCACGGTCCTGGACCGCTACCAGCCACATCTGCACCACCGCTCGGAACGAAGGCTGCCTCGACGCCGCGGTGCGGTCTTAGCAACCTGTGCGTCGTTGGTGGCTGAATCGAAAATCGGACCTGAGGGGGGCGCGCGGCAGCACCCGGCGTAGCGCTGCGGAGCCGGGTTCAGGTCCGGAGTGTCAGGCGGCCTCCTCCTGGAGCAGGACCTTTTGCCGGATAGCCGTTCGAGTTCGGTGATGAGTTGCCGTTTGCGCCGGATGGAGGGTGAGCCGGTCGTGCCAGTCGGGGCCGAGGTCGGCGAAGCGGGCGTCAGGGTCGGACAGCAGGTAGTAGGCGATGGTGAGGATGGAGTTGCCGACCGCGACGAGGGCGCGTTGCTCGCCGCGGCGGCAAGCGCCGGTGGTAGCGCGAGCCGAGGAAGGTTTTGGTCCGGGCGGCGCCTATCCCTGCCTCGCCGAGGGCAGAGGCGAGCCAGGGGTTGCCCTTGCCGGTGGTGCCGGGTTTGCTCTTGCCTGCGGACTGCCTGGCCTTGGGCGCGTGCTTGGCCCAGGAGACCAGGTGGCCGGCGGTGGCGAAACGGGTCATGTCGATCCCGATCCCGGCGATCATCTCCTGGGCGCCGGTGACCCCGGTACCGGGGACCTCATCCAACTGGGCCACCTGGCAGGCGAAAGGGGCGATCACCTCCTCGATCCGCCCGGTCAGCGCATCGATCTGGGCAGTCAGCGCATCGACCCACCCGGGCATCATCGTCAGCAGGTAGCCGTGGCGGTCACGGAAAATGACCGGTCAGCGCCTCCTGCAGGACGCCGATCTTGCGCATGGAGCCACGGGCCATCTGGGCCAGCACATAGGCGTCACGCTGCCCGGCGATCAGCGCTTCCAGCATGTCCCGCCCGGGGACGCCGAAGATATCGCTGATCATCGCCGACAGCTTGATCTGGGCGTCTTCGAGCAGCTTCTCAGCCCGCTGCTTTTCCCGGGTCCGCTCCTGGATCAGGGTGCGGCGGTACCGGCACAGGTCCCGCAGTTCCCGCTGCCAGGGCGGCGGGACGAACGACGGGCGCAGCATCCCCCGCTCGGCCAGTTTGCACAGCCACACCGCATCCAGCCGGCCGGGCTTCGGGCGGCCGGGCACCTTCCCGTCATCGCGGGCGTTCCGGATGGAGGTGGACGGCGGCGGGCTCGACCGGCCTTCGCGCGGGCATCAGGAACCAAGCCGACGAGATCTGCGTGCCGCCGCGAAGGACACCTGCCGGCCTGCCCCGTCTGGGTCCACTACGCCACCTCCGCATCTGGGCGCCGCCAGCTCATCGTGCATCCCCGACAGGCCCACGAAGCCCAGCTCGCCGCCGCGGCGGCTGCTCAACCCATCCGGCTGCGGCCTGGTGCAACGGCCTCCCATTGGACCGACCGCACCAGCCAACCCGCCCTCGAACTCGCCCCGGCCTCGTGAGCGGAGAATTAACCAGTAGCCGGGCTCCTGCGCTTGGACGCCACGGTTGCCTACAACGTTTCAGGGGTGAGGAGGCGAGCATGTTGACCGACATCGTCAGGCGCAGCGCCGACCGTCTGCGCGTCATGAACGCGATTTCGAAGCGGCCGAGGCAAGCGGGATATCCCATGTCAGCAGCCAGGAGCAGCCTCATTGCCCCGGCCCGGCAGTCACAGCGGGCCTGGCCGGTCGCGCTCCTAGGCTGACCGGCCGTTCGCTGCTGACCGCTGAGTTCTCATACGCGGCGGGTGCGTGCGGCCTGCTCAGTGTCGCGCAGCACGAATTTCTGGATCTTTCCCGTGGACGTTTTCGGCAGATCGGGCTCGATTTCGATGTCGCGTGGGGCTTTGTAGCTGGCAATCTTGGTGCGGACGTGGGCGTTAAGCTCTTGCGGGGTCGCGCTCTGGCCCGCGCGGAGCACGACGAACGCCTTGGGACGCTCGCCCCACCTGTCGTCGGGCACCCCGATGACCGCCGCCTCGAGTACGGCAGGGTGACTCATGAGCGCTTGCTCCACCTCGATGGTGGAGATGTTCTCTCCGCCGGAGATGACGACGTCCTTGGAGCGGTCTCGCAGCTCGATGTACCCGTCAGGGTGCATGACGCCGAGGTCCCCGCTGTGGAACCAGCCACCGCGGAACGCCTCGGCGGTGGCGTCCGGATCAAGGTAATAGCCGACCATCACGTTGTTGCCGCGCATGACGATCTCGCCCATCGAGTCGCCGTCGGCCGGGACGTCGGCCATCTGGGTATCCACAACCCGCAAGCCTTCGGCTTGGATCATGCTCACGCCCTGGCGGGCCTGCAGCACGGCGCGCTCGTCGGCTGGCAGGTCAGCCCACTGCGGCTGGGACTGGCAGACGGAGATCGGGCCGTAAGTCTCGGTCAAGCCGTAGACGTGCACGATCCGGAAGCCCATGCGTTCCATGTGCGCGATGGTCGTGGGACTGGGCGGCGCGCCGGCCGTGGTGATCAGGACCGGCCGGGTCAGCGGCCCGGCCTCGGGCGCGTTCAGAATGGTGCTCACGACAGTCGGCGCCGCATTGAGGTGGGTGACGTCGTGCTCGCGCAGCTGCTCCCAGATCGCCTCGCCACGTACCTCGCGGAGGCACACGTGCGTGCCTCCGATGGCGGTCAGCGACCACGGGGTGCACCAGCCGTTGCAGTGGAACATCGGCAAAGTCCACAGGTAAACGCTGTTCTCGTCGTTCCGCGAGTGAACGATCTCGCCGAAACAGTTCAGGTAGGCACCCCGATGAGTGTAGATCACGCCCCTTGGGCGCCCCGTGGTGCCGGACGTGTAGTTGATCGCGATAGGAGCAAGCTCATCCGGGACCGACCAGGGCAGCGGGTCCTGCGTGCCCCGGGCGAGAAACTCGGAGTAACTCACCAGCCGCGGCACGTCAGTCAGATCCGCCAGATCCGCGCCGTCCGGCTCTAGCTCGGCATCCTCGGTAACCACCAGTTCGGCGACGGCCTGAATGTCCTTCGCGGCAGCCGCGGCCGTTGGGAGGAGCGCCGCGTTGACAACGACGATCTTCGCGCCCGAGTGCGCCAGCATGTAGGCCACTTCCCCCGCCGTCAGGCGGGTATTCAACGCAACAAGCACCCCGCCTGCCAGCGGAACCGCGTAATGGGCAATGAGCATCTCGGGCAGGTTAGGCATTAGGTAAGCGACCCGGTCGCCCGGCTCAACACCGCTCGCCTGCAGCGCTCCCGCCACCCGCTGCGCCTCGGCCGCCAGCTCGGAGTAAGTGAGCCGCCGCCTTCCGTAGACGACAGCGATCTTGTCTGGCCATACGCGAGCCGACCGCTCCAGGAACGACAGCGGCGTCAATGCCGTGTTCGAAACCGGACTCACACCGACCTCCAGGGGATGCGCTGATCGCGTTCTTAGGCCAGCTCGTCCCGGACGTTCGTGTTGGGCAGGTTTTTCCCTGTTGAGCAGATTCTTCCCGTTCTCGCCTTGCCTGTCGAGGCGTGATGCGCCGGGGACGCTCGGCGACCGCCGGCCGCTCCGGCACTCGCGGCCCGGCTGGCTTCCGGCGTTGGTGACCGGCACGGCAGGTGATGCAGGTACGCCATGCCAGTTGGCTGGTCCTTGGCTGGGGACCGGGGATGATCACCTCCGCCCGGATCGATGCAGTCAAAGAGCTGGACCGCGTCGGCTGGATCACCTGACTGCGCGCGCCCCCGCCATCCGCACTTTCGCCGGCGGCCGCTGCAGATGTCCCTGTTTGACCAGCAGGACTTGCCGAGCTCAGCCACCCGGACTAACCCCCGGCGAGCGCCGAGGATGAGCCGTTCGGCTTGGGCGTTCGGAAAGGACTTCGGGGTGGATCTTCACGGCCCGGATACCGGCGCCAGCCAGGACCGTGTCGAACGATGCGGTGAACTGCCCGGCCCAGTCGCGGACTAGGAACCGGAAGTCCGCGGCCCGGTCAGCGAGGTCCATCGCGGTTTAGGAAGAAGAAGCGGAAGGAACCGATCCGCTCGCCCACGTCATCCGGGACATGGCTGCGCCGAGTCGATCCCACGCCTTCGAGGGCACCGAAACGATCCAGACCCTCATCGTCGGCCCAGACATCCGGGCACTGCCGCGTTCAGCTGACCCGTACGTCAACCGAGCCTCGCTAGGATTCGCCTCAGGAGGAACCATGCGGGTCCCCGCGGAATCTTTGTCTGGCCGTTCGGTGCGGGACAAGGTCGTCACCGCCGTCGAAGCGGTGCGGCTTATTCATGACGGCGACTGGGTCGTGGTCGGTGGGTTTATGGGGCAGTGCTTTGCCGAGGAGCTGACACTCGCGCTGGAGCAGCGTTTCCTGCGGACGGGCACCCCCCGCGACCTCGGGCTGGTGTTTACCATGGCCCCTGGAAACCGGCGCGGTCGAGGGCTGGACCGGCTCTGCCACGAGGGCCTGCTCAAGCGGGCCGTAGGCGGTCATTGGGGTTTGTCACCCGAACTGGGCAAGTTGGCGGTGGACAACAAGATCGAGGCGCATAACCTGCCGCAGGGCGTTATGTCGCAGCTGTTCCGGGACACTGCCGCCGGCAAGCCCGGCCTGCTGACCCGGGTGGGCCTGGGTACCTTCGTCGACCCGCGGCAAGGCGGCGGGAAGATCAACGAACGAACGACCGAGGACCGCGTCGAGCTGATCACCGTCGGCGGCGCGGAGTACCTGTTCTACAAGGCGCTGCCGCTCGATGTGGCGTTCCTGCGCGGCACCACCGCGGATCCCCAGGGAAACACCACCATGGAGCGCGAGGCGCTGACCCTGGAGACGCTCGCCGTCGCCACCGCGGTGCACAACGCCGGCGGCCTGGTGATCGTGCAAGCGGAGCGGGTCGCCGAGAGTGGCAGCCTGAGCCCGCGTGAGGTGAAGATCCCGGGGATCCTGGTCGATTGCGTCGTCGTTTCGCAGCCTGAGCATCATTGGCAGACCTTCGGCACGTCGTACTCGGCGGCGTTGAGCGGAGAGCTGCGGCAAGCCCGCAACCCGGTCCCGCCGCTGGAACTGACCGAGCGGAAGGTCATCGCCCGCCGGGCGGCGATGGAGCTCCGGCCCGACAGCGTGGTGAACCTCGGCATCGGCATGCCGGAAGGCGTTGCCAATGTGGCGGCCGAGGAGCACATCCTGGACTACCTGACGCTGACCGCCGAACCCGGTGCCATGGGCGGAATGCCAGCCGGGGGGCTGGATTTCGGCTCGGCGGTGAATGCGCAAGCCATCCTGGACCAGCCCTCCCAGTTCGACTTCTATGACGGTGGCGGTCTCGACGCCGCGTTCCTGGGCATGGCTCAGGCGGACCGTCTGGGCAATGTCAATGTCAGCAGGTTCGGGGCGAAGCTGGCCGGCTGGGGGGCTTCATCAACATCAGCCAGAACGCCAAACGGCTGGTGTTCGCCGGGACCTTCGTCTTGCCGGGCCGCTGCCGGGTGCTGGATGGCCGTCTGGTCATCGCTGACGGTACCGTGGCGCCCAAGTTTCTCGCTGACGTCGAGCAGCGGACCTTCAGCGGCGAGTACGCGGCCGCAGCCGGCCAGCCGGTACTGTACGTGACCGAGCGGTGCGTCTTTCGGCTCACCCCCGAGGGCCTGGAACTCATCGAGATCGCCCCGGGAGTGGATCTGGACAAGGATGTCCTCGCCCACATCGGGTTCGAGCCTATTATCCGCGGCGAGCCGAAGCTGATGGACGCGCGGATCTTCGCCGCCGGACCCATGGGCCTGAAGGAAGATCTGCTGACTGTGCCACTGGAGGCGCGGTTCGCCTACGACGCCGAACGGAACATGTTCTTCCTCAACATGGAGGGCGTGTCGCTCGTCACGGGTGACGAGGTTCAGGCGATCGGGGCCGAGGTCGGCAAGCGTCTGGCCGCCGTAGGCAAGAAGGTTCAGATGGTCATCAACTATGACAATTTCTACGTGGACCCGGCCCTGGCCGACAACTATGTCTCCGTGGTCCGCGGTCTGGCCGACCGCTACTACGCCAGCGTGACCAGGTACACGACCAGTTCCTTCATGCGGCTCAAACTCACCAGGCAACTGCACCACCGGGACCTGGCCCCGCACATCTATGAAAGTCGTGAAGAAGCCATGAACTGGCTCGGGAACCACGTACCGAGATCGTCAGTACAGAATCCAGAAGGACCGGAAGCTGGCGAATGAGCGTGCTTACCGCGTCACCGAGGTGATCGGCGTAAACGACGAAGCGTTTGGGAGAGACAGTACCCGCAGCTGAGGGGCGGCCATCCAGCAAGATCGGCCGCTATCCATGGATGCCAAACGTTCCATCTGGCCTATCACGCGGCAATCCTGACACGAGCCCGCGACTGCGCCTCGGCAGGCTCAGGCCGATGGATAGTGGTGGCCTGATAGCCCGGGCATCCGCTCACCGTCGCGGCGCCCGGGCCAGCCGGTCATCAGCAGAACAGCCACGGGATGTGCACCAGCGCAGACCATGGTGGAGTCAATCACCAGCGCGGTTCGTAAGCCTGAGCCTGTGCACAAGCTCGCGATCGCGAGGATTGGGGTCAGTAGCCCCGCCGCGGTCGAGTGCGCCGACCGGCCTCTGCGCATCTGCGATGATCGGTCCGCTCCGGCCCAGGGAAGCCGCATTCACGCTGGTCTCGGCGCGCGTGGACGTTAGCAGTGGTGACGTCATCGTGTGGGCGGCAACCTCGCATCAGGCACGGGCTGGTCTGTTCTCCCCGTACGCTCTTGCCTGTGTTACATGTCCAGGCCGCCGTTGACCCCCCAGACCTGGCCGGTGATGTACCCGGCGGCGTCGGCGGCGAGGAAGTGGACAACGCGGGCAACTTCTTCCGGCTCCGCGACACGGCCCATCGGGATCTGTGACCTGATCTTGTCAAGAACTTTCTCTGGCACCCCCTTGAGCATCTCCGTGGCGACGTAGCCCGGAGTGACCGTGTTGACCGTGACGCTGATCCTGTTGCCGCTGAGGTTTCCCGACCGGCCGAGCTGGAACATTGCCTCACGCGCAAACGTCTTTGTCAGGCCGAAGAGACCTGACTTCGACGCCGCGTAGTTGGCCTGGCCGATGCTGCCCGTCTCCCCGATCACAGACGAGACGTTGATGATGCGGCCCGTGCCGCGCTCGAGCATGTGCGCCAGCGCGGCCTGGGAAAGATAGAAGACGCCGGAGAGGTTGACGGACAGCACCTTGTTCCAGCTGTCGTCGGTCATCTTGGCGATCGTGCTGTCGCTCGTGATGCCCGCGTTGTTGACGAGAATGTCGAGCCGCCCGTGCTGCTCGATGACCTCGCTGACTGCGCGCCGGCAGTCGTCGCCGGAGGCGACGTTGCCCTGGTGCAGTGTTATCTTGACGCCGTCATCGACGTGCCTGGAGCGGAATTCTTCGGCGAAAGCCTCGGCCCTGGCCCGGTTGCCAGCGTAGCCAGCGGCGATGGTCGCGCCCTGGTGCGCGAGGCTCTGGGAGATCGCGGCGCCGATGCCGCGCGTGCCTCCTGTGACGAAGGCGACTCGGCCGATGAGCTTGCCCTCGGGGGATACCGCGGCGGCAATGGTGTCAGAGCTGGTCATCAGCGGGATCCTGTCCCTGAGTCGTGAGAAGAAAGGAGGACCGGGAGGTGTTAGGAGTGCCTTCTCGTCCCGGTGAGGCGGTGCCAGCCCAGAGCGCCCGGTCATGAAGGCCTTGATGCCAGGTCAGATCTGCGTGCGGGCCATGCGGTGGCGGATAAGACTGCCAAGGGCTGCCTCCTGGAAAGTTCCACTCTCCCAGTGGCCTCCACGTCTTTACAAGGGACCAACGGCCCGGCAGGTCCGCATATCCCGAGCCCATCGGCAGTTATGCCCAGAACGATCCTGGGCGGCCCGTCCATGCGGCCGACGCGCAACCAGCTCATGCCCGACTTGCGGATCCACCGAGCTGGTGTTCTGTGCCGGATACCTAGCGCTGGGCCGCGCCTCTGACACGCCCACGAGCGGGGGAGGGGCCACGCACAGATGATCCCGGGCTGGCCGTACGCGGTGATCGACGCCCTGGAGCCGGGCCGCACGTCCCAGACCGCGGTGCTGGACACAGTTCGCCGGCTCAAGCGCATCCAGCAGCGGCCCGCGCTGATCGACGGATTCCTCGGCCAGACCGTACCCAGCCTTCGAACCCGAACCATCCCGGGTGCCTGAGCCTGGCCTTTCAGGCTCTGTATCGCCTACCTGGGACCGGGTGCACCCACGGCTGACCCGCCGTTCCGCCTGAGCCGGTGGCTATGAACTCGTCAGACCTCGTTATTCCTTCCATTGAACCCGTTTTCGAGGGTTAGTCTCGATAGAGGCCGGCCCTTTGCAGACAAGATCAAAGTGAGTGGCAGATTGAGTGGCAAATGGTGCTCGCGAGGCCCATCTGGCGCTGGCAGGCGCTGGTTTTCAGCTAGCGTTCTCGCTGGTCAGGCGTTCTACTTGCACTTTTAGAACCCAACAGTGATACATGGTGAGAAGGTCTACGGTTCGATTCCGTAAGGGGGCTCCAGGGTATGGCTACTTTTTAGAACGCAGAACCGAGTACCTTTTTCGGTCGAGTGACATTTGAGTGGCAAACGCTACGGGAGGCATGTGCTCGTGGCGTGAGACTTTGCTGCCGCGGAGGTCTGGTCCAGCGACTCCTGCCGGGAACAGGTCCACGGTTCCAGTTGACGTAAGTGTGAGCCATACCCGCGCTATGTCCACGTCGATCGCGACACGCAGATCGTCTGGTTCTGCGTGCGTGGCCCTTGCGGGTGCATGCCGGAATCTGGCCGGACCTTTGGAGCGCTGGCCTCTGCCCCAGGATCGTTTCCGGTCTTGATCAATCTTCGTTGGCGCCCGGCTACGGCCAGGGTGTGCCTTGCCCATGCCAGGCTTCGGCCCCGGACGAGCGAGAACCAAGACCTGTTCGCCGCGCTGTGTCGGCAACTGCCTGCCGCTGCCGTTGGCAGACGGTCGGCCGCACATGATCGAGTCTCTCCGTCAGGGCACCGGAGCTAGGCGGGAGCCGCTCGGTCGGTCTGACTGCGGTACTAGGCCATGGTGGTGTGCCGGTCGCGCCAGAACGCGGTGACCGGCCCGGCCGCCGGCGCGGGCAGCAGCAGCGGTCCGACGCGGCCTGTCGCGACGCTCGGAGCGGCGGAACGCGCCAGTAATGATCGCCGCAGATTCGAAGTCCCCGGCGCGGGCCCAAGGTCTTCGTTGACGTTGGCCTGCAAGATCGCATGAGCGGCGTCGAAGTAGCGGTTGGGACGTCAGCTATGCGCTGGTGTTTCCCGATGGTTCTGACCACCTGATTCGTTCTCGCAGTGGCCCTGTCCAGCACAAAGACGGTCGCCGATCCGAGGCGGCAACCCGGCAGGGAAGAGCCATCCTGCTGCGGGCACCCGTGACCTCACGCGAGGAGGCTGGGCGCTGATCCGATCGGTCTTCTCCCTGATGCCCTGTCCCGGCGCCGTCCAGACGATTCGATCAGGCCCTTACGCCGTGAGGCGTTGCTGGCAGCGCGCGCGTTCCGCCAGGGAGGGAGGGATCTGGCCGAGCAGTCATCGGCAAGTCGAATGCGAGACATCATCGGAGGACACGAGGCGGCGGGCTGCATGGCGGTCATAAGCGGCTCGTTGCGCAAATTCTGTCGGCCGCGTGCGGCAGGATGTAGTGGTGGTTAGCGGAGGGCACCGGTCGGCGCATGGCCAGAGTGAGCCACAGCCGTTCACGCATCTGGGCGTCCCGAACGCCGACCTTTACCGGAGTCTGCTGCGCATCTTCGCGCGGGCGAAGGAACGCTTCATCGTGCACCTGCGGCCGGAGGACGTTGCGGCTGAGTTTCGGACCGAAGCCGACGAGCAGTTGACCCAGGCCCTGGAGCAACTCGTGGCCTGGGGCAACCTGCGCGGTGACGTTGACACCAGCCGCGTCACTACCGTGGAGGATTTCCACCGTAAGCGCTCCCTGTACCAGCTGACCGCCGCCGGGCAGGCGGCCGAGCAGGCGATCGCCTTCTACGATGAGGCTATTGGGCGCCGCGGGCAGCTCCAGTCGGTGGCCCTGGCCGATATCGCCGACCAGCTTCGCTCGCTGAAAGTCCTGGCCGCAGATCGTCATCCCGACCCGGCCAAAACCCACCTGCTGCTGCTGTCCCTAGCCGAGCGGTTCTCCTCCCTGGCTGACAACGCACAGGCGTTTATGTCCGCGCTGCGCCGCGCGATCGACTTCTCCGACGGGGACGTCGACGGCTTCCTCGCCTACAAAGAACGGCTGATCGACTACATCAACAGGTTCATCGCGGACCTGGCCAACTCCGGCGCTGAGATTGCGGTGCTGCTGGGCGACCTGGAAGCCGCCGGTCACGAGCGGCTGCTGGAACTGGCCGCGCAGCGGGAGGCGGCCGACGCGGTGCCCGAGGGCGCGGACGCCGCCGAATCCCTGGCCAACGCAGAAAAACAGGCATTGGACGCCTGGCGGAACCGGTGGCGCGGGCTGGACGACTGGTTCACGTCGCGGGAATCGGCGCACCCGTCGCAGGCACGCCTGCTGCGGCAGGCTGCCGTGACCGCGATCAAACAGCTCATCGACGCGGTAGGCCTGCTCAACGAACGGCGCTCGGGCCGGTCGGATCGCTCGGCGGACTTCCGGGTGCTCGCCCGGTGGTTCGCTGAGGCGCCGGACGACGAGGCCGCTCATCGCCTGTGGCGCGCCGCGTTCGGACTGTGCCCAGCCCGGCACCTGTCTGTTACCAGCGAAACCGCCGATGCCTGGCAGGACTTGCCGCCGGGAATGGCGTGGCGGGACGCCGAGCCCCTCCGTATCTCCCCGCAGCTCAGGAAGACCGGGAGCTACGAGCGGCGGGGCAAGCCCAGCCAGGTACGGGACAGGTCGGCGGAGCGGGATCTTCTGCGCCGGCAGGCAGAACGCGAGGCGGCCGAGACGGCTGCGGCGAGGCGCTCTCTCCGCACCGGCGGGCCGACCCTACTGTCCGACCTCGACGTGCTGGACCCGAGGGCATTCCGGCTCTTCCTGGCTCTGCTCGGCGATGCGCTGGCGGCCCGTAAGCCGGGTGAGAGTGAAGTGAAGACCGTGACCAGCGACGGCGCACTGGAGGTGCGGCTCTCACTGGTCCCGGACGGCGGAACGGTGACGATCAGCACCGCCGACGGGCTGCTCACCGGCCCGGAGCACGTCATCGAGATCACCGACCTGACGCCATCATGAGGGCAGCAGCATGATGCCCGCGGAGGAACAGGCGCAGCGCAGGGCCGCGCTCCGAGCCCTGCTCGCCAAGCCGCTGCTGGTCGCCGACACCGACAGCGAGATGCTGGTCCTGGTCCGGCGGCACCTGCCCGGGCTGCGGGAGTGGCTGAACCGGGAGACGGGATGGCGTCTGGCCGCGGACTCGGAGACGGCGCGGCTGTTCAAGACTGCCACGGCGCTGTCTGACGCGTCTCACCCAGCGCGCGGGCGCAACAAGGAGCCGTTTGGCCGGCGTCGGTACGTCACCTTGTGCCTGGCGTTGTCGGCTCTCGCCCGCGCGGACGCGCAGACTACGCTCGGCAGCCTCGCCGACGATGTGCTAACGGCCGCCGCGGAGCCGGAACTCACCGCGGCTGGGTTCACGCTGACCCTGGACATCCGGGCGGAACGGTCGGATCTGGTGGCGGTCGTCCGGCTGCTGCTTGCCGTGGGGGTACTGAGCAGGATCGCCGGGGACGAGGACGCGTACCTGTCGGCTCGCACCGACGTGCTGTACGACGTGCGCAGGCCGGTGTTGGGTGTGCTGCTTTCCGGCATCCGCGGGCCGTCCACGGTGACCGCTTCATCGTTCGAGGAGCGACTCGCGGAGCTGACCGCGGAACCGGTCGCCGAAACCGACGAGCTGCGCAACCAGGCGCTGCGCAGGCGGCTCACCCGGCGGCTGCTGGAGGACCCGGTCCTGTACTACGACGAGCTCGACGATGACGAACGCAGCTACCTGCTGTCGCAGCGGCACGCGATCACCCGGCGGATCGCCGATGCCACCGGGCTGGTGGCCGAAATGCGCGCTGAGGGGATAGCCATGGTTGACCCGGACGACGAGCTGACCGACGTGCGCATGCCCGAGCAGCGCACCGACGGGCATGTCACACTGCTTGTCGCGGAACATCTGGCCCGCCGGGACCAGGCCACACTGGAGGAACTGCACGCATTCGTCCGGCAGGTGGCAGCCGAGCACGCCACCTACTGGCGCAAGGGCGTGACCGAACCGGGCGCGGAAACAGAGCTGGCCGGGACCGCGCTGGAGAAACTCTCCGCGCTCCGCCTGGTCGAGGTGGACGGATCCGTGGTCCGCGGCCGCCCGGCGATCGCGCGTTTCGCCCTGGACGAGCCGACCATCCGCGAAACGAGAAAGGCGACGGCCGATGCTGCCAGCACCCTCTTCTGAACGGTGGAAGCCGCTGCGGGCCGGCCTGGTCGACATGTTCTACTACGACGCCGAGGAATTCTGGTTCCACGGTGGCCGTCTGCTGCTGCGCGGTAACAACGGAACGGGAAAGTCCAAAGTCCTCGCGCTGACGCTGCCCTTCCTGCTGGACGGAGAACTCGCACCGCACCGGGTGGAGCCGGACGGCGACCGGCAGAAGAAGATGGAATGGAACCTGCTGCTCGGTGGCAGGCATCCCCATCCGGAGCGCCTCGGGTACACGTGGCTCGAATTCGGCCGCCGCGCCGCTGACGGGACCACCGAGTTCCGCACCATCGGATGCGGGCTGAAGGCTGTCGCCGGGCGCGGCATCGTGCGCCACTGGTTCTTCGTCACGGCACAGCGCGTCGGGGAGGACCTGCAGCTGCTGCCCGCCAGCCGGGTTCCGCTGACCAGGGAGAAGCTGCGCGAGGAGATCGGCTCCCGCGGGCTCGTCTACGACCGGGCTGTCGACTACCGGCGCGCGGTGGACGAAGCCCTGTTCGGGCTCGGTGAGCACCGCTACGAGGCGCTGATCAACCTGCTGATCCAGCTCCGGCAGCCGCAGTTGTCCAAGAGGCCCGACGAGAAGCTGCTGTCTCGCGCGCTCACGGAGGCGCTGTCGCCGCTCAGCCCGGGCCTGGTGACGACGGTGGCCGAGGCGTTCCGCGGGCTGGATGAAGAACGTGACGCCCTGCGCGCCCTGGCCGAGGCCCGCCAGGCCGCGGACGACTTCCTCCGCCACTACGGCCGTTACGCCATGATCGCGGCCAAGCGCAAGGCGGCGGCACCGCGGCAGGCCCAGAGCCGGTACGAGCAGCTGGGCAGGGACATGGCCGCGGCCGAGGAGGCATACGCGGCCGCGGATGGCGCGCTGGAGACAGCGCGGGGTGAGTTGACGGAGCTTGAGCAGCAGCGGACCCAGCTCGAGGCGCGGCGCGAAGCGCTTCAGCAGGACCCCGCGATGCGGGACGCCGAGCGGCTGGAGCAGATGCGGGATGAGGCGCGGCGGCGGGACGAGACGGCGCGCATCAGGGAACGCGATCGCGGCCGGCTGGCTTCCGAGGTGCAGCGGCGTTCCGTGCGGGCCGACGAGGCCGCGCGGCGGGCCGAAGCGGCGCGGGACAGGCTGACTGCCGCGCAGCGCCAAACCGAGGATGCGGCGGCGGCGGCCCGCTGCACGCCGGGCCACCACGCGGCCGCGGACGGCTGGGAGCAGGATCCGGAGCGTGCCCGGCGGGAGACGGAGGCGGTCGCCGGCCGCCAGGCGCGGGCCGTCGGACAGCTGGACCAGCTGCTCACCGAAGTCGGAGAACGGCGCGGGGTGCTGCAAGCGGCACGTGCCGAGGAGGACCGGCTCACCGCGGAGATCCAGGCCGCGACCGAGCGGGTCGCCGCCGCGGAGCGGGCCGCCGCCGAACGCGCCCGGGAACTGACCGCTGCCTTCCGGGCCTACCTGGGCAGCCTCACCGAGCTCCGGGTCGTCGACCCGGACGAGTTGCTCGAAGGTCTGCAAGCGTGGGCGGTGACCGGGGACGGTGCTAACCCCGCGGTCATGGCCGTCGGCGACGCGGCCCGGGCGGCGGGCACTGAGCTCGGGCGTCTCGACGCCGAACTGTCCGCCCAGCGGGCCGCGCACACCGGGCGCGCACGTGAACTCGAGGGTGAGATCGGCCGGCTGCGCGCGGGTGGCCACGACGTCCCCCCAGCTACGCACACGAGGCAGCACGGCGTCCGGGACAGCCGCCCGGGCGCGCCGTTGTGGAAGGTGACCGATTTCGCGCTGGACGTGCCGGAAGGGGACCGCGCGGGACTTGAGGCCGCGTTGGAGGCGGCGGGGATACTCGATGCGTGGGTGACCCCCGACGGGAACCTCGTCGATGGCGACGTGACCGTGCTGTCCGGTCTCGCCCCGGTGCCCGGTCAGTCGTGCGCCAGCGTTCTGACCCCGGCGATTGACTCCGCCGATCCGCAGGCACGGCTGCTGTCCAACGAGGCGGTCCAGTCTGTCCTGCGCGCAATCGGCCTGGGCGGCACCGGCGGGACCTGGGTGACCACCGTCGGCAGGTGGGCGAACGGCGTCCTGGGCGGTGCCTGGGGGAAAGACAGCGCCGGCTACATCGGCGAGGGGGCGCGTGAGGCCGCGCGGCGCGCCAGGATCGCACAGCTTTCCGTGGAGCTCCAGCAGGAGCGGACGGCGGTCGGCGAGCTCGATGCGGCGTTGGACGATGTGGGCGTGCACCGGGAGCGGCTCTCCGATGAGCACCGCGCGGTGCCGCCAGATGCCGCAGTACGCGAGGCCCACACCGTGGCCGCCGGCGAGCGAGGCCGACGCGGCGAACTGCGCGAGCAGCATGCGCGTGCGGTGACGGTGCGGGAGCAGCGGCTGGGGGAGCTGACCGCCGCGGTCACACAGGCCGAAGAGTTCGCCCGTGACGTCGGCCTGCCGGCCGAGCCTGGAGAACTCGCCGATGTCAAGGCCGGGGTGGCGGCGTACCGGCTGGCGCTCGCGGGGCTGTGGCCGGCCTCCCGGGCGTCGCAGGAGGCCGCCCGGGCCGCGGAGGAAGCTGCGGCGGAACTGGCCGAAAGCCGGGAGCGCGGTGAGGAGGCGGCTGAGGCCGCGGCCGCCGCCCGGGGTGAGGCGTCAGGCGCTCAGGCGATGTACGAGGCACTGCTCCAGACGGCCGGGGCAGCCGTTGACGAGCTGCACCGCCAGCTTGCGGACGTCCGGCGCGACCTGGACCGACGCGGCGCCGCCGAGAAAGCCGCGCGTGCCGTTGAGCAGTGGGCGCTCGGCGATCGGGGCAAGGCCGAGGGTGCGCGGGAGAGGCTTCGCGAGGAGATCGACGAGGCCGCGCGGGTGCGAGACGCCACCGTGGCTGACTTCCGGTCGTTCGCCGCCACCGGGCTGCTGCGCGTCGCGCTGCCGTCGCTGGACTTTCCTGACGTCATGCAGCCGTGGGCGGTGACGTCGGCCGTGCTGCTGGCCCGCACCGTGAACGCCGGGCTGGAGTCGGTGGACGATGGGGACGGTCCATGGGACCGGATACAGAAGCGCGTCACAGAGGAGCACAAGCTGCTCGCCGATGCGATGGCGCGGCACGGGTATTCGGCCGGGCTGACACTGAGCGAAGGCGTCATCGTGGTCGACGTAGTGTTCCAGGGCCGCAGTCACGACATCCCCGGGCTGGCTGCGGCGCTCGGCGAGGAAGCGGATCAGCGGGCCCGGCTGCTGTCCGCCAGGGAACGGGAGATCCTGGAGAATCATCTTCTGAATGAGGTGGCAGGGACGCTGCACGAGCTGATCACGGCGGCTGAGGCCGAGGTCAGGCAGATGAACGACGAGCTGGAATCGCGTCCGACGTTGACCGGGATGAAGTTGCGGTTGATCTGGCAGCAGGCCCGGGATGCGCCGGACGGGCTCGGCAAGATCCGGCACAAGCTCCGGCAAACAATCGACGCGTGGTCCGCCGACGACCGCGCCGCGGTGGGTGCCTTCCTCCAGCAGCGCATCGCCGCCGAGCACGCAGACAACCCCGCTGCCGGGTGGACCGAGGCGCTGACGGCCGCGCTGGACTACCGGAGGTGGCATGAGTTCACGATCCAGCGCTTCGCTGGCGGCCAGTGGCGTCCCGCCACCGGCCCGGCGTCGGGTGGTGAGCGGGCACTGATCGCCTCCGTTCCGCTGTTCGCCGCGGCGTCTTCGCACTACAAGTCGGCGGCCAACCCCCATGCGCCACGGCTGATCGCGCTCGACGAGGCCTTCGCGGGCGTTGACGATGATTCCCGCGCGAAATGCCTCGGGCTGCTCGCCACCTTCGACATGGACGTGGTCATGACCAGCGAGCGGGAGTGGGGGTGCTACCCCCAGGTACCCGGGCTCGCGATCTGCCAGCTGGCGCGGCAGGACGGTATCGACGCGGTCCTCGTCACGCCGTGGCGGTGGGACGGGCGGGAACGCCGGCGGGCCGAACGGGCGGCGGTGTGATCAGTGCTGACGCGAGGCTGCACCGTCTGCTCGGCGATGAGCCGGTGGCGTGGCTGGTGCGGCGGGCGCGAGACCGGCTGGAAACCGGACGCCCGCTGACAGGTACGGTCACTCTGCCCGCCGCCACCCCGGAGCAGCGGCGCGCCGTTGAGCGGCTGACCGGCAGAGCGGCTGGGTCCGGCGCGTCACTGTCGGTGTCCCTCACCGAGGTCGACCGCATCCTGCGAGACAGCGGCGCCGCGCCGGGCGGCTGGGCCGAGGCGGTGACGCGCCTGACCGGTCCGCTCCGCGATCGCAACCGCGAACGGGCAGATGTCGTGGCCGCCTGGGGTGCCACGTTCGCGTCGCTGGACGCCGCCGTCGAGGGCCGTGACGAGCTGGCAGCATGGCGGGCGTGGCTGGACGTGACGGGCCTGGTACGGCGTCTCGCCCCTGAACCTGATCAGGCGCAGCTGCTTCTCGAGCACGTCGCAGCGATTCTCCGGCGGCTGCCCTCGCGCGGCATCCCTCTCGGCCGGCTCGCCGCCGAGTGCTGCGGTGATGCTCACGCCCTGGACGACGGGCGCCCGGTCGGCACGCTCGTGCTGTCGGCGGTCCGTGCGCTGGCCGGCCTGCCGTTCGCGGCAGAAGGAACCGCGGGCTCCCGGCGCACCGCGTGGGCCGCCGTCGGAGTTCACCTCGACGAGCTGTCGTCGCTGGTGCTCTGTCTCGGCCTCCCCGGCGATACGCGCACGGCGCTGGGCAGGACGCTGGCGTCATGCCGCGAAGCGGGACAGCCGGCGGTGCTCACACTGCGCCAGCTCCGCTGCCATACGGAGCCGCTGAACACGGGGCCGTTGCCCTTCCGCCGGGTGCGGACATGCGAGAACCCGGTGGTGGTCGCGGCGGCCGCCGACGAACTGGGCGCCCGGTGCCAGCCGCTGGTCTGCGTCGGCGGCCAGCCGTCCGCCGCGGGGTGGCGGCTGCTCGAACTACTCTCAGCCGGCGGGGCGGAGTTCGATTACCACGGCGACTTCGACTGGGGCGGTGTCCGGATCGCTCGCGCGGTCCGGCACCGGGTGAATTGGCGGCCGTGGCATTACGACCACGTGGCCTACGAAGCCGCGGCGTCCGCGGCGCATCCGGTTACGCCGCTTCCCGGCGAGCCGGCCGAGACCCCATGGGACCCGGAACTCGCCGCCGCCATGCGCCGCCGTAGCATCCGCATCGAGGAGGAACTCACCCTCGATGTTTTGCTCCAGGACCTCATTCCCTAGATAGCTGTGTGGTGTGGTCTGCGAGCCACAGTAGGTGGCTAATTGAAAGCCATCAGCCAGGCAGATCAGGCCCAGTCGCTGTTGATTAAGACCATCGAGATGGGCGTCACCCAGTGAGCTTGGAGGGAAAGGCGAAACCCATCAGGATGCGGGCTGGAAGATCTCGATGTGGCATTGTGGCCCGGGGGCTCTTGCGAGTTTCTGGTCGCCGGTGAGCAGGGTGGTGTTCATGGCTTCAGCGAGTGCTATATAGGCCGCATCGTAGATGGTCAGGTTGTCCCGTAGTTCCCAGCATCGGGGGAGCAGGGGGCGGTGCGGAGCCCGCCTGGCGGGCAGTGCGGCCAGGTCCCCTAGTGCGAGTCGGGCGCGCCGGGCGTCGAGAAGCCCTGCCCTCATCTGCCACCTCAAGACGGAGGCGACCTCCAGGTCGGCGAGTTCGGGTACGGTGAGACGCTCGCCGTGCAGTCGGGCCCGGGCCTGGTCGCCGTCGGGACCGTCATCGGCGAGGGCGACGACCAGGACGCTGGCGTCAGCGACGATCACGGTCGTCGCGGATTGCAGCTGCGGCGTCCTTGAGCGGGACCGATCCGCCCGATCGTCCACCCGCGCGATCGAGGACCTCCTCCAGGGTCGGCTGCTCTGCCTCCTCGATCAGCCGGGCCCGCAGGTACTCCTGGAGGGATTTGTGAGCGGCGGCCGCACGCTGGCGGAGGATCGCGTGCGTCCGCTCAGGCACGTCCTTGATCTGGATGCTCGTCATGGCGCCATTATGGCGCTAGAAGCGCCAGAGTACAAGCCCGAAGATGGGGTCGCTACTGCCAGCCGAGTCTTCCTGGCATGCTCCCGGCCATCTGAGTGAGCGTGTCCGCAAAGTGCCCGCAGCGCCGCCGGCCATGTGCCCCAGATGCGCCCGGCCAAGATCGAAGTGAGTGGCAGATTGAGTGGCAAACGGAGCTCGTGAGAGCTGTCCCGGGCTTGCGGGCGCTGGTCTGTGCCCGTATTCAGGCTGGCCAGGCGCCCCGTCTGCGCTAACAGGACCTGCCGGAGATCCATGGTAAGGAGAAGGTCTACGGTTCGATTCCGTAAGGGAGCTCCCAGCTAGTAACGTTTTTTCGAATATGTAGCCGAGTACCTCACCTCCAAAATGTGCCACTCGAGTGGCACTCGCGCTTCCGCCGAAGCTGCATTAGCAGCGGTTCCCTGGAGATGAAGCTCAGTAGAGCGTCTCCGGTGCCGGAGGACGTACCAGGTTCGCTTCGGGGCTGGGCCTTGAGCGTCAGCCATCGTTTGGCTTGGTGACACTACGCAAGGTGAGGAAGACGGCTGAACTCTGCGTCTCGATGCGGCAGCAGATCGATGCCGACTATGCGTCGCCCCGTTAGTGGGGGGTACGGAGTGCTGAGCGGCGCAGAACGTTCAGATCTGTGCCCTCGCCGCAACGCCCTGACGCCTTTAGCCGGGGCAGAACGGCGGCCGGCTGGCCGGGATCAGCGTCAGTTCCCGAGCGCCAGGGCAAGAATCTCTTCGGCAGTCAGGGCCTTCCCGGCGGCATACTCGGCCTCGAACGCCTCATCACCCATCTCGGAGCGAAGACGCTGGCAATCGAGATCGCGCAGGCGGCCTTCCAATGGCTCGAGGGTTTCGCCCAAGACCTTCAGTGCCTGGTCGGCCGCGCCGTGGAGGCGTACCGACCGGCCCGGCTGGGCCCCGCCGTCGCCGGCCATGGCCAGACCGATCAGCGCGTAGGCGGTGCCCGCCATCACCCGCACGCGCCTGGCCTGGTCGAGCGATTCCGCGAAGAAGGCTTCGGCTGCACGAAGCGAGCCGCTGAGGTACTCCGCCAGGCCGAGGTTGAAGGTCATGTAGACGACACCGTAGTGGTCGTTCAGCGCACGGGCGATGTCGAGCGACTCGAGCAGGTGCCTGCGGGCACTGTCCAGGTCGCCCAGCGAGAGCTCGGCGTACCCGAGGTTGCCGACCATCGTTCCCACCTGGAGCCGGTCCCCGACCTGGCGGTAGAGCAGGAGCGATTCAGCACAATCGCGAGCCGCGCCAGCGTGGTCTCCCTCGACGTCCACGGCGAACGCCCGGACGGCCAGGAGGCTGGCGGTCAGATGCGGTTCCCCCAGTCGGCGAGCCAGGCCTAGCCCTTCCTCGATGAGCGGCAGCGCGTTGTCCTGCCGCCCCCGGCGTAGCAGAACATAGGCGCGCACATACAACAGGTCGGCTGTCAGGAAGCCATCGCCGGCGGAGCCGGCAATGGCCAGCGCTTCCTCGCAATACTCCTCGGCGAGCGCGTAGCCCCCGGTCTGATCGAGGAGGTAGGCCGCTGCGGCCAGGGCCCGCGCGCGGAGGAGAGTCGCCCCCGGGGCAGCTGGTGCGGCAAGGAGCGCGCGGACGGCATCGACTCCCTCCGTGGCGTGCCCCCGTGCCTTCCAGAACACCCGCAAGGCGGTGACCAGCTGGAGGCCGGGGGCGGGGTCGGGCTGAACCAGGCTGAAGGCGATCGCGGCGCGGAGATTGTCGAGTTCGAGATCGAGAAGATCCAGCCACGCGGCCTGATCGTGCGCGATGAGTTGCGGAGCCGCTGACTGCGCGAGAGCCAGGTAGTGGTCGCGATGGGCGGTCCGCGCCTCGTGTGCCGCCTCTGGGCCCTGGCGTTCGAGCTGCCGGGCCGTGTATTGCCGGACTGTTTCCAGCAGCCGGTACCGGGCTGGTCCTGTGTCGCTGTCGTTGAACTGCACGAGGTTCTTGTCGACCAGAGTCCCCAGGTGCGCGACAGCGTCGTCCGCAAGGATAGGGCCGCCAGTGGTGACCGCCTCGGCCGCGGCCAGGTCGAATCCGCCGGCGAACACCGAAAGTCTGGCGAGCACCTGGCGCTCGGCGGTGTTCAGCAGCTCCCACGACCAGTCGACCATGGCCAGCAGCGTCTGCTGGCGCGGCAGCGCCGCGCGCGAGCCGCCAGTCAAAAGGGAGAAACGCTGGTCGAGCCGGGCGTCCAACTCGGTCACCGGCATGACTCGCAGGCGGGCAGCGGCCAACTCGATGGCCAACGGAATGCCGTCGAGCCGTCGGCAGATCCGGCCGGCCACCGAAGTGGTTCGCTCATCCCAGGCGAGCGCCACACCGTGCTGCGCGGCGCGGTCGGTGAACAGCCGCACGGCCTCGGAGTTGCCGATCGACTCCGTAGTGTCGTCCTCGGCGGGTGTATCGAGGGACGGAACCCGGTGGACGTACTCCCCGGCGATGCCCAGCGGCTCACGGCTGGTGGCGAGCAGCACGATGTTCGGGCAGCTCCGGAGGAGAGCGTCCGTCAGCTTGGCGCACGCGTCGATGACGTGCTCGCAGTTATCCAGCAGCACAAGGAGGCTGTGCCGCCCGACGGCGTTGACGAGCGTGTCGGCCGCTGGCCGGCCCTCGTCCACTGGTACGCCGAGTACGTTGGCCACGGTGACCGCGACGAGTTCCGGGTCCTGCAGGGGCGCGAGGTCTGCGAACCACACTCCGTCGCCCGAGCCATCCAGGAGCCCGGCTGCGAGCTGGAGCGCGAGCCGGGTCTTGCCCGCGCCGCCTGAGCCAGTGAGAGTCAAGAGACGAGAAGCTGCGATCAGCCGGCCCACCTCGCTGAGCTCAGCGTCGCGGCCGATGAAGCTGGACACCTGGACCGGGAGGTTGTTCCGTAGCTTCGGGTTGTCCAGCGACCGGAGTGGCGGGAAAGCCGTCGCAAGGCCGTCCGCCTCGAGCTGGAAGATCTGTCCGGGCCGCCCCAGGTCCTTCAACCTGTGCAGCCCGAGGTCCTTCAGCGATGCGCCCACCGGCATCGAGTCGCCGAGCAGGGCAGCCGTTGCCGCCGAGACCAGGGTCTGCCCACCGTGGCCGACTGCCGCAACCCGGGCAGCCCGGTGAACGCTCAGACCAACCAGGCCGGCTTCGGTCCGCGACGCCTCACCAGAATGAACGCCCATGCGGACGCGGACTTGTTCGCCTGCTGGCCACGAGTAGGAAAGGAACGCCCGCTGCATCTCGATCGCGGCGGCAATGCAGGCACTCGGCGACGAGAACACGGCGAAGAACGCATCACCTTGGGTGTCAACCTCCTCGCCGCCGTGCGCGGCGAGGCTCGCCCGGATCAGCCGATGATGATCGGCAAGTACCTGCGCGTACCCATCGCCCAGGCGCACCAGCAACGCCGTGGAGCCCTCGATATCAGTGAAGAGAAATGTGAGCGTTTGCGTAGCCAACAGCCCGGGACTTTCGTCTGGCGTTGACGCTGACCATGGCGAACAGAAGGCCAGCGACCCCCCTCAAAGGCGCATTGAAAGCAGCGTACTTCAGCCGCTGCGGCGTCGTCGACCTCACCTTGATGTGCGAACCAGGTGATGAGACTTGCATCGGGGGACTGTTACCGCCAACGCTTATCTCTGCGGCCATCGCTAGCGGCCACTCCAGATCACCCGATCTGGGTGACAGCTCATGGCATCAACGGACCGGCGGCCGCGTAGGCGGTTACAGGTGCTCACTGCCACGAGCAACTGGTCACGCTGCGCTACGCTGTCTGCCGCGATGTGTGGTGTGCGGCACCGCGGGTGCCGTCCCCCGTCCAGTCGCCCGGGGCATCGGGTTCACGTATGACGGGAGTCCCTGGGCGGGTCTTCGTCTGGCAGGGAATCGGCCAGCGTGCGGACGGCGTGTTCGAGGTCGGGCAGGTCTTCGTTGACGGTGGCCTGCAAGATGGCGTGTGCGGTGTCGAAGTCGCGGTGGGCGAGGTGGTCGCGCATGCGGGCGATCTGCCGCCAGGGGATAGATGGCTGCGTAGCCAGCAGATCATCCGGCAGTGCTTTGACAGCTTCGCCGATCTCGAGCAGGCGGATGCGGACCGCATCGAAGATCAGACCGTCGGACAGGTCGCCGCGTTGCAGGTGGGAGCGGATCGCGTCGATCGCGGCCTGGATATCGGCCAGTCGCTGGCGTTCGCGGTAACTCATAGCGTGATCAGGTCAGATTCGACTCGTTCACGGACGCCTGGTTTGAGGTCGGCGGCGGGGATCAGGTTGACCCGGGTGCCAAGGATGGCTTCTAGGTCGGCTTCGAGGCGGCCGAGCCCGAACAGGCTCAGCCCGGGCGGGAAGTCGGCGAGCAGGTCCACATCACTATCGGGGCGGTCTTCGCCGCGGGCCACGCTGCCGAACACGCGCAAGTTGCTGACCCCGTGCGCGGCAGCCACGGCGACCAGGTCCTTCCTGTGGCGGCGGACGCTGCGGCCCACCGGACCTGACAGCCGACGGAGGCGGCCGGGCGGCCGGCGCAAGCCCAGCGTCAACTCGAAGCCCGCCGCGTCGACCAGCCGGGCGAGCGCTGGGATGGAGGGTTGCCGCTGCCCGGACTCGTACGCGCTGATCACGCTCTGCGTGACACCCGCCCGGGAGGCCAGGTCCACCTGGGAGAGGCTGGCCTGCTTGCGCGCCTGGCGGAGCAACGCTCCCGCAGTGGCCGGTTCCATGCTATCAGTATAGCGGATCGTCGATAGCGCTGTATCTGGGTGCGGATGGCGCTACAAGATCTATCCGAGTGGCAGATTGAGTGGCAAAGGACGCTCGCGTGGGCTCGTCCAGCGCATGTGACTGCCTGGCTGCGCTCGTGTATTGGCAGGTCAGCTGACCTACCTGCAGCTACGGAACCGCAGACCGATACATGGTAAGGAGAAGGTCTACGGTTCGATTCCGTAAGGGGGCTCCAGGTTGTGAGCGTTTTTCGAATATAGGACTGTGTACCTCCTTCGATTGAGTGGCATTTGAGTGTCAAATGTCACGCCAGGCAGGCGCTCGTGACCTGCGGGTTTGCCGCGCGGTCGGCCTGGTACAGCGACTCCCATCTGGGGAACAGGTCCTGGGTTGGCCCCGGACTCGGCGTACACAGGTAGAGCTACCCCATGTCATCCGGATCTACTAAGAGTGATGAACGCTCTGGGTCAAAGGTCTCCGCGTCAACAGATCGATTTAGTTGCGTCCGGCAACTTGAGCGGTCTGCTGAGATCGCAGGCGGATACGCTTGTCCGTGGCCATGAGAAAGTGGCTCTGGCTCAATTGTCGTGATCGGTTCAGTCGGCGAGCAGGACGCGTTTGCGGAGCAGGTCGGGGTTCGCGCGTCCGTACATCTGTCTTTTGATCATCTTGATGCGGTTGACGTGGCCTTCGACGGCGCCGGAGCTGTAGGAGACAGTGAGCCCGGCGGTGACGGCGGCCCAGTCCTTGCGGAGTCCCTTGGCGAATCCGCGGAGCTCGCTGGCCGGGCTGGTCTCGGCCTGGGTAGCCCAGGCTTCCAGGCGCTCGCCGTGGCGGTGGCAGAGCATCTCGGCGAACTCGCGGACCAGGCCGCGGGTGGCGGCCAGTTCCTCGCAGCGGGCGGTGATCTGCGTGAGCGTGGCCCGGTTGTCCTCGGTGAGCTTGCCCGGTGGAGTGAGGATCCAGCTGGCTACTTTCCTGGCTGCGGGCGCTGGTGGCGGTGCGGGGACGGCGGTGTCCTGGCGGAGCCGGGCGGTGAGCCGGCGCAGGGTGCGCTGGCTGCCGCGGTAGCCGCGTTCGCGTAGTTCCTGGTGCAGTCGTTCGGTGCTGCGGATCCCTTCGTCCCAGCGCTGGCGCAGGTAGGCCTGGTGCGGGCCGAGCAGGCCCGGGCGGGTCAGGCGGGGGCCGGAGATCAGGTCGTCTGCGGTGGCGGCGGTGGCGTAGCGGCGCACGGTTTTGCGTTCCAGCCGTAAGGTGCGGCTGACCTCGGTGATGGTCAGCCCGCGGGCCAGCGCGGCGCAGACCTCGGCGTGCCGGGCCCGGGTCCGCGCGGCCAGGCCCGCCTCGGGGGGCGGCGGGGTCTCCTCCGCCGAGGGGCCGGGATCGGGTTGCGGGGCTGGTTCTTGCAGGCAGGAGCGGTGGCGGGTGACGGCCCGCTCGACAGCTTCGGCCAGGTTGTGCCACAGATGCCAGCGGTCCGCCACCTGGGTGGCCAGCGGCGCGCCCTCGGTCGCGCCTTCGGCGTAGCAGCCGCCGCGGTCACGGCAGATGATCTCTGCGCCCGGGTGGGCGTCCAGCCAGGCGCGGAAGGACTCCGCGGACCGCTCCGGAAGCATGTCCACCGGACGGCAGGTCTCGATACCGGCCAGCACCGTGCCGTAGACATGTCCTTTCCGCAGCGCAAAGTCATCGACGCCCAGCACCAGCACAGTCCCCCCGGCTGGATCCGGCGCGGCGCGGATGAGCCGCAGCAGCGTGGACCTGCTCACCGCACAGGCCAGCCTCCCGGTCAGCCGGGCCCCAGCGCGGCCACCCAGGGCCAGCGCGACCGCCTGCAGCACCCCGTCCAGGCCGCAGGTCCGCCGGCCATACCGGACGGCCAGGCCCGGCACCTGCTCCGCGAACGTGGCCTTCACGCACGCGTCGTTGCTGCAGAAGAACCGGCGGGCCTGCAGGTAAATCAGCACTTCCTGGCCGCCGCTCGCGGTATCAGCCAGCTTCCGCTCATAGCGGCTGTGCACCCGGCGCGACACTACGCCGCAGCCCGGGCAGGCCGCCTCGCTGGCGCAGGTCCGGGCCACCACATGCACCGACCTGCCCGCGGTAACAAGATGCTCGATGGCCAGGCCGGCCAGGTGAGGAACCAGGACGCTGAGAGCTTCAAGATCGCACGCCCGGCATGATCACAAACATGATGATCATGACGCCACAGGACACGCCGGGCAGATCACATCACGACAATTGAGCCAGAGCCACCGCAACTTGGCCGTTGACAACGCTTGTCGATCTTGCGACCCGGCCGTGACGCACCACGTCATACCTGCGTAATGCGGTCCTGACGCAACGCGCTCTATGCGGGGGCGTTCCGTGCGCCCAGAAGCGGTGCATATATATACAACACTACCGGGTCTGCGCGGACGTTGAGGCCTTGCCTCGCGATTGGTTTTGCTCCCGGAGGGCGTACGCGTAGCCGCCGATCTGACGCGGGGGCCAACTCTTTGTCGCGGCTCAGCCCAGTGCCGGTATAAGAGGCGGTCCGCACGTGAGGCGGTCCAACATAGTGCAGACTAGAATGAAGCGGTGCGAAGCCGAGCAGTCATTGTGCTTTAGGTGCTCGCGCGATGGTAGCCGTCGTGGTCGGGGTGGACGTCCTGTTCTTCAGGCGCCACCTCTGGGACCGGCTGATCGTAAACATCGGAATTGTCCTGGTATTTGCGGCGTTCTATTTCAGGTTCCTCAAGCGTCCATGAGCGCAGTCGCCGTACCGCGGGCCGGCAGGCAGCCGCGGCACGTCGCCGACGACGTAGCTGAGCCAGGCCACGCCCTGGCGCTTCGCCGACGCCTCGATCGCGGCCGGCACGTAGTCGATGCCCACGGCCTCCCACCTCCACCGCACAAGTTCGGGGGATGTACTGGCCGCGACCGCAGGCCAGTGTGCACCGGCTCAACCGTCAACGGCCGACCCGCGCCAGCCGGATGGACCACAGCCCCGGCCCGCCACCTCCGTGACTGGCGGATAAGGCGCAAGCGGAGGATGATTTCCCGCAGGGAGTTGCATTCAGATTCACGTGGAGGGGGACATGACCAGACGCCATTTGGCCACTGCGCTGCCAGAGCCGGGGAAATCATGACGTCCCCGGGATCGGACCAGCCAGCAGAAGCCGTCCAGCCAGCTGCTGGCACGAACCAGCCGCCCGTTCAGCGGCCTGTGGTGAGCCCCTTGCTGAGTTCGGCGGTGGACGACGCGACGCGGAAAAAGCTCGTCTACACCATCGACGACCGGCAGGCGGTTCTTATCGAGCTAAGCCTGTCAACCGGTGCGCCCACCGCCGACATTCGCGACCAATTCAGGGATGTTTTCCAAGCCGCCTTCGCAGAGGACCCGCAGCAGCCACCTGATCCCATACCGATCTCCACGAATTACATGCGGTGCCTGCTCACGCCGGACGAGGTCACGAAGCTGGCTGACCAGGACACGGCCCGGCCGACGGCCACACCGCCACTGAGCCGTACCATCTACCGGATCTGGCCCGACTACGTCGTGCGGGCCCACATCGACCGCTCGTCGACCACAATCAAGGCGGACGCCGCGACCCGCACCTACGCGACGGCGGGGATCGGCGTCGTCTGGGCAGTCATCGACTCCGGTATCGACAAAGATCACCCGCACTTCGCCGGGGGTACCCTCACCGATGAGTCGGTGGTGCACTTGCACCGCGACCTCACCGGCCTGCTCTCGGCGGGTGGCACGATGAACGAGGACCCATCGGCCGCCCTGACCGACCAGGTCGGGCACGGCACGCACGTGGCCGGCATCATCGCCGGCGCCGCGCCGGCAGACCAGAGCAAGGTTCTCATCGCGGCGAACGAGCCCACCAGCGGCGACCTGCCATCGTGGGTCAAACGGACGCTCGACCCGGGGCGGACCCTCAGCGGGATGGCGCCGAAGGCCCACCTGGTCAGCCTCAAGGTTCTCAACCAGGACGGCATTACGGCCAGCAGCGTGGTCATCGCCGCGCTCGCCCAGGTCCGGACGTTCAACTCCGATGGCCGCCAGCTGCTGATCCACGGGGTGAACCTGTCCATCGGCTGCGAGTGGTACCCCGACGAGTTCGCCGCCGGGCAGAGCCCGCTGTGCCGCGAGCTGGACCAGCTCGTCGGGACCGGGGTAGTGGCAGTGGTCTCGGCCGGCAACGACGGGGCGGGCGGGACGATCACCGGTGGCAGCACCGACGTGCACGGCAGGCTCTCGACCATCACCGACCCGGGCAACTCCCTGCACGCGATCACCGTCGGCTCGACGCATCGCTACATGCCGCATACCTACGGTGTGACCTACACCTCGTCCAAGGGCCCGACGCTGGATGGGCGGCTGAAGCCGGACCTGATCGCGCCGGGTGAGCGCATCACGTCTGCGGCCACCGGCGCGCTCGCCGCTGGCGTCCCCCCACTGCAGAGCACCGTCGAGGACGTCGCCCGCTACATCGAGGACAGCGGCACCTCGATGGCCGCGCCGCACGTGTCCGGCGCGATCGCGGCCTTCCTGTCGGTGCGCGATGAGTACATCGGCCAGCCCGACGAGGTCAAGCAGCTGTTCATGAGCAACGCCACGTCGCTGGGCCGGCACGAGTTCTTCCAGGGCGCCGGGCTGGTCAACCTGATGCGCGTGCTATCCAACGTCTGATCACACACCACCGGGGAGGGCGACATGACTGAAATCGCGGGGCTGAACTACTACGAGCTGGACTTCAACGCCGACGGAACGCTGAGCTCGGACGGCGGGCTCCCGGCGGCCGTGCAGGCCGGCGGGATTCAGGACGTGTACGTGCTGTCGCACGGCTGGAACAACGGCGTCGACTCGGCCCGCAACCTGTACCAGGCGATGTTCACGCTCCTGGCCGGGATGATCCCCGACAAGCTGGGCAGCAGCTGCGCGGTCGGCATCATCTGGCCGTCGCTGCTGTTCCCCAACGACGACCCGGCCACAGCTCAGCCGGTCCCGTCCACGGGCCAGCAGATAGCCGCCGCTATCGCGCCGGCATTCCCGGCGCAGCAGCAGAACGTCGCTACGCTCGGCCAGCTACTGGATCAGCGGCCACAGGACCCGGCCGCGCTGGAGCAGTTCCACACGCTGGCGTCCAGCCTGGTCACTACTCCCCCGCTCGCGCCCGAGGACTCCGGTCAGGCGGCGGCCATCAACAGCGACACCGCGGCCGTGTTCGGCAACGCCGCAGCCATGTCCAACACGCCCGGCTCCAGCGCGCAGGGTCTGCCGAACCCGTTCAGCGGCCTGTGGAACGGCGCCGAAGAGGTGCTGCGCAGCATGTCCTACTACGAGATGAAGAACCGGGCCGGGATCATCGGGCGAAGCGGCCTCGGGCCGATGCTGGGAAAACTCGCCGCGGCCAACCCCGGGATCCGCGTCCACCTGATGGGGCACAGCTTCGGCGCCCGGCTCGTCGCCTACTCGCTGTCCGGCCTGCCGCAGGCGGCCACCGGCGCGAACAGCCCGGTCAAGACCCTGTACCTGATCCAGGGCGCGTTCTCCCACTTCGCCTTCGCGAACCCGGTGCCCGACCCGCTGGTCCTCGGCCCGGGCGCGCTGTCGGCCTTCATCCATAACGTGAACGGCCCGCTGCTGTGTACGTTCAGCGCCGCCGACCGGGCCGTGGGCTGGTGGTACCCAGCTGCCAGCATGCTGGCTCACCAGGACACCGAAGCCGCCGCCGACCTCACCTACCAGTGGGGAGGCATGGGCCACGACGGCTACCAGCAGCCCTCACCGGGCGGGATCCAGATCCCGCTCGCTGCGCAGGGAACGGAGTACGGCTTCCAGCCCGGCCTGTTCTACCTGCTCGACTCGAACGCCGTCATCAAGGCCAATCAGTCACAGTTCAGCGGCGCCCACAGCGATATCCGGCATCCGGAGGTGTTGTGGGCGGTCGTCGCCGCCTCCCACTGACGCCCGACGATGCCAAGCATCTCGGGCCGGGCCCGGCGGCCCCATCCGCCGACCCGGGGTCCGAAGCTCTCGCGTACCCATGTAGAGAAAGAAAGGCAGCAGCTGATACATCAAGTGGGAAGCCCGCCCGCGGAGCGCCGGGCTGGTCTGATGCTCGCGGGCCAGCCTCCCACCGATACATCCCGCGCAGCTTGCGTGGCCTCTGCGCCCAATTTGTTATATATCGGATAGCGCGGCAGATGCGGGATGGCTATAGTATTCCGCACAGCCGGTGAAGCGGATGCGTTCCCTGCCCGAATGGATTTGCCCTCGGGACTTGGCTACGCTGAGGCAGTTTCCGCCTATCTCATTCATCACAATCGGTCCGGCTTAGGGGGGCGTCATGTGGAGCTCGGGAATCATTGATCTAGCCATAGGGATGGCCTTTGTCTTCGGTGTTACCGCCGCCCTCGCCTCTATGATCACCGAGTTGGTCTCCCGCTTCCTGGGGCTGCGCGGGGCGTACCTGCTCACTGGCCTTCGTGAGCTCCTCGACGGCGGGCAGGTGGAGACGGACCTGACCAAGGCGAAGAACGACTACGAGGCCTGGAAGGGCGTCATATCGGGGACCCCCGCCCAGGGGGACCCGCAGTCCGCGACGGGCGCGGTGCTCGGCAGCCCGATCCTGCGCAGCCAGGGAATGGTCGGCGACATCTCTAGCCGGAATCTGCTCGTGCAGGCAAGCAAGCCGGGCCGCCCTGAAGTGAGAAACGCCGAGACAAAGAAACGCGCATCGCGCAGCGATCTCCGGAGCCTGCCCGCCTACATTTCGGCTACGTCTTTCGCGGATGCGCTCATCGACTTGATGGTGCCCAAGCCTGCCGGGCGAACCACCACAGCCGGGCAAACCACCGCCCCCGGTCAAGCGACCGCCCCCGGTCAAGCGACCGCTCCCGGTCAAGCGACCGCTCCCGGTCAAGCGACCGCCCCCGGTCAAGCGACCGCCCCCGGTCAAACGACCCCCACAGGGCAAACGACCTTGGACGTCATCAAGCAGTCCCTTCAGAGGCTCGAGAGCCAGAACATGCCTGGATCCATGGCGCCGCTTATGAATTCGCTCAACGCTTTGGTCACTAGCGCGGACGACGACATCGCATCGGTCCGCACCTCGATCGAGAACTGGTACAACGACCACATGGACCGCGTGTCTGGCTGGTATAAGCGGCACGTCGCCTGGTTCACGATCATCGCCGGCGCGATCCTGGTCATCCTGCTCAATATCAACGCGATCGCCATCGGGCGCGCCCTTTACAGCAACAGCGTCATCGGCTCGGCCGTAGCTACCGCGGCAGCCAACCACCCACCCTGTTCACCCTCCAACCCGTCATGTCTGGGGCAACTACAGTCGGACCTGTTGACCGTCGCCCAGGCCGGGCTGCCGATCGGCTGGGCCACGGTCTCCGCCTGCGCCGGCGCGCACACGGCCTGCAACTGGTGGCAGGAGCGGGGTATTCTCAGCCCCAAAGGCAACTCCACCTGGCAGATCGTGCTCGTCATCATTGGCTTCCTCGTCACGATCGTGGCGCTGACGCCCGGCGCGCGGTTCTGGTTCGATCTGCTGGGCAAGCTCGGCACCCTCCGCTCGACCGGCCCGAAACCCGCCTCGTCCCCAAGCTGACCCCCATGACCCCTGGCGGACAGCGCTCAGCCCTTGAGCGCCACCACCTCGTCCAGTCTCCTGGCCGCTCCCGGCCTTCTCCACCGGCGCCGGACCGCAGATGGCGTCAAGCGCAGCCTGCTTAACGTCGGCGAGGACCGGGGCACACTATCCAGGCCGGAAATGCCCCCTTGATCCAGAGGGGAGCCAGAATCGGTTGACGGGGACGCATAGGGCGACGCGAATTATGCGCCTGGACCGATGATCATCGAGGACTCCCAGTCGGCCCAATCAGGCCACTACGGGTGCGGGAGCCGCCCGGGGATCCGAAATGCTCGCTCACGTTGCGCCGGTGCGCGGGTCTGGGTCTTCTTTCTCCACTGACAGGGTCAGGGCTTGGACAGCGCGCTCGAGCTCGGGCAGATCCTCGTCCACGGTGGCCTGCAAGATCGCGTGTGCGGTCTCGAAGTACCGATGGGCGAGGTGGTCGCGCATGCGGGCGATCTCCTGCCACGGATCGACGGCTGGGTGGCCAGCAGATCGTCCGGTAGTGCTTTAACGGCCTCGCCGATCTCCAGCAGGCGAACGCGGACGGCATCGAAGATCAGCCCTTCGGCAGGCCGCCTCGCTGCCTGACAGACATCCCAGGAGCTTAGGTGTCAAGCCGCGGCGGCAGATTGAGGGAGGTTTTCCCGGTGAGACCATGCGGTGGCCTCGTCGTAGAGCGTGCGGGTCTTCAGGCATCCGTGCAAGATGCCGACAAGCCTGTTGGCAAGCCGCCGCAGGGCGTCATTGTGCTCGATGCCGCGGGCGCGGAGGGCGTCGTAGAGGGCGCGGGCGCCGGGCGAGGCTTTCAGGGACGCGAAGGCCTGGGCGTTCAGCGCGTTGACGAGACGGTCGTTGTGGATGAACCGGGCAGCGACGACCTTCTTCTTGCCGGACGCTCGGGTGATGGGGCTGGTCCCGCCGTAGTTCCTGCGGGCCTTGCCGTCGGCGTACCGGTGCGGGTCGTCGCCGAACTCCCCGAGCACCCGGGCGCCGAGGATGGCGCCCATACCGGGCTGGGACCGGTAGATCTCAGCGTCCGGGTGCCGGCCAAAATTTTCCTCCACCTGTCCTTGCAGGGCCTTGACCTGCTCGTTCAGGACGGCGATCACCGCGATGAGGGACCGCACGGTGACCGCGTAGGCGGCGGTGAGCCCCGCGGGCTGGCCCAGCTGCTCGCCGCGCAGCGCGGCCAGGATCGCTGTCGCCCGGCCGGGGATGTCGCGGCGGCGGGCGCGCTTGAGCGCGGCGCTGACCTGGGCGCGGGTCAGCCTGGCGGCCCGCGCCGGGTCAGGGGCCTTGCCCAGCAGCTCCAGGGCGTCGGCAGCGTCCAGGTCGTCGAAGGCCTCCAGCGCGGCGGGGAAGTACTCCCGCAGCTGATGCCGCAGCCGCTGCACCTGCCGGGTCCGCTCCCAGATCAGCGTCTTGTGGGTACGGGCCAGCACCCTGACGCCATCGGCCTCGGCGCTGTCACCGGCCACCGCCCGGAGCTGGTGGGAGTCGGTCCGCACCATGTCGGTCAGCATGTGCGCATCGGCGCCGTCGCTCTTGGCCCCGGACACGCCGTGCCGCTCCCGGTACCGCGATGCCTGCAGCGGGTTCACCGCATACACCGTGTACCCAGCCGCGACCAGCGCCGCCACCCACGGGCCGTGGTCAGTCTCGATCCCGACCACCACCTCCGCCCCGTCCGCAGCCTCGCCCAGATGCTGCGCGGTCAGCTCGTGCAGCCGGGCCATCCCCGCCACGCCCTCGGGCAGCCGCCGCTTCGCCAGCACCTTCCCGGCCTCGTCCATCACCTCCACGTCGTGATGGTCCTCAGCCCAGTCATCCCCCACGAACAGCCGCATCCGCTCTCCCGTCCAAGACGCCGAAACATCACAGCAGCCAGCGGGAGAACCATCAGCGACCTAATGAAACTGTGCTCACCCCATCCGGAGGGCACGACATCCCAGCAGCGATCAACTCTCCCGGTCACCGGCAGGGGCACGGTCTGTCAGCAGGGCTCGAAGCCCAGGAGCGGAAAGTGCTCACCTGCCGGCGGCCACCACACTGCGAGTCTGCCGTACAGCGGACCCGCTAACTCTCATTAGGTGCGGCCTAGTTGGGTTGGGCGGAAAGATCTCGGCCATGGCCTCTCTGACCGGCTCTTTTGCCCTCACTCGTGAACGGCCGCCCAGCCGGTGTCCAGCCCCGTTGGGGGCAAACTGGGGGCAAGATCGTTAATCAACGAGGCGTGCCACTGGCTCGGCATCATGGTGCTCCGCCCGTCAGGCGCATCACGATCGGCCCTGTCCGCAGCTGACCTTGAACTGCTGGGCCGTCAGCGCTGGCGCATGCCGAGATCATCCCTGCTGCAATTGCCAGGGCTAGGCGCCCGCGGCACCCAGCTAGGATGGCTGTCGTGAAGGCGCAGAGCGCCGTTCGCGCGATTGAGCAAGTGGTGGCTCGCGAAGACCCAGCACCCGTGAGCCGGTCCTCGAAGCCGCGGCTGCTCGATCTCCAGAGGACGGCCGGGAATGCCGCGGTCGCCGCGCTTGCGGGCGGCGCCGACGCACGGGCTCAATCGGCGCTCTTGGGGTTCGGTCCATTCGAACTCGGTGATGCGTTGGCAGCGACGTTCGGTGAGAACGTGCGCGAGATACCCATCGAAGCGGAGTCTGCGGTTGCCCGGCGCGCTGAGGGGGTGACCGTCGATGGGCGCGTCCAGCTCGGCCCCGGACGATTCGACGCGGCGAGCTATGACGGTCAGGTTCGGATCGGGCACGAGGTCGCGCACGCTTTGCAGCAGACGCGCGGCAGGTTGCCCGTGACGAAGACGAGCAGAGCGACGCTCGAGGCCGAGGCCGAGCGCGCCGGGCATGCGTTCGCCCGTGGACGGCCCTTCGCCGTCAGCGGCGTAGCGCCGGCCAGGACCGCCCTCTTCCGAGGCGCCGAAGAACCGGAACCGGAACCGGAAGCGGAGCAGGAGCTCGACGCCGCTGTCGCCCAGCTCGACGCCAAGTGGGCGGCGCAGAACCAGGCTCTCGCCGCCGCGCGAAAGGAGAGGGAGGACTGGCTGCGCGCGCACGCAGAGTGGCGCGAGTTCGAGGTCCCCGTGGACGAGCGCCTGCGAAAGACGCCCGCTTCGTTGCAGCCGCACGAACTCGACGTGCGCCTCCTCGAGACCGCACTCGGTTCTATCAGCAGGGATGACGCGGAGTACGTCCTGAGGCGCCTGGCCTGGACGTCGAGGTCGGTGGAACAGGCGTCGACTGGGGAGCAGATCGCTACCCGGAAGAAGATTCAGTATCGCACCCAGAGCATCTCGCTCGCGGTGGAGTACTACAACCAGCTCATCGAGGATCGGCAGCGCCGGTGGGCCTATGTCGATGAGCTTCTCCACACCGGTCCGGACATGGCGCTGGAGATGCTCAAAGACGTCGGCCGCGGCGTCTACAACGGGGCGCTCGGGTTCGGTCAAGGGGTGGTCGATCTCCCGCTCGCGCCGCTCAACCTCGTCCGGACGATCCAGGGCAAGGACCCGGTGCACATCTTCGATCTCGGGGATCTGCGAGCCCGGTCTCACACCTGGTACGGCGTCCACCAGGGCGGCGCCATCGAGCTCGGAACGCAGCTCGCCATCATGGCGATCACCGGCAAGCTCCCGGGCGCCTGGGCGGCGGGCAGCGGCGCGGCCGCCACACAGACATCGCGCGCGGCCAGCCTGCTGTCGGCGTGGTGGAAGATCAACGCCCTCGCCGCGGGGGGAACCGCCGTGGTCCAGACAGGGCAGGGGATCCGCGACATCGCGCGCGGCTACGTCGTCGAGAACGGGAAGCAGCGGCCGCTGACCGAGGACGACATACTCCAGCGCCTGGCCGGGATTGCCTTCGGCGCGCACGCCGCCTACCACGCGATCGGCGGCCTCACGGCCCGGCCGGGCAGCACGGCGGGCGCAGAGCCGCCCGCGCCCGCCGCATCCCCGGACCTCCTCATCGACCGTCCGACCGCGTCGACGATCCGCGTGCGGTCGCCGGGTGAGACCGGGACGCTGGTGATCGACGACCGCGGCTGGCGAGTCGTGTCGGAGGACGGGACGGTCCAAGCCCAGGGGCCACCTGACGAGGCGCGCATCCTTGCGAGCAGGTTGACGGCCAGCGACGTGCCCGTCGTGGAGCCAGGCGCAGCCCCGTCGCCGCCGAGCCGTCCGGCTTCCCCGCCCGGGGGGCTCCTGGAGCCGCCGAAAGCGCCGGATGTCGCCGGGAGTACTACGGACGTCTCCCCGCTCGAGCTCCCGGGCGAAGAGGTGATCATGGAGGGCAGGGCACCCGAAGGACCGGCCACGCCCCGCCCCAAGCCCACCGCACCCGAGGCCACCCCGCAAGACCGGCAAGAGTCAGTGCCCCCCGGTCCAGCCGCAGCTGAACCGAAACCGGCAGAACCAGCGGCCGCGCAGCCGGCCAGCCCAGAGACGGTAACCACAGAGCCGGTATCCACAGAGTCAGTGCCCCCCGGTCCAGCCGCAGCTGAACCGGAACCGGCAGAACCACCGGCTGCGCAGGCAGCCCCTCCCGCTGAACGCGCGCTGGGTGCCGAGGAGCCGCCCGAAACGACTACCCCGCCGGAAGCGGCAAAGGCGACCGAGGGAGATGCCGCGCTCCCGCCAGGCGTCAGGTCATCCAAGCTGCGGCGCAGGGGAATGGACTTGGTGAACAAACTCCCTAAGTCCGACCGGGAACCCATCAGCCGGGCCCTGCGTGACATGCCCCCCGCGGAAGCAGGCCGCGTCCTCACCGGGATCGGACGGCTCGACGACGTGAGCGCGCTCGAAGAGGCTCTCGCAGCGCGGCGAGAGGCGGCAGGTGCTGAGAGCCCCGCCGAAGGCCCCGCCCAGCCGACCGGCGGCCTGGATGACTCCGCGCCTGCGCATCTTGACGAAGATGGCGCGTGGCAGATGTTCGAGAAGCGCCCGCCACCGCGGGTCAGTGACACGATAGAAGGCGTCAGCCGCAGCGCCCTCAAGGCCCGGATGATCAGGGATGGCCAGGCCCCGGCGTGGGCGGACACCGGCGACGCCCAGCCCGGCCACCAGGGCCAGCAGCAGGGTGAGGGTGCCGATCAGGCCGAGCATGAGGCTCAACAAGACGGAGATCCTGCTGTTCAGGGACGTCGAGTACGACGAACCGACTGGAATCCCCACCATCTCATCCCGGTGTCGCTGGAGAACCATCCCGTCCTCGAGACGCTACGCGCCAACGGCGGCTGGGATAACAACGCCTCCCGGAACGGTTTCGCCCTCCCAACCAGTCCGGGCATACCCGGTGCAGAGGGCTTGCCCGTGCACCAGGTGACCCCGGAGGTGGTCCGGCAGTCCGGCAGGCCAGTACCTGACCCGCAAACGATGAGGGATCTGCAGGGCCATCCCGTGTGGAACCAGAAGGTCCGAGACCGTCTTGATGCTTTGCGGCCATTGATGAACCGGCCCGCCGAGCTGCGCATCGCGGTGGAGAACCTGATCGACGAACTGCGGCACGACATCGAGACATCGGTGGCGAACGGCAAGCCGGTGCTGTTCTAACGAGTTCCGAAGGCTGGATGACGATGTCAAGCACAGGCAAGAGCGTGGCCGCCAAGGACGACGTCTCCGCGACTCCGGGGGCAGTCCCGTTCACCGGGGCAGACCAAGGGACATGGACGGCAGGGGAGATTAACGCTCCCGGCCATCCCGAGTTCCAGATGGGCGAGGCCGCCGTGATCTCCGAGGCCAGCTGCGTGTTCTCGTTCCAGGGAAGCAATAGCGGTACCGGGGCCGTAGTGGCCGGGCAGGAAACGGTCACGCTCACATCAGGCACCACTAAACTGCACGTCGGCCAGGTCACCGTGCTGGTGGACGGAGACGAGGCCACTGGCGACGGCGGTTTCGGCAACAAGCTCACGGTCACATCCACCCGGAAGTTGGCGACATCCTGACGTTGCCGGGAGCCGCTTCCGCTCCGCGCCACCGCACGCCGGAGTAGAAGCCAGCGACGCCGGGCCTGAGCCTGCTCGTTACGCAGGTCCTCCCCGCCCAGAGCCATATACGCTGCCATTAGATCTTGACCGGATTAGGTCTCGGGTGACCGACTACACCGATATGGGCAACAATTGGTGCGGCGGCACCGGGTATCGGTAGCGGGGGAGGACGTGTCCAGCAGACAGGTGTCCTGCCAGCATGGCGTTCAGCTCAGTTACCGTGACGTGGCCGAGGTTGTCATGCGAGCCGGCGGTGCTGGTGGATGGCGACCAGGTCACTAGCTGGGGTGGCTTCGGCAGCAAGCTGGTGATAGCCCCCGGAGCTCCGCACGGGCTGACGTCTGCCTGCTGACATCCGGCCCCTGCGCGACACGCCTTTACGTGAGCTTGACTTGGGCATAGGCCAGGATTACCGTCTCTTAGGGGGGACGGGGGTTCTTATGGCCATGGCCGACGCGCATTTCCCGCGGCTATCTCACGGCCTTTCCGGGCGTGCTCCCTCCTGGGCGGCCCAGCCGGATGTCGCCAGGCGCTGCAGCACGCGACCAGCGGGTCCGGGCCGTCGTGCGGCCGCCTCGGGCGCCTTCCTGCTGGCCTTAATCCCCCGAGGGGCCGCCCATGGGCGTGGGTGAATCCCTACCATTCGCCAGCCGCCGGGCGGCCAAGGCGGCGCTGCCTGCGGCCCAGCGGGCAGCCGCGCTGCGGCCCGCGTTCGAGCGCCTGGATGCGATCCTCGCCTACGCCCTACCGCAGGCCAGTGAGCGGTTCGGCGCCGACGCGGCGGCAGATTCGTTCCGCGGGCTGTACGTCAGCGCCGCCCAGGCCGCGGCCTCCCTGACTGGGCCGCCGGGTGCGCCCATGCTGGCGGGCCGCGGGCTGGCTGACCCGGGACCGCCCGCCCTGCCCAGCTGGGATCAGGTGGCGTTCGCGGATTCCGGCTGGGGCTGGCTGCGGGACAGCTACCGGCTGACCGACCAGGAACTGGACGTCATCCTGATCGCGCTGGCGCCCGACGCCGATCTACGGTACGAACGGCTCTACGGGTACCTGCAGGACGACGTCACGCGCCGCCGTCCGACCGTTAACCTCACGCTCGACCTGGTGAGCACAACGCCTGAGCAGAAGCTGGCCGCGCGCGCCCTGTTCGCGGTCGGCGCCCCGCTGCTCGGCGGGCGGCTCGTGTCGCTCGTGCCCGACCCGCAGTTGACCGAGCCGCCGCTGCTCGCGCACATCGTCGCCCCCGACTCGCAGATCGCTGACGTCCTCCTGGGCCAGGGCGGGCTGGACCGCAGACTCGCCCCCATCTCCCGTCTCACCGCCCCTCCTCCGGGTGGCTGGCCGGATGTGCCGCTTCCTGAGTCCGAGCGCGCCCTGCTGCTCGGCGCCGTCCGGGACGCCTGGGACCACCATCCGCTCCGGCTGCATTTCCGTGGCCCGCAGGGTTGCGTGCCGCTGGCCGCAGCCGAAGCCCTGGCGGGTGAGCTGCGGGTCCCTCTTCTGGTCCTCGACCTTTCGCGGATAGCCGATGAGGTGGATGACGTCCTGTTCCGCGCGCTGCGGGAAGCCTCGCTGCAGGGCGCCCTGCTCTACCTCGAGGGCCTGGACACCCTCGCCGGAAACGGACCGGTCCGCCCGATCCTGGCCGGGCACCTCGCCCGCTATCCCGGCGTCGCGATACTCGCGGGTCACCAGGCCTGGGTTCCGCTGGCCGGGCCGCCGCTCGGCGTCGTCGAGGTCTCCTTCGAACAGCCCGGTTTCGACGTCCGGCGCCACGCGTGGGCGGCATCGCTGGCCGCGGCCGAGGTTACCGTCCGGCCCGGCCTGGCCGAAACCCTCGCGGGCCGGTTCCGGTGTGGTCCCGGCCAGATCGCCGACGCGGTGGCGACCGCGGTCTCCAGCGCGCGGACGGCGGGTACCGAGCTGACCCAGGCGGACCTGTTCGCGGCCGCGCGGGGGCAGACCGCGCACCTCCTGGCGGCGCTGGCCCGCAAGATCGAACCGGTATACGCCTGGGACGACCTGGTGCTGCCCGCTGACTCCGCGGCCCAGCTGCGGGAACTCTGCCAGCGAGTGACCCTGCGCGAGCAGGTCATGCACGACTGGGGACTCGAGCGCAAGCTGTCCCTGGGCCGGGGCACGATAGCCCTGTTCACCGGGCCGCCGGGCACCGGCAAGACCATGGCCGCCGAGGTTGTTGCCCGGGAACTCGGACTCGACCTGTTCAAGATCGACCTGTCCAGCATGATCAGCAAGTACATCGGCGAGACCGAGAAGAACCTGGAGCGCATTTTCACGGCGGCGACCGACGCGGACGCCATCTTGATGTTCGACGAGGCGGACGCGCTGTTCGGCAAGCGGTCCGCGGTCCGGGACTCGCACGACCGGTACGCGAATATCGAGGTCTCCTACCTGCTGCAGCGGATGGAACAGTACGACGGCATCGCGATCCTGGCCACGAACCTGCGCGAGCACCTGGACGACGCGTTCACCCGCCGGCTTCAGTTCATCATCGACTTCCCGTTCCCCAACGACGCGGAGCGGCGGCGCATCTGGGCCAACTGCCTGCACGGCGTCCCGCACGAGCCCCGGATCGATGTCGGGCAACTGGGCCGCGATTTCCGCTTCTCCGGCGCCAACATCAAGAACGCGGTACTGCACGCGGCCTTCCTCGCCGCCGCCCAGGACTCCCGGGTCGGCATGCCCCAGGTGCTCCAGGCGGTACGGAGCGAGCACTACAAGATGGGCAAGGTCCCGCCAGGCATACAGGACAGTGCCCCGCCAGGCGTGGAAACCAGTGCCGAGCGGGCCGCGGGATGAGGCCGCGACATGTTCGATGATCTCGATGCCACCCTGCAGGCGATGCTCACCGACGCGGCAGCGCCTGGTGACCTGCGCGCGGCGGACGTGGGATTTGACTCGCCTGACCAGGACTACAAGCCGACCCAGGCGACGATGAACCTGTTCTTGCACGAGGTGGCGGAGAACCGGGCGCTCCGCGACGAGGCACGGGTGATCGAGCGGACCGGCGACACCTACACCAGCCGGCTGCCGTCACTCCGGGTGGATTGCTCCTACCTCGTCACCGCCTGGTCGGCGAAGACAGGAGGGCTCAAGGCACAAGAGGAGCATCACCTGCTCGGCCTCGCGCTCATCTGGCTGAGCCGGTTCCCGGTGATCGATGACCGCTTCCTGCAGGGCACGCTGAAAACCCCGGCCCAGCCCTACCCGCTGGCCGCCACCGTGGCGCAGACCAACGAGGGACAGCCCATGGCGCACTTCTGGAGCGCCCTGGGCGTCCCTCCCCGCCCGGCGTTCTCCTTGACGGTCACCATCACGGTCGATCCCTTCGACCAGGTTGACCAGTTCAGCGCGGTCCAGACCATCACCACGCAGAGCACCTCACTGCTGGAACCGTCGCTGGCAGGCCGGGTTCTCGACCACACACTGGCGCCCGTGGCCGGGGCCACGGTCACCCTGACGGGCCGCAGTGAGCAGCAAACCACCGGCGCCGACGGCGAGTTCGCCTTCGCGGGCCTGCCCTTCGGCAGCTACACCCTGGCCGTGCTGGTGAGCGGCCAGCCAGCGCAGCAGCAGCCCGTGACCTACGCCGCAGACAGCCAGATCCACAACGTGATCCTTCCCGGGCCCTGACCGGCCCGGCGGGATAGGAGGAGACGATGGTCGACTACACCACCAAGGCGCCCGGCGTCTACATCGAGGAAATCACCCCCGCGGGACCTATCGCGGGCGCCGGCACCAGCGTGGCCGCGCTGATCGGGACGGTCGCAACCCCGCCGGCGGCCGCCGCCCTCGGCACGCCGGTCGCCATCACCAACTGGACCGGCTACACCGACGCGTTCGGCGGGTACAAGGCGTCGCTGAACCTGCCCTACGCCGTCCGCGGCTTCTTCGAGAACGGCGGGACCTTCGGCTACGTCGTGCCGGTCAAGGACAGCACCGGAGTCGACGCCGCCCTCGACGCGCTCACCCGGCTGCCAGACGTCAGCATCGTCTGCCTGCCCGGAGTGGTTGACCCGGCGGTCCAGGCCAAGGTCATCACGCACTGCGAAACCATGGGCGACCGGTTCGCCGTGCTGGATGGCGCTCAGGACCAGACGCCGCTGAAAGCAGACGGCGCGCTGCAGACCCAGCGGGCGGGGCTGCTGTCCGTCAATGGCTTCGCCGCGCTCTACTGGCCCTGGATCGTCATTGCGGACCCGACTGCGGCCGCGGGGACACCCGCGACGGTCACCATCCCGCCGTCCGGGCACGTCGCGGGCGTGATGTCCCGGTGCGACGCCACGGTGGGGGTGCACCGGGCCCCCGCGAACGAGCTCGTCCGCGGTGCGGTCAGCCTCGACTACACGCTCAACGACGCCGAGCAGGGCGCGCTGAACCACAGCAACATCAACGCCATCCGCACCTTCCCCGGCAGCCCTCCGCTGATCTGGGGGGCCCGGACGCTGACCGCCGACACCCCCTGGCAGTACGTCAACGTGCGGCGGCTGGTGTCCTACATCGAGGACTCGATCGTCCAGGGTGTCCGCTGGGCCGTGTTCGCCCCGAACAACACCGCGCTGTGGAAGGGGCTCGAGCGGTCGATCACGGAGTTCCTGACCCGTGTCTGGGAATCCGGTGCGCTGTTCGGGGCTACCGCCAAAGAAGCCTTCTACGTCCAGATCAACGACGAGCTCAACCCGCCCGCCACGGTCGAGCTGGGCGAGGTCGTCGTGGAGATTGGCCTGGCCCCCACCCGGCCGGCCGAGTACATCGTCCTGCGCATCGGCCTGTGGGATGGCGGCGCGCAGATCAGCGAAGGTTAAGGAGGACCGCCATGGCCCAGACAGGACAGCGCGTCGATCCGTACCGGGCTTACAACTTCCTGGTTGAGATCGACGGCATCGCCCAGGGAAGCTTCACCGAGTGCACTGGCCTCGGCTCCACCACCGAAGTGATCGAGAACCGCGAGGGCGGTGACAACCTGACCGTCCATAAACTCCCCGGCAAGACCAGCTACTCGGACATCTCGCTGAAGTGGGGCCTGACCGACTCCACCGAACTGTGGGACTGGCGCCAGCAGATCACCGAGGGCAACGTCGTGCGCAAGAACGGCTCGATCGTCATCTTCGACCTGGCGAACAGCACCGAGGTGGCCCGGTGGAACTTCGTACGGGCGTGGCCCACGAAATGGGACGGGCCGAGCTTCAACGCCAAGGGCAGTGAAATCGCCATCGCCACCCTGGTTCTCGCCCACGAGGGATTGACCAGGGTATGAATGTCCTGATCACCGAGGTGGAGTTCGAGCTGCCGAAGGGATACGTGGACACCGGCGGCGACCTGCACCGCAGCGGCACAATGCGGCTGGCCACGGCCGCGGACGAGATCTACCCGCTGAAGGACCCGCGGGTACGGAACTGGCCGGCCTACCTGATCATCATCCTGCTGTCCCGCGTCGTGACCAGACTTGGCACGCTGACCGACGTGACCCCCGGTGTCATCGAGGGCCTGTTCTCGGAGGACCTGGCCCACCTTCAAGACCTCTACAACCGCCTCAACGGGCTGGGCCCCCGGACGGCCACGCTGGCCTGCCCGCACTGCGGGCAGGCCAGCGAGATAGAGGTGCCACTGCTGGGGGGATAATCGGCTACCCCCTGGACCGGGTCCACCAGGAGGCAGCCTTCCTCGGACGACACGTGCACTGGACCCTGACTGAAGTGCTGAGCCTTGACCACGCCCAGCGGCAGCGCTGGGTGCAGGAAGTTTCCAGCCAGCTGGAGCGCGAGGGACACGATGACCGATAGCGGAACGGCGGACGATGGCCCGCTCCCCAGCACGCTGGGCGAGCTCCTCGACGCCGCGGGCCGCCACCTCGTCGCGCGTCATCTGGTCACCCGCCCGTGGGCGACCAGCCTCCAGCCCGCCCTGCAGCGGGTGGCCGAGCTGGACTCCCGGTACGGCCACCGGTTCGAGCGCCGCGAAGGGCCCGCCGCGGGACCCCCTGCGGGGCAGGTCACCGGCCGCCGCCGCGCCCCGGGACCTCCGGACCTTCAGCTCATCACCGGGAGCACGGTTCCGGATGACGCCGCTCCCGGGAGTCCCGCACCGGCCGGGCCCGGCGACCCCGCCGCGGCCCCGGGGCGGCCGCTGCCCGCTGACATCCGTACCCGGCTGCGCGACGTCGCGGGCGCGGGAGCCGACGCCGTCCGGGTGCACACCAGTGCGGCCGCTGACGCCGTCGCCCGGGCGCACCGGGCTGATGCCGTCACCACGGGCACGGACGTGCACCTCCGCGCCGGCTGGTACCGGCCGGACGAGCCAGCGGGCTTTGCGCTGCTGGCCCACGAGGCGGCCCACGTGACGGCGTTGCTCGACCCGGGCCGGGTGTGGCGCCGGGCCGCCGCGGGGGGTGCCGATGGCGAGGAGGACGCCGCGCTCGCGATCGAGACGGCCGCCTGGCCGCGGGCCGCTCCCGGCGGGCTCGCACCCGGAGCCGCCGGCCGGCCGCCGGTCCCGGCCGGTCCCCAGCGCCCGTGGCCCGCATCCCCCCCGGCGCCGCCCGCCGCCCAGCCGGGCGGGGCGGCCCGGACAGCGGAGGGCCATCCGGCGCAGGCCCGCCCGATGCCAGCGTCGGCTGACCGGGACACCGGGCCGCCCGCGCCCTTCGACGTGGAGGAACTGCGGCGCCGCCTCATCAGCGACGTGATGCGCCAGCTGCGCACCGATTTCGAGCGTGGAGGCTGATGTGCTGCCCCTGAGTCCCAAATTCGTGCCCCCCGCCCGGCCCGTGAGCAATGAGCTGGCCAAGGCCCGCATCATCGACACCACGACCGGCGCCAGCTACCCGGTGATGTACAACCCGGAGGAGCTCAAGTTCGAGCAGGGGAACACCTTCGCTGAGGTCGGCGTCCCCGGGCTGAACGCACCCCCGCTGCAGTACGTCCGGGGCCGGGCCCGCGTGCTGACCATGGAGCTGTTCTTTGACAGCTACGAGACAGGTTCGGATGTCCGTGGCTTTACCCAGCCCATCGTGCAGCTGCTCGACCGGCAGCCCCTCACCAAAGCACCCCCGGTGCTGCTCTTCTCGCTCGGGCAGGTGCAGTTCCGCTGCGTGCTCGTGGATGTCAGCCAGCGGTTCACCATGTTCCTGCGGGACGGCACCCCCGTGCGCTCCAGCATGTCCGTGCGGCTGCAGGAATACGTGGACATCGACCTGGAGATCAGCCAGGGGATCTTCTTCGGCTCGCCGACCGTGTCCGCGGCGGTGAATGCGGTCGGGGGGCAGGCCGCGGCGGCTGCGGTGCTGGCCGGGGCGGCCTCGCTGCACGTGGTCGCGCTGGGGGAGACGCTGAGCGGCATCGCCGCCGCCTTCCTGGGCGACGCCGCCCAGTGGCGCGTGATCGCGGACGCTAACCAGGTCCTCGACCCGCTCAGCCTGCCTCCCGGTACGTCACTGATCATCCCCGCCCCGGCCAGCGGATCGGCCCAGCGCTGATGAGCACGCCGCCGTTCGCCCCACGGTTCGAAGTCCGCATCTCCGGCCTCACGCTCGCCGCTGACCTGGCGGACCAGATTCTCAGCCTGGAGGTGGACACCGATCTTGACCTGGCGGGCACGTTCCGCTTCGTCCTCCGCAACAGCGACAACTCGCTGCTCGACTCGGCGCTGCTCGATCTGGGCAAAACCGTCGAGATTCATCTTGGCTACGGCAACGACCTGACGCCGGCGCTGCTCGGCGAGATCGCCGCGATCGAGCCGTCGTTCCCTACCGACGGTCCGCCGACGATCAGCGTGTCCGGCTACGACAAGTCGTACAAGATGCGCCGCTCGCAGCCACCGCCCACCCAGTACTCGTTCATGAACGACAGCCTGATCGCGGCGCAGATCGCGGTGACCAACGGGCTGATTCCCGTGGTGGACCCGACCCCGGACTTCGTTGCGGAGCAGAAGGTCAAGGTCGAAAGCGACATGGCCTTCCTGAAGGCCCAGGCGCAGCAGTACTTCTTTGACGTCTACGTCGAGTGGGACCGGCTGCACTTCCAGTTCCCGCGGCCGCAGCTGGCCGCGCACGTGCTGGAGTGGGGCAGCAATCTGTCCAGCTTCAGCCCGCGGATCTCGGACGCGGGCCTGGCCGGGTTGCAGGTTGTCCGCAGCTACAACCAGGAGCTCGCGCAAGCCATCTACGTGGCCGTGATCGCCGCCGATTTCGACGTCGACGATCTGGTGGAGAAGCTGGGCAGCGCGGCCCTCGACCTGCTCGGCACGCTGGCCCGGCAGGGCATCATGCACCAGACGGTCAAGAACCCGGTCAGCGCCGCCGAACTCGCCAAGTCACTGCTGGCTGACCTGCTGGAGGGCATGTACGAAGGGTCCGGATCCTGCATCGGCCTCCCGGACCTGGCCGCCGGGCGGTACATCGAGATCCGGGGCGTGGGGCGCCGGTTCAGCGGCACCTACCGGGTCCGCCAGGTCACCCACAGAATCGACGGCAGCGGCTTCACCACCAGCTTCTCGATCACCCAGCGCGGCCATTCCAGCCTGCTGGGACTGCTCCGTAAGCAACTGACCGAGGAACCGTCCCCGAGCCGGCCGTCACGCTTCTACGGCGTCGTGGTCGGCGAGGTGCACGACAACAACGAGGCGATGGCCGTGCCGGCCAAGGTGCCGCTAGGCCGGGTCCGGGTGAAGTTTCCGGGCCTGTCTGACGCGTTCATCAGCGACTGGGCTCCGTGCGCCGCGCCGATGGCCGGGCCGGACCGGGGGTTTTTCGCGCTGCCGGAAAAGGGTGATCAGGTGCTGGTCGCCTTCGAGCACGGCGATCTCTCCCAGCCGTACGTCATCGGCAGCCTGTGGAACGCCACCGGCCGCCCGCCCGCCAAGAACGCGGACGGGACGAACAGCCAGCGCGTGATCAAGAGCCGGGCCGGCCACATGATCACCTTCGACGACACAGCGGGCGCCGGGAAGCTGACCATCCAGGACAGCTCCGGGAGCTCGATCACGCTGAACGCAGCGGATGGCTCCATCACCATCGCGGCCCAGGGGGACCTCAGTATCAAATCCAGCGGCGACCTCACGATCGAGGCCACCGGCCAGGTCAGCCTGGGGGCGGCCGGGGGAGCCACCAAGATCACCATGACCGAGCAGCAGGTGGACGTCACATGACGGGCCGGGGGGCAGGCCGATGAACGATCAGACGTATGGCAACGGGCTGGCGTACCCCTTGCAGCTGGGCGCCCAGGGCCTGGGCCAGGCCGCGGGCCAGGCCAAGGTCGAGCAGTCGATCCGGATGATCCTTGGCACCCAGTACGGCGAGCGGGTCATGCGGCCGCGGTTCGGCGGCAATCTCAAATCCCTGGTGTTCGCGCCCAACAACGCGTCCACCGCCAGCCTGGCCAGCTACTACGTGACCGCCGCGCTGGCCCAGTGGGAACCGCGCATCGACGTGCTCGGGGTCACGGCCACCAACGACAACCTGGCCCAGGCCCTGCTGATCGACATCCAGTACCAGTTGCGGGCCACAGGCGATGTGCACAACCTCGTCTACGTGCTCAACCTGGAGGGTTCGCCGTGACGTTCGAATCAAGCCGCGGGCGGATCATCCCGCCGAACCTGGACGACCGGACGTGGCAAGACCTCGTCGATGAGATGACCGGGCTCATTCCCAAGTACGCACCGCAGTGGACCGACCGCAACCCCAGCGACCTCGGCATCGCACTGATCGAATTGTTCGCCTGGCTCGCCGAGACCGTGATCTACCGGCTGAACCAGGTTCCTGACCTGAACTACGTCAGGTTCCTGAACCTGCTCGGCATCACCCGGGACCCGGGCACGCCCGCGCACACCTACCTGACGTTTACCTCCGGCGCGGGGACCGTGCTGGTGCCCGCGGGCACCCAGGCCCAGACGGCCGCCCAGCAGGGCCAGCCCGCGGTCGTCTTCGAGACCGACGAAGACCTGACCGTGCTCCCGACTACGCTCAAGGCCGCCGTGGCCATCGGCCCGTACCCGGCCGGCGCCGCCGCCAGTCACTACCAGAACGTCTCCAGCACCCTGATCGGCCCGCCGACGGGCAAGTACCTGATCGAGGTACCCCCCGGCCAGACCGTGCTGATCGGCCTGGGCTTCGACCAGCCGGTCAGCGATCCGGTCCAGATCGGCCTGCAGCTCTACCTCCCGGTCGCCGACCCCAGCCAGGTATCGCTGGCCTGGGTGTACTCCCAGGGCGCCGCGGAGCCGATGACGTGGCCCGTGGTCCCGGCGGCCGACGACGGGACCGGCTCCCTGCAGCATGACGGGAGCGTGCGGCTGCCGCCGCCGCCCGGCTGGGCGGCGCAGCCTGCCGTGGGACATCAGGCCACCGACGCGTGGACGACTGTCACGGCCAGCGATCCCAGTGCCGCGGTCACCGACTCGCTGCAGTGGCTCGGCCTGCGGCTGACCAACCCGGCCGCCGACCCCGCTGCGCCACCCCTGGCCGTCGGCATCGACCGGCTGCTGTTCAACGCGACGCTCGCCCGGACCGCGCTGACGGTTCGCAACGAGGTCCTCGGGTCGAGCACCGGCGACCCGTTCCAGGTCTTCCAGCTGCAGAACCGGCCGCTGTTCCGCCTCCCGGGCGGCGGACCGCCCGACGCCGATCTGGAGGTGCAGGTCGGCGCGGGAAGCCCGGTGAGCTGGCAGGACTGGACGCTGGCGGACGACTTGCCTGCCACGGCCGGAGACTTCTACCTGGCCAATCCGGTCACCGGTGAGATCGTTTTCGGCAACTACGACGGCCAGGCCGGCGGCCAGGCCGACGGCCTGGCCACCGCGGGCCACGGTTCGATACCGCCTGCAGGCAGCCAGGTCCGGGCCGCTCGCTACCGGTACGTCTCCGCGGGCGCCGCAGGCAACGTGGCGCCCGCTCAGGTGACCGTGCTCGGGGTGCCGGTTCCTGGCATCACAAACGTATCCAACCTGGGGCCGGGGCTGGATGGAGCCGACGAGGAACCGATAGAGGACACTCTGCGCCGCGCCCCTGAAGAGCTGAAGATCCGCGACCGGGCGGTCACCGCGGACGACTACGAGTTCCTGGCCCGCGAGGCCAGCAACGATGTCCGGATCGTGCGCTGCCTCACCCCGCGCCTGCAGGCCGCCGTCGCCCCGGGGCCGGCCCCGGCGGCCTGGCAGAAGGGGGACCCGTGGACATTCGCCGGCATCGTCCGGGCCCCCGGCAACGTGAATCTGATCGTCGTGCCCGATCAGGGCGCATCCGTCTCCCAGCCGGTGCCCACCCAGGACCTTATCCGCGAGGTCAGCGCCTACCTCGAGCCCCGCCGGGAACTCACGGCGCACCTGCAGGTCCTCGGGCCGAGGTACCTCCCGGTGATTGTCAGCGTCGCCCTGGTGCTGTGGCAGGAGGCACTCCAGGCGGGTGCGGATCAGGCGAAGGTGGCGGCCGACACGCTGAGCCAGATCCAGGCTTTCCTGCACCCGACCCAGGGCGGCCCGGACGGCACCGGCTGGCAGGTCGGGCAGTCCGTGCTGACCTCCGACCTGTTCCGGGCGATCACGCCCTCGGAAGATCTCGGCTACATCTCCACGCTCCAGATCAAGCCCGACACCCCCGTCTACCATTTCCCGCCGCTCAACCCCACCGGGACCGCCGGCAACTGGAACGCCACCGAGCGGCCGTTCCCGCTCTCCGCGTTCGGGGCCTCGGTACGGGTCGCCGACTACGAGCTGGTGTGCCCGGCCGCGGACGCCATGCACCAGATCACGTTCACTGTGACGCCGATGTGAGCGCGCTGGACGGGCCCGTGGGGAGGCGGGCAGCATGACCGAGCCGAGCAGCTACCTGAAGTACCTGCCGCCGGTGCTATGGCAGGACGAGCCAGCCGCACCGCAGTTCTCTCTCGGCGCCATGCTGCGCATCTTCGAGAAGATCCTCACGGGCATCCCCGATGGCGTCAGCGCGCACGACGCGATCACCGCCCAGATCGCCCGCATGGACCGGCTGTTCGATCCCTGGACCGCACCGGGCGACTTCCTGCCCTGGCTGGCCTCGTGGGTTGCCCTGGAGTTCCCGGAGCTGCAGGGCAGCCAGCTCTGGGATGAATACCAGCGGCGCAAGGTCACCGCGGAGATCGCCCGGATCTACCGTCAGCGCGGCACCAAGGCCGGGCTGGGCACCTATCTCAGCCTGTACGCGGTGGGCAGCACGCGGCCCCGGGTCGCCCTCGACGAGGGTATCCGGCTGCTCTCCGTGGACCCGGCCGCCGGCGGCGTCGCGGCCGTGACCGGCCTGGTCTCGCAGGGACCAGCGGTACTGGGCAGCACGGTCAGCGTGCCAGGCATGACCCGGCCATGGTGCGTGGCGGTGAGCTCGGACGGCAGCCTGCTGGTCGGCGACACCGCGGTACCGGCCGGCGTGCCGATACCGCTGACGAACTGCGTGTGGCACCTGGACCAGGTGGGCCGCTACGACCTGGCCGGGGCCCCGCCCCGCCCACAGCCGGTCGCGGCGGGCACGCTCCCGCTCACCAGCGTCGTGGCCCTGGCCGTGCGGCCCGCGCAGGGACCAGCGCCGGAAACGCTCTACGTGCTAGACCGCCCCGGGCGCCTCTATGCGATCCCCGCGCCGTTCCCGGCCAGCCCGGCGGTGCAGGCCGCCTCGCTGGCCACGCCGGGCGCGGCACTGTGGCCGGTGGCCATGGCCGTTGACCCGGGTAACGGCAACCTGCTGGTCCTGGACCGCGGGCCGCAGCCGCCCGAGCCCGCCGCGGCCCAGATCATCACCATCCAGCCGGCCCCGCTGACCGTGACCCGGACCGCACTGCACACCGTCACCGAGCCGCTGTCGCTCGTGGCGGAGCCGGACGGCACCTTGCTGATCGGCGACGGCGGCGACCAGGCTCCGGCCACCTCCGCCGGGTTCCCGGGCAACCTGGTGCGAGTTCGACCGCAGGACGGCGGCCTGGACCGAGACGGCGCTGCTGCCCGCGGGCAACCCGCTGGCCGCGCCGACGGGCATCGCCCGGACCAGCGACGGGCAGCTCTACGTCCTCGACGCGGGGGTGAAGCCGTTCTCCCCGTCCGACAACCCGTTCATCTGCGTCGTCGCCCAGGACGCGGGCATCTTCCAGGTCGACCTGGACGCCGCCGCACCGTCGGCGGCCCGGATCACCGGGCCTGCGCCGTTCGTCTACCCGACTGGCCTGGCGGCCGCCGGGGGCCGCCTCGTGGTCTGCGACCCCGGTCAGCCGGAGGTGGCTGGCCTGCAGGCCTACTCCTCCCGGGTGCGGCCGTTCGAGTTCGATGTGGTCATCCACTTCGCTGACTCCCGGCTGCCGCCGGACCAGCCAGCCCGCCAGCTGGTACTGAGCCAGGCCGTCGGCAACCTCAGCAGCATCATCGAGGACCAGAAACCGGCCCACACGAAATGGAACCTGATCACCTCAATCTTCTAGCGGCGGGCACCAATAGCCCGCGGTAAAGGAGCGTTCATGACTGACGGCGCGGTGTTGCGCACGGAGTACTGGAACATCGCCACCGGCACCGTGCGCACCGGGCCCACCGGGCACGGCGAGAGCCTCACCGACATGGAGAGCTACCTGCTGCCCCTGGACCGGGCCCGCGACGCCGGGCTGTATTCCTGGGGAGTTGCCGACGGGCTGGCCGTGCAAGGGTCGGCCGGGGCGCCGGGCCTGACCGTGACGCCGGGCACCGCCCTGGATAGCGTCGGCCGGCTCATCGTGCTGGCCGCCGGCGGCACGGTGATCGTCGACCCAGCCGTGGACCCGGCGCAGGTGTCGGACGTGCCGACCGTGCCCGTCGGCGCGGCCGGCGTCACCCTGCCGACCGCAGGCGCGGCCGCCGCCAGCCTGCTGACCCTCACCTGGCGGGAGGTTGAGGCCGACAGCAGTCTCGCTAACGCGCCCGTGCTGCTGCACGCGCCCTGGCTGCGGCTGCTCCCGGCGGCCGGCTTCGCCGACGACGGCGGCCAGGTCGTGCTCGCGGCGGTGCAGCTGGACGGGGCAGGCAATCTCGCGAGCCTGTCCGCTGGCGCGCGGCGCCCCGTGGGGGTAGCCGCGGGCCGTCTCGAACTCCGGGTGCCCCGGCTGCAGACCGGGACCGCGCCGGCCGCGGGCAGCCAGGCCGTCGGCGACCAGGCCGCAGCCGAGCTAACCGTGAGCCAGGACGGGAGCGTGGCGCTCTCACTCCTGTCCCAGGCCGCGCCGATCACGGCGCTCACGATTGACGGGCAGGCCGGCGACGTGACGCTGTCCGGCTCCCTCTCCGCGTTGTCCGCGCTGCGGCTGTTGTCGCTCATCCCGCTGCGGACCTACCAGATGTCCACTGACCCGGGCGGTAGCTGGCTCTTCACCGACGCGACCGCGGAAGCCGACCGCCTCGTGATCGACCCGACCGGGAATGTGGGTATCGGCGTCCCCGCCGGGCAGGCCGGGCGGATCTTGCACGTCGAGGGCTCGGAGGTGCACAGCGGCGGCGCGGGCGGGGGGTTCTCCTTCGCCGACCGCGCGGTCCCGAGCATTGTGGACAACCCGGCCCACGGCGAACGGTGGATCTGGTACGCCCTGGACGGCACGGCGCGGCTGTGGTCCGGTTCCGATCAGCTCACCGTGTCCAGCGAGGTCCCCGGCGACGGAACAGGGCTGACCGTCGGCCGGCGGATGCGGGTGCAGCAGGATCCGAACCCGTCGAACCCGTCTGATCAGTCCGCCGGGATCTGGTTCCAGCAGCGCGGCCCGGGCGACATCGCGTTCGTCGGCATGCTGGACGATGAGCGGGTCGGCTTCTACGGCGCCAACGGGGCCGGCTGGGGCCTGACTCTGGACACCGCGACCGGCGAGGTGCAGTTCGACAACAACTTCGGCCAGCCCAACGGCCCGTCCACGCTGTCCCTGTTCGGCTCGCGGATTGGTGACACCGGCGGCGGTGTCCTGTTCATCCGCAGCGGCGGCGGTGTCGTGTCCTTCGACGGGGCGGACAGCGTCGGCATCAATACCCAGACGCCGCAGTGTTCGCTGGATGTGGAGGGCCCCGGCACCGCCATCACGGGCCGGGCGGGCGGTGCCGTGGGCACCATCGGCGTGCACGGGATCGGCTACATCGGCCTGCAGGGCGAGGGCCAGCAGTACGGCGTATTTGCGGCCGGCTCCGTCCAGGCCGGCTCATTCAACGGACGGGTCCAGGTCACGAGCGACCTGACCGTCGGCGGCACCATCCGGAAGGGCGGGGGCGGCTTCCGGATCGACCATCCGGCCGACCCGGCCGGCAAGTACCTGTCTCATTCTTTTGTCGAATCGCCCGACATGCTGAACGTCTACGCCGGTACCGCCATCACCGGCGACGACGGCACGGCCACCGTCGACCTCCCGGACTTCTTCGAGGCGCTCAACCGCGATCACCGCTTCCAGCTCACCCCGGTGGGCGCGCTGGCGCTGGCCACCGTGGACGGCCCGGTCCGCGGGAACACCTTCTCGATCCGCACCGACCGGCCAGGGGTCACGGTGTGCTGGCAGGTGACCGGCGTGCGCCAGGACAAGTGGGCCCAAGCGCACCGGATCCCGGTCGAGGAGGACAAGCCGGACGGTGAGCGGGACCGCTTCCTGCATCCCGAGCTGCATGGTCAGCCCTCGGACCGGAGCGTCCTGGCCGGCCCGGCCGGGATGACCGAACACCCAGGAGAGTGAGAGCTGTGATCGTTCAGGTTCAGGCGCGGCTGGCCGCGCTGAAAGAGGAGTACCAGGCCGGCGAGGAGCAACTGCGCGACCTGGCCCGGCGCGAGATGGCGCTCCGGGAAACCATGCTGCGCATCGCCGGCGCCATCCTGGTCCTGGAGGAGGTGCTGAGCGCCGCGCCGGAAGCCGGGGCCGCCCCGGAGGCGGCAGTCCCGGACACCGCGGTCCCGCACTCGGCGGTCCCGCACCCGGCGGTCCCGGACACCGCGGTCCCAGGCACCGGCCCGGCCGCAGCCGTCCGCGGCCCGCACGGCGACAGCCAGCCCAGCGTGCTGACGGTGCCGTGACGCGGGCCGCCGGGCACCTGATACCCACCGTCCAGCTCTGGGAGCGTCCATGACCAGCCTGCCCTTGATCCGCACCGAGTACTGGAACACCAGCACCGGCACCGTCCGCACCGGTGACACGGCCCACGGCGAGAGCCTCACCGACATGGAGAGCTATCTGCTGCCCCTCGCCCAGATGCAGGCTTCCGGCTTCTATACCCCGGGTGTCGTGGAGGGGCTCACCGTCAGCGCGGTGACCGGCCAGGCGGCCCTGGCGATCTCCCCGGGCCTGGCCCTGGACCAGGCGGGTCATATCATCGCGCTCGCGGGCGGCGGATCCGCGGTGCTCGACCCGGCCCCCGACCTGACCCAGACCCAGAACGTGACCGTCGTGCTGGTCGCCAGCAGCGGCGTGACCCTCAGCACGGCCGGCCAGAGCGGTGCCTGCCTGCTGACCCTGACCTGGCTCGAGGTGGTCCGGGACAGCGAGGCGGGCAGCGCGCCAGTCCTGCTGCACGCCCCGTGGCTGCGGCTGGCCGCGGTGGCCGGCTTCGCCGACGATGGCAGCCAGGTGATCCTGGCCCAGGTCACCCTGGACAGCAACGGCCTGGTCACCGCCCTGACCGCGGGGGCACAGCCGGACAGCACGGCCGGACCGGGCCGACGTCACCCGTTCACCCAGGTGACTGCGGTCACGTTTGGCTCCGCCGGGCTGACCAGCACGGCGGCCGGGCTGTCAGTCGGCGACGCCACCGCCGGCCAGCTGATCGCATCCGACCCCAGCACGCTGCGGCTGGCGGTGAGCGATCCGGCGGGCACGCTGGAACTGGCCGCGGGCCAGGGACCTGGCTCCGGCGTCAGCGTGACCGCGGACCAGCTGTCGGTGCAGGCCGCGTCGGACGCCCAGGGCAGCCACGCCATCCAGCTGGACGCCATTACGTCCACGGTGAACGCGGGCACCCTGCAGCTCGGCGGCGCGCAGTCCGGGGTCTCGCTGGGCACCGGGCCAGCCGCCGGGACAGCTGCGGTAACCGCCGACCGGCTGACCGTCCGGGACAGTGACGGCACCGACCGGATCAGCCTGGACGGCAGCACCTCCACGGTGAGCACGGGCTCGATCCAGCTCGGAAGCACCGTCACCGTGACGGCGGGGTCCGGTGGCGTGCTGGCCCTGTCCGGCACCGCCGAGCCAGCGCAGCTCGGCGTCGGCACGCCCACCCCGCGAAATGCGGTCGGGATCCGGGGCATCAGCGGCTCAGAGGAGCTGATCAGCTTTGAGGACGCAGGTGGTCTCACCCGCTGGCATGTGAACCAGAACACGGGCGGTCAGCGTGGCCTGAACTTCGCGGAAACGGGTGTCGCCGACGGACGGCTCTTCCTGCAGCCAGGCGGGAAGGTCGGGATCGGCACCACCGCGCCCGCATTCACGCTTGACGTGCACGGCACCGTGTGCGCCCAGCAGTTCTGCAATCCGTCGGACCTGCGGCTCAAGAGCGACGTCACGCCGCTCTCTGACGTCCTGGGCCGCCTGGCCGGGGTCCGCGCCGTGCGCTACCGGCCCGCCCAGGCGGCCGGTCCCCGGCAGCGGCAGATTGGCGTGCTGGCCCAGGAAGTGCAGGAGGCCTTTCCTGAGCTGGTCCTGGACATGGAACCCGACGGCCTGAAAGCAGTGGACTACGCGGGACTGTCCGGGGTGCTGCTCGGAGCAGTCCATGAGCTGCTGGCCACCACCTCGGCCCTGGGTGACCGGCTCACCGAGCTCGAGCAGCAGATGGCGGCCGGGCCTGCTGGGCCCCCCGCCGGACCCGGGTCCCAGCCGTGACCCGGCCGGCCGAGTACCACCCCGGGCCCGCGCTGCCGTCAGAGGATCCGTGGCTGTTCGAGCCGGACGAGTTCGATCTCGATGTCCGCTGGGGAGAGCTCGATCGAGGCGCCGCTGAGTTCGGCTACCTGCCGACCGCGCGCGAGGAGCCCGGCGAGACCTGCGATACCCACGCGGCCACCTGTCCCGGAACCTGCCACGGCACCTGCCCCGCGACCTGCCCGGCGACCTGCGCGGCCACCTGCCACAGCACCTGTGCCGAAACCTGCCACGGGACCTGCGCCGACTTCGACACGTGCGGCGCGACGTGTGCCGGGACGCACTGCTTCACCTGCCGGTCCGGCTGCCAGACGCCGTGAGCCAGCCGGCGCCCGCGAAGCCAGGCGGTCATCGCGCCGCCGCCTCGATGACCGCCAGCACAGTATCCGGGCAAATGGCCCGGCGGGTGGCCGACCCGCGGCTGCTGGCGGCCGCCACCCACAGTTCCCCGCTGGCGCCGGGCGGGCTGGCATGGCGGCCGGAGAGCCTGGCCCGGGGCCATCCGGGTGCCGCCCTGCTCTGCGCTACCTTGGACCAGGCTTTCCCCGGTGCGGGCTGGGACCGCGTTGGTCACCAGCACCTGGCCGCTGCGGTTGCTGCCGTCAGCCCGCACGACAGCTCACTGTTCTCCGGGGTGGCCGGGGTGGGCTTCGCCGCGGTCCTCCTGGCCGCTGGCCGCCCACGGTACGAACGGGTACTGCGGCAGGTGGACGAGGCCATCGGGGCCCGGCTGGATGGGGCGCTGCAGCGGCTGGCCCCATCCGGGTGCCGGGTCAGCGAGTTCGACCTGGTGTCCGGGCTGACCGGGACGGGCGTCTACCTGCTCAGCCGGCACCAGGCGCAGCTCGGCCAGCCAGGCGCCACGTCGAGTGAACGGCACCGTGCCGCGATGACCGCGGCGATGCTGGAAAGCGTCCTCGGGGGGCTGGCCGGGCTGCTGGCCGCGCCCGGCCAGCCCTGGCGCTGGCATACTCCGGCCCACCTCACCTCCGGACCGTTGCGGCAAAGCTTCCCCCGCGGCCTGCATAACTGCGGCCTGGCCCACGGAGCGCCCGGGCCCCTCGCCCTCCTGTCGCTGGCGCTGCTCACCGGCCTGCGGGTGCCCGGTGCCGCCGACGCGATCCACGCCGCGGCCAGCTGGCTGGCCGCCAACCAGACCGGGACCGCCCGGGAACCGGACTGGCCCGATGGTGTCGGGCTGGACGCCATCCAGCCGCCGCCGGCCGCATCGCGCCAGCGACCGGGCCGGGCGGCGTGGTGCTACGGGACCCCCGGGGTGGTCCGCAGCCTGTGGCTGGCGGGCCGGGCGGTGGCCGAGCGCCAGTGGCAGGATCTTGCGGTCCGCGCGATCCGCGCGGTAGCGAGCCGGCCCCCGGCCGACTGGCAACTGAGCAGCCCCGGCTTCTGTCACGGTGAGGCTGGACTGCTGCAGGTACTGCGCCGGTTCGCGGCCGACCTGGCCGACCCGGCGATTGCCGCCGCCGCCAACCGGCTGGCCACGCGGTTGGCGGCCCGGTTTGATCCGGTGGCGCCCTTTGGGGTCCGCATCCCCGACCCTGATGGTGCCCTGACCGACCAGCCCGGCCTGCTGGAAGGAACCGCGGGCATCGCGCTCGCCCTGCACCCGCTGCCCGAAACCCGCACTGCGTCGCTCCCGGCCGCGACGCCGCCCTGGGATCGGGTGTTCCTGCTCGCATGACGCCACCTGCCGCTTCCACTGACCGGCGCCGGTCCCAGCCGCGGGGCGGTGGGCAGGCACGCGATCGTAGCCTGTACCGGCCGCTCAGCGGCCTCGTGGTACGCGCCCCGCTGCTGCCTGCGGCGGACTACCAGCGGCTGGGTAGCGGCGCGGGAGCCGCGGCCCGAGCGTGGGCCGACCCGGCTGTCCAGTTCGCGGTGACGGTGGCTAGCCCCGATCTGGCTGCCGCGCTGTCACTGCCGGGTGGCATTACCCGGTCATCCCCCCGGGCCCTCGCCGCACTGCAGCGTTATCTCATCCGGGCGTGCCTGCGGCCAACTCCGTTCGGGGGCTTCGCCGCGGCCGCCATCGGCCACTGGGCGGACCGCACCAGTCTGCGCATTGCCCCGGGCCCCTGGCCAACCGGGATCCGCCCGGACATGGGATGGCTGGCCGCCATTACCCAGCGGCTGGCCCAGGACCCTGACTGCCGGCCCGGGCTCAGGGTCTTCGCCAATACCTGCGCCCTCGAGAAAGACGGCCGGATATATCTCAGTGGCCTCGGCCCTGGCGGCAGGCAGGACGCCGCCGATCTCTCGGTGCGCGCCACCCCCATAGTCCGGCGTGTTCTCCTGCAAGCGCGGGCGGGTGCCCGGCTGGAAGAACTGAAGCAGGACATACTCACTTTCTGGCCCCGCGCTGCTCCGGGCCAGGCCGACCAGCTGCTCGCTGAGCTTTGTGACCACCGGCTCTTGCTGCCTGCCCTGCACCCGTCGCTGACCAGTGATCCACTCGGCCACGTGATCGGCCAGCTGGGCACCGTACCCGCCGCAGCCCGCACCACCGCTCGGCTCAACGTCATTGGCTCGGAATGCGCGCGGATGGCCGCGGCCGGGCCGGCGGCCACCGCGCTGACCGCCCTTCGCGGCCAGATGCGTGAGCTTGCCGAGTCGCTCGGGGCCGGGCAGGCCGCCGGACGCGGCGACACGCTCCAGGTGGACTCGGCCTTGCCGCTGCTGCACGGGGGGGTAGCCGGCAGATCGCCGAGGAGGTGACGGGCGCCGTCGATGTCCTGCTCCGGCTGCACCCAGCGCCTCATTCCGGGCGGCTCGCCGGGTACCGGGCCGCATTTCACCGCCGCTATGGCAACGACCGGAGGGTACCGCTGACCGAACTGCTCGACCCCCGCTTCGGCCTTGGGCCGCCCGGCCACGGCATGGAACACCTCCCAGCACAAGGCGCTCGCCAGGCGCGGGCCCGGGCCGAGTTGCTGCAGCGACTGGTGGCTGCGTCGATCCGGGACAGTTGCGGCGAGCTGGTGCTCACCCCTGACCTCATCGCTCAGCTGACTACCTGGAGCCCTGACCGGGCGCAGATCGCGCCGTCCCTGGAGCTCAGCGTCTTCGTTGCGGCTCGCAGCGCCGCCGCCGTGGACCGGGGTGACTACCAGGTGGTGATCGGGCCCAATTTGGGCGCAACGGCAGCGGGCCGGGGACTGGGCCGGTTCGCAGATTTGCTCGGCGCCCCCGCCCATGCCCTGCTGCAGGAGGCTGCCGACGCTGAGAGCGCCGGGCGGGGCTTGATGGCCGAGCTTGTCTGCTGGCCAGCCCGGGCCCGGTCGGCGAACGTTGCGATCCGGCCGCTGGTCCGTCCGTGCGAGGTCCCGGTCGGGACGGCGCCCAGTCTCCCGCCTGACGCGGTGATCCACGTCGACGAGCTGTCCGTGATGCTCCGCGATGGACGGCTGCGGCTGTGCTGGGGGCGAGCCGGATGCGAGCTGAGCCTCACCACCGGGCACATGCTCAATTCCGCGGCCTATCCTCCGCTGGGCCAGCATCTCACCGAGCTGGCCTCGGACGGCGTGACCAACCTGGCCCCATTCGACTGGGGGCCGCTGTCCACGATGCCGTTTCTGCCCCGCGTGCGAACTGGGCGGGTAGTACTTTGCCCGGCCCAGTGGCGGCTGGACCTGACCGCGACCAACGACGCGAGCGCTGAGCCTGCGCGGTTCGGGGACTGGCTGGCCGACTGGCGGTCGCGGTGGCACATGCCCCGGCACGTGTACCTCACGTCAGCCGATAACAGGCTCCTGCTCGATCTGGACGAAGAGACCCATCGCGAGCAGCTACGGGCCACGCTGAACCGCTCCGGCCAGCGATCGGCCGTGCTGCAGGAGGGGTCGCCCGGGCTTGAGGACGCGTGGCTTCCCGGACCACGCGGCCTGCACATGGTCGAGCTGGTTGTGCCCCTTGTGCGGAAGTCGAGCAAACCCGGGCGCGCCGGCCCAGGTGCCAGCCACGGTCCTGACGCGGCGGGACCAGCGCGTGGGACGCGCCAGGCGGTGCCACCGCACTGGAATGGACAGGACCGGCTCCGCCCCCCAGGATCCGACTGGCTCTACGTGATCTTGAGCGGCCCCCGCGCCAACGAGGACGCCCTGCTCGCCGGATCGCTGGGCGCGCTGGCTGAGCGCTGTGTCGAGCAGGGCGATGCCGATGGCTGGTTCTTCGTCCGCTACAGCGATCCAGAGCCGCAGCTTCGACTCCGGCTCCACGGTGACGGCAAGATACTCACCGGCCGGGTGCTGCCTGCACTAGCCGAGTGGAGCGCACTGTCCATCGCTGATGGTTCCCGCACCCGGTTGGCTCTCCAGACCTATGAGCGAGAACTGGAACGCTATGGAGGACCGGCCACAACGGCGATATGCGAGAGCATTGCCTGCGCGGATAGTCGCGCCGTCCGGTCCCTGCTGGTACACGGCAACGGTCGCGGCGTATCTGCGGTGCCGCTGGACTGGATGGAGCTGGCGGTGCTGAGCACCTCGGACCTGCTGGCATCGCTCGTCGACGATCCATCCGAGCAAGCTCGCCTATGCAAGAAGATGGCTGGCCCGGCGGCGCAGTCTGGTGCCTCATTTCGCCAGCGCCAAGCCCGCCTCCGCGCGCTGATGACCGCGCTTGAGTCCGACGCTCCAGTACCCGATGCGGGTGGCGGCCAGCTGCCCGGCGTGTACTGGCAGCGTGTGCGAGACACACTGGCCAGCCGGCGGGTGGCGCTGGCACCACTCGTCACCCGGCTTCACGACCGGTACCGCGCTGGGAGCGGCCTGCTGCCCGTTGACGAGCTCGCGCCAAGCCTGGTTCACCTGCACGCGAACCGGCTTGGCTTGAACGAGGCCGACGAACAGCTGATGCTGGGATGGCTCGGCCGCACCCTGCGCTCGCTGGGTGCGTACCGCTGACTCGTCACGTCGGAGCAGCGATCCCCGGAGCAACAACAAGTGCCCCAACTGGCGCATAGCCATCGCCATATGCGCGGTGGGTGCGTCAGCCGCCGCTCTGGATCCTGACCGCAGCGTCCCTGGCGTCCGCGCCGTGTGACTTGTTGATGACGGTGACGTAGTCCTCGCCCGTTCCGCCGACGCAGTAGGCGGTCAGGTTGATCCCGTCGCATACCAGTCCGGCTCGTTGCCGACGGCGAAGCTGGCCACGTTCTCCCGGTGCCGGCTACACCGCGCAAGATCACCGTCAAGGGCGCGCCCGCGGCGGCGCGTCCTGGCCTGGGGATCTAAGGGGTTTCCGGCCTGATCCCGCCAGACCTGCGGGGCTGGCGGGAGAGGTGCCGTGACCGCGGCCCTGGACGGCGTGACCACCAAGAAGCAGCCCGCTGAGGTATCTGCTGAAGCCGAGGCTGCGAGGAAGCTGGTGCGGCTGGCCCGCGAGCGGGACCTGGCGCTGGTGTAAGGGGGCTCCAGCTCAAAGAGGTTATTCGTAGATGCGATCTGCGGCTAAGAGACCCGAAACTGCCCCCTGGGGGCAGTTTCTTGACCGGGCAGTTTCTTGATGTAGGCCGGCGCAGACCACGTCCGTGACCTGGGCCGGGGTGTGCCGCGCGAGTGGGGGAGTGGTTCCGGGTTCGGGAAGCGTTCCTTCCGCGCGATCGACGAGCCGCAATATCGCGGCCGCGAGGGACAGGTATCGGCTTGGGCGGGGACTCCGCTAGCTGTGATGCCAGGGGGCAAGATCGTTAAGGGCTCTTCGGTCAGTTCGTGGTGGTCGGAGGTTTCGGAGTGGTCAGGGTGCGGGCTGGAAGACTTCGATGGGGCATTGGGGTCCGGGGGCCCTCGCGAGCTTCCGGTCGCCGGTCAGCAGGGTGGTGTTCATGGCTTCGGCGAGGGCTACGTAGGCCGCGTCGTAACTGGTGAGGTTGTTCCGTAGTTCCCAGCAGCGGGGAAGCAGGGGGCGGTGCGGTGCCCGGCGGGCGGGCAGTGCGGCCAGGTCGTCGAGGGCGAGACGGGCTCGCCGGACGTCGAGGGCGCCTGCTTTCATCTGCCGCCGTAGTACGGATGCGACCTCCAGGTCGGCCAGTTCGGGCACGGTCAGCCGCTCTCCATGCAGCCGGGACCGGGCCTGGTCCCCATCGGGTCCGTCATCGGCCAGGGCGACGACCAGGACGCTGGCGTCAGCGACGATCACGGTCGTCGCGGATCGCGGCTACGGCGTCATCGAGCGGGACCGATCCGCCGGATCGGCCACCGGCGCGCTCGAGGACCTCCTCCAGGGTCGGCTCGTCTGCGTCCTGGATGCAGCCGGCTCCGCAGGTATTCCTGGAGAGACTGATGGGCGGCGGCCGCGCGCTGGCGGAGGATCGCATGCGTCCGCTCAGGCACGTCCTTGATCTGGATGCTCGTCATGGCGCCATTATGGCGCTAGAAGCGCCAAAGTGCATAGCCCCTGGCGCTGCGGCCAGCCTCCGCTGGCGTGAGCTAGCGTCTTCCCTGCTCAGAGGCTCTACAGCGCTCACAGCGACCTCCTGGTGGTCCATGGTCGGGACTCGCGCGTCAACGGCGGTTCGAGCCGCCGTTGAGCTGATGGCCGGGACTGCGGCCCTGATAGCTCCGCGCCGAGACTTAGTCGCCTGCGCTAGCCGGTGCTGGCTGACGGATTGGGTGCTTATGCGGGCTTGCTGGCCGGGATGGCTGGTTGCAGACTTGCGTGGTGGACCGGCTCAGGGGCGATCGGTGAGCCAAGGGCTGCGGGGTGAGCCAGTCATCCGCACTCCTGACCGGCGGCTGCGGGTGTTCGTGAGTTCCACGCTGGGCGAGCTAGCCGACGAGCGGCGGGCGGTCTCGCGCGCGATCGAGGCGCTGCGCCTGACTCCGGTGATGTTTGAGCTCGGGGCCCGGCCGTACCCGCCGCAGGAGGTGTACCAGCAGTACCTGGCGCAAAGCGACGTGTTCATCGGGCTGTACTGGCAGCGGTACGGGCAGCCCGCCCCGGGCATGCAGGTTTCCGGCCTGGAGGAGGAGTTCGACCTGTCCGGTGCGCTGCCCCGGCTGCTGTATGTCAAGGCGCCGGCGGCCGACCGCGACCCTCGCCTGGGTGATCTGCTGGCCCGCATCCAGGTTGACGCCTCGGCGTCGTACCGGCATTTCCGCACCCCCGCCGAGCTGGGCCGGCTGGTGCGTGATGACCTGGCGGTGCTGCTGAGTGAGCGGTTCGCCGCCGCGGCCGGCCAGGCCGCGGCCGCGGTGCCGCCGCAGCCGAACGCCCGCGGCCCCCGCCCGCTGCCGGTGAGCACGACGTCGCTGCTGGGGCGGGAGGGGGCCGTCGGCGAGGTGGCCGGGCTGCTCGAGCGTCCTGAGGTGCGGCTGGTGACGCTGACGGGGCCGGGCGGGGTCGGCAAGACCCGGCTGGGGCTGGCGGTGGGCGAGCGGCTGCGAGACCGGTTCGGCGCGGGCACCGCCTTCGTGCCGCTGGATTCGGTCACCGACTCGGGGCAGGTCCTGGCCGCCGTCGGCCGGGCCGCGGGCGCCGACCTCGCCGGCGTCGGCGCGCCGCTGGAGGCGCTGGCCGAGACGTTCGGCGACGGCGCGTGGCTGCTGGTCCTGGACAACCTGGAGCAGGTGGTCCAGGTTGCCCCGGACCTGGGCGAGTTGCTGGCCCGCTGCCCGGGGGTGGCGATGCTGGCCACCAGCCGCACGGTGCTGGGGTTGCGGGCCGAGCGGGAGTACCCGGTGCCGCCGCTGGCGTTGCCGGCAGATCGGGGCATCGCCTCGGTCGCGGAGGTGGCAGCCTCGCCGGCGGTGGCGCTGTTCGTGGACCGGGCCCGCGCGGTGCGCCCCGGCTTTGCGCTGACCGAGGGCAACGCGGCGGCGGTGACCGAGATCTGCCGGCGGCTGGAGGGCCTGCCGCTGGCGATCGAGCTGGCCGCCGCCCGCACCAGGCTGCTGGACCCGGCTGCGCTGCTGGCCCGGCTGGCGGCCTCGCTGGACGCGCTCGGGACCGGCGCGGTGGATCTCCCTGAGCGGCAGCGGACCCTGCGGGCGACCGTGGAGTGGAGCGTCGGCCTCTTGGAGGACGACGAGCGTTCGCTGCTGGAGGTCACGGCGGTGTTCACCGGCGGCTGGACCATCCAGGCGGCCGCCCGGGTAGCGGGCCTGGAGGAGGACCGGGCGCTGGAGTTGTGTGAGGCGCTGGCCCGGCACAGCCTGGTCGCTATCGACAGTACCGAGCTCGGGCCCCGGTCGCGGATGCTGGCGACCGTCCGCGAGTTCGTGGCCGAGCGGCTGGCGGCCCGGCCCGACGCCGCCGAGACCGGGCGCAGGCACGCTGGCTTCTACCGGGCGCTGGCCGAGCAGGCCGACCGGCCGCTGCGCGGCCCCGGCCGGGGCGAGTGGCTGGAGCGGCTGGACGCCGAGGCGGGCAACCTGGCCGCTGCGGTGCGCTGGTACCTGGCGCATGACCGCGGGCGGTTGCCGCACCTGTTCCGGGTCCTGTATCTGTTCTGGTCGCAGCGGGACCTCGGGCGCGAGGCCTGGTCCTGGGTGGAGCAGCTGCTGCCGGGCTTTGGCATGCTGGACCCGCAGGCCCGGGCCGAGCTGGCCTGGGCGGCGGCGGTGCTCGCCGGCGACATCGGGGACGACGCGGCGGCGCTGGCGGCCCGCCAGCAGCTGGCGCCGCTGCTGCCCGGGATCCAGGATCCCTTCCTGCACGCGGTGGCCCGGCTGGCGATGGCGTGGACCTCGCCGGTCGCCGGCGACTACGGCGGGGCGCTGCGGGAGGCGGCGGCCTCGCTGGAGGAGTTCCGCGGCCAGGACGAGCCTGTCTTCACGGCGATGGCCGCGTTCACCGCCGGCGCGCTGGACACGGCGCTGGGCCGCTACGATGACGCGCTGCGTCACCTGCGTGAGGTGCGTGACCTGGCGGAGCGAGTCCGCGGTGACTGGCTCGCCGCTGGTGCCCGGGTCCAGCTGGGCATCCTAGATGTCGTGCGCGGCAGCCTCGACGAGGCCCGGCCGCTGCTGGAGGAGGCGCTGGACCTGAGCCTGGCGGCCCGCAGCACCCCGTTCGTGACCCTGTGCCTGGCCGGGTACGCCTGGCTGGCGTTCGCAGACGGCGACCCGGGCCGGGCGGCGCTGCTGGAAGGCGCAGCCGAGGGCCTGCGCCGCCGGGTCGGCCTATCGGCGTGGCCGCATCTGCGGAAATTGGAGGCCGAGCTGGTGGCCCAGGTCCGCCACACGCTGGGCGCTGCCCGGTTCGATCGGGCGTTCTGCGCCGGCTCCGGGCTCACCCAGCAGCAGGCGGTAGCCATCGTCCGGGACCAGCGTGGTACCGGCCCTCAGACGCCGTGAGCCACCACGGCACACAGCGCGGAAGCTCCAGCCTGGAGGCCAGTGCAGAGCCGGACCGGGCACATCAAGCGCGGATCAGGCGCCTCGCTGCCGGGAGGCTCGGTGTGGGCCGCTGTAGGCTGCCGTGATGAGCACGCGCGAGGATTACCCAGCCGGGGTGCCGTGCTGGGTCGACACCAACCAGCCCGACCCCGCCGACGCCGCCCGGTTTTACACCGGGCTCTTCGGGTGGCAGACCGAGGACGCGATGCCCCCCGACGCGGGAGCTCACTACTACATGGCCCGCATCGACGGCCGGGACGTGGCCGCGATCTCCTCGCCGCCCCCCGGCGCAGCACCGCAGGCCATGTGGAATACCTACATCCGCGTCGAGTCCGCTGACAACGCCGCAGCCCGGGTGCGCGAGGCGGGCGGGCGGGTGCTCTCCGAGCCCTTCGACGTATTTGACGCGGGGCGGATGGGCGTGTTCGCCGATCCCGAGGGCGCAGTCTTTTACGTATGGCAGCCCCGATCGCACCGCGGCTCGGCGGCAGTCAACGAGCATGGCGCTGTGAACTTCAACAACCTGCACACCGACGATGTCGAGGCCGCACGGGCCTTCTACGGCGCGATGTTCGGCTGGACCACCATCGACGCCGGCTCGCCGATGTGGGCTCTGCCGGGCTACGGCGACCATCTCGAGGAGCTCAACCCCGGCATGCGCGCGGGGATGAAGCAGATGGGCGCACCCGAAGGCTTCGAGAACGTCGTGGCGACGATCTTGCCCCGCGAAGGTGGCCCAGCGCACTGGAGCGTGACCTTCGCCGTCGACGACGTGGATGCGATCGCTGCGCGAGCGCGCGAACTCGGAGGCTCGGTCCTCGCCGAGCCACAGAACGCGCCGTGGGTGCGATTCGCCGTCCTGGCCGATCCGGCTGGCGCGTCGTTCACCACCAGCCAGTTCGTGGCGGAGAACCGCTAGGGCACCAAAGGCGCCCCAGCGCGCGGGCCACGGTCGGCGATCGGACAGGTCTTCTACGGCCTGCCCGATACCGACGACGCGCGGATGCGGACCACGTCGAAGATCAGCCCGTCGGTCAGCTCGCCGCGTTGCAGACCGGAATGGATCGCGTCGATCGCAGCCCTGGATGTCGGCCAGCCGCTGCGGTCCCGGCATCTCATAGCGCGGTCAGGTCAGATTCGACTCGTTCACGCACTCCGGGTTTAAGGTCGGCAGCTGGGATCAGGTCGACCCGGGTGCGGTATTCTTCGCCGGTACTACCCGGACGCGTCGTGTGACCAGGTGGCCTGTGACTGGTAACGAAGATCGCTGTGGGGCGTGACATGCTTGCGGTCCGCTGGCATGCCAGAGGCGCGGTCCGGGTCAACGAGGTGCCACCGCCTCCGCCGCCCAGGCCAGGTGAGGTGCAGCTGCGGGTGGGCTGGTGCGGTATCTGCGGCACCGACGTCGAGGAGTGGCTGAGTGGCCCGGGGTTCATCCCGGTCGACGCGCCGCACCCGATCACCGGGGCCCGCGCGCCCATCATTCTCGGCCACGAGTTCGCCGGCCGCGTTGTGGCGGTTGGCGACGGCGTCGCCGAACCCCAGACGGGCCAGCGGGTCGCGGTCGACACGATCGTCTTCTGCGGCACCTGCCATTGGTGCCGGCGCGGCGAGGTCACCCGCTGCCCGCAGCTTGGCGGGCTTGGCCTGCACGGCGACGGCGGCCTTGCGGAACTGTGCAACGCACCAGCCCGGATGTGCCTCCCGCTGCCTGACACGGTGGCCGACGACGAGGCGCCGCTGGTGGAGACCCTCGCGGTCGCGGTGCGGGCCTTGCGCCGCGGCATGCTCCGGCCCGGCGAGCAGGTCGCGGTGGTGGGCGCGGGCGCGGTTGGGCTGATGGCAGTGCAGGCAGCGCGCGCGTTTGGGGCAGGCAGCGTCACGGTCGTCGAGCCACTCGCGGGCCGGCGGAGCCTGGCCTGCCGCCTGGGTGCCGACCGTGCCGTGCCGCCGGATGACGCGGCGGTGCTCCAGGCCGATGTCGCCGTGGAGAGCGCCGGCCGTCCGCACGCCGTGGCGGCCGCGGTCCGGGCCCTGCGTTCAGGCGGCCGTGCGGTCCTGCTCGGCCTGGGCACCAGGCCGGTCAGTGTGCTGCCCATGGACCTCGTCGGCGCGGAGAAGTCGATCATCGGCTCGCTTTCACATGTTTGGGACACCGACTTCCGCATCGCGCTCGGGCTCATGGGCAGGGGCGTCGTGCAAGCCGCGCCGCTGGTCACCGACCGCATCCCCATCACCGCGGCGGTGAGCGGCGGCCTTGAGCTGCTCAGGGACGAACCGGAGAAACACCTGAAGATCCTGGTTCGGCCGGGCGGCACCCGATGACCGCGGACCGCCAGGGCGTGGCCCGGCCCGACCTGGCCGCAGCGCGGCTGTATACGGCGGTCGTGTCGGACATTCTCGACGGCCTCGGGCACCGCGACCACACCCTCGATCCGGCGATCCGCCTGCTAGGCGGCGTGGCCGGCGTGGCCCGCGCGGCCGACGTGGTCGTCGCGGGCTGGGCCAACCCCTTTCTCGTCGCTGAAGCCGGGGAGATCTCCGCAGAGCCGTACGCCGGCGAGATCGCCGCACTCGATGACCTTGCGCCTGGGGAGGTCGTGCTGGTGGCCGCGGGCGGCTCGGCCCGTGCCGCTTGCTGGGGCGAGCTGTTCTCGACCACGGCCCGCGCCCGCGGCGCCCGCGGGACCGTGATCGACGGCTACTGCCGTGACCAGCGCCGCATCATGGGCATGGGTTACCCAGTATGGTGCCGCGGCGGATTGCCGCTGGACTGTAAGGGCAGGACCGCGGTGACCGCGTGGCGGCAGCCCGCGGTCGTTGGCGGCCTGCTTGTCCAGCCCGGTGATCTCGTGGTCGCCGACGTTGACGGCGTCGTGGTCGTGCCCGCCGGGCTTGGGCCGGAGGTTGTGCAGCGTGCGGAGCAGAAGGCGGAGAAGGAGAATGGGCTGCGTGACGCGCTTGCCCAGGGGAGCACGCTGCGCGACGCATATGACCGCTTCGGCGTCTTGTGACCGTGATAGCGGGAGAGGAGTCACCGGGCCAGCCAGCATGCAGCTACAGATCGTCTTCGACAGCCACGCGGTCTGCTGAGGTCGCGGGCGGAACGCTTGTCGGTAGTGCGCCATGGCCGTGACGTGTCACGTCATACCTGGCGTAACGAGGTACCTGACCTCGGGCTTTCCCGGCGATCGGCCGACCTTGATCATTTACATATAACCCTTGACATATAAAGCGTGCGTTGGCCTGGGAGCCTCGAGGGACAGTCCCATGTCGGTCACGCATGGCGGTCAGCGATGACGCAGCCGGAGCACGTGCATGTGGTGTCTTAACGGTGCTGCCCTTAGCGCGGTTCGCAGCTCAACAGCGCCTGGCGGGCGATTTTGCTCGCTGCCAGGGCATCCTGCCGGGCCTGGGCATCCCGCAGGGCTGCTACGTCGAGCAGGTCCAGCGCGCGGTGGATGCTCCGCATTGTGGTGATCCCTTCGCGTGCCGCCTCGACGGAGTCTTCCCTGAAGGGGAACTGGTCGAGCTGCCAGACGCCCTTCCAGCCGCACTCGCGAGGAGGGCGGCTACCAAGCCGGGCGTGAGCTGCTCGACCGGCCCGGCCGCCAACTGCCATCTTCGCCGGAGCCGACTTCGCTGCCCTGGGAGTGCTGCGGGCGGCATACGAACTTGGCCTGCGAATTCCGGCCGACCTCTCACTGGTCGGTTACGACAACACCACCCTCGCCGCCAGCGCGCCCATCAACCTGACCAGCGTCGACCAGGCCGCCCATGACCTGGGTACGACGGCCGCCCGGCTGCTCGGTGAGCGCATGGACGGCCGCAGCCGCTCCGTACTCACCTCCACTGCGCCTCAGCTGATCGTCCGCAACACCACTGCGCCGCCGCCGTCATAACCGCCTTCATCGTCCAGTAGCCCAGTGGCTAATACCACTTGATTATTGTGGCCGACTCGGGGCTAGATTCTCGCCCTGTGTCGCCAACCGATGCGAAGCCCGCTCTGCCGGCGCAGCACTGAGAGTGCACTTTGCTCGCTTCTGGTCGGTGGTGCTCAGCTGCGCTTCTTTCTGCTCTGGGTTGACCTGCCCAGATTGGCTGAGCTACTGATTGGGGGAATGGCGGCTCGGCCATCTCGGCCCGGCCCCGGTCACCAGCACGACCTCGATGTCTGAGTAGCCCGCACCTTGGCCGAGCCTGACCCTGGTCGGTTCACCGCCGCGCTGTCGTAGACCACCAACAGGACTCGCCGCGTCGGGCTCACGCTCGCACAGGGCCCGGCACGCTGCGCGATGACTCTGCCGAGCATGACTCAGCGCCACCCAGGGCCCGTCAGGAGCTTGCGCTCAGCAACGCATTAGTTTGCAGGCCGCCATCTAAACCAAGGACATCGGGCTGCGGGAGCCGTCAGGCCTCGTGCTTAGGATGCCGCACCTCGCGGTGGTGTGCGAGGTGCGGCATCCGTTATTTGCTGCGGATTGTGTTATGGGGTGACGTAGTTGACTGACGTTCCCCAGTTGGCGAAACCGTCCCTGGTTCCGCCGCAGGTACCGATGGTCAAGGTGAATGACGCCCCGGTGCAGTTGGGGTGCTGGATGTATTCGTTAGCGAAGTAGATCCGCCCGCCGGTGCCCGGCAGGAAGAATCCCCAGCTGTAGTCCCCCCAGCGGGGACGGGTCTGGCCCGGGAAGCCCTGGTACTCGCTGAAGCCATCCTGCGGGGACTGGCCCAGGGCCGCGATGTTGACCGTGGAGTTGAGCAGGCGCCCGGAGGTGCTGGTCAGCCGGCCGAAGGCGGTGCTGGGGAAGAAGCCGCCGTGGTCGGCGCCGGTTGGGCCGCCGTTGCCGGACAGCGTGAACAGCATGATCGCCCGGCCGCCGCTGCTGGGGGTTGCGGCCATGGCCGGCATGTCCAGGTCTTCATGCCTCAGGGCAACGTACCCCTGGCTGGTCAGGGTGAACTTGCCGGTCTGGTCGAACGAGTGGGTGCCGACCACCCAGTAGACCGCGCCCATGTGGATTTCCGCGTTGGCTCCGGTGTATGTCTGGGCGAGCTGGGTGCTGGTGGCTGCCCAGAGCTGGCCCTGCGCCTGCGAGACCTGGGTCAGGTTGTCGCCGTTGGTGGCGAGCCCGCCCTCCGGGCAGGAGGTCTCCGAGCTCAGCCCGGCCGCCCCGCATTCGTCGCCAAGCGGTATCGGGCCGGTCTTCTGCGGGGCGAAGATCCCGCCGGTGTTGACCGTCTCGGGATCGTAGTACCGATTGACGCCCGAGAACAGCTGGCCACGGAAGCGGATGGAGGCGTTACAGCTGGCGCAGCCGTTGCTGTTGAGGGCCGACAGTCCGGTCCAGGCCCACGCCGCGATCCGGTTGTCACCGGAGGTCGCCAGGGCTTCGAACCCGTAGAAGTCCAGCGAGCCCAGCATGAATCCGGTCCCGCCATGGCTGTTGTCGAACTGGCCCGCGACCGGCTGCGCCGGGATCGCGGCCACCCAGCAGGTAATTCCGCCCTGGTGCAGCACCTTGTCCCGGGCGCAGGTCCCGTCCGGGGTAGGGATATGTCCCATGTTCTCGACCGCCACCGTGACCGCGGGGTTCGGCTGCCCGTTGCTCTGCTGGACGGGGAGGCCGTTCTCCAGCGCGCTCTTGCGGAACGCCAGTTCCTGCGCCCCGTTGAAGAAACCGCCGCCGATGCCGGGCAGCGACCCGACCAGCGGGAACTCGTCGTAGAACATCATGAAGGCGTCCCGGGTCACCGAGATCTTCGCGAAGTCGTTCAGCAGGGACGGGTAACCCGGCTCGCCCGGGTTGTAGTCGGCGTGAGAGAAGTACACGTGATAGGGACCGAACGGGCTGTTGCCGTCGGATACCGCGATGCCCTCGGAGCAAGCGTTGGCCACGCCCGCGAAGCAGCCGGTGAACGCGCCGCCATTAGCCTCCGAGCTGGCCGAGACGATCTCGGTGAAGAACCAGTGCCCGCCATTGGCTGAGTCATACAAACAGGAGGGGTCTCCGCCGCTGCTGAATCCCAGCTTGGTCAGGCCCATGATCGTGTCGAGCGGGATCGGCTGGGATTGGCGCTTCAACGCGGTGTTGAAGACCAGGATCTCGCCGATGTTGTTGGTCTCGACCACGGACCCGTTTCCGGCGCACAGGCCCTGATCCGGGGGCTCGATGTCGCCGTTGGGGTTGGTGGCCAGCGACGCGCTGTCGACCGCGTTCAGGCCGTTCACGCTAGTGGCGCCGCCCTTTGACGTACTGATCCGGTCACAGCCGCGGCCTAGCGGCTGGCAGCTCACCGACGGGACGGGGAAGGAGGGGGTTTGGGCCAGGCGCCTGCGTCCGGCCGCGGAGACATTGGCAGCCCGCGGATCCGGCAGCGGCATGGCGTGCGCCTGGTCCCGTTTTCCCGGTTGCTGAGCGTTGGCCGCGTTGGCCCGGGCTGCCGCCGCGGTGGATGGCGTGTTGACCGGGCCGGTCAGCAGCGAGCAGTTGACGCTGCATCCAGTGGCCGCGGGGCCGGCGAAGGTCGGTTTGAATGTCCCGAGGTTTGATGAGGTAACCGCTGCCGTCCGGGCGCTCGCGGCGCCCCGCTGCGGGGCCGCCGCCGCCGGTCCCCCGGTAGCGGCCAGGAGCATCGCCGGAAGGGATAGCAGCGACAGGAGTAGTACGAGCTTGTAGCGCATGCGTTTCATACGGGTTTTCCTCCCCAATCAGCCACCTGTGGCCGCCATGGGAGTACTCCGCGCCCCCGGAAAGCAAAGCGCGCCATGCGCTTTTCCAGCACCAAAGAGCAGCACGCGACGGATCGCCCGCACTGCCCACCTAGTGCGAGTTCCGTCCGGAAGGTAAGAGATTGCTCATGGCGCTGCAGGGATCATAGCGAGCCTAGAACGATCAGACAATAGAACCCCGATGGTAAAACGACGTCCCACCAGCACCACCACGCAACAGTGTCTGGGCTGGTGAGAGGCGTGCGGCGCGGATCACGCCGAACGCGCCTGGACTGGCACCTGGCTGGCTGAGATCGTCACGTTCAGATGACGATCTCCGGCCGGAGCTGGCCAGCCCGTGATTGGATGATTCCGGCAAAAGTTAAGATCATATTTACCTTTACTAAGATGATCTTAACTTTGCCGGTACGGGACGCCGCCCGCATGCAGCGCTGTGCTCGCTTCTGGCCTCGGCTTTGGGACGAGTCGCAGGCTGGGGGAGTGGTGATGACAATCCTTACTAACGGTGCTCGGTCGGCAACGTCTGGTTGCCGACCGGCTAGGCGATGATGTCCAGTAGAGGCAGTTTTGTGAGATAGGTCGCGCGGCGCACGCGCAGGTGGGGCTCTTCAAGCAGGCGTGGACAGATAGAGGATCGAATGCGCGGTCACACGCCAGGGCTGTCCAAGTGGGGGCCAATCGTCGATCGTCACGGGGCATTTGGGGAGACGCAGGCTCTCAGGGCTGTTCTGGGCTCGTCTTCGCCAGCGTCAGCTGGCGTTCTGCCCGCTCAGAGCCTCTACGGCGCTTACAGTGACCGTCTGGTGGTCCATGGTAAGGAGAAGGTCTACGGTTCGATTCCGTAAGGGGCTCCAGCTCAGAGGGCCCTTTTCGTGTATGTGATCGGTGTGCGCACCGAACTAGCACCACCGGCCGGAGCCAACAGCCGCCCGGAGAGACGCAGTCACGGTTGCTGTCAGTAACGCAGTGTGTTACGGCGTCCGAGCGATCCCGAGGTAGCCGGCGGCGCCGGATATTTGCTCCGGCTGCGTCTTTAGTTCTCTGCTCTTGCTGAGTACAGATCCCTCAAAGGCCTTGCCATCTCCCGGCCCGTAGAGGCGGCCCAGCACGTTGTCCAGGGACCGGTTCTCAAACAGCAATACCACCACATGGTCGAGCGCATTGGCGCGGGTAGCTGAGCCGGGCATGCCAGCCTCCACTCCGTTCCGGGCGTGTCCGTCCCCACCGGGCACCGACAAATCACCAGTGTCATCCCACCCCATGAGCGGCTGCCGCTACCTCCCCCTCAACGGGTGATGGGCCTGACCGCGCTCCAGCAAGCCCGGGGATCTCCGGCCGACTGCAGTTGGCGCAGCGGCACGTGCAGCCGGACGAGCTGGGACTGCCCGGGACGCAGGGTGATCCGGCCATAAGCGGCGAGGGAGAGACTGATGGGCCGCGGCCGCGCGCTGGCGGAGGATCGCGCGCGTCCGCTCGGGCACGTCCTTGATCTGGATGCTCGTCATGGCGCCATTTGGCGCTAGCAGCGCCAAAGTGCCTTCGTCGCTGACCTCCCGGTTCACTTTGTTATCAGGGATGCCTTGACACCCTCACGGGTTACCCGCAGGCCTGGTCCCGGCGGGGGGAGTCTTGGGCTGGGTACCTTGCTCCCGTAGCGTTGTCTCACCCGACCCGTACCGTAGTGACACCGGGAGCAGGCATGACGCAGACCCCGCCTTATCAGGTAACCGACCCGGCGACCGGCGAGGTGACCGAGACTTTCCCCTTCGCCACGGACGCGGAGGTAGCGGAGGCGCTCGCCGCCGCGACCGAGGCGTTCGCGGCATGGAGGCTGCGACCGGTCGCAGAGCGCGCCGCGGTTGTGAAGCGGATCGCCGAGCTGTTCACCGAGCGCGCCGCCGACCTGGCCGCGCTGATCACCAAGGAGATGGGCAAGCAGCCCGCGCAGGCCGTCGGCGAGGCCGAGTTCTGCACCGACATCTTCAACTACTACGCCGACAACGGCCCGGGGCTCATTGCCGACAAGCCGCTGCCCGGCCATGACACCGCGCGCGTCGAGTACCGCCCCGTCGGCCCGGTACTTGGCGTGATGCCGTGGAACTACCCGTATTACCAGGTGGCCAGGTTCGCCGCGCCCAACCTGATCGTCGGCAACACCGTCATACTCAAGCACGCAGAAAACTGCCCTACCTCGGCCCTGGCGATCGCGCAGATCATGAAGGACGCCGGCGTTCCGGACGGCGTGTACGTCAACCTCTTCGCGACCCACGAGCAGGTCGCCGCGATGATCGCCGACCCGCGGCTGCGCGGCGTGTCGCTGACCGGCTCCGAGCGGGCCGGCGCCGTAGTCGCCGAGACGGCCGGCCGCAACCTGAAGAAGGTCGTCCTTGAGCTTGGCGGCTCCGACCCGTACATCATCCTCGACACCGACGACGTCGAGGACGCAGCTAAGACCGCCTGGGTCACCCGGATGGAGAACGTCGGCCAGGCCTGCAACTCCAACAAGCGGATGATCGTCATGGACGACATCTACGACGACTTCGTGGCCGCCCTGGTCAAGCGGGCCACCGCGATGTCACCGCGCCAGCCGGGAGATGACTCCTCGCGCTCTTACAGCCCGATGGTCTCCCGTAAGGCAGCGGAGAACCTCCTCGCCCAGGTGCAGGACGCAGTGTCAAAGGGCGCCACGCTGCACGTCGGCGGCACGCTCGACGACGGTAAGGGCGCTTACTTCGCCCCGGCCGTGCTCACCGGCGTGACCCCGGAAATGCGGGCCTACCGCGAGGAGTTGTTTGGCCCGGTTGCCGTTATCTACAAGATCAGCACCGACGACGAGGCGGTCGAGATCGCCAACGTGGTGGACTTCGGCCTTGGCGGCGCGGTCTGGTCCACCGACGAGGAGCGGGCAATCAAGGTCGCCGAACGGTTGGAGGTCGGCATGGCCAACGTAAACACCCCGGCAGGCGAGGGCGCGGATCTGCCGTTCGGCGGCACCAAGCGCTCCGGCTTTGGCCGCGAACTAGGCCCACTCGGCATCGACGAATTCGTCAATAAGCGCCTCTTCTACGTCGAGAAGTAGCGCTTGACGAGTAACGCCCACTGTCGCCCGGCAGGCCACTCCCGGTTGCCGTAGTGCGACACCGCATTCGGCGGTCTGCGCGAACGGCTCCGAGGGACGGTGGCCACCCGGTCCGTGACCATCTGCGTCGCGTTGCTCGTCCAGCCTGCACAGCGCCTCCCTGTGCTCCACGATCTTGCGCGCTTGGTTGCGGCGCTCCCTGGCCTCCAGCCAGCGCGGAAGCGCAGCGCAGCCGCCCCGAAACGACCGCGCTTGCGGATCGCTGGCAGCTGGGCGGACCAGAAATCCCCGGAAGAAGTCCCGGGGCGGTGTCGGATCGGGGCCGGGGTGTTCGTAGCAGAGGTGAGAGGCCGCCTGCGAGGGGCGCTCTCAGGGAGGAGGGAGCCGCGATCATGAAACTGACGACCATGACGCAAGTCACTGTCGATGGAGTGGTGCAGGGAAACGGCGGCGTGCCGGATGAGGACCGCAGGAACGGATTCGACCGCAGTGGACGGGCCAAGGGGGCGGGCGACGACGAGACCAGGACGTTGATCACCCAGACCTATCAGCGCGCCGACGCGTTCCTGTTCGGCCGGCGGACCTACGAGCTCTTTGCCGGCTCCTGGGGAGCAATCGAAGAGATGCGCGCCCACCCATCGGCGCGGCGTTGGATAAGACACCCCAAGTACGTCACATCGGCCACACTCACCGAACCGCGCTGGGCGGACACGACCGTCCTGTCCGGTGACCTCGCGGCGGCCATCGGCCAGCTGAAGGCCATGCCCGGAGGTGAGCTGCAGGTACACGGCAGCGGAACCCTGATCCGCTGGCTGCTCGGCCGCGACCTCGTCGACGAGATCACCCTGCTCATCGTCCCGGCGGTCCTCGGCCAGGGTATGCGGCTGTTCCCTGACACCGGCCCGGACATGGCGCTTGATCTGGCCGGATCGCGAACCGACTCGAAGGGCGTAACGATCCAGGTCTACCGGCCGGCCGGGCGGCCTCAGTATGCGGCGGGCTGAAGCACGTGTGCGGCGCGGCGATGCTTCGGACGATGCGCACTGCGCTGAATGCGAACCCACCGCTCAGCCGGTGCTGCCCGCCTCGTAGGCGGGCCATGGGCTGACGGTCTCGCAGCCGAACTCCTCCGGTGCCACGTCCGCCACTGCCTCGGCCAGTTGCCAGCGGTGGCCGGCGAGGTCCTCGAGAGTGCAGTCCCGCTCGCCGTACTCCCGTTCGACCGGCGCCTCGAGCACGACCGCTCCATGGTCGCGGGCCCGGGCGAACGCCGCGTATACGTCGGCGACCCGCACCCGGACGACGTGGCTGACCCCGCCTGGCTGCGGCGGGCGCCGCTCGCCGCCAGCGTCGGCGATGATCACGGCACCGTCCTCGCCGACGGCCAGTTGGGCCCGATGGCTCTCGCCGATCCGCGTGCGCTCGGCAAAGCCGAAGGCGGCGCTCAGGAAGGCCACGGCGGCGCGCACGTCGGGGTAGACGAGGACCGGCACGACCGTTGTCGGTGGTACCGAGCGGTTGTTCCTCATGGGCGTTCCTTTCCGTCTCCGTCGGCCGGCGGCCACGGTCCGAGTGGCCGTCCGATCTCCCAGTGGTGGCCGAACGGGTCCACCACCCGGCCGAGCTGCCAGCCGTAGACCTCGGCCACCGGATGGACCTCGCGTGCGCCTGCCGCCAACGCCCGGCCGACCGCTGCCGCCGGGTCGTTGACGACGAGCAGTAGCCGTGCGGTCGCACCCGCCAGGGTCTGGGGGCTGAAGTTCCCGTGCTCAGGCGACTCGTCCTCCACCCAGAAGCGGGTCGCGCCGACCTGCAGCTGCGCTACCACCTCGGGGAGCTCGTCGGTCCCGCCGAGGCGAAAGCACGTCTGCGCCCCGAACGCAGCTTCGTAGAACGTCACGGCCTCGCGCCCGTGACGGACCGACAGCTGGACCTCGACGCGCGGCTCTACCGGGGGATGGCCGCTCGGTTCCACGTCCATAGGGTCCTCCTCGGTGCCGGCACCATTCGCTAGGGTAATAGCCTAGTGAACACGAGAGGCGGCTCAACTCCCGCGGCGCCCCAGTCTGGCCGCCGTCCGTATCGCTCGCCCCTGCGCCAGGCCAGGGCCCGGCGAACCCGGGCCCGGATCCTCGAGGCGGCAACCCAGGCGTTCCGCACCCAGGGCTACGCCGGGACGACCGTCGCCGCAGTGGCCGCGGCAGCAGAAGTGTCAGTGGCCGCCGTCGAGCTTGCCTTCCCGACCAAGCCCGACCTGCTCAAGGCTGCGATCGACATCGCCATCGCCGGCGATGACGAGCCGGTGCCCGTGCTCGAGCGCCCGTGGGCGGCGTCGGCCCGGGCGGCACCCGACGCCCCGGCCTTCCTCGATGTGGTGGCCACGATCCTCGTGCCGGCTGCCGAGCGGTCGGACGCGCTGGTACTCGCGGCCCTCGAAGGGGCTCGCAGCGATAACCGCCTGGTCCCGCTCGCCGCCCAGCTGAGCGCCCAGCGCGCCGTGACGGCCGGCTGGATCGTCGACGGCCTCATCGAGAAGACACCGCTGCGTGCCGGGCTCGACCGCTCCGAGGCCGTTGACATCGTGTGGCTGCTTATGGACCCGGCTATTTTTGACCGCCTGACCACGGCACGCGGCTGGCCGGCCGGCCGCTTTGGCCGCTTCTTCGCCGACGGACTGCTCCGGCTCCTCACGGAGCCGGATCCAAATCCGCTCCCGGCCGGCCTGCCCTTCGGGTAGCCGGTCAGCGGGCCATTCCGAGGGCAGAGGGAAACGGTCCGTCAACTGCGTGCAGCTCGCAGGCCATGGCGGCCAGCCCCCGGATCGTGCCAAGATTCAAAGGCAGGCGGGAGGCCAGGATTCGAGTCCCCCGAGCTCTGCTGGGTCTTTCTCCGCTGGGGGCTACGATCCGGGTTTGGGGGAGAAGATGGCCAGGAGGCGGCGGCTCGACCCGGTGGGACCGTTTGGCAATCCGGACGGGTCACGAGCCGATCTTGAGGATGTCATCAGCGAGTTCGTCAACTTCGCTGGCGATCCGGCCTTTGGCCACCTCGCGACCCGGGCGAACGACTCCATGGTGCGGGTCATCGTGGGGAAGCTCGGCGCGGGCAAGACGGTCTACCTGCGCCGCCTGCAGGACTTCCAGTCCCATCAGGACTCCGTCTACGCCAGTCCGCCGCAGCAGAGCTTGCCGAAGACCGAAGTTGTGGTGAAGGCGTGCCAGTGGTTCTCCGACCGGGTCCTGGTCGAGAAGTGGATGCAGATCTGGGATCGCGCGATCATGCGGTCGCTGGCCTCGCACCTGCTGCGCCGTCCCGAGTTGCGCCAGCAGTTGCGCGACGACCAGGCCGACGAGATGGAGCACGCGTACACGCGGCTGCTCGACGACTTCCGCCGGCCCCGGTCGATCTACAGCCAGGTACGCGACATCATCAACCAGCGGCAGACCGCCCATCAGCTGTCCACGTACCTCGACGATCCGCTCTGGGACGACCTCGAGGATCTGCTGGGCGAGGTGGTCGGCCAGTGCAAGCCGATCTATTTCTACCTCGACGCGGTGGACGAAGAGTTCGGCCACGCCCCGATGTACTGGCTGAAGTGCCAGGAAGGGCTGTTCTATCAGGTCATGCGGCTGCTCCGGGACCCCAGGCTGGGCGGCCGGCTGCATGTCGTCGTGTGCATCCGCGACATCGTCATGTCGTCGGTGTACCGATCAGAACACGCGCCGCGGTACTACAACGAACCGCACATCCGCGTGCTGACCTGGGACCGGGGCTCGCTGCTCTATCTGCTGCAGCAAAAGCTGCGGCGGCTGCCGCCGTCGCTGCTGATGCGGCGCGCCGCCACTGGTCCGCCCACGATCGGCGACTGGCTCGGCGTCAACGGCCGCTGGCCGGGACCCGATGGCGAGGAAACGATCGAGGACTACCTGCTCGGCCACACCAGGCTGATCCCACGCGACATCATCTCACTCGGCAATGAGCTCAACGAGGAGGTCCTGCGGCAGAAGCAGGCTGGCCACGAGGGCCTGCCGCCGGCGGCTCTCCAGTCGGTTGTGCAACGCTGCGCCAAGCGGTTCGGCGACTCCCAGCTGGCCCAGTGCGCCAACCAGATTTCGTCGGACCTGATGCCGGAGAACGCCGCGCTGCACGACTACTCCGAATTGTTCACCAGCACCCAGGCCTACATCACCGGCGTACAGGAGGACCTTCGCTCCTTCGTCCGGATGATCGGCGTCGACCGGTTCTCGCGTGCGGATCTCGAGGCTCTGCAGGAAGTGGCGGATCTGCACTTCGAGCAGCCGACGGACCTCGCCTCCGTCCTGTGGCAGAACGGCTTGCTCGGATACGTCGACGAGACTGGGCGGCGCCGGTTCTACTCCATGGGCGATATCGAGGAGTTTCACTTCCCGCCCGACGTGGACACGTTCGTCCTGCATCCGTGCCTGGTGTACGCCGTGGGGGGGATCCGGCACGTGCGGGCGGACTCCACCGGCGGCCCCGGAGGCACGCGCATCAGCCGGCCTGCACCTCCTGGGCGCGACGATTTCCCCGGGGCATCGGCCGCCGCACCGTCCTCAAGCGGCGGCAAGGCGCTCCCCGAGCCAGATTCAGCAGAGGTGCAATCCTCGGCCGGGGCCAAGGCTGTTGACTACGCCGTCGGTGACGTCCTCGAGGGCCGCTTCGAGATCCTGGACACCATCGGGCGGGGCGGCTTTTCCAAGGTCTATCGCGTGCACGATGACGTCGAGGGTGAGGAGCGAGCCCTCAAGCTGTTCGATAACGCCGCTGGCTATGCGGCGGTACGCCGCGAGATCGGCGCCCTCCGGAAGATCCATCATCCCAACGTGGTCCAGGTCTACTGGGCGGGCCGGACCAGTTCCGGCGACTGGTACCTGATCACCGAGTTTATTGACGGGGAGTCACTGCATGACTTCGCCACCGGAAAGAAGCACCTCCGGGACCGGGAGGCAGTGGACGTCGGACTGGACCTGCTAGCCGCACTGGTCGCTTTTCACCCTGATTCGGCGCGCCTCAGGCAGCTGGATGCTAAACGTCGCGAAGGCGATCTGCCGGAAGCCGAATCGCGCGAGTGGCTGGAACTGAAGGACAAAGGGCTGGTCCACCGCGACATCAAACCGCTTAACGTGATCCTCACCCGCACCGGAGCGAAACTGCTTGACTTCAACATCGCCTCCCGGGCCGGGGACCCTGTGCACACTCAGTCAGGCACGCCGCCCTATCAGCCACCCGACACCGACGACAACCGCTGGGATGTCTCCACCGACCTATTCGCCGTCGGCGTGCTGCTTTACCAGCTCCTCTGTAATGGCCACCACCCCTTCCCGAATGGGATGCCCATGGTCGGCAAGCAAGTGATCGACCCGAGAACTATCCGTCCTGACCTCAGTCCTGAGCTGGCCGAGTTTCTTACGAGTGCCTGCGCCCCAGCCAGGGTCGATCGCTTCTCAACTGCTGCTGAGATGCAGCTCACGCTGCGTCGCATCCGCGCTGACCTTTGAACTGCCGATCACGCCACGCTCCAAGCACGATGGCTCAGGTCGATTTCCTGGCCACCATTGCCGCATCTTTCTCTGGCATCATCGATACGTGACCAGTACCCGCCTTGAACGCCTGGCCCAAGCTGCCTACGAAGCCCACCGCAGCGCCCACCCCGGATCCCTCCCAGCCTGGGAAGACACCACCGAGCAGGAGCAGGAAGCCTGGCGGGCCGCGGTGTCCGCTGTCGCTGGTCAGGCCAAGAAGACGGTCGCCGAGGCGACTCCGGCAACGTCGCTGCTCGTCCAGGTCGGGGACCAGAGTTACGACTTCCATAGCGAGTTCACGGCCGGGCGCCAGGGCACGCTCGTCATCAGCGACGAATTCGCTTCCAACCAGCATGCCCGCTTCACCACAGCCCACGGCCTTTGGTACGTCATAGACCTCGGCTCGACCAACGGTACCCGGCTCAACAGGCGCCGCATCCACGCGGCCCAGCGGCTTAAGAAAGGCGACAGGATCTGGATCGGGCACACCATCGTGACCGTTCTGTCAACCTGAGCGAGATTCCGGATGGCAGGACGGGACCGTCACTTCAATGGCTCATGCCGCCGACCCGGCGGATAACCTCGCGGCCCGGCCGGCCCACGTCGAGCGGATCATCGGTGAACTGAGAGGGCTTGAGGCAGAACGTGCCGGCTCTGGTAGCTGGCCGGGGTGTAACGCCCCAGCACGGCCCACGCGGCCAGGTGCTCGTCGAGCAGATCTCCGCGCCGGTGAAACGGCGCGCCCAGCGCGGCGTACTCCTTGCGGCGGCGAATGCGTGTTCGCTGGGCCGGGGTACGCCGCCTGAGCCGGAGCGCGAGGACTACCCGCGTGCCCAAGATCGTCATACCGATGAGTTTGTCGCTCCGGGCCGGTCTGTACACCGGACACCGACTCACGGGAGGCTGGCGCCGTGCGGAAACTGATCTACGGCATGAACCTGACCCTGGACGGCTACGTCGCCGCACCCGGCGACGACATCGGCTGGAGCGGGCCGCCGAGCGACGAACTGTTCCAGTGGTGGCTCGACCAGGAGCGGGCGAGCGGCCTGTCGCTGTACGGGCGCAAGCTGTGGGAGACGATGAGCTCCTACTGGCCGACCGGCGACCAGCAGCCCAACGCCACCCCGGCGGAGATCGCGTTTGCGCAAAACTGGCGGGACACACCGAAGGTGGTGTTCTCCTCGACGATCGACAAGGTCGACTGGAACACCCGCCTGGTCGCCGGCGACGCGGTCGACGAGATCACCCGGCTCAAGGCCGAGGACGGCAGCGCGATGGGCATCGGCGGCGCGACGCTCGCCAGGGCTGCCATGCGGGCCGGGCTGATCGACGAGTACGCACTGGCCACCTACCCGGTCTTGGTAGGCGGCGGCACGCCGTTCTTCGCGGCGCTGGATAGCTGGGTCAGCTTGAACCTGGTGGAGACGCGGACGTTCCCTGGCGGCATCGTGCTGACCAGATACGAGACGAGGCGCTGAGCTGTCGGGTCATATGCGCACGTCCGGCGCGGACCTGGCCGCTAGTTGCATGGCCTGGTCCCCGTCGGCGGCCTCGCCGACCACGTCGATGTCGTCCTCGGCGTCGAGCAGCGCGGCGAACCCGGCCCGGACCAGTTCCTGGTCAGAGCGCCGCGGCGTAGGCCTTCGACAGGCGTTCCATGACGCTCGGACCATCGTGTTCGGGCTCTGGTTCGCCCAGGTGGATGGTCCGCAGCTCGGTCATGAACTCCGTCCACAGCTCCGGGCCGCCTGCTGCGAGCAGTTCCGCTCGTACCCTCAGCCGCCTCGTGGTCGGGCGGTGGCGCAGACCCCAGTCGCCGAGTTGCGCGAAGACGGGTACCAGCTGAATCGAGTCCTCGGTCAGGCTGTAGGCGGCCCGCCGCCCCGGCCCCGCCTCCTCGCGGGTCAGCAGGCCGGCGCTAACCAGCCGCTTCAGCCGGCTGGCCAGGATATTGGAGGCGATCCCTTCCTCGGAGCCGGCGAGCAGTTCCCTGAAGTACCGCCGGTTCCCGAACATCACATCCCGCAGTACGAGCAGGCTCCAGCTGTCACCGAACGCCTCGACTGCGGCATTGATCGGACAACCCGACCGCGCCGTCTCCGGCACCTCGCACCTCCCGCCAATCTGGTTGCAATCTACTATCAGTTGGCCTGCGGTGATCCCACCGATTGCAAATGCGAGTAGATCGCAGGAGGCGACCGGGATCTCATTTCGTCCGGGCCTGGTCGGCGAGTACGTCAAGACCACGGGCGCTGTGCTGGGGGGCCGCGACGGCTGGGACACCGTGAAGAACAGCCGCCCATACGGCGGGGCCTGGGACGGCCCGATCTTCGTGCTCACCCGCCACCCCGAGGACGCGACGCCCGCCACCGGAGTCACGTTCCTGAATTGTGGCCCGGCCGAGGCGGTGCGGATCGGGCTGGAGGCCGCCGACGGCAAGAACCTCGAAGTATTCTCGCCCACCATCGGACGTCAGCTTCTCGGACGGGGACTGATCGACGAGATTGACCTGCACATCGCACCGGTCCTGCTGGGCGACGGCATCAGGCTGTACGACAACCCCGGCGCTGAGCCGTTCCGCCTCCACAAGGTCGGCGATGGCGACTCCACCTCGGCCGCGAACGTGCGGTACCGACCCATCGCAGCGTAGGCGCAATCCGGACCCAGCAATCTGACCGCGTTGGTGAATCGTTCATCTGTCCGACGTCGTTAGTTTTCCCCGGTGATGACGCTGGTTAGCACGCCCGCTATGGTCCTGACTGTGGATGAACTGGTGAGGCCGGGTGATCTTGAGGCAGGCGATGTGATCGCTTTGCCCGATGAGGCCGGCCGGTTTCTGGTCAGTGCGATCCGCCTGGGACAGGGCGGGTTCATCCTCGCGGTGGCGCCCGCGGACGGTCCCCAGCCCGGGGGCGACCGTCAGGTCACGCTGACGGCGGCCGTACGGGTACGCAGGGTTGGCCGCATCCGCATCCTCTAGCGCGGCATTCGCGGGCTGGACGTCCGGGTCAGCGTTCCCCGCCGGAGAAGATCTCCAGGAAGAACAGGAACACGTTCAGAACGTCAAGGAAGATCGACGCCGCCAGTAGTGGCGCGGCCGTGGTGTCGGTGCTCTTGCGCAGCCGCTGGAAGTCGAACATGGTGAACCCGGCGAAGATCACCAGGCCGAGCACCGAGTAGACCAGGCCGCTGCCCGGGATATGGACGAAGATCAGCACGATGCCGACCACGATCAGGGCCACCAGGGCCCAGAAGCACAGCCGTGCGAGCGGGGCCAGGTCCCGCCGGGTGGCATAACCGGCCGCGCCGAAGCCGGCGATGAACAGCGCGGTCGCCCCGCCCGCCTGCCACAGGGCCTGGGGGTCCATGCTCCCGTAGTAGGCGATAGTCGGCGCCACAGCCAGCCCGATCAGCAGGCCGAACGTGCCGAGCAACCCGACGGTCAGCGGCACGGAGCGCTGCGCTGCGAACCGCATGCCGAAGAGCGTGGCGAAGGCGGCGATGAACGCGACGATGCCCACGCCGCCGGTCAGGTCACGGCCCAGCCAGGCTCCGGCCGCGAACAGCGCGGCGGTCGCCGCGACGTAGCCCATGGTCTGCGCGAACAGCGTGTGAGCCTCGTTGCGTTCGGATGTTCCCATCTGCTGGTAGTCAAGGGCGTGCGTCATGTAACTGCTCCGTTTCGTCTCGGCAGGCTCAGTCCAACTCGGCTGTGGGTGTGCTTTAACTGGGCGGTCCAGGAACGTCCGGACATCGGCGGCGAACTAAGTGTGGCGCTCGGGCAGGAGACCCTGCGCGGAGTCAGGGTAGATCTGATCTGCCGGGCGGCAAAAGTGCCCGTCCTGCTCATCCCTGACCTCCGTCAGCCGGTGCTTGTCACCAGCAGCATCCTGGGCCCAGGCGTCCCACCGCACCCGTGGACCCGCTGGTCATTGCCCTGGCCGGAGCCCCGGGTACCCTGGCCCAAATCGCCTGCCCAGCCGGCCCGGCGGACCGGCAGCGGGGGCAGCGGGAGACCTGGCCACGCAGAGGAGCGGTGATGACGAAGCCGGGCACAGACTCTCGCCCGTGGGCGATGGTGGACGAGGGCTGGGGCCGTAAGGTGGCAGATTTCGCGACCCTCAGCGAGCCTGGCAACTGCCGGGAGTACGTCACCATGCACCATCGGCTCGGCGTCGATGCTGGGGACCGGCTGCTCGACGTGGCTTGCGGGTCCGGGCTCGCCGTCGAGCTGGCTCGCCTGCGCGGCGCTTCGTGCTCCGGTATTGACGCCTCGGCCCGGCTGGTGGCGGTGGCCCGGGACCGGAACGCTGACTGCGATATCAGGGTCGGCGATATGCACGCCCTGCCGTGGGACTCGGCGTCGTTCGACGTCGTCACCAGCTTCCGGGGGATCTGGGGCACCACGCCCCGCGCGGTGGCCGAGATATGCCGGGTCCTTCGCCCCGGCGGACGCGTCGGGATAACGGTGTGGGGTCACCTGAAGGTGTCCCCGGGAGCCTGGGCGCTGGCGCCGTTCCGCCTCGCGGCCGCGGACAAGGTCAGCAACCAGGCGGCGATGGTGTCGCTCGGCCGGCCTGGTGCGGGCGAGCAACTCCTGGCGTCGCACGGACTCCTCGATGTCGAGCGCCTGGAGGTTCCGTTCGCCTGGGAGTTCGCGGACCCGGAGCTGTATGCACGCGCGCTCGCCTCGAGCGGGCCAGCTTATGAGGCCATCCAGAACGTCGGCGAGGCTGAGTTCCATCGCGTGGCCGTCGAGCAGGCTCAGGGACAGCTACGGGACGGCTTGCCTCTGCGGGCCGACATCAACGTCGTGGGCTACCTGGCCCGCAAGCCCGAAGGAGCAGAACCCGCATGACCGGAAGCTTTCTCGAAGAACCTCCCGCGTCCGCCCAAGCGCAGGCGCTCTACGACGAAGACCTCGCAGACGACGGGTACGTGTGGAACGTGTCCCGGCTGTGGGCGTACCAGCCCGGCACGCTGAAGCAGCTGTTCGGGGTGATGTCTGAAGCCTTCACGCCGAGTGGCTTGACCTTCCGCCAGCGCGGGATCCTGGTCACCGCCGCCGCCTCGGCCCTCGGTGACTCTTACTGCTCGCTGGCCTGGGGAGGGAAGCTGGGCCAGGCGTCTGACGCCGCAATCGCGGCCGGAGTCCTGGACGGCAGCGACGCCGGGCTGACAGACCAGGAGAAGGCCATGGCGGCGTGGGCCCGGAAGGTCGCCAGGGACCCGAATGCGACAGCGCCGTCCGACATCCAGGCGCTCCGCGACTGCGGGCTCGATGACGGGCAGATCTTCGCCATCACCGCCTTCGTGGCTCTTCGCCTGGCCTTTTCCACCATCAACGACTCGCTCGGCGCTCAGCCCGACGCCCAACTCGCCCAGTCCTTGCCGGAGCAGGTGCGCGAGGCTGTCACGTACGGCCGGCCCGTAGCTCCCGCACCGGCAGCCCCCTGAGCGCAGGCCGCGGATCCGCATGCTGGCGGCCTCCTGACCATCCTGTTTCTATCGTGGCAGGATGACCACTTCCACGCGCACGATCATCCGTCCGCACCTGCTGCTCGATGTGGTGACGGGGGAACTGCTGCCAGATCGCGCGGTCGTCATCGATGGCCACCACATCGCCGGTGTTGTCGCTGCTGGCGATGCCCCGGCCGAAGGTCCTGCCTTCGTGGACCTGCCGGGCCAGACGGTGCTGCCCGGCATGATCGACTGTCACACTCACCTGGTCGGCGAGCCCGACAGTGGTCACGGATATGCGGAACTGCTGGCGCGCACCGGTGCCCAGGAGGCGCTGTCGGGTGCGCGCAATGCGCGAGACACCCTGCTGGCGGGCTTCACCACGGTGCGTGATGTCGGCACGTTCCGCGCCTTCGTGGACGTCGCATTGCGTGATGCGATCAACGATGGCTGGGTGGCTGGCCCCCGCATGCGGGTCGCGGGGGCGTACGTGACCTGTTCCGGCGGCGGAGGTGACATTACCGGCCTGGCCCCCGACGTCGATGCGGTCCTGCCGTATGAGTTCCGGGTCGGGGTGGCCGACTCGGTCGATGACATACGCCGGGCCGTACGCCGGGTACTGCACGGCGGCGCGGACTTCGTGAAACTGATCGCTACCGGCGCTGTCATGGCACCGGGAGGCGTGCCCGGCGCCCCCGAGCTCACCGAGGAGCAGATCCGGGCGGCCGTCGAGGAAGCATCACTTTCCGGTGCGGACGTCGCCGCTCACGCGCACGGTGCCGAGGGCATCAAGCGCGCTGTGCGTGGCGGCGTGCGCTCCATCGAGCACGGCTCGCTCATGGACGATGACTCGATCCAGATGATGGCCACGGCCGGGACGTTCCTGGTCGCTGATGTCTACAACGGTGACTACATCGCGGAGACCGGCCGCGCACAGGGCTGGCGGGCCGACGTGCTCGCCAAGAATGATCAGACCACCCTCGCGCAGCGAGAAGGATTCACCAAATGCCTGACCGCCGGTGTGCGCATCGCGTTCGGGACCGACAGCGGCATCTACCCGCACGGCCTTAACGCCCGCCAGTTCGCCTACCAGATCCGCTGCGGCCAGAGCCCGCTCGGCGCGATCCAGTCGGCCACTATCGATGCGGCCGGGCTGATCCGCTGGGACGACCGGGTGGGCCGTATCGCGCCGGGATACCTGGCCGACATCATCGCCGTAAACGGCAACCCGCTGCAAGACATACGACGGCTGGAGAACGCTGCCTTCGTCATGAAGGACGGGGTCATCCAGCATCACGGCCCTGACCCAAGGGCAGTGCTGGAGTTATGACCGGCTACCGGTTCGACCGGGACACCGGGTATCCGGCCTGGCGCCGGTGCCCGGTTGGCCGCCTCCCGTCTGGTGCGGCGCAAGTGGCTGTCGGTAGCCTCAGTCCCCGGGAGCCGGGCCTGGATCGAGCCTGGCTGATGACGCTGGGCCGGGAAGGTGCTGTGCTAGAGACGTGACTGATCAATCTGCGTTCAACGCGCTGCCGGAGGACTGGGCGTCGGATCCGGCCCTGATGGCCGGGCTGACGGTTGACGACGATGACGAACACGACGACCCGGTCTTGCGCTGGCCGGACGGCCGGGTCGTCGACACGTGGCGCGAGGACTACCCGTACGCCGAGAAGATGACGCGGGAAGAGTATGAGTACCTCAAGCGCCCGCTTCAGGTCGAGCTGGTCAAACTGCAGAACTGGGTCAAGTCCACAGACGAGCACATCGTGATCGTGTTCGAGGGCCGCGACGCGGCGGGCAAGGGCGGCACGATCAAGCGGTTCACCGAGCACCTGAATCCACGTGGCGCCACGGTGGTCGCGCTGGCCAAGCCGAGCGAGCGGGAACAGACCCAGTGGTATTTCCAGCGGTACGTGCCGCATCTGCCCGCAGCCGGGGAGATCGTCATGTTCGACCGCTCCTGGTACAACCGGGCGGGCGTGGAGCGGGTGATGGGCTTCTGCACGGATGAGGAATACCGGGAGTTCATGCGGGAAGCGCCGGACTTCGAGCGCATGCTGGTCCGCTCCGGGCTGCACCTGACGAAGTTCTGGTTCTCGGTGACGCGTCTGGAACAGCGCACCCGGTTCATCATCCGCCGGGTTGACCCGGTGCGGCAGTGGAAGCTGAGCCCGATCGACATCGAGTCGCTGGACAAGTGGGACGGCTATACCGATGCCAAGGAGGCGATGTTCCACTACACCGACAGCGCCTACGCGCCGTGGACAGTGGTCAAGAGCAACGATAAGAAGCGGGCCAGGCTCGAGGCGATCAAGCACGTCCTGAGTAAGTTTGACTATGAGGGCAAGGACGAGGACGTCATCGGGGCGCCGGACAAGAGCATCATCGGGCCGCCGTCGGAGCTGTCCGAGCACAACCTCGACCGCTCCTTCCCCGGCCTGTGAGACGCTCGGGCTGAGCCACCCATTCAGCAGCGGGGTCAGCAGTCCTTGTTGCAGGCCGGGGTCGGCCGGGAGGGGTGTTCCAGGTTGTACGCGAAGAGCGGCACTTTCTGTTCGTGCAGGCTGCCGTGGCATCGGTAGTGGGCGGGCGATGCCAGTCTGCTGCCTGGTCCGGCCCGGGCGACTAAAATCGGATCGGTGCCCGGAGCGCTTGGCCAGGCCCCGTCCGGGGACGAGCAGCCCTCGGACGGCCGGCTGCTGCGCGGGGCCCGGACCCGCAGCGCGATAGTCCGGGCCTACATCGACCTGCTCGGCAGCGGCGAGCGGGCACCAGGTGCCGAGCAGATCGCCCGGCGTGCAGGCGTGGGGATCGCACGGTCTACAACCAGTTCCGCGACCTCGAGGACGTCCGCGCCGAAGCGGGCGTCCTGGTCCGGGCGCAGATCGGGCAGTACGTGCTGCGCGACGTGCCCCCGGATGCGCCGCTGGGGGAACGGCTCGACCTCTTCATCCACGGCCGCGTGCAGCTCCTGGAAACCCTGGCGCCGTACGCCAGGTCTGCGCAGGGCCGCCACGAGCAGTCTGCCGAACTGCGCCGCCAGCGGGCCGCGCTGGTCGAGGAGAGCGAGGCCGAACTGGGCCTGGTCTTCGGGCCCGAGCTCGCCCGGCACGGCGAACGCCAGCGCCTCCGGATCCTGCACGCCCTGCACGCGGCCAGCGCGTGGCCGGCCTGGTCGGGGCTGCGTGACGAACTCGGCCTCGATGTCGCCGAGGCCACGTCGGTCCTGCGGCTGACCCTGGGCGCCCTGCTGCGCAGCTGACCGTCCGCCAGGCCCGGCGCGTACCCAGGGAGCAATCCGGCGCCGGTGATCAGGATCGTGTTGCCGCTGAGCTTCATCGCGCGGCCTGGCGCAGGAGGGCGGCGTGCTGGCCGCGAACGTAAAGGCCCGGAGCCGCCAGCTCGTAGGTGGCCCCGGCATGGTGCTCGCTGTCGATCAGGGTCACGCAGGCGACATCGGCCACGTCTCCCAGGTCCACCAGGGACTGGCGGCGCTCCAGCGACCACGACAGCTCAAAGACGCCCTGCTCGAACACGGGCCGGAGTTTCAGGGGCAGCATGTAATTCGCCGGCTGAAGGATCGTGAACTCCAGGCCCGACGACAGCAGGTGCTCCTCGATGTCGCGCTTGATCTCGTGCTGGACCAGATCGGTCGTGATCGCATGCAGCACCGAGCTGAACACCAGGGGCCGCACACCCTCGGCCCGGGCCGCATCGACCACGCCCAGGGCACGCAGGCGGGCGGCGGACGCGTGCGTCCGGACGCAGGCCCGAACCGGCTGCCCCGCGGCCAGCAGTTTCGGGACGAGTAGCTACCCCTGATTCCCATGGGCGGCAGTGACCAGGATCATGTCACCCAAAGACCCGGACGTTCGTTATTGCTGTTGCGGCGCTCACAAAGCCCCCTCGCGGTGCGGTGCTACGGGGCGGGAGAAGGCCTGCCAGTGTGCCGGGCGTAAGCCGAGCGCACCGCCGGGACCAGCTCCCCGGCCGCCGCCAGGTCGGCGTGGTCGGCGCGGAGCCGGAGAATGTTGCCGGCCCGCAGGTCGGGCGGGACATCATGGCCGCGGGGCGCGATGAGGGCATGGAAATGCGGGTAGTTCTCGCCGAACACCAGGACGTAGGTCGCGGGTGCCCCGGTGACGTCGGTGACGGCGGCCACGAGATCGCGCGCCCGGTGGCCATAGGAGGACAGCTCTTCGTTGTCGAGCCCCGTGATCCGCTCGGCGTGCCTGCGCGCCCGCAAGATGAACCAGCCGGGCACGTCGTAGCCGGGCACGACCTCGGCCGCCCAGAGCGGGTCGCGGAACACGACGGAGGCCTCGGCCGCGCCCTCCATGGTGCACAGCAGGCAGTCGTCCATGACTAGCCGAAGACCTCGACCGTGGCGCTGGCCGGGATGTCGTCACGTACCCGGGCGGTGTCGTTGATGTCCCGCCAGATCTCGTACCCGTTCTCCCGGCAGATCTTGCCGTCCCGGCACTGGAACGCGTGCAGCAGGCGCACGCTCACGGTCGTCCCGGGCGGGAATGGGCAGTTGGCGAAGCCGTCACCGGTGATGGTCCATTCGAAGATGCTGTCGTCGAACACCCATTCCTCGGTCGCGAACCGGTACAGGTTAGTGATCTTGTGGATGTTCATCGAGCCGAAGATTTTCAGGTATTCGGCCTTCACGTCCGCGACGTTGCGGTGGACGAGACCACGGGCCGGCACCTCCCAGACGATGTCGTCGGTGTAGACCGAGATCGCCTTGTCGATGGTCTCCGGGGTCTCATTGTGGAAGTGCACCTCCACGGCGGCGAGGTTGCTGGCGATGATTTCCTCGCGCGTGCGCTCCGCTTGCGATGTCACGACTGCCTCCCTGTCCTGGCCTGCGGCGAGGTTACCTGATATATGTGATAACAACAATGCCCGGGCTACGGCGGGCGCTGGCGGCCGGCCCGCCCGGCTTCCTGGGTGCGAAAGACCGGCGCCGGTATCATTGGTGCCGGTTCGGGGGCAGGTGGAGAGCGAGGCGGATGGTGGAGTCAACGGCGACCACGGTTGTCCGCCCCATCGAATCGCGGTCGGTGGCTGACCAGGTCATGACCGAGCTGCGCCGGTCCATCCTGTCGGGAGCGCTGGAACCAGGCCGTGAGTTCTCGCTGCGCGAGCTCGCTGAGATGCTCCAGGTGAGCATCATCCCGGTGCGCGAGGCCCTGCGCAGCCTGGAGAACCAGGGCCTGGTGCAGATGCGGCCCGGCCGGAGTGCGGTGGTGGCGCCGCTCGACCTGGACGAGCTCCAGAGCATCTACCGTCTGCGGCGGCGCCTGGAGCCTGAGATCGCGCAGCGGTCGTGCCGGCTGCTGCCTGAAGCCGAGCTGGATCGCCTCGAGGCGGAAGCGGCGGACTTCGGTGACGTGCACCGGACGATGAACGAGATTTACGACGCCCACCACACCTTCCACCTCGCGTTGCTGGCTCCGGCCGCCACCAGCTGGGATCTGCGCATCCTCACCACGTTGTGGCGGGCCTCCGAGCGCTACGTCCGCATCGGCTGGGGCATGCTCGATCCGGACCCGCACGAGCACGACCGGCGCAGGCAGCACCACCAGGAACTGGTCGGGGCCTTCCGCCAGCGGGACCCGGAGATCGCGTCGGGCGCGTTGCTGCAGCACCTGACCCGGAACGAGCAGACCGCGCTGCTTGCCCTCGGCCCCAACCACGGCTCGCTAACCCCGGCCAGCTGACGCTCCCCGGACCCTGTCGATGAGGTCCCCGGCGGAGTCTGGTTCGCGATCGCCGGTCCAGGCCACGTAGTTGTCCGGGCGCACGAGCACGAGCGCCGCTCCGCGCAACGCCCGAGCCTCGAGGTCAAGAACCTTCAGCGGCACGCCGCGGGCGTTAGCTGCGGTCGTGATCTTGTCAGCCGGTGCGCCGCGGCGCGCGGTCAGGAGGGTGAAACCGTCACCGAGCTCGTCATAGAGCGACGTGCCCGAGTCGAGCCATGCGTGCGGCAGCAGCGCGCCCGCAACCGGTGCGCGAGCGTCCGCCGCGGCGGCAGCGTCCGGCGCGGCGCCGTGGCCGGCAATGACCGGAGACGGTGCGACCCGCACGTCCAGGACCAGTTCGAGGGCGTGGAACTCAGACCGCTTGGTCGCCTGGATCCGGGCGCCCGCCGCGCGCCGGGCCGTCTCCCCGGCCGGGTTGTCCCGGTCGAGATCGGCGGCGACCAGCTCCGGTGAGGTAACGCCCATGTTCAGCGTGGCCTCGCGGATCACCCGCTCCTGAATCGGCCGGCGCTCGATCTCATAACTGTCCAGCAGCTGCGGTCCCGCCCAGCCGTCCAGCGTGGCGGCGATCTTCCAGCCGAGGTCTACCGCGTCACCGAGTCCGGTGTTGAGCCCGTGCCCGCCGAACGGCGGGTTGAGATGAGCCGCGTCCCCGGCCAGGAACACCCGGCCCTGGCGCATCCGGTCGGCGATCTGCATTCGCGCTGTCCAGGGGTCGGTGGACAGCACGGTCGCACCGGCGGGCACTCCGGCCGCGGCGTCGATGATCCGGCCGGCCTCGCGTTCGCCGGTGTCGTGATCGACACCGAACGCGATGATCCACCAGGTGCCCGCCGGATCGAGCGGGCCGACCAGCGCGGGGGCGTCGGGATTGATGATCCAGTAGTGGACAGCCGGGCCGTGCCGGACGTGCGCCCACAAGCCGGGTGCCCGGAAGACCATCCCGAAGTTCGGCCGCAGGGCGTGATCGCCGGTGTACGCGGCACCGATCCGATCCCGGACCGTGCTGCGCGGGCCATCGCATCCGATCAGGTAAGAGCCTGTGACCACGGTGCGCTGGCCGGCCCCGGCGGCCACCGTGACCCGGACCTCGTCGCGGTCCTGCTCGACGCCGGTGACCGTGGCCCCGGTCGCCAGCGTGCACGCGGGTAGCTCGTCCACCACCTCCCGCAGCAGTTCCTCCAGGACGTACTGCGGTGCCTGCTGGCCGAGCTCGGGGAACCGGTCGCCGTCGTGCACCAGGCCCAGGACCCCGGTGAACCGGGAAAGTTCCCGTCCGGCGAGCGACGTGCAGAACACGACGTCCTGCGACCATGAGGGGGGCAGCGGCGCCCGCGCGCGCAGCCGGTCGGCGATGCCCCACCGGCGCAGGTGCTCCATCGACCGCACGTTGATCGTCTTGCACCGCGGCCGCGCGTGGGACACGGTCGTGCGTGGCTCGATGACCAGGCACCGGATGCCCCGGCGACCCAGCTCAATCGCGGCGGCCAGGCCGACCGGACCGCCGCCCGCCACGATGACCTGCGTCGACGTGGGCAGCTCAGCGGCCGCACCAGGGGCCGCGGACGACATCAGCCCGCCGCGCTCTGCCGTCCCCACAGCTCGCACTCCCCGGCGAAGGCGAGCTGGCGCAGGTGCAGGGCATGGCCCAGGATGTGGTGGTCGATGCTGTGCCCGGTGGCGCGGGCGATGCTCGCATCCACGAACGGGGCGCCGGTCAGCATCTTGGCGAACTGCTCGACATTCGCCGGCGTGCTGTCCCACAGGGCGTCGAACTCGGCGAGCTCGTTGTGCACCGGGACCCGGATGCGCGGGGCCACATCAGGCAGGTGCTCATCGGGCCAGTCTGGTGCCTGGATCAGCTCGCGGACCGGGACCGGCGCATACGACGCGTGCGCGTGCTCAATTCCCGCCGCGGTCCGGGTGAACTCCGGTCCGAACATCACCTGGTCCCGCTGGTCATACGGGAGGTCCACCGTCGCATCGGGCGGGAGCGACGCGAGGGCCTGAGCCGGGCCGCCGGCCCTGATCACGGCGCCCATCCCGGTCACCGAGATCCCGAGCAGGCGGAAGCCGGTGTCGGCGGCGGCGATCATCGCGGCGATCATGCCCCCGATGGAATGACCGAGGAGGACGACTCCGTCGGCGGCGTAGCCCTCCGCCGCCTGGGCGATCGCTGCGGCCAGCAGCCTGGCGTGCCGGTCGAACGTGTTGTCCTCCGGCTCGAGGGCCGGGCTGCCGCCGTAGCCGGGCCGGTCGAAGCTCAGCACCGAATAACCCAGGCCTGCGGCCAGATCCATGAACGATCCGTGACGCGAACCGGCGACATCGAAATACCGGGCGTTGTATGTCCCGCCGTGCAGGGCCGCGATCAGGGGCCGACCTGGGCGCGACCGCGGGCCGGCGGTCAGGGCCGAGATGGTCTGCCCGTTCACCGCGAACTCGATAGTGCCACGTTCATCTGCCATCGGTATCTCCCGGACATGATCATGTCGAGCGCCTGTGCCGCCGCCGGCCGCCTGGGCCGCCATCGCCGCCGACTTGCAGGTCACCCTAGTTGATATATGTGATAACAAGCAATGACCAGATTCCGGATCGCGGCCCGGCCGGCGAACCCCGGGCCAGCGGCCGTTGAACGTGCGGCCGGGCGCCCGGTCAGGCCCTGGTGGGGCCGGTCTAGAGCACGGTTTTTGCGGCTGCGGCCAGCCTGATCGTCGCGGCCACGTCCGGGTCGTCCGCGGTGGGCTGCAGGACCACGGTCGTCGCTCCGGCCCGGGCGAACGAGCGGACGGTCTCAGCCACATCCTCCGGAGACCCGACTGCCGCCCGGCTCGACAGCGGTTCTGATGACTCGGCCAGCTCGGCCTCGATGCGCTCCGTGCTGCCCGCCCCGGCCCCGCACAGCACATCCACGACGACCTCATGAGGCCTCCGCGCGGCAGCCCGCTCCACGGCCTGACGGACGCCGTGCGGCGAAATGCCCGCGTCCAGGACGAGGCCGTCGGCCAGCTCACCCGCCAGGGCGAGCGTCTTCGGCCCGCGGGCGCCGACCAGCAACTGCGGAACGATGGCCGGCGGCCAGTCCAGGGCGACGTCGCTGAGACGTACGTACTGGCCGCTGACGGTCACGGCCTCCCCCCTGAGCAAGGATCGGGCCGCCGTCACCCATTCGCGCAGCAGCGTCAGGGGGGAGGCGGCGCGCGCCCCGACCTGCTCCATCCACGGCAGGACGCCGTGCCCTACGGCCGGGACGAACCGTCCTGGGAACAGGCGCGCCAGGGCCGCGACTTCCATGGCCGCCAGCGCCGGGTTGCGCAGGGGTACCGGCATCAGGCCCAGGCCGATCCGCAGCGAGCTGCTCCACGCGAGCACCGCGGTGGCGGTGGTCAGACCGCCTTCTGCGAAGCAGTCCTCCCACAGCCACAGGTCATCGAGGCCGGCCGTCTCCGCTGATCTGACGAATTCGTGCAGCCGCTCGGGGGGCAGCTGGGGACGGAACACTATCCCGACCCTCGGCATCCGCCTCGTGGGATCCATCCGGGTTCCTCGCTTCCTGTGGGCCGACCCGCCTGATGCGGTTCGCCCGGTCAACAGTGGTCAGGCTCTGAGGTAGGCGAGGACGGCGAGAACCCGGCGGTGGTGGGCGTCATCGGGCCGCAGGCCGAGCTTGGCAAAGACGTTGCTGATGTGTTTTTCCACCGCGCTGGCGGAGATGACCAGTCGCTGGGCGATGGCCGTGTTGGAATGGCCCTCGGCCATCAGGGCCAGGAGCTGCCGTTCCCGCGCGGTCAGGGTTTCCAGCGCGCTGTCCCGGTGCTGCCCGGCCAGTAGCTGGGCAATGACCTGGGGATCCAGCACTGTGGCGCCGCGGGCGACCCAGCCGAGGGCGTCCAGGAACTCCCCGACCCTGCTCACCCGGTCCTTGAGCAGGTAGCCGACCGCGCCGGAGCCGTCTGCGAGCAGGTCGCGGGCGTAGGACGCCTCCACATACTGGCTGAGCACCAGCATGGGGGCGCCGGGCAGGTGCGAGCGGGCGGTGATCGCGGCGCGCCAGGCCCTCGTCGGTGTGGGTCGGCGGCATCCGCACGTTGACGACTGACACGTCCGGGCGGTACCTGAGCACCGCCTCGACCAGGGCGGGGCCATCCCCGACCGTGGCCACCACCTGATGACCGTCCTCGGCGAGCAGGCGGACCAGGCCCTCGCGCAGCAGTACCGCGTCGTCGGCCACGACGATCCGCAGCCGGCCGCGGGCCGCGCGGTCCGGCGGTGGCCCGGGCGCGGTGTCGCGCGGGGTCAGCGGCACGGCAGTTCCGCGGTGATCGTCGTCGGGCCACCGCAGGGACTGGTGACCTGCAGCCGGCCGCCGGCTGCGCGCAGCCGGTCGTCGAGCCCCCGCAGTCCGTGTCCCTTGTCCAGCGCCGCGCCGCCGACTCCGTCGTCCGTCACCCAGGCCCGCAAGGTTCCCCCGCCGTGACGCAGGCCGATCGCACACCGGCGGGCGTGGCTGTGCTTGGCCACATTGGTCAGCGCCTCGGCGATCACGAAATACGCGGCCGTCTCGACGACCGGGTCCAGTGACCGGCTCAGGGGGCCCGTATCGAGCTCAACGGGAACGGTGGAGCGCGCGGCCAGGGCGGTGAGCGCCTCCCGGAGGCCGCGGTCGACGAGGATCGGCGGGGCGATGCCGCGCGACAGGGCCCGTAGCTCGTCTAGCGCCTCCTGGGCCTGGATGATCGCGTCGGCGAGCGCCTCCCGGACCGCCTCCGGCTTGGTGTCCAGGTGGTGCCGGGCGCGGCCCAGTTCCATCGCCAGGCGGACCAGCCGCTGCTGAGGCCCGTCGTGGATGTCGCGTTCGAGCCGGCGCAGCGCGGCCGTCTCGGCGGTCACCGCGGCGACGGTCTGCGCCCGGGCGGTGTCCCGCTCCTGCTCGAGCCCGCTGATCCTGCGGTGCAGCGCGGACGCATCCGACAGCAGCGCCTGCCCCAGCCCGGTCTGGGCGGCGACGCACGCCCGGGTCACCAGCGGCAGGGTGACCAGCAGCAGCAGGCCGGCCACGGTCCCGAAAGCGACCCGTCCGGCGGGCGACGTCAGCCCCAGGCTCAGCGCGATGTGGGACTGGGTACTGCCCGCGTACAGGGTCATCGGCCGCAGCGACCCGGAGTACGCGTACTGGTTGCGCAGGCTGGCCCGCAGGGCGGATGTGGCGGCACCGAGGCCGACGAACCACCACAAGGCTGTCACCACCGAGGTGATCAGGGCGACCGGGAGCACCACCACCGCGTGCGCCACGTCGAGCCACAGCCCCGGGTCGGCCGCGGTAGCGGCCCGCCCCGGGCCCGGCCGCCGGGCCGGGCCCGCGGCCCCGCCGGCCGGGGAGCCCACCCTGGCCATCCGCCACCGTTCCAGGTCGGCAACCCACCGCGCCGGGGCCAGCGCCCCGGCCACGACCGGCGACCCGCCCGGCAACAGCAAACCGGCCGTGGCCACGCACAAGCCACCAAAAGCCACCAGCAGCCCAGCCACGGCGGTCACCGGGGCGGTGAGCAGGTACAGCGACTCCACGAGCGTGCGGCGGCCCCAGCGGACCAGGAACCTGGCGCCCGGCCGCCACCGATCCTGGAACCCGGCGGGGAACGACTCGATCATGGCCCCCAGCCTAAGCCGGAGCCCCGGGAGGAGCCGGGGGGTCGGCTCAGGCGTCACGGCGGGCCAGGGCCCAGGCCCCGGCCGCGAGCGCAGCCAGCGCGTACCCGCACAGCACGCCGAAGGTCAGCCCGGGCGACAGCAGGTGCGCGACGGGCTTGACCGCGATCAGCGAATTCCTCATCGTGTCGGGCAGGAACTCCTGCGCCGTGTTCCGGACCGGGCTGCCGAGCGAGAAGAACAGCATCGGCAGCACGAACACCACGCCCACCAGGGCGCAGATGGCGCCCGCGGTATGCCGGACGATCGCGCCGATGCCCAGGCTGATGAGTGCGACCAGCGCCGGGTACGCGCCGGCCATCGCTGTCGCGCGGAGCACGCCGGGCTGGCCGAGCGCGGCGTGCGGGGCCGGGGCCTTCAGCAGGGGCCTGGCCGGCGTAGAACGCCGCGAACGCGAAGATCTCCCCGGCCGCCAGGGTGATGGCCCCCAGCACCGCTGCCTTCGCGGCGAGCACGAGCGGACGGCTGGGCGCCGCGGCGAACGTGGCCCGGATCATCCCGGAGGAGAACTCGGTCGTGATCGCGAGCACGCCGAGTACGCCGAGCAGCAATTGGCCGGGCACGAGCCCGAGGAAGCTGCCGTAGGTGGGGTCGAAGGACGCGCGGCCGGCCGCGGACAGCTGCGCGTAGTTCTCGCGGCCTGCCGCGAGCACGGCCAGGGCGACCAGGCCGGCCCCGAAGGCAGCCACGAGGTACCAGGTGGAGCGGACCGTGCGGAGTTTGCGCCACTCCATCGCCGCGACGGTGCGGAAACCGTAGCTACCGCGGCAGGCGGGGAGGTGGCTGAGTGTCGCGGTGCCCATCACAGGCTCCCCGAATAGTCGGTGACGCCCTCGGTCAGGTCGAAGAACGCGTCCTCCAGTGAGCTGGCCCGGGCGGACAGTTGCGCGACCGTGGCCTGGGCCAGGAGCCGGCCCCGGCCGATCACGATCAGCGTGTCCGCGGTGTGCGCGATCTCGCTGATCAGATGGCTGGACACCAGCACCGTCCGGCCCTGGGCGGCGAAGTTCTTCAGCAGGTTGCGGATCCACCGGATGCCTTCGGGGTCCAGGCCGTTGACCGGCTCATCGAGCAGCAGGACCCGCGGGTCGCCGAGCAGGGCGGCGGCGATCCCCAGCCGCTGGGACATGCCGAGCGAGAACTTCCCGGCCCGGCGCTCCGCGGCCTTCTCGAGGCCGGTCAGGGCGAGTACCTCCTCGACCCGCGGCCGGCCGATCGCGTTGCTGGCGGCCAGCGCAGTCAGGTGGGCGCGGGCGGTGCGGCCCGGATGGAACGCCTTGGCTTCGAGCAGCGCGCCTACCTCGCGCAGCGGCCAGCGCAGGTCAGCGTAGCTCTTCCCGCCGATCGTCACCTGTCCCTCATCTGGCCGGTCCAGGCCCATGATCATGCGCATCGTGGTGGACTTGCCCGCGCCGTTCGGGCCCAGGAATCCGGTCACCGTGCCGGGGCGGACATCGAAGCTCAGCTTGTCCACCGCCAGCGTGGACCGGTAGTGCTTGACGAGGCCGCGTGCCTCGATCATCAGAACCTCCCGTAGCTGCGATTTCGCGGCTGGCGCGTGACCGGCCCCCCGGACGCGGGCACGCTGTCATCCGCATCTGCCCGCCCACGCTACGAACCGGCCAGCCGCCGGGGAACGTGGCGCGCCCCCGTCTTCGCGGTGGGGCTAGCCACAGGACGCCCCAGGTCTCTTCGGGCCCCGGTCTGGTCCCGCCGCGCTGGCATACCCCAGCGGGTCGGGCCCGGACATCGCCCGCTGCCCGATGCCGTCGCACAGGTAGTCCAGCTCGTAGCGGTGCTCACGCCGCGTGCGGGCCCAGCACCGTCAGCTGTCGTAGCTGACCGTGACCGCGTCGGTGACCGGCAGGGACTGGCACGTCAGCACGTACCCGGCGGCCAGCTCGGGGTCCTCGAGCGCGTAGTTGCGGCGCATCGTGACCTGGCCCTGGGTGACCAGTGCCCGGCAGGTGCCGCAGACCCCGCCCTTGCAGGCGAACGGCAGGTCGGCCCGGGCGTGCTGCGCGCCGTCGAGGATGGGCACGCCCGGCGGGATGGTGACGGTCGTGGCGCGGCCGTCCAGAACGACTGTCACCGCCGCCCCCGGGCCAGTATCGGCGTCGGCGTGGTGCACCTCGGCGGGTGGCTCGTCTTCGACGTAGAAGAGCTCGCGGTGAATCCGCTCGCGGCTGACCCCGAACTCATCCAGGACGCCGAGCGCGCCAGTGACCAGGCCGAGCGGGCCGCACACCCACCAGTGATCCACGGCGGCCACGTCGGAGATGACCGGCAGCAGGTGCCGGAGCTTCGCCGCATCCAGGCGGCCGTCCAGCAGGTTGACCGCTTGGACCTCACGGGACAGGACGTGGACGAGCTGCATCCGGGCCGGATAACTGTCCTTGAGGTCGGCAACCTCGTCGGCGAACATGACCGTGTCACTGCGGCGATTGCCGTAGAGCAGGGTCACTGTGGAATCGGGATGGGCCGCCAGCACGGAGGCGGCGATCGACAGCATGGGCGTGATGCCGGAGCCGGCCGCGATCAGGACATGCTGGCCAGCCACCGTCAGGTCCGGGGTGAAGGACCCGGATGGCGCCTGGACCTCGATGACATCACCCGGCCGGACCTGGCGGACCAGCCAGCCGGACACGACGCCGCCGGCGACCTCGCGGACCCCGATGCGGGGAGCGCGGCCAGCGGCGGCGCAGATCGAGTACGAGCGGCGCTCGGATCCGTGCCGGACGGTCAGGCTCTGGCCGGGCCGGAACGCGAACGTGTCGCGGAGGCGGGCTGGCACATCGAAGGTGACGGCCGCGGCGTCGTCGGTCAGCGGCTCGACCGCGGTGACCGTCAGCGGGTGGAAGTCGGTCCTCGCCACTCAGATCTCCTTGACGTACTCGAACGGCTCGTGGCACTCCTCGCAGCGGTGCAGCGACTTGCAGGCGGTCGCGCTGAAGGCCGATGTCTCACGGGTCCGGGCCGATCCGCAGCGAGGGCATGGCACAGGCCGGGGACCTGCGGTCAGGCGGAGCGGGACCGGGCCGCCGGCCGGAAAGCGGCCCGCCGGGCGGGGCGGGGCGATGCCGGCCGCGGCGAGCTTGCGGCGCCCTTCGGGAGTGATCCAGTCGCTGGTCCACGGCGGTGACAGCTCGGTGCGGACGGTCACGTCCTGGTAGCCGGCCTGGCGGAGCCGGCGGCTGAGATCGGCGCTGATCTCCCGGAGCGCCGGGCAGCCGGAGTAGGTCGGGGTGATGGTCACGGTGACGTGCCCGCCTTCTTCCTGTACCTGGCGCAAGATGCCGAGGTCAGCCACGGTGACCATGGGTAGTTCCGGGTCGGGCACGGCCGCGGCGATACCGGCCGCCCCGGCGGCCGGGACGGGCGGCGGGCTCACCACGTCGCCCCTGGGTGGGCCCGGGCGACGCTCTGCATCTCGGCCAGGATGTATCCCAGGTCCTCGGTGTGCAGGCCGTCGCGCCCGGTGCGGCCGCGCAGGCCGGCCAGCGGCGCGGCCTGGGGACGGGTCAGGGTGGCCGCGGCCAGCACGGTGTCCAGGACCGTGTCGAATTCCTCCCGCAGTGCCCGCACATCGGCGGCCGTCCCGGCCAGGCCCAGTTCAATCGGGTGAGGGGTGAAGAGCTCATCGACCAGCGGCCACACGGAAGCGAGCCCGGCCGCCATCCTGGCGCGGGAGACGTCGGTGCCGTCACCGAGCCGCACCACCCACCGGGCCGCATAGTCCCGGTGGTAGGCGAGTTCCTTGACGCCCTTGGCCGCGATCGCGGCCAGCACCGGGTCCCGGGACGCGGTGAGGGCTCCCAGCAGCGCCAGCCGCCAGGTGGAGAAGACCAGCAGCCGGCCGGTGAGCTCGGCGAAGTCAGCGTCGGCCCGCTCGACGAGCCGGACGTTGCGGAACTCCCTCTCGTCCCGGAAGAACGCGAGCTCGTCCTCGTCCCGGCCACTGCCGTCGGAGCGGCCTGCCCGGGCCAGCAGCATCCGGGCCTGCCCGAGCAGGTCGAGGGCGATGTTGGCCAGCGCGGTTTCCTCTTCCAGTTCGGGCGCGCGGGTGACCCACTGCTGCAGGCGGTGGCTGTAGATCAGGGCGTCGTCGCCGAGCATGAGGCAGTAGGCGGCCAGCGCCGCACCGTCGACCCCCGGGGGCATGGCCGTGTCCACGCCCTCCAGCGGATCGGTGAAGCCGGTGCCGAACGCCCAGCGATGGTCTTCGGCTTCCTCGGCCAGGGCCTGGTAGGCGCCGTACTCGTCATCGTCAGTCATGCCGTGCCCTCACATATGGGGAACGTCGTCGGGGATCTCGTAGAACGTGGGGTGGCGGTAGACCTTGTCCCCGGACGGCGCGAAGAACGGGTCCTTCTCGTCGGGGCTGCTCGCGGTGATGTCGCTGGCTGGCACGACCCAGATGCTGACGCCTTCGTTGCGCCGCGTGTACAGGTCCCGCGCGTGATGCAGCGCCATCTGCGCGTCGGCGGCATGCAGGGAGCCGACGTGCACGTGGTTCAGCCCCCGCTTGCTCCGCAGGAACACCTCGAATAGCGGCCAGTCTGACCGGACCCCAGCCGTCCCGCTCATGATGCGGTCTCCCGGCGGGCGGCCTTGGCCGCGTAGGCGGTGGCCGCCTCGCGGACCCAGCCGCCGTCGTCGTGTGCGGATTCGCGCCGGGCGACTCGCTGCGCGTTGCAGGGCCCGTGTCCCCCCACGACGGCCTTGAACTCGTCCCAGTCGACCGCCCCGAAATCGTAGTGACCGCGTTCGGGATTCCAGCGCAGCTCACCGTCAGGCAGGGTGATGCCCAGCCTCTCGGCCTGCGGCACGGTCATGTCGACGAAGCGCTGGCGCAGCTCGTCGTTGGTATGCCGCTTGACTCCCCACGCCATCGACTGGGCGGTGTTGGGTGAGGCGTCGTCGGGCGGGCCGAACATCATCAGCGACGGCCACCAGAACCGGTCAACCGATTCTTGCACCATGGCCTGCTGCGCGGCGGTTCCGCGCATCATCGTCATCAGCAGTTCGTAGCCCTGCCGCTGGTGGAACGACTCCTCCTTGCAGATCCGGATCATGGCCCGGGCATACGGGCCGTAGGAGGACCGGCACAGCGGCACCTGGTTGCAGATCGCGGCGCCGTCCACCAGCCACCCGATGACGCCCACGTCGGCGTAGCTGGGGGTCGGGTAGTTGAAGATCGAGGAGTACTTCTGCCGGCCGCTGATCAGCATGCTGGTCAGGTCGGCCCGGTCGGCGCCCAGCGTCTCGGCCGCCGAGTACAGGTACATGCCGTGGCCCGCCTCGTCCTGCACCTTGGCCAGCAGGATGGCCTTGCGCCGCAGCGACGGGGCCCGGGTGATCCAGTTCCCCTCGGGCTGCATGCCGATGATCTCCGAATGCGCGTGCTGGGCGATCTGGCGGATCATCGTCTTGCGGTACCCGTCCGGCATCCAGTCCCGCGGTTCGATCCGGCGGTCCTGGGCGATCGTCGCGTCGAAGTGCTGCTGCAGGTCCGGTGGCCCGCTGTGCGGCGGTGCCTTGGTCGTGACGGTCATTGCGGCCACTCCTTCGCCACCATGGTGAGCACGTCGTAGCGGGCGGCCGGCGAGCCGTCCTGCTTGGTGACCTCGGCGTCCCAGCGGACCTCGCCGTGCTCGCTGCCGCCCCGCGGGGTAATCGCCTTGCAGGTCAGGGTCACGGTCAGCTCGTCTCCCGGGTAGACCGGGGTCAGGAAGCGCAGGTTGTCCAGGCCGTAGTTGGCCAGCACCGGCCCGGGGTCGGGGTCGACGAACAGGCCGGCCGCCAGCGACAGGACCAGGTAGCCGTGGGCCACGATGCCGTCGAAGAACGGGTTGCGCGCCGCGGCCTCGGCGTCGGTGTGGGCGTAGAAGGTGTCCCCGGTGAACTCGGCGAAATGCGCGATGTCCGCCGCGGTCACCGTCCGCGGCCCGGCGACCACGCAGTCGCCGACGCGCAGCTGCGAGAGCGGTTTCCGGAAGGGATGCGTGCCGTCTGTACTGCGCTCGCTGCCCGGCACCCACCGGCCGGTGATCCTGGCCAGCACGCGCGGGCTGGCCTGGACCGCGGTGCGCTGCATGTGGTGCGCGACCGCCCGGAGGCCGCCCAGCTCCTCGCCCCCGCCGGCCCGGCCCGGGCCGCCGTGCACCAGCACGGGCAGCGGAGAGCCGTGCCCGGTGGATTCGGGCGCATCGTCAGAGTCGAGGACGAGCAGCCGGCCGTGCCAGGGCGCGACGCCGAGTACGACGTCACGGGCGAACCCGGCGTCCCCGGTGACGATGGATCCGGCCAGGCTGCCCAGCCCCCGGGCGGCCAGCTCGATCACGTGCGCGGTGTCACGGTAGCCGATCAGGGTGCTCACCGGCCCGAACGCCTCCACTTCGTGCGGCTCGGCCCGGCCGGAGTCCTGCGCGCGGATCAGCACCGGGGACATGAACGCGCCCCGGTCGGGGTCCGCCCCGACCACGTCAACACGCTCGGGATCGCCGAATACGGCCGTTCCGGCCGAGAGCAGGACCTTGAGCGAGCGGCGGACCTCGTCGCGCTGCCCGAGGCTGGCCAGTGCGCCCATCCGCACCGTTTCGTCGGCCGGGTCGCCCACCACGACCTTGGCGAGCCGGGCCGAAGCGGCCTCAGCGACCGCGTCCAGCAGGGACTCGGGCACCAGGGCGCGGCGGATCGCGGTACATTTCTGCCCCGCCTTGACGGTCATCTCGGTCACCAGCTGCCTGACGTACAGATCGAACTCAGGGCTGCCGGGGCCCGCGTCCGGGCCGAGGATCGAGCAGTTGAGCGAGTCGGCCTCCGCGTTGAACCGGACGGACCGCGCGACCACCGTGGGGTTGGTCCGCAGCCGCTGGGCGGTAGACGCCGAGCCGGTGAACGATAGCAGATCCTGATCGGTGAGATGGTCGAGCAGGTCCCCGGCGCTGCCGCAGATCAGCTGCAACGACCCCTCGGGCAGCAGCCCGGACTCCACGATGAGCCCGACCAGCCGGGCGGTCAGGTAGGCGGTGGAACTGGCCGGCTTGATCAGGCTCGGGACGCCGGCCAGGAAGGCGGGCGCGAACTTCTCCAGCGGTCCCCACACCGGGAAGTTGAACGCGTTGATCTGGACCGCGACTCCGTGGCGGGGGGTGAGGATGTGCTGGCCCAGGAACTGGCCGCCCTTGCCCAGCGGCGCTGCGTCGCCGTCGATCAGGATCGTGTCGTCCGGCAGTTCCCGGCGGCCCTGGCTGGCGTAGCTGGCCAGCACGCCGAGCCCGCCGTCCACGTCGAACCGGGCGTCGGACAGCGTCGCGCCCGTACGGGCCGACAGGGCGTACAGCTCGGGCCGGTGCTCGCGCAGGAACTGGCCCACCGACTTCAGGATCGCGGCCCGCTCGTGGAAGGTGAGTCCGCGCAGCGCGGGGCCACCGGCCGCCCGGCCATACCTGAGTGCGGCGTGCATGTCGATGCCGGCCGAGGAGATCGTGGCGACCTGCTCCCCGGTGACGGCGTCCAGCAACGGCGCGCCCTCGGCCGAGGGTGTCGTCCAGGACCCATTTACGTAACTGCCCAGCACCATCTGCCAGCTCCGTCCGTTCCGTGCGGCCGCGTTCCGGCCTGCGGCGCTGCCAGCCAGGCCGCTGCCGACCGGGCAGCTTCCCGACCGAACGTTCGGTACATGGTAACGTGCCCCGGTGGATGCACACCAGGGACCGGTGACCTACGGCGTTGACGGGGCGGTCGCGACGGTCACGATGACAACCCCCTCCCTCGGCCTGGCGGCCAAGCAGATGCTGCTGGACGCCGTCACCGAGGCCGCGGGCGATGACGACGTCCGCGCCGTGGTGCTCACCGGCACCGGCCGAGTCTTCACCGCCGGCCAGGACCTGCGCGAGCACGCGGACGCGCTGCGCGAGAGCGGTGCGGACGCCTTCGACACTATCGCCGCGCACTACAACCCGCTGATCACCGCGCTGGCCACGATGGCCAAGCCGGTGCTGGCCGCGATCAACGGCACCTGCGCCGGGGCCGGGCTCGGCCTCGCGCTCGCCTGCGACCTGCGGATCGCTGCGCACGAGGCCCGGTTCACCACCGCGTTCACCGGCATCGGGCTGACCCCGGATTCCGGGCTGTCCGCCTCCCTGGCGCGGGCGGTCGGGACCGCGCGGGCCAGCGAGCTCATCATGCTGCCCACACCGTTCACCGCCGAGGACGCGCTGAGCTGGGGGATCGTCGGCCGGCTGGTGCCCGCGAGCGATCTGGCCGCCACCGCCCAGGGCGTGGCCACCGATCTGGCGGCCGGGCCGACCCTGGCCTATGCGGCGGCCAAGCGGGCTATCAGGCAGGCGTGGGCCTCTCCCTGGCCCGACGTGCTGGCCGCGGAGGCCCGGGACCAGGCCGCGCTGGGCGCGACCACTGACCACCAGGGCGCGGTGGACGCGTTCCTGGCCAAGCGGCAGCCGGAGTTCCGCGGCCGTGGGTGACAAGACCGCCCTGGCCCGCGAGCGCCCACGGCCCCGTCATGACGTGTCCACCGTGCTGGAAACCTGCGTTGCGGTCTTCAATGAGCAGGGCTACGACGGCACCAGCATGGAAGACCTGTCGCGGCGGCTCGGCATCAGCAAGTCGTCCATCTACCATCACGTCGAGAGCAAGGAGGCGATCCTGGGGCTCGCACTCGACCGGGCCCTGGCTGGCCTGGAAGAGGCCGCGGCCGCCGTCCGGGCCCTGGACGGCCCGGCGGTCGCGCGGCTGGAAACGCTGCTGCGCACCAGCGTCCAGGTTCTAGTTGACCGCCTGCCTTATGTCACGCTGCTGCTCCGGGTCCGGGGAAACAGCGACGTCGAACGGCGGGCCATGGCCCGCCGCCGGCAGATCGACCACCTGGTCGCCGAACTCGTGGCCGAGGCCATGAACGACGGCGATCTGCGCCCCGACGCCGACCCGGCCATCGTCGCGCGGCTGCTGTTCGGCATGGTCAACTCGCTGACCGAATGGCTCCGGCCTCGCGGCGGTCAGTCCGCCGATGAACTCGCGCGCACCCTGACCGCTCTCGCGTTCGACGGCCTGCGTCCGCGCGCCTGACCGCGTACCGGGCTGGCTGCCGCTCACGCGGGCCGCTGCCGCTCACCCGGCCGGCTGCCGCTCACCCGGCGGACGGGGCGGGAGTCTGCCGGGTGCTCCTCAGCTCGTCGAAGATCAGCACCGTCTGGGTGGACAGCACTTCGGGCATGTTCTGGAACGAGTTCAGCACCAGTTGCCTGAGCGCCGCGATGTCCCGGGTCCGGACCAGCAGCACGATGTCGCTGTCCCCGGACACCAGCGCCGCGTGCTCGACTTCCGCGACCGCCAGCAATCTCGTCCGCAACTGTTTCCAGGCCGGCTGGGCAATCTTCAGGTGCACGTAGGCCGAAAGGCCATACCCGTAGCGCTGGGGGTCGATCTGGGCCGTGTACCCGGTGATCACGCCGGCCTCTTCCAGTCGCTGCACGCGCGTGTAAGCCCCGGCGCGGGAGATGTGCAGCGTGGCCGCCAGGGCCCGCATGGACATGCGGCCGTCGTCGCGTAGCTGGGCCACGATGGCCCGGTCCACATCGTCGAGGACGGGCGCCGGTCCAGACGGATCCTCGTGGCCCGCCGAACTGGATGTCATGAGATCACGCTACCTCCGGATCACAGGGCCAATCGTCTGCGTCAAAGAACAAATCATGGACATACAGATTTGCCAGCGGGGCTCGCCGGCGCTCTGATCCCTCCGCTCCTGGCGCCCTGATCCCGTCCGCCGGCCATCTGTCCAGCCGGACCTCCGCAATGCGGATCTTCGGAGCCGCTCGTCTGCCAAACTGCGTTCGGTTCGTGACTATGTCCAGAATTCCTGGCGAACACTAGACGTTCGGCACGACCAGGACGCACAGTTACCTAATAGCCGCCTTCCCTCGAGGGGAGACTCGTGACCTCTGTGACCGATGCGGTTCCCGGCTCGGCGAAGCAGCGGCGGCTGCTGCCGACCGAGACCCCGCTGGCGCTGCTGGACCCCGAGGGCCAGCCCGTTCATTCCACCGGCCTGGACATGCCGGACGACGACGTCCTGGCCGGGCTGCACCGGCAGATGGTGCTGGGCCGGCGCTTCGACACCCAGGCCACGGCGCTGACCAAGCAAGGCCGCCTGGCGGTGTATCCCTCGGCGCGGGGTCAGGAAGCGGGTGAGATCGGCGCCGCCGCCGCCCTGCGCCCACAGGACTGGCTGTTCCCCACCTACCGCGACTCGATGGCGATAGTGGCCCGCGGCGTCGACCCGGTCGAGGTGCTGACCCTGCTGCAGGGGGACTGGCACTGCGGATACGACCCGTGCCTGCACCGGGTCGCCCCCCAGTGCACGCCGCTGGCGACCAACGCGCCGCATGCCGTCGGGGTCGCCCACGCGGCCCGGCTCAAGGGCGAGGACACCGTGGCCCTCGTCATGCTGGGCGACGGCGCGACGAGCGAGGGCGATACCCACACGGCGCTCAACTTCGCCGCCGTCTGGAACTCGCCGGTCGTGTTCTTCGTGCAGAACAACGGCTACGCCATCAGCGTCCCGGTAGCCAAGCAGACCGCCGCCCCGTCCCTGGCCCACAAGGGAATCGGCTACGGAATCCCCGGCCTGCTCGTCGACGGCAACGACCCGGCCGCGGTGTACGCGGCCGTCCGCCGGGCCGTCGATTCGGCAGCCGGCGGCGGCGGGCCGACCCTCATCGAGGCGCTCACGTACCGTATCGAAGCTCACACCAACGCCGACGACGCCGCCCGCTACCGGCCCGAGGCCGAGGTGCGGACCTGGCTCGACCGTGACCCGGTCAAGCGGATCAGGCAGTATCTCCTCGGCCGGGGACGGCTGGATGGCGCGGCCTTGTCCGCCCTGGACGCTGAGGCCGAGGCACAGGCCGGGGACCTGCGGCGGCGGATGAACGGCGGTGCGGTCCCTGACCCGGATGACCTGTTCCGCTTTGTCTACGCCGAGCCCACGCCCGGGCTGCGCCGGCAACAGCGCCGGCTGGCGGCCGAACTGGAAGAACTGGCCGACGAGGCCGGGGAGGTGCGATGACGGCGCTGGCTGAGCGTGAGACCAGGACGCCGGCCGCGGCGTCCCCGGTGACCATGGCCGCCGCCCTGAACCGGGCGCTGGCCGACGCGCTCCGCGATGATGAGACCGTCCTGGTCTTCGGCGAAGACGTCGGGGCCCTGGGCGGGGTATTCCGGGTGACCGACGGGCTGGCCGCCGCGTTCGGTGAGGCCCGGGTGTTCGACACCCCGCTGGCCGAGTCCGGGATCGTCGGCACCGCCATCGGGATGGCCATGAACGGCCTGCGTCCCGTGGTCGAGATGCAGTTCGACGCGTTCGCCTACCCCGCGTTCGAGCAGATCACCAGCCACCTGGCCAAGATGGGCAACCGGACCCGGGGACGTGTCCGCCTGCCCATCGTCATCCGGATCCCGTACGGCGGCGGCATCGGCGGGGTCGAGCACCACTGCGACTCGTCCGAGGCCTACTACACCCATACCGCGGGCCTGCGGGTCGTCACCCCGGCCACGCCCGGCGACGCGTACGCGCTGCTGCGGCAGGCCATCGACTGCCCCGACCCCGTCATCTTCCTCGAGCCCAAACGCCGCTACTGGTCGAAGGAGACCACCGTCCTGGACCACACGGCCTCGGAAATGAACCGGGCCGTCGTGCGCCGTCCGGGCAGCGATGTCACGCTCATCGCCTACGGCGGCACCGTGCACACCGCGCTCGACGCGGCCGAAGAGGCCCAGGACCATGGTTACAGCGCCGAGGTCATCGACCTGAGGAGCCTGTCCCCCTTCGACGACGCCACCGTCACCGCCTCGGTCCGGCGGACCGGCCGGGCCGTCGTGATCCACGAGGCCAGCCGGTTCTGCGGATACGGCGCCGAGGTGGCGGCGCGCCTGTCTGAGCAGTGCTTCCACTACCTCGAAGCCCCGATCCTGCGGGTCACCGGGTTCGACATTCCTTATCCTCCGCCGCACCTGGAGCAGCATCACCTGCCCAGCGTTGACCGGATCCTGGACGCGATCAGCCAGCTCCAGTGGCGCGAGACCGCCGCCACCAGGGTGGTGGGCTAGATGCCCGCGTTCCTGCTGCCCGACCTCGGCGAGGGCCTCACCGAAGCCGAGATCGTCAGCTGGCGGGTCCAGGCCGGCGACGTCGTGGCCGTCGACCAGACCGTGGTCGAGGTGGAAACGGCCAAGGCCCTGGTCGAGGTACCGGTCCCCTTCGCCGGCCGGGTGACAGCTCTTCATGGCGAGCCCGGCGACGTCCTGGCCGTCGGGGCGCCGCTGATCACAGTGGCCGGGGCAGACGCCGAGCGCGGCACATCACCAGCCCATGACCTGGGCGCCGGGCGTCTCGCCACTGCGTTCGCAGAGCCGGGCGTCGCCACGCCGGACCCCGCCGTCAGCCACGACGCCGGCCACCATGACGGCGAGAGCGGGAACGTCCTCATCGGCTACGGCACTTCCGCTGACCGCCGGCGGCGCCGTGCACCCGGATCAGCCGGTCAGTCGCCCCGCCCTGGCGGCCGGGTCGCCGTCGTCTCACCGCTGGTCAGGCGCCTGGCCCGGGAGGCCGGCCTGGACGTTACGGCCATCCGGGGATCGGGCCGGGACGGCCTGATCACCCGCCACGACGTCGACCTGGCCATCGAGGCTCACGGTGGCGGAACTCAGTCACCGGCGCCGGAGACCGACCCCGGGCCCCAGCCGCCCGGCATCCCGGAAAGCGGTCCGGCCGGCCCGGCGCGTATTCAGATACGGGGTGTGCGCAAAGCGGTCGCGGAGAAGCTCAGCCGGTCACGGCGGGAGATCCCGGAAGCGACGGTCTGGGTCGACGTTGACGCCACCGAGCTGATCAGGCTCCGCGCGGCCCTGAACGCGGACGAGTCCGCCCCCAGGATCAGCCTGCTGGCGATGTTTTCCAGATACACCATCCTCGGACTGGGCCGCTATCCCGAGCTCAACGCCCGGGTCGAGGGCGACGAGATCGTGCTGGGCCCCGCGGTCCACCTGGGGTTCGCGGCTCAGACCGACCGGGGCCTCATGGTGCCGGTCGTGCCCGACGCCCAAAGCTGCACACTTGAGGAGCTCTCGCTGAGGCTGGCGGAGCGTACCCAGCGCGCCCGGGACGGCCAGCTCGGTCCCGCCGAACTGACCGGCGGGACGTTCACGATCAACAACTACGGCGTGTTCGGCGTGGACGGCTCGGCGGCCATCATCAATCATCCCGAGGTGGCCATCCTGGGAATCGGCCGGATCATCGAGCGCCCGTGGGTCGTCGGCGGCCAGATCGTAGCCCGGCAGCTGACCCAGCTCACGCTCGCCTTCGATCACCGGGTCTGCGACGGCGGCACCGCCGGGGGCTTCCTGCGCTTCGTCGCCGACTGCGTGGAGTCCCCGGCGCAGGCCATCCGGAACATGTGAGGGTTATCCGCCGGAGCGAGGTAACTAAGGCGTGGGGCGTGGTGGTCAACCTCAGAGCTCCCGGATGGTCCGGTCCGCGACGGCCCCGGAGCGGGGTGACCGGCCTGCCAGTGGCCGACGAGCTCCCGGTACAGCGGCGAAGTGGCCAGCAGCGTCGCGTTATCGCCGATCCGGGCGCAGGAACCATCCAGGACGAGCACCCGTTCCGCCCGGAGCGGAGCTCATCCGGTGCGCGATGACGATCAGGGTGCCCGGCCGGGCGGCGAACGCACTCTCGGCGTGCGCTGCGGCGACGGGATCAAGATGGCTGGTCGCCTCGTCGAGGATGGCCAGCCTGGCCGGCGAGAGGTACGCCCGGGCCAGCGCGATGAGCTGGCGTTCCCCCGCGGATAGTGCGGCCGGGACCAGATGCGCGCGGTATCCGCCCAGCCGCTCGACCAGGTCGCGCAGGCCGCCGCACCCCTGCGGTTCGCGGAATCATAAAATAGTGGGTCAGCGAGGCAAAACAACTCGTATCGCTTGTCCGCAAACGCCCCCCGCGCAAAACCGATGAATACCGGTGAATATCGTCAAATACGATCTGTAGTCTTCCGGCGCATATGGCTTCCTGTTCACCAGCCGCTTCTGGTGCCGCAAAGAGAATCTCAGGGCATTAGTGTCAGGACAAGTGACGACCGTCATGAGCGCGTGGTGAGCTACGCACGGCCAGGACGGTGACAGATGTCATCTGCCCGGCGGGCTTGCTCCCGATAAGCGGCGGGCTTGTTCCGGATAAGACGGACGCCAATAGCCGTCCGGAGGGCCGGAAAGCATGCGATATCAGCGGGGACGGGGAGTGCTCAGAACCAGCCGGCGCCGTCGGCGATCCGGATAGCGTCTAGGCGGTTGCGGCCGCCGGTCTTGGCGATGGCGCGGGAGAGGTAGTTCCGCACGGTGCCCGCGGAAAGGCACCGGTACCCGGCAATCTCCGCCGTGGTCGAACCCTCGGCGGCGAGCCGCAGGACGTCGAGTTCACGGCCCGTCAGCGGGTTGCCCGCGGTGTTGAGCGCTGCGAAGGCAAGTTCGGGGTCAACTACCTTCTTGCCCCTGGCCACCCGCCGGACGGCCTCAGTCATGAAGTCGGACGCCACGTCCCGCATCACGAACCCGGTGGCGTGGGCGGCTACCGCCCGCCGGAGGCTGGCCGGGTCCCGCCGCTCGCTCATGATGAGTGAGCGGCACGACGGCAGCTGTGCAGTCCTGCGCGGATCAGCGACGTTTGTTCCGCGATAAGTGTCCTGATCATCCCGTTTCCCCGGTTCGGTCTTGCCTGCACCTGGCCGCCTGGTTGTGCCGGGTTATGCCGTGACCGCCGGTGAGCCGGCCAAGTCTGTCCAGACACTTGCATTGACACAAAGATGCCACACCGGGGCCGCCGTAAAAGCTCGCCGCGCGTAATCGGCGTCTTCTCGCAAAAAGAACAGTTGACCAGACACTTATCACCCTGCCCGCTACTTAGCCATTGCTGGGCCTGGTACGGGATCACCTTCGCCCTGCTGGCGCCGCCGCAGGCGGCCGCACCCGTCCCCTGCGATAACGTGTCTTTCTCAGTGCGGGTTGTATCAGGCGGTATACCGGTCCATGCACCAGATGCCGGGTAACGGGAACCAGGAGCCGGCCAGCGGGCTGTGCTGCGCACCAGGAATACCGCGGACATGTGGACCGGAGGCGTGATGGAGGGCGAACCTGGCTGGGTGCCGCCGGGGATCGACGTCAGGCGGGCGAACGTCGCCCGGGTCTATGACTACCTGCTGGGCGGCAGTCACAACTTCCTGGCCGACCAGGACCTGGGCCGGTCGCTGGCCACGACCGATCCCAGCGTCCGGGCGATCGCCCGTGCGAACCGCGATTTCCTCGGCCGGGCGGTGCGGTTCCTCGCGGAGGCCGGGATCGGCCAGTTCCTGGATATTGGCTCAGGCATCCCGACTCAGGCGAACGTGCATGAGGTCGCCCAGCAGGCCCGCCCGGATTCCCGCGTGGTCTACGTCGACGTCGACCCGGTCGCCATCGCCCACAGCAAGGCCCTCCTCGCCGGGAACGACAACACCGCGATCATCGACGCCGACCTGCGTGAGCCGGAGAAGATCCTGGCCCACCCGGCCACCCGGCGGCTGATCGACTTCAGCCAGCCGGCCGGGCTCCTGCTCGTCTCGGTGCTGCCCTTCCTGAGCGATGCCGCCGATCCGTGGCGGATCGTGGCCACGCTGCGCGAGGCTCTGGCCCCGGGCAGTTATCTGGTCCTGGCTCATGCCACCGACGCGAGCAGGCCAGTCGTGGCTCAGGCCGCCGAGAAGGTCTACAACAGCAGTGTCTCCACCCGGGCGCGGATGCGCTCGCGCGAGGAGATCGTGCGCTTCTTCGACGGCTTCGGGCTGGTAGACCCAGGACTGGTCTACGTGCCGCTGTGGCGGCCGGACCCGGGTGCCGGCGAGTCCGGCGATCCCGGCAGGTTCTGGGTTCTGGCCGGTGCCGGGCGCAAACCATGATGCGCAGGCGCGACGGACGCCGCCCTCGCCGTGCTCCGGACCGTCGTCTGGCCGATGACCTGGCACCTGACGTCACGGCTGCGGCCTGGGCGCAGGAGCAGACCGCCGCGGTGCGCGACGACCCGGGCGCCCGGATCGCACTGGTGGAGCGCTCCTATCGCGGACCTTTCGGTTACGCTCCCCGGCACCTTCCGTACCGGCGCGCGGCCATGTCGTTCATGCGCTGGCAGCTTCGCCGGGGCGTGCTGGAGCCGGCGCAGAGCAACCGTCCCGGGAGTCCATGGTGGCGGGCCGTGAACGAGCGCTGCTGCCTTACGGCTGCGAGGCGGTGGCGCTCAGCGGCGGCCTGGCCGGCCCGGCCTCATCGCTCCCGGCCCGGCACTGGCTGTCGTTCGCGGACCACCCGACGGCGCGCGCCAGGTACCGGGCGCACAACTCCAGTGTCGTCGCCGCCTACCTCGACCACCGCGACCTGGCCGAGGCCGAGAACACCGCCGAGCGCTTCTTCATGAACGTAGTGCTGTGCCGGGTGCTCTACACGCACCCGCTCGTCGCCGCGCCCCGGCTCTCGCTGGGGTGGCTGCGCCCGCTCGCCCCGTTCCTGGGCGACCCGAGGCTGGGGATGACCGGGATTTTCCTGCAGCTGTCGCGGGTACTTCCCGACGAGTACCCGCTCACCGGGAAAGTCAGTCACTATCTCTCTAACGAGCTCGGTTTCGGCCGTCTCCTGGACTACGGGGTGATCGTGCCGAGGCTGCAGCAGCTCTATGAATGGTCGGCACACGAGCTCGGCGCGCCGGCTCTTGACAGCGACGGCCCGGGCGGTGAATCCTCCGGGGGGATTCGCGGACAAAACAGGGCGCGCACCCGCGCCTGCCCTAGGCGGTCCGGCGGAGGTGCGGATGTCTCGCTCGGCCCGTGGTCGCAGGCGCTTCGTCAGGGTTCTGGCTACTTTAGCGACGGCTGGCGCGATGCTTCCGCTGGCTGCGGCCAGCGCAGGAGCCGCCACTGCCGGTACATCCAGTATCGGCAGGGCCCAGGCTGGCGCGGGCGGCGTCGCGCCAGGTGCTCCCGGCTCGATGTCGTACTTCGACCTGGCCCGCAAGGACTGCGTGGGTACGGCCACCGGCACGGCGTCGAAAGTCTGGTACACGGTGGCCGGCGGGGTGCTGTCGGACACCTACGAGCCCACCATCGACAACACCAACGTGAGCACGTTGCAGTACATCGTCACCAACGGCTCCACGTTCACCGACCTGCAGACCAGGGACATGAGCTACACGGTCCGCGCGGATCCGACCGGCATGGCCTGCACGGTGACCGCGACCGATGCCCAGCACGGGTACCGGCTGACCACCACGTACATCACGGACCCCGGCAGCGACACCGTGCTCATGCACACGCGGCTCAGCGCCGTGCCCGGTTCCGGGACCCACGTGGCCGGGCTGCACCTGTACGCGCGGCTGGACGCCCACGTCAACGGGAACGGCGGCGGCGGCGCCCAGAACGCCGGGGGCAACGACGGCGTCGTCACGACCTCGCACGGATCCGCGATCCCGGTCGTGTCCAGCAGGAACACGGTCACCGACGCCACTAACCGCACCTATGCGGTGCCGACCTACCTGGCGCTGGCCGACAGCACGCCCGCGCCGGAGGCGAGTGTCGGCTACGCCGGCACGGCCAGCGACGGACTCACCCAGCTGGACGCGTCTCACGCGCTCACCCCGTACTCGTCTGCGCCGGACGGCCACATCGTCGCCACCCAGAAGCTGGCGCCCGGTTCGGACGGCAGCCTGACGCTGGCGCTCGGCTTCGGCCGCACGCCGGCAACCGCGGTGGGCACGGCCCAGGGCTCGCTCAAGACCCCGTTCGCACTGAAGGAACTGAAGTACCTGGCTGGCTGGGTGGCGTACGACGCGAGCCTGAACCGGCCCCCGGCTCACTATCCCGGGGAGCCGGCCAGCGCGACGGCGCGGCTGGTCCAGCACTACTACCTTTCCGCGAACGTGCTGAAGGCGAGCGAGGACAAGACCTTCCCCGGCGCCATCGTGGCCTCGCTGGCCAGCCCGTGGGGCCAGGCGGTGCCCGCCGGGGCCGACTCCGGTGGCAAGCCTGCCTACTTCGGTTCCTACCGCGAGGTGTTCTCCCGTGACCTGTACGAGGCGTTCACCGGCCTGCTGGCCGACGGTGACCTGGCCACGGCGCGCGACGCGGTCCGGTTCCTGTTCGAGCGCCAGCAACTGCCGGACGGGGCCATGCCGCGCAACTCGCTGCTCAACGGCCAGGCCGCCCCCGACACCGGCGGACTGCAGCTGGACGAGGTCGCCTACCCGATCCTGATGGACTACCAGGCCGGCCTGAGCGGGGACGCCACCCTGTGGGCCGACCACGTCCGCCCGGCCGCCGACTTCCTCGTCGCCCACGGGCCCTCGGATGGGAACGAACGGTGGGAGGAGCAGACCGGCTACTCACCGTCCACCATCGCGGCCGAGATTGCCGGGCTGACTGCGGCGTCCTTCATCGCCGCCGACCACGGCGACCAGGCCCGGGCCCGGCTCTACCAGGCGACGGCCGACTACTTCCAGCGCAGCATCAAATCCTGGGACGTGACCACGACCGGGCCGGACAGCCCCCGCTACTTCATCCGGCTGTCCAAGACCGGTGACCCGAACGCGGCCACCGCCTACAGCCTCGGCAACGGCGGCCCGACCGTGGACCAGCGCAGCGTCATCGACGGCGGGTTCCAGGAACTGGTCCGGCTCGGCGAGCTGCCCATCAGCGACCCGGATGTGCAGGCCTCGCTGGGCGTGCTGGACAAGCAGATATCCGTCGACACCCCCAGCGGCACCGGCTATTACCGGTACGGCACGTCGGCTGCCCACGGCAGCGCGGACGGCTACGGCGACTGCTACCAGCCGAGCCAGACCTCGTGCACGACCAAGGGCGCGCCGTGGCCGCCCACCGACAAGGGAACCGGGCACCTGTGGCCGGTGCTGTCCGGCGAGCGGGCCGAGAGTGACATCGCCGCCGGGCAGAGCGCCGGGGCCGCCAGCCTGCTGAACGCGATGATCAATTTCTCCTCGGGCGTTGGCCTGGTGCCCGAGCAGGCCTGGGAAGACCCGGACCTGCCGGCGTCGCCTTACGGCAGCGACCCGGCGACCGCGTCGATCGGGTTCACCGACGGCCAGGCCGCTGGATCGGCCTCGCCGCTGACCTGGGCCCAGGCCCAGGAGCTCCGGCTCATCCTCGGGCTCGGAACCGGCCGCACCGTCGAGACGCCCGCGGTCACGACGGCGCGCTACATCGCCCACGGGGCGCCGGGTGCGCTGACGGTCACCCTCACCGCCCCCGCCTCCGGGGCGACGATCGGAACCGCCACCACGACGGTGACCGGGACCACGTCGCCCGGCGCGTCGGTTGCTATCGCGTCGGCGGACACCACGACCGGCGCTGCCGCGTCCGTGACGAGTACGGTCGCGGCGTCGGACGGGTCGTTCTCGGCGAGCGTCCCGGTCGGGTTCGGTAACGACGTCATCACCGCGACCGCGACCTCACCGGACGGGCGGAGCACCGGATACGCGCAGGTGTCCGTGATCGGGAACGTGACCTCCGGGACCACGGTCCTGAACGTCACCGATCCGCCCGGCGACGACAACGGGCCCGGCACCTACCAGTACCCCACCGCCTCCGACTTCCACGCCGGCGCCTTCGACCTGACCGATTTCCAGGTCATCAGCGACGGCACCACCGCGTACCTGCGGGCCACCCTGGCCAATCTGGACCCGACCTTCGGGGCCGATTTCGGCGCCCAGTTGCTGGACATCTACGTGCACACCCCGGGGGCCAGCGCGACCTCGACCCAGGCCGCCTACACCACGCGCAACTACACCATCGCCCCGGCGGGGGCCTGGAGCGAGCGGGTCGAGGCGCAGGCGCCGGCCTTCGCGCCTACCGTCTGGGTCGACGCCAGCGGGAACCAGGTCGGCACGCCCTCCACGTTCGTCGACGACGCGAACCGGACCGTCACGATCGCGCTGCCCGAGACCCAGTTCGGCACGCCGGGGTCCGGCTGGGCGTTCAGCGTCGTGCTGACCGGGCAGGACGGATTCAGCTCCGACCAGGCCCGGGCGTTCGCGAAGACCCCGGAGGCTTACTCCTTCGGGGTGTGCGCGGTCGGCGGGACGAGTCCCATCTGCCAGGTGCCCCCCGCGACCGTGCCCAAGGCCATGGACGTGGTCACTCCGGCAGGCGTGTCGCAGGCCACCGAACTCGACCCCACCCGGGGCCCGGTGGTGATCCAGCCCGTGACCGTGCCCTAAGCGGCCAGGCCGGCCAGGCCTTCAGGCCGTGCCGTCCCGGGAACTCCTTGTCTCGCGGGAGTGGCTCGGCGCCGGGCCGCCGTCGCTGGTCCGCTCGCGGGCCATGGCGCGCAGCACGTGCTTCTGGATCTTGCCGGTGGAGGTCTTGGGCAGCGCTTCGAAGTACACCCGGTCCGGCGCCTTGAAGTGCGCGAGCCGGCCGCGGACGAATTCGGTCAGTTCCAGCTCGGTGACGGCGCCGCCCGATGTGGTCACGAACGCGACGGGACGCTCGCCCCAGCGCTCATCGGGGACGGCCACCACAGCGGCCTCGAGCACCTCCGGGTGGGCGGCGAGGACCTTCTCCACTTCGACCGAGGCGATGTTCTCGCCGCCGCTGATGATCACGTCCTTGCTCCGGTCGGTCAGCTCGATGTAGCCGTCGGGGTGCGTCACGGCCAGGTCGCCGGTGTGGAACCAGCCGCCGCGGAACGCCTCCGCGGTGGCCTGCTCATCGTCGAGGTAGCCGGCCGCCACCGTGTTCGACCGGACCAGGATCTCGCCGACGGTCCGTCCGTCCGGTGGTACCGGGACCAGGTCGGTGTCCGCAACCCGCACGTCACCCACGGACATGGTGGGTACCCCTTGCCGGCTCAGCCGCTCGGCCAGTGCCGCGGTCGTCAGGTCGGTCCAGTTCTGCTGGTACTCACAGACCAGCGACGGCCCGTAGGTCTCAGTCAGCCCGTACAGGTGCGTGACCTGGACGCCCATCTGCTGGACCGCGGCGATGGTCTCCTTGGTCGGCGGGGCGCCGCCCACCGCGGCGCGAACCGGGCGGGCCGCCACGAAGCTGCGCCGGCTGCCTGCCCGGGCCAGCTCGCTGAGCACCACCGGTGCCCCGCACAGGTGCGTGACCGGGTACCGGGCGATCAGGTCCAGCGCCCGGTCAGCGTCGAAGGACCGCAGGCACACGTGCGTACCCCCGACCGTGGTGACGCCCCAGGTCAGCGACCACCCGTTGCAGTGGAACATAGGCAGCGTCCACAGATGCCAGCTGGACGCGGACAGGCCGAACTCCAGGGCGACGCTGACCGCGTTCAGGTACGCCCCGCGATGGGTGTAGACGACGCCCTTGGGCCGGCCGGTCGTCCCGCTGGTGTAGTTCACCGCGATCATGGCGTCTTCGTCGCCAGGTGACTCGATCCCGTGGGAGTCCGCGCGGGATAGCCACTCGCCGTACGGCACGGCACCGGGCAGGGCCGCGTCCCGGCCTGCGGGCCGGTCCGGGTCTTGGCCGCCGGGCAGCAGCACCACCGTCTCGGCTGGCAGCTCGCCCGCGGACGACACGGCCAGCGCGGGCAGCAGGCCGGGGGAGACCAGCAGGACCCGGGCGCGGGAGTGGGCCAGGATGTAGCGGTACTCCGGAGCGGCCAGCCGCGAGTTCAGGGCGACGAGCGCAGCGCCGGACCCGGGCACACCGTAGTGCGCGGCCAGCAGCCACCGGCTGTTGAGGTCGAGCATGGCCACCCGGTCGCCGGGACGGATGCCGCCGGCCCGCAGCGCTCCCGCCATCGCGTCGGCGTCCCGCCCCAGGGTCTCGTAACTGACCTCGGTGCCATCCCCGTCCACCACGGCGACCTGGCCGGGGAAGGCGCGGCGGGCCCGGGCCAGGAAGGTCAGTGGCGACAGCGGGACATGATTCGCCAGGGACATCTCCGGCTGCCTCCACTCTGCTCCGGCCGGCCGCCCCTCTCGTCGGTCAACTCACGCTAAAAGTAAGCGAGCAGAACGGTTCAATGCACGTGACGGCGTGACACTGCGGTGCGTCCATCGCCGCGTCGTAATCCCCGTCCCCAGTACTGACCAGCTCTGTATGCGTGGATCCGGGTCCTGCCGTCGCTGACGGTGGGAGCATGGCTCGGCATGAGGAGCGCAGCGCCAGTGTCATCGGCCGAAGCGGGAGCCTGACGTGGCTGACCCACCGGGATTGGCCTCCGCGGCCAGTGAACGCGAGTCCCCCGGGCCGCTAGGGCCTCAGGGGCAGGCGGACCATGGGATCGTCGAGATCTTTACCGACGGCGCCTGCTCGCCCAACCCGGGCCCAGGTGGATGGGGAGCTGTTCTGCTGTATGGCCGTCACCGGCGGGAGATCTACGGCGGCGCGCCAGCTACCACGAACAATCGCATGGAGATCATGGCGGCCATCCGGGGCCTGGAGAGCCTGACCCGGCCGTGTGAAGTCCATGTGCATACCGACAGCGAGTACTTGCGGAAGGGCATCACGCAGTGGCTGGCCGCCTGGAAACGTAACGGCTGGAACACGCGGGACAAGAAGCCGGTCAAGAACGCTGACCTTTGGAAGCGGCTCGACTCGGTGTCCCGCGGTCACCAGGTGCAGTGGTTCTGGGTCAAGGGGCACGCAGGACATCCTGAGAACGAGCGCGCCGACGAGCTCGCTGGCCAGGGCACCGCGGACGCCCTGAAAGACGGGGCCGGCCGCGACCAGGTGCTTACGGCGAATTCTGGCGGGCAGACTTCGGCGGAATTACCGGCTGGTGCTCATCGGCTGTCCCGCTTCGCCGCCCGGCGGGCTCCCGTGGCCAGGGTGCTGGCCCGCTCAGTCAGTCAAACGTCGGCTTACGGTCCCTGGTCCGCTTGAGCTCGAAGAAGCCATCTGTCCCGGTCACGAGGACGACGCCATCCCATAGCCGGCCTGCCGCCTCGTCCCGCGGGATGGGCGTGACCACCGGGCCGAAGATGGCATGGCCGCGGATGCGGATGACGGGCGTGCCCACGTCCGTCCCGACGACGTCGAACGCCTCGTGGTGAGACCTCTTAATCTCGTCGTCGAACTCGGTGCTGTCCGCGGCGGCCGCCAGGGAGGCTGGCAGGCCGACCTCAGCCAGCGCCTCCGGGATCACCTCAGGATCGTTTCTGCGGTCCTGGTCGTGGAACCTCGTGCCGATGGCCGTGTAGAGCGGGCCGAGAACGCCAGGACCGGCCTCCTGAGCAGCGGCGGCGACCACGCGGATCGGGCCCCACGCCTGGCCCATCCGCTCCAGATACTCCGGGGTCAGGCCTTCACCGTCGTGCTGGATCAGGTTCAGGTACGCCAGCGACATGATCCGCCAGTTGACCCGCACTGGCCGCACCTTCTCCACCTCCAGCATCCAGCGCGAGGTGATCCAGGCCCAGGGGCACAGTGGATCGAACCAGAACTGCATGTCTTCATGGGCTTCTGGCTGAGACGTCACGCTGCCTGAAAACAGGCAGCAACGTCCGCCTATTCCGGCGAACCGCAGAACGCGCAGACGTGACGAGCGGCCCGGGGCGGGGAGCGGGCCAGGCTGGCGGCGCCAGGCCGGGGAACCGGGACCCACATCACGCCGAGCCACACCCCGCGGTCATGTAGTGCCACAATGGGACCGTGGATGCGGCACAGTTCGAGAAGATCAAGGCTGGCCAGGGTTTCTTCGCTGCCCTCGACCAGAGCGGTGGCAGCACGCCCAAAGCGCTCGCGGAGTACGGGATCGGCGAGGACCGCTACAGCTCCGACGCGGAAATGTTCGACCTGGTCCACGCCATGCGCACCCGCGTGGTGACTAGCCCGGCTTTCGACGGCTCGCGTATCCTCGCCGCGATCCTGTTCGAGCAGACCATGGAACGAGACGTGCACGACGTGCCGACCGCCCGGTATCTCTGGGAGGACAAGAACGTCGTGCCGTTCCTGAAGGTCGATCTGGGCCTGGCCGCGGAGCAGGACAGCGTGCAGCTCATGAAGCCCATCGACACTCTCGATGAGGTGCTCGAGCGCGCGAACCGGCACGGGATTTTCGGGACCAAGATGCGCTCGGTGATCAAGGACGCCAGCGAGACGGGAATCTCGGCCATCGTCGAGCAGCAGTTCAGCTACGCGGCCCGGATCCGGGCCGCGGGCCTCGTCCCGATCCTCGAGCCCGAGGTCAGCATCTCCAGTCCGCACAAGCAGCAAGCAGAAACCCTGCTGCGGGACGCCCTGCACAAGCAAGTCGAGGCGCTGCCCCAGGACGCGATCATCATGTTCAAGCTGACCATCCCGACCGAGCCGGGCCTCTACGGCGACCTGGCCGCTGATCCGCGCGTTCTCCAGGTCCTGGCCCTGTCGGGCGGGTACCGCCGCGACCAGGCCTGCGCCTTGCTCCGGCGCGACACCACCCTCATCGCCAGCTTCTCCCGCGCCCTGCTGGAAGGGCTCACCGAGAGCCAGACCGACGAGCAGTTCAACGCGCAGCTAGAGTCGTCGATCGCCCAGATCTACCAGGCGTCGGTGGATAAGCAGCCTTCCAGCTCCTGAGGTCCTGCGGCCCCGCCGGGGCGAGCCTAGTGACGCCGGGCTAGTCGGTCTGGTCATCTACTTCCGCGGCGGGGGCGTTCTCCTTCACGGAGTTGATTCCGTTCATCGCGGACTGCTTGCTTTCGTACGTTTCGCTGGTCGCGATGATCTGCCCATTGCCAGCCAGAAGATTGAAATGGAACTTGCCGCTGGAGCCCTTCTTGAGCACGAACTTGCCAGCCATGCTTGCCTCCTTGCCCGGGCGCCCCTGACGTTTCCCCTGGTCTGCCGCGAGATGCCCGCCCCGGCCGCTCCTAAACGCCGGCCCGGCCGCGCCGGTGAGCCCGCGGCCGGCCCTGCGGGCCGCGTGTCAGGGGATCAAAGGGCCATGATCGCCAGCTCAGACAGGCTATCCCTGCCTTGGTAGACTCGGGGTGAGTAGCCGCGACATCGAGGAGAGCGACGTGGAAACGGACGACGACATCTCCGGCTGATACCGGATCTGCCCTGGCCGGCGGCGGACGCGCAGGAGGCGACCCAGCCGCGACCGTGCCGTCATTCCAAGTTTCCGTTTCCGCCGGGCTGCCAGGCGGCGCCCGTATTGCTCTCCGAGGTTCTCCGAATGCCCGATGCGTCCGTTATATGCTCACATCTGTCCTTTGCCTGGCCCGACGCGACTCGCGTTTTCCAGGATCTGTCCTTCGCCGTCGGCGCCGGCCGCACCGGCCTGGTCGCGCCTAACGGTGCCGGGAAGAGCACGCTCCTGCGGCTGATCGCCGGGGAGTACCGCCCTGCGAGCGGGACGGTATCCGTCCAGGGGGTGCTGGGCTACCTCCCGCAGAACTTGCCGCTCGTCGGCGACAAGAGCGTGGCCGAAGTGCTCGGCGTGTCCACCGTGATTGAGGCGCTGAACGCGGTCGAGTCCGGCGACCCGGCCGAGGAGCACTTCACCGTGATCGGCGACGACTGGGACATCGAGGAACGCACCGCCGCCCAGCTGGACCGGCTTGGCCTAGGTGACCTCGCGTTCACCCGGCGGCTGGACACGCTGAGCGGGGGCCAGGCCGTCTCGCTCGGGCTCGCCGCCCAGTTGCTCAAGCGCCCAGACGTGCTGCTGCTGGACGAACCGACCAATAACCTCGACCTCCAGGCGAGGCGGCAGCTGCACGGGGTGCTGGAGAACTGGACCGGCTGCCTGCTGGTGGTCAGCCACGACCGGGCCCTGCTCGACTCGATGGACCGGATCGCCGAACTTGACGGCCGCGAGGTCCGTTTCCACGGGGGGAACTTCACCGCGTACAAGCAAGCCCTCGACGCCGCTCGCGAGGTGGGGCAGAAGAACGTCCGCCACGCCGAGCAGACGGTCAAGCGGGAGAAACGGGAGATGCAGCAGGCCCGGGAGCGGGCGGCCCGGCGCGCCAACAACGCGGCCCGCAACGTCAGTAACGCCGGCCTCCCGAAGATCGTGGCCGGGGCCAGGAAGCGCAAGGCCCAGGAAACGGCCGGCAAATCCGATGACGCGCACAGCGCCCGGGTCAGCGACGCCCAAGCCCGGCTGGAGGCGGCCGGCCGGGCCCTGCGCGACGAGCAGAAGATCGCAGTGGAACTTCCCGGGACCAGGGTCCCGGCTGGACGCACGCTCTTTGATGGCGAGGGACTCCAGGTCCGGTACGGCCGGCGGGTTCTGTTCGCCGGGGACGGGGTCAAGCTGGCGATCCGCGGGCCCGAGCGCATCGCGCTGACCGGTGGCAATGGCGCCGGCAAGTCCACTCTCCTGAGGATCATCAACGGGGAAGTCGAACCGGAAGGCGGCGGAATCAAGCAGGCTGAGGGCCGCGTCGCGTACCTATCCCAGCGGCTGGACCTGCTGGACGCCGAGCGCACTGTGGCCGAGAACCTCGCCGCGTTCGCGGCGGCGATGCCCGAGGCGGAGCGGATGAACCTGCTCGCCCGCTTCCTCTTCCGGGGCTCGCGCATCCACCTGCCGGTGGGGGTACTCTCCGGCGGTGAGCGGTTGCGGGCCACGCTGGCTTGCGTCCTGTTCGCCGAGCCGGCCCCGCAACTGCTGCTGCTGGACGAGCCGACCAACAATCTCGACCTGGTCAGCGTGGGCCAGCTGGAAAGCGCGCTCAACGCCTACGAAGGCGCGTTCGTGGTGGTCAGCCACGACCAGCGGTTCCTGGCCGAGATCAAGGTGAAACGCTGGCTGGGGCTGCACGAAGGCCGGCTTGCCGAGTCAGGGCCCCCTCCTATGATTCAAAGCGCAGGGTCTCGTTGATCTGCTCGATGGTGCGCCGCGACCCGTGCTCATGGAAGGACTCCAGGGCCAGCAGGTAGGCGCTGACGAACGCGGGCTGCCCGGCGATGTCACCGAACAGCTGCCCGTCACGCACGAACGCCAGCGGGTCTTCGGCCTGCCGCCGCGCACTATCCATCCGCTCGTCCCGCAACGCGTCCACCACGTCGATCGGCTGGCCAGACTCGTCCGTTCCCTCGGCGTAGCGGGCCCAGCTGGCCACGACCGCCGCCGACCGGGTGACCTCGCCCCCGCTGGCCAGGTTCTGCTGGATCACGGGCACCAGCCACTTGGGAATCCGGTCTGAGCCGAAGGCGGCCAGGCGGGCGAGCGTGTCGCGGATGGCCGGATTGGCGAAACGCTGCAGCAGCGTGTGGATGTACTCGTCGAGGTCGGTGCCGGGGACGCCGGGCACCGTCGGCCGGGCCTCCTGCTGCATGTAGCCACGCAGGAACTCGATGAAGACCGGGTCGGCCGCTACCTCGTGCGCGTACCGGTAGCCCGCCAGGTACCCGGCGTAGGCCATCGCCTGGTGGCCCGCGTTCAGCAGGCGCAGCTTCATCTGCTCGTAGGGCGCGACGTCGGGAACCAGGTGCACGCCGGCCCGCTCCCAGGGCGGCCGGCCAGCCGGGAACACATCCTGCAGCACCCACTGGGTGAAGGGCTCGCACACGACCGGCACGGCGTCGCGGATCCCGAACAGCTCGCGCAACTGCTCGATGTCCTGCTCCGTCGTCACCGGCGTGATCCGGTCCACCATCGAGTTAGGGAACGCCACCTCGGTGCGTATCCAGGCGCCCAGATCCGGATCCCTGAGGTCGGCGAAGGCCGAGAACATCGCGCGTGCGATGTCTCCGTTGCCCTGGATGTTGTCGCATGACATCACCGTGAACGGCGGGACGTCCAGGTCGCGGCGGCGGCGCAGGGCCTCGACCACGAAGCCGAACACGGTGCCCGGCGGAGAGTCCGCGGCCAGGTCCGCCGCCACCGCTGGGTTGTCCGCCTCGAACTCACCCGTGGTCTGGTTGAAGTTGTATCCGCCCTCGGTGATGGTCAGCGACACGATCTTCGTCTGCGGGCTGGCCAGCGCGTCCAGCACCTCGGCTGGCTCTTCCGGGGCGAACAGATACCGGACGATAGAGCCGATCACGCGCGGCTCGAGGGCGCCGTCCGGCTTCTTGACCACCAGGGTGTAGAGCTCGTCCTGAGCGGCGAGCGCCTGCCCCTTGGGCCGGTCGCCCGGCATGAGGTCCACGCCGCAGATCCCCCAGCCGAGCGTTTCGTCCCGGGTATCCGGCTGGCTGAGCAGGTGGTCGACGTACATCGCCTCATGCGCGCGGTGGAACCCGCCGACGCCGATGTGAACGATGCCGACCCGGACCTGCTCACGATCGTACTCGGGCGCTGTCATCCGCCCGCCCACCGCCCGGCGGCCCTGCGGGGTCGAGAGGTCCAGTTGGTCGTCCCGCGAGAAGCGCGTCTGCGTCATGGTCATCCCTTGAGTCCTCGACGGTATGTATGTACCGCAGATTCAGTACACATCACCAGGCACCGCTCACCCCTGGGCGGTGTATCTCAGCAGCGGGTCCCGCCTCTGTATTGATGTAGGGGATCGGGGGATCCCGTCGGGGGTGAGACCAATGCTGACGCTTATTTCCTGTCCGGAATGCCATGTGCCCGCCGAGGTCACGGATCGCTTTTCGCTGCCGAGCACGGACGGTCCGATTGATCATGTGGCGCTGACTTGCGCCGGCGGCCACCACTTCCGGATGCCGTCGGACATGCTGGGCGCTGACGGGCAGGATGAGCTGCTGGTACCGGAGCATGTGACGGCCCGGCCACCCCAGACGTCGTCACGCTGGGGTGCGTGACCGGAGCCTCCTCGGGATCGGGGGAGGCATTCGCCTGCAGGCTACGATCTCGGGTCGCGGCGTAGCGGGTGATCGGCTGGAACTTCAACCAGCACGATCCGGACGCCGTCAGGGTCTTCGATCCACATCTCAGCCAGTCCCCACGGCTCGGCGACCGGCTCCCGCAGAATGCGGGCGCCCGCCGCGGCCAGCCGCTGATGTTCGGCGCCGATATCCCGCACCTGGAGCCAGAGCATCACAGAGTGACCGGCGGCGCCGGCTGCGGGCCCGGAAACTTCCAGGAACCCCGGGCCGAGGAAGAAGACCACCCCGGGATCGGCCGGCGAGCCGAACTCCCGGTAGATGGCCAGGCCCAGCACATCCCGGTAGAAACGCTGGCTGCGGCCGAGGTCGGCCGGCCGCAGCAGGATCCGGCTGCTCAGTACCTCCATGCGACGTTCCTCCCCAGACGTACCTGCCTGCGACGTAGCATCCCCGCACCTACGTCCCCGCACGCACCATCACTGGCCGCCTGTCCCATGCCCCCGGCCGCCTGGCCCACCCCCCCCGGCCGCCCCGGCCAGGTCAGGCGCGGCTGACCACCGCCCACGCGGTGGCGCTGATCTCGACGGGACCCGCGGGCAGCAGATCACGGCACTGTTCGCGGAGCGCGGCCCGGCGGTCCGGGGTCAGGGACCCCACATAGGCACCCGCCGGGCCGACCCCCAGGGTGAACGGCTCCCACCAGTCCGCGAACCCAGCGTGGCGGATCCGGACGGTCAGCGTGGTGACCCGCGTCCCGGTCAGCCCCGCCTGCGCGAAGAGTGTGGCCAGGTGACCTTCGCGGACCCCGGCCAGATCAGACTCGTCGTCGGCGGCCGGATCCAGCTGCCGCACCGCCTGCCAGAACACGGCCAGCGGGCCGCGGCCTCCCGCGTGATCCCATACGCACGCCGAGATCACCCCGCCGGGCCTGGTCACTCGCCCCATCTCCCGCAGGCCCGCCACCGGGTCGCTCATGAAATGAACGACGAGCTGCGCCAGCGCGGCGTCGAACGCGCCATCGGGGAACGGCAGCTGCTCGGCTGCCGACCTCCGGACATCCACATCAGGCCACCGCTGCCGCACCGCCGCCACAAATGACGCTGACGGGTCCACCGCGCTCACCCCGTCCGGGCCTGCCCGGCTCACCAGCTCAGCGGTCAGCGCACCAGGCCCGCATCCCACGTCGAGTACCCGCTGGCCCGGCCCGATCCCGGCCAGGTCGGCGAACTGCGCCGCGAGCGGCTCGGAGTACCGCCCCATGAACCGCAGGTAGGCATCCGCGCTGACGTCAAAGCTCACCCGGGCCAAGCTACGCCCCTCCCGGGACGGGACCTTAGTCGCCGTCGAGGGAGCGCCGTTGGGGAGCGGTGCCCGCGAAGCTGGTCGCGGTGAACGGCTCGGGGTTCAGGTGCCGGGCGTGGATGACTTTCAGCAGCCGGGCCAGCTGGCCGCCCAGGCCGGGAACCCAGTGCAGGAGCACGATCTCGCCCGGCTCCAGGCCCTTGCCGTCCCAGGTGTGGATGCCGTCGCTGTCCGCGACCACACTCCAGCCCACCAATTTCTTCAGCCCGCCCCGGTACGCCGCCGCCTGGACCGTGGGGTCGAAGGCCCCGTACGGCGGCCGCCCCAGGAAGGGGACCTGGCCCAGCATCCGCCCGAGGGCGCGCCGGGCCTGCCCCCACTGGGTCGTGGCCTGGCCCAGGGTCAGTTTGGTCAGGTTGGGGTGAGACACCGTGTGATCGCCTACCGTGCCGCCCGCGCTGACAAAGGCCCGCCAGTAGGGCAGGTTCCGCTGGGCGGCCTGCTCGATGAGGAAGGCCGTCACCGGCAGATGGGTCTGACGCATGATGGAAAGGACCTGCGGGCTCGGAGTCCAGCCGTCGTCCACGGTGATGTAGATGGCCCGATGTACCGGGCTGGCGAAGGAGTAGAGCGGAATCTTAGGCAGGCCGGGCGTGGCCAGGCGCACGACGGTTTGCTCACCGTCCCGGGCGGTCAAGGTCAGTCTGGTCCGGCAGGCGACGGCGCTGTCTTCCACCACCACCTCCCGGGACGCCGGGAAGCTGACCACGTCCTGGCCGCACAGCGGCTTGTGCGCGGCGCGGCGGAGCGGCCCAGAGAGCCAGACCCGGATCCCGCCCGGGTCACGGCGGGACGCGGTGACCCGCAGCGCCTGCGGGGCGGCAACGGTGAGGGTCTGGCTGAACGGCGCCGGTCCCGCCACCTGGACCACCAGACGGGTCTGCGTGCCGGGAGGTACGGGTACCCCGACCGGCGCACCGCCTGGTGACTGGGTCCACCGCTTCGCTTCCCCGCTCTTGGACACCGTGAGATGGCTGCGGGCCAGGATCTTGCGGCCCGACGGCCCGCCGCCGGGCCGCAGCCGGATGGTCACGGTGTTCGACGCCGGATCCAGGGTCCAGGCCACCGCGGGACGGACCGAGGCTACCGCCACAGCATGCTGCCCCATCCAGGCCACGATCAGGCCCGCTGCGACCAGCACTCCGGTCATGGCGAAAACGGTGATGCGCGGTGGTATCGACGGGGCCGGGGTCGTCGGGCGGACGGGACGGGCAGGCCCCCCCGGGCCGGTCATTCCAGAACTCCGCCAGCGGGATGGGGATCCTTAGTTCCGCGCCGGGCGCAGACACGAGCATTCCGGCTCATGGCGCCCAGATTTGCACATTCGAGCAGGAAAGCTATCCCGCCACGCCTGTCTCCGGTCACATTTCCCCCCTGGCCGGGTGTCAGCACTGTGACCCGCGAAAACGCAGGCCACACCGCGGGAGCGAAGGAGTCAGGTTCATGCGAGTCATGGTCGTCGGGGCCAGCGGTGCGATCGGCACCCGGCTCGTCCCCCAGCTGGCCGATCGGGGGCACGAAGTGATCGGCACGTTCGCCACGCCCGGTCACGGCGAGCGGGTCCGGGCGCTCGGCGCGCAGCCGGTCCTGCTCGACCTGCTCGACCCGGGCGCGGTACGCCAGGCCGTCGGCCAGACCCGGCCCGCGGCCATCATCCACCAGGCGACGTCGCTGGCTGGCGGGGGGTTCTCCAGGAAGCTGGACCGCAGCTTCGCCCAGACCAACCGGCTCCGGACCGAGGGGACCGACGCCCTCCTGGCGGCGGCGCGCGAGGCGGGCGTGCCCCGCCTCATCGCCCAGAGCTTCGCCCCGTACCGCTACGCCCGGGAGGGGGGACTGGTCAAGACCGAAGACGACCCGCTCGACCCTGCCCCACCGGCGGGGGCGCGGGAAACGAACGCGGCCATGGCCTACCTCGACCGGGTGGTCACGCAGGCAGGCGGGATCGCGCTCCGCTACGGCGGTTTCTACGGCCACCCCGGCGACCAGCTGGTCCGGGCGGTCCGCAAACGGCAGTTCCCGATCATCGGCGCCGGCGAGGGCGTCACCTCGTGGATCCACCTCGACGATGCCGCCGCGGCGACCGTGCTCGCCCTCGAGCTCGACGGCCCTGCCCTCTACAACATCGTCGACGACGAGCCTGCCCCCGCGCGTGAGTGGCTGCCGGTACTGGCGGATGCGCTCGGCGCCAAACCGCCCCGGCACATCCCGGGCTGGATGGGCCGGCTCATTCTCGGCGGGGACGCGGCGGCGGCCGCCGCCCAGTCCCGCGGCGCCTCGAACGCCAGGGCCAGGCGGGAACTGCGCTGGACGCCCCGCTATCCCAGCTGGCGGCAGGGCTTCGCCGCCTCATTCGGACAGGCCAGGCCCCTCAACGCCGCAGCCTGACCAGCACAGCTCACGACGATCGTTTCAGATAACGAAAACCACCCGGCGCTCACGATGGCCGGCAGCTGGCCACGAGGGAGCGGCCGGGGTGATCCACTGGGCGTGGTTGAACACGTTGCGTTCCCCGGGCGGTGGTTAGAATCGCCCGGTGATCACCGGCATGCATGCGATCGTGTTCTCGCCCGAGGCTGAGCAGGTGCGTGCGTTCTTCAGGGACGTGCTCGGCCTGTCGTCGGTTGACGCGGGTGGCGGCTGGCTGATTTTCGCGCTTCCCCCGGCTGAGCTGGCCGTCCATCCAGCCGACGGTGATACCCGTCATGAGCTTTACCTGATGTGTGATGACATCCGCGCCACGCTCGCCGAATTGCGGGGCAAAGGGGTGGACGTGGCGAAAGATGTCACCGATCAGGGCTGGGGGCTTCTGGCCGCGATCCGGCTGCCTGACGGCTCGGAACTCCCCATCTACGAGCCCCGGCACCCGTCGCCTGTGGCGCCCTGACCCAGTGCATTCCGCGGCGTGGCCTGACAGTGCCCCGGCCCGCGGGGGTCGGCCGGGGCACTGCCCGGGGAGAGGCCATTCACTGAAGTTAGCGACGGCGGCCCCGGATTCGTTACGCGGTCAGGCGGCGAGCCGGAATGAGGAGCCGCTGCTGCCCGCGACCCAGGCATCCGGCAGGGCCGCCGCGAGAGCATGCTGGGCGCGCCAGCCGGTGCAGTGCCCGGGCACCAGGAGGTCCGGGTTCTTCCCGGTAAGCGCGTCCACGGTCGGGCCGATGATCGGCTCGAACGCCGGGCCGCTCAGGTGCAGGCCGCCGACCAGGCCGGACAGGCGGGGCACGCCGGTGAGCCGCTGGGCGTGCCGGACGATGTTGACCACGCCCGCGTGCCCGCAGCCGGTGAGCACCACGAGGCCGCGCCCGCGGACCTGCACGACGAGGGCCTGATCGTCGATGACCAGGGGGTCGTGCTGCCACGTCGAGCCGGTCCACCGCTGGTGGGGCGGGGGCATGCCGTGCTCGAAGTCGGTGGTCCGGTCGATCTCTCCGGTGATCAGCACGCAGCCGTCGGCGAGCAGGGAGGGCTCCCGGCGCTCGATCACCGCGAAACCCTCGCCCTCGAGAGCCCGTTTGCTCAGCGTAGGCAGCTCGTCAGGCTCGCGGCCGGGCACCGCCAGGCGCCGCCGAGTCCAGATCATCGGGTGCACCACCATGGGGAGCGACCGGGTGCCCTGCTTTCCCGCCAGCCCGGCCAGGCCGCCGGCGTGATCGAAATGACCGTGGCTGAGGACGACCGCCTGGATCTGGGACAGATCGGTGCCGAGCAGGCCGGCGTTGGTGACCATCGCGTCAGGAGACAGGCCGGTATCGAACAGCAGGGTCGTCGTGCTGGTGCCGCGGCGGACGCTGACCAGCGCCGAGAAGCCGTGCTCGGCCCTCATCCCGGTCGTCGTCGATCCGGTCTCGAACTGCGGGGCCTGGGTCCGGCCGGCCCTCAAGGGTGCCCGGGTGGTGCGTTCGTCACCGGTCAGCAGGCCGTCAAACACGTTGTCGACCAGTGTGGTGATCACGATTTCGTCGACGGGCTCCAGCGCGATCGGATCGACCGCGGATCCGGGCGCCGGACGCGGGACGGCCACTGCCACCTCCCGCGGGTCCGCTGGTGAGTCACACATCAGGAGCCCTCCCAGGTGATCTCGACACGGGCGCCGATCCCCAGCTGGGCGGTAAGTGTCGCGTGATCCCACAGGATCCGCTGCGACTGGATCCGCCCACGCTCGAAGCCCACGATCGCGACGGCGAGCACCGCGGCTCGCCGCCGCGTTGGGGGGACCCCCGGCAGCAGCCAGGGCAGCTCTTGGTCATGGGTGAACGACACCGTCGTCTCATCGACCAGGTGGAAGCGGTCCACGGTCCGGGACATCCGGGTGAGGACCAGGTCGGCGGGCACGTGAGGGAGGAATGCCTCGGCGTAGAACCGCTCGAAATCCTGGCGGCCGGCGGCACCGGTCATGGCCGGCAGGTGCCAGACCGACGGCTCGGCCGCCAGGTGTGCCAGCGACGCGGCCAGGTCGCGGCGGACGATCGCCGCTTCCCGGTGCTCGTCCCACACCCGCTCCAGCTCCCGCATGAACTGCGCGATCGCGGTGGTCACCTGCGCCCTTCCGTCAGGGGCCCGGGTCGCGCCTGCTGCGGGCGGTCTCTCTATCCGTCGCCGACTGTTCCTGGCTGGCGCGCTGAACCTGGCGCCGCAGCAGGGCCTCGCAGCGATCCATGGCGGCGGCGCTTCTGGCGATGAGCTGGCGGGACCGGATGATCGCTTCCTGGGCCCGCTGGTGGACGCTTTCCGTGGACACCCCCGAGCCTGCATGAGCTGATCGATCCGGTCCTCCCGCTGGTCGGCCTGATCCTCGCGCTGGTGGGCCAGGCCGTCCCGGCCGGCCACGCGGTCACGCCCGCCGCCGGCGTGCCCGCCGGTCCCGCGGTCCGCGGATCCTGGCCGCGGAGTGGTGTCTGCTGGCCCCATGTATCAGAGGATGCCTGGTCGCCGCGCCCAAGTCGATGATGATCATCTCGTTATGCGCCTGCGTAGCAGGGCGCAGTAGTAGCAGAGCGGAACCGGCTGGAGCAGAGGGAAGCCGCGACGGATGAGACGTGTGCGATAGGGTGAGGCAACACGGTACATCGTGAGGCGCAGCCATCAGGGCGCGCCGGTCGTACGTCGCTCGGTGAGCGAGCTGGTTTCCACGGACGTGGCGGCCCTCAAATGCGGCCACCCTAAGTCTGGGAGACATTACGGTATGACCGCTGTGCCTATTGAAAAAACGCCTGCCCGAAATCCGCTCCACGGCACCTTCGCCGACTTCGGCGTTCCCGCGCCGCTGGTCAGCGTCCTGACCGGGACGGGCATCCGCACGCCGTTCCCGATCCAGGCCGCCACCCTGCCCGACGCGCTGGCCGGGCTGGACATCCTGGGCCGCGGGCGGACCGGGTCCGGCAAGACGCTCGGATTCGCGATCCCGCTCGTCGCGGGCCTGGCGGACGGGCACACCCTGGCCTGCCACCCCCGCGGCCTCGTCCTGGTTCCCACCCGGGAACTGGCCAGCCAGGTGCACGCCGTGATCGCGCCTCTGGCCGCGGCGATGGACCTGACGGTGACGACCATCTTCGGCGGCATCGGGCAGAATGCCCAGGTGACGGCGCTCCGCAACCGGGTGGACATCGTGGTCGCGTGCCCAGGGCGGCTGGCCGATCTCATCGAGCAGGGGCACTGCCATCTGAGCGACGTGGAAATCAGCGTGATCGACGAGGCCGACCACATGGCCGACCTCGGATTCCTGCCGGTGGTGCGGCGGCTGATGGAAGCCACCCCGCGGGAGGGCCAGCGAATGCTGTTCTCCGCCACCCTGGACAAGGCCGTCGATGTGCTGGTGCGGCGGTTCCTCAGCGACCCGGCGGTGCATTCGGTCAACTCGGCCGCGGCCGCCCCGGCCGCGATGGTGCATCACCTGCTCACCGTCTCGCCCGGGGACCGGGTGAACGTGGTCGCGGCGCTGGCAGGCGGCGACAACCGGTCGCTGGTCTTCACCCGCACCAAGCACGGCGCGCAGAAGCTCACCCGCCAGCTGGCCGGGGCCGGGGTGCCCGCGGCGGAACTGCACGGCAACCTGAGGCAGGGGGCCAGGGAGCGGAACCTGGCGTCTTTTGCCTCTGGTGCCGCCCGGGTTCTGGTTGCCACGGACATCGCCGCCCGCGGTATCCACGTGGACGGTATCGACCTGGTGATCCACGCTGACCCGCCCACAGAGCACAAGGCGTACCTGCACCGATCGGGCCGTACTGCCCGGGCCGGCGCGGCCGGTGTAGTGATCACCGTGCAGACGCCCGCGCAAGCGGGCGACGTGCGCGTCCTGATGCGCCAGGCCGGCGTGGCCCCGCTGACGGCCAACGTCAGCCCCGGCTCAGCGCTGGTGCGTTCCATCGCCGGTCCCCGGGCCAGCCGGGCCGGCTCAGCCGCGCTGCTCCCCGACCGTGAGGCGTCGGCTGTCGCTCTGCCCGGCACCGGGAGCGCTGCGGTCGCCATGTCCGCCGGATACCGGGGGCGCCGCAGGCGCTGACCCCGTGGCCCGCAGGCCCCCCGGTTCCGGAGACCGGGAAGGGCCGAGGGACGGGAATACCCGGCCGCGGCAGGACGCTGTTCGTGACAGTTGTTGTCGACGTTGGCGATCGTGAAGGCGCCCGCATTTTCGACAGTGGGCGTTTGCCGTTCGGCTGTGGATCGTTTCCTCCCGAAGGCGGGCAACCAGCAGCTGGCCCCCGCAATCCGCGCGGGCTTGGAGCTCGTCTTTGAAGGAGACAGCAGATGGCGCAAGGCACCGTGAAGTGGTTCAACCCTGATAAGGGCTTCGGCTTCATCGCCCCCGACGACGGCACCGCCGACGTCTTCGTCCACCACTCGGCGATCGACATGGGTGGTTACCGCACCCTGGCCGAGAACCAGAAGGTGGAATACACCACCAAGCAGGGCCCGAAGGGCCCGCAGGCCGATCAGGTTCACGCAGTCTGACGGTTTGACAGCGGCAGGCCCGCGCCGCGAGGCGCGGGCCTGTTGCATACTCGTTCTAAAGACTCAGCCGCCCGGACCCTGCGGCGCCACTGTCGCCCAGCGGCTGATGACTGGCCGCGCAATGCTCGCCGCAGGAGGACGAGGTTGACCGTTGACGCGGCAAGTCCAGCTTCTGAACGACCGCCGATAGTCAGGCGGGACCCAGCGGACGCCGGCCCGGGCAGTGACTACGCGCAGTTGTCCCGCCTGGTGCGGGGCCGGCCTGCTCCGTCGGCGCCGCGGCTACTACATCGTCAAGATCGGCGTCAACCTGCTCCTGCTGCTCGGCGGGTGGGCCGTGTTTTTCCTGCTCGGCCGCTCGTGGTGGCAGCTGCTGGTCGCAGTCTTCCTGGGCGTGATGTTCACCCAGACCGGGTTCATCGGTCATGATGCCGGTCACCGGCAGATCTCCGGTTCCAAGCGGACCGACGACGTGATCGGCCGGATTCATGGCAACCTGCTGATCGGGCTCAGCTTCGGCTGGTGGACGTCCAAGCACAACCGGCATCATGCCCACCCCAACCAGGTCGGCCGGGATCCCGACATCGGGGGCCGGGCGGTCGCCTTCACCCCGGAGCAAGCCCGGGCGCGCGGCGGCCTCGGGCGCCTGCTGGCCGGCTACCAGGCCTGGCTGTTCTTTCCCATGCTGCTCCTGGAAGGCCTGCATCTGCACGTCGCCGGGTTCCGGACCCTGCTGGGCCACCGGAGCACAGCGGTCAAGCTAGCGGACGGGACCTTGCTGGCCGCGCACATCATCGGCTACCTGATCGCGGTGTTCCTGGTGCTGTCCCCGCTGCAGGCGGTGGCTTTCCTCCTTATCCAGCAAGGTGTGTTCGGGCTGTACCTGGGGTGCTCGTTCGCCCCCAATCACAAGGGCATGGCCATGTTCGGCGAGAACGAGAAGGTCGGTTTCCTCCGCCGCCAGGTCGTCACCTCCCGGAACATCCGGGGTAACTGGTTCACCGACTTCGCCCTCGGCGGCCTTAACTACCAGATCGAGCACCACCTGTTCCCCTCCATGCCCAGGCCCAGCCTGCGCCGCGCCCAGGCTCCCGTGCGCGCGTACTGCGAGCAGCACGGGATCGCCTACCACGAGACCGGTCTGGTGGACTCTTACGTTCAGGTCCTGCGGCACCTGAACACCGTCGGTGGCCCGCTTCGCCCGGAGCTCGAGTACTGATTTGTGCCAGTGTGGGGGGGCCGCTGGATGAGCTGGGAGGTGGGACGCATGAATGCGCCCGATGTGTGGGTCGCCAAGGACGACGGCAGTGACATTATCCGGGCCGCGTCGATCGTGGCGGTCGGCCGGGACTACAACGGCAACGTCACCGTCCGGCTGGCCGGCGGGGAGCAGTCAGCCGTGACGCTGGTCGCGATCGCCCCGCACGAGGGGCCGCACACGCCGGAGGACTTCCACCACCAGCTGATCCGGGTCGTGGCCCAGCTGTCCGACGCGTCGGGTTCCGCGGTAGTGCACCCGGTATGCGACAAGGCGGAAGGCTGGCACTGGGTCACCGCCCCGCTGTAAAGGCCCAGCACCTGGGGTGGGCCGGATGGGTAGCTCGCCCTGCCGGCCTGCAGGCCGCATACTGGTCTTGATGAGAAACCAGCCCACGCCGTGACCCGGCGTCCCGTCCCCGGAAGCCCGTTCAATAGGCCGACGCCGGCACCGCAGCCTGTCGAGGAGTTCGAGGCGCAGGACCTGGTGACGCATGACCGGTATGGTCTCGGCCGCGTGATCACCATCGAGGCGGGGGCGGTGGTCGTCGAATTCGGCGCCGTCACGCACCGGATCAGCGCCCCTTACACCAAGCTGACCAAGCTCTGACCAGTGCGGCTCCGTCCGCGCGGCTCCGTCCGCAGGGCTTAGCCGCCCGGTCCCGGCCGCCCGCACCCGGCGGGAAGCCGGCTCCCGGCCCCCAGGGCGAGCCGCCCCGACCGCCTGCCTGCCCCCAGCTCCTATTACCGGCAACCAAAAACCGGAAATTCTTTTCCGGAAATGTGGTATTTTCCAGATATGGGCAGCTGGGGCTTCCTAAGCAACCACGGACGTGTGCTGCTGTTTCTCGCACACGACCCGGGAATGCGGCTGCGCGACATCGCGGCCAGCCTGGGCATCACCGAGCGAAGCGCTTTCGGCATCGTCAGCGACCTGACCGCGGCGGGCTACCTCAGCAAGCACAAGGACGGCCGCCGCAACCATTACCAGATCCAGGTGCATCAGCCGCTGCCGGAGCCCACCAGCCGAGAGCGGACCATCGGGGAAGTCCTGGCCGTGCTCGCGGGCCCAGGCACCAGCACGGGCCAGCCGCCTGGGGCGGAAGGACACCGCTGAGCCCGGCCGGGCCGCAGCGCGCTCGGGACCAGGGAGCTATCCGGCCACCTGGTCCCCTCGACCGGATCGGATACCCACGATGAACTCCGGCACCACGGTCCATCCCGCCCCCGGCTTTCCAGTCCGCATCACGGACGGGGTCACCATCGCCCAATTGTCCGGTGACCTCGACCTGGCCAGCGCGCCCGGCCTGCGCGAGCAGCTCCTTGGGCTGCTCCGCCCCGGCGCCAGCCGCCTGGTTCTCGACCTGTCCCGGGTGTCCTTCTGTGACGCCAGCGGTCTCGCCGTGCTGGTCGGCGCGAGCCACCGGGCCCGCGTGCTGGGAGGCTTCCTTCGGCTCGCCGCGGTTTCGCCGCCTGCAGCCCGGGTGCTGCACATCACCGGGCTGCATCGGCACCTGTCCATCTACCCGACCGTCCACGCCGCGACCGCCGCGCCTGGCGGCGGATTTGCCCGGGCCGGCACCCTCGCCGCGGCCTGACCCGGGCTCACGTGGTGGCCCTACTTCCGGTCAGGCACCACGACCACCGGGGACTCCGAGTGCTGGACGACTTGCGCGCTGACCGAGCCCAGCAGCGTGCGAGCGAAGCCCCCGCCGCCGCGTGATCCCACCACCAGTAGGTCAGCGTTATGGGATGCCTCGATCAGCACCCGGGCAGCCAGGCCTATCTCGGCGCGGACGGTGATCGACGCGGGCCCCGGATCGCCGGCCTGCGCTGCAGCCTGCGTGACTATCTCCTCGACCCGGCTCCGGATCTTCGCCACCTCGTCCTGGTCCGGCGGCAAGATGATGGGGTTGCCCGTCCAGGCATTCGAGGCCACCTCATGCACGGTGATCACGGTCAGCGGGGCGTGATGGGCGGCCGCCTCTTTCAGCGCCCAGTCCAGTGCGCGGGAAGCGTTATCCGATCCGTCGATCCCCACCACGATGCCAGCCATGAGCGACTCCTTCCGGATCCAGCCCCGCATTCCCCAGGTCGGAGAATCACTCCTCAGGATGGCGAGGTTTTCGGCCCTGTCCAGAGCCCTTGGGGTACGTTAAGGGGGTCTTTGGTCCCGATCCGGACTCTATTCACTCCAGTCACACACGTCCGCCTGAGCCGTCCTTCGCCGCGTCATCCCGGCGGCGCGCGACGTGCAGAACCGCGCCCCAGTGGCGGCGGACGGAATGGCCCGGGCGCCGGGCCAGGCGGCGCCGGATCTCCCCGTAGAGCCGGTCCTGCTGCCACTGCTCCATGGCGATGTGGCCGGAGAACGTCCGGAGTAGCGCGATATAGCTCTCTGCGTCATAGGCCCGCTCCCAGTCGAAGTGCCGGATAGCCGACACCTCGAACAGCCCGCCCGCCTCGATCTCGGTGCCCTGCTCCCGCAGCTCACCCGGGCGGGGGAAACCCTCGCCGGGGGGCTGACCTTCACCGATCTCGTCGTAGACCTGCTGGATCTCCTGGAAGAACGGGTCACCCCCGTCGGGAAACACGTGGCCGGCACTCCAGAATGCGAGGTGGCCGCCGGGGCGGAGCACCTCCCAGGCGTGTCGGTAGCGGACGGCCGGATCGATCCAGTGCCAGGCGGTCGCCGCGTAGACCAGGTCGAACCGCTCGCCCGGGCGGGGCTGCCATTCCTCGAACCGCCCCTCCACGACCTCGGCGTCCAGGCCGGCCAGATTGCGGCGCGCGGCGGCGGCCAGCTCCGGGCCGAGTTCGATGCAGGTAATCGGGAAACCGCGCCGGGCCAGCGGGACGGTGGCCTTACCGGGCCCGCAGCCCACTTCCAGCAGCCGGTCGCCCGGAGCCAGCCCGGCGACGGCGATGAGTTCGTCGAAGAGCTCAGCCGGGTAGTCAGGGCGGACTTGGTGGTAGCTCCCGGCCGCCTCGTTGAACGTGTGCCTGAGCCGCAGGCGGTCCTCGTCCGGCATCATGGTTCTAGCCTGTCTCCCATGCCGAGTGTTCGCCAGCCCAGTGTTCGCCAACCCAGCGAAAGCTACACTGACCCGCGGCTGGCCGCCCTGTACGACGTGCTGAATCCCGCCGACGCGAGCACGGCGTTTTACCTCAGCCTGCCCGGCGCGCCGCCGGCCCGGATCCTCGACGTTGGCTGCGGCACGGGCCTGCTGGCTTGCGAGTTCGCGGCCCGGGGATACGACGTGACCGGCGTGGACCCGGCCGCGGCGATGCTGGCCACAGCCCGCGCCCGGCCCGGCGGCGACCGGGTGCGCTGGATCCAGGCCAGCGCCGCGGGGCTGGACCCCGGCACCGGGCTGGACCCCGGCACCGGGCTGGACCCGGCACCGGGCTGGACCCCGGACGAGCTTCGACCTGATCATTATGACTGGGCACGTGTTCCAGCTGCTCCTGGAGGACCAGGACGTTCGCGCGGCGCTGCGGGTCCTGGCCCAGCACCTGGCCCCGGCCGGCCGTCTCGCCTTCGAGACCAGGAATCCGGCCGCACGCGAGTGGCAGGACTGGAATCCGCGGGACACCAGGCAGCGGGTGGAGACGGGTGGGATCGCCGCCGACGTGCACTACGACATTCGCGCGGTCGCGGGCGAGCTGGTCACCTACGAGACCTGGTACCGGTTCGCTGGTACCCGCGACCCGGTGGTGGTGCCAGACACGCTCCGGTTCACCGGCCAGGCCCAGGCGGCCGCGTTCCTGGCCGAGGCGGGCCTCACGCAGGTCACCTGGTACGGCGACTGGGACGGCTCGCCGTACGGGCCGGCCAGCCCCGAGATCATCGTCGTCGCATCCGGGGACCGCCCGGCCAGCCCGGCGCGGTGACACGGGGCGGTCCCCCGGGCGGGCCTGGCCGAGACCGCCCCCCCTGGGTCTCGGCCAGGCCGTCCCCTAGGCCTGGCCGAGCAGCCTCGACCGGACCTCGCTCTTGAGCACCTTGCCCACCCTGGACCGGGGCAGGTCGGCCCAGACCTCGACCTGCTTGGGGGTCTTCACGCTGCCCAGCCGTCCCTTCACGAACGCGCGGAGGTCATCGCCCGGGACTTCGTGACCGGGATGGGCCTGGATGACGGCGGTCACCCGTTCTCCCCACTTGTCGTCCGGCAGCCCGACGACCGCGCAGTCCAGCACCGCGGGGTGGGCCAGCAGCGCCTGCTCAACCTCGGCCGAGTAGACGTTGAACCCGCCCGTGATGATCATGTCCTTGGCCCGGTCCACGATGTAGAGGTAGTTGTCCTCGTCGAGGTAGCCGATGTCGCCGGTATGGTGCCAGCCGTGCCGGGCCGCCTCGGCGGAGGCCATCAGGTCCTTGTAGTAGCCGGCCATGACCAGCGGACCGCGGACCACGATCTCACCCCGTTCACCCGCGGGCAGCAGCCGGCCCTCGTCGTCCATGATGGCCACGGTGACCAGAGGGCCGGGCCTGGCCGAGGTGAAGCGCTCGGTGGCCAGCGAACCGTCAGCGTGAAGGTGGTCTTCCGGCGCCAGGCTCGAGATCATCATCGGCGCCTCGGTCTGCCCGAACAGCTGCCCCATGACCGGGCCGATCACGCGGATGGCCTGCTCCAGGCGGGCGGCGGACATGGGGGCCGCCCCGTACCACAGGCATTGCAGCGAGGTCAGATCGGCCGCGGCCAGCCCGGGCTGATCGAGGAGCAGGTAGACCAGGGTCGGCGGCAGGAAGGCGTGGGTCACCCGGTGCTGCCCGATCAGGGACAGGAACCCGGCCAGGTCCGGCGCGGGCATGATGACGATCTCCCCGCCCAGCGTCATGATCGGGAAACACAGCACCCCGGCGGCATGCGTAAGCGGGGCGAGAGCCAGGTACACGGGGCGCCCGTCGAACGGATAGCCCATCAGAGTGAGGGCCGTCATCGTCTCGATGTTGTGCCCGGTCAGCAGGACTCCCTTGGGCTGGCCCGTGGTCCCCCCGGTGCCCGCGATCATCGCGATGTCATCCACCGGATCGGCCTGCCAGGACTCGCTGGCCAGGCCTTTCACCCAGGCCTCGAACCGGGTGGCCCCCGCCACCTCCTGGTCCAGGCAGACCAGGGTACGGATCTTCGGCAGATCCGGGGCTATCCGCTCGACTAGCGGCGCGAACGCCCCCTGGAAGATCAGGGCCGCACAGTCGAAGAGGTCCAGCAGTTCGCGGTTCTCCGCCGCCTCGTTGCGGGGATTCACCGGGCACCACACCGCCCCGGCCCGGGAGATGCCGAACACGCAGGAGAAGGCGACCGGGTCATTGGCGGACAGCACCGCCACCTTGTCGCCGGGCCGGATGCCGGACCGGGCCAGCGCCTGGCCGATCACCCAGGACAGCCGCTGCACCTCGGCATAGCTGCGGGTCTGCTCGGCCATGGTCAGGCACGGGGCATCCGGGCCGAGCGACGCGCCCTTGTCCAGGAAGTCAGTCAGCCGCATGTGCCCACCCGCCCGTTCGCGCTGACGCGTGCATCGCGGCTCCGGTTTTCAGCGCGGGCCCGTCAGTGCTGGACCGTGAGGGCCGGCTCCATGACCAGCCCGAAGCTGCGCAGCACGCCCAGCAGTTCGCGGTGGCCGAAGGCCTGGCACCCCGACGCGAAGCCGGCCCGCCGCGGCGGCTGCTGGAGCAGCGAGTACGCGGCGTAGGCCTGCAGCGCCCCCGTCTGCTTGTAGTTGCAGTTGCCGTGCAGCACGCAGTGCGCCCGGCCGAGCGGACCGGACGCGTAGACCGAGTCCAGCGAGGTGTTGATGCGCGGGTTCTCCCGCGGCGGCATCTGGTTCATCACGGCGGAGGCCTGCTCAGACAGCGCGGCGTACTTCTCGTCGTCGGACAGGTCCTTGATCTGCTCCAGCGCGCCCGCCACGATCTGGGGCACGCCCATCATCAGCGCGCGGTTAAAGACCCCGCCGAGCACCTTGACGTTCGCCACCCGCGGGTCGCGGCGGAACCAGACCGGATGCGAGGTACCGCCCCACGGCAGCGCGAGGCCGGTCTCATGCTGGCCTGGTACCACGACGGTGTAGAGCCCGGCGTCGGCCGGCCATTCCACGTACTCGTTCTGCTCGAGGTAGTAGGCCTTGGCCAGGGCCGCGTTGACCAGGATCGTGCGCGTCGAGGCGATCGTGGGCAGGCCCTTCCAGAACACCTCGATGTCGAGCGTGTCCAGGCCGGGCCGCTCGAGGCAGATGTTGGCCGCGATCTCCCCGGTGGTGTACATCTGGGCCACGCCCGGCGCCAGCAGCAGCCCGCGCTCGGCCATCCGCTCGCCGTAGGTCTCATCGCAGGTGATCAGCCAGTCCTGCTCGCCGGTGGTGTCGAGGTAATGGACGCCCGCCGCCAGGCACGCCTCGACCACCTCGCCGCCGTGCTTCGCGAACGGCCCGACCGTGTTGAGCACGACCTGCGCGCCGGTCAGCAACTCGGTCAGCGGCCCGACCTGATGCTCGACCTCGATGACCTCGTGCGGCACCGTGCCGAGGCCGGGCACCCGGTCCAGGGCCTCGGAGATGCGGGCCTTGTCGCGTCCGGCGGCCACGAAGGGGATGTTGAATTCCCTCAGGTACTCGCAGATCAGCTGGCCGGTGTACCCGGAGGCGCCGTAGACGACGACCGGCTTGTCCGTGCTCATGGGTGCGCCTTTCGCTGGAGGTCAGAAGGATCCGGTCACATGCCCATGCCGCCGTCGACCGGCAGCCCGGCCCCGGTGATGAACCGCGCGCCGTCGGAGGCCAGGAACACCACGGCGTCGGCCATGTCCGGCACCTCGCCGAGACGGCCGAGCGGGGTCAGCCCGACCACGGCGCCGACCGCCTCCTCCGGGCTGGGGAACAGCCCGAGCGTGGCGCAGTCGGCCGCGAGCTGCATGCCCATCTCCGTGGCCACCAGGCCCGGGTACACGCAGTTCACCCGCACGCCGTAGCCAAGCCGGCCGGACTCCATCGCGGCCACCTTGGTGAGCCGGTCCACGCCTGACTTGGTGGCCGAGTAGCCGGCGATGCCGGGAAAGGCGATGGTGGCCGCGACCGACGCAATGTTGATCACTGCGCCGCCCTGCCCGGCCGGGCCGCCCGGGCGCATCGCCCGGAAGGCGTGCTTGAGGCCCAGGGCCGTGCCCAGGACGTTGACCTCGAGCATCCGCCGGACGTCGTCGGCCTCGATGTCGACCAGCAGGCTGGTGATCTCGACCCCGGCGTTGTTGATCAGGATGTCCAGGCCGCCGAGGGCGCTGATGGCCTGCGGGATGGCCTGCTCCCAGCTCGCGTCGCTGGTCACGTCCAGCGGCACGAACTCGGCCGTGGCCCCGGACTGGCGCAGCGCCTCAGCGGTCTGCTTGCCCAGGTCCTCCCGGACGTCGGCGATGACGATGGCCGCCCCCGCGCGGGCTAGCGCCTCCGCCATCCCGGCACCGAGGCCGCGGCCCCCGCCGGTGACCAGTGCCTTCCGACCCGTCAGCTCGTACACGCTCATCAGGCACCTCTTCCCGGGACCGTCATGGGGCCCGCCGGCCCGCAGCGCAGCGCCGCGGATCAATGTGACGTGAGACATAGCCTGGCCGGGTCTCTTGACAACTGTCAAGACTTACCTGGACGATCGTCTAAAGAAATTTGGTCGCCTGTCAAGATCGCGAAGAAGCGTGCCGGGTAGACTGGACCCGCAGTTCACGGGGGCACGCGACGCTGATTGGACCCTGACCGTGACCGAGGTAGCCCAGATCGGGCCAGCAGAGCAGAACCGGGACCGGATCGCGCGCCGGCAGCTGGACAAGTTCGCGGAACGGCGCGCCCAGCTGGCCGCCGCGGCGCTGCAGACCCTGGCCGAGCAGGGCTACGCGCGGACCAGCCTGCGCGACATCGCGCAGAACTCCGAGTTCTCGCACGGGGTGCTGCACTACTACTTCAGCGACAAGACCGAGCTCATCACCTACTGCGTACGCCAGTACAAGGCGGAATGCGTGACCCGGTACGACAACATCGTCGCCACCGCCACCTCCGCCGCCGAGCTCCGGAAGGGGTTCGGCGCGGCCATGGCGGCCACCCTGGTGGACGAGGCCCCGCTGCACCGGCTCTGGTATGACCTGCGTAACCAGAGCCTGTTCGACGACTCCTACCGCAGCGACGTGACCGAGATCGACCAGAGCCTGGAGCGGATGATCTGGCGCATCGTGAGCAAGTTCGCCGAGCTCGCGCAGGCCCCGCTGGTCGTATCCTCCGGGGCGGCCTACGCCGTGTTCGACGGGCTCTTCCAGCAGGCCCTGATCAGGCACCTGGCCGGCCAGGTCGGCGCGCCTCGGGATCTGGACGAGAACGTGCAGCGCGTCCTGGACCTGTTGACTGCCCGCTGCTGAGCGGGTCCATTTCACCAGATGAGCTGGACCAGGCGGTCGTGGTGCGAGGCATAACCGCGGTACCGGTCACCGAGCGTTGTCATCAGCGCGTTCTCCTCGATGTGGATGCGCCACAGGATGACCGCCAGCGGCCGCAGCGCCATGCTCGCGGCCAGGCCGGCCCAGTTCGCTGAGGCCAGACCTACCCCGATGCAGGCCAGCACCAACCCGGTATGCCGGGGTGGCGCATCTTGCGATATGGGCCGGTGGTGATCACGGGCTGGTCGGTGCTGACCATGACGGTGAAGGTGAAGTACTTACCCAGCGCCTTGAACGACCACCCGCGCAGCGCGAGCCCGGCCACCAGGATCACCATCCCGGCGGCGAAGGCGGCGGCGCCGGGCCGGATCTCGGCCGCCGGGACGATGCGCGGGGCCAGATAGAGGAACACGGACGCGGCAGTCAGGCAGGCCACGAAGACCGCCCGCGAGGTTGCCCCGCCGATCTTGGTAGCTCCTTTTCTGGCTTCCAGCCCCTGGGAGAACTGGCTGGATTCCATCGCTCCCCAGGCCAGTACGACCACCAGGAGCAGCAGGCCGGCGAGGTGGTTGGTGTCGAAGTAGGGCTTCATCTCTCCTCCAAAGGCGGTCAGGCAGGTGGTGCCTGGCCCGGTGCGATGGCAGGTCCGGCGCCGGGGTCCGGGCGCGCCGCGCGCTCGAAGAGGGCCACAAGTTCGGTGCCGTAGGCCTCGAGGTCAAGCTCAGGGTCGGCCGCGAACTGGGTGAGCAGGTCGTCGAGGACAGCCTTGAGGCTCATGGCCATGACCCGGGCGGAAAAGGCTCCGAGCAGGCCCTTCGCCTGCCCGTGGGCCAGGACCTGCTCGACTGCGGCTATTTCGTCCGCGCGCACGTCGAAGGCCGGGTTCGGGTGCCCGGCCTCGTCCCGGAAGCTGTTGTAGATCCTGACCAGTGCGATGACTTCCCGGGCGTGAGTCCGGAAGTACTCGACCCAGGTACCGATGTACGGCGCGATGAACCTCTCGGGGAACCTCAACGGCTCGGCGGCCAGCAGGCGCGGCTGCACGTACTCCGTCATCGAGCCGAGTACGTGCGCGATCACCGCGCCGATCAGGTCGTCCTTGGCCGCGAAGTGGTAGGTGACCACTCCTTTGCTGACCCCCGCCCGGCGCACAACCTCCCCTACCGAGGTGCGCGGGAAGCCAAGCTCGGCGACGGCGTCGATCGCGCAGTCCACGAGCTGATCGCGGCGCTTGAGCTGGGTGAAGGTGCTCGCACCGGCCCCGGCGCCCCCCCGATTAGTACTCATGGCACGAGATTAGTACGATCGTACTATTCGGTCAAATGCCCGCCGCGGGCCGCTGGTCCTCCCCCCTGCCGCGGGAGAGGCGGGGCGGGTGCTACGCGTGGTGGCGTTGCAGGAAGTCCAGGGTGCGCTGGTTGAACGCCTCGACGTTCTCGTAAATCGGGGCGTGCGCGCAGTCCTCGAATACGGCTACCTCGGTGCTGCCGCCGATCCCCTCAGTGAGGGGCTCGAGAAACCGGGTTGAGGTCACCTGGTCGTGGCGGCCGAAGGTGATCAGGGTCGGCGCCTGCACGGATCCCAGAACCGCCCGGGCGTCATGATCGAGCACGGCCTGGGACTGGCGCAGGAACGCGTCCACGGGGGGCATCGGCCGGCTGCGGACGAACTCGGCCAGGGACTCGATGTAGTCCGGCCGGGCCGCGTAGAGCTCGGGGGTGAGGCACCACGGGAAGATGCCCTGGATCGCCATCTCCGTCACACTGCCCAGCGCCTCGGCCATGATCCGCCAGCCCCCGACCACCGTGCGCAGGAACGGGTCGCTAGCCGGCCAGGCGCTGTGCAGGGACAGCGACGCGACCCGGTCCGGGTACTTGGCCGCGAGCCAGATGCCGGTGGCTGCGCCCAGCGACAGCCCGGCCACGTGCGCCCGGTCCACGCCGGCGGCCTGCATGAACGCGGCGATGTCGTCGGCGAACAGTTCTGTGCTGTAGCGGCCCTCCGGCTTGCTGGACAGGCCGGCGCCACGCAGGTCCACGGTGTAACAGGTGAAACCCTTCGCGTAGTCGGCCACCTGGAACGCGTAACACGCCTGGTCGGCGGCCAGGTACGGGATGAGGACCAGGGGCTCACCCTCTCCCTGGACCTCGTAGTAGACGTCGATACCGTTCGCCTGGACTACCGGCATCGGATCCCCTCCTCGCTCCGGGGCGGCCCGCGCCGTCCGCCGCCGTAGCCCTAATCGTCCTCCCGCGGGTAACGTCGCGCCAGTACCCCGGCGGATCCACCGTAACGATCTCCGGAGGCCGCCCCGTGCTGAACACCGGCACCGCGCTGGGTACCGGCAGCGGGCCCGGCCTGAGTCTCGCCGGCTTCTTCCCTGGCCATCTCCAGGGCCTTGCTGGTGTAGACGCGGTAGCCGGCCTGGCGGTCGTAGCCGTGGATCTCCGGGGTGTCCAGGCTGCCCATGAAGGCCAGGATCTCCCCGCTGAAGATCTGACCAGGGACCAGGACCGGGAACCCCGGCGGGTACGGGGTCACGAAGGTGGCGGAGACCACGGGCTGGCCGGCCTCCATCCGCTGGGCGACCTCGTCGGGCAGCAGGTACTCACACCGGCTGTCGTCATAGGCCAGGAAGAACGCGCGCCGGACGTCACCTTCGGGGTCGGATTCCCGTCGCTGCTCAGGAAGGCGGGGTGGAAGCCGCTGAAGTCGGGCAGCGGTGCGCACGGTGCGGTCTGCTTCTGCACCGCGCGGGCGTGCGCCGCCTGCTGCGCCGGGCTCATCTCGACCGCGTTGCCTTCCAGGTCGCGGACGATCTTGACCAGCACCTCGATGAGGTAGGCGACAGAGCTGCGGGTCGTGCCGATGTTCGTCATGAACAGCACGGTGTTCCGCGATGTCTTGTTGATCTGGATGCCGAACTTGTCCATCAGCTGCTCGCGCTTGAACGTCGCACCATCGATCCCGGTCAGCCCGATGTACAGGCTGATCCGCGACGGGTCCAGCACGAACTCATCCTCGTGCCAGGCTCGCAGCATGTTCGGCAGCCCACTGCGCAGCGGCTGGTCGATGCCCGACGGCCGGAACTCGGCCGGGATCAGTTCGGCAGTGGACAGGCAGTGCATGTACCTGGACAGCAGCGGGTGGCGGTCGATGGCGTCCCGGAGCCGCATCGCGTACTCAACCTGCCGCTGCACCAGCTCGTAGCCCTCCAGCGCGGCCTGGCGCCGGCCCAGGTCCGGCGAGGCCAGGATCTGGTAGTTCGGTGAGGTCGAGGTGTGCGTCATGTACGCCTCGTGGAAGCTCTCCGCCACCTTCTGGGCGAAATCCTGGTCGTGCACGTGGACCATGGAGCCCTGGCGCAGCGACGTCAGCGTCTTATGCGTGGACTGCGTGCAGTAAACCCGCACCCGGGCCCGAGCCGGGTCCGGGACGAGCCGGTGATCCAGCAGCGTCTCGTCGCCCGCGCCGTCCAACTCCGCCGCCTGGGCGTCGTAACGGGCGCGTGACTCCTCCTGGCGCAGCTCTTCGGCCAGCGTGCGGGCGGCCCGCATGGCGGTGCGCGGCCGGTAGACCGGGTGGAACCGGGCGAACGCGAACCAGGCCTCGTCCCACAGGAACACCAGGTCAGGCTTGATGGCCAGGCATTCCTCCATGACCCGCTGCACGTCATACACGACGCCGTCGAAGGTGCAGTTGGTGAGCATGAGCATCTTGACCCGGTCCAGCTTGCCCGCGGCGCGCAGTGCCAGCAGCCGGGACTTGATCTCCCTGAGCGGCACCCCGCCGTACATCGAGTACTGGTGCAGCGGGTAGGCGTCCAGGTACCGCACGTTCGCCCCGGCCAGCATCATCCCGTAATGGTGGGACTGGTGGCAGTTCCGGTCGACCAGCACGATGTCGCCGGGGGCGATCAGCGCCTGCGCGACGATCTTGTTCGCGGTGGACGTGCCGTTCGTGACGAAGTACGTTCGCCGCGCGCCGAACGTATCGGCCGCCAGCTGCTGGGCCTGGCGCAGCGGCCCGGTCGGATCGGGCAGCGAATCGAGGCCGCCGCCGGTCGCTGAGGTCTCAGCCAGGAAGATGTCCAGGCCGTAGAAACCGACCATGTCGTTGATCCAGTGCGAAGCCATGATGGATTTGCCCTGGGAGATCGGCAGCGCGTGGAACACGCCGGTGGGCTTTTGGCTGTAGTGGCGGAGCGCCTCGAAGAATGGCGTCTGGTACCGCTCGCTCACCCCGGCCAGGACGCTCCGGTGCAACTCCAGCGCGCCTTCCCGGGCGTGGAATACCCGGCGGAAGTGATGGCTGAGATGCCCGGCGATGTCCTCGACGGCGATTTCCGTCATCAGGTAGAGGTCGAGTTCCGGGCGCAGCCGGGCCAGCCGCCGGGCCAGGACCTGGGCCCGCTCGTCCGGAGCCAGGCCGTCCAGATCTCCGGCGAGGCCGCGGTCGGCGAACGGGGCCAGGTCCGGCTCGTCGTGCCCGGCCGCCGTGGCGAAGCGGCGGCGGACGACGCAGGCCTGCAGGCTGGCGTTCAGCTGCGCGGCGACGATGGCTTCCTCGGCGCTGCCCACGACGACCAGCTCGTAGACGAAGTGGTCAGCTGGCCTGCGCCAGCTGCGCACCTCCTCGCGCAGGGCCAGCTCCTGAGCCGGTGTCAGCGTCTCGACGACCAGCACCTCGAAGTAGGGCCGGGCCGGGCCGGCCCGGTCGCGGTCTCATCCGGGCCGACCTCGTCGTGCTCATCGATGACGGACCACGCGGCACCGGCCCGGTAGGACTCAGTGATCAGCGCCCGGCTGACCCGCGCGACCAGGGAAGCGAACCGCTCGTAGTTGCCCGACGCGAACAGGTCCCGGGCGCGGCGGCAGGCCTTCGGGCCGGGGAACGCCCAGTACTGCTCGAGCGGGGCCACGGAGTCGAGCAGGCCGCCAATGGTTTCCAGCAGGCCGCCGGGCGGCTGGCCAGCCGCCGCGGTGCCCGCCAGCTGGCCTGCTGGCCTCGTCCAGGCGGGACCAGGTGTCGCTGCGAACCTGCCACCAGCTGTTGTACGCATGTTCAGAGGTACCGGCCATGACGTCCCTCCTCGACTGCTGCCCGTGACGGCCGGATCTGGTCGGCTACCCACGGATTCTCCTGCTCCGTCCGAATCCTCCGTCCGGGCCCGGGCCGGGGCAACAGCCAGCGGGAGTCGTTCACCAGCCCTTTGGTGGCCTCAGGCCGGGGAGACAGCCGCTGGCCCGCTGGCGGGCCGGGAGGTTGCCCGGCCCGCCAGCGGGCTAGCCAGGCCCGGGAGCGCCTTCAGAGCCATCCCGCTCAGGCGGGCACCTTGTCCAGGAAGCCCAGGACCGTGACGAGCTTGCCGTCGTCGTCGGTGACCGCCACGTCGGACCCGACGATCAGCGGCTCGGCGCCCTCGGGACCGAGTCCCCAGGTGAAGCGGGCCTGGCGGTGGTGGGCGTCAACCGGCCCGGCCAGCGTGAAGACGAAGCCGGGGAACTGGGCCTGAGCGGCGGCGATCGTCGCGTCGATGGCGTCCCGGCCGTGTGCCTCGGCCAGCGGGTCGATGTAGCTGGCGTCGGTGGCCCAGGCACCGTCGATCAGCGTGCGGCGGGCCGCCGGGTCGGTCTCGTTCCAGCAGTCGAGGTAGCGGCTGATCAGGTCGTTCATGGGATTGCCTTTCATGTCGGGTCCGGTCTGCCTAAGGTGGCCCGCCCGGTCTGGGCGGTGGTCCGGACGGTGCGGTCGGGGCCATCTTGCGGACCGGCCCGGGCCGGTGTCGATTACGCGGGAGGTCATCCGCCGCCATGACCTGAGAGGTAATCGCGGCGCCGCGGGCGGGCCGCTAGCGTCGGGTTTATGGTGACTATGACCTGGCCCGCGCCGGACTCCCGTCCCGTCGGCGAGCTGCTGCGCGAATGGCGCGAGCGGCGCCGGATCAGCCAGCTCGACCTGGCCATCGAGGCCGAGGTGTCCGCACGCCACCTCAGCTTCGTGGAAACCGGGCGCTCGCGGCCGACCCCCGCCATGATCCTGCGGCTGACCGAGCACCTCGGCGTACCGCTGCGCGAACGCAACACACTGCTGCTGGCCGGCGGTTACGCCCCGGCCTACCCGCAGCACGGGCTGGACGAGCCGGAGCTGACCAGCGTGCGTGAGGCCCTGCGCCAGGTGCTGGTCGGCCATGAGCCCTACCCGGCGGTCCTGGTAGACCGCTGGTGGGAACTACTCGATGGCAACGCGGGCCTCGGGTTGCTCATCGAAGGATGTGCCGCCTGGCTGCTCGAACCGCCGGTGAACGTGCTCCGGCTGGCCCTGCACCCGGAGGGGATGGCGCCGCGGATCGCGAACCTCGCGCAGTGGCGGGGCCACCTGCTGACCCAGCTCCAGCACCGGGCTCAGGCCCTCGGAGACCAGCGGCTGCGTGATCTGCGCGACGAGCTGCTCGGTTATCCAGGCGGGATGGCTGGGGCGGCGGCCTCACCTGGCGGGGTCGTGCTGCCGTTGCGCTACCGGCGCGGGGAGCAGGAACTCGCGCTGTTCAGTATCAGCGCCGCGGTCGGCACGGCGACCGATGTGACCGTGGAGGAACTGGCCATCGAGGCGTTCTACCCCGCCGACGCGCCCACGGCCCAGATCCTGCGCTCCGCGCGATAGCCCCCAGGACGGCGGTCCCTGGGGTGACTCGCCTACCACGGCGCCCCAGCCGACGGCGGCACTGGCGGCCCGCGGGCCAGACCCGGGCGGGCGGGCCCCGGCGCCGGACCGTAATCGGGAATCATCTCACCGCTGAGCCGCACGTCCCCCTAGCGGGCGGCGGTCCGCGAGGGCCCGGCGCCGACCGGGGCCGTGTCGCTGGCCAGCGCGGTCTGCACCAGGCAGGGAGCGCCCCGCCGGGTCACCAGGAAGCCGCGCCCGGCCGGCAAGGTTTGCGGCTTGATCCCGAACAACTGACCCTTCCAGGCTCACCGGCGACAGCGTCGTCTCGTCGATGCCGAACGGCACGGCCGCCGGGACCTGGTCCACGCTGGGCAGCCCGGTCACGGGGAACCCCTCGGGCAGTGCGGGCGGGGCCTTACGGCGGCGGGTTAGCGTGGACGAGTGATGGTCAACCTATTCGCAGGGCTCCCAGTGAGTGACTACCAGCGCGCGCTCACCTGGTACGAGCGGCTGCTGGGCTCCGCGCCCGCGTTCTTCCCGAACTCGACGGAGGCGGTGTGGGAGCTTGCCGAGCACCGCTACCTCTACATCGAGCAGCTGCCCGGGCGCGCTGGCCATGCCCTGCACACGGTGTTCGTTGATGACCTCGATGAGCGGGTCGGGGGCATCGGTGCCCGGGGAATCGAGCCCGCCTCACAGGAGACGTACGAGAACGGGGTGCGCAAGGTGATCTACCGCGACCCCGACGGTAACGAGATCGGCTTCGGCGGTGCCCCGCCCGGGTGACCGGGGCGCCCTCACCGTGACTAGGCGCCCTGATCGTGACCATGAGCATAGGTTGTTCCACTATCGGGGCCGGGCGGGGCGGAGGTCATTGTGTGGCTTTACTTGTCGTCGTTTCAGCTGGGCGACCATCCGGAGCACCTCGCGGCTCTCGTCGGCGGGAATGGCCGCAACGCGGTGGTCATCGCGAACGCCATGGATGATGCGCCGGCGCAGATGCGCCGAGACGGGTCGAACGTGAACTGGCCGCCCTGACTGACCTGGGCTTTGATGCTGCCGAGCTGGATCTGCGTGACTACATCGGCCAGGAGCAGCGGCTGCGCCGTGATCTGGCCAGAGTGGACCTCGCCTGGCTGCGCGGCGGCAACGTGTTCATGCTCCGCTTCGCGCTCTTCCGCAGCGGCGGGGACGTGGTGTTCCGTGATCTGCTCGCCGCAGACGCGCTGGTCTACGCCGGGTACAGCGCAGGAGGGTGCGTCTTGTCCTCGACACTGCAGGGCCTTGAGGTAGTCGACGATGCCGGCGCGGTCATGCGGATCTACGGTTCAGAGCCGGTGTGGGATGGCCTGGCCCTGCTTAAGGAGGCGTTCGTTCCGCGCTATCGCTCACCGGGGCATCCCGAGACAGCCGCGATGGAGCTCGTGACCGCCCGGTACCAGGCAGCAGGGGTCGGTTACCGGCGCCTGCGCGACGGGCAGGCGTTGCTCATCAACGGCACGGCTACCGAGATTGTGTAGCCCGCCATCAGCCCGGAAGTGGATGGGCTCACGCGGCGATGGCTGCGGGGGCGCGCCGGGAAAGTGCCGCTCTCGGCCGGGTCGATGGCTGTGCCAGACGGCAACGACGTTGCGTTCCCGGTCAGGTACCTGGAGGCCAGGGGCGGGCGGCCAGAACGGCCAGATGCAGCGACACGAGCGTTTCTTCAAGCTCGGGAAGAGCGTGAGTCCGGCCCGCGCGGACCACGGATCGCACCAGTCCGGCCGTGGCCCCGGCGAGGGCGAGATACGCCTCAGAGGGAACAGGCGGCCATTCCGGGTGGCGCTCTCGCGCACGCTGGTGCCATTTCCGGTTCAGGTCAGTAAACAGGCCGGTGCCAGCTTCGAGCCGGTTCACCGCGCGCGGGCCCGCCGTCGGCATATGGATAAAGAAGACCGCTGCGAACGCCGGCTCGTGGGCGAGAAACGCGAGGTACGCCCGGCACGAGACGCGGAGTACCTCCTCGTCGCAGGCCTCGGGAGGCAGCGCGCGCGTCGCGGACACTACCTGGGCGATCATGAGGTCCCGGCCCTCGGCGGTCGCAGCCAGGAAGCAGTCCTCCTTGTCCGCGAAGTGAGCATAGAAGGCGGCCCGGGACACCCTGGCCGGACGCACGATGTCGGCGACAGTGACGGCCAGATAGCCGGACTCCGAAACCGCGGCGATCACTGACCGCAGCAGCCGTTCCCGCTGCGACGCGCGCACGGCCGACAGTGGCAGGCTGCTCCTGCCCCGGGGAAGACCAGGCTTTCCCTCGTGTGTCCTGGCGAGCATTCCCCCTTGCCCGGTCTCGGTCACGCGCCTACAGTAACTGAGATAGCCCTAAAGTACTGATTCGTACTTATGACATGAGCCCAGTTCGTGCAGTAGGCCTTGGCACACACCCTTGTCACCGACGACCCGGACGAGATGCGCCGCACGCTCCTTGAACATGAGCAAACCAGCGACAGCCGGCGCCAGCCGTGAAGGGAGCTACGGATGTTCAGGACTTGGACCGGATGGCGGGCCCGCACCGGGTTAGTGGTGGCCGGAGTCACCCTCGGGGCCCTGGTCGCGGCCGCGCCCGCGGTGAGCGCGAGCACCCTCGCCGGCCGGGGGACCTCCAGCGCCAGCGGACCGGTAGCGGTCACCGCCGAGGGGGCAGTTCGCGGTCTGGCCACCGGGCCGGTCGATGAGTTTCTCGGCATCCCGTATGCCGCACCACCAGTCGGCGCGCTGCGATGGCGGCCGCCCCAACCCGCCGCCAGCTGGCGTGGCGTACGTGACGCGACCCAGTTCGCGCCGCATTGCCCGCAGTCACCGTCGCCCTTCGGCCAGGCCAGCACGTCGGAGGACTGTCTTTTCCTGAACGTCTTCACACCAAGCGACCACCAGCCCGGCTCACGCCACGCCGTCATGGTGTGGATCCACGGTGGCGCGCTGGTGAGCGGCGAGAGCAATGACTACATCCCCGCGCAATTGGTGGAAGACGGCGTCACCGTGGTCACCATCAACTACCGGCTCGGCGCGCTCGGTTTCCTGGCCCACCCGGCGCTCGCCGACGCGAACGGCCAGTCGGGCGACTACGGCCTCATGGATCAGCAGGCCGCCTTGCGCTGGGTCCAGCGCAACATCGCACGCTTTGGCGGCAACCCGCGCAACGTCACCCTCTTCGGTGAGTCCGCGGGTGGCCTGTCCACGCTGTCACAGGTGGCATCGCCGCAGGCCAGGGGATTGTTCGACCGGGCGATCGTCGAGAGTGGGTCCTACAACCTCACGCAGGCATCCCTCTCGAGCGCCGAGGCTGCCGGTGAGGCCTTCGCGGCCAGCGCGGGATGCGCCAGCCAGACGGCGGCCTGCCTGCGGAGCCTGCCCGTCTCGACCATCCTGGCCAGCCAGAACGCGGCCGGCTACACGCCGAGCATCAACAGCGAGGTACTGCCCGAGACGCTGAAGACCGCTTTCGCCACCGGTCACTTCAACCGTGTCCCGGTCATCAACGGCACCAACCGCGATGAATGGCGGCTGTTCGTCGCGCTCAGCGAACTGGCGGGCAACCCGGTCACCGCATCGAACTACCAGAGCATGATTTCCTCCACGCTGGGGGTCCCCCCGGCGGCGGCGGGAGTCATCGCAGCCAAGTACCCGCTGAGCGCGTTCCCCAGCCCATCCATCGCTCTCGGCGCGGTCGGCACCGACGCCATTTTCGCGTGCCCGGCGCTGACCATTGATCAGTCCGTTTCGCGCTTCGTGCCGACCTTCGCTTATGAGTTCAACGATGAGAACGCGCCAGAGGAGTTCCTTCCCCCGGTCAGCTTCCCCTACGGTGCGGCCCACGCGTCCGAGATCCAGTACCTGATGGATCTGCCGGCGGCCGCATTCCCGGGGACGCTCTCGGTAGCACAGCAACAGCTGGCGACGATCATGAAGGGGTACTGGACGAACTTCGCCCAGCGTGGGTTCCCCTCCTCGGCCGGCGCCCCGTTCTGGCCGATCTTCAGCAACCTCACCCAGAGGATGCAGTCGCTGGTGCCACCGGCACCGCAGACCGAGACTGACTTCGCGAGCGCGCACAACTGCGCGTTCTGGACCGCCCTGGAGGCGGGATGACCACGAGGGCTCGGCGGCCTTCCGCGGCCCCGGCGGCCACGTCTGTGAACTCATCGCCGGCTGAACCGATGTGCGGGTTCAGCGCGGGAGCAGTGGTGCGTGGTCAAGGTGGGGCAGCACGTGCCTGGCAAACAAGTCGGCTTCGGCCGCGTGCGGGTAGCCGGACAAGATGAAGGCGTCCAGGCCAAGGTCGGCGTAGGCGCGGATCTTGGCGAGCACCTGATCAGGGTCGCCGACGATGGCCGCGCCAGCACCTGAGCGGGCGCGGCCGATGCCGGTCCACAGGTTCGGTTCGGCGTAGCCGTCGATATCGGCGATGTCACGGAGCTCGTTCTGCCGCTGGGTTCCCGCGGAGCTGGTGTCCAGGGACCGGCGGCGGATGGCGTCGCCGGCGGCGTCATCGAGCCGGGAAACCAGGCGCCGCGCGGCGGCCCGGGCCTCGGCTTCGGTGGCGCGGACGATGACGTGGGCGCGGTAGCCGAATCGCAGCGTACGGCCGTAGCGGGCGGCGCGTGCTCGCATGTCCTCCAGGACACCCGCGACGCCGGACAGCGTGTCGGGCCACATCAAGAACACGTCGGCGGCCTGGGCGGCAACCTCGCGCGCCGCCTCGGACAGGCCGCCGAAATAGAACGGGGGGCAGCCGCCCCGGGCCGGGCGCAGGCGCGGCGGGTCCAGGGTGATGTTCATGAACTCGCCGCGGAAGTCGACAGGCTTGCCGTTGAGCAGGTCACGCAGGATGCGCATGATCTCCAGGGTGCGGCGGTATCTGGGCGCCGAGTCCAGGCTCTCGCCAGGCAGACCGGAGGAGATGATGTTGATCGTCAGGCGCCCGTCGAGCATCTGATCGATCGTGGCGAGCTGCCGGGCGAGTTGCGGGGGCCACATCTCACCCATCCGCACCGCGACCAGCAGCTGCATCCGGCGCAGCAGCGGGGCGATCCCGGCAGCGAACGCTATCGAGTCAATCCCCATCGCGTAGCCGGAGGGCAGCAGCAGGTTGTCGTATCCGGCCTGCTCCGCGCCGAGCGCGATATCGCGGCAATGTTCCCAGCTCGAGTGGAGCCTGCCGTCCGGCACGCCGAGAAATTCGTAGTCGTCGTCGCACAGCGCGGCAAACCAGGAGACCTCGCAGCTCATGGGAGCAAGTATGCCGGCCTATCCGGCCTGAGGCAGCGGCGGCCGGGATCGTTACCCGTCCTAGTTAACGTTTGCCGTCACTGGCGGGTTAACGAGTGTGAGCAAGACAACGCTGCTGCGCCTGCGCTGAAGGCTCCCCGTGGAAGCGTTCGCGCTCGCGCTGATCCTGCCGGAACCCGGAGGACATCTGGAGGAGACCGATGCACGACAGCATCCAGGCCGGGCGGCTGACCCGTTCACGGCGAGCACACCTGCCCGCCGTCGCGCTGCTCCTGAGCGGCGTCCTGGTGGCAGGATGCACGGGAGGCTCAGGCCGCCCGGCCAAGCATGTACCGGGTAGCTCCGCGCGGCTCAGCGCGAATTCCGGCTGCCTGCTCCCCCCGGCTTCCTCCTGCTACGGCCCGCGCCAGTTCCGGGTGGCGTATGGCATTGCGCCTTTGCTGGACAGCGGGATCGACGGCCGCGGCAAAACGGTGACGGTCCTGGCCCCTCCCCAGCTCCCCAACGCGCCGGGAGCGCAGTCCGCCACCGTCCCGGTAGCGCAGTCCTCCAGCGCTGCGGCAACTCCGCCTCCCGGTGCGAGCCCGGTGACCACCGACATCCGCCAGGACCTGGCGGCCTTCGACCGCATGTTCCGGCTGCCCGCCGCGCGTATCCAGATCGTCACCGCCCTGGCCGGCTCGGCCTCGCCCTGGCAGGGGTCGGCCGAGGAAGTCCAGGACCTCGAGGTCGTGCACACGGTCGCACCCGCCGCCACCCTCCGCGTGGTCCTGCTGCCCGGCACCATCCTGGACAGCGCCGCGAACGCGACCGCGGACCTGATCGCCGGGCTGCGGCTCGCCGTCTCCGGAACTGACGTAGCAGGCATCGGCTGGAGCCTGGGAGAGCACTTCTTCAGCCAGGCTCAGGTGGCCCAGATGCACTCCATACTGCGCGGGGCGGCTGCGCGCCACGTCACGGTGGCCGCCAGCTCCGGCGACAACGGTGCGGTCAGCGAGGCTTACGGGGGCGCGCCGGTCAAGGAGGTCAGCCTGCCCGGCTCCGACCCGCGCGTGCTGGCCGTCGGCGGCACCACGCTGACCGCGAACCCCGCGACCGGCACCTACATCAGCGAGACCACCTGGAACGGTGCGATTGGCAGCGCCAGCGTGACCCCCGGAGCGTCGGGGGGCGGCTTCAGCCATCTGTACCCTCGTCCCGCCTATCAAGATGGCGTCGCCGGTATCTCCACGATGAGGGGCGTGCCCGACGTGGCTGGTGACGCCAATGAACTGGGCGGCCTCCCGGTCGTCCTGGCCGGCGAAGGCCAGTCGTCGGTCAACACCGCCCCCGGCACCAGCGCCGCCACGGCGCTGTGGGCGGGATTGATGGCGCTGGCTGACCAGGACGCCCATCACGACCTCGGCTTCGTCAACCCCGCCATCTACCGCATCGGCCGCATCGGCCGCTACCACCAGGCCTTCCACGACGTCACTACTGGTAACAACCTGACGCTCGGCCCCGTCAACTACACGTACCACGCCGGGCCCGGATGGGACCCGGTAACGGGCTGGGGAAGCCCCAACGCGCAGGTGCTCGTCCCCGTGCTGGCCCGCAGCTAGACGCACCAGGATCAACGGCGGTGCCGGTGCGTCAGCGGGGATCAGGTCCTCGGGGCGGGTGACCGGAAAGCCGTACGGGTCGATGACGGCCCCGTCCACCTGGCGGGCCAGATCCAGGGCCGCCAGCCCGGCGGTGAGCCGGATGACCAGGTCGGCGGTGACCTCCGGCCGGCCCGGTCAGGCTCCGGTGAGCCAGGCGAAGCTCCAGGGTTCGAGCCCGATCCGGGGCGTGTCAGGGTCGATCACGGTGCTGCCGTGCGCGAGCCGCGGGCGCGTCAGGCCCGCCCGGGCCACGATCTCCGCGTCAACCAGCTGGCTGTAGTCGCTGAAGTTGGTCAGCGAGAGGAACGGGGCGCTGCGCGGATGCACCCGGCGGTAGGCCAGCACGCTCCGGTTTCCGGTCGGCAGGATCTCGGTCGACCCGCCCGACCGCAGGGCCAGCAGCTGCTGGCGGGCGCGGGCCAGGCCTTGCAGGGCCATGAACGCGCGGCCTTCCACCGTGGACGGGTCGGCGCGCCGCGCGGCCCGGGCCCAGTCCATCCGCGGCCGGTGCATCCACCGGTTGTCATGAGCGTGCGCCGGGTCATCCGCCCACCCCGGATCGTTCGGCATGGCCAGCTCGTCGCCCATGTAGATGAGCGGGATGCCGCCGAAGGAGAAAACCACCGCGTACATGGACTCCAGCCGCCTGAGGCCCAGCGTCAGCTCGGCCTCGTCCGCGGCCGCCACCGCGCTCTCGATGCCGCACAGCGAGGCAGCCATCCCAGAGATCCGGGAGTCCCCGGTGGTCGGGTTTTCCTGGAACAGTGCCCCGCGCGCGAATGACCCGGGGAAATGGCCGGCGAAGAACTCGCTCAGGAACTGGCGATGCTCAAAACCACCCAGCCCGGCAGCTTCGGCGTCCGCGTCGGACACCGCCCAGCCGATGTCATCGTGACAGCGGAGGTAGGAAACCCACGCGGTCGGGGCGGGCGCGGGCCGGCGACGGGAAAGGGCGTGCTCGGCGAGGCGGACGTCCCGGCTGGCCAGGGTCGACCACAGCATCACCATGAGCTGGTTGTCGTAGGCCAGGTCGCACTCGGGCTGGTAGCGGTCGTGCGCGCCGAGGTACTGCACCAGCATCTCCGGGCCGACGATCGCCTCGGCCTTGAGGACCAGGCCCGGCGCGGCCAGCCGGGTCAGCGCGCGGAACGCCTGGAGCAGCAGGTGTGCCTCGGGCTGGTTCTGGCAGTCGGTCCCGGACCGCTTCCACAAGAACGGCGCCGCGTCCAGCCGCAGCACGTCAACCCCGCGGTTGGCCAGCGTGAGCATGGCCGCGAGCATCTGCCGGAAGACCGCGGGATTGGCGTAGTTCAGATCCCATTGGTAGTCGTGGAACGTCGTCCACACCCAGCCCAGGCCGGGCACCTCGGTGAAGCTGCCGGGAGCCGTGTCCGGGAAGACCTCGGGCAGCGTGGCCTGGTAAGCGTCGGGTGCCGTGCGGTCGGGATAGATCAGGTACATGTCACGGCAGGCGGGGTCCCCCGCCCGCGCCTGGCGGGCCCATTCGTGCTCGCGCGCGGTGTGATTGAGGACCAGGTCGATGCACAGCGCGATGCCGCGGCCGTGCAGCTCGGCGGCGAGCACCTCCAGGTCGGCCAGGCTGCCGATCCGCGGATCCACGGCGCCGTAGTCGGCCACCGCGTAGCCGCCGTCGCTGTCCCCGTCCCTCGGGCGCAGCAGCGGCATCAAGTGCAGGTACGTGACGCCCAGTTCGGCCAGGTAGTCCAGGTGCTCCCGGACGCCGCGCAGTGAGCCGGCGAAGCGGTCCGCGTAGCAGACGTAGCCGATCATCCGGGACCGCTGGAACCACACGGGATCGATCTCGCGGCGCCGGTCCAGCAGGCGCAGCAGCGCGGGCCGCTTAGCGGCCGCGTCCAGCGCGTCGAGGATCAGCCCGGTCGCGAACCGGGTGGTGTCGATCACCCCGCCATAGACCTGCTCGAGCGGCCCGGCGATGTCAAACGACAGCTGCTCCAGGCGGGCCAGGAACGCGTCGGCTTCTCCGGTACCGAGCCGCTGGCGTACCGCGTTCTCCGCCTCCTGGTCCAGCCTCAGCACGCGATACCTCCCCTGAGCCCGGCCCGGGCGCCCAAAGATCGAGAATACGTGCCGGTGCCCCCCTTGACCTCAAGCATGGTTGAGGTTCTACCGTGCACGGTGGGCGGGTACGCGGCCGGGACTGGCGGGCGTGCTGATCGACATGACCAGCGGACTGGAGCAGCAGATGGCATTCACCGACGCCGAAACGGCCTACCTGGACGGCCAGCAGCTGGGCCGGCTGGCTACCATCCAGCCGGACGGCAGCCCCCAGGTCAAGCCCGTCGGCTTCCGCGTCAACCCCGGGCTCGGCACCATCGACGTGACCGGCTTCAACCTGACGTCCAGCCAGAAGTTCCGTAACATCCGGCGTAACGGCCAGGCCGCCCTGGTGGTGGACGACATCACCTCCACCGATCCGTGGCGGGTGCGGTTCCTGGAGATCCGGGGCACCGCGGAAGCGCTGGAGGACGGCGCCGACGGCGGGCCGCTGATCCGGATCCATCCCACCCGGATTCTCAGCTTCGGCGTCGAGGAGCCGCCGGGTGAACCGCACCAGACCCGCATGCACGCCCGCGACCTGGCCGGCTAGGCGGCGGGCTGCACGCCCACCGCCTTCCAGGTTCAGCCGTTGAATCAGACCTCTGGCTCAGGCGGGCTGAGGGGGATGCGGGTCAGGCACAGGGGGCAGTCGGGGGCGGGCCACACCTGGCTGGGGACGGTGGCGGCGGCATAGCAGGGGACCGACATGGTGGCCTCGATGGTGGCGGCGCCCTGGCCGAGGGCCAGGAGCGCGCCCACCGCAACCGGGACCGCGCCGATCTCCGCGAGCAAGCCGAAGCAGGCCTGGACGGCGGTCCCGGCGTTGATGGCGTCATCGACGATCGCGACCCGCTCCCCGGCCAGGCGCCGGTCCAGGCCGGGGGGCAGGCGGTATCCGGCCCGGCCGGGGCCGGGCGCCCGGCCCGCGGGGACAAACGCCGTGTCCAGCACGTCCGCCACCGCCAGGGCCAGGAAGGCGCCCCCCTCGAGCGGGCCGCAGACCGCGTCGATCTGGTGCGCGTCCAGCCGGGCGCTCAGCCACTGCACGTACGGGCGCAGCCGGGCCGGGCGCAGGAACAGGGCGTCGAGGTCCAGCCACAGGTCCCCGTGGAACCCCGTACCCAGGTCGAAGTGCCCGCGGCGCGGCTGCGCGAGCCGGGCTACCGGAGGCAGCCTCCCGACCCGGGTCATGCCGGCGTGTGCACGTGGTCCGGGGTGATCAGCATTGAACTTGCTCCTTATCTCCGCGGCCCGGCCGGGCCGTTCACCCGGGCCGTTCACCCCGGACGTCGGAACCTGAGGTGGATACCCGGCACCAGCCCGGGTAACAAGCGTCCGTGACAGCAGCGAACGAAGAGGCAGGGCGAGGGTATCCCCTGCTACGGCAGGTCGTCCTGGACGGCACGGACGTGCGGGAACTGGCTGAGTTCTACCGGCAGCTGCTGGGCTGGCAGTACCGGCCCGGCGATGAGCCGCCCGCCGCGGGTGAGCCAGACCCGGCAGGCCGGGACTGGCTGGTCCTGCGGGATGCCGCGGGCGCGGGCCGTCTCGCGTTCCAGCAGGTGGCGGAGCTGCCCCAGGTGACCTGGCCAGACGGCGCGGTGCCGCAGCAGCTGCATCTGGACCTGTACGTGACCACCGCGGACGAACTCGGCGCGGCCCACCAGCGAGCGCTGGCCCTCGGAGCCCGGATGATCTACGACCGGTCGGACGACCCGGAGGAGCCGCTGCGCGTCTACGCCGACCCGGCCGGGCATCCGTTCTGCATCTTCCTCGGCCCGCCGCCGGCCTGACGCTCTGCTATCCCCGGGGGACGACCCCCTGGAACCCCCGCCATGCGCCGATCACGTCTTGCGGGTGGCGTCCCAGCCGGGCAGCGGGACCACACCGCCGGGCAGCGCCGCCCAGAAGTCGGGTCCCGGGGGCGCCTCGACCTGGATGCGCCGGCCGCCATCCCAGGCCGCGTCGAACCCCAGCCGCCACGAGTGCAGCAACGTCCGGCCGGCGGCGGCCTTATCGAACAGCGGGTCGCCCTCGATGGGATGGCCGATCCACGCGAGATGCACCCGGATCTGATGCCGGCGCCCGGTCAGCGGGCAGACCGCCAGCAGCGTGTGCCCGCCATCGCCGCTCACGGTCTGGAACGTGGTGGTGGACGGGTAGCTCCGGACCTCCTGGAACTGCTCATCCGGCGGGACCGACCAGCGGGAGCAGGCCGGGTCGAAGGCGATCGCGGAACGGTTGGCCGCCACCCGGACCCGGTTCTTGCGCCCGACGCTGAGCGGCAGCTCAATGGTGCCCCGGCCCGGCAGCCCGGTCGTGGCGGTGATGGCCAGGTAGACCTTGTCCACGGTGCGCCGGTTGAACTGGCGCGTCAGGTCGCCGTGCAGGGCCAGGTCCTTGGCCAGGAGCAGGACCCCGGAGGTGACCTTGTCGATCCGGTGCGCGGGGTACAGCTTCTCGCCCGCCTCCTCCGCCAGCCGGACCAGGTCGGTGTCGTGCCGCTCGCCCATGACGGAGAGGCCGGCTTGTTCAGCACCAGCGCCGCGTCATCCTCGTAGAGCACGGCGGTGGCCCGGATCTGCGCCCAGTCGCTCACTGGCCCCACGGTATCCGGGTCCCGGGTTACGGGGCCGACCGCATTCCGTATGCGGAAATCAGAGGTGTCCTGCCTGGCGCCCGGCCCTCACGGTTGGGCGGCTCACCGGAGGAGACCGTTTCGCCGGCGGGCACCGGCGGCCCAGCGGCCAGGAGCGTCCCGCCGGTCATCTCGCCCGCGGACGGCAGCAGGTTCATCAGCCCGTCCTTGGTTCCGAGGTCCACCGCCGCTTTCCCGGGCAGACGGCCAGGCCGCACAGGGCCGCCGCCGCCTAAGGGTACGGAAAGTCCCAGGACGCCGCGGCCCAGGTCACAGCCTCATGGCCAGGCGCGTCGGGACTAAAAGTTGCCACGACTGATACCTTGGCTTTAACCGGAACGGCAGGTAGCGGCGGCGTCCTGCTCCGGCGTCCGTCTCTACTACTCGCGGGGTCTGGTGTGGGCAGATGGGTTAGTGCCCCGTTGGCCGCCGGCCTGCTGGCCCTGGCAGCCGCAGGCTGTACCGGGCGTGCCGTCTCGGCCAGTACCGAGGCGCCGGCCCCGTCCGCGCGGGCCAGCCAGGCCGCCCCGAACCCGTCCCCCTCGGCCGCCCCCGCGTCGGTCGCGTCCGCGATATCCGCCCGCCCGCTGCCGGCGGGCACGACGGCCAACCTGCCCGCGGGCGCCTACTATCTGCTCGCCGGTCGCTCCCTGTCCAGCCTGAACGTGTGGGCGGTGGGCCCCGGCGGGGCTCTGACCCAGCTCACTCACAATCCTCCCGGTCACGGAATCGACGCGCTGGCCGCCTCGGGCGCGGGGATCATCGTCGGGGACGCCCCGGACGGGACGGACCGGCTGGCCCGGTGGACCCGGCACGGCCTGTCCTGGCTGCGGCACAGCCACCGTGGCCCCTTCATCCATGGCAGTTCACCCGGGATCAGCGGGCACGGGACCATCGGCTACGTCACCCCGCCCACCGGGTCTGGCGCCCACCAGGACGCGGACTTCGCGATCTGGACCCAGCCCTCCTTCACCAGCCGGGCCACGGTCGTCTACCGCCAGCGCCGCCCGCTGGACGGCCCGGTGTTCGGGCCGCACGGCCAGATCGCCATCGAGGGCTGGACCGGGCCGCAGGACAGCCGGCGTCCCGGCGTGCTGATTTACCGCCACGGCGATGTCACCACGCTCACCACCGGGGTGTCCGCGATTCCTTCCCTGCTGGCCTGGGGCCTCCGCGCGCCCGCGCTGGCGGTCGCGTTCCCGGCGAACCGGGCTGAGCTGCTCTTCCCGGGGGGCAGACGGCAGCACCTGCCACTCGGCTGGCAGCCGCTGGCCTGGAACCAGGCGGGCACCCAGCTCCTCATGCAGTCCGCCACGGGCCTGGGCATCTGGTCGGCCACTGCCCCCGCGCGGGTGCGCACGGTCGGCATCATCACGCCGCAGGTTCAGATCCTCCAGGCGGTCTGGCTGGCCAAGCCGGCGCCGATGTGACCTGCGGAAGAAACGCCGTTGACGGCGGGTTAGCGGCTAGGTGAGCAACGTACCGCTGTCCGTGCTGGACCTGGCTCCGGTGGCGGCCGGGGCCGGCGCCGCCCAGGCCCTGGAGTACACCACCGCGCTGGCCCGGCGCACCGAAGAGCTGGGGTACCGGCGGTTCTGGGTGGCTGAGCACCACAACATGCCGGCCATCGCCAGTTCTGCCCCCGCTGTGCTGATCGCCCACCTGGCCGCGGCGACCTCCACGATCCGGGTGGGCTCGGGCGGCGTGATGCTGCCCAACCACGCCCCGCTGGTGGTAGCAGAGCAGTTCGGCACCCTGGAGGCGCTGCACCCGGGCCGGATCGACCTGGGCATCGGCCGGGCCCCGGGCACCGACCAGCGCACTGCGCTCGCGTTGCGGCGCACCATGGAAGGGCTCTCGGCCGAGGCGTTCCCGCAGGAGCTGGCCGACCTGATCGGCCTGTTCCGCGCGGAGGGCCTGCGGCGGCCGATCACGGCGACGCCCGGGCGGGGGGACATGCCCGCCATCTGGTTGCTCGGCTCCAGCGGGTTCAGCGCCCAGCTCGCCGGGCTGCTCGGCCTGCCGTTCGCGTTCGCGCATCATTTCAGCTCGGTCAACACCGTGCCCGCGCTGGCCTTGTACCGGCAGCATTTCCAGCCGTCGGAGTGGCTGGAGCGGCCGCACTCGATGGTGGCGGTGAGCGCGATCTGCGCGGACACCGACGAGCGGGCCCGGTGGTTGTCGGGGCCGGCGGCCCTGTCCTTTGTCCGGCTCCGGTCCGGGACGCCGGCCCCGCTGGCCAGCCCGCAGGAGGCAGCGGCCTACCCCTATTCCGACCGGGAGCGGGAATTCGCCCAGGACCGTTTCTCCGGCCAGGCAGTCGGCTCCCCGGAAACCGTCCGCCAGCAGCTGTCCAGCCTGCTCGAGCGGACCAGGGCCGACGAGCTGATGCTGACCACTATGGTCTATGACATCGAGGACCGGGTCCGCTCGTTCGAGCTGATCACCGAAAAGGTCGCGGGCAGCCTGGCCACACCGGAGCCTGAGCCGCCGGGTATCTGAGGCGCGGGGTATCCGAGCCTCCGGTATCTGAGCCGCCGGGTATCTGAGCCGCCGGGTATCTGAGCCGCCGGGGTCCGGTTTCTTTTTTCCTCGCGTTAGCGACGGGTACAGCAGGGTAGGTCAGGCCCCACGCTCAGGGAGGGCAGACGACATGGCAGAACCAAACGGTACGACATCGCCCGCCGTGGCAGCGGAGACTTCCACGGGCGACCTCGCTAAGAATTTGACTGAGCAGGTTTCCCGGCTCATCCGGGATGAGCTGAAACTGGCCGAATACGAGATGACTGCTAAAGCTAAGCGGGCCGGGCGGGGCGCCGGCATGTTCGGCGGCAGTGGTCTTTTGGCACTGTACGGGATTGGCTGTCTCCTGGCGGCGGCCATTGTCGGGCTGGCCGGGGTCGTGCCAGGCTGGGCAGCGGCCCTGATCGTGGGGGGAGCACTGCTGATCATCGCGGGAATCGCCGCGATGCTGGGTAAGAGTCAGTTTGGCCAGGCCACCCCCGCGGTACCGGAGCAGACAGTGCAGAGCGTCAAGGCCGATGTGGAAGAAATCAAGGAAAGGGCACACCGATGACCGCAGCAGAGGGCGCAGCAGGCGAGAGCGCTTCCCCGCCCGATAACCCGGAAGCCCTGGTCGAGGAGATCAACCGGACCCGGGAAGAACTCGGGAACACGGTCGAGGCGCTGGCGGCCAAGGTGGACGTGAAGGCCCGGGCCCAGCAAAGGGCGACCGAGGTCTCAGGACAGCTCAAGAGCCGGGTGCGGGACGTGACCCAGGGGCTGTCCAGCAAGGCCGACCAGCTGAAGGATGAAGTCAGCGGGCGGGCGGCGGGAGCCCGGCAGGCCGTGACCGAGAACGGCAAGACCGTACTGGGAACGGGGGAACCGGTCACCAAGGGCATCGCCAGCCGCGCCTCCCAGGCCGGGACCACCGCGCAGGCCGCGGCCACCAGGGCCGGGACCACCGCGCAGGCCGCGGCCACCAAAGCTGGGGCGACGGCCTGGGCCGCTACCCCGGAGCCGGTCCAGCAGCGGGCCAGGCGAGCCGCGGCCACCGTGAACCAGCACCGGGTCCCGTTCGCAGCTGCCGCGGCTGCGGGGGCCTTGCTGCTGACGGGCTGGCTGATAGTCCGCAGCCGCCGGCGCTGAGCCAGGCGCCCCATCAACCCGGCGGGCCGGGCCTGATCACCGATCAGGCCCGGCCCGTGGGCGCTAGCCTGACCACCGGCTGAACCGGGGCTTCGGGGCCCGCTCCCAGGTCCGCCGCGCTTCCGCTCGCAGCCGGGCGGCACGCTGGTCTTCGCGCTCATACAGCAGCCCGAAGGTAAACGCGTTCTCGCCAGCCAGGTGTGCCCCGATGCCGAGTTCCCGGTCCACGCCCCGGGCCACCACCGCATCCTGGTGATCGCCGAGAACGGACTGGATCTTCTTCATCTGCTTAGTGAAGCGCCGGGCGTCCTGGCCGAAAGCGGGGCTGAGCGCCTCCCCGGCGTACCGGGCCCGCTTGGCGGCCTTCCGGGCCTCGTGATAGGCCGCCTCCTGGCCTCCGCCTGGGGGCGTGTGCCCGGCCTGGCGGATCCGCCGCCGGGTGCGGCGGTAGGTGCGGCGGGCCGTGGCGGGCAGCACGCGGCCCGCGGGCCGGTCCGCCTCAGCCGACAGCGGTGGATCCCCCAGCAGTTCGTCCAGCGCGTCGCGCAGGGCGAAGTACCGCGCCGAGTCCAGCGCGGCCAGCACGTTCTTGCGCGCGGCGGCCTGAATCGGGGCGAAGTAGCGCTGAACGCGTGCCTCGGCTGGCCCGAGCACCAGCTCGGGCGGGATCGTCTGCAGGTTGTGCGCCAGCCGGCTGGCCAGCACCTCGGCGTCGCGGGCCTCGCCGAGTACTCCGCCGAGCCACTTCAGTTCGGCCAGCATCCCTTCGGTCCCCGAGCGCGGGATGATCTCGCCAAACGACTGCAGGGTGCTGCGCAGGCGACGAGTGGTCACGCGCATCTGGTGCACGGCGTCGGGCTCGTCCGCGCGGACCAGCGGATCCAGCGACTTCAGCCGCGCAGCATGCTCCCCGAGGTAGGCCAGCACGACGTCACCAGCGGACGCTGGCCGCATGGCGCGGTGCTGCCCACCATGGCCGTTCGCGGCGGGCTCGGAGTCCCCGGGTGCTGACCAGCCCAGTGCCCGTTCCAGCTTCGCGGCCCGGGCGGAGGGCAGCAGCCCGTCCCGGCGGAGCTGTGCGTCCGCCGCCTTCAGCAGCCGCGGGCCGCCGCCGGTCAGCTCGACCTCGATCTCAGCCCACTGCGAGATCACGGTTTCCTCGCCCAGCGTCTGGGCGGAGACGTCGTCGGCGGCGATCTCGGCCAGCGAGGCGCCCGCGTTGTCGATCAGCGTCACCACCTGCCGCCGGGTGCTGATCCGGGCCACCGGGCGCAGCGCCTCGCCGCGGGTGTACCCGCGGACCAGCCGGGCCAGCCGGGCGGGCACCTGCCGCCCGCGGCCCAGCGGCAGCTGGAGCTCCCGCCGGGTACTGCCTCCGACCGGGAGTTTCAGGTGCCAGCCCGGATCGCTGCCGCCGCGCCGCCGGCGGAGGGTTACCCCGTCCCGGATCAGCCGCATGTCGTCGGTGTCGTAGTACTCCGCTTCCAGGAGCTGCTCCTGCGGCCCGGCGGTGCCAGCCACGCTGGGCAGAGCGTCGAGCTGCGGCACGGTAGTGCCCGGGGGAGCCTCGTACTTCTTTTCGGTCTCGTAGACGGTCGTACTCATGCCCCGCCACTACCCGGCCATTGCCGGGGTGAACATGGGCCATCCACTCGGTAAATGGGGGTGACACCAGCGGGGGGCTCGTGTTTGGGGTGTCCGCTGAGGGGGACTCGGAGGGCGCTAGTTCCGGAAAAGGAGGTTCCCATGGCAACTGGGGCCATTGTGGCGATCGTTATCGTCGTGATCGTGGTGGCCGCCGTCCTGTTCACGTTGACGGCGGCAAACCGCCGCCGTCGGCTGCGGGAACGGTTCGGGCCCGAATACGATCGGGCGGTCACCGAGCGCGGCAGCAGGCGCGAAGCAGAAGCGGAGCTGTCGGAGCGAGAGAAGCACGTCCGGGAACTTGATATCCGGCCGTTGAGCCCAACCGCGCGGAGCCGGTACCAGTCTGAGTGGACCGCGGTCCAGGAGCAGTTCGTCGACGCACCACAGGCTGCGGTCACCGGGGCCCAGACGCTGGTCTCGGCCGTGATGGAAGCCCGCGGTTACCCCACCCAGCCCTATGACCAGACGCTCGCCGATCTGTCAGTTGAGCACGCGAGCACGCTGGACCACTTCCGGGTGGCTCATGACATCAGCCAGAACGCCGCGGCTGGCACCGCGACCACCGAGGACCTGCGCCAGGCGATGATCCACTACCGGGCGCTCTTCGCTGAGCTCCTCGGGGATCCCAGCAACCTGGACGCCCGTGCTAGCCAGACCCGTGCTAGCCAGAATGGCGTTCCGGCCACCGAGTCCGGTGCGGGAACGGCCGCCGATCAGGCCGCGGCTACTCCTGTGGATGACCCTGCGGTTAGTCGCGTTGACGAGCCTGCGGCTACTCCCGTGAATGACCCGGCGGTTACTCGCCCGGACGAGCCGGCGGCTGCTCGCGTAGACGAGCCCGCCGCTACCTCTGCCACCTCTGCGGGTGAGCCCACTGCCTCCGTAGACGAGCCCGCCGATCCGGTCCTCAATCGCACACCAGACGCCGTGACCAGCACGCCCCGGCAGGAAAGGTGACGCACATGACTTCTCAGCGTGACGAGACGGTGGGCCACATGGCAGACGACGAGATGACGGACGACCCTATCGTCGTCGAGCGCCACGACGAGATCCTGGGCGGACCCCCAGCCGATGACCCCGGGGCGGCTGACGCCTCGGCTCGCGACGCGGCGGCCGATGACGGCACGCCGGTCGGCTACCGGCCCAGCGCTGGGCCGGTCACCGACCGGCCGGTCACCGACCGGCCGGTCACCGACCGGCCGGTCACCGATGAGGTATCCACCGACCGCCCGGCCGCCGATGAGCTGGCCAGCGACCGGCCAGCTGGCGACGAGGTGGTCGGTGATGATCCGGCGAGCGATGAGCTGGTCGGCCGGCATGCGGCACCGGAGACGGACGGTGCGGGGCTGGAGCAGGACCAGCCCCCCCTGGTGGTTCCCCGAGGTTCTGCTCCGGATGATCCAGCCGCTGCCAGCGGGGCGACGGCGTCCAGCGCTGAGGCGGCCGCCCCGGAGCCCGCGGCGCCTGTAACCCCCGGTGCCGACCCCGGGGCGGCGAGCGCCGTGGGCGCAAGCAGTGTGGGCGCAACCACCGTGGGCGCGAGCAATGCGGGTGCAAGTCCCGTGGCCACCGGCCCCGTGGACAGCGGCACTCCCGCCGCTTCCGCCAGCGAGGCGGCCGGCCCCAACGGCGAGGGCATCCCCGCCGCCGCTCTGGCTGGGCAGCAGTGGCCGGCGATCCAGGCGATGTTCGTTGATGATCCCAAGGGGGCCGTGGAACGTGCCGCGGCGGCCGCGGATGAGGTGGCGAAAGCCTTCGTGGCCTCGCTGCAGCGGGAGCAGACGACGCTGCGGGCGACCTGGGAGTCGGACACAACCACGGAGGATCTGCGTACCGCACTCCAGCAGTACCGGGCGTTCTGCGGTCGGCTGGAAGGCCTGGCCTGACTGTCTTGGTCACCGGTGCCGGCCGCCCCGCAGCCGCGGCCGGCACCGGTGACCATCCCGGGCCCGGGATGGCGGCCCGGGATGAGCCGGGCCCCATCATGCCCGCATCACCAGCATCCGTGGGATTCCCGTGACTGGTGAGGCTTCTGGGGGATATGGGAGAGCAGTCCTCGTCGTGATCAACCGATTGGTGTCGTCCCAGCGACACCAATCGGTTGATCACGAACTCGCCGCGGTCCCAGCCCGGTCCCAGCCCGCTCCCAGCCCCGTCCCAGCCCCGTCCCAGCCCGGGGCTGGTGCGGCTGCCGTGGCCTGTGTTGCTGGGCGGTCAGATGCGCCGCGGCCGGAGTTCAAGATGGGCCACGGCTAAGGGCTCAGGATGGGCCGCGGGGAAGGGCTCAGGATGGGCCGCGGCGGAGCCTGACGCGGTAGGAGTAGTGCGCCGGGTCGAAGTAGCTGACCGCCAGTTCGACCGGAGTGTCCGCGTCGTCGGTGTAGAGCCGGTCGATCCGGAGTACCGGTTCGCCGGGTGCGCACTCCAGGTGCCCCGCCGCCGCAGCCGGGGCCGCGGCGGCGGTGATGCTTTGCTCGGCGCCCTTGATCGACCGGGTCATCCTCGTGTCGATCAGCCCGATAACCGTGATCTGGCTGCGCCGCCCCCCGGCGGCCAGCGTGGGCACGTCGCCCAGCAGCGCGCCCACAGGCGGCGGCAGGAATACCGAGGTATGGCAGAACGGGACGTTCCCGTGCAGCCGGATCAGGGTTAGCGCGTGCACGTCATCGGAGGGCAGCCGCAGCCGGCTCGCGGCCTCGACGTCCACCATGTGGCGCAGCGGGGTGATGACCTCGCACTCGGTGTCCAGGGACAAGGCCATCAGATCCTCGACCGAGCCGAAATGCCGCAGGTAACGGTCGGCCTCGGCCACCGGGTAGGTGCCGCGCCCGGCCACCCGGTAGATGATCCCCTCGGAGACCAGGTCCTGCATCGCCCGCCGCACAGTCTGCCTGCTCACGGAATGCCGCGCGGACAGCTGCTCCTCGGTGGGCAGCTGCTGGCCGTCGGAGTACTCGCCGCCCCGGATCGCGTCGCGCAGGGAGGCGGCCAGCGTCCGGTAGGCGCTGGACCTGGCCTGGTCGGGCACCGGCTCCCGCTCCCTTCTCCCGGGCGCCCCGCGGGCGCGGCCTGGCCGGGCTGGACGGCTCAGACGGTTGCGTAGCCAAATGGCCGTACATATCTTAGATTCAGTCGGCCAACTGCGGGAAACCAACTGCGGGAAAGCAACCGCGGGGAAAGCAACCGCGGGAAATCAACTGCCGGAGACGAACCGCGGGAGACCAGCTGCGGGAGGGGTGCCAGGTGCCGGAACCAGCGGACTCGCTTGCCGGGCGGCTCGCCCGCTGGGCTCACGATCTCGAGCCGACCGAGGAGGATCTGGCTCTGGCCGATCGTTCGCTGGTGGACACGGTCGCGGTGGCGCTGGCCGGCCGCGATCACCGGGTGACCCGGCTGGCCGAGACCATGCCGGAAGGACCGCGCTGGGCGGTGGCCGCCCATGTCCTGGACTTCGATGACCTGCACATGGAGTCCACCACGCACATCAGTGCGGTCTGTGTGCCGACCGCTCTGGCGCTGGGGGCGGGAGCCCGGGCCTATCTGGCCGGGGCCGGGGTGATGGCCCGGGTCGGTAACGCGCTGGGCTGGCCGCATTACTCCGCGGGCTGGCACGCGACCTGTACCGCTGGCGCGCCCGCCGCAGCGGCCGGGGCGGCGGTCGCGATGGGCCTGAGACCAGACCAGATCTCCAACGCCATCGCGCTCGCGGTACCCGGCGCGGGCGGGGTGCAGCGGGCGTTCGGGACCGACGCCAAGTCCCTCCAGGTGGGATTCGCCGTGGATACCGGGATCCGGGCTGCGACCCTGGCTGCGGCAGGGGCGCAGGCCGACCCGGCCGCCCTGGAGGAATGGATGACCCTGGTCGGCGGGGATCCCGGCGCGGCCGACTTGTCCGGGCCGGCGGTCCCCGGCGGCCTGGGGGTCAAGATCTACCCGTGCTGCTATGCACTGCAGCGCCCGATCAGCGCGCTGGGGGAGCTGACCCAGTCCGGGCCGCTCGACCCGGCCGAGGTGAGCAGGATCGTGCTCCGCACTCCCGAGGGCACGCTGGCCCCGCTGATCCATCACCGGCCGGATACCGGGCTGCAGGGCAAGTTCAGCCTGGAGTACGCCGCAGCGGCCGCGCTGCTCGACGGCTACCCCGGGTTCGCCAGCTTCACCGACGACGCGGTGCGCAGGCCCGCCGCCCGGCGCCTGGCCGGGCTGGTGGAGATCAAGAGCGAGCCGGGCGGGACCTGGCTGCTCGACGGCGAACTGGTCGCCGAGCTGCATACGGCCAGTGGCGGCGTGGCCCAGATAACTCAGCAGTTCCCGCCCGGATCGCCGGGGCGGCCCGCCACCGTCAGCCAGCTCCAGGCGAAGATCGCCGACTGCCTGACCGGGTTGAATGCGGGCGGCCAGGAACTGGATCCCTCTGCGTGGACCTGGCCAAGCGCCGCTGACCTGCTCCGGGATTTCTGCTAGTGCCCCGGCGCACCGCGCTGCGGCCAGCGCTCCGGCCAGCGCTCCGGAGCACCGCACTGCCGCGAAGGGACGGTCATGGATGAGCTGAGCGAGGAGGAGCGGGCGATCGTCGGGCTGGTCCGCGAGTTCGTCGACCGTGACGTCCGGCCCGTGGCCTCGGAGCTGGAACACGCGAACTCCTACCCGGAGAAGCTCATCGAGCAGATGAAGCAGCTCGGCATCTACGGGCTGGCCATCCCCGAACCGTGGGGCGCGGCGCGGGTCAGCACGCCCTGCTACGCACTGGCCACCGAGGAACTGGCCCGCGGCTGGATGAGCCTGGCCGGCGCCATGGGCGGTCACACGGTGGTGGCCAAGCTGCTCCTGGACTACGGGACCGACGAGCAGAAAGAGCGTTATCTGCCGCGGATGGCGACGGGCGAGATCCGGGCCACGATGGCGCTCACGGAACCTGGCGGCGGCTCGGACCTTCAGGCCATGCGCACGAACGCCCGCCGCGACGGGGATTCCTACCTGGTCAACGGGACCAAGACGTGGATTACGAACGCCCGCCGTTCCGGGCTGATCGCGCTGCTGTGCAAGACGGATCCGGCCGCCCGGCCCGCGCACACGGGAATCAGCATCCTGCTGGCCGAGCCCGGGCCGGGGTTCACGGTCTCCCGTGACCTGCCCAAGCTCGGCTACAAGGGGGTGGAGAGCTGCGAGCTGTCCTTCGACGACTTCCGGGTGCCCGCGGACGCGCTCCTCGGCGACCGGGAAGGTGAGGGCTTCGGCCAGATGATGCGCGGGCTGGAGATCGGCCGGATCCAGGTCGCCTCCCGGGCCGTCGGCGTTGGCCGGGCCGCGCTGGAGGACGCCTTGCGCTATGCCCAGCAGCGGGAGAGTTTCGGCAAACCCATCTGGCAGCACCAGTCGATCGGCAACTACCTGGCCGACATGGTCACCAAGCTGACCGCCGCCCGCCAGCTCGTCCTCTACGCCGCCCGCTGCTTCGACGCCGGCGCCCGGGCGGACATGGAGGCGGGCATGGCCAAGTTGTTCGCCTCGGAGACCGCGATGGAGATCGCGCTCAACGCCGTGCGCATCCACGGCGGGTACGGCTACTCCACCGAGTTCGATGTGGAGCGCTATTTCCGGGACGCTCCGCTGATGATCGTCGGTGAGGGCACGAACGAGATCCAGCGCAACGTCATCGCCCGCCAGCTCATCAAGCGCAACTCCGTGGCTCCATGAGTGAAGCGAGCCAGGCCGGCCCCATGAGCGAAGCGAGCCCCATGAGCGGACTTCCGCTGGAAGGCCTGCTGGTCGTCGCGCTGGAGCAGGCGGTGGCGGCCCCGTTCGCCACCCGCCAGCTCGCCGACCTCGGCGCACGGGTGATCAAGATCGAACGGACCGGCGCGGGTGACTTCGCCCGTGGCTACGACCAGTCCGCTCGGGGCCAGTCGAGCTACTTCGTGTGGCTGAACCGGGGCAAGGAAAGCGTCGAGCTCGACGTCAAGCAGCCCGCCGACCGCTCGGTGCTGGACGCCATGCTGGCCCGCGCGGACGTGTTCGTGCAGAACCTCGCGCCTGGCGCGGCCGGGCGGCTCGGCCTGGGCGCGGAGCAGCTCGCCACACGCTATCCGCGGCTGATCAGCTGCTCGATCTCGGGATATGGCCCGGACGGCCCGTACGCCAGCAAGAAGGCCTACGACCTGCTGGTGCAGTGCGAGGCTGGGCTGCTGTCCGTCACCGGAACCCCGGCCGAGCCGGCCAAGGCCGGGATCTCGGTCGCCGACATCGCGGCCGGGATGTACGCCTACTCCGGCGTGCTGACCGCGCTGTACGAACGGGAGCGAACCGGCCGGGGTGGCTGCTTCGAGGTGGCCATGCTCGACGCTCTGGGTGAGTGGATGAGCCAGCCCTACTACTACAGCGTTTACGGAGGCCAGACCTCGCCGCGCACCGGGGCGCGGCACGCCTCGATCTCCCCGTACGGGCCCTACCCGGCCAAGGATGGCCACGTGTTCCTGGGCATCCAGAACGAGCGCGAATGGGCGGTGCTGTGCGAGCGGATCCTGGGCCGCCCCGACCTGGTCACCGATGAGCGGTTCGCGACCAACCCGGCCCGGGTCGCGCACCACGACGAGCTGACCGTCATCCTCACTGAGGTGTTCTCACGGATCGCAGTGGAGGAGCTCGAAGCGTCGCTGGAGACAGCGGGTATCGCCAACGCCCGGATGCGCAGCCCCGAGGAATTCGCCGCTCATCCGCAGCTGGCGGCCCGCGACCGGTGGCGGGACATCGATTCCCCCCAGGGCCCCCTGCGTGCGCTCCTGCCGCCGGTCACGGTGCCCGGCCGGACGGCCGCGATGGGCGCGGTCCCGGCGCTCGGGCAGCATTCCCAGGCCATCCGCGCGGAATTCGGACTCCCAGAGCAGGCGGAATTCGGACTCCCAGAGCAGGAGGTATCACCATGACCACGACGCAGGAAACCGCACCGGCAAAGCTGCCTCATTTCTCCCTGGTCATCGACGGCCAGCCCACCGAGCCGGCCACCGGGCGGCGCTACGAGAGCATCGACCCGTTCTCCGGCGCCCCCTGGGCCACCGCGGCCGACGGGGGCGAGGCGGACGTGGACCTGGCCGTGGCGGCCGCCCGGCGCGCGCTGTCCGGGCCGTGGGGGCAGCTGACCGGGTTCGGCCGGGCCCGGCTCATGCGCCGGCTGGCCGAGCTGATCGCCCGGGACGCCGACCGCCTGGCCGAGTTCGAGACCCGGGACACCGGCAAGCTGCTCCGCGAGATGCGCGGCCAGCTGGGCACGATCCCCGAATGGTTCTATTACTTTGCCGGGCTGGCCGACAAGCTCGAAGGCTCCACCATCCCCACGGACAAGCCGAACTTCCTCGTGTACACGCGGCGCGAGCCGGCCGGCGTGGTGGCGGCGATCGTCCCGTGGAATTCGCCGCTCCTGCTGCTCTGCTGGAAGCTGGCCCCTGCCCTGGCCGCCGGGTGCACGATGGTGGCCAAACCCAGTGATTACTCCCCGGCCTCGGCGATCGCGCTGGCCAGTCTGCTCGAGGAAGCCGGGTTCCCGCCCGGCGTGTTCAACGTGGTGAGCGGGTTCGGGCCCGAGGTGGGCCAGGCGCTGGCCGCCCACCCCGGCGTGGACAAGATCGCCTTCACGGGGTCCACCCAGGTCGGCGCCGAGGTCGCGAAGGCGGCGGCCGGCAACATTACCGGGGTGCTGCTCGAACTCGGCGGCAAGTCCGCCCACCTGGTCTTCCCCGACGCCGACCTGGACGCGGCCAGCAACGGCGTGGTGGCCGGGGTGTTCGCGGCGACCGGGCAGACCTGCATGGCCGGGTCACGGCTGCTGGTGCACCGCAGCGTCCACGACGCCCTGGTGGGCAAGATCGTCGCCCGGGCGGAGGCGATCAAGCTCGGCGACCCTCGGGAGGCCGCGACCGAGATGGGCCCGCTGGCCACCGAGCCGCAGTACCAGAAGGTCCTCTCGTTCTTCGCCTCGGCGGCGGATGAGGGCGCCGCCCTGGCCACTGGCGGCCAGGCCGCCGGGGAACTCGGCGGGTACTTCGTCCAGCCCACCGTGCTCACCAACGTGAAGCCGAGCATGACCGTGGCCTGCGAGGAGGTGTTCGGCCCGGTGCTGGCGGTCATCCCGTTCGACACCGAGGAGGAGGCCGTCAGCCTGGCCAACGACACCCGCTACGGCCTGGCCGGCGCGGTCTGGACCAAGGACATCCACCGGGGGCACCGGGTGGCGCACGCGCTGCGGACCGGCACCGTGTGGATCAACGCGTACCGGGTGGTCGGCCCGGATGTGCCGTTCGGCGGGTTCGGGTCCAGCGGGCTCGGCCGGGAGAACGGCATCGAGGCGGTTCACGAGTACACCCAGACCAAGGCCATCTGGGTCGAGCTGACCGGCGGAACCCGCGACCCCTTCACCCTCGGCTGAATTCTCTTTCCCTAACGCCTCCCGCCCCCGGCCCCCCATCCCGCCCCGGGCGGCGCGGCCGCGGGTGCGGTACCGGGTGCCCCGGACCTTTCCGGGGCGCCTGAACCGGCCGGTTCTGCAGCCAGCCAGCCCGCCTCGGTACGCTGCTGGCCTCGGTACGCTGCCGGCACGAGGGGAAGCGATGACGCACACCGCGATGCACCGCATGATCATGGCCCAGGCTGACGCCCTGGACCGGATCGCCGAGCTCGACCTGACCGCTCCGGCCGCGATCCTGGCCGCCGCCCGGCGCGTGATCATCGTGGGCACCGGAACCAGCCAGCATGCCGCCGAACTCGGCGTGATGATGCTGGAGCGCGCGGGCCGGGATGCACGGTGGTTTCCCGCCTCTACCTGGGTCCGGTGGAGCACCGGCGCGCGCCCCGGCGACGTGCTGGTGGTCATCACTCACACCGGGCAGACCGGGTACGCCGCCCGGGCCCGGGCGGACGCGCTGGCGTCCGGGGTGCCCGTGGTCTCGATCACCGGGACCGGCGCAGGCTGGCCGGAGGCCATCACGACCGTGGCGCCGGAGGAATCCGAGACCTACACGGTGAGCTACACCGCGGCCCTGGCGGTGCTGGCCCGGCTGGCCAACCAGGTCGCCGGGGCGGATGAGGCTCTCCCGGGCGTCGAGCGGCCAGACGGCTCCGCAGGCGACATATTGCAGGCCGCGGCGCAGATCCGGGTCGCCTGTTCCGCGCCCGCAACCAAGGACGTGCCGGTCCCCGCGCGCAGCCTGGGCATCGTCGGTTGCGGCCCGTGGGGCATTACGGCGCGGGAGGCCGCGCTGAAGATCCGCGAGGGAGCCCGGATGCTCGCCGAAGGGTTCGACGCCGAACGCTTCCTGCACGGCAACGCGGTGCCCTTCACCGCCGCCGACGGCGTCTTGCTGCTCCAGCCGGAAGCCGACCAGGACGGGCTGACCGCGGCGGTAGGCGAAGCCGCGGCGCGCGAGAGGATCCCCGTCAGCATGCTCACCATTGCCGATGACGGCCTCTCGCAGTTGCTGGCGCAGATCCCGATGACGGTGCACCTGCAGCTCCTAGCCGAGCGCTTCGCCCGGCTGCGGGGCCAGGATCCCGATACGGTCATCACCGGCGCCTGGGCCGACCCGGATTTGTGGCAGATCGGCCTGCCTGTCGCCCCCCGGTAGGGGGTTCGTAGCACCCCGGCAGGGTCCGCTGGCCGCTGCGCACATGCTGGTCACGTGAGCGGGCGGTGACCGGACGCCATCTCGGGCCGGGAGTCGAATAACTCCTTGGTCAACCCGTCTGCGGTCGGGACGGAAATGCCCTAATATCGGCGACTGGCAGGCGGGCGTAGAGCGGGACCGAGAGCGGGGACCGGTGTGGACTTGCGATAACGGGCATGCCATTTCCCCGGGGGAAGAGTTTTGCAGCCGCTGCGGAGCCTACGTGGGGCCCGGTGACCTTTCTGCGGCGCCGGAAGGTCCGGCGCAGCCTGGATCGGATCCCGCCCCGGGGCAGGCGGAACACGCCACGGAATACTCTGGTGACCCCTTCGCGGAATATACGCCGGCCTACAGCAGCGGGTCGTTCACGGAATTCATTGAGGCCACGTCAGAAGCCGACATTCCGCCTTTTTCTCCGGAGCCATTGCCGGATGCGGCGGCTCCGGGCGCTTACGGCGACCGGGCGCCGGCCCTGCCCGTCACCGGCGCACCTGACCTTTACGCTCCCGATGAGCCCGACGCTCCCGATGAGCCCGACGCTCCCGTGGGTCATGACGAGCCTGCCGCCCCCGTCGACACTGCGCCAGGCATCCTGGGTCATGACGAGCCCGCGCTTTATGGTCGCGGCGAACCAGAGGACTCACGCCACGATCTCCCCGGCCACGATCTCCCCGGCGACGACCTGTCCGGTGACGCCGCGGACACGCCGGTGTCCGGCTTCCGCGCCATAATCCGCTTGCCGGCCGCCCCGCTCGCCGAGCGGACCTCGCCACCCAGCGAGCGGCCCTCCCCGTCCGCCGCGCCGACCTCTTCACCCAGCGAACGGGTCGAGTGGGCGCCCCGGCCCACCCGGACCACCCCGCCTGCGGAGGAGCGGATCTCTCCGCCGGGGGAGTGGCACATCCACGGCAGTACCGGGAACGGCAGTGCGAGCCACGGTTCCGGCGGCGGCAGGACCCTGGCTGCGCCCCGGGTCGGGGATCCGGACGATGACGGGCCGGACACTGCGGCCGGCCCTGCCATCCCCGGCGGCCCGCTGACTGACGTCGGCTACCGCCGTCCCAGCCGGACCCGGCTCCTGGCCACGGTGGCCGCGGTGGCGATCCTCGGCGTGACCGGAGTGACCGGCACCCTGGTCGTGATGCACGACCACCAGGCCGTCGCCGTCCCCGCCGCCACGAGCACCGCGGCCGGCGGCACCTCCGGGTCCGTTGGGGCGGGGGGAGTGGGGTCCGCCAGCCCGTCCGCAGCGGCGCCCCGGTGGAGTTCGCCGGTGCCGGTCAACCCGCAGACCCTTCCGGCCAGCAGCGCCCGCATCACTGGCCTGGCCTGCCCGAAGCGCACCGTCTGCTACGCCACGGATGACGCGGGCACGGTGCTGTCACTGCAGTCCGGCGGCACCTGGCCAGTGTCTAACACCGATCCGAACGGTCACCTGATCGCCATCTCCTGCCCCTCCACCCGGTTTTGCCTCACCATCGACGCCGAGGGGTTCGCCATCCCGCAGAGTCATGGCACGTGGGGGACCCCGGCCCTGGTCGGTACCGGATCCGGGACGCTGACCAGTGTGTCCTGTACTGATTCCTCCTTCTGCGTAGCCGTCGATAACATCGGTGTCGCCTTTATCTACCGGGGCGCCGCCACGGGGTGGAGTCAGCAAACGGTCAACTCGAGCGGGCAGCCGCTGAACTCGGTCTCCTGCGCCAGTTCCTCCTATTGCGTGGCGGTGAGCGCGAGCGGGAACATGTTCACGTACCACGGCTCCTCATGGAGCGGCCCGGCCGCGGCGGATGTGGGCCACGACCTGGTCAGCGTGTCCTGTCCCAGCACGTCGTTCTGCATGGCGGTCAACTCGTCCGGTCAGACGGCCGAACACTCCGACGGGCTATGGGGCCTCCAGCCGCTGGGGTTGGCGGCGGCCGCGGTCTCCTGCCCGTCGGCCGGATCCTGCCTGGCCGTGGCCCGGTCCGGCGCGACCGCGAGCTACGCCCACGGCCTGTGGACCGACGTGCCGGCCGCGGCTCCTGGGAGCCGGCGCAGCAGCCTGAGTTGCGCGGCGGTGAACTCATGCGTGGCCACCGGCCAGGACAACAATGTGCTGTTCTACGCGCCGCCCCAGTCAGGTTGAGCTCGCGGGCCGGGCCGACGGATTAGCCTGCGCAGGGTGACCGAACCCGGGAATGATCTGGCGGGGCATCCGGACCGGCTGCGCTGGAACGTGAGATACGGCGCCGGGTTCACCCCCTCGTTCACGCCGCATCCGCTGGCGGCCGCGACGCTGGCCCTGAACCTGCCGGCCGGGCCGGTCGCCGACCTGGCCAGCGGACCGTCCGGCAGTGCATTGCTGGCCGCGGCGCAGGGGCGAGCGGTCACCGCGGTCGACGTCTCCGACGTGGCGCTCGGCCTGCTCAACCAGGAAGCCCGGCGCCGGGGGCTGGATCACCTGATCACCCTGATCCATGCCGACCTCGGCGCCTGGCGTCCCGGACCGGGCCGCTACGCGCTGGTGCTGGCCACCGGCTTCTGGGATCCCAGGGTTTTCGCCGTGGCTGCGGCGGCGCTGGCTCCCGGCGGCGTGCTGGGCTGGGAGGCGTTCACCATGGCCGCTCGCCAGGCCCGGCCCGCGCTGCCCGCCGGATGGTGCCTCGGCCCGGGGGAGCCGGCCACGCTGCTGCCGGACGGCATGTCGGTGCTCAGCCAGGACGACGTTCCGGGTGCTCAGGGGGGTACCCGTCGCCGATTGCTGGCCCGCCGGACCGGGCCGGGGCCCTCTTACGAGTCTCACCATACGAGATAAAATATTCGCTATAGTGAGACAGCTTGGTAGGGTCCTCGTTGTGGGGCTGTTTGAGTGGGATGCCGAGAGCTACGACGCGCTGCCGCTGCCACACAAGCGGTGGGGACCCAGTACCATCGCCCGGCTCCGGCTGGCCGGAGACGAGACGGTGGCCGACATCGGCGCCGGGACCGGGCGGGACGCGCAGCAGCTGCTGGAGGTGCTGCCCCGGGGCCGGGTACTCGCCATCGACGGCTCGCGGCGGATGCTCACGCAACTGCGCGAGCGGCTGGCCGGGCAGCTGGACCGGGTCCAGGTACTGCAGGCCGATCTGCGCAAGCCGCTGCCGGCGCTGGCGCCGGTGGACGCGGTACTGAGTGTGGCCACGCTGCACTGGCTGCCGGACCACGCGCGGGTGTTCGGGTCGGTGGCCGGGATACTCCGGCCCGGGGGCCAGTTCGTGGCCGAGGCGGGCGGGGCGGGCAACATCGCCTCCATCCGGGCGGCCCTGGCCGAGCTGGGGGCCGACGACGGAAAAGGCATCTGGAACTTCGCGGGAGTGGACGAGACCCGGGCCCGCCTGTCCGCCGCCGGCTTCACCGGCATCGAGGTCGGCCTGGTCCCGGACCCGGCCCGGCTCGAGTCGGCGGACCAGTTCGAGGCGTACCTGGCCACCGTCATTCTCGGCGTGCACCTGCGCGACCTGCCGCCCGCCGAGCGCCGCCGGTTCGTGCGGGCGGTGGCGGCGCGGGTGCCCGGGCCCGTGGCCGACTACGTCCGGCTGCAGATCCGCGCCACCCGGTCCGTGGATCATGATCACCAGGGTGGCGGCGCAACCTAGGGCGCGGCCTCGTCATAATGGCCGGATGCTGAGCGGCGCCCGCTGGGACCGGCCCGGGAACCTGCTCCGCCCGCCCGGGGCGAGCACCCGGGTGACCAACGTGGAGCTGTTCTTCGACCTGGTCTACGTCTTCGCGGTCACTCAGCTGTCCCACTACCTGGTCGATCACCAGTCGGTCGAGGGAGCCCTGCAGGCCCTGCTGCTGCTGGCCATGGTGTGGCTGGTCTGGGCGTACACCACCTGGGTCACCAACTGGCTGGACCCGGACCGGATCCCGGTCCGGGTGATGCTGCTCGGGCTGGCCCTGGTCAGCCTGATCATGTCGGCCGCGTTGCCGTACGCGTTCGAGGGGCGGGGACTGGCCGTGGGTGGTGCCTACGCCCTGATGCAGATCGGCAGGAGCGGGTTCGCCGTGGCCGGGCTGCGTGGGAGCCAGCTGCAGCGTAACTACCAGCGCATCCTGGCCTGGTGCGTGGTGAGCGGCACGCTCGCCGGGGCGGGCGGGCTGGTGGCCGGGCACGCCCGCGAGCTGCTCTGGGTGGGGGCGGTCGCCGTCGACGTGGTCGGAGGCCTGGCCGGTTTCTACACCCCCGGCCTCGGCCGGTCGCAGACCCAGGACTGGACGATCGAGGGCAACTACTTCGCCGAGCGCTGCCAGTCGTTCATCCTGATCGCGCTGGGCGAGTCGATCGTGGTGATCGGGGCTTCGTTGTCGCAGCTGCCGTCGGTCACTGGCGAGATGATCGTCGCGTTCCTGGCCGCCTTCGTCGGCAGCGTCGGGCTGTGGTGGGTGTATTTCAACCGCAGTGCCGAAGAGGGCGCTCGGGTCATCGCCAGCTCGGCCGACCCCGGACGGCTGGGCCGCTCCGCGTATCACCTCATCCACTCCGTGATGGTGGCCGGGATCATCGTGGTGGCGGCGGGGGACCAGCTCGTACTCCGGAGCCCCGGCGCGGTGGGGCACACGGCGGTCTCGGTGATGCTGCTCGGCGGCACCGCCCTGTACCTGCTGGGCCATGCGGCCTTCAAGGCCGTGATCTGGGGCGGGGTGTCGTGGACCCGGGTCGGCGGGGTGGTGGCCCTGGCCGCGCTGGGCGGCCTCGTCCCGTACGTGCCGGCCGTCGTCCTCAGCGTGTGCGTGGCGCTGGTCGTCGTGGCCGTGGCTGCCGCCGACTCCCTGGTCCCCGCCCGTCACTCAGCCGCCCGAAGCTCAGCCGCGGACCGCTGAGCTGACCAGCCCACCCAACGTAATTCGCCGGCCCGCACCCCCGGCCGCCCGCCCACCGTCTCATTAGCCCCATTAATCCCATCAGCCACCTCAGCCTCCGGCCATGCTTCGTGATCAACCGATTGGTGTCGTTGTAGCAACACCAATCGGTTGATCATCACCATGTCCGCATCTTGTCTCAGCGGTCGTTCTTGACGGGCGGGGCGGGCGCGGAAACACTCCACAGCATGCGGGCTGCGCTGCTCGACCTATCGGGGGACGTGTGCGTCCGGGAGGTGGCGCCGCCAGAGCCGGATGGCCGCGCCATCGTCCGGGTGGGGCAGGCTGGTGTCGGCGGCACCGACCTCAGGAGCGTCTCGGGGGAGCTGCCCGTCTCGACATCAGCTGACGGCCGATTACCCGGTCCGCCGGTGAGTCGCTGTAAGCTATGTGGGCTTGGCGGCCATGAGGCGGAGTAGCTCAGTCAGGCAGAGCAAGCGGCTCATAATCGCTGTGTCGCCGGTTCAAGTCCGGCCTCCGCTACCAGTTCGTGCGGTCCACCGCCCGCAGCCGGCTCCCGGTTCGCGGTCCGGTGTGCCATGCGTGCTGCCGTCCGCGGCCCGGGAATGGTGCCTGGCTGCGGGCTGTTGTCTGTCCAGATGGTCCGCTGTCTGCGGCAGCGCCTGTTCTTACCAGGCCGCTGTCCTTACAGTAGGTCTGTCCGTACTCCGCCCATCCAGAGAAAGGCACTCCATCGTGGCTGCCACCGACGTCAGGCCCAAGATCACCCTGGCCTGCACGGAGTGCAAGCACCGTAACTACATCACCAAGAAGAACCGGCGTAACGACCCGGACCGGCTCGAGCTGAAGAAGTACTGCCCGAACTGCCGTTGCCACCGGGCCCACCGCGAGACCCGCTAACGCTCGCGTGGCCGTCAACAAGGACTACGCCGGCCGGTCATTCCCGGCCACGCAGCCCTACGAGGTCAGCCGGGTGAAGATCGCCGAGTTCGCCGACGCGATTGGTGATCCCAACCCGGTCTACCGGGACCGCGACGCGGCCGTCGCGGCTGGCTACCCGGATGTGATCGCCCCGCCCACGTTCCCCATCGTGGTGACGATGGCCGCGTCCAGGCAGGCCATTGCCGACCCGGGCCTCGGCATCAACTACGCCCTGGTGGTCCACGGCGAGCAGCGCTTCAGCTACGCCCGCCCCCTGCGCGCAGGCGACGTCGTCACCGCGCAGTCCACCATTGAGACCATCAAGACGCTCGGCCGCAACACGGTGATGACCACCCGCACCGAGGTCGCGACCATGGCGGGCGAGCAGGTCTGCACCGCCTTCTCGACGCTGGTGGAACGCGGGACGGCAGGCGAGGCGGAGTGAGCGTGGCCGTCAAGTACGCGGACCTCGAAGTCGGCGCCGAACTGCCCCTGGCCAGCTACCCCGTGGCCCGGCTGGACCTGATCAAGTACTGCGGCGCGTCCGGTGACTTCAACGTCATCCACTGGAACGAGCGGATCGCCCGGTCGGTGGGACTGCCCAACGTCATCGCGCACGGCATGTTCACCATGGCCCAGGCGGCGCGCTACATCACCGACTGGTCCGGCGATCCCGGGGCCATGACCGAATTCGGCGTCCGGTTCTCGGCCCCGGTGGTCGTGCCGGACGACGATGGGTTCGTGACCATCGAGGTCAGCGGCATCATCGAGGACAAGCTGGACGACAACCGGGTCGTGGTGGCGCTGACCGCCCGGTCGGCCGGGGACAAGGTGCTCACCCGGTCCCGCGCGGTGGTCCGGCTGCCCTGACGCCGCCCATGGCCAACGTCCGCGAACCGGTGAGGCTGTCCCGCTTCACTACCCTGGGGCTGGGCGGACCAGCCCGGCGTTTCGTGGTGGCCGGCACCGACGAGGAGATCATCGCCACGGTGCGGGCTGCCGACCAGCGTGGCGAGCCGTTGCTGGTGCTCGGCGGGGGCAGCAACCTGGTCATCTCCGACGACGGCTTTCCCGGCACGGTGATCCAGGTGGCCACCAAAGGCATCCACCGGACGACAGACCCCGGCGCAGGCCCGGACGCGGCCAGGCCGGGCCAGGCGGAGCCGGGTGCGCCGGTGACGCTGACCGTCGCGGCCGGCGAGGACTGGGACACGGTCGTCGCCTCCTGCGTGGCGGCCGACCTGGCCGGGCTGGAATGCCTGTCCGGCATCCCCGGGCTCGCGGGCGCGACGCCGATCCAGAATGTAGGGGCCTACGGCCAGGAGGTAGCCGACACCATCACCAGGGTCCGGGCTTATGACCGGGACACGGCCGAGGTGGTGGATCTGGCCGCCGCCGACTGCGGGTTTGGCTACCGGACCAGTGCCTTCAAGCGCAGCATCACGCCTCCGGCGGTGACCGGCCGGTTCGTGGTGCTCGAAGTGACCTTCCAGCTGACCAGCGACCAGCTGTCCCGGCCGCTCCGTTACGCCGAACTGGCCGGCGCCCTGGGCCTGGACCCGGCACGCGAAGGTGAGGGCCCGCGGGCCCTGCTGGGCGATGTCCGCTCGGCCGTGCTCCGGCTGCGCCGCGGCAAGGGCATGGTCCTCGATCCCGCTGACCCGGACAGCCGGAGCGCGGGATCCTTCTTCACCAACCCCGTCCTGGACGCCACCCAGTTCGCTGCGCTGTGCCGGGTGGTGGACGAGCGGTGCGGTCCGGGCGTCCCGATCCCGCAGTTCCCGGCCGGGCCGGGCCGGGTGAAGGTGCCGGCCGCCTGGCTCATCGGGCAGGCCGGGTTCGCCAAGGGCTACCAGGGCCCACCCCGGGCCGGCGGTGGCCGGCCGGGATCCGCCGCCCACATCTCCACCAAGCACACGCTGGCCCTGGTCAACCCGGGAGATGCCCGGACCGCCGACGTGGTCGGCCTGGCCCGGGAGATCCGCGACCGGGTCCGTGACATCTTCGGGGTCGAACTGGCCAGCGAACCGGTACTGGTCGGCGTCAGCCTCTGAGCACGGAAGGATTCCTCGTGACGGCAGAGCAAACTTCAGCCCCTGGGCGGGCCCTGGTCCTCGGCGGCGGCGGGCTGTCCGGGATCGCCTGGGAGACGGGGATCCTGGCCGGGCTGGCCGCCGGCGGCGTGGATGTCACCACGGCGGACTACGTGCTGGGCACCTCGGCCGGAGCCACGGTGACGGCCCAGATCGGCAGCGGGCTGCCGGTGGCGGACCTGTTCGACCGGCAGACTGTGCCCGCCTTGCAGCCTGATGAGCTGATCCCGGACCTGAGCCGGGTCATCGAGCTCATGGAGTCCTGGGAGAAGCTGCCGCTGGAGTTCCCCGACCCGGCCGAACTGCGGCGCGTGGTGGGCCAGTGGGCGCTGGTGGCGCCAACCGTGCCCGAGGCGGAGCGGCGCGCGGTGATCGCCGGGCGGCTGTCGCAGCACGCCTGGCCGTCCCGCAGGCTCGCCGTGGTCGCGGTGGAAGCCCGCACTGGCGACGTCCGCGTGTTCGACAAAGACTCAGGCGCGGACCTGGTTGACGCGGTGACGGCGAGCTGCGCTATCCCGGGCATCTGGCCCCCGGTCACTATCGGCGGGGGCCGCTACATCGACGGTGGCACGCGTTCCGCGGTCAACGCCGACCTGGCCGCCGGCTACCAGCGGGTCCTGATCCTGGCCCCGATGGCCGACCCGTCGCTGGACGAGCAGGTGGCCGCGTTGGTGGCGGCGGGTGCGGAGGTCCAGGTGCAGGTGATCACTCCGGACGACGAGTCCACCGCCGCCTTCGGGCTCAATCCGCTGGACCCTGCGGTCCGCGCGCCCGCAGCGCGGGCTGGGTACGCGCAAGGAGAACGAGCCGCCGCTGCGGTCTCCCATCTCTGGTAACGCCCGGATTTTCCCTAACGCCCCCTGGCGCCGGTGATTTCGACCCGGCTCACCGTCCAGTGGCTCACCGCCGCCGCCCAGTTCCGGCCGCTGCTAGCATCGCGGCGTGCCCGGACCGTTCGCCGACGAGCAACTCGCCGCCTACATGGCGCAGTCGGCCTCGGTGTTCTCCCAGCCTGACGTGGGCGCGATGCGTGAGGGAATCGCCCGCCGCGCGGCGGCGCGCCCGCGCGGACCGGACCTGCATGAGGTGCGCGACCTGCGGATCGGCGAGCTCCCGGCCCGACTGTACCGGCCCGTCCCTGGCCCCGCCCCGCTGGTGGTGTACCTGCACGGCGGCGGCTGGACGATCGGCAGCCTGGACTCCCATGACCGGGTGGGCCGGCGCCTCGCGGACGGTTCCGGCGCCGCGGTCCTGGCCATCGGCTACCGGCTGGCACCGGAACACCCATGGCCGGCCTCGGTCGAGGACACCGTGGCCGCGCTGCGCTGGGTGGCCTCCGGCCCGGCCCGCCTCGGGCCGGAGGGGCTGGGACAAGCGCCGAACGCAGTCGCCGTGGCGGGCGACAGCGCCGGTGGCACCCTCGCCGCCCTGGGGTGCCTGCGCCTGCGCGACGAGTATCCGCCGGCGCTACCCGATCTGCAGGTGCTGCTCTACGCCAACACCGATCTCACCGGCTCCCAGCCCTCCATGCGCGAGAAAGCCACTGGCTGGGGCCTGGACGCCGCCACGGTGCGTTTCTTCAACTCCCAGTGGGTCCCGGACCAGGCCCGCTGGCCGGACCCCGGGGTCAGCCCGCTCTTCGCCCCGGACCTGTCCGGCCTGCCTGGTGCGCTGGTGGTCAGCGCGGAGCACGATCCACTCCGCGACGAATCCGAGGCCTACGCCCGGCGCCTGCGCGACGCTGGCGTTGCGGTCGAGCTGCGCCGCGAGCCCGGCCTGGTCCACGGCTTCATGACGCTGGACGAGATCTCCCCGGCCTGCGCCGCAGCCGTCGACCGCGTCGCGTCCGACGTCCGCGCCACCCTCAGCCGGCCCTGAAGCCGTCCGCGGGGTGGGTCACCGGCCGCGGGCCGTAATCAGGGAACTGAGCAGAATGGCAGTGAGCGCCCCGGCCAGCAGATAGGGGCCGAACGGCAGGTGCGACTTGCGGGACGCGCGCCGGGCGGCGATGAGCGTGAGCCCGGCGGCCGCGGCGTACAGGTAACCCAGGAACAGGCCGGCGACCAGGGTGCCCTGATCCAGCCAGCCCCCGCCCAGCCAGCCCCCGCCCAGCCAGCCCAGATACAGGCCGAGGAGACCAGACAGCTTCACGTCGCCCCAGCCGAGGCCCGCGGGGTAGAGGAGGACCTGGAGGAGGAAGACCCCCCAGGCCAGGATCATGCCGGCCAGCGCGCCGAGGAAATGGCCAGTGCCGCCGGGGACCAGCAGTGCGGCGAACCCCAGCAGGGCCAGGGCCACCGGGTAAGAGGGCAAGGTCAGCGCGTCGGGCAGCCGCTGGCACCGGGCGTCGATCACGGCCAGCGGCACGCCGATCCCGGCCAGGTAGCAGAAGGCAGGCAGCGCCGGGCTCGGCCCGAACCGTATCGCCAGGGCGGCACAGGCCAGCCCGGTACCCAGGGAAAGCGGCCAGCGGGCCCGTCGGGCGGCCAGCAGGCGGGCAGTGAGCCTGCTGGCCGCCCGGCCCGCGAGCAGCCCAGCCGCAGCGGCGGCGGTGACGGTGGCCACGTCCACCGGATTCACCGGCTGCCCCCGGTCATCGGTCCCCCGCTCATCGGAGCCCAGGTCATTGGAGCCCGCTCACCAGCTCTAACCGCCGTTGATGCTCTGGATCTCCGCCACGGGGAAGGGCGGGGTGCGGGCGGTCATCTGGATGGGCGGCATCGCGTTCGGTCCCGGGCCGTTGAGCACCCCCGCGGCCCAGGACACCGACCAGGTGACGGTGGCGCTGACCGACGCCGCGGCCACCGGGGCCTGCCAGAGCACGCCGCAGTCCGGCGGGGTGCCCGCCCCAGAGCTGGCCGGGGCGTGCCCGACGCGGTACCGCGAGCCGTGGGGGCCGCAGGCCGAGTACGGCGTCCCCGGCCCGTTCGCGCCGACCGAGAACGCGCCCTTCGCCGCGAGCCGGGCCCACACGCTCACGGTTTCCCCGCCCAGCGTCGCGGTCACCTCGTAGGCGCCGGGGCGGCCCGTGGTCACGCTCACCGGCAGGGTCCGGCCCCACACGTACGTGGCCAGGTTGACGTAACCGCGGCCGGCCGGGTTCACGGTCAGTGTGGGTGCCGGAATCCCCATGTGGTTGTAGGCGAAGTCGGCCAGGGTCCGGGGCGGCACCGGCGGGGCGGGCGGGACCTGGCCCGGCGGGGTGAAGTCGAACAGCGGCAGGGTCTCGCACAGCTTCTGCGCCGCCTTCGAAGCCGCCGGGTTGACCGGCAGCTGCCACCAGGTGCCGGGGGGCGCCGGCTTGACCTTGAGCAGCTTTTTCGCCTGCTGCACCGACTGGTAAACACCGAATGGCGTGCCCGGGGCGACGCTGCCGAACTGCTGGATGATGGTGTCGCTCCCCGTGGTGGTGTCGCCGATCGGCTGCCACAGGCAGGGCGGTGGCGGCACCGGCAGCTGGACGTGGACGGCCCCGTTGCCCACGTCGCCCTTGAGCATGATCAGGCTGTTCAGCGAGACGGAACAGGTGTTGCCGGTGCAGCCGACATAGGCTCCGGCGCCGGCCGGGCCGGCCAGCCCCACTATTAACCCGGCGAGCAGGAGGAAGGCGAGAGCGGATCGCCGGATCACGGCTTGCACTCCGGCGCCTGTGGATAGTAGTCGACTGGATAGACAGCGACCACATTCCACTGGCCATTTCTTCTGGCCATGACATCCGTATTCCTATAGTAGTGCTGGGCGGCGGGAATCCGGTCGGGAATGATCTTCCCCGTAGCCAGGCTGGTATTGTGCGATCCGGCGTTGTCGAAGCACTCGGACACGTCAATGGCGCCCGTGGTGGTGGGATCGGGGTACGCCTGCATGTGCGAGAAGCTGATGGTCCCGGTGAACGATTCGGTGGTCACGCTGGGCGCACTGAGATTTGCCTTGAGCGCGCCGAGCACCGCCCCGGAAACATACCTCGTCCAGCGGTCGTCCTGGTTTCCCCGGTATTCGGCGTAGAGGAAAGCGAGCAGGAAGTTCTTGGCCGCCACGACCGCGTGAGCCCTGCCCCGATCGGCGGGCAGCCATCCCGGCATGAAGATATGGACGTTGCCTCCAAAGGGCGGCCAGGTCAGCGAGTCGGCGGCCGGCTGGCCGGTCATTTGGTGCGCCGGGCTGGCCGGGCCGGCCGGGCTGGCCGGGCTGGCCGGGCTTCCGGTGCCGTCCGGCCTGGTCACGCCCGCGGGGCGGAAGGTGGCCGGCGACGTGGAGCACCCGGCGGTCAGCAGTCCGCCCGAGATGAGCAGACCCGTGCTGAGCAGGCCCCTGGTGAGCAGGCCCGTCGTGAGCATGTACTGCCCTACCTCTCCTCGGCTGCGCTGCATGGCCGGCCGCGCGGTATCTTCCGCGGCACTGCTGGCGGGAACTCTACCAATACCGATTTGACCGGCAAGGGCTGTTTTCAAGATGGCGAGCGGGGCGGTTAATTTACTAGCTCGATTAAGACTAAATTACTAATTTAATTAGCAAGAATCGGGAAGGCTGCAAGGCTCGTGCGCCGCCTGGGCAGCCGTTTCTGGTGTCCGGAGATCTTGTTGCGCCTCAGCCGCCGGTAGCGGTCTATTACGACGAGGTGAGTTTTCCGACTTATGTCCCCCGTGGGTAGCCTCTTGTGGCTTTATGGTGAACAAGCGCCGCATCATCCCCGCGCCAAAGGCGCACGGCGCGAGCACGTCCGCCGTCAGCAGGGAGAACTTCAGGGAATGCCAAGTGACCGAGGTACGCTGCCCCGCGGTTCCGCCAGGAGCGGTTCAGCAGGAAGCAACGACCAGCGCTCGAGCTGGCCGGAGGCGACCGCACCAGCGGGCCGGCGGCTGCCGAGTGCGCCGCGGGAACGCAAGCCTGCCCTGGCCGCCCTGGCGGTACTGCTGATTATCGGCGGCGCACTGGGGGCGGGCTTCCTGGTCATTCAGAGCGGCAAGCGGGTGGCCGCCATCGAGATCTCCCAGCAGGTCGGCGCGGGCCAGCGGATCCCGCTGAGCGCGATCCAGCAGGTGCAGATCACCGCCGGTACTGGTCTGGCCTACGTGCCCTGGGCGGAGGCCAGCCAGGTCGCCCGGTACTTCACCGTCAGCACCATCCCGCCGGGGACCCTGCTGACCAGGCAAATGGTCGCCACTACCGGAACCTCGGTGGCCGGCCGGGCCGTGCTGGGGCTCGCGCTTAAGGACGGCCAGCTACCGCGTGGTCTCAAGGACGGCGACCACATCGACATCTACCAGGTCAGCGACGCGCAGGAAACCTGCCCCGGCGGATCTGGCGGCACGCTGGCCGCCAACGCGGTCGTCCTCGGCATCGGCGCACCGTCCGCGACCTCGGGCGGCACCGCGATCGCCGACGTGGAAGTCGCCGTCAATCCCTCCGACGCCGGCCCGGTCGCCTGCAACGCCGCGAACGCGATCGTGGGCATCGCGGTCCTGCCCGACGGGGGCCGGGGCGCGGCCGCCGCCGCGGGATTCGGGACGGGATCCGGGTCCGGACGGGCCACGCCGGGCAGCACGCCATCCACCTCAGCGGCCCCGGGAACCGGGGGCGGGTGACGCCAGGTGCTGATCGCCGTCGCGGCTGACAAGGGGGCGCCCGGGGTCACCACTACGGCGGTGGCCCTCGCTGCGGTGTGGCCGCGGCCGGTGCTGCTTGCTGAGTGTGACCCCGCGGGCGGCGACCTCGTTTACCGGCTGCCGGGCGAAGGCGGCGGCCGTCTCGACCCGCGGCGAGGGCTGCTCAGCCTGGCCGTGGCCGCCCGGCGCGATCTGCAGCCCACCCAGCTCTGGGCGCACGCGCAGAAGCTGCGCGGCGGCCTGGATGTGCTGCTCGGAGTGACCAGCGCCGAGCAGGGGGCAGGCCTGGAACCGTTGTGGGGGCCGGTCGGCAGCGTACTGGCCGAGTTGCCGCAGGCCGATGTGATCGCGGACTGCGGCCGGCTGGGCCCGGACGGGGGCTACTACGACCTGCTGGCCCACGCCGCTGCCGTCGTCCTGGTCACCCGGCCCAGCCTGGGGGAGGTGGTCCGGCTGCGGGACCGCGCCGCGGCGGTGTCGCTGGCGGTGAGCCAGCGTGGCGGCCAGGACGCCCGGGTCGGCGCGCTGGTCGTCGCCGATCACCGGGCGTTCAGCCGCTCGCTCGCCGAGGTGGGCCAGGTGCTCGGAGCGGTCAGCGTGCTGGGCGGGATCGCGTTCGAGCCCCGGAGTGCCGAGCTGCTCCGCGGCGAGTGGGGCGGGAGGCTGGACAAGTCGCTGCTGATCAGGACGGCGCGCGAGGTTGCGGGGCAACTGGCTGGCCGGCCGGCCGTGGCCAGCGGCCGGGGTGCGGCTGGCGGGCGGGGTATGACCGGCGGCCGGGCCGCGGCGCAGGGACGGGCTGGGGCCGGCCGGCGGGCTGGGGCCGGCGGACGGGGTGTGTCTGGCGGGCGCGCTGCGGCCGCCGCGCCCGCCCGCGGGGCGGCCCGGGCCGGTGATCCAGCGCCAGGCGTGGATCCGTGGACAGGCATGGGCCCGCTGCCTGCCCGCGGCGGCCCTGGCTACAGCGGGGCAGCCCCGGGCGGTGGACCTGCCCATGGCGGCGGCTCCGCCCGTGCGGGCCCTGCCCACGGTGGTGGGCCCGCCCGCCACGCCGCGGGCCGCGCGGCGGACCACGCGGTGGGCCGCGTCACGGCCAGTCTCCCGCCGGCGGAGCTCTTCGGGCCCCCTCCGGCCAGCCATCCTGGGGCCGGCCTCGCCGCAGGTGCCGGCCTCGCCGCAGGTGCTCACCTCCCTTCCGGCGCTGACCTCTCCGCGGATGCCAGCTTCCCAGGTGCCAGCTCTCCCGATGCCAGCTTCCCCGGTGCCAGCCTCCCCGGTGGCGATCTCCCTGCTGAGCCGGGCGGGTGGTGACGGCATGGACCACACCCTCGTCAAACGGCTCCGGGGGGAGGTGGGAGCCCGGCTGGCCGAGCAACGGCGGCTGGACACGTCCGCCGGCCTGCCGCCCATGTCCAGCGAGGACGAGCGCCAGTTCGCGCGGGCCCTCATCGCGCAGGTGCTGGAGGATCACGCCCGCAACGAGATCACGGCCGGGCGGGTCCCGCCTAACGCGCAGGAAGAGGAAGATCTCGCCGCCGGGATCCACGCCGCGCTGTTCGGCGTCGGGCGGCTCCAGCCGCTGCTGGATGGGCCGCACATCGAGAACATCGACATCAACGGCTGCGACCGGGTGTTCGTCGGTTACGCGGACGGGCGCGAAGTGATGGTCGAGCCTGTAGCCGAAAACGACGACGAACTGGTCGAGCTGATCCGGGTGCTCGCCGCCTATTCCGGCCTGTCCAGCCGGCCGTTCGACAGCGCCAACCCGCAGCTGGATCTCCGGCTGCCTGACGGGGCGCGGCTGTCCGCTGTGATGGACGTGACGCTGCGTCCTGCGGTCTCCATCCGCCGGGCCCGGCTCGGCAAGGTATTCCTGGCCGACCTGGTGGGCAACGGCACATTGCTGCCCGAGGCGGCCGCCTTCCTCGCGGCCGCGGCCGGCGCGCGGAAGAACATCATGATCGCCGGAGCCACCAACGCAGGCAAGACCACCCTGCTGCGCGCGATCGTCAACGAGATTCCGGCCCAGGAACGGCTCATCACCGTGGAGCGGGCCCTGGAGCTGGGCATCGATCACTTCCCCGAGTTGCACCCGAACGTCGTGGCGCTCGAGGAGCGGCTGCCGAACATGGAGGGCCAGGGCGCGATCTTGATGGCCGAGCTGGTCCGGCGGTCGCTGCGGATGAACCCCAGCCGGGTCATTGTCGGCGAGGTCCTCGGCGACGAGATCGTGACCATGCTGAACGCGATGTCCCAGGGCAACGACGGCTCACTGTCCACCATCCACGCGAACTCCTCGCTAGAGGTGTTCAACCGGATCGCCACCTATGCCATCCAGTCCGCCGAACGGCTGCCGGTGGAGGCGACCCACATGCTCATCGCCGGAGCCATCGACTTCGTCGTGTTCGTGGAGAAACGCAACGAGTATCAGTTCGGCGGCCGGCTGCGCCGGTTCGTGAGCAGTATCCGGGAGGTGACCGGCGTGGATGGCCGGGTGCTGTCCAGCGAGGTCTTCGCCCCGGGCTCGGACGGCCGCGCTGTGCCGCGCGCGCCCGTCTCCTGCCTCGGGGAACTGGCCAGGCACGGATACGATCCCACGCGGGGGGCGTGGTGAACGGCCTCCTGTCGGGGAACCCGCTGCTCGCCGTGCTGGCCGGCGCGCTGGGCGCCGGTGGCCTGGTCCTGTTCGTCATGGCGGTCCGCGGACAGCCGCCGGGACCGCCCGGCCGCCGCTCGACCCGGCTGGAGCGCCAGCTCCGGCAGCTGGCCGGGACCCGCGGTGCGCTCGCCGTGCTGGTCGGTGCGCTCGCCCTGCTCGCCACCCGGTGGATCGTGGCCGGGATCGGCATGGCCCTGCTGGTGCTGGCGTGGCGGACGCTCGGCGGGGCGGCCGGGGAGCGGCGGGCCCTGATGCGCCTGGAAGCGCTGGCGACCTGGACCGAATCGCTGCGCGACACCATCGCCGGGGCGGTCGGCCTGGAACAGGCCATCCCCTCGTCGCTCCGGGTGGCCTCACCATCCCTGCAGGAACCACTGGCCCGGCTGGTGGACCGGCTGCACACCCGGGTGCCGATGCCGGAGGCGCTGCGCACACTCGCCGACGATCTGGACGACCCGAGCGCGGACCTGATCATCGGTGCGCTGATCATCAACGCGCAGCTGCGCGGACCGGGCTTGCGGGACCTCCTGGGCGCACTCTCCACGGCGGTCCGCGAAGAGCTGGATATGCGGCGGAAGGTCAACGCCGAGCGCCGGTTGACCCGGCGCAGCGCCCAGATCGTGGTCCTCGTGTCGGTTGGGCTGGCTCTGGGACTGGCGCTGCTCAACCCCGGCTACGTGCACGTCTACGACAGCGCTCTCGGGCAGCTGGTGCTGGTCGTGGTCGTGGCCCTGTACGCGGCGGGCTTCATCTGGATGCGCCGCCTGGCCACGTTCGACGCCCCGGAACGCCTCCTCACCGGGCCGCCGCCGGTCCTGCCCGCCGACCCCGGGACCACGGGTCACCGGCCCGCGGGCCCGCAGACCACTAGCTCTGCGTACGGGGGTGGATCATGAGCGCGGTCCTGACCGCGGGGGCCGTGGTGGGCCTCGGCCTGTTCCTGCTCATCTTCGCCCTGGTGCCGCGCCGGGCCAGCCTGGCCCGGCAGCTGGCCGCGTTCGACGCAGTGCGCCCGCCGATAAGCCAGGCCGTGCGGCGGGTGGTGGACGAGCGGGAAAGCAAGTTCAGCCGGCGGATGGGCCGGGCCCTGGCCGCGTTCTGCGCCGAGCAGGGCTGGGAATTCCCGTCGCTGCGGGCCAACCTGTCACTGATCGGAAAGTCGTTCGAGAACTACCTGGCCACGAAGGTACTGCTGGCCTTTCTGGGGTTCCTGATCGGTCCCCTGTCCCTGCTCGCGGCCGGCGCGGCCGGCTTCCACGTGTCGTTCATCCTGCCGGTGTGGTTCGGCCTGACCCTGGCCGGGGCCTTCTTCTTCCTGCCCGACCTGGAGGTCAGGCAGAAGGCGGATGCTCGGAGGCGCGACTTCCGGCACGCGATCGGCGCCTTCCTCGATCTCGTCTCGATGAACTTGTCCGGCGGCCGTGGCGTGCCCGAGGCGCTGATGGCAGCGAGCGAGATCGGGTCCGGCTGGGCCCTCTGGCGGATCAGGGACGCGCTGGCCAACGCCAGGATCAGCGGCTACACCCCGTGGCAGGCCCTGGGCATGCTCGGCGAGGAGGTGCGGGTCGAGGAACTGCGTGATCTGGCCGCCGCGCTCAGCCTGGTGGCCGACGACGGGGCCAAGGTGCGCGAGTCGCTCAGCGCCCGGGCGGCCAGCTTGCGCCGCCGGGAACTCGCGGACCTCGAGGGCCAGGCCGGCGAGAAATCCCAGTCCATGCTGGTCGCCCAGATGCTCCTGTGCGCCGGATTCCTGATTTTCCTTACCTACCCGGTAGTGGGGGTGCTGTTGAGCGCATGACCCGCAGCGCAAAGCCCCGGTGCACATTAACCGGTGCACATCTAATCCGGTGCACATTAAACCGGGCACACGATGGAGGCACAATGAGCAATCTCACCACGACCATCACGTTTCTGCGGACCGTTCTCGGCGTCCGCCTCGTTCAGTTGCGGGCAGCGTCACGCGGTAAGGACACCGGCGCGTCCGCGGTGGAACTGGCCATTATCACTGCTGTCATTCTCGGCATCGCAGCCGCGCTGCTTCTCGTCATCAAGAACTTCGTCACTACCGAGAGTGCCCAGATTCACGGCTGAGGAGGCGCACACACCGTGATGCCCCGTTCCCGGGCCGCCCGCGTGTTGCGGTTCCGGTGCTCCGATCGCGGCTCCAACGTGGTGGAACTCGCCGTGCTGGCGCCCGGCCTGATGATGATCTGCATGCTCATCCTGCAGTTCGGGCTGTGGTTCAACGCGCGGCAGGCGGCGCTGGCCTCGGCTCAGGCCGGTGCGCTCGTGGCCCGCGAAGAGGCCGCCACCAACTCGGGCTGGACCGGTGCCGCACAGAACGCGGCCGCGCAATATTACGGCAATCTGCACACGAACCTTCTCAGCAAAGTAAGGCCGCATGCGTATGGCGACCCGCAAACGAATGTGTACGTCACGGTCAGCGGCCCCCTCGGCTATTCGGTGTTTCCATTTTTCGGTCTCCACCTCACCATATCGGCCACCGCCGGCGGCCCCGTGGAATGCTTCCGGCCCGCCACCCAGAATCGATGCGGATGATGGCCCGGTCGTTGCTCGCCCGGTCGTTGCCCGCGTGGCGGTTGCCTGGTCGGCGCGAGCACGGGTCCATGTCGGTCGAGCTCGTGGTCGTCGCCCCCGGCCTCATCGGCCTGCTGCTCCTGGTCGGTGCGGGCGGCCGGGTCGTGGAGGCCCAGGGGCACCTCGACGGCGCGGCCCGGGATGCCGCCCGGGCCGCGTCCCTGGCGCTCTCCCCGGCGCAGGCCAGCCAGCTGGCGCTGCAGGCCGCCCAGGCCGACCTGGGCGTCACGAGCTGGTGCGCCGCAGGCAGCATCCAGGCCCTGGTGGCAGGCTTCCCGGCCGTCGGCCAGCCGGTCGCGACGGGCGACAACGTGACCGTGACCGTCCAGTGCGACGTGAACATGAGCCCGTTCACGGTGCTCGGCTTCAACCCGACCATGGTCTTCTCCGGCCGGGGGGTCGCCCCGCTGGACACGTTCGTGGAGCGGAACGCATGAGGGGGGCTGCGCAGCAGCGCGAGCAGGGCTCGGTCGCGGTGTTCAGCGTGGTCTTCGCCGTCGCCGTGGTCTTCCTGACCGCCCTGATCGTGGATGGGGGCATCGCCATGAACGCGAAGGAACGAGCGGCGGACATAGCCGAGCAGGCCGCCCGCGCGGCCGCCGGCAACATCGATATCGCCCAGCTCCGGACGGCCGGGGTCGCGGCCATCGGCCCCGGTGCCTGCGGCTTGGCGGCCAATCTGGTCAGTGCTTACAGCCAGCAGGACAGCAGGGGGGTAGACCGGGTCACCGGCGCCACCATGGTCAGCTGCGTCGCCACCACCGGGACGGAGACCGCCACCGTCGCGGTAACGATCACCACCCAGCCGCTCGTCGGCGGCATCCTCGGCCGCTTCACCGAGACCGCCCGCGAGACGGCGACCGCGGAATGCGGTATCGCCCAGGGGGCGGTCTGCTGATGGCGCCCTCCGCGACCCGCACCCCGCGGTACACCCCGCGGCGGCGCCGCCGTTCCCTCGGCGACCTGCTGGTCGGCCTGCTCGCCATCGCCGCGCTGGCGGCCCTCACCGTGGGAGTACCGCTCGCCCTGGTCACCGTGTTCGGGCTGCCAGTCCCGCACGCGATGCCCTCGCTGGTGCTGCTCACCCACCAGCTCGACCTGCCGGCGATCCTGAAGGTGCTGTCCCTGCTGGTCTGGGTGGCCTGGATCCAGCTCGTCTGGTGCGTGATCGCCGAGGTAAGGGCCGCGGTTCGCAACGCCGGGATGCCGCGGCGGGTGCCGTTGGCCGGCGGCACCCAGGCACTCGTGCACCGGCTGGTCACCGCGGCGCTGCTGGTCTTCGCGGCCACCACTGCGCTCTCGCCCGCCCTGGCCCACCAGGCGCTGGCCGCGCCGCACTCGGCCACGGCCACCAGCAGCCGGGGAACCAGTTCGAGCGGCCATCCAGGCGGCGGTACCGGCCTGCCCGGCGGCGTCGTTCGCCAGCGGGGCGCTGGCACCGGCCGGCGGGGCACTGACATCGGTCACCGCGGCGCTGGCACCGGCCAGCAGGATGGCCACACCGGCCAGCGGGGTCGCGGCACCGGCCTGCCGGGCGGCCGTGACGTCGGACCGTCGGGACTGGCCGGCCCGCCACAGGCGGCTCACTCGCCGCAAGCCGGAAAGCTGTACGTCGTGAAGCCGCCCGTCGGCCGGTTCCACGAAAGTCTGTGGGAGATCGCGCAGAAGTACCTGGGCGACGGCCGCCGGTACCGGGAGATCTTCGACCTCAACAAAGACCGGGTGCAGCCGGACGGCTCCCGCCTCACGATTGCCAGCCTGATCCGGCCCGGCTGGGTGCTGCACATGCCCCGGGACGCCCACGGGCCCGGCATCGAGGTCGTGCCCGTGCGGGACAGTCAGTCCGCAGAGGACGCGCCTGGTGGGTCTGCTGCCCGGACGGGTGCTCCGCCGCACTCCGCCGGGGCGCACGAGCGGGCCGGGGAGCACGGGCGGGCCGGAGAACACGGGCGGGCCGGGGAAGCTGGGCCAGGTGGGGACCATAGCCGGGCCGGGGAGCACGGGCGCGTCGGGCAGCACGCCCGGGCCGGGGAAGCTGGAGCTGGCGACGGTACCCACTCGGGAGATCATGCCGGCGCCTCCGCCCGGGCCAGCGCCACAGATCCAGCGGGCTCCGGCGAGCCTGCCCCCGCGGGGGAGCACGGCCGCGCGGGGGAGCACGGCCGCCGAGGGGAGGAAAGCCGTCCGGGGGAGCACAGGCGCCCGGGGGACCAGGGCCGCCCCGGGAAGACCGGCCACTCCCGGCCGGCCGGCGCCAACGGTTCGCCCACCGAGGGACTCCTGCACCTCGGGCGTCCTAGCTACCCAGACGAGCTGGCCGCGGCCGCGCTCCTCGCCGCCGGGATCCTGGCTGCCCTGGGCCGCCAGCGCCGGGAGCAACTGTGGCAGCGCGCTTTCGGCCGCCGAGTCGTCGCCCCGGCAGGACGGGCGGCGCTGGCCGAATCCGCGCTGCGGTCCGGGGCGCACGAGCCCTCCGCCCGGCTGCTGGACCGTGGCCTGCGCTACCTCTCCCGCGCGCTGGCGCTGGAGGGACGGATCCCACCCGCCGTGGTCGCGGCTCACCTCAGCCACGAGAATCTGGACCTGTGGGTGACGCCCGCGGACCTGGATGCGCCAGCACCGTGGACCGCCGTCGGCGACGGTCAGGTGTGGCGGCTGCCGTTCACCGCGCTGGGCCGGGTCGAGGTGGGGGAGGCGGACGACGCCCAAGCCCCGTTCCCTGGCCTGGTCTCCATCGGCGCTGACGGTACAGGGCGGGTTCTGGTGAATCTGGAAGCGGCCCATGGGCTCATCTCCGTGACCGGGCCGCCGGCCATGACCACCGAAGTGCTGTCCGCGATGGCCATGGAGCTGGCCACCAGCCTGTGGTCTGACCAGATGCGGATAACGCTGGCCGGCTTCGGCGACGACCTGATCCCGCTGGCTCCCGGCCGGATCACCGCGGTGCCCACCGTGGACGAAGCGCTGCCTGCCCTGGAAGCACACGCCGCCCGGGTGGCCGAGGCCATGGCAGCGTCGGGGGTGGGTTCCGCGCTGGCCGGGCGCTCGCTCGGCGTGGATCCGGACGCCTGGGCGCCCCACTACCTGATCAGCGCGGTGCCGCCCACCCCATGGGAGCGCAGCCGCCTGCGCGCGCTCGCCCGGGCCGGCCGCGCGGCCGCGGCCGGCTACGTGGTCGCCGGCGACGTCCCCGGCTCCGCCTGGGCCTGGGAAGTCACGGCGGACGGTCGGCTGCTGGCCGAGGAACTCGGCTTCGACGTGCAAGCCCAGCTCATCCCGGCCCGTCAGCATGAAGCGCTGGTGGACTTGTTCGGTGCGGCGGCCCGGCCCGAGGGCGTGGCGCTCACGACGCCGGCCCCGAACGCGGCGCCGCCGCAGCACCTCGAACCCGGCCACGTGCTGCCGGTGGAAATCGCCATCCTGGGTCCGGCCTCGGTGCAGGCGCCCGGCACGCTGGAACCAGACCGGGTCGCGCTGGCCACCGAGCTCGTGGTCTACCTGGCGGTGCATCCCGGCGGGGTCCACCCCAACGTGCTGAGTGCGGCCCTCTGGCCCCGGGGAGTGGCCGCCGGTGTGCGGGACGCGGCCGTGGCCCGGGTCACCGAATGGCTCGGCACGGACAGCATCGGCCGCCCGCACCTGGCCGCGGACGCGTCCGGCCGGCTCCGGCTCGGCTCCGGCGTCCGGGTGGACTGGCAGGTGTTCCAGGCTCTGGCCGGGCACGCGGAGCTGGCCCTGCTGGGCAGCGCGGAACAAGAGGATTATCTGGCCCGGGCCCTGGAACTGGTGCAGGGTCAGCTGCTCGGCGGGCGGCCGCCGGGCCGGTACGCCTGGCTCGCCACCGACGAACTCGAATACGAGGTCACCGCGCGGGTGGCCGACGCCGCGCACCAGCTGGTCGGGCTCCGGCTGGCCAGCGGTGATCCGCAGGGTGCCATGGCCGCCGCGCGGGCCGGCCTGCGGCTGGCTTCCGGGGATGAACTGCTCTGGCGTGACCTGCTCCGGGCAGCCCACCAGACCGGCCAGGAGGAGTTGCTCCGCACTGTGGTGGAGGAGATCTGCACCCGGACCGCGCTCGATGAGGTGCTGCCCCAGATGGCCCCGGAAACCGAATCCCTCATCGACGACCTCTACCCCTCCTGGCGAACAACCGTCCCCTAATCCCCCGCCGTCCGATCCCGTCCCGCCAGGTTCACTGGTCCCTCCCGCCCACTTTTCCTACGGAGCGTGCGCGGAATCCGGGCAAATCACCCGTCGTAACGCACGTTGCGTAGGAAAAGTCAGTGCTGGCCATGGCCAATGTGGCGAGCTGTCCAGCCGGGGGTGGCCCAGGTGGCTGAAGGGGCGCATGTGACTAGGGCGTCGCGGCTAGGGCCGTTCTGCTTGGGCACCTCTGGCCCCCTGGGCACCTCTGGCCCCCTGGGCACCTCTGGCCACCTGGGCACCTCTGGCCACCTGGGCGTCCTCTCGCTACTCCGGGTCCGAGGCGAGCCAGGTGTCGATGCCGGCCAGCAGACGGCGTGCTACCGACGGCGGGGCGACCGAGCCGCGTACCGACATCCGGGCCAGCTCGGCCAGATCCGCGTCAGACAACCCGTGTACCAGCCGGCCGATCTCGTACTGCGCGGCCAGCCGGGACCCAAACAGCAGCGGGTCGTCCGCCCCGAGGGAAACCGGCACGCCATCGGACAGCAAGGCCGCCAGCGGCACATCCGCCGGGTCGGCCGCGACCCCCAAGGCCACGTTGGACGCCGGGCAGACCTCCAGCGTGATCCGGCTAGCCGCGATCCGCTTGGTCAGCTCAGGATCGGCCGCCGCGGCCACGCCGTGCCCGATCCGGTCAGCGTGCAGGTCATCCAGGCAGGCCCGGACGCTGGCCGGGCCGCACAGCTCGCCGCCGTGTGGGGTCAGCAGGAGGCCCGCCCGGGCCGCGATCCGGAAGGCGGCGGCGAACTCGCCGGCCGCGCCGCGCCGCTCGTCGTTGCTCAGCCCGAACCCGATCACCCCGCGTCCGGCGTACTGGGCGGCCAGCCGGGCCAGGGTCCGCGCCTCCAGCGGGTGCTTGGTGCGGTTGGCCGCGATGACGATGCCGATGCCGACCCCGGTCTCGGTGGCCGCGGCGTGTGCGGCCTGCAGCACCAGTTCCACCGTGGGGGTCAGGCCGCCGAACCGCTGCGCGTAGCCCGAGGGGTCGATCTGGATCTCCAGCCAGCCCGACCCCTCGGCCCGCTCGTCCTGGGCCGTCTCCCGCAGCAGCCGGTGCACGTCCTCGGGGGTGCGGAGCACGGACCGGGCGATGTCGTACAGCCGCTGGAAGCGGAACCAGCCCCGCTCGTCGGCGGCGGACAGGCGTGGCGGCCAGGCCGCAGTCAGCGCCTCCGGCAGCCCGATCCCGTGCTGGCGCGCCAGGTTGACCAGCGTGCCGTGCCGCATCGCCCCGGTGAAGTGCAGGTGCAGATGCGCCTTGGGCAGGGCCGCCAGCGGCCGCAACGGCCCCGCTGACGGCCGCATCATCCCGCCGGGCCCGAAACCGCCGGGCCCGAAACCGCCGAAATCCGGGCCCGAAAACCCCGGGCCCCAAATCACTCAGTGCGCCTCGCTGAGCAGCTTGCCTATCCGGCCGATCCCCTCGGCCAGGTCGTCATCGCCGAGCGCGCAGGAGAGCCGGAAGTAGCCCGGGGTGCCGAACGCCTCGCCGGGCACCACCGCCACGTCCGCGTGGTCCAGGATCAGCTCGGCCAGCTCGGCCGAGCTGGCCGGCCTGCTCCCGGCGATCTCCTTACCCAGCACGCCCTTGACCGACGGGTAGCAGTAGAACGCGCCCTCGGGAAGCGGGCAGACCACCCCGGGAATCTCGTTCAGCATGGCGGTCATGGTCTGCCGCCGCCGGTCGAAGGCGGTGCGCATCTCGGCCACCGCGGACAGATCACCGCTCACCGCCTCCAGCGCGGCGGCCTGGGCCACGTTGCACACGTTGGAGGTGGCGTGCGACTGCAGGTTCGACGCGGCCTTGATGACGTCCAGCGGGCCGATCATCCAGCCGACCCGCCACCCGGTCATCGCGTAGGTCTTGGCCACCCCGTTCAGCACCACGCAGGTGTCCGCGATCTCCGGCGCCATCACGGGCACGGAGGAGAACCGCGCGTCCCCGTAGACGAGGTGCTCGTAGATCTCGTCGGTGACGACCCAGATGCCGTGCTCGGCCGCCCACCGGCCGATCTCCGCCACCTGCTCCGGCGGGTACACCGCGCCGGTCGGGTTGGACGGCGACACGAACAGCAGCACCTTGGTCCGGTCGGTACGGGCCGCTTCCAGGTCGGCCACGCTGGCCAGGTAGCCGGTCTGCTCATCGGTCATCACGGGCACCGGCACGCCGCCAGCCAGTCCGATGGACTCGGGGTAGGTGGTCCAGTACGGGGTGGGCATCAGCACCTCGTCACCCGGGTTGAGCAGCGTGGCGAACGTCTCGTACACGGCCTGCTTGCCGCCGTTGGTGATCAGCACCTGGGCCGCGGTGACCTGGTAGCCGGAGTCGCGGGCGGTCTTCGCCGCGACCGCCTCACGGAGCTCGGGCAGCCCGGGCGCGGGCGTGTACTTGTGGAACCGGGGGACGGCGCACGCCCGCTGGGCCGCCTCGACGATGTAGCCGGGGGTGGGGAAGTCGGGCTCGCCCGCCCCGAACCCGATGACCGGCCGCCCGGCCGCCTTGAGCGCCTTGGCCTTGGCGTCCACGGCGAGGGTGGCGGATTCGGCGATCGCGGAGACCCGGGCTGAGATGCGCGGATGATCTGAAGTCATGCCTACCATGGTGACACCCCACAGATAGTGACCGCATTGCGATTACCGGTCAGCGAGGGCACTCGTGGCGATCCGGGCCGGGTGGATTCACCCGGTCCGGCCAGACGGTTCGACGAGGGGCCCCTGGCAACGTAGACTTCATCAACTGGTGGTGGTCCGCCCGGTGACGGCTGCGCTCCTACAAGGGTTCGCGGTGGTATCCGGGAGGCAGTAGGGCAGTAGCTCAATTGGCCAGAGTCCCGGTCTCCAAAACCGGTGGTTGGGGGTTCGAGTCCCTCCTGCCCTGCGAGAGCGGTCCGCGTCCCACGCGGGCCGGTGGTATCAGCTGGTACACCGATCAGCGTTGTTTCAGGTGAGGACATGGCGACTCAGACGCGTGGCGAGGTCTCTAAGGGCCGGGCGAAGCCCGGGGGCCCGGTTAAGGACAACCGGACCTCTCCTGCGCTCTTTGTCCGGCAGGTCATCGCCGAACTGCGAAAGGTGATCTGGCCGACCCGCAAGGAGCTGATCACCTACACGACCGTGGCGCTGACCTTCATCGTCATCATGATCGGGATTGTGACCGTCCTGGACTACGGCTTCACCAAGCTGGTTTTTGCGGTTCTGGGCTGAGTCGCCAGGCAGGTCATGGGCCGCCAGGCAGGTTATGGCGGGCGGGCGGCGGCACGGAGGTTAGCGGTCCCGGAGTTGCGGAACCGTAGGTAACGCGGGTTCGCGAGACCGGGGGGTTCGCAGCACCGGGCTGCGGGGCCGGGGAGGGCCGCAGCCATGCGGGGGGTGGCGACGCCAGGGAAGGTTCCTGGTGCTGGTCCCGCCCGGAACAACTCCGGTACCGCCAGGAAGAAGCGGAGAGAAAGAGCTATCGTGTCCGAGTTCCAAGTGCACGTCGGTGATCAGGTCGAAGACCTGCCCGGCGCAGACGTTCCAGCCGATGAGGCAGCGGGCCAGCCGGCCGGCGGCGAGACCGCGGCCGGGGCTGACCCGTCCGGCGACGACGCCGTGAGCGAGGCCACCGCGTCCGGGGACGCCTCGGACGGGGAAGCCGCAGACGGGGAACGAGCAGGATGCGACGCTAGACGCGGACGCCCAGGACGCGGACGCCCAGGACGCGGACGCCCAGGACGCGGACGCCCAAGATGCGGACGCCCAAGATGCGGACGCCCAGGAAGCTGACGCGGACGCCAAACCGGAGGACGACGACCCGGTAGCGCTGTTCAAGGCGGAACTCCGGCTCCAGCCCGGCGACTGGTACGTGGTGCATTCCTACGCGGGCTACGAGAACCGCGTGAAGGCGAACCTGGAGAGCCGCACCCAGTCCCTGAACATGGAGGACTACATCTACCAGATCGAGGTCCCCGTCCACGAGGTGACCGAGATCAAGCAGGGCAAGCGCCAGCAGGTCTCGGAGAAGGTGCTGCCCGGCTACATCCTGGTCCGGATGGACCTCACCGACGAGTCCTGGGCCGCGGTCCGCAACACCCCCGGCGTGACCGGCTTCGTCGGCCTGTCCAGCCGTCCCTCGCCGCTCAGCCTGGACGAAGTGGCCTCACTGCTCGCTCCCGAGCCGGAGGAGAAGGCCGCGCAGACCGAGGCGGTGCGCCGGTCCTCCGTGGAATATGAGGTCGGCGAGTCCGTTACGGTGATGGATGGCCCGTTCGCCACGCTGCCCGCGACGGTGAACGAGATCAACCCCGACACCCAGAAGCTCAAGGTGCTCGTGTCCATCTTCGGCCGGGAAACCCCGGTCGAGCTCTCGTTCGACCAGGTCTCCAAGCTCTAGGGCCCCTGGCCCTCAGATCTGACCAGGCCGGACTGATCCGCTCCAGCAGGAAAAGGAACCGCAGGAAATGGCTCCCAGGAAGAAGAAGATCGCTGCCGTCGTGAAGGTGCAGCTGCAGGCGGGCGCGGCCACCCCGGCCCCGCCGGTCGGCACCGCGCTCGGCCCGCACGGCGTCAACATCATGGACTTCTGCCGTCAGTACAACGCGGCCACCGAGTCGCAGCGCGGCAACGTCATCCCGGTCGAGATCACCATCTACGAGGACCGCTCGTTCTCGTTCGTGACCAAGACCCCGCCCGCCGCCGAGCTGCTTAAGAAGGCCGCGGGCGTGGCCAAGGGCAGCGGCGAGCCGCTCACCTCGAAGGTGGGCTCGGTCACCGCGGCGCAGGTCCGCGAGATCGCGCAGACCAAGATGCCCGACCTCAACGCGACCACGATCGAGGCCGCCGCGAAGATCATCGAGGGCACCGCCCGGTCGATGGGCCTTACCGTCAGCGGCTGACGCCCTCGTGGCTGAGGCCTCGTGGTTGAGGCCCCGTGGTTGAGGCCCCGTGGTTGAGGCCCCGTGGTTGAGGCCCCGTGGTTGAGGCCCCGTGGTTGAGGCCCCGGGCGGCCGGGCGCCGGCCCGGGCGGTGGCATAACCGCCTGGTGGTTTTCGTTTGCGTAGAAAGAGGTTCTTCCGGCGGCCCGCAGCCGCGGCAGGACCCGGCACCAGTGGCAGGGCCAGGCGCTGGCCCGACGACCACGACCTCCGTAACAGAATCAAGGAGAACGACATGAAGCGCAGCAAGGCTTACCGTCAGGCCGCCGAGAAGATCGACCCGGACCGGCTGTACACCCCGGTCGAGGCGATCGCCCTGGCCAAGGAGACGGTCACCACCAAGTTCGACCCCACCGTCGAGGTCGCCCTGCGGCTCGGCGTGGACCCGCGCAAGGCGGACCAGATGGTCCGGGGCACGGTCAACCTGCCCAACGGCACCGGCAAGACGGCCCGCGTGCTGGTCTTCGCGACCGGCGACCGCGCCGCGGCGGCGGAGGCCGCCGGCGCCGACTACGTGGGCTCGGATGACCTGATCGAGCGCATCCAGGGCGGGTTCCTGGACTTCGACGCCGTGGTCGCCACCCCCGACCTGATGGGCAAGGTCGGCCGGCTGGGCCGGGTGCTCGGCCCGCGCGGCCTGATGCCCAACCCCAAGACCGGCACGGTGACCACGGACGTGGCCAAGGCCGTCACCGAGATCAAGGGCGGGAAGATCGAGTTCCGGGTGGACCGGCACGGCAACTTGCACTTCGTGATCGGCAAGGCCTCGTTCACGCCCACCGCGCTGGTGGAGAACTACGCGGCCGCGCTGGACGAGGTGCTCCGGCTCAAGCCGTCCGCGGCCAAGGGGAAGTACCTCAAGAAGGTGGCCATGACCACCAGCATGGGGCCCGCCATCCTCGTCGATCCGTCCAAGACCCGCGGGCTTTCTGAGGAACTGGAGCCCGCTACCGCCTAGCGCGTGTCCCGTAGGCACGTGGTGGCTGGCTAGTTCCCGGCTTTCCGTTCGCGCCCGGCCCGGTTTTTCTCCGCAACGAAAACCGGCCGGGCGCCCTCATGTCCGCCCGGGCCTGGGGGAGCGGCCCAGAAACGGGCCCCGGCGGGCTGATTTGGCCACGGGGCGGGCTGATTTGGCCACCGGGCGGATTGCCCCTAGAGTTGACCTGAAGCCAAAGACCGTCGGTTGTCGTTGCCTGCCTTCATCCCGCTAGCCCGGGTTGCAGACCAGGGGACGGCCGAAGGACCCGCATCTGCGGGCGGCCCGCGCAGGCGTCCGAGCTGAATCACCGTGGCCAGCCTCTCGGGGCCGGCCGGTGTCCACGCCCTGGTGCCTTCGCGCCGGGGCGTTTCGCATGGTAGTTCCCTCGCCGGCGCCTACAAAGCCAGGACGGCCCTCGCAGGCCGTCCGGGATCAGGAAAGGAGGCCCATGGCGAGGGAGGACAAGGTGAGCGCGGTCGCCGAGCTCACCGAGCGTTTCCAGACCTCGGATGGTGCGGTGCTGACCGAGTACCGCGGCCTGACCGTGAGCCAACTCGCGGACCTGCGCGCGGCCCTCGGGGACAGCACCACGTACCAGGTGGTCAAGAACACGCTGACCAGGCGGGCCGCCTCGGATGCGGGCCTGGCCAGCGAGTTCGACGCCCTGCTGAGCGGCCCGTCCGCGATCGCCTTCGTGAAGGGCGACGTGGTCGAGGCGGCCAAGGGGCTGCGTGACTTCTCCCGGAACAACCCGCTGCTCGTGATCAAGGGCGGGGTGCTCGACGGCAAGGCGATCAGCCCGGCGGAGATCGCGCGGATCGCCGATCTCGAGCCGCGCGAGGTGCTGCTGGCCAAGCTGGCCGGGGACATGAAGGCGTCCATGGCTAAGGCCGCCGCCGTGTTCAACGCGCTGCCGGCGCAGATGGCCCAGCTGGCCGAGGCGTTGCGGGCCAAGCGGGAGGCCGAGGGTGGCGCGGAGGCGCCAGCCGCGGACGATGCGGCACCGGATGCACCCGCCGGGGACGGCGCCGAGGCGCCAGTGGCCGAGGCCCCGGCAGCGGAAGCCCCGGCAGCGGAGGCTCCGGCAGCGGAGGCTCCGGCAGCGGAGGCCCCGGCAGCGGAGGCCCCGGCAGCGGAAGCCGCGAGCGAGTAACCAGTAAGCACGGCTGGCCGCGATCGTGGCCAGCGCAGACCAGCTGGGCGCCGTAGCGGCCAGCGAGAAAGCAGAGACATGGCGAAGATCAGCACTGACGACCTGCTCGACGCGTTCAAGGAGATGACGCTGCTCGAGCTGTCCGACTTCGTGAAGCAGTTCGAGGACACCTTCGACGTGAAGGCCGCCGCCCCCGTGGCGGTCGCTGCCGCGGCCCCGGGTGGCGGCGGCGCCGTCGCCGAGGCACCCGAGGAGAAGGATGAGTTCGACGTCATCCTCGAGGCCGCGGGCGACAAGAAGATCCAGGTCATCAAGGAAGTCCGCAGCCTGACCAGCCTGGGCCTCAAGGAGGCCAAGGACCTGGTGGACGGCGCTCCGAAGCCGGTTCTGGAGCACGTCAACAAGGAGGCCGCGGAGAAGGGCAAGGCCGCCCTGGAGGGCGCTGGCGCGACGGTCACCGTCAAGTAACGATCTAGTTACAGCCGGTCGTGAGGCCGGGCCGCGCCAGGTGCGCGGCCCGGCTCCACGCGTGTCTGGGTCCGGCCCGGCGCGGCAGGCGAGGCGAGGCGCGGCAGGCGAGGTGCGGCAGGCAGGGTGGGGCAGGCAGGGTGGGGCAGGCAGGGTGGGGCAGGCAGGGCGCCGCGCGCCGTCCCGAAAAGGCACCTGGTGCAGGAATCCTGGCCCGCCCGCCGCTGGTCACGGCCCGGTTCCGGCCCCGGTCCGCAGGGCGCTCAGTGATCAGGGCGGACGCTGGGAATAGAACTGCTAGGCTTACCCGTTAGTAGAAGCACCCACACGCATAACCCAATGTGGCCTTCGTCACGTCACCGATGTGACGAGACCACGCGGCTCGGACTTGACGTTTTGCCTTGGACGAGCCATGCTGCGGAGCAACCGTGAACATCAGAGTTCGATACAGTTGACGAGCAGTGTAGCTGTAGGCTACACTGCCAATTTGCGCTGCACTCTTACGTCCTCGGCATCCTCGAACCCTCGCGGCTTCGCCGCAGGGCGTTTCGCGTGCGTGCGGTGAGTAGTCGGCCACAAGCTCGGAAGGACCCCTGTTGGCAGCATCGCGCAGCGTCTCGGCCGCCAGTACAGCCCCTCGTCGCGTTACCTTTGCCCGTTTCAAAGAACCTCTTGAGGTTCCCGGCCTCCTCGCCCTCCAGACCGATTCGTTCGACTGGCTGCTGGGCAACGAGCGCTGGCGAGCGCGGGTAGACGCAGCGCATGAGGCGGGCGTGAAGGAGGTTCCGGAGCAGTCCGGTCTCGAGGAGATCTTCGAAGAGATCAGCCCGATCGAGGACTTTACGGGAACCATGTCCCTCTCGTTCCGGGACCACCGGTTCGAGCCGCCCAAGTACTCCGTCGAGGAGTGCAAGGACAAGGACATGCACTACTCGGCGCCCATGTTCGTTACCGCCGAGTTCATCAACAACAGCACTGGCGAGATCAAGAGCCAGACCGTCTTCATGGGTGACTTCCCGCTCATGTCGCCCCGGGGCACGTTCATCATCAACGGCACCGAGCGTGTCGTGGTGTCGCAGCTCGTCCGCTCGCCCGGCGTCTACTTCGACCGCCAGGTGGACAAGACGTCCGACAAGGACATCTTCAGCTGCAAGGTCATCCCGTCCCGCGGCGCGTGGCTCGAGTTCGAGATCGACAAGCGGGACTCGGTCGGCGTCCGCATCGACCGCAAGCGCAAGCAGAGCGTGACCGTTCTGCTCAAGGCGCTCGGCTGGGACGACGCCAAGATCCTGGAGCGCTTCGGCGAGTACGAGTCGATGCGGGCCACCCTGGAGAAGGACCACACCACCGGCCAGGATGACGCCCTGCTCGACATCTACCGGAAGCTGCGTCCCGGCGAGCCCCCGACCCGGGAGTCCGCCCAGGCGCTGCTGGAGAACCTGTACTTCAACCCGAAGCGGTATGACCTCGCCAAGGTTGGCCGGTACAAGATCAACAAGAAGCTCGGCCTGGGCCTGCCGATCCGGCAGGGCACGCTGACCGAGGACGACATCGTCGCCACCATCGAGTACCTGGTCCGGCTGCACGCCGGCGAGGAGGAGATGAAGACCGGCGAGTCTGTCGTCATCCCCATCGAGACCGACGACATCGACCACTTCGGGAACCGCCGCCTGCGCACCGTGGGCGAGCTCATCCAGAACCAGGTCCGTCTGGGCCTGGCCCGGATGGAGCGGGTGGTCCGGGAGCGGATGACGACCCAGGACGTCGAGGCGATCACGCCGCAGACCCTGATCAACATCCGGCCGGTGGTCGCCGCGATCAAGGAGTTCTTCGGGACCAGCCAGCTCTCGCAGTTCATGGACCAGACCAACCCGCTGGCCGGGCTGACGCACAAGCGCCGCCTGTCCGCGCTCGGCCCGGGCGGACTGTCCCGGGAGCGGGCCGGGTTCGAGGTCCGGGACGTGCACCCGTCGCACTACGGCCGGATGTGCCCGATCGAGACGCCAGAAGGCCCGAACATCGGCCTGATCGGCTCGCTGGCCTCGTACGCGAGGGTCAACGCGTTCGGCTTCGTCGAGACGCCGTACCGCAAGGTCAAGGGCGGCCGGGTGACCGGCCAGATTGACTACCTGACCGCGGACGAGGAGGACCGGCACGTCATCGCCCAGGCCAACACGCCGCTGGGTCCCGACGGGGAGTTCGAGGAGAGCCGCGTCCTGGTCCGCCGCAAGGGCGGCGAGGTCGACTACATCGGCACCGCCGACGTGGACTACATGGACGTGTCGCCGCGCCAGATGGTGTCGGTGGCCACGGCCATGATCCCCTTCCTCGAGCACGACGACGCCAACCGGGCCCTGATGGGCTCGAACATGCAGCGTCAGTCGGTACCGCTCCTGCGCAGCGAGGCGCCCCTGGTCGGCACCGGCATGGAGTACCGTGCCGCGACCGACGCCGGGGACGTGATCGTCGCGGAGAAGGCCGGCGTGGTCGAGGAGTCCTGCGCGGACTACGTGACCGTGGGCAACGACGACGGGACCAGGAACACCTATCTGGTGGCCAAGTTCCGCCGGTCCAACCAGGGCACCTGCTTCAACCAGAAGCCGGTCGTCACCGAGGGCCAGCGGATCGAGGTCGGCCAGGTCATCGCCGACGGGCCGTGCACCGACCAGGGTGAGATGGCGCTCGGCCGGAACCTGCTGGTCGCGTTCATGCCCTGGGAAGGCCACAACTACGAAGACGCGATCATCCTGTCCCAGCGGCTGGTCCAGGACGACGTCCTCTCCTCGATCCACATCGAGGAGCACGAGGTCGACGCCCGGGACACCAAGCTGGGCCCGGAGGAGATCACCCGGGACATCCCGAACGTCTCCGAGGAAGTGCTCGCGGACCTGGACGATCGCGGCATCATCCGGATCGGGGCCGAGGTGGTCACCGGCGACATCCTGGTCGGCAAGGTCACGCCCAAGGGCGAGACCGAGCTGACCCCGGAGGAGCGCCTGCTGCGGGCCATCTTCGGCGAGAAGGCGCGGGAAGTCCGCGACACCTCGCTCAAGGTGCCGCACGGCGAGTCCGGCAAGGTGATCGGCGTCCGCGTGTTCACCCGGGAGGACGGCGACGAGCTGCCACCTGGCGTGAACGAGCTGGTCCGCGTGTACGTGGCCGCGAAGCGGAAGATCACCGACGGCGACAAGCTCGCCGGGCGCCACGGGAACAAGGGTGTCATCGCCAAGATCCTGCCGATCGAGGACATGCCGTTCCTCCCCGACGGGACCGCGGTGGACATCGTGCTGAACCCGCTCGGTGTCCCGGGCCGGATGAACGTCGGCCAGGTGCTGGAAACGCACCTCGGCTGGGTGGCGAAGTCCGGCTGGGAGATCGACGGCGAGGACGAGGACTGGAAGAAGCGGCTGCGCTCGGTCAGCGCGGACGCGGCGGAAGCGGGCACGCCCGTGGCCACGCCGGTCTTCGACGGTGCCAGCGAGAACGAGATCACCGGCCTGCTCGGCAGCACCCTGCCGAACCGGGACGGGGAGCGGATGGTCGGCAGCAGCGGCAAGGCGCGGCTGTTCGACGGGCGCACCGGGGAGCCGTTCAAGGACCCCATCTCGGTGGGCTACATCTACATCCTCAAGCTGCTCCACCTCGTGGACGACAAGATCCACGCGCGGTCCACGGGCCCGTACTCGATGATCACGCAGCAGCCGCTGGGCGGTAAGGCCCAGTTCGGCGGCCAGCGGTTCGGGGAGATGGAGGTGTGGGCCCTCGAGGCCTACGGCGCCGCCTACGCCCTGCAGGAACTGCTCACGATCAAGTCCGACGACGTGCTCGGCCGGGTCAAGGTCTACGAGGCCATCGTCAAGGGCGAGAACATCCCGGAGCCCGGCATCCCGGAATCGTTCAAGGTCCTGATCAAAGAAATGCAGTCGCTGTGCCTCAACGTCGAGGTGCTGTCCAGTGACGGCGCAGCCATCGAGATGCGAGACACCGATGAGGATGTCTTCCGCGCGGCGGAAGAACTCGGTATCGACCTGTCCCGGCGCGAGCCGAGCAGCGTTGAAGAGGTGTGAGAGCGTTCTGGGCAGCCCAGGCCTGATGGCCCGGGCTGCCCAGGGGCGCCTCATCCGAACTACCCCAGGGGATAACACACGTGCTTGACGTCAACTTCTTCGACGACCTGCGTATCGGCCTGGCTACCGCTGACGACATCCGCCAGTGGTCCCATGGCGAAGTCAAGAAGCCCGAAACCATCAACTACCGCACTCTGAAGCCGGAGAAGGACGGGCTCTTCTGCGAGAAGATCTTCGGCCCCACCCGGGACTGGGAGTGCTACTGCGGCAAATACAAGCGCGTCCGGTTCAAGGGCATCATCTGTGAGCGTTGTGGCGTCGAGGTCACCCGGGCCAAGGTGCGCCGGGAGCGGATGGGCCACATCGAGCTCGCCGCGCCGGTCACGCACATCTGGTACTTCAAGGGTGTGCCGAGCCGTCTCGGTTACCTGCTCGACCTGGCGCCGAAGGACCTGGAGAAGGTCATCTACTTCGCCGCGTACATGATCACGTACGTGGACGATGACTCCCGGGCCCGCGACCTGCCGTCCCTGGAGGCCAAGATCTCCGTGGAGCGCGGCCAGCTGGAGCAGCGCCGCGACAGCGACATCGAGGCCCGCCAGGGCAAGCTGGAGAAGGACCTGGCCGAGCTGGAAGCAGCCGGGGCCAAGGGCGACGCCCGCCGCAAGCTCCGGGAGAGCTGCGACCGCGAGTGCCGCCAGATCCGGGACCGGGCCCAGCGTGAGATCGACCGGCTCGAGGAAGTCTGGAGCCGGTTCAAGAACCTCAAGGTCCAGGACCTGGAGGGCGACGAGCTGCTGTACCGCGAGATGCGCGACCGCTTCGGCCGCTACTTCCGCGGTGGCATGGGCGCCCAGGCCATCCAGGAGCGGCTGAGCAGCTTCGACCTGGAGGGCGAGGCCGCCAGCCTGCGCGAGACCATCCGCAGCGGCAAGGGCCAGCGCAAGGCGCGCGCGCTTAAGCGGCTCAAGGTCGTGTCCGCGTTCCTGTCCACCCGCAACAGCCCGATGGGCATGGTGCTGGACTGCATCCCGGTTATCCCGCCGGACCTGCGCCCGATGGTGCAGCTCGACGGTGGCCGGTTCGCCACGTCCGACCTCAACGACCTGTACCGCCGGGTCATCAACCGGAACAACCGGCTCAAGAGGCTGCTCGACCTGGGCGCGCCCGAGATCATCGTCAACAACGAGAAGCGGATGCTCCAGGAGGCCGTGGACTCGCTGTTTGACAACGGCCGCCGGGGACGTCCGGTGACCGGCCCGGGCAACCGGCCGCTCAAGTCGCTGTCCGACATGCTCAAGGGCAAGCAGGGCCGGTTCCGCCAGAACCTGCTGGGCAAGCGGGTTGACTACTCCGGCCGGAGCGTCATCGTGGTGGGCCCGCAGCTCAAGCTGCACCAGTGCGGCCTGCCGAAGGAGATGGCGGTCGAGCTGTTCAAGCCGTTCGTGATGAAGCGGCTGGTCGACCTCAACCACGCGCAGAACATCAAGTCCGCCAAGCGGATGGTGGAGCGCGCTCGCCCCGTGGTCTGGGACGTGCTGGAAGAGGTCATCACCGAGCACCCGGTTCTGCTGAACCGGGCGCCGACCCTGCACCGGCTGGGCATCCAGGCTTTCGAGCCTCAGCTCGTCGAGGGCAAGGCCATCCAGATCCACCCGCTGGTCTGCACCGCGTTCAACGCAGACTTCGACGGGGACCAGATGGCGGTGCACCTGCCGCTGTCCGCCGAGGCCCAGGCCGAGGCGCGGATCCTCATGCTGTCCACCAACAACATCCTCAAGCCGGCCGACGGCAAGCCGGTGACCATGCCCACCCAGGACATGGTCATCGGGATCTACTGCCTGACCCGGGCGGCCGAGGACGCTCCCGGCCAGGGCCGGATCTTCGGCTCGATCCCCGAGGCCACCATGGCCTACGACACGGGCGAGCTGGATCTGCAGGCGAAGATCCAGATCCGGCTGAACGAGGCCACCCCGCCGCGTGACTTCACCATGCCGGAGGGCTGGACGCCGGGCGTCCCGTTCCGGCTGGAGACCACGCTCGGGCGCTGCTACTTCAACGAGACCCTGCCCGCGTCGTTCCCGTTCGTGAACTACGAGGTCAGCAAGAAGCAGCTGTCCACGATCGTGAACGAGCTGGCCGAGACCTACCCCAAGGTCGAGGTGGCCGCGGCGCTCGACGCCCTCAAGGACGCCGGGTTCCACTGGGCGACCCGGGCCGGCGTGACGATCGCGATCGAGGACGTCATCGCCCCGCCGAACAAGGCGGAGATCCTCGATGCCTACGAGAAGCGCGCGGACAAGGTGCAGCGTGAGTACGAGCGCGGCCTGATCACCGACGACGAGCGCCGTCAGGAGCTCATCGAGATCTGGACGCACGCGACCAGCGATGTGGCCAAGGACATGGAGGCCGCGTTCCCCGAGACCAACTCGGTGTGGATGATGGTCAACTCCGGCGCCCGTGGTAACCCGATGCAGGTCCGGCAGATCGCCGGCATGCGTGGCCTGGTCTCCAACCCCAAGGGTGAGACCATCCCGCGGCCGATCAAGTCCAGTTTCCGCGAGGGCCTGTCCGTGGTCGAGTACTTCATCTCGACCCACGGTGCCCGCAAGGGCCTGGCCGACACCGCGCTGCGCACCGCCGACTCCGGGTACCTCACCCGGCGCCTGGTGGACGTGGCGCAGGACGTCATCGTCCGGGAAGAGGACTGTGGCACGGACCGGTCGATCGTGATGAAGATCGCCGAGCCGGGCCCGGACGGGACGCTGCGGAAGCTGCCCAACATCGAGAACACCGGCACCGGGCGGACCATCGCCGAGCCCATCGAGGTGGACGGCCAGGTCGTCGCCGACGTGGACACGGACACCACCGAGACGCTGATCGATCTTCTGGTCAACGCCGGGGTGGGTCAGGTCAGGACGTTCAGCGTCCTGGTCTGCGAGGCCAAGATCGGTGTCTGCGCCAAGTGCTACGGGCGCTCGCTGGCCACCGGCAAGCGGGTGGACGTGGGCGAGGCGGTCGGCATCGTGGCCGCGCAGTCCATCGGTGAGCCGGGTACCCAGCTGACCATGCGTACCTTCCACACCGGCGGTGTGGCGGGTCTGGACATCACTCACGGCCTGCCCCGGATCCAGGAACTCTTCGAGGCCCGGATCCCCAAGGGCATGGCGCCGATCAGCGAGGTCGATGGCCGGGTCAAGGTCGAGGAGACCGAGAAGACCCGGAAGATCATCGTCGTCCCCGACGACGGCAGTGAGGAGATCGCCTACCAGGTCCCGATGCGCTCGCGGTTGCTCGTCCATGACGGTGATCGCGTGCACGTCGGCCAGCAGCTGATCCAGGGTGCGATCAACCCGCACGAGGTGCTCAGGATCCTGGGTTCCCGTGAGGTGCAGCTGCACCTGGTGCACGAGGTCCAGGAGGTGTACCGGTCGCAGGGTGTGTCCATCCACGACAAGCACATCGAGATCATCATCCGGCAGATGCTCAAGCGGGTGAACGTGCTCGAGTCCGGCGACACCGACCTGCTCCCCGGCGAGCTGGTGGAGCGGCCGCGGTTCGAGAACGTGAACCGCAGCGTGGTCGAGCAGAGCGGCACGCCCGCGTCGGGCCGGCCGGTGCTCATGGGCATCACCAAGGCGTCGCTGGCCACCGAATCGTGGCTGTCCGCGGCGTCCTTCCAGGAGACGACGCGGGTGCTGACCGACGCGGCCATCCACGCCAAGTCGGACCCGCTGCTGGGCCTGAAGGAGAACGTGATCATCGGCAAGCTCATCCCGGCCGGTACCGGCATGCCGCGGTACCGGAGCGTGCGGGTCGAGCCCACGGATGACGCACGCTCCTCGGTGTACCCGGCGACCGCCTACGAGGAGGCCCCGAGCTACGCGTTCGGTCAGGGCGCCGGCGAGGCGATCCCGCTGGAGGAGTACGACTTCGGCTCCTACAACCGGTAAGCAGGTGTGCCGCTCCCAGCGGGGCGGCAGTACCACGCGGAGGCGCCCGGCAGCGATGCTGCCGGGCGCCTTTGTGCGTGATGGCCCCGTGCTGGCTATGGCCCCTGCCGGGTGTGGCCGTGTTTAGGTCCCCTCCCTGTGGACAGTGGCTAGATAAGGATTCCTAGGGGATAACCGTCCAGCATCGTGAGGAGCCAGACCATGGCGACTGAAGATAAGGCGGCCAACAAGGTCACCGAGATCAAGGGCAAGGCCAAGAAGGAGACCGGCAAGGCCACCGGCAACGAGCAGATGGAAGCCGAGGGTAAGACCGACCAGGCCAAGGGCAACCTCAAGCAGGCTGGCGAAAAGGTCAAGGACGCTTTCAAGAAGTAGCGCGAGACTTCCGAAGTCCCGGACTCTGGCGTCCGGCACAAAGCAAGCCCGGGTCGGCCGGCCGACCCGGGCTTTCCCTTGCCCGTGAGGCTCTATCAGAGGGCGGTGAGGATCAGAGGGCGGTGAGGCCCCCCGCGGTCGCGAGCGCCAGCTCGACCCCCGCGTCGGCCAGGGCCACCCGCCGTGCGCCCCGGTCCACCAGCGCCAGCCCCACCATCGTCGTGGCGTGCAGCGCGTCCACCGCGGCGCCGCCGGCCAGGGGATAAGGGCTGCCCGGCTGGGCCCGCAGGGCCGCCGCGGTCAGTCCCGCCTGGACCAGATGCCGGACCCCGAGCACCCGCGCCACCCCGCAAGCCCGTCGGCTGGGCCGGGCCTGTGATGCCCCGGCCGACTGCCCGGAAACCGGATCTCCCGTCAGCCGGATGAGGGCCTGCGGAGCCCCGAGCAAAGCCACGCCATACCCCGCCCTGACCAGCGTGATCGCCCACGCCCCCGTGCTCTTTCCCTTAGACATGAAGCCTCCGGCGGTTGCTGTGCCCACGGCCCGCCGGGCCGAAGCCGTCCCGGGGGCGGGACCGGCCCGGCCCGGCCAGTGTGCCCACTCACCTTGTCACGGTCCTGGCCCGGACCGCGAAGCGGAGAAGGCCAGGCTGTACGAGCATCACAAACGGCCGGCCAGCCGGCGGACCAGCAGTGAGCCGGCCAGCGCAGCTCCCGCAGCGAGACTGCCTGCCACAGCAGGATGATGCGATGCGAGCAGCTGCCAGCTCCGCGAGTGCGACCGGTCGTCGAAGATGCCGTGCGCCCCGTGATCCGTCCCCGCCACCCCGTCGACGGGGTCGAACAGGTTGTCCGGCCGGCTCCCCACCGGTACCGCCTGGTCCGTCTGCTGCGCGTCGAACCCGGTCCGGGCCAGGTAGCGGTCCAGCAAGGCCGGCGCGACCTTCTGCGCCAGCAGGGTCGCGGCCGTGCTCCCGCCCACCCAGTATTGCTTGCGCCCGGGATGATCGGCCGCGTACACGACGCCGTGCGCGGCCACCTCCGGCTGGTAGATCGGCGGCACCGGCTGGGGGTGGCGCGGCAGCCGGGACAGCACCCAGGAGAACTGGGGTGTGTTGACCGCCGGCATCTGCACGACGGTCACGCGGACGTCCGAGTGCTCGTGCAGGAGCTCGCAGCGCAGCGACTCGGTGAACCCGTTGATCGCGTGCTTGGCGCCGCAGTAAGCCGACTGGAGCGGGATGGCCCGCTCGCTCAGCGCCGAGCCGACCTGCACGATCGTCCCGGCGTTCCGCGGCCGCATCCGGCTGAGGGCCACCATCGTGCCGTTGACGTAGCCCAGGTAGCTGACCTCGGTGACGCGCCTGAACTCGTCCGGGGTGATCTCGGCGAACGGCGCGAACACCGACGTGAAGGCCACGTTGATCCACACGTCGATGGGGCCGAATTGGGCCTCTATCTCCGTGGCCGCCTTCTCCAGTTGCGCGTGGTCGGCTACGTCGGCCGGCATGGCGAGGGCCTGGCCGCCCGCCTCGATGACGTCCTCCGCGGCGCCGTCCAGGCCGACCTGCCCCCGGGCGATGAGCCCTACGCTGGCGCCCCGGGCACCGTACAGCCGCGCGGTGGCGCGGGCGATGCCGGCGGTGGCGCCGGTGATGACAACGGTCTGCGTCATGAAAGTTGCGTCCCTTCTGGAATAATCTGCTTGGCCGCCGTGGTTAACTTCCCTGGGCAGCAGGGACTGGCAGCAGTTCCCCGACTACCCAGCGGGCGTGGTTTCACCGTTGCCGTCAGGGAAAAATGACACCCGGTCGGGCCGTTGCGGCCTTGATCGGCGTTCGCTTTGCCTGTAGGCAAAAGGTTGGGTACGCTAGGGCATCGTGCCCGTGAGAAGCGGGTGCGCGTGCGCTAGCGGACTGTGGCGCCATGGCTGGAAGGCTTGCGGTCGATGACCGGCAGCTGGAAGGCGTGGCCAGTAGCCAGGCGCGCGGGCCTTTTCCTCTCTTGACTCCAGGCTCCGGTAGGAGCTTGTGTGCCGTGGTCACCGCGACACACCCGACCCCGGGGGTCGGAGGGACTAGGAAAACCAGCAGGTCAGGCGCCATCAAAGCGCCCGGAATTACCCTGTGCCGCGGGTGCAGGAAAACGGCAAGAGAAGACGTCGCGCCAACCGGCGCGGAGAACGAAGACGGAGACGCGGTGCCCACGATCCAGCAGCTGGTCCGTAAGGGCCGCCAGGACAAGGTGGCTAAGACCACTACCCCGGCCCTGAAAGGCAGCCCCCAGCGCCGGGGCGTCTGCACGCGTGTCTACACGACCACGCCGAAGAAGCCCAACTCTGCGCTGCGCAAGGTGGCCAGGGTGCGGCTGACGAGCCAGATCGAAGTGACCGCCTACATCCCCGGAGTCGGCCACAACCTCCAGGAGCACTCCATCGTGCTGGTGCGAGGCGGCCGGGTCCGTGACCTGCCTGGCGTGCGTTACAAGATCATCCGAGGCGCCCTCGACACCCAGGGGGTCCGCAACCGTAAGCAGGCCCGGAGCCGCTACGGCGCGAAGAAGGAGAAGAGCTGACATGCCGCGTAAAGGCCCCGCGACCAAGCGGCAGCTCGTAACCGATCCGGTTTACGGCTCACCGCTGGTGACTGCGCTGGTGAACAAGGTGCTGCGCAGCGGCAAGCGTTCGCTGGCCGAGCGGATCGTGTACGGCGCCCTGGACGGATGCCGGGACAAGACCGGCAACGACCCGGTGGTCACGCTCAAGCGGGCTCTCGACAACGTGAAGCCCACCCTCGAGGTGCGCAGCCGCCGGGTCGGTGGCGCCACCTACCAGGTGCCGGTCGAGGTCCGGGCCTCCCGCAGCACCACCCTGGCCCTGCGCTGGCTGGTTTCCTACAGCCGGTCCCGCCGGGAGAAGACCATGACCGAGCGGCTCATGAACGAGCTGCTCGACGCGAGCAACGGCCTCGGGGCAAGCGTGAAGCGCCGCGAGGACACCCACAAAATGGCCGAGTCGAACAAGGCGTTCGCTCACTACCGCTGGTAAATGAGCGGCTCCAGCCGGCCGACGATAGACGAAGCAGAGGAAACAGAGCAGTGGCGACCCAGACCGCCGTAGAGCTTGCCAAGGTCCGCAACATTGGGGTCATGGCGCACATCGACGCGGGTAAAACCACGACCACCGAGCGGATCCTGTTCTACACCGGTATCAACTACAAGATCGGTGAGGTCCATGAGGGCGCGGCCACCATGGACTGGATGGAGCAGGAGCAGGAGCGCGGCATCACGATCACGTCCGCCGCGACCACCACGCACTGGCGCGATCACACCATCAACATCATCGACACGCCCGGCCACGTCGACTTCACTGTGGAAGTCGAGCGGTCGCTGCGCGTTCTCGACGGGGCCGTAGCCGTCTTCGACGGCGTGGCCGGCGTGGAGCCGCAGTCCGAGACCGTGTGGCGCCAGGCGGACCGCTACGGCGTGCCCCGCATCTGCTTCGTCAACAAGATGGACCGGGTGGGTGCGGAGTTCCACCGTTGCGTCGAGATGATCACGGACCGGCTCGGCGCCACCCCGCTGGTCGTCCAGCTGCCCTGGGGGGTCGAGGCCGACTTCCGCGGGGTCATTGACCTGGTCCGGATGCGCGCCCTGCTGTGGCAGACCGAGGGCAAGGGTGACAAGTACGACGTCGTCGCCATCCCGGATGACCACGCCGATGCGGCCCGGCAGTGGCGTGACCAGCTGCTGGAGACCATCGCCGAGAACGACGAGGAAATGATGGAGGCCTACCTCGAGGGCACCGAGCCCAGCGAGGAGCAGCTCGTCGCGGCCATCCGGCGCGCCACCATCGCGGGCGGGATCACCCCGGTACTGTGCGGCAGCGCGTTCAAGAACAAGGGTGTCCAGCCGATGCTGGACGCGATCGTGGACTACCTGCCTAGCCCGGTGGACATCCCGCCGGTCAAGGGGCACGAGGTGGGCAACGAGGAGCTGGTCGTGCTGCGTAAGGCCGACCCGTCCGAGCCGTTCGCCGCGCTGGCCTTCAAGATCATGTCCGACCAGCACCTCGGCAAGCTGACTTACATCCGGATCTACTCCGGCACCCTGGAGTCGGGCTCCAACGTGTACAACACGGCCAAGGGCCGCCGGGAGCGGATCGGCAAGATCTACCAGATGCACGCCAACAAGCGCGAGGAGCGCCCGACGGCGATCGCTGGGCAGATCGTGGCGGTCATGGGGCTGAAGGACACCTCCACCGGGGACACCCTGAGTGACCCCCAGAAGCAGGTGATCCTGGAGTCCATGACCTTCCCTGCGCCGGTGATCAACGTCGCGATCGAGCCGAAGACCAAGGGTGACCAGGACAAGCTGGGCACCGCGATCCAGCGGCTCGCCGAAGAGGACCCGACCTTCCAGGTCCGCACCGACGAGGAGACCGGGCAGACGATCATCTCCGGGATGGGTGAACTTCACCTGGAGATCCTGGTCGACCGGATGAAGCGTGAGTTCCACGTCGAGGCCAACATCGGGCGCCCGCAGGTCGCCTACCGGGAGACCATCCGCAAGAAGGTCGAGAAGGTCGACTACACGCACAAGAAGCAGACGGGCGGGGCGGGCCAGTACGCCCGCGTGGTCATCAACCTGGAGCCGACCGGCGGCGACGGCGGCGGCTACGAGTTCGAGAACAAGATCACCGGTGGCCGCATCCCCCGGGAGTACATCCCGTCGGTGGACGCCGGAAGCCAGGATGCCGCGGAATTCGGCGTGCTGGCCGGCTACCCGATGGTGGATGTGCGCGTCACGCTCACCGACGGTGCCTACCACGAGGTGGACTCGTCCGAGCTGGCCTTCAAGATCGCCGGATCGATGGCGTTCAAGAGGGCGGCCGCGATGGCTAATCCCGTGTTGCTCGAGCCGGTCATGGCCGTGGAGGTCAGGACCCCGGACGACTACATGGGTGAAGTGATCGGTGACATCAACGCCCGCCGTGGCCAGATCCAGGCCATGGAGGAGCGCTCTGGCATCCGCGTCGTGAAAGCGACCGTGCCGCTGTCGGAGATGTTCGGCTACGTGGGCGACCTGCGCAGCCGCACCCAGGGCCGGGCGGACTACAGCATGCAGTTCGACTCCTACGCCGAAGTCCCGCCCAGCATTGCCAAGGAGATCATCGCCAAAGCACGCGGTGAGTAACTGCTAGCACAAAACGTCAGTCAGGAGAATCGGCGCACTAAGAGGGCGCCTTGGCCCCACAGGACGTGGGGCAGATCGCAACGAGGAGAAACCAGTGGGGAAGGCCAAGTTCGAGCGGACTAAGCCGCACGTGAACATCGGCACCATCGGGCACATCGACCACGGCAAGACCACTCTGACCGCGGCGATCACCAAGGTGCTGCACGATAAGTACCCGGACGTGAACCCCTTCACGCCCTTCGACCAGATCGACAACGCGAAGGAAGAGAAGGAGCGCGGGATCACCATCTCGATCTCGCACGTCGAGTACCAGACCGAGAAGCGCCACTACGCACACGTGGACTGCCCCGGTCACGCGGACTACATCAAGAACATGATCACCGGTGCCGCGCAGATGGACGGCGCCATTCTCGTGGTCGCCGCCACCGACGGCCCCATGCCGCAGACGCGCGAGCACGTGCTGCTCGCCCGCCAGGTCGGCGTGCCGTACATCGTGGTCGCGCTGAACAAGGCCGACATGGTGGACGACGAGGAGATCCTGGAGCTCGTCGAGCTCGAGGTACGCGAGCTGCTGTCCACCTACGAGTTCCCTGGCGACGACGTCCCGGTGATCCGGGTCTCCGCGCTCAAGGCGCTCGAGGGCGACGCTGAGTGGGGCGAGAAGATCGTCGAGCTCATGACCGCCTGCGACGACAGCATCCCCGAGCCCGTCCGGGACACCGACAAGCCGTTCCTGATGCCGGTCGAGGACGTGTTCTCGATCACCGGCCGCGGCACCGTGGTGACCGGCCGGATCGAGCGTGGCAAGGTGCGCACCTCCGAAGAGGTCGAGATCATCGGCATCAAGGAGAAGGCGCAGCGGACCACGGTCACCGGCGTCGAGATGTTCCACAAGATCCTCGATGAGGGCCAGGCCGGCGACAACGCGGGCCTGCTGCTCCGTGGGATCAAGCGCGAGGACGTGGAGCGCGGCCAGGTCGTCATCAAGCCGGGCACCAACACCCCGCACACCGAGTTCGAGGGCCAGGTCTACATCCTGTCCAAGGATGAGGGCGGACGGCACACCCCGTTCTTCAACAACTACCGTCCGCAGTTCTACTTCCGGACCACGGACGTGACGGGCGTCGTCCACCTCCCCGAGGGCACCGAAATGGTCATGCCCGGTGACAACACCGAGATGAAGGTGGAGCTGATTCAGCCCATCGCCATGGAGGAGGGCCTCCGCTTCGCTATCCGCGAGGGTGGCCGCACCGTCGGCGCCGGCCGGGTCACGAAGATCCTCAAGTAGTAGTGGTGCTAGCCCGGGGGGTTTCGTCCCCCCGGGCTAGCACTGCCCAGCGGCACTCAAGACGTAAGGACACGGAAGGCACATGGCGGGACAAAAGATCCGTATCCGGCTCAAGGCCTATGACCACGAGGTCATCGACAGCTCGGCGCGGAAGATCGTCGACACGGTGACGCGCACTGGCGCGCGGGTTGCCGGGCCTGTCCCGCTGCCCACGGAGAAGAACATCTACTGCGTCATCCGCTCCCCGCACAAGTACAAGGACTCGCGGGAGCACTTCGAGATGCGCACGCACAAGCGGTTGATCGACATCATCGACCCCACGCCGAAGACGGTCAACTCGCTGATGCGGCTGGATCTGCCAGCCGGCGTTGACATCGAGATCAAGCTCTGAGGAACGCACCGACATGACCAAGAACACCAAGGGCGTCCTCGGCACGAAGCTGGGCATGAGCCAGGTCTTCGACGCCGACGGGCGGATGGTTCCCGTGACGGTGATCGCGGCGGGCCCCTGCGTCGTCACCGCTGTGCGGACGCCCGACGCGAACGGGTACTCAGCCGTGCAGCTGGGCTACGGCGAGATCGACCCCCGCCGGGTGACCAAGCCCGTGGCGGGCCACTTCGCCAAGGCCTCGGTGACCCCGCGCCGCTACCTCGTCGAGCTGCGGACCGATGACGCCACCGACTACACCCTGGGCCAGGAGGTCAACGCGGAGACGTTTGCTCCCGGCGACCTGGTCGACGTGACCGGCACCAGCAAGGGCAAGGGCTTCGCGGGCGTGATGAAGCGGCACGGGTTCAAGGGCCTGTCCGCCTCCCACGGCACCCAGCGCAAGCACCGCTCACCCGGCTCCATCGGCGGCTGCGCCACCCCGGGCCGGGTGTTCAAGGGCGTGCGGATGGCCGGCCGGATGGGCGGCGAGCGCACCACGACACCCAGCCTCACCGTGCACGGGGTAGACACCGACCGCGGCCTGCTGCTGATCCGCGGGGCCGTTCCCGGCCCCAAGGGCGGCCTGATCCTGGTCCGCAGCGCCGTCCGGGCGCCGCAGACCGCCTCGAAGGAGGCCTGATGACTACCGTCAGCGTCGTCTCCCCGTCCGGCCAGGCCGGCCAGGACGTGGAGCTTCCCGACGAGATCTTCAGCGCCCCGGTCAACGTGCCGCTGATCCACCAGGTCGTCGTGGGCCAGGAGGCCGCCGCCCGCCAGGGCACGCACTCCACCAAGACACGTGGCGAGGTCCGCGGCGGCGGCAAGAAGCCCTACCGCCAGAAGGGCACCGGCCGGGCCCGCCAGGGCAGCATCCGGGCCCCGCAGTACGCGGGCGGCGGCACCGTACACGGGCCGCAGCCGCGCTCCTATGTGCAGCGGACGCCCAAGAAGATGAAGGCCGCCGCGCTCCGGGGCGCGCTGTCCGACCGGGCCGCCAACGGCCGGGTCGCCGTGGTCAGCGGGTTCGTGGACGGCGACCAGCCCAGGACCCGCGATGCGATGGCCGTGCTGCGCACGGCCATCGGGCTGCTGGACGCCAAGCTCAACGCCCGGGTGCTCGTCGTGGCCCAGGCCGAGGACGAAGTGACCTGGAAGAGCCTGCGCAACGCGCCGGGCGTGCGGCTGCTGGCCACCGGCCAGCTGAACACGTACGACGTGCTGGCCAGTGAGCACATCGTGTTCACCGCGGCGGCCCTGTCCTCGTTCACCGGCCAGCCCGAGATCGCGGCGTCGGCGCCCGCCCAGGCCAGCAAGAGCAACGCCAGCACGGCCAAGGCCAGCCCGGCCAAGGCCAGCGAGCCGGCGGCCGAGTCCGCGGACGCGACTGAGCCTTCAGATGGAGCTGAGTCGTCAGGTGGGGAAGCGCCCAAGGCTCCCCGCCGCCGCACCACCCCGAAGGAGGGTGAGGAGCAGTGAGCGCCATCCGGATCCCAGACCCCCGGGACATCCTGCTGCGCCCGGTGATCTCGGAAAAGACGTACCGACTTGCCGATGACGGCAAGTACACCTTCCTGGTTGCCCGCGACGCCAACCGGACGCAGGTCCGGCAGGCGGTCGAGGCCATCTTCGGGGTCAAGGTAACCGGCGTCAACACGCTCAACCGGCCGGGCAAGCGTCGCCGCACCCGGTACGGCTGGGGCCAGCGAGTGGGCACCAAGCGTGCCATCGTCAGCCTCGCCGAGGGAGAGCGCATCGATGTCTTCGGCGGCCCGGTCAACTAGGCCACCGGCCACATCCCAAGGAGCTTGAGCACACATGGCTATCCGCAAGTACAAGCCCACCACCCCGGGACGGCGGGGTGCGAGCGGCGCGGACTTCTCCGAACTCACCCGTAGTGAGCCGGAGAAGTCACTGGTCCGCCCGCTGTCCTCGCGCGGCGGCCGGAACGTGCACGGCCGGATCACCGCGCGGCACCAGGGCGGCGGCCACAAGCGTGCCTACCGGCTGATCGACTTCCGGCGGGCCGACAAGGACGGTATCCCGGCCAAGGTCGCGCACATCGAGTACGACCCCAACCGCACCTCCCGGATCGCGCTGCTGCACTACGCCGACGGCGAGAAGCGCTACATCATCTGCCCGCAGGGTCTGTCTCAGGGCGACCGGGTGGAAAACGGCCCCGGATCCGACATCCGGCCGGGCAACTGCCTGCCGCTGCGGAACATCCCGACCGGCACCGTGGTGCACGCGATCGAGTTGCGGCCCGGCGGCGGCGCGAAGATCGCCCGCTCGGCCGGCTCCGGGGTCCAGCTGCTGGCCAAGGACGGCGGGTACGCGCAGCTGCGGATGCCCTCCGGCGAGATCCGGCGGGTCGACGCGGCCTGCCGGGCCACCGTCGGTGAGGTCGGCAACGCCGAGCAGGGCAACATCAAGCTCGGCAAGGCGGGCCGCAACCGGTGGAAGGGCAAGCGTCCCTCGGTCCGCGGCGTCGCGATGAACCCGGTCGACCACCCTCTGGGCGGCGGCGAGGGCAAGAGCTCCGGTGGCCGGCACCCGGTCAGCCCCTGGGGCAAGCCCGAGGGCCGGACCCGGCCATCCCACAAGCCCAGCGACCGGCTGATCGTCCGCAGGCGCAGCAAGAAGAAGCGGTAGGAGCACTCAACGATGCCTCGTAGTCTCAAGAAGGGCCCGTTCGTCGACGACCACCTGATCAAGAAGGTGGACGTGCAGAACGAGAAGGGCACCAGGAACCTCATCAAGACGTGGTCCCGGCGCTCCATGATCGTTCCTGCGATGCTGGGCCACACGATCGCGGTGCACGACGGCCGCAAGCACGTGCCGGTGTTCATCACCGAGGCCATGGTCGGCCACAAGCTCGGCGAGTTCGCACCCACCCGCACGTTCCGCAGTCACGTCCGGGATGACCGGCGCAGCCGCCGTTAGCCCGGCGGCCTGACCCGGGCACGAGTAATCACTAGAGAGCGAGAGAGAAGCATGGAAGCAAGGGCGAAGGCGCGGTATGTACGCGTCACGCCGCGGAAGGCCCGCCGCGTGGTGGACTTCATCCGCGGCATGCCTGCCGAGGAGGCGCAGGCGGCGCTGGCCTTTGCGCCGCAGTCAGCCAGTGACCCGGTTGGCAAGGTGCTCGCGAGCGCCATCGCCAATGCTGAGCATGCCCAGCAGGTGGACGCCGGCTCGCTCGTGGTGAGCCGGGCATGGGTGGACGAAGGGCCGACGCTGAAGCGTTTCCGGCCACGGGCGCAGGGCCGGGGCTACCGGATCAACAAGCGCACCAGCCACATCACGGTAATCGTCTCTGACGAACCCAAGGGGAGGTCCCGCTAGTGGGGCAGAAGGTGAACCCGCACGGGTTCCGGCTTGGCATCACCACCGACTTCAAGAGCCGGTGGTACGCCGACAAGCTGTACAAGGACTACGTCGCCGAGGATGTGGCCATCCGCCGGATGCTGCAGAAGGGCATGGAGCGCGCGGGCATTTCCAAGGTGGAGATCGAGCGCACCAGGGACCGGGTGCGGGTGGACATTCACACCGCGCGTCCCGGGATCGTCATCGGCCGCCGCGGCGCCGAGGCGGACCGTATCCGTGGCGACCTGGAGAAGCTGACCAGCAAGCAGATTCAGCTGAACATCCTCGAGGTCAAGAACCCGGAGACGGACGCCCAGCTCGTCGCGCAGGGCGTGGCCGAGCAGCTGTCCAGCCGGGTGTCGTTCCGGCGGGCCATGCGCAAGGCCATGCAGACGTCCATGAAGGGCGGCGCCAAGGGCATCCGGGTGCAGTGCTCGGGCCGCCTCGGCGGCGCTGAGATGTCCCGCTCGGAGTTCTACCGCGAGGGCCGGGTGCCGCTGCACACGCTGCGCGCCGACATCGACTACGGCTTCTACGAGGCCCGGACCACGTTCGGCCGGATCGGCGTGAAGGTCTGGATCTACCGGGGCGAGGCCCCGCAGACCCGGGCTGAGCGCGAGGCGGCCGCGGCCGCCCTCCGCGCGGGCGGCCAGCGCCGCGACCGGCCTACCGGGCCACAGCGGCGCCGGCGCCCCGAGGGTGCCGACCGCGGTGACCGGGCGCCGGGTGGCGACCGGACGGCTGGCGTCCCGGTGAGCGACCGACCCGACGCGTCCGCCGCCCAGGCCGCCGCGCCGCAGCCCGAGCCGGCTGCGGCGGCGACCGCGCCGAGCACGGGTGAGGAGGGCTGATCATGCTTATCCCGCGCAGGGTCAAGTACCGCAAGCAGCACCGGCCGGACCGGCACGGGGTCGCCAAGGGCGGCACCCGGGTGGCCTTCGGCGAGTACGGTATCCAGGCCCTGGAACACGCCTACGTGACCAACCGGCAGATCGAGTCCGCCCGTATCGCCATGACCCGGCACATCCGCCGAGGCGGCAAGGTGTGGATCACGATCTATCCGGACCGCCCGCTGACCAAGAAGCCCGCCGAGACCCGGATGGGTTCCGGCAAGGGCTCACCCGAGTGGTGGGTGGCCAACGTCAAGCCCGGGCGGGTCATGTTCGAGCTGTCCGGGGTGGCGGAGCCGGTGGCCCGGGAAGCGCTCCGGCGCGCCATGCACAAGCTGCCAATGAAGTGCAAGTTCGTGACCCGTGAAGTGGGTGAGGGCTGATGGTGAGCCTGGCCGCCGCTGACCTGCGGAACTCCAGTGAGGAAGAGCTGAACAGCAAGCTGGCAGAAGCCAAGACGGAGCTGTTCAACCTCCGCTTCCAGGCCGCGACCGGCCAGCTGGAGAGTCATGGACGGCTGCGCGCCGTCCGCAAGGAGATCGCCCGCATCTACACGGTGAAGCGGGAACGCGAGCTTGGCATCGTGACCTTGGTGGAGGAGGCGGAAGACAGTGAGTGACGTCGAGCAGGGCGGGGTGCCCGGCCGGGGCTACCGCAAGATCCGCGAAGGTTACGTGGTCAGCGACAAGATGGACAAGACCGTTGTGGTCATCGTCGAGGACCGGGTCAAGCACCCTAAGTACGGCAAGGTCATCCGGCGCACCAAGAAGTACACGGCGCACGACGGCGAGAACGCCTGCGGCGTCGGCGACCGGGTGCGGCTGATGGAAACCAGGCCCCTGTCCGCCACGAAGCGCTGGCGGGTCTCGGAGATCCTGGAGAAGGCCAAGTAGTTACCACCGCGGGGGCTGACCCCGCGAGAACCCCGGCGTCAGGAAGCAGGAGTTGACGTGATCCAGCAGGAGTCGCGGCTTAAAGTCGCCGACAACACCGGTGCCAAGGAGATCTTGTGTATCCGCGTGCTCGGCGGCTCAGGCCGGCGATACGCGGGCATCGGTGATGTCATCGTGGCGACAGTGAAGGATGCCCTTCCCGGTGCCGGGGTGAAGAAGGGCGATGTCGTCAAGGCCGTCGTGGTGCGGACCCGCAAGGAGCGCCGCCGCGGCGATGGTTCCTACATCCGTTTCGACGAGAACGCCGCCGTCCTCATCAGGGACGGCGGGGACCCGCGAGGCACCCGCATCTTCGGCCCGGTCGGCCGTGAGCTGCGCGAGAAGCGCTTCATGCGGATCATCTCGCTCGCGCCGGAGGTGCTGTGATGAGCACCAGCAGCAGGAAGGCCGCGATGGCTAAGAAAGACAGTGCGACGGCCAGGCCGCCGCGCATGAAGATCAAGAAGGGCGACCACGTGGTGGTCGTCGCGGGCCGGGACCGTGGCCGGGAGGGCACGGTCATCCTCGCCGACCCCGAGCGGCAGCGGGTGCTGGTGCAAGGGGTCAACATGGTCCGCAAGAACAAGAAGGTGGACTACCAGGGAGCTCGTGGAGCCAAGGAAGGCGGCATCACGAACACCGAGGCGCCCATCCACGTGAGCAACGTCCAGCTGGTTGACCCGGACACCAAGAAGCCGGCCCGTGCCGGGTTCCGTTTCGACGAGGACGGCGCCAAGATCCGGGTCTCCCGCCCGGGCGGTAAGGACTTCTGATGACGACCACGACGCAAGAGACCCGGGTAGCCCGGCCCGTGCCGCGGCTCAAGGAGCGCTACCGGCAGGAGATCGCGCCGGCCCTGCGCGAGGAGTTCGGGTACGCCAACGTGATGCAGATCCCCACGCTGACCAAGATCGTGGTCAACATGGGGGTCGGCGAGGCGGCCCGGGACGCGAAGCTGATCGACGGCGCGCTGCGGGACCTCACGGTGATCACCGGGCAGAAGCCGGCGGTCGCCCGGGCCCGTAAGTCGATCGCCCAGTTCAAGCTGCGCGAGGGCATGCCCATCGGCGCGCACGTGACCCTGCGCGGCGACCGGATGTGGGAGTTCTGCGACCGGCTGCTGTCGCTGGCCCTGCCCCGGATCCGTGACTTCCGCGGCCTGTCCGACCGGCAGTTCGACGGCCGGGGGAACTACACCTTCGGGCTGAACGAGCAGCTCATGTTCCATGAGATCGACGCCGACCAGGTGGACCGTCAGCGTGGCATGGACGTGACGCTCGTGACCACGGCGCCCACCGACGATGAAGGCCGCGCGCTGCTGCGCCGGCTCGGATTCCCGTTCAAGGAGAGCTGAGGAGTGGCCAAGAAGGCGCTAGTCGTCAAGGCGAACAGGACGCCCAAGTTCAAGGTGCGCGGGTACACCCGGTGCACCCGCTGCGGGCGTCCGCGTGCCGTATACCGCAGGTTCGGCCTGTGCCGGATCTGCTTCCGCTCGATGGCGCACCGCGGTGAGCTGCCGGGCATCACGAAGTCCAGCTGGTAGACCAAACCCTGGGCGCTAACCGCGCCTACTGACCACGCCGCAGGTCCTGCGGGAAACCACGGCGAGGAGGGCCCTTAGGCCATGTCAATGACCGACCCCATCGCAGACATGCTGACCCGTCTGCGCAACGCTAACTCGGCGTACCACGACACCGTGGGCATGCCCAGTTCCACGATCAAGGTCCGGATCGCGGAGATCCTCAAGCAGGAGGGCTACATCGCGGGCTGGAACGTGGAAGACGCCGAGGTAGGCAAGAGCCTGGTGCTGACCCTGAAGTTCGGCCCGACCCGGGAGCGTTCCATCGCGGGTATCAAGCGGGTCTCCAAGCCCGGCCTGCGGGTGTACGCCAAGAAGGACAACCTGCCCCGGGTGCTCGGCGGTCTCGGCGTTGCGATCATCTCCACCTCGACCGGCTTGATGACCGACAAGCAGGCGAACAAGCGCGGGGTAGGCGGGGAAGTCCTCGCCTACGTCTGGTGAGGAGACCGCGATGTCACGAATCGGACGGCTCCCCGTGGAGATTCCCGGGGGTGTCGATGTCACGCTCAATGGCCGTGAGGTCAGTGTCAGGGGCCCCAAGGGCAGCCTGGCGCTGGAGCTCACCCCTCCCATCGAGATCGCCCGGGAGGACAGCACCCTGAAGGTCACCCGCCCGAACGACGAGGGCAAGGTGCGTGCGCTGCACGGGCTGTCCCGGACCCTGGTGGCCAACATGGTGACCGGGGTGACTGAGGGCTACAGCAAGACTCTGGAGATCGTCGGCGTTGGTTACCGGGTCCAGGCCCGGGGCTCGAACCTCGAGTTCGCCCTGGGCTTCAGCCACCCGGTGACGGTCACGCCGCCGGACGGGATCACATTCCGCGTCGAGACACCTACGCGGCTTGTCGTGGAGGGAATTGACAAGCAGCTGGTGGGCGAGGTCGCGGCCAACATACGGAAGCTGCGCAAGCCTGACCCGTACAAGGGCAAGGGCATCCGGTACCAGGGTGAGCAGGTCCGCCGCAAGGTCGGGAAGGCTGGTAAGTAAGCAATGGCTGTCACGAAGACCCGGGCCCCGGGACGCACCGCCGCGCGGACGCGGCGGCACACGCGGGTCCGCAGGAAGGTCATGGGCAGTGCGGAGCGGCCTCGCCTGAACGTCACCCGGTCCGCCCGGCACACGTCCGTCCAGCTCATCGACGACAGCGTGGGCCGGACGGTCGCGTCCGCGTCTACTCTGGAAGAGGCGCTCCGCGGCGCCGACGGCGACAAGACGGCCAAGGCCCGTCAGGTCGGCACGCTGCTCGCCGAGCGGGCGCGCGCGGCCGGGGTTTCCGCCGCCGTCTTCGACCGGAGCGGCTGGGCTTACCACGGCCGGATCGCGGCCCTCGCCGACGCGGTACGCGAAGGCGGGCTGGACCTGTGAGCGTCATTGAGGACCGGCTGGCCAGCCTGAACTTTGCACACATGACTTACGAGAGAAGGAACATCTGATGGCAGGAGCTCCGCGGCGTGGTGGCGGCGGCGGTGAACGGCGTGACCGCCGTGACGACCGCCGCGGCGGCGGTGCCGACAAGGGCACCGCTTACCTGGAGCGAGTCGTCACCATCAACCGGGTCGCCAAGGTGGTCCAGGGTGGCCGGCGGTTCAGCTTCACCGCCCTCGTCATCGTCGGCGACGGCAATGGCATGGTCGGCGTGGGCTACGGCAAGGCCAAGGAAGTGCCCGCGGCTATCGCCAAGGGCGTCGAGGCGGCCAAGAAGTCGTTCTTCCGGGTACCCAGGATCGCCGGCACGATCCCGCACACCGTGCAGGGCGAGGAGTCTGCGGGAGTGGTGCTGCTGAAGCCGGCCAGCCCCGGTACCGGCGTCATCGCCGGCGGCCCGGTGCGCGCCGTGCTGGAATGCGCGGGCGTGCACGACGTGCTGTCCCGCTCGCTGGGCTCCTCGAACCCGATCAACGTCGTGCACGCGACGGTGGCCGCCCTGAAGAGCCTGAAGCGCCCCGAGGAAATCGCCGCCCGGCGCGGGCTTCCGATCGAGGATGTGGCCCCGGCAGCCATGCTGCGCGCCCGCGCGGCAGCGGCCGCCCTCGGCGCCACGTCCGGCAATAGCTGAGCGGAGGCCGATGATGGCACAGCTGAAGGTAACCCAGACCCGGTCGGAGATCGGGGGAACCAAGTCCCAGCGGGCGTCCCTGCGCTCGCTCGGGCTGAAGCGGATCGGGCACGTGGTCGTCAAGGACGACCGGCCCGAGTTCCGCGGCATGATTTACGCGGTGCGGCACCTCGTCACCGTCGAGGAGGTCGACTGACATGCTGAAGCTCCATCATCTCCGCCCGGCCCCGGGCTCGCGCACCGAGCGCACCCGGGTCGGACGCGGTCAGGGATCCAAGGGCAAGACCGCGGGCCGCGGGACCAAGGGAACCAAGGCCCGTGGCCAGGTGCACCTGGGATTCGAGGGTGGCCAGATGCCGCTGCAGCGCCGGGTGCCGAAGCTGAAGGGCTTCTCTAACCTGGCGTTCAAGACCACCTACCAGGTGGTCAACATCGGGCGGCTCGCCGAGCTTTACCCGCAGGGCGGCGACGTGACCCCTGAGGACCTGGTGGCCAAGGGCGCGGTGCGCTCGGGTGAGCTCGTCAAGGTGCTCGGTAACGGCGACCTGGGGGTGGCACTGAGAGTGACCGCCCACGCGTTCTCGGCCTCCGCCCGGGAGAAGCTCACGGCCGCCGGGGGAACCGTCACCGAGCTGTGATGCGCTCGCCAGCCAGGCGGCGGCCGGGGACATCCCGGGCCGCCGCTGCGGCACGTGGCCAGGCTGGCACGTTGTCCCGCAGTCGGACGTTGTACCGCCGTGGCGCGTTGTCCATCAGCGTGCAGCAGACAGTCATCATGACTGAGTGCAGAGGGCTGTTACGGTGCCGCGGACGCGTTACACTGCGGCGCACCGGCCGTCGCCGCTACCCCTTGGGAGGGCGCGGCACCACCCAGTTGACCCATCTAGTTGAGGACGGCGCATGCTGACCGCGTTCCTCCGGGCCTTCCGGACGCCTGACCTGCGCAAGAAGCTGCTGTTCACGCTGGGGATCTTGGCTCTTTTCCGGTTCGGCGCGGCCATTCCCACTCCCGGCATCTCCGAGAAGGCCGTCACTTTCTGTACTGGCCTGGAGAAATCGAGCAGCGCGGCGGGCGTTTACCAGCTCGTCAACCTGTTCAGCGGCGGCGCGCTGCTCAGGCTATCGGTGTTTGCCCTCGGCATCATGCCGTACATCACCGCCAGCATCATCCTCCAACTGCTGGCCGTGGTGATCCCGCGGCTGGAGACGCTGCGCCAGGAGGGTCAGGCCGGCCAGGCCAAGATCACCCAGTACACCCGGTATCTCACCATCGGGCTGGCCATCCTCCAGTTGACCGGCATCATCGCCTACGCCCGGTCCGGGAACCTGTTCCAGAACTGCAACGAGCCGCTGATCCCGAACTCGTCGGTGTTCACCATCGCCACCATGGTCATCTGCATGACCGCGGGCACCGCGGTCATCATGTGGCTGGGCGAGCTGATCACCGACCGCGGCGTGGGCAACGGCATGTCCGTCCTCATCTTCACCACGGTCATCTCGCAGATGTTCGGTTACCTGGCCGACGTCTTCAAGGTCAAGGGCTCGTTCGTGCTGGCCATCGTGCTGCTGGTCGGGGTCGGGATCGTGGCCTTCGTGGTCTTCATGGAACAGGCCCAGCGCCGGATCCCGGTGCAGTACGCCAAGCGCATGGTGGGCCGCAAGATGTACGGCGGCACCTCCACCTACATCCCGCTCAAGGTGAACCAGGCCGGCGTCATCCCGGTCATCTTCGCTTCATCGCTGCTGTACATCCCGGAACTGGCCGCCACTCTGTTCGGCAGCAAGACCCACCCGCAGGGCTGGGTCTCGTTCATCCAGACCGAGCTCGGCACCGGGAGCATCGGCGACTCGAAGCTCTACATGGGATTGTTCTTCGTTCTCATCGTGTTCTTCACGTACTTCTACGTGTCCATCACGTTCAACCCGACCGAGGTGGCGGACAACATGAAGAAGTACGGGGGGTTCATCCCCGGCATCCGCCCCGGGCGGCCGACCGCCCAGTACCTGAACTACGTGCTCACTAGGCTCACCGCCCCCGGATCCTTGTACCTGGGGCTCATCGCTCTCGTCCCGATGATCGCGTTCGCGCTCCTGGGGGTGGGGAGCCAGTTCCCATTCGGCGGGACCACCATCCTGATCGCGGTGGGGGTGGGACTGGACACGGTGAAGCAGATCGAGAGCCAGTTGCAGCAGCGCAACTATGAGGGCTTCTTGCGATAGTGCGAGTCGTCCTCGTCGGGCCCCCCGGTGCGGGCAAGGGGACACAGGCCCAGTTCATAGCGTCGCACCTGTCTATCCCGAAGATCTCGACAGGTGACATCTTCCGTACCAACGTCAGTCAGGGGACGGCGCTCGGCCGCCGCGCTCAGGCGTTTATGGAACGCGGCGATCTGGTGCCGGACGAGGTGACCATCGCCATGGTCACCGACCGGCTGCAGGAAGACGATACGCAGTCGGGGTTCCTGCTGGACGGGTTCCCCCGGACCGTCCCGCAGGCCGAGACGCTCAAGAAGATGCTCGCCTCCTGGGACACCCGCCTCGACGTGGTCCTGGAACTCGTGGTGGACGACGACGAGGTAGTGCGGCGGCTGTCGGGCCGCCGGACCTGCCGCCGCTGCGGCCGGGTCTGGCACGCCCTGTTCGATCCGCCCGCGCACCGGAACACCTGCGACGACTGCGGGGGAGAGTTGTTCCAGCGCGACGACGACCGGGAAGAGACGATCCGGCACCGGGTCGAGGTTTACCTGGAGCAGACCGCCCCGCTCGTCGCGTTCTACGCCGACGAGGGCATCCTGCTCGGCATCGACGCCACCGGACCGGTAGAGGAGATCACCGAGCGGGCCCTCAGCGCCCTCCGGCGGTTCATCCGCTAAGGCCGCGCCGTAGCGGGGCCATCAGGACACAGGCCGCGCCGTAGCGGGGCCGTCAGGACACAGGCCGCGCCGTGGGTACGGTGGAACCGCACAGATCCCTCAGGAGGTTGCGGATGCCGAGCGATCCGAAGATCCGCGCGTCCGACGCCGACCGCGACCGCACCGCTGCCCTGCTGCGGGAGCATCTCGCCGCGGGGCGGCTGACGGCTGAGGAATACCACGAGCGGCTGGACCTCGCCTACGAGGCGAAGACCCTCGGCCAGCTCGATGAGCTGATGGCGGATCTGCCGGGGATTGACCTGTACGAACTGCCCGACGCCAAGCTGCGCCGGGGCCGGGCCGGCAACGTACCGCTCCCGTGGGACCGCCCCGGGAAGTAGTCGTGGGGGAGTAGGCTGCGGGGGTTGGCGTTAGGGAATTTTTCTGCCCTGGGTCTGGTTCGCAATGTCAAGCGGGGTCGCGTAGACTCTGCTGCGGCTCGTGAGTTGCCCTGTGCTGGCTATTGCCGGTCGCCTCCCGAGTGTTGAGCAAGACCACGCATTCCTGGTGCGGCACAGTCCTGGGATGCACCATGACAACAAACGTAGACAACACCCGCCTGCACACCGTCAGCGGTGGCGAGCGGGCCCGACAGTGAAGCGCGGAGGATATGCCCAAAAAGGACGGCGCCATCGAGATCGAGGGCAGGATCGTCGAGTCACTTCCCAATGCCTTCTTCCGGGTGGAGCTAGACAATGGGCACAAGGTCCTCGCCCACATCAGCGGGAAGATGCGGATGCACTACATCCGCATCCTGCCCGATGACCGGGTGGTCGTTGAGCTGAGCCCGTACGACCTGAGCCGTGGCCGGATTGTCTACCGGTACAAGTAACGGACTGACGCAGGACATTGACCTGTCCCAGCGCCGGAGGAGGCCACGATGAAGGTCAAGCCCAGTGTGAAGAAGATCTGCAGCAAGTGCCGGGTGATCCGGCGGCATGGCCGCGTGATGGTCATCTGCTCTGACCCACGGCACAAGCAGCGCCAGGGCTGACGCCCGACCAACACGCACCGCAGCCCGTGTGTGGCACCAGCCGCACACGGGTTACCCCCGGTAGGAGGCCGGGGCCCGGCCCGGGCAGGGGCGGGGGAGCGGCGCGCACGACCTCCTCGATGAAAAGGAGAACTGCCCGCCCATGGCACGCCTAGTTGGCGTTGACCTCCCCCGCGAAAAGCGGCTGGAAGTCGCTCTGACCTACATCTACGGAATCGGGCGCACCCGTGCGCTCGAGACGCTGAGCGCCACGGGCGTCAGCGGCGACACGAGGGTCCATGAACTCGGAGAGGACGACCTGGTCCGTCTCCGGGACTGGATCGAGGCGACCTACCGGGTCGAAGGCGATCTGCGCCGCGAGGTGCAGGCGGATATCCGCCGCAAGATCGAGATCGGGTGCTATCAGGGAATTCGTCATCGTCGTGGGCTGCCGGTACACGGCCAGCGCACCCAGACGAACGCCCGCACCCGTAAGGGCAGGAAGAAGACAGTGGCCGGCAAGAAGAAGGCCGGGAAGAAGTAGTCCGCGCCCGTTGCCACTGCTGGTCAGGGCCTGATCCTTAGCCCTCACCACACTGCGGACCGACGACCTCACCGAATAGGAAGCAGATGCCGCCAAAGAGCCGTACTGGCGCCAAGAAGGTGCGCCGGAAGGAACGGAAGAACGTCGCTCACGGGCACGCCCACATCAGGAGCACGTTCAACAACACCATCGTCTCGATCACCGACCCCGTGGGCAACGTCATTTCCTGGGCGTCGTCCGGCCAGGTTGGGTTCAAGGGATCACGCAAGTCCACGCCATTCGCGGCGCAGATGGCGGCCGAGGCCGCGGCGCGCCGGGCCATGGAGCACGGGATGCGCAAGGTCGACGTATTCGTCAAGGGTCCTGGGTCTGGACGGGAGACCGCCATCCGGTCGCTGCAGGCGACCGGCCTGGAGGTTGGCTCGATCCAGGACGTCACCCCGGTTCCCCACAATGGCTGCCGCCCGCCTAAGCGGCGCCGGGTCTGAGGAGTAGCGCGAAGATGGCTCGATACACGGGCGCGGACTGCAAGCTCTGCCGCCGCGAGAAGATGAAGCTCTTCCTGAAGGGCTCTAAGTGCGATTCGCCGAAGTGCCCCATTGAGATCCGGCCCTACCCGCCGGGTGAGCACGGGCGCAACCGGCCCAAGGAGAGCGAGTACCTGCTCCAGATCCGGGAGAAGCAGAAGGCTCGCCGGGTCTACGGCATCCTCGAGCGCCAGTTCCACGGCTACTATGAGGAAGCCACCCGCAAGCGGGGTATGACCGGAGAGAACCTGCTCCAGATCCTGGAGAGCCGCCTGGACAACGTGGTGTACCGGGCGGGGTTCGCGAAGAGCCGGGACATGGCCCGCCAGCTGGTCCGGCACGGTCACTTTGTCGTCAACGGCAAGAAGGTGGACATTCCGTCCTACCGGGTGAGCGAGAACGACATCGTCGAGGTCAAGCCGAAGTCCCTGGAGCTGACCCCGATGGTGGTGGCGCGCGCCGAAGCCGGCGAGCGGCCATCTCCGGCCTGGATGGAAGTCATTCCGGACAAGATGCGCATCCTGATCCACACTCTCCCGGCCCGGGCGCAGATCGACACCCAGGTCCAGGAACAGCTCATTGTCGAGTACTACTCGAAGTAACAGCGCACCGGGCCGTCACCTTGTGGCGGCCCGGGAGCGGTGGATAGCCGGGCCGTCGGCGGCCCGGCTGTCAGTGAAGATCGCGGCGTCAAATAGCGGGCGTCGCGGAAAGGGGTACCAATGCTCATCGCCCAGCGTCCCACTCTCACCGAAGAGCAGGCCGGCGACTTCCGGTCGCGGTTCGTCATCGAGCCGCTGGAGCCAGGGTTCGGCTACACGATCGGGAACTCGGTCCGCCGCACGCTGCTCTCCTCTATCCCGGGTGCCGCCGTCACCAGCATCCGGATCGAGGGTGTGCTGCACGAGTTTTCCACCGTCCCCGGGGTGCAGGAAGACGTCACCGACATCATCCTCAACCTCAAGTCGCTGGTCGTCTCCTCAGAGCAGGACGAGCCAGTGGTCATGTACCTGCGCAAGCAGGGCCCGGGGGAGGTCACCGCAGCGGACATCGCGCCGCCGGCCGGGGTCGAGGTGCACAACCCGGAGCTGCACATCGCCACGCTGAACGCCAAGGGCAAGCTGGAGATGGAGCTGACCGTCGAGCGCGGCCGTGGCTACGTGTCCGCCGCCCAGAACAAGCAGCCCGGCCAGGAGATCGGCCGGATTCCGATCGACTCCATCTACTCGCCGGTGCTGCGGGTCACCTACAAGGTCGAGGCCACCCGCGTGGAGCAGCGGACCGACTTCGACAAGCTCATCCTCGATGTGGAAACCAAGCCGTCCATGCGTCCCCGGGACGCAGTGGCCAGCGCGGGCAAGACCCTCGTGGAGCTCTTCGGCCTGGCCCGCGAGCTGAACGTGGAGGCTGAGGGCATCGACATCGGCCCGTCGCCGACGGACGCCGCGCTCGCGGCAGACCTGGCGCTGCCGATCGAGGAGCTCAACCTCACCGTCCGCTCGTACAACTGCCTCAAGCGTGAGGGCATCCACACCGTGGGCGAACTGGTGGCCCGCAGTGAGCAGGACCTGCTCGACATCCGCAACTTCGGCGCCAAGTCGATCGAGGAAGTCAAGCAGAAGCTGACCGACATGGGCCTCGCGCTCAAGGACTCCCCGCCAGGATTCGACCCGGGCAGCGCGGCCGACAGCTACGGCGCGGACGACGACGACAGCTACGTCGAGACCGAGCAGTACTGACTGAGCAGCACTGAACTGAGCAGTACTGACGGGGCCTGGCGGCCCGGTAGTACATAACCAAGGAGAACGTTCCGATGCCCTCGCCCACTAAAGGCGCTCGGATGGGCGGCAGCGCGGCCCATCAGCGGCACCTGCTGTCGAACCTGGCCACCGCCCTGTTCGAGCACGGCAAGATCACCACGACCGAGGCCCGGGCACGTCGGCTGCGGCCGTACGCCGAGCGGCTGATCACCTTCGCCAAGCGGGGTGATCTGAGTGCCCGCCGCCAGGTCCTCACCGTGGTGACCGACAAGAGCGTGGTGCACACGTTGTTCACCGAGATCGGGCCGCAGTTCGCGACCCGGGAGGGTGGCTACACCCGGATCACCAAGATCGGTCCGCGTAAGGGCGACAACGCCCCGCTCGCGGTGATCGAGCTGGTTCAGGAGGAAGCCGAGGCCAAGCCCCGGCGCCGCCGCGCCCGGCGGTCCCAGCCTGCCGCCCGCCAGGCGGCCTCCGCAGCCGCGGAGACGACTGAGACGCCGGCCGACGAGGCCGACGCTGACGTGACAGCCGAAGCGCCGGAGGCTGATGTCACCGCTGAGGACGCTGACGCAGAGTCCGCGGACGCTGAGGACGCCCGGGACGAGGCGGCGGACAGCGAGTCCGCGGACGGTGAGTCGGAGGACAGCGAGTCTGAGAACGGCGAGGACGCGGACTCCACCGAGGCGCCCGAGAAGTAACCGGGGAGCCGTCGCCGTTGACTGCTGAGGCCTGCCGGGTCCGGATGGACCTCAGCTACGACGGCGGCGGCTTTTCTGGTTGGGCCCGCCAGCCTGGCCAGCGCACCGTCCAGCAGGTGCTGGAGGACGCGCTGAGCCAGGTCCTGCGCGCCGACCCCCCGGTCCAGCTCACCGTGGCCGGCCGGACCGACGCTGGAGTGCACGCGCGGGGCCAGGTAGCGCACGCCGACCTGGCCCTGGCGGCGTGGCTGGATGCCGCGCCGGCCATCCTGCGCAGGCTGGCCAGGCTGCTGCCGCCCGATGTCCGGGTCCGCCGGATCGGTGTCGCCCCGGACGGGTTCGACGCCCGGTTCTCCGCGCTGAGCCGCCGGTACTCCTACCGGGTCTGTGACGACGTGACCGGGCCGGAACCGCTGCGGCGGCATGACACCCTCTGGACTCGCCGCGAGATCGAGATCGGCCCGATGAACGAGGCCGCCGCGCTGCTGCTCGGCGAGCATGACTTCGCTGCCTTCTGCCGCCGCCGCGAAGGGGCGACCACCGTGCGCGAGCTGCTGTCCCTCTCCTGGTCCCGGCCCGAACCCCGGGTGCCCCAGGCCGGAGAGCCCGGAGGCGGAGGCCCGGATCCGGGGCGCCCAGGGTGGCCGAGGCCACCGTGATCGCGGACGCGTTCTGCCACTCGATGGTGCGGGCCCTGGTGGGTGCGCTCCTCAAGGTGGGGGAGGGCAGTCGGCCGCCGTCCTGGCCGGCTCAGGTGCTCACCGCCCGGGTCCGTGATCCCGCCGTCCCCGTGGTCCCGGCGCACGGGCTCTGCCTGGAAGAGGTTTGTTACCCCGCCGCGGACCAGCTCGCCCGGCGAGCCCTGGCCACCCGGCGGGTCCGTCCCGCACCGGCTGAGCCCACGTCTGGCTGAGCCCGGCCCGGGCCCCCACTTCCGGGGGAGCCGGCCCGGTTACGGGGTCTCGGGCTTGCCGAACACCATCCGGCTGGTCAGGCTGATGCCCGCCGTGCTCGCCACCAGTTGCCGCGAGAATGTGTCCAGCTCCTTGCGCCGGACCGCGCTGCCCGGAGCCTTCAGGTTGGTGAATTCGGCCCAGGTCAGGATCAGGTAGTGACCCTTGATCTGGGCCTCTTCCAGCCCGGTTCCCTTGGTCAGGTTCTTGGTCGGGCCATGGGAGCCCGCGAGTTGCCTGATGAACGCGGTTGCCCCGGTTGCCTTCCCGGCCCGCTCCGTATCGGTCACGTTGGCCAGGTTCAGCACCCCGACCGTAGCCATGATCTTCTGCCCGGTGGACAGGTAACTCGCCCGCATCACCTGGGAGCAGCCGGCCTTGCGCAGAGCGGCCTTCAGCTTGTTCCCCAGCACCAGAGCCGGGCAGTTGTGCCCGGCCCGCTGCACGGTCCGGGTGACAGTCCCGCTCGCGGCATAGCTGGGAGGGAACAGCTCGGTAAGCGAGAGAGCGGCCGGGTCGTCTGCCCGGGTGGCGATGTGCTTCCAGGGCCCCAGCGTCGGTGACGCGCTGCCGGACGTGGTGTCCTGCGGGCCCGGCGACGCCGCCGTCTGCGCAGTGGACTGGCCCTGGTGGAAGTGCAGGTAAGCCGCGGTGATCAAGACGATGACGACGACCATCATGACCAACGGCATCAGCCACATCCGGGCCCGGCTCGGCGGCTTGCGTGGTTTGCGGGGCTTACGGCCACGGGCCTCCGACCGCGACCCCCGGGGTCCGGTCCTGCCTGGGCCCGGCTCCGGGGTTTGCGGGAAGCCCTGTGGGCGGCCATAGTCCGGCGGGTCCTGCCCCGGCCGGCTCTTCTCCTGCTGGCGCGCGGTCAGCCGTCCACCCGGCCGGGCGGTGCGCAGCGACGGATCCGTCCGGCCTGGGTACCCGCTGTCGCCGGGAGGTTCGGTGTCTCCGGGATGCTCCGTGCCCCGGGGATGCTCAGCGTCTCCGGGAAATCCCGGCTCGCCGGGGAAGCCGGTCTCCCCGGGAAATCCAGCCCCGCCCTGGTACCCAGTATCCCCAGGGTGCCCGTATCCCGGCTGTCCCGCGTAACCCGACGGTGTGGCGGGTCCCGCGGCGACCGAGAGTCCTGGTCCGGCGAGTCCCGGTGCCGGAGATCCCGGTGGAGTCTCGGGTCCGTCAGCCGACTCGAAGAACCCTCTTGGCCCGGTCTGGGGCCTTTCGCCCGTCCCGGGGTACCCGCGCTCGTCCCGCCCGGAAGGAGCCGGGGCCCGTGCGGGAGCCGTAGTCCACTCACCCGCCAGTTGGGCGTCGTCGAGTACCGCCCAGGTCTGGGTGGCCGTCGCGTCGGCTGACGGGTCGCTCACGGCCAGCAGCGAGTACTCGGGCTCTGAGGTGTCCGGGCCGGATCCGGCGGTCAGCGCGGGCCGCCCGGCCGCGCTCACCGCGCGGAGCGCGGGCGCGTTCCACGGCGAGAACTGGCCCGGCGGGTACACCGGGTCGGGTGCTCCGGGCGCGGGCGGGAACCCTCGCACCGGGCCGCGTCCGCCAGGACCCGCCGTCCGGAAGGCGCCGGCGCTCCACAGTGACCCACGAGGCTGCGATCCCCCGCTGGCAGAACCGTTGCCCGGCGCTCCCTGAATCTCCTGGCCGGGCCGCCGTTCCGGGCGCCGCCACGCGTTCTCCCGTGACGGCGGCCCGCCGTTGGGCCTGGCTGACGCCGGCGCGGGCTGGGTGACGCTGGGGCCGGGCTGGCTGCTCTCGGCGGGTTCGCGTCTCCGTCGCCCGGCCCCACGCCCGGATCCCGTTCCCCGGGTAGCTGGCGCGAAGCCCGTGCCCGAGACACCCGGTGGTCCCGTTCCTGGGGCGGCCGGCGGGTAGCCGGTGCCGGGGCTAGCTGGGGGGTGTCCGGTCCCTTGGCCGGCTGGCGGGTAGCCCGTACCCGCTGGGGAAGGCGCCGCATATCCAGCCGCGGTCGGCTGTGCGGTCCGGCCTGGGTAGGAGGAGGAGCCGTCTGGGCGCCCGTGACTGCCGCTGGATCCGCCTGGATAGCCGGTCTCCCCGCCGTACCCGGATCTGCCCCCATAGCCTCGCTGGGCCGGGCTATCTCCGGCCATCCCGGCTGAGCCCGTGCCCGGTGGCCGGTGGCCGGCGGCTTCCCCCGGCTCTTCCTCGTCCGGGGCTGCGGGACCGCGTGCTGGGATCGCCCAGGGCTGGGATGCCTGTGCCTGGAATGCCTGTGGCTGAGGTGGCTGTAGTTGAGATGCCCGTGACTGAGATGAGAGCGTGGCACGGCGCGTCCTGGCGTCCAGTCGGCTCTCCGGCGGGCCGCCGCCCTCGTCACCCGGGTAGCCCATGCCGGGAGCGTACCGTTCTACGGAGCGGACCTCGGGCGGACCGGCAATTTGCCTGCCCAGCCACGGCGGAGCGGCGCTCCTGGCCGGCCGCGTGGTCGCTCGCTTTGACCGTTACTAGCAAGGGCCGGTATCCTTCTTGGACGTCCATGTGTGTTCGCATGCCCGCGGTGCTCGCTCAGCGAGGCTGGTTACGCGGCGGCGAGCGCGGCGGACTCCCTCACCTGGGATAGCAGCCGAGTTTGTTGTGCCCCGGGCGTGGAACCAGATTAAGTCCTACCCACATGAAGGCTTACTACCGTGCGCACATTCAGCCCCAAGGCCGGCGACATCCAGCGCCAGTGGCACGTCATTGACGCGTCCGACGTCGTCCTCGGCCGCCTGGCCAGCCACGCGGCCATCCTGCTGCGCGGCAAGCACAAGCCGATCTTCGCGCCGCACATCGACACCGGTGACTTCGTCATCATCGTCAACGCGGACAAGGTCGCGCTTACGGGCCGGAAGCTGGAGCAGAAGCTCGCGCACCGCCACTCGGGATATCCGGGCGGGCTGACCTCGGTGGCCTACAGCGACCTGCTCGACAAGCACCCCGAGCGGGTGATCGAGAAGGCCGTCAAGGGCATGCTCCCGAAGAACTCTCTGGGCCGCAGCCAGCTGCGCAAGCTCAAGGTGTACGCCGGGCCGCATCACCCTCACCAGGCGCAGCTGCCCACCCCGTTTGAGATCACCCAGATCGACCAGCAGGCGCCTGCCCCCAGCGCGGGCAGCCGCTGACCAGTACGGCCCAAGGCGTCGCGCCCTGGCGGGCGTCCTGATCAGAACCCATTCTGATCAGAATCGATGAGGAAGTACGAGGAAGGAACCGTGGCCGAGTCCACTGACACGCAGGAGCTCGCTGAGGGCACCGGCGTGGAGACGGCGGAAGACGCCGGCGAGCACGTGTCGGAGTACACCACCGAGACGGCCGCGGATGCCGGCGGTGAGCGGCAGCCGGCCCGTAAGCCGGTCGTGACCGGAAGCGCGCTCGGCACCGGGCGCCGCAAGGAAGCTATCGCCCGGGTCCGCATTGTCCCCGGATCGGGGCAGTGGCGGATCAACGACCGGACGCTCGCCGAGTTCTTTCCGAACAAGGTGCATCAGCAGCTCATCAGCGAGCCGTTCGTGAACCTGGGCGCGGAGAACCAGTTTGATGTGGTCGCGCGCATCAGCGGTGGTGGCATCACCGGGCAGGCGGGCGCACTGCGCCTCGGTATCGCCCGGGCGCTGATCCTGGTCAACCCCGACAACCGGCTCACGCTGAAGCGGGCCGGCTTCCTGACCCGCGACGCGCGGGTCAAGGAGCGCAAGAAGTACGGTCTGAAGAAGGCGCGCAAGGCGCCCCAGTACTCCAAGCGCTAATCAGCTGACCTGCGTTTGGCGGCTAACCCCCCGCAGTTCTGTTCAGCATGCCTCGACAACGAGATGACCGGGGGGTAGCTAGATCATGGTCCGGCTGTTTGGAACTGATGGCGTCCGCGGGGTGGCTGGGGAGGATCTGACCAGCCAGCTGGCCATGGATGTGGCCCGGGCTGCCGCGTCGGTCCTGCACGACACGGGAGCCTTCGCCGCGGCGGAGGAATCCGGGCGCCGTCCGCTGGCGGTGGTAGGCCGCGACCCGCGGGCCTCGGGGGAGTTCCTCGAGGCGGCGGTGGTGGCTGGGCTGGCCGGGTCGGGTGTGGACGTGCTGCGGCTCGGCGTGATCCCCACCCCGGCGGTGGCATTTCTCACCCGTGACCTCGGCGCGGATCTCGGCGTGATGCTGTCCGCGAGTCATAATCCGGCGCCGGACAACGGGATCAAGCTCTTCGGGCGGGGCGGCTTCAAGCTGCCTGACGCGGTTGAGGACGAGATCGAGGCGCACCTGGGGATGCCTCCCCGACGGCGCAGCGACCTGCCCGCGGGCTTTGGCCGGGTGACCGACGCCACTACCGAGCCCGAACGCTACCTCGACCATCTGCTGGCCTCCGTGGCCCGGCCTGGACCCGTTGACGCAGTGACCGGCACGGTGGCTGGCCCACTGGCCGGCCTGACCGTCGTGGTGGATTGCGCGCACGGTGCCGCCTCGGCGTTCGCACCGTCGCTGCTGCAGCGGGCCGGTGCCGAGGTCATCGCGATCGGTGCCGAGCCGGATGGGCACAACATCAACGCCGGCTGTGGGTCCACTCACCTGGAGACCCTCTCCGCGGAGGTGACCAAACGGGGCGCGGACGCCGGTATCGCGCATGACGGCGACGCCGATCGCTGCCTGGCGGTTGGCGCGGACGGCGAAGTGATCGACGGGGACCAGATCCTCGCCGTGCTGGCCCTCGCCCTGGCTGGCCGGGGCGAGTTGCCCGGCAATACCGTGGTCACCACCGTCATGTCCAACCTCGGCTTCCGCAACGCCATGCAGGACGCCGGGATCACCGTGGTGGAGACCGCGGTGGGCGACCGGTACGTGCTCGAGGCCATGCGGGACGGCGAGTTCGGTCTCGGCGGTGAGCAGTCCGGGCACATCATCATGCTCAAGTACGCCCCCACCGGGGATGGCTTGCTCACCGCCTTGCAACTGCTCGCCGCAGCCGCGCGCCAGGCCCTGCCGCTGGCCGACGTCGCGGCGGTGATGACCAAGTACCCGCAAGTCCTGGTGAATGTCCCCAGCGTGGACAAAGCCCGGGTCAGCGAGTCGGCGGAACTGGCTTCGGCAGTGGCCGCGGCCAAGGAGGAACTCGGCACCTCCGGCCGCGTCCTGGTCCGGCCCAGCGGCACCGAGCCCGCCGTCCGCGTGATGGTCGAAGCCGTCGAAGCCGAGCAGGCCCAGCGGACGGCCGACCGCCTGGCCGCCGCCGTCCGCGCCGCCGGCTAACCTCCGCCCCGCGGCACCTCCGCCGAGGCCAGGTGTTATCTGTTCGGATCCGCCCCCTGCCTACCCGGCCATACGCGCGCCTGGCCCCTGACCGCGTTGCGACGGCCGCTGCTGGCCCGGTCCGCTCAGGGCGCCCCAGCTGCCCGCGCCCCACACGATCCCGTGGCAGGCTGGGCGGGTGATCATTGGCATCGGGGTGGACATGGTGGACATCGGGCGCTTCGAGGCGGCGCTCCGGCGCACCCCGGCGCTGTCGGACCGGCTGTTCGCCGAGAGCGAACGCTGCGGACGACCGGAGTCCCTGGCGGCCACCTTCGCCGCGAAGGAAGCGGTGGCCAAGGCACTGGGCGCACCTGCCGGGCTGAGCTGGACCGACGTAGAAGTGATGCGGGACGCGTCGGGCTGCCCTCGGCTCGAGATCCGCGGCACCGTCGCCGGCGCGGCGAGTCAGCGGGGGATCCGTCGCTGGCATGTCTCGCTGAGTCATGATGCCGGCATGAGCATTGCGATGGTGGTGGCCGAGGGATGAGAGTGGCCAAGCGATGAGATACGCACACCAGGTGCGCAAGGTCCGGGCTGCGGAGCAGGCCCTGATGGCGCAATTGCCGCCGGGCGCGCTGATGCAGCGGGCGGCGGCGGGGCTGGCGTCAGTGAGCGCGGGTCTGGTCGGGAGGGTTCCCGGCTCCAGGGTCGTAGTGCTCACGGGTAGCGGAGACAACGGCGGTGACGCGCTCTTCGCCGGAGCCCGGCTGGCCGCCCGCGGGGCCGCGGTGCTGGCTGTCACAGCGGGCTCGCGGATGCACGAGGAGGGCGCGGCGGCGCTGCGCGGCGCCGGCGGACGCCTGGCCGGCGCGGACGACGACGCCGTCCCGGCGGCCATCGGCGCGGCCGACCTGATTCTCGACGGCCTGCTGGGCATCGGCGGCCGGGGCGGGCTGCGGGAGCCGCAAGCCTCGCTGGCCGGGCTGGCCGCGCGCTCCCCGGCCGTGGTGGTCGCGGTCGACCTGCCGAGTGGAGTGGACGCGGACACCGGCGTGGTCGAGGGACCCGCCATCCAAGCCGATGTGACCGTGACGTTCGGCACCCTGAAACCCGGCCTGCTGATCGACCCGGGCGCCGGGCACGCCGGGGTGGTCGAGCTGATTGACATCGGCCTCGGCCCGTACCTGGACTCTCCGGACGCCAGCGCGCTGCAGGCCCCCGACGTGGGAGCGCTGCTGCCCCAGCCCGGCGGAGATTCCGACAAGTACCGCCGGGGAGTGGCCGGGATCGTGGCGGGCAGTGAGCGGTTCACCGGAGCGGCCTCGCTGGCCGTGGGCGGTGCGATCCGCGGCGGCGCCGGGATGGTCCGGCTGGTGTCCGCGGCGCCGGCGGTGGCCGTGGTCCGGCTGCTCTGGCCGGAGGCGGTGATCACCGTGACGGGCCAGGACATCCCGGCCGGCGAAGACGTGCACGCCGCAGGACGCGTCCAGGCCTGGGTGGTGGGACCGGGCATGGGCACCGATGACCAGGCCCGGGAACGGCTGGCCGCAGTCCTGGCCAGTGACGTGCCGGTGCTGGTGGATGCGGACGGCCTGACCTTGCTGGCGGCCCACAAGGGTCTGCTCTCCCGGGACGCGCCGACGCTGCTCACCCCGCATGCGGGTGAGTTGGGACGGCTGCTCGGCGTCGATCCCGCCGACGTGGAGAGTCGCCGCCTGGAACACGCCAGGAAGGCCGCAGCGAGCCTGGGGGCCACGGTTCTGCTCAAGGGGTCCACCACGGTGATTGCCACCCCAGACGGGCGTTCAGCGGCCCGCGAGGACGGGACCACCCAGGACGTCCTGCCACCGGTCCGGGTCAACTCGACCGGCACCTCATGGCTGGCCACCGCGGGCACCGGAGACGTGCTGTCCGGACTGGCTGGCTCGCTGCTGGCCCAGGGCCTGGAGGTCGGCGAGGCTGCGGCGGCTGCCGCGTACCTGCATGGGCTCGCGGCCCGGCTGGCGGCCGCCGGGGCCGGGGCGCGTCCGGCGCCCGCCGTGGAGCCGTCTAGTGGCGGCTGGGACCTCACGAACCCGGAAGACCCCAGAGCAGGGTATGCGGAGGCCCCGATCGGGGCAGCGGACGTGGTGGGCGCGCTGCCCGACGCGATCAGGTCGGTCCGCCGCCAGGCCCGGTAGCCGCCGGCGCTCCCCGCAACCGCCCCCGGGCCCGCCCACCGGCACAGCGGCCGCGATAGCTGCGGGACGGGCCGAACCCTGCGTACTGGCACACTGGGGGCCCATGGACGGTCATGCGGAAGCGCTCATCGATCTGGCCGCGGTCGCCCGCAACGTCGAGGCGATGCGCGAGCACGTCCGCGACACGCCGCTGATGGCGGTGGTCAAAGCCGACGGCTACGGGCACGGCATGATTCCCGCGGCCCGCGCGGCGCTGGCCGGCGGCGCGCAGTGGCTGGGCGTGGTGCACGAGCACGAGGCGCTGGCGCTGCGGCAGGCCGGTCTCACGACCCGGGTCCTGAGCCTCCTCGGGTCGCCCGGCGCTGCGCATGAGGCCGCGATCCGCGAGGACATCGACCTGACCGTGGACGCGGTGCCGTTGCTGCACGAGGTGGCCGCCGCGGCCACCCGGGCCGGGCGCCCGGCCCGGGTGCAGCTCAAGATCGACACGGGGATGGCCCGGGGCGGGGCCACCCCGGCTGGCTGGCTGGCGCTGGTCGCCGCCGCCCGGTCCGCCGAGGCTGCCGGGAACATCACGATTACGGGGATATGGTCCCACCTGGCCTGTGCAGACATACCCGGACATCCATCCGTCGCCGCCCAGCTGGCCCGGTTCACCGACGCGGTCACGCTGGCCGAGGCCCAGGGAGCCCGGCCCGAGGTGCGCCATCTGGCCAACACCGCGGCGGCCCTGGACTTCCCTGGTACCTGGTTCGACCTGGTCCGCCCGGGTGGCGCGATCTACGGGCTGGCCACCATTCCCGGCGGCGCGCCGGACTGGCTCCGCCCGGCGATGACCGTGCGGACCCGGCTGACACTGGTCAAGCGAGTCCCGGGCGGCACCCCCGTGTCGTATGGCCACCACTACACCACCCAGGGCGAGAGCACCCTGGGACTGATCCCGCTGGGTTACGCCGAGGGGATCCCCCGGACTGCCTCCGGGGCGGTCGAGTTGCTGGCCCGCGGTAAGCGGTGGCGCATCGCCGGCACCGTGTGCATGGATCTGTCGGTGCTGGACTTCGGGGCCGAGCCGGCGGAGACCGGCGACGAGGTGGTGCTGTTCGGCCCGGGCGACTCCGGTGAGCCCACCGCCCAGCAGTGGGCAGACGCCCTGGGCACGGTTTCCTACGAGGTCGTGACCAACTTTGCCGGTGGAATACCGCGAACTTACCGTGGAGTAGCATACGAGGACAGTGAGTCCCCTGGTGCGGGGCTGTCGGGTGCGGTGACGGGGCCGCAAGCCTGACGCGCCGCCGGCCGGCCGGTCGCCGGGCCGGGGCGCGCAGCAGGGAGGTGCGATGGCGACCTGGCGGCGGGTCACCGGGGTGGCGGCGGGAGCCGTAGCCGCGGGAGCCGGAGTCGTCGTGGCGGCCGAGCGGATCGCGATCGGCCGGACCCAGGTCCTCCGCGGCACCAGGGCGCCGGAGGGGCTGGGCCAGCTACGCGGCCAGCCACTCACCGTGCTGGCCGACGATGGCGTCTCGCTGCACGTGGAGATCGACGAACCGCCTACCGAGAAGCAGGGCCTGCTGGGTGCAGAGCCGCAGCCGCACACCGTCATCTTCTGCCATGGCTACACGCTGAACCAGGACTGCTGGCACTTCCAGCGGGCCGCCCTTCGCCAGCACCGCCTCGTGTTCTGGGATCAGCGGGACCACGGCCGGTCCGGGCGGTCCGCGGCGGGCGCGGCCAGCATCGACCGGCTCGGCGCCGACCTGGACCTGATCATCAAGGCGGTCGCCCCCGGGGACATGCCGGTGATCCTGGTCGGGCACTCGATGGGCGGCATGACGATCATGGCGCTGGCGGCCCAGCGTCCTGAGCTCTTCGGGACCAAGGTCAGCGGGGTGGCTCTCATCTCCACCGCGGCCAGCGGCCTGTCCGCAGGCAGCCCGTGGATGCCCGGGCCGATCAGGCCGGTGCTCACCCGGGCGCTCCCGATCGTGCTGCATGGCGCTGCTACCGGCTACCGGGCCATGCTGGTGGAGCGCGGCCGCCGGGTGGCCGGCGACCTGTCCTTCCTGAGCACCCGCTTCATCGGCTTCGGCAGTTCGCAGGTGCATCCCGCGGTGGTGGACTTTCTGGAGCAGATGATCAGGTCCACCCCCATCGAGGTGGTCGCGGCGTTCGGCGAAGTCCTGTACGGCGTGGATATGCGCGGCACGCTCGCCACCCTGGGCCGGGTCCCGGTGGTCACGCTGACCGGCGACAAGGACCGGCTCGTCTCGCCGTCTCTGGGCCTGGAACTGGCCGAGGCCATTCCCAGTGCGGAGCTCGTCTGGGTGCCCGGCGCCGGCCACGCCCTTATCCTGGAGGATCCCGAGGTGGTCAACGAGGCGATCACCGGCCTGATCGCCCGGGTCGACGCAGGTTCGGCGGCCCGCGAACGCTCCGCCTGAGGACCCTCCAGGCCCGCGCGGCACGAGACCGGGGCGAAGACCGCGGGCGAGACCCAGGCCATGCCCGCAGGCGAGACTGATACGAACGAAGAGGGCAGGTGCTTGCTGCATGGGGTCTGGCTATGACTCCGCCTCCGGGCCGGCTGACCGCATCCCGGTGGCCACCGGAGATGACATGCGTGCGCTGGGCACGCGGATCGCTGCCCTGCTCCGGGCCGGCGACCTGGTGGTGCTCACCGGGCCGCTCGGGGCCGGGAAGACCACCCTGGTGCAGGGTATCGGCCAGGGCCTGGACGTCCGCGGGCCGGTGACCTCCCCGACGTTCGTCATCGCCCGGGTGCATCCGGCGCTGAGCGGCGGGCCGGGGCTGGTCCACGTAGACGCCTACCGGCTGGGCAGCGTCGCTGAAGTGGACGATCTGGATCTGGACGCGTCCCTGGAGGACTGCGTGACCGTGGTGGAGTGGGGCGAGGGCCTGGTCGAGGAGCTTGCGGCCGACCGCCTGGAGGTCACGATCACGATGCCGCCGGCCGGTGAGCCGGGGGAGACGCGGCTGGTGACTTTGGCTGGTATCGGAGAGCGGTGGGCATCCGCCGCGGATCCACGCGTTGTGCCCTACCCGTGACACCCAAAGCCATATAGTGGCCGACTGTCCCCGCATTGCTGAGCTCAGCCGTTCCGTGAACGGCCGCCGTCCGGTAATGCGTCTCGCGCCGTTGCGCACGGTCTGATCCCTTTTCCCGGAGGCGCGCCGTGGCTCAGCAGGGGCCCCGTCCCCCTCGTTCTGGTCGGCCGTCCTCACGCGACGACCGGCAATGGAACGATGACCGTTACCCAGACGATGACGAGGAGCTCCCGCCGTGGGCGGGGCTCGCGGTCGACCCGCGCTGGGCGCAAGGCTCGACCCGAGGGAAGCGGCACGCCCCGGCCGCCCCGGCCCGCCCGGACCCCGGGCGCGGCGCGCCCGCCGGATACGACGACCCTGGCCGCCGCGGCGCGCCCGGTGGTCACGCGCGGGCCGGCTACGGCGGCCCGGCCGGGTACGACGAGCCCGCCGGATACGACGAGCCTGCTGCTCGGATGGGCTACGACGAGCCGGGCCATGACCAGCCGGCGGGCTACGACGAACCGGGCTACGGCCAGCCGCCGGGCTACGACAGGCCAGCCGGGTACGACGAGGAGCCGGGAGAGTTCCCGCCGCCCCCGGCGCGCCCCCGAGGCCGCCAGGCTGCGGCCCGCGCCCGCCGGAACCGCCAGTCCATGTACCTCTGGGGCGGCGTGCTCGCGGTGGCCGTGCTCGTCGGTGTCGGAGTCTGGTTCCTGGTCAGCGGGGGCAGCAAGCCGACGGCCGCGCCCAACCCGCTGGTCACGACCTTCCTGCCCGGTGAGTTCAAGACCGTCCCGAACGCGTGCACCGCGGTGACCGCCGGCACGCTCAACCAGTACCTGCCGGGGAAGCGGGTCGTCGCCTCGCCGAACTCGCTCGACGGCGGCGAGGCCAGCCTGTGCAGCTGGACACTGGATCACCCGCCGCTCTACCGGCTGCTGAACGTCCAGGTGCAGGCGTACACGCCGAACGGCCTGGCCAGCGGCGACGGCAGCGCCACGTTTGCGGCGATCGACGGGTACACCGCCGCGCTGCAGCAGAAGACCAATCCCCCCAAGGCCACCCACCTGCCGAAGGCCACGATCGCCACAATCCCGGGGCTGGGCACCAAGGCGTTCTCGGCGCTGCAGGTCACGCGGTCACCCGGGCTCAGGACGGACCTGATGACGCTGGTGGTCCGCGATCGCAACGTGGTGCTCACCGCGGTCCTGCAGGGCAACAGCGGCCGGGGCGGCTACGGGGCAGTCTCCCCCGCCCAGCTCCGGGCCGGGGTGATCGCCGCGGCCCGCGATGTCCTCGCCCGCCTGAAGTGAGCCGCCCGCATCCTGCCTGGTTGGCCTGTCCCGGCCTGGCCGGCTAACCAGGGCCAGTCAATCAGGGCCAGTCAACTGAGGGCCAGTCAACTAGGGCGAGTCAACTGGGGCCGGTCAACTAGGCTTGGCGCCCGTGCTAGTGCTCGCGTTCGACACCGCGACGCCAGCCGTGACGGTAGCCCTGCATGACGGGACGCACGTGCTGGCCGAGACCACCATGGTCGACGCGCGCCGCCATGGTGAGCTGCTGGCGTCCTCCATCGACGCCGTGCTGGCCGAGGCCGGCGCGGGCCGGCTGGACATCACCGCCGTCGCCGCCGGGACCGGGCCTGGCCCGTACACCGGGCTGCGCGTGGGGCTGGTCACCGCCCGGGTGCTGGGGAGCGCCCTCGGCGTGCCGGTGTACGGGGCGTGCACCCTCGACGTGGTCGCCGCCGCTGTCGCAAGCACGGGCACCGCCGCGGGTCAGGGGTTCATTGTGGCCACCGACGCCCGGCGGCGCGAGGTGTACTGGGCCCGTTATGACGCCGACGGCCGCCGCCTAGACGGTCCCGCGGTCGGCTTCCCGGCTGACGTGGCCGAGGCGGTAACCGGGAGAGCGGGCCGCCCAGACAGCCCAGACGCGCCGATCAGCCTAGTCAGCCCAGGCCGCCCGGGCTTCCTGACCGCAGGTACGGGCGCGCTGCTCTACCCAGGGGTCCTGGGCGAGCCCATCGAGCCGTCCTACCCGGCAGCGGGCACCCTGGCCACGATCGCGGCGCAGCAAATCGCCGTCGGCGAGCCTGGCTCCGGGGCCGAGCCGATCTACCTGCGGCGGCCCGACGCCCGGGTGCCTGGGCCGCCGAAGCGGGTGACGGTCCCGTGACGCGCCACGCCGCCGCCCCGCGGGGGCGCCCGGCGGCAGTGCCCGCCGCGACGCCCGGCATCACGCTCCGCGCCATGACCCCTGCCGACCTTCCTGCCGTGCTGCGGCTGGAGGCGGCCCTCTTCGGGGACGAGGCGTGGTCAGAAGCCATGCTGGCGTCCGAGCTGGAGGGGGCGGAGGCCAGCGGGCGGTACTACCTGGTCGCCGAGGACGCCGGTGGCCTGGTCGGCTACGCGGGGCTGCTGAGCCCGGGCGGCAGCCAGGCCGACGTGCTCACGATGGCCGTGGCCGAGGATCGCTGGGGCCAGCGGATCGGGGCCATGCTGCTGGACAGCCTGATCGCCGAGGCGGCCCGGCAGGGCTGCACCGAAGTCTTCCTCGAGGTCCGGGTGGACAACGACCGTGCCCAGCGGCTGTACCACAGCCGCGGCTTCGCCGGGATCGGTGTCCGGCGCGGCTACTACCAGCCGTCCGGGACAGACGCCCTGGTGATGCAGCTCAGCCTGCCCCGGCCCCGGCGGTTCGGCTTCTCCAGCACGAGATCCTCCGGCAGGAGATCTTCCGGCACGAGAACCTCAGACCCGAGAACCTCAGACCCGAGAACCTCCGGCCCGAGACGGGGCGACAGCGGGCCGGCGGCAGGAGGCTCCCGATGACATCCCCTCCCGCACCCTTGGTCCTGGGCATCGAGACGTCCTGCGACGAGACCGGCGCCGGGCTGGTGCGCGGGCACGAGCTGCTGGCCGATTCCGTGGCCTCCAGCGTCGCGGAGCACGCCCGCTTCGGCGGCGTGGTGCCCGAGGTGGCTAGCCGTGCGCACCTGGAGGCCATGGTTCCGGCGGTGGACCGGGCGCTGGCCATGGCCGGGGTCACGCTGGTCGACGTGGATGCGATCGCGGTGACCGCCGGGCCTGGGCTGACCGGCGCACTGCTGGTCGGCGTGTGCGCGGCCAAGGCCTACGCGCTGGCCCTGGGCAAGCCGCTATACGCGGTGAACCACCTGGCCGCGCACATCGCCGTGGACCAGCTGGAGCACGGCGCTCTGCCCGAGCCGGCCATCGCGCTGCTGGTGTCCGGCGGGCATTCCTCCCTGCTCCTGGCCCGCGACATCGCCGGCGACGTGCAGCCGCTCGGGGCTACCATCGACGACGCCGCCGGTGAGGCCTACGACAAGGTGGCCCGGGTGCTCGGGCTGCCGTTCCCCGGTGGCCCGCCGATCGATAGGGAAGCCCGGGAAGGCGATCCGGCTGCGATCGCCTTCCCCCGGGCCAAGTACCGGGACCAGACCCTCGACTTCTCCTTCTCCGGGCTGAAGACCGCGGTGGCCCGGTGGGTGGAGGAGCGGCGCGCGGCCGGGGCCGATGTGCCCGTGGCGGACGTGGCGGCGTCCTTCCAGGAGGCGGTGGCGGACGTGCTGACCCGCAAGGCGGTGCAGGCCTGCCGCGCCCACGGCGTCGATCACCTGGTCATCGGCGGCGGTGTGGCGGCGAACTCCCGGCTCCGCGCGCTGGCCGCGGAACGCTGCGAGGCGGCCGGCATCCGGCTGCGGATGCCGCGGCCCGGCCTGTGCACCGACAACGGGGCCATGGTCGCGGCGCTGGGGGCGGAACTCGTGGCCCGCGCCGCCAAGCCGTCGTCGCTGGACGTCGGCGCCGATTCGGCGCTCCCGGTGACCAGCGTCCTGGCCTGAGGTTCACCGGCCGGACGTTTGACGGCGCGCTCCGCCCGGACTACTGTTCGGGACTGGCACTCTCTAGGGTAGAGTGCTAATGCGACAGGCTGGACTGGCACCCGCGACGACAGCTGGCCATGGTCGTTCCTCTCTTAATAGTCGTTTCCCCATCCTTTTCGGAGGAGGAGGTCAGATCGTGGCGACCGCTACCAAGGTTGTTCTCAAGCCACTCGAAGACCGGATCGTGGTCCGCACTCTGGAGGCCGAGCAGACCACTGCGTCCGGGCTCGTTATTCCAGACACCGCCAAGGAGAAGCCCCAGGAGGGCGAAGTCCTGGCTGTGGGTCCCGGCCGGTTCGATGACGCAGGCGCCAAGCGCGTGCCGATGGACGTCAAGGTCGGTGACGTGGTGCTGTACAGCAAGTACGGCGGCACCGAGGTGAAGTACCACGGCGAGGAGTACCTGGTGCTCTCCGCTCGTGACGTGCTCGCCATCATCGAGAAGTAGATCGAGCAGTAACCGGCGGCGCCGCCGTGGGCCCGCAGCCCGCGGCGGGGAACCGCTCAGGACCACCGCCCCGGCGCTTGTTTCGCGTCCGGGGCGGTAGTCCGTAAAACCAGAGGTCCGCAGGACCAAACCGGGCCCGTGGCCGGGTCATCCCGGCCGCCGGGCACGACCTATCAAGGCAATTTTGAGGTGCTCATGGCCAAGATGCTGGAGTTCGACGAGGAGGCACGGCGCGCGCTGGAGCGCGGCGTCAACCGTCTCGCCGACGCCGTCAAGGTGACGCTGGGTCCGAAGGGCCGCAACGTCGTCATCGATAAGAAGTGGGGCGCTCCGACCATCACCAACGACGGCGTGACCGTCGCGCGTGAGATCGACCTCGAGGACCCCTACGAGAACCTCGGTGCTCAGCTCGCCAAGGAAGTAGCCACCAAGACCAACGACGTGGCAGGCGACGGCACCACGACCGCGACCGTGCTGGCGCAGGCGATGGTCCGTGAGGGCCGCCGCTCCGTCACCGCGGGCGCCAACCCCATGTCCATGAAGAAGGGGATCGACGCGGCCGCCGCGGCTGTGTCCGACCTGCTGCTGGAGTCGGCCAGCGAGGTCGAGGAGCAGCAGGAGATCGCGAACGTGGCCACGGTCTCCGCGCAGGACCCGAAGATCGGCGAGCTCATCGCCGAGGCGTTCAGCAAGGTCGGCAAGGACGGTGTCATCACCGTCGAGGAATCGCCGACCATGGGCCTCGAGCTCGAGTTCACCGAGGGAATGCAGTTCGACAAGGGCTACATCTCCCCGTACTTCGTGACCGACCCGGAGCGGATGGAAGCCGCTACGGACGACGCTTACATCCTGCTTCACGCAGGCAAGATCTCCTCGATGGCGGATTTCCTGCCGCTGCTGGAAAAGGTCGCCCAGACCAAGAAGCCGTTCGTGGTCATTGCCGAGGACGTTGACGGGGAGGCCCTTTCCACGCTGGTCGTGAACAAGATTCGCGGCCTGCTGAACGTCGTGGCGGTCAAGGCGCCCGGTTTCGGTGACCGCCGCAAGGCGATGCTGGCCGACATGGCCATCCTCACCGGCGGTGAGGTGGTCAGCGAGGAGGTCGGCCTCAAGCTGGAGAACATCGGGCTCGAGAGCCTCGGCCAGGCCCGCCGCGTCGTGGTGACGAAGGATGACACCACGATCGTCGACGGGGCCGGCGACGCCGAGGCCATCAGCGAGCGCGTTCGCCAGCTCCGCGCGGAGATCGAGGCGACCGACTCCGACTGGGACCGGGAGAAGCTGCAGGAGCGGGTGGCCAAGCTGTCCGGCGGGGTGGCCGTCCTCCGGGTCGGCGCCGCCACCGAGGTGGAGCTGAAGGAGAAGAAGCACCGCCTCGAGGACGCCATCTCGGCGACCCGGGCCGCGATCGAGGAAGGCATCGTCCCCGGCGGGGGCAGCGCCCTCGTGCACATCGCCTCCAGCCTGGGCGACCTCGGCAAGACCGGCGACGAGGCAACCGGGGTGGCAGTGGTGCGCAGCGCCCTCGTCTCGCCGGCCCGCTGGATCGCCGAGAACGCCGGGGCCGAGGGCATGGTCGTGGTAGCCAAGATCGCGGAATTGCCCCATGGGCAGGGCTACAACGCGGCCACGGGCGAGTACGGCGACCTGCTGGCGCAGGGCGTCATCGACCCGGTCAAGGTGACCCGGTCCGCGGTGCTCAACGCCGCGTCCATCGCGGCCATGCTCCTGACCACCGAAGCACTGGTGGCGGACAAGCCCGAGGAAGAGGACGAGGCGGCGGCGGGTGGCCACGGTCACTCCCACGGTCACGCGCACTAAAGAACAAGAGTCTCCGCAACGAACACCACAGGCCCCCGCCCGGCTTCATCCCGGGCGGGGGCCTGCGGCGTTCCGGGACGTCTTCGGTCGGCCCGCCCCAGTTCATGATCATGGGGATGGCTGGCCCAGCGCCCAGGTGGCCCGCCCACCCCGGCGGCCTCGTACCCCCCGGTGGCCCGGCGCCCGCAGTGGCCCGGCGCCCGCAGTGGCCCGGCGCCCGCAGTGGCCCGGCGCCCGCAGTGGCCCGCCCACCGTTGGCCGCCGCCGTAGCCGTCCCGCTCTGTGCCCCTCAGTCACACTGGCCCCTCCCGCCCACTTTTCCCGCGGACCGTTCGTCCTAACCGGACAAAACACCCGCCGGGACGCACGTCACACGGGAAAAGTCGCCCGCCCATCGCCCGGGACTCGCGCCGCCGCATCCGCTCGCGTGGTGGCGCGCATCCGCCCAGTGGCCCGGCCGGTCGGGGGTGGCGGGGCGGCTTTACCGGGTTTACGTGCCCATTGTCCTGGTGCTTCGATATCTAAGGCGCGAAAGGGACACTCTTTCGAATGCTAATAACACTCAGTAGTCAACTAATTACTGAGAGTAATTTCATGTTCGGAACGTGACTACGCGACACATCAATGTGACCCTTCTGTTGCCCACATTGATGAGAGCACCCCCGTTTTCCTGGGCATCATGCAGTCGTGAGCGAGGGATGCATCATCCGGGCCGTGGGTGACGGGGAGGGAGCCGCGCTCCCCGTCGGGACCGCGGTGACCGAGGGGGCGGGGGCCCGCGAGCACGCAACCCGCGAGCACCCTGCGCATGAGCACGGTATCCCCGGCCAGCGAAGCCAGGGGCCAGACGCCTACGGGCCGGGCGGTTACCCCCAGAGGACTGGTGACCCAGGGAGCTCTGGTCACTGGTCTTCCCGCTACGGGGACACTGACCGCGGGTTCCATGACCGCGACCTACCGGAACCCGGTGCGTCCTGGGCCGACGAGCCAGGGGGCTTCGGTGACCTGGCGCACCTGGCGGTCCGCGGCCATCCCGGAGCGGTCGAGGCCCTGCTCGAGCGGATCCGTCCCATGGTGATGCGCTACTGCCGGGCCCGGCTGGGCCGGATCACCGGGCAGTATTACGTGGCAGACGACGTCGCCCAGGAGGTCTGCCTGGCCGTACTGGCCGCGCTGCCCCGGTACCGCGACATGGGCAGGCCGTTCGCGTCCTTCGTGTTCGGCATCGCCTCGCACAAGGTGGCCGACGCCGTCCGCACCGCATCGCGGCTCGCCGTGCCCTTCGAGGACCTGCCCGACGGGCCGGACGAGCGGCCCGGTCCGGAAGAGACCGTCGTGGCCTACATTGAGGCGGAACGCACCCGGGCGTTGCTCGCTCAACTCCCACATCACCTACGTGAGCTGCTAATACTACGCGTGGTGACCGGTCTGTCGGCCGAGGAAACGGGTAACGTACTCGGTATGTCAGCAGGGGCGGTTAGGGTGGCCCAGCACCGGGCGCTGGCCCGGCTCCGGGCGCTTGCGATTGAGGAGCCGATTGCGTGATCACGGGGCGCGGACCCGGAGCGCCCGGTGTGACACTCGGCCTGGATTTCACGCGCAGGCGGACGACGGCGGGCGGCACCGGGGGCAGGGCCGTCGATCTCGGTGAGATCCGGCGGTCTGAGGAAGCTATTGACATGCTCGCGGCGCGCGGCGCCGCCGGGGCGGAGCTGGCGCATGATCCGGCCCTGGTGCTGCTGGGTGCCCTGATCACGGACGTAGACCCCCCGGGCGCCGTGACCGGCCCGGGCGTCCCCGGGCCAGGCGGCCTGCAGTGCCCGCCCGCCCGGGCCGGGTGGCCCAGCCGCGCGGCAGGCCAGCAGGCCTGGCAGGCGCTGGCCGGCGCGCCATCCCGGGGCGCGGCCGCGTGGCTGCGGGCCGCCGTTGCAGGTGGAGTGGTGGCCAGCCTGGCCAGCATCACCAGCCTGATCGCCACCAGCATGCTGGCCCGGCTGGCCCGCGGCCCGGCCAGAGGCGGCCGGTGGCAGCCACGGCACGTCCGCCCGCCCCGGGCGCGCTGATCATCCGGCGGCAGGCCATCCAAGGGCGGGACCCCTCTAGACTGGTGATGTCCCGCAGCCACCCTCGGAAGGTGTCATGAGCGACGTCGGCAAGTTCGCCCCTCCGGCCCTGACCTTCGACGACGTCTTGCTGCTGCCTGCGCACTCGGTCGTGATGCCCGGTGAGGCGGACACGACGGCCCGGCTCACCCGCCGGATCACGCTGAACGTGCCGCTGGTCTCCTCGGCCATGGACACGGTGACCGAGGCCCGGATGGCCATCGCCATGGCGCGGATCGGCGGTGCAGGCGTGCTCCACCGGAACCTCTCCGTGGACGACCAGGCGCAGATGGTGGACACGGTCAAGCGATCCGAAGCCGGCATGATCACCAACCCGGTCACCTGCGGCCCGGATGCCACCGTGGGTGACGTCGAGCAACTGTGTGCCCGCTACCGCATCTCCGGCGTCCCGGTGACCAGCCCGGACGGGGTCCTGGTCGGGATCGTGACTAACCGGGACATCCGCTTCGTGACCGACCACAGCCGCGGGGTGGCCGACGTCATGACCACGACGCCGCTGATCACCGCGCCGGTCGGGGTGTCCAGGGACGACGCGTTCGCCCTGCTGCGCCAGCACAAGGTGGAGAAGCTCCCGCTGATCGACGAGGCAGGCAAGCTGCGCGGGCTGATCACCGTCAAGGACTTCACCAAGAGCGAGAAGTTCCCCAGCGCCACCAAGGACAGCGAGGGGCGGCTGGTGGTCGGCGCGGCCGTGGGGGTTGGTGACGACGCCAAGGGACGGGCCCAGGCCCTGGTCGAGGCGGGCGTCGACTTCCTGGTGGTGGATACCGCGCACGGCCACTCCCAGCCAGTCCTGGAGATGGTGGCTCAGGTCAAGGCCAACCTCCGGGTGGAGGTCGTGGGGGGGAACATCGCCACCCGGGCCGGGGCCCAGGCGCTGATCGACGCGGGTGCGGACGGAGTCAAAGTGGGGGTGGGGCCGGGCTCGATCTGCACCACCCGGGTCGTGGCCGGGGTCGGTGTGCCCCAGGTCACCGCGATCTACGAGGCGTCCCACGCGACGCGGGCCGCGGGGGTGCCGCTGATCGGCGACGGCGGCCTGCAGCACTCCGGCGACATCGCCAAGGCCATCGCGGCCGGCGCCGACAGCGTCATGCTGGGCAGCCTGCTGGCGGGATGCGAAGAGGGCCCCGGCGAAATGGTCTTCATCCACGGCAAGCAGTACAAGCTGTACCGGGGGATGGGCTCACTCGGCGCGATGCGCAACCCTGAGCGCGGCCGGTCCTACTCCAAGGACCGTTACTTCCAGGACGATGTGCTGCGCGAGGACAAGCTGGTCCCCGAGGGGATCGAAGGCCAGGTGCCCTACCGCGGGCCGCTCGCCGCGGTGGCGAACCAGCTCGTCGGCGGGCTCCGGGCGGCCATGGGGTACTGCGGCGCGCGGACCGTGGCCGAGCTCCAGGAGGCCCGGTTCACTCAGATCACCGCGGCGGGGCTCGCGGAAAGCCACCCGCACGACATCGAGATGACCGCGGAAGCGCCGAACTACGCCCGGCGCGGGCGGGCCTGAGAAGGCGACACTGAGCCATGACCACCGTAGAGATCGGCCGGGGTAAGAGCGGCCGCCGCGCCTATCCGCTCGATGAGATCGGGATCGTTCCCTCCCGGCGGACCAGGGACCCGGAGGAAGTCTCGGTCGCCTGGCAGATCGACGCCTACCGGTTCGAGATGCCGCTGGTCGCCTCGCCAATGGACAGCGTGGTGTCGCCGGCCTTCGCCACCAGGCTCGGCTCGCTCGGCGGGCTGGCCGTGCTCGACCTGGAAGGGCTGTGGACCCGGTTCGAGGACCCCGAACCGATCCTGGCCGAGATCGCCGAGCTCCCCCAGGAGGCCGCCACCCGGCGGCTCCAGCAGATCTACCACGAGCCCATCAAGGAAGAGCTGATCGGCCAGCGGATCGAGGAGATCCGCTCGGCCGGCGTGACCACCGCAGCCCGGCTGTCCCCGCAGCGGACCGTCCGCTACTACAAGACCGTCGTCGACGCGGGTGTGGACATCTTCGTGATCCGCGGTACCACGGTGTCCGCTGAGCACGTGTCCGGGCAGGCGGAGCCGCTCAACCTGAAGCAGTTCATCTACGAGCTCGACGTGCCGGTGATCGTGGGCGGCTGTGCCACCTACACCGCCGCGCTGCACCTGATGCGCACCGGCGCGGCCGGCGTGCTGGTCGGCTTCGGCGGCGGGTCGGGGCACACCACGGCCGCGGTGCTGGGCGTGACCGTGCCCATGGCCACCGCGATCGCCGACGTGGCCGCCGCACGGCGCGAATACCTGGACGAATCCGGCGGCCGGTACGTGCACGTCATCGCCGACGGCGGGATGACCCGCAGTGGTGACATCGCCAAGTCGCTGGCCTGCGGCTCGGACGCGGTCATGGTCGGCTCTCCGTTCGCCCGGGCGGCTGAGGCGCCCGGGCGCGGCTACCACTGGGGCAGCGAGTCGCACCATCCCGACCTGCCCCGCGGGGCCCGGGTCGAGGTGGGCACGGTCGGCGCCCTGGAGCAGATTCTGCACGGCCCGTCTGACGTGCCCGACGGCTCGCTCAACCTGATCGGCGCCCTCCGCCGGACCATGGCCACCTCCGGGTATTCCGACCTCAAGGAGTTCCAGCGAGTTGAGGTCGCCGTGACCCCGAACGCGCCGCCGCGACGGTGACGATGGCGGGGGAGGCAGCACGGCTGGACCCCGGCGGGCGGGCTGCGGCGCTCGCCGCGCTCACCGGGGATGAACTGCAGGTGCTGGTCGTCGGCGGAGGCGTGGTGGGTGCGGGCGTGGCCCTCGACGCGGTCACCCGCGGCCTGTCGGTCGGGCTGGTGGAGGCGCGTGACTTCGCCTCCGGCACCTCCTCGCGGTCCAGCAAGCTGATCCACGGCGGCCTGCGCTACCTGGAGCAGCTCAACGTGGGCCTGGTCCGGGAGGCGCTGACCGAGCGCGGGCTGCTGCTCCAGCGAATCGCCCCGCACCTGGTCCGCCCGGTGCCGTTCCTGTTCCCCCTCACCCACCATGTGTGGGAGCGGGCGTACGTCGGGGCCGGGCTGAACGCCTACGACGCGCTCGGGTTCTCGCTTGGCCAGCCGCGCGGGCTGCCTGGTCACCGGCAGCTCACCAAGCGGGGCGCGCTGCGGCTCGCGCCGGCCCTGAAGAGGTCCGTGCTGACCGGGGCCCTGCAGTACTGGGACGCGCAGGTGGACGACGCCAGGTTCGTGGTCAGCCTGATCCGGACGGCAGCCAGTTACGGGGCGCAGATCGCCTCGCGAACCCAGGTCACCGGGTTCCTCCGCGAAGGGGAGCGGGTCACCGGGGTGCGCGCGGTGGACCTGGAGAGCGGGCGGCACCTGGAGATCCGGGCCCAGCAGGTAGTCAACGCCACCGGGGTGTGGACCGACGACGTGCAGGCCATGGTGGGCGGCCGCGGGGTGATCAACATCCGCGCCTCCAAGGGTGTGCACCTGGTCGTGCCCCGGGACCGGATCCAGTCCCGCACCGGCATCATCATGCGCACCCCGACCAGCGTGCTGTTCATCATCCCGTGGGGCAGGCACTGGATCGTCGGCACCACAGACACCGAGTGGACCCTGGACAAGGCCCATCCGGCGGCCAGCCGGGCCGACATCGACTACGTGCTGGCCCAGGTCAACCGGGTGCTCGCCGTCCCGCTGACCCGGGAGGACGTGGCCGGGGTCTACGCCGGGCTGCGTCCCCTGCTGGCCGGTGAGTCCGACTCCACGTCACGGCTGTCCCGGGAGCACGTGGTCGCGCACCCGGTGCCGGGGCTGGTGATGATCGCGGGCGGTAAGTACACCACGTACCGGCTGATGGCCCGGGACGCGGTGGACGCGGTCGCGCACGGGCTGGACTGGCGGGTCCCGCCGTCCTGCACCGACGAGGTGCCGCTGGCCGGGGCGGACGGCTACCTGCCGTTGTGGAACGCGCGCCACCGGCTGGCCCGGTCGTCGGGGCTGCACGTGGCCCGGATCGAGCACCTGCTGGGCCGGTACGGGGCGCTGGCCACCGAGATCCTCGACATGATCGCGGCCGAGCCGGACCTGGGCCGGCCGCTCACCGGTGCCGACGACTACCTGCGCGCCGAGGTGGGCTACGCCGCGTCGCACGAAGGGGCCCGGCACCTGGATGACGTGCTGGCCCGCCGGACGCACATCTCGATCGAGACCTGGGACCGCGGCCTGTCCGCCGCCGCCGAGGCGGCCGAGCTGATGGCCAAGCCGCTGCGCTGGGATGACCGCCAGGTGGCCAACGAGATCGGCCACTACGAGGCGACCATCGAGGCCGAGCGGGCCTCCCAGGAAGAAGCCACCGACCAGGCCGCCGACGCGCTGCTCCTAGACGCCCCCGACATCGTCCCCGTCATCAGCTGAACTAGTCCGGGGAATGACCCCATGTGCGGCCGATAACAGCAAGAGCGGACGGCTTTGGGACCTGGACCTCCGTCGCTCTGCTAGTCCGGGGAACGGCCTCCGTGTGCCGGGCCGATAACAGCAAGAGTCGTCGGCTGCGCCGCTCGGCGTAGCGCTCCAGGCCGGGCACTAAACTCTCTCCATGTCCTCCAGGCCACGCGTGTTTTCCGGCATCCAGCCGACCGCCGACTCGTTCCACCTCGGCAACTACCTGGGCGCGATCCGCCAGTGGGTCGCGCTCCAGGACACCCACGAGGCGGTCTACTGCGTGGTGGACCTGCACGCGATCACGGTGCCCCAGGACCCCGCTCAGCTCCGCCAGCGAACCAGGGTCGCGGCCGCGCAGCTATTCGCGGCCGGGATCGACCCGGACCGGGCCGTGGTGTTCGTGCAGAGCCACCTGCCGCAGCACCCGGAGCTGGCCTGGGTGCTCGGCTGCCTGACCGGGTTCGGCGAGGCCAGCCGGATGACCCAGTTCAAGGACAAGGCGGCCAAGGGCGGCGCCCAGCAGGCCAGCCTGGGACTGTTCAGCTACCCGGTGCTGCAGGCCGCGGACATCCTGCTGTACCAGACCAACGAGGTGCCGGTCGGTGAGGACCAGCGGCAGCACCTGGAACTCAGCCGCGACCTCGCGGTGCGGTTCAACCACCGCTACGGGCCCACGTTCCAGGTGCCCTCGGCGCTGATCCTGTCGGGCGTGGCGAAGATCACCGATCTGCAGGAGCCGACCGCCAAGATGAGCAAGTCGTCCTCGTCCGCGGCGGGCATCATCGACGTGCTCGACGAGCCGGGGACGATCCGCAAGAAGATCGCCCGCGCGGTTACCGACCCGGGCAGCGAGGTCCGTGCGGACGAGTCGGCCAAGCCGGGCGTCACCAATCTGCTGCGCATCTACTCCGCGCTGACCGGCGCGGACATTCCGGCGCTGGAGGCCAGGTACGCCGGTGCGGGCTACGGCACGTTCAAGAAGGACCTGGCCGAGGTGGTCGTCGGCGCGCTCGCCCCGATCCGGGAACGGACCGCGAAGATGCTCGCCGACGAAGGTGAACTCGACCGGATGCTGGCCTACGGGGCGAGCCGGGCCCGGCCGCTCGCGCAGGAGACCATGACCCTGGTCAAGGACCGGGTGGGCTTCCTCCCCCCGGCCCGCGCCTGAGCAGCACCACGATGCCCCCGGCCACCAGCGCCGCGAGGACCAGGGCGCCGATCCCCTCCGTCAGCGAGATGGTGGGGGAGTCGGCCACCTGAGCCAGCCGGATATCCGGCTGGTCGCCGGACTTCTGGGCGGCGGGGGCGGCGGGATGCTGCGAGGCGGCGCTGCGTGATCCGGGGCGGCCCTGGCCGGCGCCGCCGGCCGCCGCGCCAGCCACCGGACCAGCCACCCCGGCGGGCCGGGGCCGGGCCAGCGTGCCGACCGGGGTGACCTTCCCATCCATGGCGAAGCCCCAGTTCAGCAGCCTGGCGGCGACGGTCATCTCGGTGAGCGGGACGCAGTGCATGAGGGTCACGATCAGCGTGTGCCCGTCCCGCCGGGCCCAGGCGATGAACGTGGTCCGCGACGCCGTGGTCCAGCCGATCTTGCCGCCGAGGTCGCCCCGGTAGGTGTTGAGCATCGTGTTCTGGTTGAACAACTCGATCGAGTGCCGGCGGTGCAGCGGGAACATCGCCGTGCGGGTGCCCTCGATCCGCATGAACTCACGCATGGTCAGCGCCTGGCGGGCGAACAGGGCCAGGTCGTAGGCGGAGGTGTGCTGGCCTTTGGCGTTCAGCCCGTTCGGCCGCTTGGCCACGGTGTCGTCGGCCTGGAGCCGCCGGGCCTCGGCGTTCATCATGGCCACGCCCTTGGCGTAGGACCCGGTCGCCTGCGCGAGGGCGATCGCCGCGTCGTTGGCGGAAATCAGCAGCAGCGCCTGGAACAGGTCCGATACCTGGTAGGCGTGCCCCTTGACCAGGCCCACCTTGTTCGGGGTCACATCCGCGGCCCTGGCCGACGTCACCACGGTGGCGTCTGGCCTGAGCACCGGCATCAGCGCGTCCGCGGTGAGTACCTTCAGGGTGCTGGCGGGCAGGAAGTGCCCGTGCGGGTCCTTGGCCGCCAGCACCTGCCCGGTCCCGGCATCCGCGATCACGTAGGAGGAAGCGCGGACCGAGGGCAGCCGCCGGGCGCCGCGCGCGGGGTAATGCACGATGACCCCCCGCCCGGCGAGTTCCGGCCCGCCCACCACGGCCGCTCCCGCGCCGGTCCGGCCCACTCCGCGGGCCCGGGCGGGGGCCGCGGCGCCAGATGGTGTTCGTTGCGGAAACTCGCGATGCGCTGCGCCGGCGGGCAGCCCGGTGGCGGCCCGGGCCAGCGCCGGCGGTGCCGCCAGGGGCGCCAGGGCGAGCAGTGCGGCCGCCGCGGCGGCGGGGCCGCGGCGAGTCCGGATCGGTCCGGATGACCTCATAATTCGCTCACGCTGAGTAGTCAATCATGATGCTGCCGTGCGGGCTCCGGCCGGCCCGGATCCCGGTGCGGGCTGGGTGTGGCGAAACTCGCTTAGGTGTCTGGACTACGCGCCATCTAACCTTGGTCCATGCGTGAGTCGGAGTCAGGTCTGCCCATCGAGCCCGTGTACGGCCCGGGTCAGCCAGCAGGCTTCAACCCGGCGGAAAAGCTGGGCCCACCTGGCCAGTACCCGTTTACCCGCGGCGTGTACCCCACGATGTACACGACCCGGCCGTGGACGATGCGGCAGTACGCCGGGTTCGCCACCGCGGAGGACTCCAACCGGCGCTACCACGAGCTGATCGAGGCCGGTACCACCGGCCTGTCCGTCGCCTTCGACCTGCCGACGCAGATGGGGTACGACTCGGACGCCCCGGTGGCCCACGGGGAGGTCGGCAAGGTCGGCGTGGCCATCGACTCCATCGACGACATGCGCATCCTGCTGAGCGGGATCCCGCTGGGCGAGGTCTCCACCTCGATGACGATCAACGCCCCGGCGGCCCTGCTGCTCCTGCTGTACCAGCTGGTGGCCGAGGAGCAGGGCGTCCCCGCGTCCGCGCTGACCGGGACGATCCAGAACGACATCCTCAAGGAGTACATCGCCCGCGGGACCTACATCTATCCTCCGGTCCCGTCCCTGCGACTGGTCGCAGACACCTTCGCCTACTGCCGGGCGGAGATCCCGCGCTGGAACACGATCTCGATCTCCGGGTACCACATGGCGGAGGCCGGTGCGACGCCGGTACAGGAGATCGCGTTCACGCTGGCCAACGCCAAGGAGTACGTGCGGGCCGCGCTCCGCTCCGGCCTGGCCGTGGACGAGTTCGGGCCGCGCCTGTCGTTCTTCTTCGTGGCCCGCACCACGTTGCTGGAGGAGGTGGCCAAGTTCCGGGCCGCCCGGCGGTTGTGGGCCCGGATCATGCGGGAGGAATTCGGGGCGGAGGACCCGAAGTCGCAGATGCTGCGGTTCCACACCCAGACGGCCGGCGTGCAGCTGACCGCCCAGCAGCCTGAGGTCAACCTGACCCGGGTCACCGTGCAGGCCCTCGCCGCCGTGCTCGGCGGGACCCAGTCGCTGCACACCAACGCCTACGACGAGGCCATCTCGCTGCCCAGCCAGAAGGCGGCCCGGCTCGCGGTGCGCACCCAGCAGGTGATCGCGAACGAGACTGACCTCACCGCCACCGTGGATCCGTTCGCCGGCTCCTACGCGGTCGAGTCGATGACCGACGACGTCGCGGACGCCGCGGACGCGCTGATGGCCCGGATCGAGGACCTCGGCGGCGCGGTCGCCGCCATCGAGCAGGGCTTCCAGAAGGCCGAGATCGAGCGCTCCGCCTACCAGGTAACCCGGGAGATTGACGCCGGGGAACGGGTGGTGGTCGGGGTGAACAAGTTCAGCGTGCCCAGCGATGAGCCCCTCGAGCTGTTGCCGGTGGATCCCGAGATCGAGCAGGCGCAGGCCCGCCGGCTGGCCACGCTGCGCAGCGAGCGGGACGCCGATGAGTTCCGCCGCCGCCTGGACGACCTGAAGAAAGCCGCTGCCGGCAGCCAGAACCTGCTGATCCCGCTGCGGGAGGCGTTGCGGCACCGGGCGACCCTCGGCGAAGTCTGCGACACGCTGCGCGAGGTCTGGGGTACCTACCAGCCGCCCGACCTTGGCTGACCGGGTCGCCGCCCGCCCACGCCAGGACCGGGGGAGCGTTCGTCACGTCGCGTGATAGCGGTTACCGAGGGTCGTCGACACTATGCGGATTAGTAGCGGGGCGCCGGTGCGGTGAGCCCCGCGACCCCAGGGGTGATGTCCCGCCCAGGGTGATTGACCGGGAGGAGATCAGCGGTGGCGATCTGGTGGAATTCTTCCCGCGGCACGACGCTGGGGGTCGAGTGGGAGCTCCAGCTCATTGACTCCACCAGCAAGCTGCTGCGCCAGGACGCCCGGGAGGTCATCGCCGCGCTGCGCGGGCGGGAAGAGGCCGGCCCGCAGCCCAAGATTCACGACGAGCTCATGCAATCCGCGGTCGAGGTGGTCACCGGCGTCTGCAGTACGGTATCCGAGGCCGTAGCGGACCTAGCCGCGACAATTGCTGACCTTCAGCGGATCACGGATATGCGCGGTACGATGCTGGCCTGCGCCGGAACACATCCTGTCAGCGATTGGCGGGATGCCAAGATGGCGCCCGTTCAGCGCTATGCGGAACTCGTCGAGCAGATGCAGTGGCTGGCCCGCCGGATTCAGACCTTTGGTGTGCATGTCCACGTGGGGCTTCGTGATGGCAGCAAGGCGATTCCGATCGTCAACGCTCTCGCCACTTATCTGCCGCATTTCCTCGCGCTGACCGCGTCGAGCCCATTCTGGGGAGGGCACGACACCGGGCTCGCCTCGAGCAGGGCGGTCATCTTCGGCGGGTTGCCGACCGCAGGGCCGCCACATCAGCTGGCGGATTGGAGTGAGTTCGAGGAGTACATGGACACGCTGCTGCGGGCCGGAACCATCCGGAGCATCAAGGAAGTGTGGTGGGATGTCCGGCCACACCCTGACTTTGGCACGGTCGAGATCCGCATGTTCGACGGGGTTCCGACCCTGCGCGAGGTAGGCATGGTCGCCGCCCTCTCGCAGAGCCTGGTCCACCTGCTCGACACGCAGTTGGGCCGCGGCTACCGGCTGCCGAGCCAGCCGTCCTGGGTGGTCCGGGACAATCGCTGGCGGGCGACCAGGTACGGGCTCGACGCCATCGTGATCACCGACGCGGCGGGGTCGACCGCGCCGTTGCGCGATGAGCTGTACGAGCTTTACCTGGAGATACAGCCGGTCGCGCAGCGGCTGGGCTGCGCAGACGAACTGGATGTGCTCAGCGAGGTGCTCGAGCAGGGTGCCTCCTACGAGCGGCAGCGTGCCGTGGTGGCAACTGGCGGGGGGCTGACGGACGTGGTTGACGCGCTGGTTACGGAGTTTGCAGAGGACCGGTTCGTTTGCCCGGGGGAGGTGGCGAATGCCGAATGACCCTCTGCGCGCGGATCTGTGCTCGTTCCTGACCGCACACGAGGCCGAGCTGATCGACTTCCGCCGCGACATGCACGCTCATCCGGAGCTCGGCTATCACGAGCACCGGGCCACCCGGCGGATCGCGCTCCGCCTGGCGGCGGCGGGGTTGCGGCCGATGATCCTGCCCAAGGGGACCGGGCTCATCGCGGACATCGGCGACAACTCCGACGGCAGCCCGCTGGTGGCGCTGCGGGCCGACCTGGACGCGCTGCCGCTCAGCGACGAGAAGCAGGTCTCCTACCGCTCGACGGTGCCGAACGCGTGCCACGCCTGCGGCCACGACGTGCACACGACCATCGTGCTGGGTGCGGGCCTGTTCCTGGCTCAGCAGGCCGCGGCGGGCCGGCTGCCCGGCCGGGTGCGGCTCATCTTCCAGCCGGCCGAGGAAGTGGCCGGCGGCGCGCTGGACGTGATGGCCGCGGGCGGTATCGCCTCGGTGGACCGCATCTTCGGGCTGCACTGCGACCCGCGCCTGGACACCGGGAAGGTCGGGGTGCGCAGCGGCCCCATCACCGCCGCCTGCGACCGCATTACCGTCCGGGTCACCGGGCCGGGCGGTCATACCGCCCGGCCTCATTTGACTGCCGACCTGGTATATGCGCTGGGCAAGATCGTCACTGAGCTGCCCGCCGCGCTGTCCCGGCGGGTCGATCCCCGGTCTAGCCTCAGCCTGGTGTGGGGCCGGGTGAGTGCCGGCACCGGGGCCAACTCCATCCCCGATGACGGCGTGGTGGAAGGCACCGTCCGGTGCCTGGACGACAAGGCCTGGCACGAAGCCCCGGACCTGCTGAAGGCCCTGATCGAGTCGGTGGCCAGCGCCTACGGGGTCATCGCCGACCTGGCCTACCAGCGCAGTGTCCCGCCGACCGTGAACGAGCCATCCAGCACGGCGCTGCTGTCCGCCGCGGCCGAGCGGGTTCTCGGCCCTGACGCGGTCACCACCACCCAGCAGAGCCTGGGCGGGGAGGACTTCGCCTGGTACCTGGAGTCGGTGCCGGGCTCGCTGGCCCGGCTGGGCACCCGGGCCCCGGGCTCCGGCCAGGACTTCGACATCCACCAGCCCGCGTTCGACATCGATGAGCGCGCGATCGCCGTCGGGTTGCGGTTGCTGGCCGCGGCCGCACTCACCGCGGTCCGCGGCAGCGCGGCCGCTCCCGAGCCCTTTGCGGACGCCGCGAACGCCTGAGTTCCGGCCGCTGGCCGGTACCGGTCCCGGCCGGTATCGGCTGCGGGCGCAAGCTCACCGGGGGTTATCGTGTTCTGGCGACCGGGTCAGCGCAGGGTGGCCAGTCCTGGTGACATGGAGCACAGTGGCGGTGTTTACGCGGACGGATCTGCCCGGCGAGCGGCAGGTCTACCGGACCAGCGGATCCCTGGTGGCGTGGTGGGCGTGGATGGCGTTCGCGGTCGTGCTGCTGATCGTGCTGGCGCTCGGTCACCATGACCACGCCGCGCTGGTCACGGCGTCCGTGGTCATCGCGATCACCGGGATCATGTATGCGTGCGCGCTGCGCCCCCGCATCGTGGCCGGCGCCGCGGGCATCACCGTGGTGAACCCGCTGCGGGTGCATGAGGTGCCGTGGCCCGCGGTGACCCAGGTGGATCTGGTCCACAACGTCCGGGTGCACTACCGCAGTCCGGCCGGGAGCATGCGGGTGAGGACAAGCCGGGGGAGAGGCCGGGCGAGGGAGCAGGCGGACGGCCGGGGAGAAGATCGTGCACAGCTGGGCGGTGCAGTCCACGGGGCGCTCGAGGACCCGGCAGCGAGTTGCGGGCCCGCCGTGCCGCGCGCCGTGGGATGGCCCCGGCGCCCGGGTACGCCCGGCTCCCCGACGCGGCCCAGGCGGCCCTGGCCGGGTCGGCGGCCGAGTTCATCGCCCGGCAGCTGGACGAACGGGCCCGGGTGCTGCGCTCTGCCGCCCGCCGCAGCGCCCGCCTCCGCTGGGGGAGACGCCCCGGCTGGGGGAGACGCCTCCACCGGGGGAGACGCCTCCACCGCGGACGCGGGTTCGGGTAGCGCCCCGGTCGCGGCTCCCGCCGCCGCCCAGGTGCGCTGGAGCTGGGGCCCCATCGCGGCCATGGTGGTTCCGTTGCTGATCCTGCTGGCCCTGACGCTGGCCTGAGGCCGGCCGGCGAGCTGGCCCGGATAGGCGGCCCGGAATTGCCGCACCCAGCAAAATCCCATTTGACTTCAAGCGCGCTTTAAGTCAGAGCATGAGGTCATGACGATGACCGCGAACCACCGCCCGCCCGCGACCTTCGCTGACTTGCCGGGCCTGATGTCGCTGATGACCGGCGACGACAAGCACGACCAGGCCGCCACCTCCACCCTGGACGTGCTCTGGGTGCTCTACGACCGGGTGCTGCGGGTCACGCCGCAGACCGCCGGGGACGACGCGCGGGACCGCTTCGTGATGTCCAAGGGACACGGGCCGATGGCCTACTACGCGGTGCTCGCGGCCAAGGGCTTCCTGGATCCCGCGGACCTGCCCGGTTTCGGCGCGTTCGGCTCCAATCTCGGGCTGCATCCGGACCGGGTCCTGGTGCCGGGAGTGGAAGTCTCCAGCGGATCGCTCGGCCACGGCCTGCCGCTGGCGGTGGGGATGGCGCTGGGTTTGAGAGCCCGGGGCCTGGCGGATGCGCGGGTGTTCGTGCTGACCGGGGACGCCGAGCTGGATGAGGGTTCCAACCACGAGGCGATCGCGTTCGCCCGGGCCGCCCGGCTCGACACGCTGCACGTCGTGGTGGTGGACAACTCCTCGTCCACCTACGGCTGGCCAGGCGGGGTGGAGACCCGGTTCGCCGTCGAGGGCTGGTCGGTGTCCAGGGTCTCCGGACGGGATCACGACGCGCTGGAGGCCGCGTTCACCGTGGCGCATCCCGGCCGGCCGCACATGGTAGCCGCGGTCGTCGAGCCCAAGTCCTCCGGCTCCGCCGCGCCGCCCACGCCCGCTGCACCGCCACCGCCAGCCGCCGCGCCGCCGGCGCCTGCCGGGCCCGCTGCACCGACGCGATAGGAGACGGTCATGGAGACCATGCGCGAACGCTTCACCGCGGTCACGACGGACCTGCTGGCCGAGCACCCGCGGCTGGCCGTGGTGGTCGCCGACATCTCGGCGGACAGCTTCCGGCCGGCCGCGACCCGCTACCCGGACCGGGTGATCAACGTGGGGATCCGGGAGCAACTGCTGATCAGCGTGGCGGGCGGGCTGTCCCTGGCCGGGATACGGCCGATCGCGCACACGTTCGCCAGCTTCCTGGTCGAGCGCCCCTTCGAGCAGATCAAGCTGGACCTCAACCACCAGGCCGCGCAGGGCGGGCGCGGTGCTGGTCAGCGCGGGCGCGTCCTACGACTACTCCGACAACGGGCGCACCCATCAGTCGCCGGGTGACGTGGCGCTGCTGGGCACGCTGCCGGGCTGGACCGTCCACGTACCCGGGCATCCCGACGAGGCTGAGCGCCAGATCCGCGCGGCGGCCCGCGGGAACGGGCTGGTCTACGTGCGGCTGTCCACCGAGGCCAACGCGGTCCCGCTGGACGGTGAGCCAGGCCGGCTGCACCATGCTGCGCCGCGGGAGCCGGGGCACGGTGCTCGCGGTCGGCCCGCTGGCCGACGCCGTGGTGGACGCGACCCTCGGGTTCGACGTCACCGTGCTGTACGCGGCCACCATCCGGCCGCTGGACGTGGCGACGCTGCGGGACAGCCTGCAGGCTCCAGACGTGGTCCTGGTCGAGCCCTACCTGGCGGGCACCTCGGTGCCCGCGGTGGCCGAGGCGCTGCGCGACCTGCCGCACCGGATCCTCGGGCTCGGTGTCGGACGACGCGAGCTGCGCCGGTACGGCACGCCTGCCGAGCATCAGGCGGCGCACGGCCTGGACGCCCGGTCGTTGCGGGCCGAGATCGCCTCGTTCTTGCGGGTCTTAGGTTCCCAGTGAGGCGCAGGGCCGGCTGCGCAGCCCGGCCACGTAGTCGGCGGGTGCGCCCGCCATCTCGGCCGCGTCCGCCACGATGCCCAGATAACGCGCCGAGGGCAGGCCGCCCTCGTAGTCGTTGAGCACGTAGAGCCAGGCCGCCACGTCACCGTCCAGCGTCTGCACCCGGACCCTGAGCTTCTGGAAGTAGCCGAGGTGTACGCCGTCCCAGTGGTCCAGTACCTGTTCGTCCAGGTCATGCAGTTCGTACAGGACCACGAAGACCCGGTCGGCCTGGTCCTCCACGACGGTGGCCAGGGCACCTTCCCAGCTAATGTCCTCGCCGCCGAAGGTGAGCCGCCAGCCTTCCAGCCAGCCGTTGCCCCGCATGGGCGAATGCGGGCAGCGTTCGGCCATCAGTGAGGGGTCCATATTGGTGGCATAGGCCGCGTACAGCTCCACGGCTCACCAGCGTAACCATGCAACGCGTCGTTGCGGCAGATCTCCGGAGACCGGGAAGCAGGGTGCGCCGGCGGGAGGGCCGGGTGCGACGGCGGGAGGGCCGGTGCGCGGGCGGGAGGGCCTGGTGCTCCGGCGGAGGGCCAGGCGGGAGGGCGGGGTGCGCGGTATCCGGGCGGCCGGGAAGAATGAGGCAGCGTGAACCAGCCGCACGCGAGAATCGTCATCCTGGGCGGCGGCCCGGGCGGATACGAGGCGGCCCTGGTCGCCGCGCAACTCGGCGCCCAGGTGACCGTGGTGGACAGCGATGGCCTGGGTGGCGCCTGCGTGCTGACCGACTGCGTGCCCTCCAAGACCCTCATCGCCACGTCGACCACGATGTCGGTGGTGTACGGCGCGGAAGACCTGGGCATCCGGGTGGGTGCTGACCCGGCCAGCGGGGCCCCGGCGCGCGGGGCGGTATCGGGGCGTGCCTCCGCGGTCCGCGCGGGGCGCAGCCACGCGTCCGTGGACGCACCCCGGCTGTACGCGAGAGTCAAGGCGCTGGCCCAGGCCCAGTCCGCGGATGTGGCGAAGCGACTGGCCGCCGAGGGCGTGGAGACCATCACCGGCCGTGGCGGGCTGGGCGGGCCGGACACGGTCATCGTGGACGGTCAGCGGATCCAGGCCGACGCCGTGCTCATCGCCACCGGGGCGATGCCCCGGGTGCTGCCCGGCGCGGAGCCCGATGGCGAGCGCATCCTGAACTGGCGCCAGCTCTACGACCTGCCCGAGCTGCCGCCCGAGCTTATCGTCGTCGGCTCGGGGGTGACCGGCGCCGAGTTCGCCAGCGCCTACCAGGCCCTCGGTTCCCAGGTCACCCTGGTCTCCTCGCGGGAGCGGGTGCTCCCGCACGAGGACGCGGACGCCGCCGTGGTGCTGGAGGACGTGTTCCGGCGCCGCGGGATGATGGTGCTGAGCCGGTCCCGCGCGGCGGCGGTCAAGCGGACCCGCGACGGCGTAGCTGGTCACGCTGGAAGGCGGCCGGACCGTCCGCGGCTCGCACTGCCTGCTCACGGTGGGCATGGAGCCTGCCACCCGGGACCTGGGCCTGGAGGAGGCGGGGGTCACCCTGGACGGCCGGGGCTTCGTCGAGGTGGACCGGGTGTCCCGGACCACGGCCCGCGGGGTGTACGCGGCCGGTGACTGCACCGGCGTGATGATGCTCGCGTCGGTGGCGGCCATGCAGGGCCGGATCGCCATGTGGCACACGCTCGGCGAGGCCGTGCAGCCGATCAGGCTGGATCATGTGGCCGCGACGATCTTCACGGACCCGGAGATCGCCACCGTCGGGGTGACCGCGAAGGCGGTCGAATCGGGCGCCGAGGACGCGGTCGCGGTCAAGCTCCCGCTGGCCACCAACGCCCGGGCCAAGATGCAGGGCTTCCGGGACGGGTTCGTGAAGCTGTTCGCCCGGCGCGGGACCGGGATCGTGCTCGGTGGGGTGGTGGTCGCGCCGCGGGCCAGCGAGCTGATCCTGGGCGTGTCGCTGGCCGTGGAGCAGTCGCTGACCGTGGACCAGATGGCCCACACGTTCGCGGTGTACCCGTCGCTGTCGGGCAGCCTGACCGAGGCGGCCCGCCGGCTCATGCTCCCGGCCAGCGGCCGCCGCTGATCCCTGCTGCCCTCCGGCACCGCCGTAACGTGACTGGAGGAGCCGGCGTGACGAATGGGGCGGTGGGGCCCTGGCGCTCTAGACTCCGGGGCGGGCCGCAGGGATCCGGAGATGCGAGGACGGGTCAGTGGGTGGGGTGGCCCAGGTCGGGGTCCTTGGGGACCGGCAGGCCGTGCTGGCGCAGCCGGTTGGCCCGCAGGTCATCCGCGTAGACGGTCACCGTGAACAGGCTGCCGCACAGGATGAGGGCCACCATGGTCAGGCTGACCCAGAGCGGGGCGGGGAGCAGGATCGCCAGCACGGTGACCACGATCGCGCAGACGGGGATCATGACGGCCAGATGCCGGAGCACGGTCCGGCCCCGCCACCCCGCGTCGGTCAGCTCGTGCCGTACCCAGTGCACGTTCTCGGCCGGGAGCCGGAAACCGTAGGCGAACCGCAGCCACCCGAGCGGGCCGGGGTCGCCAGGCAGCCTGGTCAACGAGGTCTCCACGGTGCACCCTCGGCGCCCCGGCGGCGCGGGGCGGTGGTGACGGCGGGCGGGGGAGGCATGTTTCCAGTCTCCCAGCCGCGGCCACCCGCGCAGCCGCCCGCCCGGCCGCCGGGCGTCCACACCGGCTGCCCCACCGGCTGCCCACCGGCTGCGCCAGGCAACTGCGCCAGGCCGCGCCGCTAGCCCTCGAGCTTGCAGATAACCGCACCGGCCGACACCGTCTGGCCAATCTCCACGCCCAGCCCGGTCACGATGCCGTCCTTGTGCGCGGTCAGCGGCTGCTCCATCTTCATCGCCTCCAGCACCACGATGGTGTCACCCGCCGAGACCTGATCCCCCTCGGCCGCAACGATCTTGGTGATGGTGCCCTGCATCGGGCTGACGAGATCGTCACCGCTGGCCGGAGCGGCCGCCGCAGCGCCGTCCCGCCGGCCGCGGCCAGGCCGCCGGGACGCGGCGGGCGCCGGCCCGGCCCGGCCACCGCCCCCAGCCCGGCCGGGAGGACCACCTCGAGCCGCTTGCCGCCCACCTCCACGGTGATCCGCTCCCGCGGTGGCTGGCCGTCTTCCTGGCGGGCGCGGGCCCGGACCAGGGCTCGATCGCGTTCTCGAACTCCGTCTCGATCCACCGGGTGTGCACCGAGAACGGCTCGGCCGTGAAGGCCGGATCGCGGACCACCGCGCGGTCGAAGGGAAGGACGGTGGGCATTCCGCCGACCACGCACTCGTCCAGCGCGCGGCGGGCCCGCTCCAGCGCCTCGGTCCGGCTGGCCCCGGTGATGATGAGCTTGGCCAGCAGCGAGTCGAAGGCCTGCGGGACGGTCATCCCCTGCGCGTAGCCCGCATCCACCCGCACTCCCGGGCCGGACGGCCAGTTGAGCTCGGTGATGGTGCCGGGAGCGGGCAGGAAGTTCCGGCCCGGGTCCTCGGCGTTGACGCGGAACTCGATCGAGTGCCCGCGTGGCTCCGGGTCGGTGTACCCGAGTTCCTGGCCGTCCGCGATGCGGAACATCTCCCGGACCAGGTCGATGCCGGTGACCTCCTCCGACACCGGGTGCTCGACCTGAAGCCGGGTGTTGACCTCGAGGAACGACACCGTGCCGTCCTGCCCGACCAGAAATTCACAGGTCCCCGCGCCCACATAACCTGCCTCCCGCAGGATGGCCTTGGAGGCCTGGTAGAGCTGCTCGACCTGGCTGGGGGACAGGAACGGCGCGGGCGCCTCCTCGACCAGCTTCTGGTGCCTGCGCTGCAGCGAGCAGTCCCGGGTGGAGATCACCACCACGTTCCCGTGGCCGTCGGCGAGGCACTGCGTCTCCACATGCCGTGGCCGGTCCAGGTAGCGCTCGACGAAGCACTCGCCGCGGCCGAACGCCGCCACGGCTTCGCGGACCGCGGACTCGTACGCCTCGCTGATCTCGCCCGGCTGGCGGATCACCTTCAGGCCCCGGCCGCCGCCGCCGAACGCCGCCTTGATGGCGACCGGCAGGCCGTGCCGGGACACGAACGCGTCGACTTCCTCTACCCCGCTGACCGGCCCGTCTGTGCCCGCGGCCATCGGGGCGCCGACCGTGGCGGCGATCTGCCGCGCCGCCACCTTGTCGCCCAGGGCTTCGATGGCGGACGGCGGGGGCCCGATCCAGATCAGCCCGGCGCCGGTGACCGCCTGGGCGAACCCGGCGTTCTCGGCCAGGAAGCCGTAGCCGGGGTGGACGGCGTCGGCCCCGGACTCGGCCGCCACCGCGAGGATCTTCTCGATGCTGAGGTAGCTCTCCGCGGGGCTCGGACCGCCGAGCGCGTAGGCCTCATCGGCCATCGCGACGTGCAGGGCGTCGAAATCAGATTCTGCGTATACGGCCACACTGCCCAGCCCGGCGTCCCGGCAGGCCCGCACTACGCGGACCGCGATCTCGCCACGATTCGCGATAAGCACCTTGCGCACGAATCCTCTCCTCCCGACTGCCGAGGAGTTTAGGCGAGCATACGCCGCGCTGCTCACGGGGGACCGGGCCACGAGATACCCCGGGCCGGGGCCGTCCCTGCGATCATGCATCCGTGACCGGCGGCTCGTTGCGGAAGGTCACCGTCGCAGGCGCGGCCATTTCAGCATCCCCGGGCAGCACGGGCGATGGCCCCCGCTTTTCCGCAACGAACCCCACCCGCGGCGCCGGTCTCGTAACCCGGTCCCGGAGCGGCCCATGGCGGGACCTGTCCAGCCCAGCCTGCCTGGGTTTCCGCTGCTCTTCCAGGGGATCGGACGGCATTGGCGGAGATCGGACGGCACTGGCGGAGATCAGACGGCCCTGCTGCGGGACTGGACGGACCTGGCCGGGGACCGGACGGCTCTGCCCGGTAACACCGGGCTGCCGACCGGAGCCAGGCCCGGACCGGTCCGCACAGAGACCGGGGTCGCCGACCCCAGCCAGGCCCCGGACCGTCCGGGAACTGGCACCTGGCCCGCACGCTCGCCGGGCTACCTGCCCGGGACACCCTCGTGGCGCAGCAGCCATGTCTTGCGGTCCAGGCCGTAGTAGTACCCGCCGAGGCTGCCATCTCTCCGCAGCGCCCGGTGGCACGGGACCACGGGCGCGATCAGGTTAAGGGCACACGCCGCCCCGGCGGCCCGCGGCGCCTGCGGACAGCCCGCCTGCGCGGCCAGTTGGGTGTAGGTGGCCGTGCCGCCCGGCGGCACGGCGCGCAGCGCGGCCCACAGCCGCTGCCGGGACGGCGCGCCCGGCTGGTACACCGGTATCGCGTCCAGGGCCTGCAGGTCGCCATCGAAGTAGCCGGCGATGGGCTTGATAAGCCAGGGCAGATCACCCGGGTCGGCGGTCTCCCGGGGCAGAGCGCGCAGCCCCCGGTCCAGCCGGGCGTGCATCTGCGCCGGATCCGCGGTGAATCCGCCCGCGATCAGCCGGCCGTCCCGGGCGAGCAGGCTGAGCGGGCCGATCGGGGTGTCCACGACCGTCGCCAGCACGGTGGTGGCCGACGGGGCAGCCGGCTGCGGCATTACTCACTCCTCCAGCTCACGGGGTCAGCTCGCGGGCGCGAGCACTTCCGGCTGGGTCAGCCGGGTCACGTCCGGCTCGGCCGGCCAGGTCCACAGGTGCATGGCCGCGTACGCGCGCCACGGACGCCAGCGCGCCGGGTGCCCGGCTGGGGCGCCGATCCGGGCCAGGCCGCGGCGCAGGCCCAGGTCGGCCTCGGGGAACGCGTCCGGGTCCGCGGCCGCGCGCATCAGGATGTAGCCGATGGTCCAGGGCCCGATGCCCGGCAGCCCGGCTAGCCGGGCCGCGATCTCCCCGGGGTCGGCGCCGGGATCCAGGGTGAGCCGCCCGCCCGCGACCGCCGCGGCGAGCGCGCGAATGGTCCGCTGCCGGGCCGTGGTGAGCCCGAGGCCGGTCAGGTCGGCCTCGGCCAGGACCTCCGGACCGGGGAACACCACCCTCAGCGCAGGCGGGCCCGGCCGCGCCTGGGTAGCGCCGGCCGGCGCCTCGGTAATGACGCCGGCGGCCACGTCCGTCGCGGCGGCAGCCAGCGGGGTGCCGTACCGGGCGGCCAGGCGGCCCGCGAACGTGCTCGCCGCGGCGACCGAGACCTGCTGCCCGAGGACCGCGCGAACCGCCAGCTCGAACCCGTCGTAGGCGCCGGGCACCCGCAGCCCGGGCCGGGCCCGGACCAGCGGGGCGAGCAGGCCGTCGGCAGCCAGCGCGGCGCCGATCGCGGCCGGGTCGGCGTCGGCGTCGAGCAGCCGCCGGGCCCGGCTGACCACCGGATTGACCGCCCCGAGCCCGCTCAGCCGGGCCCGGAGCAGCACGTGGCCCTGACCTGGCCGGGGGATGAGCTCGATGATCCCCGGCCCCGCGGCGGTCGGCACGGACCGGGTGTAACGGTCCCCGGTGACCTGCTCCACCCCCGGAATGGCCCGCGCGGCCAGGAAGCCCAGCCATCCAGCCGCGTCGAAGGGCTCACGGTAAGTCAGCCGGAGGGTGAGCCAGGTGCCCGGGATGCCGGCCGAGTCCCGCGCTCCCTGGCCCCCGGGGCCGGTGCGCCAGGCCCGGGCGCGCAGCTGCGACGGGCTGCGGCCCGAGGACTCGCGCACGCTCGCGTTGAACTGCCGGACGCTGGAGAAGCCGCTGGCGAACGCGACCTCGGTGATCGGCATGCTGGTCTCGGCCAGCAGCCGTCGCGCGGTCTGCAACCGCGCGGTCCGGGCCAGGGCCTGCGGCCCGGCGCCCAGTTCGGCCACGAGCAGCCGGTGCAGATGCCGCTGGGTGACCGCCAGCCGCGCGGCCAGGCCACCGATCCCGTGGGAATCGACGTAGCCCTCCGCGATCAGCCGCACCGCCCGGGCGGCCAGATCGGCCCGGACGTTCCATTCGGGCGACCCCGGGCTGGCCTCGGGGCGGCACCGGCGGCAGGCCCGGAAGCCGGCCGCCTCCGCGCTCGCCGCGTGCGCGAAGAACCTCATGTTGCCCCGGGCCGGGGTCCGCGCCGGGCAGATTGGCCGGCAGTAGATACCGGTGCTGGTGACCGCGGTGAAGAAGCGCCCGTCGAAGCGCGGGTCGCGGGCCACCACAGCCTGGTAGCAGGTGTCGGGATCGAGGGTCATACCCTGATTAAATGCCAGGCCAGCGCGTGGTGCTGGCGGGAATCGGACCTTGTCACTCAGCTGCTGGTCAGCTGGCGCTGGTCAGCTCAGGCTGGCCAGCTGCGCGGCGACCGGCGCGGCCACCTCGTCGGCCAGCCACTGGGCCGGCCGGTCGGGCCACGGAGGGACCGGCGCGAGCACGAGGTGCGTGGCGCCCGCGTCGATCAGCTCGAGCAGCAGGGCCCGGGAGGCCGCCGGATCTCCGGGGCGCACCAGGATCTGCATGGACCGGGCGATCTGGGCCGGGTCGCGCCCGGCCTCCGCGCAGTGCTCGTCGAGGACCCGGCTCTTGTGCCGGAATTCCGCGGCGGTGCGGGCCGGGCAGTTCCAAATGTCCGCGTGCTCGGCGACGACCCGGAGCGCGGCCCGTTCGCCGCCGGCTCCGATCATGAACGGCGGGTGGGGCCGCTGCACCGGCTTCGGCTCGCACACGGCGCCGCGCAGGCGGTAGTACCGGCCGGTGAAGTCGAATTGCTCGTCCTCAGTCCACATCCGGCGGATCACTGTGCACGCCTCGGCCAGCGCGCCGACTGCCTCGCCGGCCGGGACGATGGGCACCCCGTAGGCCTCGAACTCGCGGCGCACGACCGCGGCCAGCTCGTCCGGCGCCCCAGGTAGCTGGCTGCCACCCGCGCCGATCCCGAAGTCCAGGCGTCCCGCGGAAATCACGTCCACCGTGGCCGCCATCTTGGCCAGCAATGCCGGGTTGCGTAGCCGGTTGCTGGTCACCATCACGCCGAGGCGCAGCCGCTGGGTTTGCGCGGCGAGCGCGCCGAGCAAGGTCCAGGCCTCCAGCGCCGCCCCGCGCACGTCGCCGCGCAGCGGGACCATGTGGTCCCAGAGCCAGCCGTGCTCGAACAACGGGACGCGCTCGGCGTCTTGCCAGACCCGGAGGATGTCGGTGTAGGTGAGGCCCATCTGGGATGTCTTGATCCCGAAACTCAGGCGCATGCTGCTCCTCCCGCCCTCGGCCTGGTCGCTACAGCGCTAGCGCGGAGTTCGCCTGACCCGCAACACGCTCACTTCTCGATAGCCGGCTAATGAGTAGCCTACGCGTGCCGGTCGGTAGCCGGCCAGCGACTTGTCTACTATCGGATCATGAACGAGCTTCTCGCGCTGTTCACCCGGGCGTCCAAGCTGGCGCGCGCCGCCGCGGACGAGGCGATGAGCCGGCACGGCGTGCGGGTCGGACAGAACCTGCTTCTGGAAGTCCTCTGGGAGACCGACGGGCTGACCCCCGGTGAACTGGCCAGCCGCCTGCACGTCGCCACGCCGACCGTGGTCAAGTCCGCCAACCGGATGGCCACCACGGGCCTGCTAGTCCGCAAGCCCGACCCGGCGGACGCCCGCCTGGTCCGGCTGTATCTCACCGACCGGGCCCGCTCCGTGCGCCGGGCCATCGAGCAGGAGCGGGACGAACTGGAGCAGCGCATGACCGCCACGCTGACCAAGGCCGAACGAGACCACCTGCGCAGTGCCCTGTCCAAGATCATCGCCCAGCTCGGCGGCGATCCTGCCGCCCCGGCCGAGCCCCCGACGGCGCCAGCCCCAGGCGACCGCCGCCCGCCTTAACGTGGTGCCTTTTGCCCCGCCGGCGGGGCAAAAGGCACCACGTTGACGGATCGTTGTTGGCCTCAGGCTGGGAGGGCTGAGCGGCGCCAGGCGCCGGGACCGGGGCGCAGCGGGGCCCGGGTGAGCGCTGCGCGGTCGAGCCAGGCTGACCGGACCGGGCGGGCCGGGGCCTGTGCCACCGCAGCCCGCTGGCGGGCGGCCAGCCGGGCCGCCAGGACCGCGGTCAGCGCGGCTAGATCCTCGGCGTCAGGGTGCCCCGACACCACCGCGAACAGCGGGCTCTCGCCCGGCTCACCGGTCATGATCTGCCGCTCCCGATCCCGAACTGCCGGCGGACCCGTTCCCAGAAGGCGTCCCGCAGCCACTCCCGGGCCTCCTGGTAGGGCCGCAACGACGCGCCGAGTTCCTTCTCCGCTTCGACCAGCAGTTCCTTGTCGATCACGGGCGGCAGGATCGGCCCGGGCAGCAGGTCCCGGATGTTGTCCTCGCCCCGGGTGAGGATCCACTTCTGGGCCACGTGCTCGCCGGCTTCCTCGACCCGCTGCCGGTCCGGGCCCAGCCTGCTGGATAGTGCTGACTGGCCCAGCCCAGCCTGGCCCAGGCCTGGCCTGGCCCAAGCCCGGCGGACCCAGTGCTGGCTGACCTAGGCCGGGCTGGCTGAGCGACGGCTGGCTCACGGCCGGCTGGCCGGGGGACGGATGGCTGAGGGCCGGGTGTGACGCCGCACGCTGCGGCGGCCGGGCACCGTGCCGGCGCTCGAACAACTGGGCGGGAGAGGGCACCCCGGCCGGCTGGGCTGACAGAGCAGCCGGCACCGGCTCGGGCGGCGGGATCCTGGTGAAGTACGGCTCGAGGAAGGCCCGGTCGAGGATCTCCACGGTGTCGGATTCCCAGACCAGGCGCTCGGCCTGGTTCGTGCCGAACGGCGGTTCCACACCCCACAGGTGCACCCGGGTGCCGAACGCCTGGGCCGCCTCGACCGCGGGCACCATGTCCTCGTCGCCGGCCACCAGGACCGCGTCGGTGATCGCCCGGTGCCGGGCCAGGGCTTCCATGTCCGCGCGGATCTGTGCGTCCACGCCCTTCTGCTGGCCGCGCGCGTTCAGATTGCCGAGCCGCAGCTTGACCCGGGCCATCTGGGCGATCACCCGCTGGTCGATGGTGGGCACCCGGTCCCGGGCCGCGTCGTACCAGTAGACCCGGAGCAGTTCGCCCCGGACCAGGCCGTCGGCGTGGCGGGTGAGCGCCTGGATCAGCTTGTCCGTGTCGACCCGGTACTCTCGCCGGGAGCCGACACTGAACAGGAGTTCGCCCGCCGCGGCGTAGATATAGCCGACATCGATCATGATCGCGTAACGCGCGAGCGTGGGCAGCGGCGAGACGATGTCGGTCATGGCACTCCCGACTCTACTGCCGGACCCGCACTTCCCGGCGCAGAAGCACAGCCTGAGTTGACCCCCGTGTAGCCGGATAACTACAATTTGTCGTGCTCAGAGCGGGATGTTGCCGTGCTTCTTCGGTGGAAGGGTCTGCCGCTTGGTCCGGAGCGTCCGCAGCGCCCGGGTGACCTGCGCCCGGGTCTCGGCCGGCCGGATCACCGCGTCCACGTAGCCGCGCTCGGCCGCGATGTAGGGATTGGCCAGAGTGTCCTCGTACTCCTCGACCCGCTGCGCGCGCAGTGCGTCCGGGTCCTCCGCGCCGGCCAGTTCCCGCCGGTAGAGGATGTTCACCGCCCCCTGTGCGCCCATGACCGCGATCTGGGCCGTCGGCCAGGCCAGGTTGATGTCCCCGCCCAGGTGCTTGGAGCCCATCACGTCATAGGCGCCGCCGTACGCCTTACGGGTGATCACCGTGACCTTCGGCACCGTGGCCTCCGCGTAGGCATAGATCAGCTTGGCGCCGTGGCGGATGATCCCGCCCCACTCCTGCCCGGTGCCAGGCAGGAAGCCGGGCACGTCCACGAACGTCAGCACGGGAATGTTGAAGCAGTCGCAGGTCCGGACGAACCGGGCCGCCTTCTCCGACGCGTCGATGTCCAGGGTGCCCGCGAAGTGCATCGGCTGGTTGGCTACCACGCCCACGCTCGCGCCCTCGATCCGGCCGAACCCGACCACGATGTTCTGCGCAAAGCCGGCGTGAACCTCCAGGAACTCCCCGTCGTCCAGGACCCGGGTGATCACGTCGTGCATGTCGTACGGCTGGTTCGGCGAGTCCGGGATCAGCGTGTCGAGTTCCCCATCGGACTCCGCGATCTCCAGGCTGGCCCTGGGATCATCCGGCGGATCGATCACCGGCGGATCGTCGAGGTTGTTGGACGGCAGGTAGGACAGTAGTTCCCGGGCGAATTCCAGGCAGTCGTCCTCGTCCTTGGCCTGATAGTGCGCAACCCCGGACTTGGTGTTGTGCGCGCTGGCGCCGCCGAGTTCCTCGAAGCTCACTTCCTCCCCGGTCACCGTCTTGATCACATCCGGGCCGGTGATGAACATGTGCGAGGTGCCCTCGACCATCAGCGTGAAATCGGTGATGGCGGGGGAGTACACGGCGCCTCCGGCGCACGGCCCCATGATCAGGGATATCTGGGGGATGACGCCCGACGCGGTGACGTTGCGGAAAAAAATTTCGGCGAACAGCCCCAGGGCGACCACGCCTTCCTGAATGCGCGCGCCGCCGCCGTCGTTGATGCCGATCAGCGGGCAGCCCGTCTTCAGCGCGTGGTCCATCAGTTTGACGATCTTCTCGCCGTAGACCTCGCCCAGCGAGCCACCGAAGACGGTGAAGTCCTGGCTGAACACGCAGACGGGGCGGCCGTCGATGGTGCCGTACCCGGTGACGACGCCGTCGCCGTAGGGCCGGTTCGCGGCGACCCCGAAATCGGTGGCCCGGTGCCGGGCGAGCTCGTCGAATTCGGTGAACGAGCTCGGATCGAGCAGCCGCTCCACCCGCTCCCGGGCGGTCATCTTGCCCTTGGCGTGCTGGTGTTCCACCGCCCGCGCCGAGCCGGCGTGGATCGCCTCGTCCCGGCGGCGCTGCAGGTCGGCGATCTTGCCGGCCGTGGTGTGCGGGGTCGCGTCCTGGGCCGCCGGGCCATCGTGGTCCGCGGCAGCACCCTGCTCGGATCCGTCCCGGTCCTGAACTTCGCTGGTCATAGCGGACAGGGTAGCCGCCAGGGGCGCTGGGGATCGGGCGGCGGTAGGTGCCCGGCCCCGGGCCATTAGGCTGTCGCGCGTGAGCCAGGATGCCGACGCCGAGGCCCCGCCGGCGGGCGCACCCGCCGCGGCGCCCACCCGTGACGCCGACCGGCAGCAGCTTCCCGGGCGGATGCGCCGCGATGTCCGGTTGCTCGGCGACATGCTCGGCGAGGTGCTCCGTGAGTCGGGCGGCCAGGATCTGCTCGACGACGTCGAGAGACTGCGCCAGGCGGTGATCGCGGCCCGGGCCAGCCACGGCGCCGCCGATGTTAGCTCTCCCGGCGGCAATACCGATGGCCCTGGGGATTTGCACGCGGACCCGGCGGGGGACGAGATCGCGGCCCTGGTGGCCAGCTGGCCGCTGGACCGGGCGGAGCTGGTGGCCCGGGCGTTCACCGTCTATTTCCACCTCACCAACCTGGCCGAGGAGCTGCAGCGGGTCCGCGCGCTGCGAGAGCAGGACACCGGGCAGGCGCCGGTCCGCGAGTCACTCGCCGCCTCGGTCGCCGAATTCCGCCGCGAGCAGGGTCCCGGGCATCTCGACGACCTGCTCGCCCGGCTGCGCGTGCACCCGGTCCTTACCGCTCACCCCACCGAGGCGCGGCGCCGGGCCGTGGCCACCGCGCTGCGCCGGATCAGCGACCTGGTGACCGCGCTGGATGACGACCGGCGCGGGGCCGCGGAGCAGGCGGAGACGCGGCGCCGGCTGCGCGAGGAGATCGACCTGCTCTGGCGCACGTCACAGTTGCGGGCCAGCGCCATGACCCCGATCGACGAGGTCCGCACGGTGATGGCCGCGTTCGACGAGACCATCTTCCAGGTCGTGCCCCGGGTGTACCGGGCGCTGGACGAGGCCCACCGTGAGGCCGGCGCCGGGCCCGGCGCCCCGGCGGTCCGCGCTTTCCTCCGTTATGGCAGCTGGGTGGGCGCCGACCGGGACGGCAACCCGTTCGTGACCGCCCAGGTCACCAGGGAGACCGCGGCCATCCAGGCCGACCATGTGCTGCGCGCGCTGGAGAACGCGACCACCAGGATCGGGCGCGCGCTCACCGTCAACGCGGAGGCGGCGCCGCCGTCCGCTGAGTTCGCCGTGGCCCTGGAGGCGGCTGAGACGGCCCATCCGGAGCTGCTCGCGGATCTGGCGGCCCGCTCGCCGCACGAGCCGTACCGGACCTACCTGCTCTACCTGGCCCGGCGGCTCGAGGCGACCCGGCTCCGGCACGCGGACCTGGCCTACCCCGGCGCCGGGGACTTCCTCGCCGACCTGCGCCTGGTGCAGGATTCGCTGGCCGCCGCGGGCGCCACCCGGCAGGCGTTCGGTGAGCTGCAGCAGCTGATCTGGCAGGCCGAGACGTTCGGCTTCCACCTGGCCAGCCTGGAGATCCGCCAGCACAGCGCGGTGCATGCCCGCGCGCTGCGCGAGGTCACCGAGGGCGGCACGCTGTCCGCGCAGACCGCTGAGGTGCTGGCCACGCTCCGGGCAGTCGGCTGGATCCAGGACCGCTTCGGGGTGGATGCCTGCCGCCGCTACGTGGTCAGCTTCACCCGGTCGGCGGCCGACATCGCCGCCGTTCACGAACTGGCCCGCCGCGCGACGCGCAGCGGCCAGCCGCCCGTGCTGGACGTGGTCCCGCTGTTCGAGAGCGGCGACGACCTGAACCACGCCACCCGGGTGCTGGACGAGATGCTGGAGCTGGAGCCGGTCGCGGAGCGGCTGGCCGCGAACGGCCGCCAGCTCGAGGTCATGCTCGGCTACTCCGACTCGGCTAAGGAACTCGGGCCGGTCGGGGCGACCCTGCGGCTGTTCGACGTGCAGGGCCAGCTGGCCCGCTGGGCGGCCCGCCACTCGGTGCGGCTGACCCTGTTCCATGGCCGGGGCGGCGCGCTGGGCCGGGGCGGCGGCCCGGCGGGGCGTGCGGTCCTGGCCCAGGCCCCCGGCTCTGTGGACGGCCGGTTCAAGGTCACCGAGCAGGGTGAGGTGATCTTCGCGCGGTACGCGAACCCCGTGATCGCCCAGCGTCATCTGGAACAGGTCACCTCCGCGGTGCTGCTCGCCTCCTCGCCGGTGGTCGGCGAGCGCAACGCGGAGGCCGCCCGCCGCTCCCGGCCGGTGGCCGAGCGGATGGAAGCGGCGGCGCTGCGCGCCTACCGGGAGCTGGTGGAGACCCCGGGCTTCGCCGAGTGGCTGGCCCAGATCAGCCCGTTGGAGGAGATCAGCGGGCTGCGGATCGGATCCCGCCCGGCCCGCCGCGGCGTCGGCGTGATCGGCCTGGACGACCTGCGCGCGATTCCCTGGGTGTTCTCCTGGGCGCAGACCCGGCTGAACCTGCCCGGCTGGTACGGCCTGGGCAGCGGCCTGGCCGCCGCGGCCACGGGTCCTGGCGGGCTGGCCGACGTCCGCGAGGCCTACCGGGGCTGGCCGCTGCTGGCTGTGCTGTTCGATGGCGCGGAGATGAGCCTGGCCAAGACCGATCGCCGGATCGCGGCCCGGCACCTGGCCCTGGGCGGCCGTGATGACCTGGCGAGCCTGGTGCTGGGCGAGTACGACCTGACCCGGCGGCTGGTGCTGGAGGTGACCGGCCACGACCGTTTGCTGGCTGACCGGCGCGTGCTGTCCCGGGCGGTGGCCCTGCGCGACCCATACGTCGATGCGCTGTCCCATCTGCAGTTGCGGGCCCTCGCCGAGCTGCGGGCGCTGCCCACGCCGGGCAGTGACGGGGCATCCGAGGACCCGGAGCTCGCAGCCCGCCGCGAGCAACTGCACCGGCTGCTGTTGCTCGCGGTCAGCGGCGTAGCCGCCGGCCTCCAGAACACCGGCTGACCGCACGGTCTGTATCGACCTGATCGGCCATTCCTGCGGTCTGGCGGGAGAGGTGCCGTGATGACCGCGACGCTGGACGGCGTGACCACCAAGAAGCAGCCCCCGGAAGCCTCCGCTGACGCCTAGAGTCGCAGGCGATGTTGCGCCCGTCCCGGAGCAGGATCAGCGTCGATGACGACTACCGTCGTAGACGGAGGTTCTCAGATCATGGACACGGCGCCGGAGCTCTACGCGCTGAAAGTCGTATCAGCCACGGCCGTGGCATCCGGCTCGCAGCTAGCGGGTGTCTACCTGCATGGCTCTGCCGTGCTGGGCGGGTTCGAAGCACGTCGCAGCGATGTCAACGTCCTCGTCGTATGCGATAGCCCGATGACGTCAGCGCAGCAGTCGGCTGTCGCTGAAGCGCTGAGCGAACAGCGCCTGCCCTGCCCCGGTCGCAGGCTGGAGTTGAGCATTGTCACTCTCCGGGTCGCTCAGCCTCCCGTCGCTGCGCCGGGATTCGAGCTCCACCTGACCACGGCACCTGAAGACACCAAGGTCATCGATGGCCACCTGCTCGGCGGAGACCCCGACTTGGTCCTGCACTTTGCCGTGTGCCGGAGGGCCGGGCGCCTGATTGGTCCCGGGCTCTCCGCAGCTGAGGTCTTCGGCCCCGTTGGCGATGACCTTGTCTTCGCCCAGCTGGCGAGGGAACTTCGCTGGGGCGCCGAACACGTCCCCGGTGAATACGCGGTGCTCAACGCGTGCCGCGCGTGGCGGTTTGCAGTAGACGGCGCACTTGTGTCCAAGATCGATGGCGGTCAGTGGGCTCTTGGACGCACCCACGGCCCAGACCGCGAGCTGATCAAGATTGCGCTGGACAAGCAGCGATCCATTTCCGCCGCCGGGCTAGACCGAGGTGACGTCGAGCAGTTCGTCCAGCAGGCGCTCTCCTACCTGGCCAAGACTTCGCCATGGCACTAATCAGGCGGTAGCCGGTCTCCGAACGGGCTCTTGCAACGCCTGCTGCCCCTCGCGGTCAGCGGCGTAGCGGCGGGCCTGCAGGATACGGGCTGACCGCCGGATCCCGGACACCGCCGCCGTGGTGCTCGCGGCGCTGGGCATCGCGCTGGCGCCTATACGGGAAGCGGGCACTGCGGCAGCGCGCCCGTTTTGGTCAGTGGCCGGGCGTCAGGACGCGGCTGAGGAATTCCTCTAGGGTGGCCTCGTCGAGCTCGCCGTCGAGGGACAGGGCGGTGCTCAGGGACGGCTCGCTGACCTCACGGGGGATGCCGCAGGCGCCGGTCGGCATCGCCAATTATCGCGGCGTCGTGTGGCGTTCCCGGGCGGAAGCTGACGGTTATGCACCGCAGCAACTGCGCGATCTGGGGCAAGATCGCGTAGAAGACGGCCACGTCGCGGTCCTTCGCACGGCGGGCTCAGTGCCTTGCCCTCGAGCTCGCGGCACGGATGCTGGCCAGGACGAGGCCGTTCAGCAGATCGTGGACTGATGGTGGGCCAGGTCATCCGCTGGGATCAGGCTGCCCGCTACCGGGGTGACCTCCCAGCCAAGCGACTCGGCGACTTCGCGGGCCGCCTTCTCGGTGCGCCAGCGCAGCGCCCAGCGGCGGCGTATAGCAGGGCGCTCCCACAGATAGGAGAAGAACACCCGGGTGAAGCGGGTCCAGACCTCGGCGACACCCGGGGGCACGGATGCTCCCGCACATTCGACGGAGATAGCCGTGGTGACGCCCTCAGCTGAGCGCTGCCGCTGTTCGGCCCAGTCCTCAGCGACCGGCCGGGACCAGACGCTGCGGCCGCCGTGCGCAGCTTGGGGCAGCGGCACGTCGGCCTCGCCGCGGGCAATATAGGCCCGCAGGGTGGAGGGGGCAATCCCGGCGATCGTGGCCATCTCGGCGGCGCTGACCAGATGGTCCCCGGTGAGCTCGGGTGCGGTGAGCTTCACGACACTGCCCGCCAGGGGACGCCGGCCCGCGTCGCGCTGCGCCCACAGAGCGAGATCATCGAGCCACTGGCCTGGCGGCAGCGGCGCGTCCGTGTCAACTTCAGTGATCGACAGGATCCGCCCGCGTGAAGGGTCACCATAGCCAGCGGTAAGCAGGTCCGCCGCGGTGACGGTCACCGCCGCAGGGACGGGGCGCCGGAGGTACTCCTCGCCTGCCGCATCCCAGACCTGGGCGGGCCGGTACCAGGTGATGCCGTCCCACCAGTAGCCGCCCGCCCGGAACAGCAGCGCGGTCCCTTCGAAGGCCCCGTATACGCTAACGATCTCCTCGTCCCGCAACAGACACGACCGACCGACCATGCCCGGGTGCCAGCGCACGAGGCATCCCAGGACGTGGCGGACCGGGTCGGTGGTGAACGCCACCCAGCCTCCGTAGCGGGGGAGACGGTCCTCGCGCGCGGCGCGCCGGGCTTCCTTACGTCGGCCGGATCCGGTGACGGGAGTAGCCTTGACGTGCTCAAGCAGCCCATCCAGACTTCCCCCGTGAAGGAGGGCTACCGTGACGGTCCAGCCAACTGGTCCCGCGCCCAGTCCGGATGCTGGCTCGGGCGAACCGCAGGTACAGATACCGGTACGTGAGCTGAGGAGACTGCGGGCCCTGGCGCGGATCGCCTCACCGCAAGAACTTGTCGACGCTGAGGACGCGGCCAAGCCTGAGGAACTCGAACGCTTGCGGAGCCGGGGCGGAAGAACAGACCAGGACTTCGAGGCCCGGGGTCCATGGCTTCTCTGCTTAGGGATTGATGAATTTCTGACCACCTACGATGGGATCGCCTGGGGCTGCCGCGCTGACGCACCCCAGATCGTCATCGCCGAACCTGTCTCCCAGACACTCAGCAGTAATCGACGACAGGCCGGGCTCTGCAAGGCCATGGCCGGTCGGGGCACTCGCCAGTGCCCCGCGCCCCGTTACGGTGGCCGCCGCAGGCTGGTAGCGACGCCTGGAGGCCGCTGATCTGGGCCAGGATCGTGCCGCTGGAATTGCGGCGGATTCGCCCGACGCCGGGTCAGACGGCGGAGGCGGCGGCGAGCTCGGCGCGGCGCTGGCGGTGGGCGGGCGCGCAGGGGAACTGGGCGCCCGCGCCCTCGCCGGCCAGCAGCTGGCCGATCGCGGCCCGGCATTCGTCGTCCGCGGGCGTGTACACGACCATCCGGGTGCAGGGCACGGCCAGCACGCCGAGGCTGGTGCTCGTCATGGCCAGCCGCGGGAACGCCGGGTGGCGGAAGATCTTGAGGTAGGTGACGGGGTTGGCCACGTCGTGCTCTTCCCACAGCCGGGCGAAGTGCGGGCTGGCTCCCTGGAGGCGGCGGATCAGGCTGGTCCACGCGGGCTCGCCGATGTGCCGCCCGTAGTTGCCCCGGAACTGGGCGACCAGCCGGCCGAGCTGCTCGTGCCGGCTGACGTAGGGGTGGCAGCAGTCGGGATGAGTGAAGTTCTGCCACAAGATGTTGCGCTCGCCCGGCTGGGCGCCGATCAGCCCGGGCCACAGTGCGGCGTACGCCGCATTCCAGCCGAGCAGGTCATACCGCTCGTTCAGCACCGAGGCCGGAAGCGGCACCAGGCTGTCCATGATGCCCTGGACGTCCGGCGGCACCTGCTCGCAGGTGTTCCCCGTGACCCCGGGCGCGCTGGCCGCTTCGGCGATATCGGCCAGCCGGTACAGGTGCTGCCGCTCGGCCTGATCGAGCCGGAGCGTCTCGGCCACCGCGCCGAGCACCTGGGCGCTGGCCTTGATCGGGCGGCCCTGCTCGAGCCAGGTGTACCAGGTGACGCCCACCCCGGCCAGCTGGGCGACCTCCTCCCGGCGCAGCCCGGGGGTCCGGCGACGCAGCCCCGGGGGCAGCCCCACCTGCTCGGGGCTGATCCGCTCCCGGCGGCTGCGCAGGAACGCCGCCAGCTCAGCGCGGCGCGAGCCGTTCCCGTTGGTCGTCATGGCGGTCATCACCCCATCATGCCGGGGAGCCGGGGCCGGTGCCAGGTGCTCCTGGTACCAGGATAAGTAGGCTCCTGGTACCAGGATAAAGGTCCCGGCATGCTCGGGGGCATGACAGACCAAACCACCGTAACCCGCGACCACGGGGCTGCTGGCCGCTCCGGGTTCCGCCGGGCCGCCGGCCTGCCGGGCTCCTCGATGGCCGGGCTCCGGACCGGCTGACCGCGCCGCGTGCCCTGCTGGCCATCGTCCTCGCCGGGCAGTTCATGGCGGTCCTGGACGCCTCCGTGGTGAACGTCGCGGCCCCCGCCATCCACGCGGATCTGCACGCGTCCGGCGCCGGGCTGCAGCTGGTCATCGCCGGCTACGTCATCACCTACGCGGTGCTGCTGGTCACCGGGGCCCGGCTCGGCGACATAGTCGGGCACCGCCGGATGTTCCTGGCCGGGCTGGCCCTGTTCACCCTGGCCTCGCTCGGCTGCGGCCTGGCCACCTCCACGGGCATGCTGATCGCCCTGCGGTTCATCCAGGGCGCGGGCGCCGCGGCCATGATCCCGCAGGTGCTCAGCCTGATCCAGCGCACGTTCACCGGGACCTCCCGGGCCGGCGCGATGCGGCTGTACGCCGCGGTCATCGCGGGCGGGGCGGTCGCCGGGCAGATCGTCGGCGGGCTGCTGGTGACCGCGAACCTGTTCGGCAGCGGCTGGCGGGCCGTCTTCCTCATCAACGTCCCGATCGGCGTGGCCCTGCTCGCCACGGGCGGGCGGCTGCTGCCGCACGGCGCCGGGGACCGCGGCCGGGGCCTGGACCCGGCCGGTCTGGCCCTGCTCACCCCGGCCTCGGTGGCCCTGGTGCTGCCGCTGGTCCTGGGCCAGCCTGAGCACTGGCCTGTGTGGGGCTGGATCTGCCTGGCCGGAAGCGCGGTCCTGTTCGGGCTGTTCGCCATCGTGGAGCGCCGGGTCGAGGCCCGCGGCGGCTCGCCGCTGATCCCGGGCCGGGTGCTGAGCCTGCCCGGAGTCGCGATGGGTGTGGCCGCCCTGTTCGTGACCATGGCGGTGTTCGGCGGGTTCTTCTTCGCGCTGGCCCTGCACCTGCAGGGCGGGCTGGGCGACACCCCGCTCCGGGCCGGGCTCATCTTCGCCCCCTCGGCAGCCACCTTCGCGCTGGTCAGCCTCAACTGGCAGCGGCTGCCCCGGCAGTGGCACGGGGCCCTGATCATCGCGGGCTTCGCCGCCTACGCGGCCGGCCTGCTGTGCGCGGCCGGGCTGCTGCACGGCGGCGGGACCGGCGGGGTTCTGCTCTACCTGGCCCTGGCCCTGACTGGCGCCGGGATGGCTGCGGCGTTCAGCCCGCTGATGACCGCGGTGCTGATGCGGGTGCCGGTCGCCGACGCGGCCGACGCCACCGGCGTGGTCGTCACCGTGAACCAGCTGGCCATCGTGATCGGGGTGGCCACCTTCGGGACGCTGTACCTGAACCAGGCCGGGCCGCTGCCCAGCAGCCCGGCGGAGCACGCGGCGTTCACCCTGGTGTCCGCGCACGCAGTGTCGGCGACGTTCGTGGTCCTGGCCGCCGTGGCGGTGGCCGGCGGCGTCCTGGCCCTGGCCCGGATGCTGGCCGCCCGCCCGGCCCAGAGGCCCGTGACTGCGGTACCCACCGCGGCGGGCACTGTTCCGGTCGGTGTGAGCCCAGCCGCCGTGGACCCGGGTGGTGCCCGCGACGCGTAGCCGCCAACCCGAGTGATTGTGTGCGCAAACCGCTGCCAGGACACGGGGTTCGGGAGTTGTGTGCGCAACCCGCTGCTCTGACAGCGGGTTGCGCACACAATCACCTCGCCACTTTGGAGAGTGGGCCGATTGTGTGCGGTAGGCGCTGCCCTGACGACGGATTCGGCACACGCAGGGCTGGGCTGGGCGTGATTCGGGCGGGGGTACTGGGCCAGGAGCGCCAGGCCGGGGTCTGGCGGGCTTAGGGGTCTGGCGGGCTTAGGGGTCTGGCGGGCTGGGGGTCTGGTGGGCTTAGGGGTCCGGCCGCCTCAGGGTCCGGCCGCCTCAGGGTCCGGGCGCCTCAGGGGTCCGGCAACCTGGGATCATGGGATGTCATGGCCCTTTCTGAGGCGGCGCTGCAGCGGCCGCCGCTCGACGCCGCCGCCCTCGGCGCCCGGCTGGTCCGCCCCGGCAGCCTGTGGCGGGACATCCGGGTGGCCAGCGAAACCGGCTCCACCAACGCCGACCTGCTGGCGGAGGCCCAGGCGGGCGCGGCCGAGGGGCTGGTGCTGGCGGCCGAGACGCAGAGCGCGGGCCGGGGCCGGCTGGGCCGGTCCTGGTCCAGCCCGCCGCGGGCCGCGCTGGTGTTCTCCGTGCTGCTCCGCCCGGTGACCGTGGCGCCCGCCGCCCGGGCCTGGCTGCCGCTGCTCACCGGGATCGCGGTAGCGGCCGCGTTGCGCGCCGAGGCCGGCGTCACCGCCACCCTGAAGTGGCCCAACGACGTGCTCGTGGACGGCCGTAAGGTCGCCGGGATCCTGGCCGAGGCGCACGGCGACGCGGTCGTGGCCGGTATAGGGCTCAACGTCACCCTCACCCGGGCTGAGCTGCCGGTCCCCACCGCGACCTCGCTGCTGCTGGAAAACGCCGCCTGCCTGGACCGCGAACGCCTGCTGGCCGCGATCCTCACCGAACTGGCCAGCCGCTACACGGCGTGGACGGCCGGCCCGGACCCGGCCGGCCTGCGCGCGGAGTACCTCCGCTGGTGCGTCACGGTCGGGCGGGAAGTCCGGGTGGAACTGCCCGGCCAGGAACAGCTGACCGGAACGGCCACCGACGTGGACGAGACCGGCCGGCTCGCGGTCCGGACCGGCCCGGGCACCACGCTGGTCGGCGCGGGCGACGTCGTGCACGTCCGCTGACCTTGGCCACGCTCGCCGGCGTCGTGGCGGTCGGCAGACGTCGGGCCCGTCCTGGCGTTCGCATTCGTCCGCGACCCCCCGTTCCGTGCCACGATGTGCGCTATGAGCATGGAAGGCCAGCTTCCCCCGGGAGAGCGGCGCGTGCTGACGCTGCACCCGCACTGGAAGGTTCTGCTGCGGCCCGCGCTGGTCCTCGTCGTGGTGATCGCCGGCGCGGTGACGCTGCTGATCATCATCCCAGCGGGCCGCGCGGCCGGTACCGGCCGGATCGCGGTCGGGATCATCGCTTTTCTGCTGGCGGTGGCGGCCTTCGGTGTCCCGCTACTGCGCTGGAAGACCACCACGTACCGGCTCACTACCCGGCGGCTGCAACTTCGCAGCGGCATCCTGACCCGGTCCGGCCGGGACTTCCCGCTGATCAGGATCAGCGACGTCTCGTTCTCGCAGGGGCCCATCGACCGCCTGCTCGGCACCGGCCGGCTGGTGGCGGAGTCCGCGGGCGAGCACGGCCAGCTGGTCCTGGCCGCCCTCCCCGACGTGCAGCAGGTCCAGACCACGCTGTTCCAGCTAGTCGAGGATGAGCAGCGGCGGCTGGCCCGCGAGGACCGTTAGGTCGCCAATCCCGGGAATGGCCCGGGACAATCACCAGGGCAAAGGTGAGAACCGGCCGGCCACGGGTTAGCCTGCGCTCATGGATGGCATCGAGGTCCGCAGGCACCTGATCGGGCGGGGCCCGGTCGTCGAGATCGTGCTCGACCGGCCCGAGGCGCTGAACGCACTGAATACCGTGATGCTGGTCCGGTTCGCGCAGACCTGTGCCGAGCTGGCCCCGGACTCCGGGGTCCGCGCCGTCGTGCTGACCGCGACGGGGGACCGCGCCTTCTGCGTCGGCGCCGACCTCAAGGAACGGCGGCTGATGACCGACGCGCAATGGCTGGCCCAGCGGGCCGTGTTCCGCACCGCCTTCGGGGAACTGCTCCGCCTGCCGCAGCCGGTGATTGCGGCCGTGCACGGGTACGCACTGGGCGGCGGGTGCGAGCTGGCGCTGAACTGTGACCTGGTGGTGGCCGACGAGACCGCGCAGTTCGGCTTGCCGGAGGCCACGGTCGGGCTGGTGCCCGGCTGTGGTGGCACCCAGCTGTCCATGCGCAGGCTCGGCGTGGGCCGGGCCGCCGACCTGCTGCTCACCGGCCGCCGGGTGCGGGCCGCGGAGGCGGAGCGGATCGGGCTGGCCGACCGGCTGGTCCCGGCCGGGACCGCGGACGCCACCGCGCTGGAGATGGCCGGCGTCATCGCCGCCAACTCCCCGGTCGCCGTGCGGGCCGCCAAGCGGGCCATGCGCCAGGGCTGGGGGGTCGGCCTGAGCGCGGCGCTGGACATCGAGGACGCCGCCTGGCGGACCGCCGCCCTGTCCGCGGACCGGCGTGAGGGCATCGCGGCGTTCACCGAGAAGCGCGATCCCGTCTGGCCGGGCGAATGAGCCCGGCCGCCCCCGGACCGCAGTCACCACCGACGACGGAGGCCACGGAGTGAGCGATCTGCCTGGACGCGTTTCGTTGCGGGAAGTCGGGCCGCGGGACGGACTGCAGAACGAGGATCCGGTGCCCACCGGGGCGAAGATCGAGCTCATCAACGCCCTCTCCCAGACCGGGGTATCCCGGATCGAGGCCGTCTCGTTCGTGCGGCCGGACGCGATCCCGCAGATGGCCGACGCCGACCAGGTGTGGCGGGGCATCGAGCGCACGGCCGCGGTCCGCTACTCGGCGCTGGCCCCGAACCTGCGCGGCGCCCGGCGGGCCCTGGATGCGGGATTCACCGAGGTGGAGGTCGTGGTGTCCGCCTCGGACACGCACAACCGGCGGAACGTGAACCGGAGCACGCAGGAGTCTCTCGACGACATCGCGGTGATCCTCAGCGAGGCGCACGGGCGGGGGGCCACGGCCCAGGTGGTGGTGGCCACCGCGTGGGGCTGCCCGTATGAGGGCGACGTGCCGGTGAGCCGGGTGCTGGCGGTGGCCGGCCGGGCGGTGGCCGACGGGGCGGACTCCATCTCGTTCGGCGACACCACCGGGATGGCCACCCCGCGCCGGGTCACCGAGCTGGTCGGGGAGTTCCGCTCGGCGTACCCGGACACCCCGCTGAACCTGCACTTCCACAACACCCGGGGCACCGGCCTGGCCAACGTGCTGGCCGCGCTGGAGCTGGGCGTGGACGATTTCGACGCCTCGGTCGGCGGGCTCGGCGGCTGCCCGTACGCGCCCGGGGCCACCGGCAACATCGCCACCGAGGAGTTCGTCCACATGGTCGAGGACATGGGCGTGGCCACCGGGGTGGACCTGGATGCGATGATCGACGCGGCCGCCGAGGCGGAACGGATCATCGGCCGCCAGCTGCCCTCCCAGGTTCTGCGGGCGGGCCCCCGGACTCGCACTATCGCTCTCTAACGAAAACCGTGGCCGAGGTAGGCTCCCCAGGTGGCAGAGCAGCAGGAGGCGGGGCACCCCGACGGCGCGGACCACGGGCTGGCCGCGCTGCGGGACCGGGTTGAGCAGGGCGGCGCGCCCCGGTATCACGAGTCCGCCCAGGCGGCCGGCAAGCTGTTCGCCCGGGCCCGGATCGCCGGGCTGGTCGATGACGGCAGCTTCACCGAGGACGGCCGGTACGCCAACGCCCTCGCGGACGGCCTGCCCGCGGACGGGGTGATCACCGGGACGGCGCTGGTGGACGGGCGCCCCGTGGCGCTGATGGCCAACGACTCCACGGTCAAGGCGGGCTCCTGGGGGGCGCGCACGGTCGAGAAGATCATCCGCATCATCGAGAAGGCCTATGTGGACGGCCTGCCCATGATCTACCTGGTCGACTCGGCGGGCGCCCGGATCACCGATCAGGTCGACATGTTCCCCGGGCGCCGCGGCGCCGGGAAGATCTTCCACACCCAGGTGCGGGCGTCCGGCGCCATTCCCCAGGTCTGCGCGCTGTTCGGGCCGTCCGCGGCGGGCGGGGCCTACATCCCCGCGTTCTGCGACTTCGTCGCCATGGTGGACGGCAACGCGTCGATGTACCTGGGCAGCCCCCGGATGGTCGAGATGGTGGTCCGGGAGCAGACCACGCTGGAGGAGATGGGCGGGGCGCGGATGCACTGCACCGTGTCCGGCTGCGGGCACTACCTCGCCCCTGACGAGCAGGACGCGCTGGGCGCGGTCCGCCGCTACCTGTCCTACCTGCCCGCGAACTGGCAGCAGCCGCCGCCGGTCGCCGCTGCGGGCCAGCCGGAACCGGTGGACCTGGCCGCCCTGATCCCGGCCAGCGAGCGGCAGGCCTTCGACATGCGCCGCTACATCCGGGGGCTGGTCGACGAGGGCTCGTTCTTCGAGATCCACGCGCTGTGGGCGCGGGAGCTGACCATCGGGTTCGCGCGGCTGGGCGGCCAGGTGACCGGGGTGGTCGCGAACAACCCGATGTTCAAGGGCGGCGTGCTCTTCGTCGATTCGGCGGACAAGGCCACCCGGTTCATCCAGCTGTGCGACGCGTTCAACGTGCCACTGCTGTTCCTGGCCGATGTGCCGGGCTTCATGGTCGGCACGTCGGTGGAGAAGCAGGGCATCATCCGGCACGGCGCGAAGATGATCAGCGCGGTGGCTGAGGCCACGGTGCCGAAGATCTCCGTGGTGGTGCGGAAGGCGTACGGGGCCGGCCTGTACGCGATGGCCGGGCCCGGGTTCGAGCCGGACGCCACGCTGGCGCTGCCCACCGCGAAGATTGCCGTGATGGGGGCCGACGCGGCCGTCAACGCCGTGTACTTCAACAAGCTGGCCGCGGTGGCCGACCCCGACGACCGGGAGCAGGAGACGCAGCGGCTGCGGGCTGAGTACGAGGCGGATATCGACGTGGTCAGGCTGGCCAGCGAACTGGTCATCGACGACATCGTGCAGCCGGGTGAGCTGCGGGCCGAGCTGATCCGCCGGTTCGCGGCCGCCGCGGGTAAGGATCGCTCATTCTCAAGACGGCGCCATGGGATTCCCCCAGTCTGACCAAGTCGCCCGGTTGGGCACGGAATCGCAGGTGACTGCGGGCCTAATCGACTCGCCGTAACGGAGAAGCATCGAGATTCACGCCGTAGCATCTGTGCATGACCTGTGTTCTGCTCGCAGAGGATGACACCTCCATCTCGGAGCCGTTGGCCCGGGCGCTGCGCCGTGAGGGGTACGACGTTGACGTGTCGGCCGATGGGCCGGGGACCCTCGAAGTGGCCCTGGCCGGCGGAATTGACCTGATCGTGCTCGACATCGGGCTGCCCCGGCTGGATGGTCTCGAAGTGTGCCGCCGGCTGCGATCTGACGGTCAGACGGTGCCGGTGCTGATCCTCACCGCCCGCGCGGATGAGGTGGACACCGTCATCGGCCTCGACGCGGGGGCCGACGACTACGTGACCAAGCCGTTCCGGCTCGCCGAACTGCTGGCCCGGGTCCGCGCCCTGCTCCGGCGCGGTACCCCGGAGACCAACGTCGTGCAGGGAGTCCGGGTCGATGCGGATGCCCGGCGGGCCTGGATCGGTGACACCGAACTCGAACTCACCACGAAAGAGTTCGACCTGCTGAGCGTGCTGGTCGCTGACGCGGGGAAGGTGGTCACCCGTGAGCAGATCATGCGGGAGGTCTGGGACAGCAAGTGGTGGGGGTCCACCAAGACGCTGGACATGCACATTTCGTGGCTGCGCCGCAAGCTCGGCGATGATGCGCACAACCCGCGCTACATCACCACGGTCCGCGGGGTGGGTTTCCGTTTCGAGCGAGGGGACTGACCGCCTCCAGGGTGGTCACTGACCCATGCGCCGCCGCCTGCTCGTCTCGACGCTCGTGGTGGCGGTGACGGCCGTTCTGCTGCTGGGTCTCCCGCTGGCCTTCGTGCTCAGCCGGCTGCAGATCAGCGCCGCGGACCGGCAGGTGCAGCGGGACGCGACCACGGTGGCCAAGACGCTGCAGAACCGGGTGAACGGCGGCCTGCCGCCCGCGGTGCAGGAGGTCGCCGCCGCGGCCCACTCGCTGCCGGACCCCTACATCAGCGTCCGGGAGGAAGGGCAGCCGGAGTTCACCGTCGGGGATCGCCCCGAGTCCGGCGGCGCCATCATCAGGCAGGCGGTGACCAAAGACTTCCGGGTCACCGTGGCCGCCGACGACTCGGTCGAGTACGGCCGGCTGACCGCCGCCCTCGCGCTGATCGGCGCGCTCGCCCTGGCGGCCGTGGCGGTGGCGGTGGCACTGGCCATCTTGCAGGCGCGGCGGCTGACCCGGCCACTGGAGGAACTCGCCAGCGCGGCGGACCGGCTCGGCCTGGGTGACTCGCGCCCGCTGGGCCGCAGGTACGGGGTGGCCGAACTGGACCGGCTCGCCGAAGGGCTGGACGGCTCGGCGCAGCGCATCACCGACCTGCTGTCCGCGGAGCGCGACTTCGCCACGGACGCCTCCCACCAGTTGCGCACCCCGCTCACCGCGCTGTCGATGCGGCTGGAGGAGATGATCGCCGCCGCCGGGGACTCCGACGCGGTCCGGGAGGAGGGGGCGGCCGCCCTGGCCCAGACCGAGCGGCTCACCGAGGTGGTCAGCCAGCTGCTGGGCCGGACCCGGCGGGCGGCCCGCGGAGTCCCGTCGCTGCTGGCCATCGACGACGTGATCGCCCAGCAGGTCATCGAGTGGGATCCGGCGTTCCGACGGGCCAACCGCAAGCTGGAGGTGGCGGGGGAGAAGGGCCTGTCCGCCTACATCTCTCCCGGGGCCCTGAGCCAGGTGATCGCCACCCTGCTCGACAACGCGCTGGTCCACGGGGCGGGCACGGTCACCATCCGGACTTCGCGGACCCCTAAGTCGGTGGTGGCCGAGGTCAGGGACGAGGGCCGGGGCGTCCCGCACGACCTGGCCCCGCGCATCTTCGAGCGCAACGTCAGCGGCCGTCCCGGCGGAACCGGGCTGGGCCTGGCGCTGGCCCGCGACGTGGCCACGGCGGACGGGGCCAACGTGGTCCTGGTCCGGCCGCGGCCGGCCGTGTTCGCCGTGTTCCTGCCGCGCGGGCTGAGCGGGATGGATGAGACGCCGGTCGTGACGGGCCCCGCCTAATAGTCCGGGGGGGCGACCCCCCTGGACCCCCCGGACTAATTAGGCCGTGACCGCGGCCAAGTGGCGGCGGTCGGTTAGGGCGTGCCAGGTCAGGTAGATGAGGGCGGTGATGAGGAAGCCGGCCTCGAAGGTCAGGTCGCCGACCTGCGGGACGTGCTTGGGCACGATGCCGACGTACTCGGTCTGGTTCGAGAACAAGATGATCGACACCACCACGCCGACCAGCATGGCCACGGGGCCGGCCCAGTTCGCGTACTTGGTGTCGAACAGCAGGCGTTCCAGATCCCGCGGGTGCTGGCGGCGGCGCAGGAACTGGTCGCAGAACATCACGGCCAGCCAGGGAGCGATCCAGTAGGCGATGACCAGCAGGAAGTTGTTGTACTTGGTGCCCGCGTCATGCAGCCCGGTGAGCGCGACGATGAACCCGATCACGCCGAACACGCCGGCCACGATGGCCCGGCGCAGGGCCAGGGGCAGCTTGATGCCCATCGCGGTGAACGACAGCGCGCCGGAGTAGATGTTCAGCACGTTCGCGGCGATCGAGCCGAGCGCGATGGCCAGCAGGGTGACGTCGGCCAGGAAGGTGGGCAGGTGGCCGGTGAACGCGCTGGTGGGGTTGGCGTTGATCGCGCCGATGCCGGTCACGGTGGCGGACGCGGCCCCGGCCGCCTCGAGCAGGACGCAGGACACGAACACGCCGAGGCCGGACCACAGGGCCACGGCCACCTTGCTGGTGTCCGGGGCGAAGTAGCGGGTGTAGTCGGCGGCGTAGGGGTTCCAGCCCACCGCGTAGCCGAACGCCGCTCCCAGCGTGATCAGGAAGCCGCCGACCCCGCCGCCGTGCGAGGGTGCGCCGGGGCTGGACTTGGCGAAGATCCAGCACACGGCGATCACGAAGATGACGGCCAGGACCGGGAACGCGTACCGCTCGAACGCATGCACCAGGTTGTGCCCGAAGAACGCGATCACCAGCTGGATCGCCACGATGATCACCAGGCAGAGCCACTTGGGCAGATGGGTCAGCGTGTTCAGCGCGAAGGTGCCGCTGACGCTGTTCACGGCGAACCAGCCGATCCCGGCGGTGAGCGAGTTCAGCCCGGCCGGGAGCACGTTCCCCCAGTAACCGAAGCCGAGCCGGGACAGCACCATCTGCGGCACGCCGTACTGCGGCCCCCGCGCGGACAGCAGGCCGTGGGTGACGGAGCCGATCCCGGTGCCGATCACTATCGCCAGCAGCGCCTGCCAGAAGTTCAGGCCAAAGAACGCCACCCCGATGACGCCCACGAAGACCGTCGCGAACTCGAAGTTCGGCGAGGTCCAGGTCCAGAACAGCTGCAACGGCCGGCCATGCCGCTCGTTCAGCGGGATGAACTCGGCCCCACCGGGTTCGACGGCGGCGATCTTCGTGCCGTAGGTACCTTCCCGGACCACCACACCCGGGGGCGGTTCCTCCTCCAGGACCGAACGCCTCTCCTGCTCAGGTGCCGCCATCTACTCGCTCCTTCGGGGCTCACGCCCGGGGTTTCCGGCTGCTGGCCCGGCAAACACGCCGATGATAAATCGCACTATGGCCGGGAGTTGTTTCGTATGCGATACACCGCCGGTGACGTTGTCGTAACGCCGGGACCGACGACCGGGTTGAGCCCGCCGGCCCAGTGAGGCGACTGGCCGGGGCGGGCCAGGAGTGCGGGGCCCGCGTCCTGCCTCGTAGGCTACGGCGGGTGAGCGATACACGGCAGGCCGGCCCTGCTGCTCCGGTCGTGGGCATGGTCGGCGCCGGGCAGCTGGCCCGGATGACCTACCAGGCGTCGATCCCGCTCGGCATCGGCTTCCGGGTGCTGGCCGACCGGCCGGACGACAGCGCCGCCCTGGTCTGCCCGGACACCACGGTCGGCGACTATCACCGCCTCGATGACCTGCTGAGCTTCGCCGCCGGGTGCGACGTGGTCACCTTCGATCACGAGCACGTGCCGGGCGAGCACCTGGACGCGCTGGCCGGGGGCGGGGTGGCCGTGGCGCCGGGCGGAGCCGCGCTCCGGTACGCCCAGGACAAGCTGGCCATGCGGGACGAGCTGAGCCGGCTGGGTGCTCCCTGCCCGCGGTACGCGCCGGTGGCCAGCCCGCAGGACGTGGCCGTGTTCGCCGCCCAGGTGGGCTGGCCGGTCGTGCTGAAGGCGGTCCGGGGCGGCTACGACGGCCGCGGCGTCTGGGTATGCGAGGGGCCGGATCAGGCGGCCGAGGTGCTGGGATACGGGGTGCCCCTGCTCGCCGAGGAGCACGTCCCGTTCGTCCGCGAGCTGGCCGCGCTGGTGGCCAGGTCCCCGCACCGGCAGGGGGCGGCCTATCCGGTCGTGCAGACCGTGCAGCGCGACGGGGTCTGCCGGGAGGTGCTCGCGCCCGCGCCCGGGCTGGCCGCGATCCTCGCTGAGGACGCGCAACGGCTGGCCCTGGAACTCGCGGACGCGCTGGGGGTGACCGGCCTGCTGGCCGTGGAGCTGTTCGAGACCCCGCGCGGGCTCCTGGTGAACGAGCTGGCCATGCGGCCGCACAACAGCGGCCACTGGACCATCGAGGGAGCTGTGACCTCTCAGTTCGAGCAGCATCTGCGGGCGGTGCTGGACCTGCCGCTGGGCGCGCCGCAGCCGGTCGCGCCGCAGGTGGTCATGGCTAACGTGTTCGGGGCCGCGGACCTGGCTGGTGCGGGCCCGGACGTGTACGACCGCTACATTCACGTGATGGCGGGCGACCCGGGGGTGAAGGTGCACATGTACGGCAAGGCGGCCCGGCCCGGCCGCAAGATCGGGCACGTCACCGTGGCGGGGACCGACGTCGCGGCGCTCCGCGACCGGGCCACCCGGGCGGCCAGCTACCTGGGGACCGGCAAGGAGCCGGCGGAGTGAGCCGCCCGGTGGCCGGCCTGGTCATGGGCAGCGACTCCGACTGGCCGGTGATGCAGGCCGCGGGTGCGGTGCTGGACGAGTTCGGGGTACCGTACGAGGCCGACGTCGTGTCCGCGCACCGGATGCCCCATGACATGATCCGCTACGGCAGCGAGGCCGAAGGCCGCGGCTTGCGGGTCATCATCGCCGGGGCGGGGGGCGCGGCTCACCTGCCGGGCATGCTGGCCGCGGTGACCCCGCTGCCGGTGATCGGGGTGCCGGTACCGCTCAAGTACCTGGACGGCCTGGACTCGCTGCTGTCCATCGTGCAGATGCCCGCGGGCATCCCGGTCGCCACCGTGGCGGTCGGCGGGGCCCGCAACGCCGGCCTGCTCGCCGTCCGCATCCTCGGCGTAGGCGACGACCGGCTCCGCGCGAAAATGACGGCCTTCCAGGAGCAGTTGCGTGGCCAGGCCGAGGCCAAGGGCGCGGCCCTCCGGGAGCGGCTCCGCGGGCCGGCGCCAGGCTGACCTGGCGGGTAGCGAGCCCAGGCTGACTCGCGTGTCCTGGGATCAGGTATCAGCTGGTCGCGAACCTCAAGGAGCCGGCGCCCCATTGGGACTGCTTGGCAGGATCTATCCCGAACAGGACGTACTGGTACAGCTCGGTGCCCTCGGAGAACCACAGGTACAGTCCCAGTTGCTCCTCGTAGTCTGCCGCCAGCACTGGTGTCCGGATGAGCCCGGGAAGCCGGAGTGGGCCGGCCTGGCCAAGTGACAGCATCCGCTTCCATGATTCCCACGGCGACCAGGCGCCGCCCGGGGTGATCTGCGACCGTTGCCACAGCACCTCGCCACCGTTGTGCTCCCCGGTGCTGGTATAGGCCGGCCGCTCAGTAGCGAAGATCACCAGGCGTGCGGCAGGCCCCGGCGCCGCGGCTACCCTAGCGAACCCTCCTCCCCGCGTATCCAGCGATTTCCAGTCCGACCAGCTGCCGCCGGGCTGGGTCTGCCAGCGGTGCCGGCGGACTCCGCCTTGACCGACCACGAATAGTTCCAGGCGGCCGTCCTGATTCCGCGCCGCGGCGAGCCCGCCAAGTTCAGCCTCATGCGGGAAGTCCATCGATTCCCAGTCCGACCAGTCGCCGTTGGGCTGAGTCTGCCCGCAGTGCCAGACGGTCTGATCGGCACGCACGACGAACACTTCGAGACGACCGTCGGCGTTGCTCGCGAGAACCGGCGTCGGGTCCACCGGTATGGCGGAAGGTACTGCAGGTGCAGGGACCTGCGGTGCCTCGATGACTGGCTCCCCGCCCGGCTGCCCCAGCAGGTGCCAGCCGGTCCAGTCCGGCCCAGGGCCGCTCTGGCTGGCGTGTCACACGGCCAGGTCATTGCCGATCACGGCCGCCTCCAGCCGCCCGTCTGCGTTGCGCGCCACGGCCGGCCCGCAGTTCAGTGCGCCGCCAGCAGGCTGTCCGAGCGAAGTCGAGCCGTTCCAGAAGGGCCGGACTTCCCCATGCCAGAGGGCAGCGGGGCCCAGTCCCTGCCCGGCCGTGAGCACGGCTTCCAGCTGCCCATCCTGGTTCAGTCCTAAGGCCATGCCATCCAGATTCTTCATGCAGCTACCCCCCTGGTTGCCTGCCTGCGGGGCGGCGGCGCCATCAGGCAGCTTGAGGCCTGACGGCAGACATCCCTCCCCCGCCTGAGCCGATCAGTAAAGAACACGTAAACCGAACATCGAAATTTGGTCAAGGCCCGCTGTCGCTCCAGCCTGGTCCTGATCGGCAGGGCGGCCCTCGGTCCCTGGTGGTGGCGGGGCCGCCGCCTACTATCGGGGCATGAGTTCTGACTATCCTGCTTTTGCGCTCACCGAAGAGCATGAGGCGCTGCGTGAGGCCATCCGTGACCTGGCCGACGACAAGATCGCGCCGAGGGCCGCCGAGATCGACGAGTCCGGGGAGTTCCCCTGGGACGTGTTCGAGGCGCTGGCCAAGAACGATTTCGCCGCGGTGCACATCCCTGAGGCCTACGGCGGCGCGGGCGCGGACGCGATCGCCACGGCGATCGTGATCGAGGAGGTCGCCCGGGCGTGCGCCACGTCCTCGCTGATCCCGGCGGTGAACAAGCTGGGCACGGTGCCGCTGCTGCTGGCCGGCTCCGAAGAGCTCAAGCAGCGCTACCTGCCCCAGGTCGCCCGGGGTGAGGCGATGTTCTCCTACGCGCTGTCCGAGCCGGAGGCCGGCTCTGATGCGGCCGCGATGTCGACCCGCGCCGTCCGCGATGGTGACCGTTTTATCCTCAACGGAACCAAGCGCTGGATCACGAACGCCGGAGTGTCGCAGTACTACACGGTGATGGCCGTGACCGACCCGTCCGGCCCCGGCGGGATCTCGGCCTTCGTGGTGGAGAAGGACGACGCGGGCTTCTCATTCGGCGCCCCCGAGCACAAGCTCGGCATCAAGGGCTCGCCGACCCGGGAACTGTACTTCGACAACTGCTCCATCCCCGCGGACCGGATGATCGGGCCTGAGGGCAGCGGGTTCCGCACCGCGCTGGCCACCCTGGACCACACCCGGGTCACGATCGCCGCCCAGGCCATCGGCATCGCGCAGGGTGCCCTGGACTACGCCACGGGGTACGTGAAGGAGCGGCACCAGTTCGGCCAGGCCCTCGCCGAGTTCCAGGGGGTCCAGTTCATGCTGGCCGACATGGCCATGAAGGTGGAGGCGGCCCGGCAGCTCACCTACGCGGCCGCGGCCAAGTCCGAGCGGGCCATGGACGGCGACCGCAGCGTCGACCTGACCTTCTTCTCCTCGGCCTGCAAGTGCTTCGCCTCCGACACGGCGATGCAGGTCACCACCGACGCGGTCCAGTTGCTCGGCGGCTACGGCTACGTCCGGGACTACCCGGTCGAGCGGATGATGCGCGACGCCAAGATCACCCAGATCTACGAGGGCACCAACCAGATCCAGCGCGTGGTCATGGCGAGGCAACTGCTGAAGTAGCCCGGGAGGACGGCGGCCACTGCCGCTGCCAGGTGCGCCAGCGGACAGCCGCCGACCGTGGCTGGAACCGGTGTCGCTTCTGCCGTTCCGTCCCGTCCGGCTAGCGGGGCCTCAGGAAAGTCCGGCCGACGTAAGGTAGCGGTCAGCGAGGGCCCGGCCCGCCTTCGCCGCGTCTTCCTCGGCGGCCTGCTTCATCTGGGCGGCCGTCTGGCTGAACTCGTCGAGGGCTGGGTTGACGCCGACCAGGGTGAACTCGCGCTCGATGACGGTGAGCTCGGCGCCCCAGACGTCAGCCAGGATGCGCCGCAGGTAGTCCGTGCTGTGGTCCCAGCCCGCACGCGGCGTGCCAGGGCCGTAGGCGCCGCCGCGGGTGGTCACCAGGACGACGGGCTTGCCCTCCAGCAGCCGGGTTCCGGGCGGGGCTCCGGCGATGGCCAGGTCAATCCAGGCCTTGACGTGCTGGGAGACGCCGAAGTTGTAGAGCGGTAGGGCCAGCACGGCGGCGTCGGCGTCGGCCAGTTCCGTGGCGACGCTCGCGGCCAGGCTCAGCGCCTCCACCTGGTCGGGCGTGCGGTCGGCCTCAGGAGTGAAGGCCCCGCCGACCGCCAGCGCCCAGGCCTGGGCGGGCACGGGCTGCTGCCCGAGATGGCGCGTGACGACCGGCTCGTCGGGGCGGGCGGCGGTGAACTCGGCGAGGACCAGGTCCGCGAGCGCGCTGCTGGCCGAAGCGGGTCCCTGGATGCTGGCGTCGACGCGAAGCAGAGTCAAAGGTTCTCCTCGGCAGGGCCGCCGGGTGACAGGAAATCGCCCGGCGGGTTCGGTGACGGGCAGGTGGCCGGCCCGTCGTGAACTTGAACGTGCAAGTACGAGCCTACGAGCTTCACGTTGAATATTCAAGTTCAGCTAAGATTGCCCTATGGCGGAAGACTCAGCAGAGCAGGGCGGCCCCTGGCTCTCGCCCGAACAGCTGGGCGAGTGGAAATCTCTGATGGGGCTGCTGATGATCTTGCCAGCCAGCCTGGACACCCAGCTGAAGCAGGACGCCGGACTCAATCTGTTCGAGTACCACATCCTGGTGGAGCTAGCCGAGGCGCCCGGGCGCCTGTGCGTGATGAGCGAACTCGCCACCCAGACCCGAGGTTCGCTGTCACGCTTGTCACATGCGGTTTCCCGCCTGGAGGCGGCCGGGTGGGTAGAGCGGCGCTCCTGCGGAGGGGCGGGCCGGCGCACCGAAGCCCTCCTTACCGCGGCAGGCTGGCGGAAGCTCCGGCAGGCCGCGCCAGGTCACGTACGCGAGGCTCGCCGGCTCGTGATTGACGCCGTGACGGCCGAACAGCTCGAGGACTTGGGCCGGGCGGCCCGCCGCATCGTCGCCGTGGCCAACCCGGAGATAGCCGGCACCCTCGCCGGGTGCGAAGCTCCCTGCACCGAGGCCAGCTGACGACCAGGCCGTCAGCTGCCCTCGGCAGCGAGGCGCCCCGGCGGCATGATGAGGAAACCGGGATCCGCGGCGCTCGGGCTGTTCTGCGGCGTCGGGTTCCGGGTGTTGTCGGGGGACGCGCCGCTCATCAAAACCCCGGGTGGGTGCTGATGTCGTGGCCGAGTTCCCGGCGAAGCTGATCCTCGGCCAACTCCCAGCCGGAGCCGAGGGCGCCAGTCATGGCGGCTTTCAGCCCTTCCGCCGCCTCCGCCACCCGGCCAGCTACCTGACGTACCTCGGCTAGGGTGCGCGGCGTGACCGTCACCTGGTAGGACCCCCGCTCGCTGCGCGGCGTGACCATCACATTGCCTGGGCGGGCGGCCCAGGTGTCGTGGATCACCCGGTTGCGTTTCCTGTTTGCCTCATGGCAATCCCGCAAGGCGGTGAGCAGCACATCCTGCGCGGGCGCGGGGATCTCGGTGTGGTAGCTGGTCAGGCGTTCACAGTCCTCGATCAGGGCAGATGCCGTGAGGCGGCCGTCCACCACGGCCGCATACTTGCTGCCGACCAGGGCGCTGAATACCACGCGCAGCACCCGTTCCATGTAGGCCGCTTCAAGCACGATGCCACCCAGGGCGTGTTGCAGTTCATCAACATCCACACCAGTGATCATGACGGAAGCCGGACTCACCGACACACCCCGCTCACCATCCACGGACGAGCCGGGGGTGACCGTTTTGGCCTGGCGGGACCTGGCTGGGCTGAGGGCCGGGGCGGGATGCTGCGGGAATGCGGATTGCGATGGGGGCTGGCAGCGAGGTACTCGGGACACCCATGCGCCCCCAGGACGTCGTCGCAGACGTGGTGGCGGCCGAGGCCGAGGGCTTCGGGTCCGCGTGGACCGTCCACTTTTCCCGGGGCGTCAACGCGCTCAGCATGCTGGCCGTGGCGGGCACCCAGACCAGCCGGATCGATCTCGGCGTGGGCATCGTGCCGACCTACCCGCGGCACCCGCTCGCGCTGGCCCAGCAGGCCGCCACGGCCCAGGCGTTCTGCGGGGGGCGGCTGACGCTCGGCGTGGGCGTGTCACACCGGCCGGTCATCGAGGACCTGCACGGGCTGGCCTACCAGCAGCCCGCCGCGCACATGCGCGATTACCTCTCGGTGCTCGTCCCGCTGCTGCGCGAGGGAAACGTCTGTTATCGCGGCAACTTCTACGACGTGGACGGCGGCTTCGCCGTGCCCGGCACCAGCCCGGTGAGTGTGCTGGTGGGCGCGCTCTCCCCGCTGATGGTCCAGGCCGCCGGGGAACTCGCCGACGGGGTCGTGACCTGGCTGGCCGGGCCGCGCACGCTCGGAGAGCAGATCGTGCCGCGGCTGCACAGCTCGGCCGCCGGGCCAGCGGAGGGCCGGGCCGCGCCGCGGGTGGTAGCCGCGCTGCCGGTGGCATTGTCGGCCGACAGCGCCGCGTCCCGGCAGGCCGCGGACGGGGTGTTCGCCCGCTACGCCGGGTTCGACAACTATCGCCGGCTGCTGGACCGCGAGGGCGTGGAGTCGCCGGGCGCCCTGGCCGTCACCGGGGACGAGGCCGCGATCGAGAAGCAGCTCGGGCGGCTGGCCGACGCCGGCGTGACCGAGCTGTGGCCCATCATCTTCCCCGTGGGTGAGCACCCCGGCCGCAGCCGGCGCGAGACCCGGGCGCTGCTGCGCGCGCTGGCCACGGCCTCAGCCTGATCAGTCAGGCAGGGGGAGTTCGGCCCAGACGGCCTTGCCGCTGGGGACGGTCTCGACGCCCCAGCGGGTGGCCATGGCCGCGACCACGCCCAGGCCGTGGCCTGAGGCGGCAGTCAGTTGCTTATCCTCGCCGGCCGGCCCGAGGGGGAGAGTGTCACTCACGCTGATCCGGATCGCGCCGCCGGACAGGGCGAGGCTGACGCTGAAGGCCGACCCGGCGTGCAGGACCGCGTTGGTGGCGAGTTCGGTGACCACGAGCGCGGTGTCCCCCGCCAGTTGCTCACCACGCCACGGCTCGAGCATCCCGAGCGCGAAGCCCCGGGCCGCCCGGGTGTCCTCGCGGCTTCCCGCGAACGTGCGCGTGACGTCGGCCCAGTGGACCCGGCGGTGGGAGTCACCGGCGGGCGGGCCTCCGGTCGCTGACCGTCCGGTCACTGACGGTCCGGTCGGTAGCGGCCCGGTCACTGGCGGTCCGGTCACTGGCGCGCCGGCTAGGGGGCGGCCGACCACCGCGCCGTGCAGGCGGCACAGTTCCGCGACCGCGCCCTGAGGCCGGCTGCCTTCCATCAGATGCCGCGGGTAACCGCACAGCAGCGAGAACGGGATCTGCCAGGCCCAGCTCGTTCCAGAGCCCTTCCAGCTCGAGGGCGGCGTTGACCTGGCCAGCCGCCCAGAGCAAGGCGCCGACCTCCCCGTAGATCCGGACCGGCCCGGGAGCCTCGCCCGCAGCGAGGATGGCCGGCCGGAACCGGGTGCGGAAGGCCGCCAGGTCGATCCGGCCCGCGCGGGCCAGCCCGGGCGCCACCCGGGTGGCATCGAGGGAGAGCAGGGTCCCGTCGCGGCGGGCCGCCCCGACATCGACACCGCCTGCCGCCAGCTGGGCCACGAATTCGGCGCAGCGGCCCGGGGTCGCCACGACTACCGCCGCGCCTCCCTCGGCGATCGCCCCGGCGAGGTAGTTTCCCGCGGTCTGCGCCAGCTCTGCATCACGGTCGTAGAACTGGACAACGTGGCGATGGAGGTCCAGGGCGGAAAAGCCAAATTCGCCAGACACGAGTACCTGTAACAAAGGTTGACTTCGACCATAATGCAGCTTGACTTTGAAAGGCCGGGCAGCACCATTACGGTACCCCGGAGGGCCAGGGCGAACCTCCTGGCCAGGCCAACGTCCTCATCCCGGCCCGGGCCCGCTGGCGCGGCCCGGGCCCGCTGGTGCGGCCCTGGCGTTTGGCGCCTCAATGCGGGGGGAAGTGCAACATCCTCTCCCTCGCTCGGCCGGGCGGCACCGGCCACCTCCCGGTGGCCAGCGCGCTGGCCACCGGGAACCGCACCCCGACCGGAAGGAGCGGCTGATCAACGGCGACGATCGTGCTTCCGGACTGCGGTTCGGGCGCCCACCAGGCGATGTCGTCGCGCTTGGGTCCGGTCAGCATCTGTGCGCGCTGTACCAGGATCAAGACGATCGCCGGCGGCGTACGGCCGCGGCAGTCCGGGGCGGGCTGGCGGCTGGGGATCGCGTGATCTACGTGACGCCCGGTCCGCACGAGGTGGCCCTGGCCCTGCTCGAAGCGGGCGGGATCGAGACCGGCCGCCCCGTGCGGGGCGGGCAGTTGCTGGTCCACAGCTTTGGTGAGGTTTACGGGGATCTGGCCCGCACGGACCTGGCCCAGCTGGTGGCGACGTTCCGGCTGGCGCTCAGCCAGTCGCTCGCGGCGGGATTCCCCGGCCTGCGGATCACCGGCGAGATGGGCGGCCCTCCCTGGCCGGCCGGGTCGCTGGAGGAGCTCATCCGCTGGGAACGCATGGTGTCGCAGATGCTGGGCGAGGTGGGCATCGCCGCCATCTGCCAGTACGACCAGCGTCAGCTGGATGAGCCGGCCGCCGCGACCATCGCGGCGGAGCACAGCGGGGTGGCGACCAGCGGGCAGCGCCTGCCGCTGGCGCTGTTCATCGCCTCCGCACCGCCACCGGCGCTGCGGATCGAGGGCGAACTCGACCTGACGAACGGCGCGGTCCTGGCCCGGGTCATCCGGGCCAGGACCGCCGCCAGCCCGCGGCTGCGGGTCGACCTCGGGGGAGTCGCGTTCGCGGACGTCGGCTCGCTGCGTGAGATCTTCCACATCGCGGCCGGCTTGCCCGCCGGCGGCCAGATCACGCTGGCGAATGTCACTGAGCCCGTCCGGCGCGTGCTCGATCTGGCCGGCTTTCGCGCTGACGCGGTGGTGATCGAATCATGAGCTGGCCCGCGGACAGCCGCATGGCCCATCGCGCTCTGCTGTACACCGAGGAGCCGCAATTCCGCGCCGTTGTCGGAGCGTTCGTCCGCGAGGGCCTGGACCGCCGCGAGCAGATCCTGGCCGCCGTCCCGGCCGGCCAGCTGGCCTGGCTCCAGGGCGAACTCGGCGATGACGTCCCGGCGGTCGAGTTCGCCGACGCGGCCAGTTTCTACCGCCGCCAGGGGCAGGCGACCCGCGCCACGCTCGACTGGCTGCGCCGTCACGCCAGCGACGGCCAGCGGGTCCGGGTCGTTGCCGAGCAGCCCGTGTCGCGCCGCACTCCCGCCGAGGCCGCGGACTACCTGCGGATGGAGGCGGCGGCCAACGTCGTGTACCAGCCGTTCCCGGTCTCGGTGCTCTGCCTGTACGACGTGTCGGCGCTCCCGGGCGACCTGCGCCCCGGGGTGGAGCAAACCCATCCGGAGCTGCTCCAGGGTGACCGGGTGGTGCCCAGCCGCGCGTTCGCCGACCCGCGCATCTTCATCCGGGACTGCTCCGCCGTGGCCCAGCCCCCGCTGACCTCCGCATCGATCGGCTTCGGCCGCAGCGAGGACCTGGCCGGCGTCCGCCGTTTCCTGCGGACCCAGCTGGCCCACGCGAGGTTCGGTGATGAGGCGGCCGCGCTGCTAGTGGCCGCGGCCGCCGAGGTGGTCACCAACGCACTGATGCACGGCACCGCCCCGCGCCGTCTCTGGGTCTATACCGAGGGGTCCATGCTGGTCTGCCATGTGAGCGACGGCGGCCGGGGCTTCGCCGATCCACTCGCCGCCTACCTCGCCCCGGACCGGCACGCGACTCATGGTCATGGACTGTGGCTGGGCCGCCAGGCCAGCGATTGTGTCGAGGCGGCGACCGACGGGACCGGGACACATGTGCGGCTGCTGACCAGGCTGCCTGAGCTGGGCTCGCCGCAGACCCTCCTCTAGGGATCCGGAGGCCTCCCTGGGGAGAAGAAGCACCAGGCCGCCTAGGCTGAGGTCAGAGACACGGAAAGGGGCACCGGGTGGACATCACTCAGCTGATCCTCGACGACCATCACGAGCAGCGCCGGCTCTTCGCGATCCTGGAGCAGATCGACCGGACCGACACGGAGACCCTGGGCGTGGTCTGGGACCGGCTGGCCGCGTTCCTCGAGCTGCACGCCGCGGCGGAGGAAGAGATCTTCTACCCCGCGCTGCTCCGGGTCGGCATCCAGGCCCGGCGCCGCGGCACCGCCGAAGACGAGACCCTCGACGCGATCGGGGACCATAACGACATTCGCGACGCGGTTGTCTCGGCGGGGGCCTATCCGGTCGGCAGCGACGGCTGGTACGCGGCGGTGACCGCGGCCAACCTGGCCAACAGCGATCACATGGGCGAGGAAGAGCGCGAGGGCCTGACCGACTTCCGCCGGCTGGCCAGCCTCCAGCTGCGTCACGACCTAGCCGTGGCGTTCGTGGCGTTCGAGGCCACGCACTACGCCGGGGTTCCGCCGGTGGACAAGGACCCGCGGGTTTACGTCCGCGAGGAAGAGCAGCAGCAGGGCCTGAGCCCGGTGGGCGATGCGCCCGCCGCCGGTGGCAGTGGCACCGACGGCGGCCCGGACGGGTCGCTCAGCATCGGCAGCCTCAGGACGTCCTGACCCGGTCTGTCGTGGCTGACCTGCCTTTCGGGCAGTTGCTGGACCGGGCCCGGGTCCTGGCGGACCGCCCCGGGCGGGCCATCCTCGGGATCACCGGGCCGCCCGCGGCCGGCAAAACCACCCTCGCGCAGAGGCTGCGGGATGACCTCGGCGCCGCGGCCGCGTACGTGCCGCTCGACGGGTTCCACCTGGCCCATCAGCTGCTCGTCGACAGCGGCCTGGCGGATCGCAAAGGCGCCCCCGACACCTTCGACGCGGCCGGGTACGTGGCGTTGCTGCGACGGCTGCGTGATCCGGAAGCGGGAGCCGTGTACGCGCCGCGCTTCGACCGGGACATCGAGGACTCCATCGCGAACGCGATCCCCGTTCCGCCGGACGTGCCCCTGGTGATCACCGAGGGCAACTACCTGCTGCTCCGGTCGGGTCCCTGGGCGCAGGTGGCGGACCTGCTCGACGAGGTCTGGTATATCGACCTGGCCGAAGAGACCCGGCTGGGCCGGCTGATCCGCCGGCACATGGAATTCGGCCGGGACAGCGCCGAGGCCCGGGACCGGGCCACCGGGTCAGATCAGCGGAACGCCGTCCTCATCGAGGCCAGCCGGGACCACGCGAGCCTGGTCGTGTCGGTGGGCCGGGGCTGAATTTCGTTGCGGCGAAACAGGCGGCGGAAGGCACGGCGCGTTAGCGGAGCGCGGCTGCGGCGATTGGTCCCGCCGGTCCGTCAGCCGGCGGTCAGCCAGCCTGCTGGCCGGCGACGAGCTGGGCGTACCAGCGGGCGCTGGCCTTGGGGATGCGGGCCTGCGTGCCAAAGTCCACCCAGACCAGGCCAAACCGGCGGCTGTAGCCGTCGGCCCACTCGAAGTTGTCCAGCAGCGACCAGATGAAGTAGCCGCGCACGTCCACCCCGGCCTCGATGGCGGCCAGCGTCTCGGCGAAGTGATCACTCAGGTACGCGACCCGTTCCACATCATCCACGCCGCCCTCGGGGTTGACGTAGTCGTGGTAGGCCGCGCCGTTCTCGGTGATGTAGAGGGGCAGCGGGGTGGACTCGTGCACCCGGCGCAGGACGGCGCCCAGGCCGGCCGGGCGGACGTCGATGCCGTTCGCGGTCAGCTGGAGAGCGCTCACATAGTCCGCGGCCGGGATGACCCGGGCCTGGTGGTAAGGCTCGTCGGTGTCCTCGGCTACCAGCTTGGTCTCGTAGTAGTTGATGCCCAGGAAGTCCGCGGGCGCGGCCATGACCTCCAGGTCGCCGTCGCGGATGAAGTCCACCGGGACCTGCCGCTGGTACCAGTCGAGCATGTCGGCGGGGTAGCTGCCGCGCAGCACGGGGTCGAGGAACCAGCGGTTCTCGTGTCCGTCCAGCCGCCGGGCCGCGGCCCGGTCGGCGTCGGAGTCCGACGCGGCGTGGATGTCGGAGAGCAGGTGGGTGATGCCGGCCCGGGCCTGCGGGGCGCAGTCCCGGATCATGCCCATGGCCAGGCCGTGGGCGAGCAGCAGGTGGTGGGAGGCGGCCAGCGCGGAGTGCAGGTCGGCCAGGCCCGGCGCGTGCCGGGCCTGCAGGTGGCCGATCATGCCCGAGCAGAACGCCTCGTTCATCGTCACCCAGACCGGGACGACGTCGGCCAGGCTGTCCAGCACGAGCTGCACGTAGTCACAGAAGCGGGCCACGGTGTCGCGGTTCACCCAGCCGCCCGCGTCCTGCAGGGGCTGCGGGAGGTCCCAGTGGTACAGCGTGGCCATCGGCTCGAGACCCCGGGCGCGGAGCCCCTCCGCCAGGCGCCGGTAGTAGTCGAGGCCTTTCTGGTTGACCGCGCAGGTGCCGTCCGGGACGATCCGGGGCCAGCCGATCGAGAACCGGTAGGCGTTCAGGCCCAGGCCGGCCGCGAGATCCAGGTCCGCGTCGGTCCGGTGGTAGTGGTCGCAGGCGATCGCGCCGGTGTCGCCGTGGGTCACGGCTCCCGGCTTCTCGCTGAACGTGTCCCAGATCGAGGGCCCGCGGCCGTCTTCATCGGCCGCGCCCTCCATCTGGTACGCGGACGTGGACACACCGAACAGGAAACCGGGCGGGAAGCGCATGGACACTGCCGACTGCTCCTTCACTGCGCATCAGGGATGGCCATGTGCGGCGCCGTCGGCACCGGAAGTTTTTATAGTTTAGACCTTAGGCTAAGCCGTGAGTAAAGTCCGGTCAAGGGATCCCGGATGGTGCCAGAGGGACGGCTGGGGCAGTCAGGCGCCGGGAGAGGCCGGGCGTCAGCCGGGGGTGACCGACCGGATCCGGCGAGGCTTCTCCGGGTGCCGGGGCGGCACCGCGCCCGCCGTCAGCAGCCGGGCGATCGGCAGCGTGGCGCCGCCCAGGGCGACCGCGTCCTGTCCCAGATCGGCCGTGACGATCTCGACCCGGCTGAACGGGAGATGCAGTGCCCGGCGGGCCGCCGCCTCACGGATCCGGGGCAGCAAGTCATCGCCCAGGGCCCGGCCGAGCCAGCCGCCCACGACCACGCGCTCGGGGTTGAACAGATTGACCAGGTCGGCGATGCCCGCGCCCAGGTAGGTGATGGTCTCGTCAATGACCTGGGCGGCGGCGCGGTCACTGTCCCGGGCGGCGATGATCTCGGCGACCCGGCCTTCCAGCTCGCCCGGGCTGACCGTGACCCGGCGCCGCTTGAGCTGCTCGTAGCGGGCCGCGATGGCGCCGGCGCCCACGTAGGCCTCCAGGCAGCCGTCCGCGCCGCACCGGCAGGTCCGCCCGCCCACGCACACCGTGGTGTGACCCCACTCGCCGGCACTGCTCGTCGCGCCCCGGTACACCTCCCCGTTGCTGACGATGCAGGTGCCCACGCCGATGCCCAGCAGCACGATGACGGCGTTGTCGGTGCCGCGGGCCGCACCGAACCAGCGTTCCGCCTGGCCCAGGGTCTTCGCCCCGTTGTCGACCAGGATCGGCAGGCCGGTCCGGTCCCGCAGCATCGCCTCCAGCGGGACGGCGTGCCAGCCGACGCTCTGGCCGTGCACGACCGCGTCGCCGCGGTGCTCGACCAGGCCGGGCACGGCCACGCCGACGCCGAGGATGCTCGCGGGCTCGACCCCCGCCTCGGCGATGACCGACTCGATGCCCTCGACGATGTGGCTGACCGCGTCCTCGGGATCCAGCACGGACATGTCGGTGACCGACGCGTGCTGGGCCCGCAGGTTCAGGCCGAAATCGAAGAGCTCGACCAGGAAGGCCGTCTCCCCGACATCCACCCCGATCACGTAGCCGTAGCCCGGGTTGACCTGGAGCAGCCCGCGCGGGCGGCCGCCGTTGGAGTCCTCGAGGCCGACCTCGACCACGACACCCTCCGCGACCAGGGCCGCGACGAGGTTGCTGACCGTGGCGGGGCTGAGCCCGGCCACCGTCCCGACCTCCTGGCGGGTCAGCGGACCGTTGAGGAATACCTGCCACAGGGCACGGGACCGGTTGTTCTTCCGGAGATCCCGCACCGTGGTTGTGCTGGGCCTGGGCATCGACCTGCCTCACCGAGGGAGGGACCGCGACGATGCGGCCGCTGACCCCGCTATTTTACGGCCCGGAATAAGTCGGCGCGGACACCGGACCAGCGGCGAGTCGCGGCCGCGTGTGCCGGGCCGCCGACGGGCCGCCGACGGGGTGCCCGCGGGGTGCCCCGCGGGGTGCCTGTCCGGGGGGTCATTCCGTCCACTCTTCCTACGGAGCGTGCGCGGAATCCGGGCAAATCACCCGTCGTAACGCACGTTGCGTAGGAAGAGTCGGCGCAGACCATGATCAAAGCCCCGGCCAATCCCCGGCCATCCGCCTCCGCGGCCGGGAAGTGTCCCGGGAGGCGGCCGGGACAGCGGACGGGACAGCGGACGGGACAGCGGCCGGGAGGCGGCCGGGACAGCCGCCGGGACAGAGTGACGGGTAGGTAACGAAACGGGAACGGAGACGTCCCCGACATTGACACTGTCGGCTGCGCTCCATAATTTACGCCTTATAGGAAGCTGTAAAAGATCCCCGAGCCCCCTCCTTGTCGACCCCGCGATTCCGGCACAATTTCGGCACGATTCCGCATGAGGCCCGGCGCGAGACCCGTGGTGTGCTCGCGACGATCCTGGAAGGACACCACATGAGACCGACGAAGCTGTCAACCCTGGCCTGCGCCGCCGCTGCGACGGCAGCCCTGTCCCTCGCTGCCTGCGGCAGCAGCGGTTCGAATTCCGGTTCCTCCGCCCATCCGACGCTCACTTACTGGGCCAGCAACCAGGGCACCAGCCTGCAGGACGACCAGCAGGTCCTGGCGCCCCAGATCGCCAAATTCACCAAGCAGACTGGCATCAAGGTCAAAGTCCAGGTGATCCCGTGGACGACCTTGCTCAACCAGATCACGGCGGCCACGGTGTCCGGCAAGGGCCCCGACGTCCTCAACATCGGCAACACCTGGTCCGCGTCGCTCCAGGCGACCGGCGCGTTCCTGCCCTTCACCTCGTCGGTCATGAACACGATCGGCGGGTCCAGCCGGTTCCTGCCTGGCAGCCTGTCAGCCACCGGAGCGCCCGGCAAGCCGCCGGTGGCGGTCCCGCTCTACAGCACGGCCTACGGCCTGTACTACAACAAGGCCGAGTTCGCCGCGGCGGGCATCGACGCGCCGCCGGCCACCTGGACGGCCTTCGTTGCCGACGCCAAGAAGCTGACCAAGGCCGGGCACTACGGGCTGACTCTCGAGGCCGGCCAGATCCCGGAGAACGTCCACCTGGCCTTCGAGCTGAGCCAGCAGCAGGGCGGGTCGTTCTTCGACTCCGCGGGCAAGCCGACGTTCGACACCCCGCAGAACGTGGCCGCGGTCAAGCAGATGATCGACTTCATGCAGACCGACAAGATCGCCAATACGAGCGACGCGCAGTACTCCAAGGGCACCGAGGCGCTCACCGACTACGCCACCGGGAAGGCCGCCATGGTCTTCTGGCAGACGGCCTCCGGGTCGCTGGCCAAGCTGGGCATGAAGGCCTCCAACATCGGCGTCGCGCCGCTCCCGCTGCCCTCCCCGATGCCCGCGGGCGGCAAGCCCATCACCAGCATGGTGGCGGGCATCAACCTCGCGATCTTCAAGGACAGCAAGAACCTGACCGCCGCTGAGAAGTTCGTGAAGTTCATGACCAGCACGCCGGAGCAGGAGAGCCTCAACCACACCTACGGCTCGCTGCCCTCGGTCGAGGCCGCGTACAGCGACCCGGCCTTCAACACCCCGGACGTGCACGTCTTCCGCAGCATCCTCAGCCACTCCGCCGCGCCCATGCCCGCGGTGGCCGCGGAGAGTCAGTTCGAGACCGCGGTCGGGACGGCGATCATCCACCTGTACGCCAGCGCGGCCACGGGCAAGACTGTTACCAACGCCATGATCGGGCAGGCGCTCAGCCAGGCTCAGCAACAGCTAGGAGGCTGACCCCTGGTGGTTGACACCATCCGGGCCGAGAAGGGTGTCACCGCGTCCGCGCCGTCGTCACCGCCTAAGCGGCGGTGGTGGCGGCGCGGATCGCTGCCCTACATCCTGCTGATCCCCGCGATCCTGCTGGAACTGCTCATCCACATCGTGCCGATGCTGGCCGGGGTGGGGATCAGCTTCCTCCAGCTGACCTTGTTCTACCTGAGGAACTGGCGGGCCGCCCCGTTCGCGGGGTTCAGCAACTACGCGGTCGCGGTGAACTTCTCCTCCGCGACCGGGCAGGCGCTGCTGCACTCGTTCACGGTCACGATCATCTACACCCTCATCGTGCTCGCCGGGGCCTGGCTGTTCGGCATGGCCGCCGCGGTCCTCACCCAGCGGGCCTTCCGGGGCCGGGGTGCCGTTCGCACCCTGTTCCTCATCCCGTACGCGCTGCCCGTCTTCGCCTCGGTCATCACCTGGAACTTCATGCTGCAGCGGGACACCGGCATGGTGAACCAGCTGCTGCTGTCCCTGCACCTGGTGGGGTCCCGGCCGTTCTGGCTGATCGGGCAGGACAGTTTCTGGTCGCTGGTGGTCGTGCAGCTCTGGCGCACCTGGCCGTTCGCGTTCCTGATCCTCACGGCGGGCCTGCAGAGCATCCCGGCCGACCTGTACGAGGCGGCGTCGCTGGACGGCGCCGGGATCCTCGGCCAGGTGCGGCACGTGACCCTGCCGCTGATCCGGCCGGTCAACCGGGTCCTGCTGCTGGTTCTCTTCCTGTGGACGTTCAACGACTTCTCGGTGCCGTTCACGCTGTTCGGCTCGGCCCCGCCGAGCCAGGCCGACATCATCTCCATTCACATCTACGAGAACTCGTTCGTCAGCTGGAACTTCGGCACCGGGTCAGCCATGTCCGTGTTGCTGTTGCTGTTCCTGCTGCTGGTGACGCTCGTTTATCTGGCGCTCGGGAGACGGGGGGCCCGCCATGCATGAGCCACGCTGGTTCCGCTGGGCCCGGGTGATCGTGCTGACGCTGCTCGGCCTGTTCGCGATCGCGCCGGTGTACGTCATGCTCACCGCGTCGCTGAAGCCGCTCCCCGACGTCGAAGGCGCGTTCCGGTGGATTCCCAGCCACCTGACCCTCTCGCCCTTCGTAGACATGTGGCAGACCATCCCGCTGCTGACCTACCTGGAGAACAGCCTGATCGTGTGCTCGGTAGCGTCGGTGGCCTCGGTGATCGTCGCGCTGCTGGCCGCGTACGCGGTCAGCCGCTACCGGTTCCACGGGCGGCAGGTCTTCTCCATCACGATCCTGTCCACCCAGATGTTCCCCGGCATCCTGTTCCTGCTCCCGCTGTTCGTGATCTTCGTCAACCTCAGCCAGGACACCGGCATCAACCTGTACGGCAGCCGGACGGGCCTGATCATCACCTACATGACGTTCACGCTGCCGTTCGCCATCTGGATGTTGGCCGCGTACCTGGACACGATCCCGCGTGAGCTGGACGAGGCGGCCACCGTGGACGGCACCGGGCCGCTCGGGGCGTTCATCCGGGTGGTCATCCCGGCCGCGATCCCGGGCATCGTCGCGGTGGGTATCTACGCGTTCATGACCGCCTGGAGCGAGATGCTCTTCGCCTCCGTGCTCACCAACGACTCGACCCGGACTCTCGCGGTCGGACTGCAGGGCTACGCCACCCAGAACCAGGTCTACTGGAACCAGATCATGGCCGCGTCGCTCACCGTCAGCGTGCCGATCGTCGTCGGGTTCCTGCTGCTCCAGCGCTTCCTGGTGGCGGGCATGACGGCCGGCTCGGTCAAGTAACCGGCCGCGCGGCACCCCTTTAATTCTCCGCAACGAAAACCGCCCGCCGTACTCCCGCCGCCCCGGCGCCGGCCTGAGCGGGCCGGACGATAGGTACCAGGCGGTCCGCGTCCGGCGTCAGCCACGGTGGCCGCGTCCACGGGAACCGCAGCGTGGGGTGCCGGCGTCATGCGCACCCCGGCGCCCGCGGTGGGTGAGGAGCTGGGCGGGAGTTGAACCGGGGCGCGGGGCGATACGTGTACCTGGCGAGCACAAGACGATGAAGTCGAGCGGTCCCCGCGGCGCACGGAGCGCTCCGGGGGCGGCCGTGCTGGCATTGTCTCGTACGCTATTGTTGATCCCGGCGTTATCTGTGGGCATCCGGCGCCAGGCCGCCCCAGGAGCCATTTCTTACAAAGTTATTACGGTCACTGAAGGGTGTCTTGACAGGTCCCTTTTTGCCTTGATCAACAAGGCTCTGAGCTGCTGGTATGTTACTTCGCCTTGAGCTTGCGGTGACTGCGGTCGGGGCAAAAATCAGAAAATCTTGATTCTGCGTCAACCGGCACAACGGCAGGGCTACTGTGATCGACCGGGAGCAATACCCGATCAAAAAGGGAACGGTGTCGTGTCGTACAGAAGAAGAGTCTTTAACCATGATCGCAAGTTTGAGCCGCGGTCACGGACCCGGCTCCTTGCGATAGTCGGGGCCGTGGCCGTGGTGGGCGGGGTCGGCGGGGCGTTGCTGATTCCGAACGTGGGCAGCGTGTTCGGCGCTAGCAACGCTGCCAGCGTGGCCGGAGCCTGCGCCACGCCGTCGGCGGCCAGCACGGCGGCCGCTACCGCCGCAGCCGCCGGGACCGCGGCCGCAGCCGCGCCCGCCAGCACCGCCCCAACCGTGGCGCCTACCCCGAGCGGGACCGTGGCCGCGCCGGTTGCGACCACAGCGGCTACCGCCGCCGCGACCACGGCCACCACTGCGGCGACGACGGCAGCGACCGCAGCGGCCACGCCGACGATCTGCCCCACGGCCACCGGGACCACCGCGGCGACCGCCACGCCGACGGCCACCGCCACCGCGGCAGCCGCTGCGACCAACATGAACTGCCGCATCATCGTGCCGGCCAACCCACTCAGTGCGCAGGGGCTGGCCACGCCGTGGCAGCTGGAAGGCCCGGCCGGCATGACGCCGGCCCAGTCCGGCTGCACGATGGCCAACTCGGCGGCGCTGGGCGCGTTCGTCCAGGCGACCATCCTGAACCCGGCCACTGGCGCGCTGTCGGTTTACGAGCCGCTGGTGATCACCCAGGGCACGACCGCGGCTGTGGCGCCGGTGGTGCCTACCCTGCCCGCGCGTGCCGTGGTCACGATCGACGTGGGGTTCAATGGCACCGATCTGACTCTGGCCGGGGCCACCCCGACCGCGCTGGCCCAGGGCCGCTGCGTGAACGGGCTAGGCGCCGGGTCGGACTTCGGCCAGGTGTCGTTCTGCAACGGGACCCGCTTCTTCCGGGCCGCGGCCCGGGCCGAGGCGGCGGGCAGGCTGGTCGTGCCCGCGACCGGTATGGCCACGAAGGCGGCCGGTGTGGCCTGCCCGACGGTCCGCAACTTCAACATGATCGACCAGGACCAGAGTGACAACGTCACCTCGATCTACCTGGTGACCGCCAATGGCCAGACCGCACAGTTCAACGCGGCCAACGCGGCCAACCTGGCCGGGGCCACCAAGGCGGTCAACGGGAGTGACAACGCGCTCATCTCCGACTTCCTGGACCCGACGCTTGGCTGCACGGCCTTCACGGCGCCTGACCTGTCCCAGGCCGGGACGCCCAGCACCTCGCAGGCCCTCAACGAGCTGTCCGCGGCCAAGAACCAGACGGCCCCGGTCGCCCTGGTCCCGGAGAACGACGAGATGACCCTGGTCAACAACGCCTTCAGCGTGACCAAGACCAACCTCTACCGTTCCAACGTGGGCCAGGCGCCGGTCTCCGCGGCCAACGATGCGGCCGACAGCCCGGCGAACTACTGCCAGAACCTGGTCAACGTGCAGACCTTGTTCCTGCAGAACAACCAGACGCTGCTGGCCACCGGCGCCTCGCCGGTCCCGGCGGTGGGGAACAACCTGTTCACCTTCCTGGCGAACCGGCTGAACATGTCCTTCACCAACCTCAACTGCCAGAACTTCGGGCTGAAGAACCCGGTGACGGTCACCCTCGACGGGAACGGCGTGGCCACCGCCGCGACGTTCAACGTCACCCAGCAGACGGCGACCGCCACGACGCCGGCGGGCACCGGCGCAACGGGCACCAGGATGCCTCCGGCGAGGCATCGGATCGGGCGCGGCGGACACCGCCACCTGATGGACCCGTCCGGGATGTAACTGCCTCTACCTGATAGTCGGGTAATCCCATCAGGGTGCGGTGGCCTCCAGAAGTCCTGGGAGGCCACCGCGCCCTTTTTCCCGGAATGCACGAAACCCGGGACCCAGCTGGAGGAGCAGGAAGCAATGCAGGACAAGAGCAGGGAGCATGACCAGACCAAGGCGGACAGCCCAACCGGGCCGGAGGCACCCGTGACCGCCGTGGTTGTCCTCTGGACTCGTGGTGACCAGCGTCCAGGTGCTCCAGGGTGCGCACCGGCTGACCGCGCGCGTGGTGCTCTCCGGCCGGTCCTACCCGGCCCGGCTAGTAGGTACAGACCGCTCCCATGGCCTGAGCCTGCTGGAGATCGCAGGCGGCCCGGTGTTCCGGCCGGTTGCCAGGGGCAACTCCTGCTATCTCAGCCGGGGCGCCGCGGTCACTGCCGTCGGCAGCGCCGGACTGACCAAGACCTTCACCCTGAACACCGGGAACCTCACCAGCGGCACGGGCGTCGTGGCCGTCGGTGGCCAGCGGCTGAGCGGCCTGCTGGTGTCCACCGCCCGGGTCAGGCCGGGGGAGGAGCCGGGCAGCCCGCTGGTGAACCTGTCTGGCCAGGCCGTCGGGATCAATGTGGCCGGGTCGGGCACCGGACTGCACCACACTGGTTTCGCGGTTCCCATCGATACGTCTCTGGCCGTGGCCAAGCGGATCCAGGCCACACATTCGCGGTAAGCCGGCCCGTACGCAATACCTGCCCGAAAATGTCATGCTCTTGCCACCGGAATGCCGGGAATTAGCGGCGTGAATGCCAGTAGCTGGGACGGTCTGGTGGGGAGACCGTGCCAGACCGGGAGAGGCCTGACCTTCACGGCGGCGTAGTCCAGGTCCAGGGGTCTGGCCTGGGTCAAGGCTGGCCCGCTGTATTTCAGGGTGTTGCGGTCGGCCCGCAGCGTACAGCAGATCGTGATGGTCCGCTTCCGTGCTGTCGCAGCGCGTCTCAGGAAAAGCCTATTACCTGCAGCGTAAGAATTACGCAATATTTGATCTCGCGAAGTGAGCCTGTGCATTAAAAGCGCCGCTTTGCAATCTCGCTGATTTAACGGATGTTAGTGGTCTAGCGTGATGTTCTGGGAGTGTTAACAGCGGCATGGAGGTCAATTTAGTGCGTAACAGGCATTGGTCCCCATCGGGCGCGCCGAGGAGCCGGATCATGCTGATTGCGGTCCCCCTGGTCATCACGATGGCGGTCGGCCTGGTCCTCGGCCTCAGGTTGATGGGGGAGAGAAACGCGAGCCTGAACCTCTCGGCCCAGGGCACCGGGGCACCGACAGCCACGCCAGCCGCTACCGGCACGGCCAGCGCCATGGCCAGCCCGACGGCCACGGCCAGCGCGACAGTGAGCGCGACGACGACGGCCGCCCCGGCGGCAGCGGCCAACGTGAGCTGCGTGCTCATCGTCCCGGCCCACCCGCTGACCGCGCAGGGCCTGGCCGCGCCCTTCCAGCTGACTGGCCCGAACGGGATGTCCCCGCAGGCTTCCGGCTGCACTATGGCCAACTCCGCCAACCTGGGGGCGTTCGCGCAGGCCACGATCCTGGACCCGGCCACCGGGGCCCTGAGCACCTATGAGCCGCTGGTCATCACCCAGGGCACCCAGCCCGCAGCGGCTCCGGTGGTGCCCGCGCTCCCCGCGGGCGCTGTGGTCACCATCGACTTCGGCTTCAACGGCACCAACCTCACACTGAACGGCGCCACAGGAGCCACCCTGGGCGGCGCTAAGTGCGTCAACGGCCTCGCTGGTTCGATCTTCGGCCAGGTGTCGTTCTGCAACGGCGTGGCGTTCTTCGCCGCGGTCAACAAGGACATCGCGGCCGGCCTGACCACGATCCCGGCCGTCACGACGGCCACCAAGGCATCCGGGATGACCTGCCCGACCACCCGGAACTTCAACCTGATCGACCAGGACCAGAGCGACAACGTCACCACGCAGTACCTGCTCAACGGGAACGGCCAGACGGCGCAGGACAACGCGGTTAACACCGCGGCGCTGGCCGGCGCCACGACCATCAACAACGGCAGTGACAACGCGCTGCTGAACGGGTTCCTGGACCCGACCCTCGGGTGCACGCCGTTCACCGAGCCTGACCTGACCAACGCGGGCACACCCGGCACCTCCCAGGCACTGGACGAACTGTTCGCGGCCAGGAATCAGACTGCCCCGATCGCACTGGTGCCGGAGAATGACCCGATGACCCTGGTCAATGGGGCGTTCAGCCAGCAGAAGACCAACCGGTACCGGACCAGCGTGGACCAGCCGGTGATGACGCGGGCGCAGACCGCGGACAGCCCGGCCGGCTACTGCGAGAACATGGTCAACGTGCAGAGCCGGTTCCTGCAGGACAACCAGACCCTGCTGGCCACCGGCACATCGCCGGTCCCAGCGGTGGGCAACAACCTGTTGACCTTCCTGGCCAACCGGCTGAACATGTCCTTCACCAACCTCAACTGCCAGAACTTCGGACTGGCGAACCCGGTGACGGTCACCCTCGATGGGAACGGCGCCGCGACTGCCGCAACCATCAACGCGACTCAGCAGGCGGTCACCGCGATGACCGGCCCGGCCGGGGCCACGAACCCGGTGGCCCCGGCCAAGCCCAAGAAGGGCCAGAACCCGGCGCACATGTAACCCTGGCTGCCGGCTGGCTCTGCGGGGCAGGTGACCGGGATCCGGGGCCCGACTGTCAGCCGCTCTCTGGCGGGGTGGTCCCGCGGGACCACCCCGCCAGAGAGCGGGCAGGCTGCTGAACAAACTCCCGGGAAACCACGCTTCCGGGACAACACCAGCGTGTCCTCACCACGTCGGGCGGCGAAGGCAGTGACCACAACCTGACTGTTCATTACAGCAGGTAATTGTTACGGTACGTGTTGTCAATTTGTGATCTACCCCGCATTGCTGGTTGCCCAGCCGTCACAACTTTTTCAGCGGAAGCGGTTGCACACCCCTCCCTCGCCTCTGGCAAAGTAGCGCCGATGGTTCAAAACCTTCCGCCGAGCGCCTTCTCGGTGAGTTAGTTTCTGCGGCTGGTATTGGCAGGAAGAACTGGACCACGCGCTGCCCGCAGGCGAAGCGGTCTGCTCCCGGGTGTCTCGCCCAGGAGTTCGGCCCATGGAAGGACAGTCTTGTCAGAACACCGGAGGCGAAGCCCCGGAAAACGACGGGCGGGACGCCGTAGCGGCGTTTTGTTGCCCGTCACCGCCACGGCCGTTACCGCGGTCACCGGAATCGCCATTGCGGGCTACCTGGTGGTTGTGCGGCCTGGCAATGTCCCTAATTCCGGGGCGGCCATCGCCGCGGCGGCCGTATCCAGCAGCCAGGCCGTGGCCGTGCTCGAGCAGCAGCGGCAGCAGATGATCGTCCTGTCCGCCGCCTCGCACTCCATGCACCTCGTCGGCGCCCCCAAAGTCGCCGCACAGCCCCTGCAGGGCGCCGGGGGCGCCGGGGGGACCTCGGGAGGCGCGGCTTCCACCGTGGCGGCTGCGCCGCCTCCTGACCCCGGCACGGCCCAGAGCATCGCGTACAACATGCTCTCATCGTTCGGCTGGAGCCCCAGCACGTATTTCAGCTGCCTGAACAACATCTACACCCGGGAAAGCGGCTGGCGGTACAACGCTGAAAATGCCAGCGGCGCTTACGGCATTCCGCAGGCCCTGCCCGGCGACAAGATGGCCTCGGCGGGCTCGGACTGGATGACGAATCCCGCCACCCAGATCAAGTGGGGGCTGGGATATATCCAGGAGCGCTATGGAGACCCGTGCAGCGCGTGGTCGTTCTGGGAAGCGCATGGTTACTACTAAGTAACAGGCTGTTATCGTCGCCTTTCGGGCCGGATATGGGTGAACTCCGGGTCATTACTTAACGTAAATCTGATACCACTTACTGCTTAGCTTCGGACCTTAAGCCGGCTGCCCCGGACTTCCCGGGTAGCCTAAATCTCCTACGCTGAGCGCCTGTATAACTACTCAATGTTATTTTAGTGACTCGCATCACATGGCTCGTATCAGGCGCGTGCTCACCCCTAAACCCTTTGCTCAAACCAAGGATTCGAATATTGTTTCGAATATTCTATTGCCGAGTGTGGGCTAGGTCATAGTCTTGTTTTGCTGTTTTCGGACAGCATTAATAGCTCTTATTGGGCATGGTAGGCGACCGGAAAGCACCCGGGCGTGAGGATGGTTGCTTCCCCCGCAACCCGCCGCCCTGACCCGCGGCACATCGGCACGCCGCTGCCAGCACCCTCGTTGTGCTCTGCAGTGCCCCCCGGGTGGACACCGAGCGCACGGTCGTGCGCCCAATCGAAGGTCAATCTTGTCCATCCCCAGGACACCCCCGTTTCGCAGTGCCCACCGAAAGCCAGCACGTCGCACGTTCGCGGTCGCTGGGGCGACCGCTGCGGCGGCCGCGATAGTCGCCGCGGGCCTGGCTACCGCCACCCCCGGCGGCGGCCCGGGTGCCACCGCTGCACCCGGCACGGCCCTGACCGCGCACGGCGGCATCGGGACAGTTCCGCAGACCCAGATCTTGCTAGACCGGAGAGCGGGCCGCCGCCCCGAAGGCGGTTCCCCCGCCTCGCAACTGGCCGCCGGCGTCTCTCCGGTCACCGCCTCCGGCCGGGCGATCCTGGCCTCCGGACTGGCCGCCGCAGTGGCGGCGCCGGCCCGCTCCGGGAGATCCAGGCCGACCCGCAAGGCCAGGCCGGCCCACAAGGCCAAGACGGCACGCCAGGTCAAGGCGGAGCACCGGGCCCGCCTGGCCAGCACCAGGCATAGCGGGCCGTGCGCGACATCTACCCTGCACTGGTGGATCTGCGCGGCCGAGCACACGCTGGAGCAGCACGGGGTATCCCGCGGGCAGCTCAGCACGAACGCGGCCTACATCGTGGTGAAGCACGAGTCAGGGGCTAACCCCCACGCCTACAACGGCTGGGACTCCAACGCCGCGGCGGGGCATCCGTCCGAGGGCATCGCCCAGGTGATCGGCCCGACGTTCCACGCCTACGCGGTGGCCGGGCACCACAACATCTGGAACCCGGTGGACAACATGATCGCGGCCTTCCGCTATGCGATCAGCCGGTACGGCTCCATGAACAACATCCCCGGAGTCGTGAACGTCCGGCAGGGCGGGTCCTACGTCGGATACTGACCCCGCGGGAAGGCCGCCAGCGTCACGAGCTGGCCCGGAATGTGCTCAGCGCCTGCCTGAACTCCGGCTGGCTGGCGGCCCACGCCACGACCGGCGCCGATTCTTGAACCAGGTAGGCACGGCCGCCATTGCGCACGGGGACCCGGAACGCGATGTCCCGCACCTCTCGCCGCCTTCCGGTCACGGGCTGCCAGGTGAATTGCCAGGCCACCCCGGCTCCGCCGGTGAACGAGAAGCGCCGCCCACCGATCGCCAGGTAACCCGGGAACCTGCCCTGTTTCAGGGCCCGGTCCAGCAGCTGGCGAGGCTGGCCGAGACCCCTCGCACGGCCCGCTGACGCGCGCGTGACCAGAATCGACACATCACCCGCCGGGCTTACGAATTTGGTCCTGGCCCCCCGCTGGGCCGCCTGCCATCCAGGGGGGACCGTCATGGTGAAACCCGCCGCGGATCCGGCCTGGGCCGTGGGCGCGGCCGGGGACCCGGAACCGCTGCCCCTGCCGGTCAGGGCCATCCCGGCCACGATGCCCGCCCCCACGATGGCCAGCGCGCCGAGGATGATCAGCAGCCTGCGGCGGCCGCGCGGGAGTATCGCCATGAGGTCGGCGGCCAGTCCACGTCGCAGCCCCGGCGCCGGGGCGCCGTGACGGCCGGCCACTGGTCCCGCGGCGGGGGCTTGAGCGGCCTCCGTCCGGGCGGCCGGTGCCCGGGGGGCCAGCCCCCGGGCGGCCGGTGGCCGGGCGGCCAGCCCCCGGGCGGCTACTGCCCGGGGGGCCAGCCCCCGGGCGGCTACTGCCCGGGCGGCCAGCGCCCAGGCCGCTGCTGCCCGCGCAGCGGGTGCCCGGGCGGCCAGAGCCCACGCGGCCATGGCCCGGGCCGCCGGTGCTTCAGCGGCCGGCTGTTCGCCAGGTGGCGGGATCTGACTGGACCACGGAGCGTCGGCGGACTCGGGCAGGCCGCCGGGCCATGGGTTGTCGGACCAGGGACTTCCGGACCGGGAGTTTCCGGGCCACGGATCGTCCGGTCCATCCGACTGGCCATCTGGCCGGGCCCACTGGTCATCTGGCCGGGGCGTCCCAGGCTCGGCGATTCCGCCCGCCGGGGCCTGAGCCTGCGACCCGGGCCTGGCCAGGTCCAGCGGGGCGGTCAGCAACGCCTTCCCGGCCCGCCGCCCGGCGGCCCGGGGAGTGCCGGTCCCGGCGGCACCGCTCCGGGCGGCATCGTTTGCGGTGGCACTCGGCCGGGCGGTGCTGTCTCGCGCGGCGCTGGTCCCGGCCGCGGTCAGCAGGCGGCTGACGGTGGCGGCATCCGGGCGTGCCTGCGGATTCCTGTGCAGCAGGGCCTCGATGACGTGCCGCAGTGGGCCGGCCGACCGAGGCCGCGGCGGTTCCTCGTTGGCGATAGCGGCCAGGATCGCGATGGAGTTGCCCCGGTCGTCGAAAGGCCCGCGCCCTTCCACCGCGGCGTACAAGGTCGCTCCCAGCGACCACAGATCAGAGGCCGGGCTGGCTGCGTCGCCCCGGATCCGCTCTGGCGCGGTGAAGCCGGGGGTGCCCATCACCATTCCGGCCTGGGTGAGTCCGCTGTCGCCCTCGAGAGTGGCGATGCCGAAGTCAGTGAGCACGGCCCGGCCGTCCGGACCGAGCAGCACGTTGCTCGGCTTCACGTCACGGTGCAGGATGCCCGCTGCGTGCGCGCAGGCGAGCGCGCCGAGGACCCGCAGGCCGACATCGGCGGCCCGCTGCGGACGCAGCGGGCCGTCTTCGGTAAGCACCTGGTCCAGGGACCGTGCCTGGACCAGTTCCATCACTATCCACGGGCTGCCATCAGCCTCGACGACGTCGAAGATGGTGACCACCGCGGGGTGGTTCAGCCGGGCTGCGGTGCGCGCCTCGCGCAGGGTGCGCTGGTAGAGGACCCGGGTTTCCTCGGTCATCACCGAGCCCGCGGTCACCGGGCCACGGAGTCGTACCTCTTTGACCGCGACGTCACGAGCCAGGACGGTATCCCTGGCCCGCCAGACGGTGCCCATAGCCCCGCGGCCGATGGTGTTCTGCAGGAGGTAACGCCCCGCGACCATCCGCCCCGTGCTGGCCGCAACGTGCATGACAAGGGACGATACACGCGCAATCCACCGGGATTCCTGTGAAGCGGGTGAGAATGGCACGTGTGTCGCGCCGGCATTTCCCCAGCCGCCACCCAGCCGTCACTCGGGCGTCACCGGCGTGTTACCGGCGTCGGCACGCCCTGGCGGCAGGCCGTGCCCACCCCAACGTCCGGGCGCCGGCCGTGCGCACCCGGCGACCTCCGGGCGGCCGGACGGTCCATGCGGACCTGCCAGCGTCCAGGCGGGCCGCCGCTGTGCTACCGGGTGCCGATGGTGAGCAGCGGTGGCTGCGGTTCCTCAGCGAAGAAGTCGTTGCCCTTGTCATCCACGATGATGAACGCGGGGAAGTCGCGGACCTCGATGCGCCAGACCGCCTCCATGCCGAGCTCCGGGTACTCGAGGGCCTCGACCCTGGTGATGCAGTCCTGGGCCAGCTTGGCCGCCGCGCCGCCGATTGAACCCAGGTAGAACCCACCGTGCTCGCGGCAGGCCGCGGTGACCGCCGGTGAGCGGTTCCCCTTGGCCAGCATGACCAGTGATCCGCCCGCGGCCTGGAACTGGTTCACGTAGGAATCCATCCGGCCGGCGGTCGTCGGGCCGAACGAGCCCGAGGCGTATCCCTCAGGCGTCTTGGCTGGACCGGCGTAATACACCGGGTGATCAGCCAGGTACCTGGGCATCGGCTCACCCGCCGCCAGCCGTTCGGCGATCTTGGCGTGGGCAATGTCGCGCGCGACGACCAGCGGCCCGGTGAGCGACAAGCGGGTCGCGACCGGGTACTTGGTCAGTTCCGCGCGGATCTCGCTCATCGGCCGGTTCAGGTCGATGCGGACCACGTCGTCCGCGAGATCATCCTCGCTGGTCTCCGGGAGGTACTGCGCGGGGTCGGTCTCCAGCCGCTCCAGGTACACGCCCTCCGGCGTGATCTTGGCCAGCGCCTGGCGGTCGGCGGAACATGAGACCGCGATGGCCACCGGGCACGACGCGCCGTGCCGCGGCAGCCGGATCACCCGCACGTCGTGGCAGAAGTACTTGCCGCCGAACTGGGCCCCGATGCCGATCTTCCGGGTGATCTCGAGGACCTCCTGCTCCAGTTCCGGGTCGCGGAACCCGTTCCCGGCCGGCGATCCGCCGGCCGGCAGCGTGTCCAGGTACCGGGCGGAGGCGTACTTGGCGGTCTTCAGCGCGTACTCGGCGCTGGTCCCGCCAACCACGATGGCCAGGTGGTACGGCGGGCAGGCCGCCGTGCCCAGGGAGCGGATCTTCTCTTCCAGGAACGTGTGCAGCCCAGTCGGGTTCAGCACCGCTTTGGTCTGCTGGTAGAGGAACGACTTGTTGGCCGACCCGCCGCCCTTGGCCATGAGCAGGAACTTGTACTCCTGGCCGGCGGTGGCGTACACCTCGACCTGGGCGGGCAGATTCGTGCCGGTGTTCCGCTCCTCGAACATCGACAGCGGGGCCAGTTGGGAGTAGCGCAGGTTCAGCTGGGTGTAGGCCTCGTAGATGCCCCGGCTGAGATGCTCCTCATCCTGGCCGTCGGTGAGTACCTGCCCGCCGCGCTTGCCCATCACGATCGCGGTCCCGGTGTCCTGGCACATGGGCAGCACCCCGCCGGCCGCGATGCCCGCGTTCTTCAGCAGGTCCATGGCCACGAACCGGTCGTTGCGGCTGGCCTCCGGATCGTCCAGGATGGCCCGCAGCTGGCGCAGGTGCCCCGGCCGCAGCAGGTGCGCGATATCCCGCATGCCTTCGCGCGCAACCAGCGTGAGCACCTCCGGGTCCACCTCCAGGAAGTCGCGGCCGAACGCGTGGCGCTTGGTGATCCCGTCCGAGGTCAGCAGGCGGTACTCGGTGGCGTCCGGGCCCAGGGGGAGCAGGTCGGTATACGCGAACTCCGGCATCGTGTCTTCGTCCTCATGCTGGTGATGGTGTCGTTTCATGGTAGATCCGGGCCGGTAGTCGCCGCGGTCGGAGTTGCATGGCCGGCCTGCACCCGGGTAAAGGTGTCCCATCCCGGTGCGAGTCCGGGAGAGCGACCCCCCGGACCCCCGGGATCGGGTCCGGGCAGGAGGGGAGATGTCCGTGAGCATCCCAGGCAGTGACGAGCAGGCCATGAGGATCCCGAACAGCGACGAGCAGGCGATCAGCCTGGACGAGGCATCGCGCCAGCTCGAGCTGGTCGTGCACGACGCCCAGGTCGCCTTTGACTGCATCGCACTCGGCAACCTGGACCGGGCCCACACCAACGCGGTCACCGCCCGGGCCGCGGTCGACGCGGCGGAGACACTGCTGCGCGCGGTGCTCGGCCGGACCGCCGAGCCGCACGAAGGCGCGGTACCCGAGCCCCCCGACTGACCGGCGGCCCCGCCCGGGCCATGCCTAGCGGACGCAGGGAAGCCGGGAGGGCTCCGCCGGACGCGGCCCGGGCGGTGCTCAGCCGGACGCGGCGGAGCCGGCCTCCGCGGTGCTCGCCGCCACGCTCCGCGCCCCGCGCGCCCGGCTCGGCTCGAACCCGCTCGCCAGCGCGACGATGACCAGGGTCAGCACCAGCGGCGCGGCGTACGCGGCCCGCCACCCCACTGAACCGCCGACTGCACCCGCGATCCCGCCGACCAGGGCGGCACCAAGCACGAAACCGGCGTAATTGAACAAATTAACCCGTGAGATGGCAATGCCCGATCCGGTCGGGTCGAGCTTCGAGGTAGCCGAGAAGCACATCGGCGGGACCACGCAGAAGCCCAGGCCGGTGAGGGCGAAGGCGGCGATGGCCAGCCCCGGGGACGGGGCTAGCACCACGCCCAGGAGGCCCAGTCCGGCGACCACAGCCCCGGTCCGGACCACCGCCGCGGCGCCGAAGCGCCGCACCGTGTGGTCACCGACGGCCCGGCCCACCACCATCAGGGTCTGGTAGGCCGCGAACGCCAGCGGCAGCAGCGCCTTGCCGCCGTGCTGGACCTTGGACATGTACACCGAGCTGTAGTTGGATACGGCGGCGTCCCCGATGTACATGCAGCACATGGCCACGCCGATGAGGATGATCGGCCGCCATGGGATCTGGATGCCTGCCTTCTTCGCGGCGGCCTCGGACGGTGGCGCGACGTCGGAGGCCTTGCCGAACAGGCTGGGCCCGAGGACCAGCGTGGCGGCCAGCCCGGCGAGACCGGCGATCGTGAACGCCACGCCCAGGGACAGGCCGAGCTTCCCGGCGGCCGCGTTCCACAGCCCGCCGAGGATTCCGGCCGCGCTCCAGAAGCCGTAGAAGGCGTTGATGACGCTGTAGCCGTAGCGTTTCTCGGTGATCGCGCCCTGCATGTTCATGGTCGCGTCCACTGCGCCGAGGAACAGCCCGAACAGGCCCACCGAGAGGTACAGTTCCGGCCGGGTACTGGCGAACCCGATGGCCGGCAGGCTCAGGCAGACCAGCGGCTGGGCGACGCGCAGCACCGTGCCGCTGCCCAGCCGGGCGGCCAGCGGGCCGGAGATCACGCTGCCGACCCCGGCGATCACCGGCACGATCAGCAGGACCAGGGTGAGCTGCCCGTTGGACAGGTGGAACTTGGTCTGCAGGACCGAGACGCGGGTGACCACTACCGCGAAGCACAGGCCCTGGACGAAGAACGCGGCGCTGGTCGCCATCCGCCCGCGCCGTTCCCGGCCCGGCGGATCCGTGCCGTCCAGCTCCATGTGCCGCTCCCAGGCTCGGTCCGTGCGGTCAGGGTAGGGATCGCGCCGTCTGGGCGTCAAGGCGGCTATCGTCAAGGGGTGAGCCCCCGTGCCTAGCCCGCGTGACCTGCGCGCCTCGGACGCTGACCGGGAGCGCGTGGTAACCCTGCTCGCCCAGGCGGCCGGCGATGGGCGGATCACGCTCGAAGAGCACGCACACCGGGTGCACCGGGCCTATACGGCCCGGACTCTCGGTGATCTGGCCGGGCTGACCGAAGACCTGGCCCTGCCCGGAGCCCAGCCGCTGCGGCTGGACAACTCGCGCACGGTGACCGCCTTCTTCGCGACCGAGCGGCGCAGCGGCCGGTGGGTGGTGCCGGACCGGCTAGTGGTGACCGCGGTCGGCGGCCAGATCGTGCTGGACCTGCGCGAGGCGCTGCTGCAGGGCCAGCGCACCCAGATGTACGTCACCGCGCTCGGCGGCCAGGTGAACCTGCTGGTGCCGGCGGGGATCACGGTGATTACCCGCAACCTCAGCGAGGTGCTGCCCGGGGCCCGGCCGGAGCTTCGCCCGGAGCCGCTGATCCCACCGGGCACGCCCGTGATCGAGCTGCACACGCTGGCGCTGCTGGGACGCATCCACGTCCGGACCCCCCGGCCCCGCCGCCCCGGGCTTTTCTCCCGCCGACCCCGCTAGCGCGGCCCGCTGAGCTGGGCCCGCGCGGTCCGCGCCTAAGAGGGACTGTCGAAGTTGATGGAGCTGTAGGCGCGCAGCTTCCAGAGCTGGTGCTCGCTGTGGATGTTACGGATGGTGCCGGACCGGGCCCGCATGACCAGCGAGTGGGTGTTCGCCCCGCCCGCCCGGAACCGGACGCCGGCCATCAGCTCGCCGTCGGTGATCCCGGTCGCCGCGAAGAACGCGTCCTCAGACGTCACCAGATCGTCGGTGGTCAGCACGTGCTTGAGGTCGTGGCCGGCCGCTAGGGCCCGGTCCCGCTCGGCGTCGTCCCGGGGCGCGAGGCGGGCCTGGATCACCCCGCCCAGGCACTTGATCGCGCAGGCGGTGATGATCCCTTCCGGGGTGCCGCCCACCCCGAGCAGCAGGTCCACGCCGGTGCCGTCCCGCGCCGCCATGATCGAGCCGGCCACGTCGCCGTCGGTGATCAGCTTGATCCGGGCCCCGGCCGCCCGGACCTCGGCGATGAGCCGCTCGTGCCGCGGCCGGTCGAGGATGACCACCGTGACGTCCGAGGCTGAGCAGCCCTTGGCCCGGGCCACGGCCGCGATGTTGTCTGCGGCCGGGGCCTCGATGTCGACCATCTCCGCCGCGGCCGGGCCGGTCACCAGCTTGGACATGTAGAAGACCGCAGAGGGGTCATACATCGACCCCCGCGCGCTGACGGCCAGGACGGCGATCGCGTCCGGCATGCCGTTGGCGGTCAGCCGGGTGCCGTCGATGGGGTCCACGGCCACGTCGCAGGCCGGGCCGGTGCCGTCACCGACCTGCTCGCCGTTGAAGAGCATGGGCGCGCGGTCCTTCTCGCCCTCGCCGATGACGACGACGCCGTTCATGGACACCGTGTTGATCAAAGCCCGCATCGCCTGCACGGCCGCGCCGTCCGCACCGTTCTTGTCGCCACGGCCGACCCAGCGGGCGGCGGCCATCGCACCCGCCTCGGTCACCCGGGCCAGCTCCAGAGCCAGGTTGCGGTCTGGTGCGTGTGTCTCCGGCTCGGCCGTCAGGTTGACCCCGGGCCCGCCGGGGGCCGCCGCCTCGTTCTCGGTCATCGCAGAGACCGCCTTCCCCGGGTGGCCGTTCTTCCCCTGAGCATCCCTGGGCCAGTGCCGCGATCCTTAGTCCCTGACCGGCGGGCGTAGCCTTGTCGCCGAGGGCGACACACCCGGGGGCCAGACGTCGGGACACCCCGAACGCGGGGAGCCCAAACCCTGGGAAACACTGCGTAGGCGGTGACAGGCGAATGACAACAGATGTTCCGCAGCCTACCGTGCGGCCCGCCGACCGCGGCGCGGTCACCAGGGCCGCCTTGCTGGCCGCCGCCCGCGAGGTGTTCATCTCAGCGGGCTACGCGCAGGCTGGGGTGACCGATATCGTGGCCCGGGCCGGCGCGAGTGTGGGCAGCCTCTACCATCACTTCACCGGCAAGGCTGACCTTTACTTCTCGCTGTTCGAGGAGTTCCACCAGGGCCAGGCGCGGCGGGTCCGCCTGGCGGCCCGCGGTGCCCGCGAGGAGCACGTCACTGAGCCGCGGCAGTTGTTCCTCGCCGCGGCGCGCGCCTACCTCGACGGCTGCCTGGAGGATCGCGAGCTGTCCCGGCTGTTCGTCTCGGGAGACGCGCCGCCCGGGTTCGACCTGATCATGCGCCAGCGGCTGCGCGAGTGGGCCAGCCGGAACGCGGACTTCTTCGCCCGGAGCGCCGAGCCCACCGATGAGGCGGTCGCGGTCGTGATGACCGGGGCCCTCATGCTGGCGGTGGCCGAGGTCTCGCTGGGCGAGGACGCCGCCTACGCCCGGCGGCTGGCCGAGGGCGTGCTTGATGTCCTGTCCCGGGTCGGTTCCCCGGGTCCTGGGCGTGACCAGCCGGCTACGTTGATGCCGTGAGCGCCGAGGCAGAGCCCGCCGGGAACCGCGGAACTCAGGCGGCCGGGGATGGCACGCCCACCGCACTCAGCTACGAGCAGGCCCGTGACCAGCTCACCGAGGTGGTCCGCCGCCTGGAGGGCGGCGGCCTGACCTTGGAGCAGTCGCTGGACCTGTGGGAACGCGGTGAGCGGCTGGCCGCCATCTGCGAGCAGTGGCTGGAGGGCGCCCGGGCCCGGCTCGCCGCCGCGATGGCCGCCCGCACCCCGGAATCCGCCGACCGGGACGCGCCCTTCTAAAATTCGCCGCAACGAAAACCGTCCGGCCCCACGCCCCATCACAGCGCGAGCCCCCAGGCGCAACACCAGCCCCACGACCCACGCACCGGGCCTCACCCGCGAAACACCAGCCTCATCCGCGAAACACCAGCCTCACCCGCGGAGCGCCCGCCTCACCCGCGGAACACCAGCCCCACCAGCCACGCACCAGCTTCGTGATCAACTGATTGGTGTCGTCATGACGACACCAATCAGTTGATCACGAAGCGTCAGAGCCGCGGTACGGGTTGACGGCCGTGGTTACCGCTCGTCCGAGACCGCCGTGAGCTGGTCGTCCGCGAAGCGGAGGGTGAGCCGCTCTCCGGGGGGCACCTCCGCGGCGGCGCGGACCACGCTCCCGTCGGGACGTTGCACGATGGCGTAGCCGCGGCGCAGGGTAGTCGCGGGGGACAGGGCCAGCAAACGGGCCCGCACGTGGGACACGTCGTCTCCGGCGCGGTCCAGCGACGCGGACAGCCTTCGCCGGGCCCGTTCGGTGAGCCCGGTGACCAGTTCCTGGCGCCGTTCGATCTCCCGGACCGGTGAGGCCAGGGCGGGCCGGGATCGCATGTCGGCCAGCCACGCGGACTCCCGTTCCATCCGCCCGGTGAGGCAGCGGCGGGCCCGGTTGCGCAACTGGGAGATCAGGGCGACCTGCTCGCTCACGTCCGGCACCACACGCCGCGCGGCGTCGGTCGGCGTGGATGCCCGCACGTCCGCCACCAGATCCAGCAGAGGTGTGTCCTGCTCATGCCCGATCGCGCTGACCACCGGGGACTTCGCTGCCGCCACCGCTCGGATGAGCGTTTCGTCGGAGAACGGCAACAGGTCCTCGATCGAGCCGCCGCCCCGGGTGATGACGATCACGTCCACCGAAGGGTCGGCGTCCAGTCGGTGCAGGGCGTCCACGATCTCGCCCACCGCGTACGAACCCTGGACGGCTACCGCCTCGACCCGGAACTGGACGGCAGGCCACCGATGGGCAGAATTGCGCAGCACGTCCTTTTCGGCCGCTGAGTCGCGTCCGCAGATCAGGCCGATCTTGCCGGGCAGGAACGGCAGCGGTCGCTTGCGCTCGGCGGCGAAGAGCCCTTCGGCGGCCAGGGCGCGGCGGAGCCGTTCCAGCCGGGCTAGCAGTTCTCCGATGCCCACGGCCCGGATTTCCGTGGCAGCCAGGGAGAAAGAGCCCCGGTTGGTGTTGAAGTCGGGTTTCGCCCAGATCAGGACCCGGGCTCCCTCGGCAGGGGGCGGGTCGGTGGCGTCCAGCACCGTGCGCGGGCAGATCACCCGGACCGAGACCGCCGCGACCGGGTCACGCAAGGTGAGGAACACCGTGCCGCCGCGCCGGGTCAGCTCGGCGATCTGGCCTTCCACCCAGACCCGGCCGAGACGGCCGATCCACTCGCTGGTCAGCCTCAGGATGGTGCGGACCGGGACCGGTGCATCGGGTGATGTGTCGAGCGCCATGGTGGTGGCTCCGGTCGGCCTAGTTCCCTTCACCGAGCTTGGTGAGGCGGCGCTCGAACATGGTGATCACGGCGGGGCGGGTCTCGTGGGCCTGCTCGTAGTCGAGCAGGGTCTGGACCTGGTCGGCGTCCAGCACCCGCAACCGGGCCCGCAGTGACGGTACCGAGAGCTGGTCATAGTTGGAGACGGGCAGGGCCTCGCTATCGGCCGCCGCTGGGGACGGCGCCGAGCCGGGGAAGGCGGGTTCGGTCTCCTGTTGCATGGCGGGCGTGGCCGGGGCGGGCTCGGTGGGAGCGGGCTCGGTGGGAGCGGGCTCGGTCTCCTGTTGCATGGCGGGCGTGGCCGGGGCGGGCTCGGTGGGAGCGGGCTCGGTGGGAGCGGGCTCGGTCTCCTGTTGCATGGCGGGCGTGGCCGGGGCGGGTTCGGTCTCCTGCTGCATAGCGGGCTCGGCCGGGACGGCTGGGACAACCTCGGTAGGCGTGTACTCGGTGGACGGTGCCGGGGCCGGAGCCGGTTCAGGAACGGCCTGAGGGACGCTGGGCACGTCCTCGTCGTCCTGTTCTTCGCCCCCGTCGAGCACCCTGACGTTCCCCGTCTTATCCAGTGACCGCCACCGCGAGGTCTCGGCAGCCGGCCGGGCTGGCCTGGCTGATTTGGCCGGCTTAGCGGGGGGTGGCGGAGGCGGGACCGGGGCCGGGGCCTGATCCGCTGGCCGGGTGGCTGTCGCCTCGCCGCTGCCCGAGATCTGCCCGGCGGCCCGCGCCCGGATCCGGTCCGCGACCAGCAAGAGCTGGCCGATGGTGGCGAAGACCGTCCGCAACGCCTGCGCCGGGACTTCCTTGAGGCGGTCATTGACCTGCGGCAAAGGCATTTTGATCGTTCTCCTCGGTATGTCCCGGCATCAGGGCTCCGGGTGCCCGCGGAACCCACCATGCCTGCCCGCCGGGCCTTCCGACCCTGGCGACGCAGCACGGGTCCGTGACAGGCACAGTCGTACCAGATCGAGCATGACACTGTCACGGCCCGCTGCTGGGGGGATTGGTGCGTCCGCCTCCCGCTGGCGGATTGGTGCTTGCGGCCCCTGCCCGGAGTTGGATGCTTCCGTAGCGGTGACCATTGAGCTTGGCGGGTCACCCGGTACGGGGGTGCCGCCTTGGCATGTGGCACCCCGGGCTCAACTACCATAGGGGACATGCCCGCGACTACCCGACGCGTACTGCTCGCCAAGCCCCGGGGCTACTGTGCGGGGGTGGACCGGGCCGTGCAGGCCGTCGAGACCGCCCTAGAACGCTACGGTGCCCCGGTGTACGTGCGTAAGCAGATCGTCCACAACACCCATGTGGTCCATGAGCTCGAGACGCGCGGCGCCATCTTCGTGGAAGAGGCCGAGAGCGTGCCCGAGGGCGCCGTCGTGGTCTTCTCCGCCCACGGGATATCACCCGAGGTGCGCGAGGAGGCCAAGCGCCGCAACCTGCGGACCATCGATGCCACCTGCCCGCTGGTGACCAAGGTGCACAACGAGGCCAAGCGGTTTGCCGCCCAGGACTTTGACATCCTCCTCATCGGCCATGAGAACCATGAGGAAGTGGTCGGCACGACTGGTGAGGCCCCGGGCCGGATTCACCTGGTGGATGGCCCCGAGGGTGGTGAGGATGTCCAGGTCCGCGACCCGGACAAGGTGGCCTGGCTGTCGCAGACCACGCTTTCCGTGGATGAGACCCTCCAGACGGTGGCGGCGCTCCGCGAGCGGTTCCCGAATCTGGCCGACCCGCCCAGCGATGACATCTGCTACGCCACCCAGAACCGCCAGTCGGCGGTAAAGAAGATCGCCGCCGACTCGGACGTGGTGATCGTGGTGGGCTCGGCTAACTCGTCGAACTCGGTCCGCCTGGTTGAGGTAGCGCTGGACGCGGGTGCCCCCGCGTCCTATCTGGTCGAGGACGCTACGGCCATCGACCCGGCCTGGCTGGCCGAGGCGCGTACGGTCGGTCTGACCAGTGGGGCTTCGGTTCCTGAAGGCCTGGTGAGCGGTGTGCTGGCGTATCTGGCGGAGCGCGGGTTCGGCACCGTCGAGGAAGTCGAGGCGGTCGAGGAGCGGCTGGTCTTCGCGCCGCCCCCGGAGTTGCGGCGCGCTGCTCAGCGGTAGGCGGCTCGGTGCTGGCAGTTCAGGGTTAGCAGTTCAGCGCGAACCGCGAGGGCCGGGCCGGTAGCCTCCGTGGCTGACTCTGGTTGCCGGACTCTCTGCGCGTGGCCGGGGGAGATCCGGCCGCAAGCCGTGGCGCAGTTCGGTGACGCACCGGGGCAGGCCGCGGGCCCAGGCGACAATCAGGTACAGGATGACCCCCGCGAATAGCCACGGAGCGACGTTCGCCAGGGTCAGCGCGGTTCCTTCTACCGTTGAGATGATCACGGAGCCCTGGGCGGTGAAGGCTTTGACACAGACGAGCGAGCAGAAAAAGAGCAATGGTGGGCTCACCGCGATCGTCAGCAGGTCCCGAGGTCTGGTGTACCAGGCCGCGGCCGCACTGCCGATCACGAAGCTGGCGCCGGCTAGCACGCCCCACTGAAGCCAGCTCGCCAGCAGCAGACAGACCAGGAACAGCAGGAGCATTCCCGCGATCGCCCCGCGCCCGGTCAGCGCGATCCGGCCCCGATTCGCAGCGTCAGCCCGCTCGGTACCGGGCTGCTCGATGTTGCCCTGCTCGGTACTGACTCGTCCCATGCCGGGCTGATCAATGCTGGCCTGCTCACGGCGGGGGTGCTCGCTGGTTGTGCTGCGCTGCGTGACTGTGCCCGGGGCTGCGGCCGGGGCGCGTTCCGCAGTGCTCGCAGGTCGATCGTCGCCCCCGCCCGGACCAGACGACGGATCGGCCGGTGCCCAGTCGTGCCTGGAACTGGACAGATCGATCCATCCTGGTGGCCAGGAACTCGCGGTTTCCCGGGGCCTGGCGGAGCGATCTGATCCTGGCCGGTGCCGGGGCCAGGAAGCGTCGGGCCGTGGCTGGGACACCCTTGCTCCCTCCCCGGCGCTGCCGTGCCGATGACGGCGTCGTTGGCCACGGTACCCCGGCGCGGCGCCCGATCAGGGCAATTGACACGCCCGCGCGCCGCCTTAGACCACAGGTCCGTGAGCGCGGGATCAAGCTCTGGCCACGCGCTTGGCGGGAGCTTTCCCGTCCGTCACGAGGCCTGCCGAGCGTCCGGCCGACGGTCAGCCGACCGGATGGATGCTCTGGCCCAGATCTTCTTACCCACTAGATCTTGCTCCGCGCGGGGCCACCCGAAACGGGTATCGCCATCGCGGCCCCAGATGACTCGTCCCCCTGGGGAGGCACGGGGGAACAAGGCGCAGGATGACCTGGATCCGGAGGGTCTGATTGCAGGGGAACGTTCAATTCTGGGGCGGCCGGTTCCGAGGTGGCCCGGTCTGGGGCGGCCCGGTCTGGGGCGGCCCGGTCTGGGGCGGCCCGGTCTGGGGCGGCCCGGTCTGGGGCGGCCCGGTCTGGGGCGGCCAGCTCTGGGGCGGACAGAGTCCTGGTGGCCTCCTCAATGAGCCCGGGTGTCTCTAGTTCCCCCTCCACTACCCCGAGCTGGCTCAGACGGCGCGCGCTGACCAGGACCCGGCTCTCCAGTGATCCAACGGTCTGGTTGTAGGTGGTGACCGCGGAGGTGAGTGCACGGCCGAGGCGGTCCATGTTCCGCCCCAGGCTCGAGATCCGTTCGTAGAGCTCGCGGCCCAGGTCGAAGGCGGCCCGTGCGTTCTCGGCCAGCGCGTCCTGCTGCCACGCGTACTGGGCGGTCCGCAGCATCGTGACCAGGGTGGTGGGCGTGGCGATGTGCACCTTCCGGGCCATGGCGTGTTCCAGCAGCTCCGGATCGTGCTCCAGCGCGGGAGCCAGGAACGCCTCGCCAGGGATGAACAGGACGACGAACTCCGGCGCGGGGCTGACCATGGCCCAGTATGACTTGGCCGCGAGCCGGTCCACGTGCTCTCGCAGATGCCGGGCGTGGGCGTCCAGCCGGGCCGCCCGGACCACCTCGTCCGAGGTCTCCGCCGCTTCCAGGTAGGCCGCGAGCGAGACCTTCGAGTTGACCACGATGTTCTTGCCGCCGGCCAGCCGCACCACCATGTCGGGGCGCAACACGCCCTCGGCCGTCCGCACGCTGACCTGCTCGTCGAAGTCGCACCGGGGAGCCATCCCGGACAACTCCACCACCCGGCGTAGCTGCATTTCGCCCCACCGGCCGCGAGCCTCGGGCCGCCGCAGAGCGGTCACCAGCGCCTGGGTCTGGGCGCGCAGGTCCTCCGAGCTCTGCCGGGTGATCTTCATCTGCTCGGTCAGGGCGGCGTGGGACAGGTGCCGGGCTTCCTCGGTCTGCCGGAGCTGGTCCTCTACTTTGGCCAGGGTGTCTCGCAGCGGCTGAACCAGGTGCTCGACCGCGGCGCGGCGGGTCTCCAGCTCGCCCGCGGCTCTGGCGTTGGCGGCGCTGAGCCGGCCCTCGGCGATCTCCAGGAACATCGTGGCGCTGCGGTCGAGCGCCTGGGCCGACATGGCCTGGAAGCGCTCGGCGAGCTGGCCGTCGATGAGCGCGGCCCGCTCCTGGGCAGCGCGCTCCATGATGGCCGCCCGGTCCTGGGCGGACCGGGCCCGCTCCTCGGCGGCGCGGGCCTGTCCGGTCAGGTCGGCGGTCGTACTGGCCAGCCGGCCGCGGGCGTACAGGTAACCGAGAGCGGCACCGACCACACCCCCCAGCACCAGAAGGGCGAACATCCAGAAGACGTCCATGGTCCGTCATGGTGGCAGCGGCCACTGACAGTTCCCTGTCCGACACGCCCGGCCGCCAGGCTGCCGCCGCACGGCCGCGGTGGCAGCCCGGCAGGTCTACCCGGCGATCCGCTCTAGACTCGCGCAGGTGAGTCTTTCGATCGGCATCGTCGGCCTGCCCAACGTCGGCAAGTCCACCTTGTTCAACGCGTTGACGAGGGCCAACGCGCTGGCCTCCAACTACCCTTTCGCCACGATCGAGCCGAACGTCGGGATCGTCGGTATCCCCGATCCACGGCTCGCTGTCCTGGCCGCGCTGTACGACTCGGCCCGGATCGTGCCTGCTACCGCACGGTTCGTGGATATCGCGGGCCTGGTCCGCGGGGCGTCTCAGGGGCAGGGTCTGGGCAACCAGTTCCTGGCGCACATCCGCGAGACTGATGCGATCTGCCAGGTGGTCAGGGTGTTCGCCGATCCGGATGTGAGCCACGTGGACGGGGACGTCTCACCTGGGCGCGACATCGACACCGTGGCCACCGAACTGATCCTGGCCGACCTCCAGACCCTGGAAAAGGCAGTTCCACGTCTCGTTAAGGAAGCGAAATTCGCCCGGAACCCGGAGCGCCAGCGGGCAGCTGATGCCGCGGCCGCGGCGCAGCAACTGCTCGATGGCGGGACGACGCTGTTCGCGGGAGCGGCCGGGGCCGGGATCGACCTCGCTGACCTGCGCGATCTGCACCTGCTGACCGCCAAGCCCTTCCTGTACGTGTTCAACATGGATGAGGCCGGGCTGGCGGATGAGGAACTGCGGGCCAAGCTGGCCGCGCAGGTCGCCCCGGCCCAGGTGATCTTCCTGGATGTGAAGACCGAGGCAGAGCTGGCCGAACTGCCCGAGGACGAGGTGGCGGAAATGGCCGCCGAACTCGGGATGGGGGAGCCGGGGCTGAACCGCCTCGCTCACGCGGGGTTCAGCGCCCTGGGCCTGACGACCTTCCTGACCGCGGGACCGAAGGAGGTCCGGGCCTGGGAGATCCCGATTGGGGCGACCGCCCCGGAAGCGGCCGGCGTCATCCACACCGACTTCCAGCGCGGCTTCATCAAGGCCGAGGTGGTGGCGTTCGATGACCTGGTGGCGGCCGGCTCGCTCACCGCAGCCCGCGCTGTCGGCAAGGTACGTATAGAGGGCAAGGACTACGTGATGCGCGACGGCGACGTCGTCGAGTTCAGGTTCAACGTCTGACCACCGTGAAGGCGCCGTGCCGTCGTGAAGCGCTGCGGGAATTGTCACGTCTGGGTGAGACGGTCGGGTCATGACGAACCGCGAGGACCTCGACATAACCCAGCTCACCCGCCCAGGTGAGGCCTATCCAGCGGTGAGGCAGGAGCTGACCGCATGCTGGGTAGCGGTCACGAACGCCGGCGGCGCGGCGGGATTCCCGTTTCCCCCAGTTGACGGAAGTCACGTCCGGCCGGCAGTCGATGCCCTTGCGGGCCGCCTCAACCCAAGCCAGAGCCGGATACTGCTTGCCCGTGTCGGCGGCGCCCTCGCGGGCTGGGTGGCCCTCAGCCGCGACCCCAGCCCTCTCATCGCGCACTGGGGTGTGGTCAGCCACTTGCAGACGCAGCTCGTGCGCCGGAACGCAGGCATCGGATCGGCCCTGATGAGCCGGCTCCAGGAAATTGCCCGCGACGAGATGGGCCTGGAGCGGCTCCACCTGGCAGTCCGCGGCGGAATGGGCCTCGAAGGCTTTTACGGCCGGCTGGGCTGGCAGGTAACAGGCCGCTGGCCCGGCAAGCTCCGGTTCGCCCCCGACGACACCAGAGACGAGATCCTGATGATCCTCGCGCCGCTGTGACCATAGGGAACGCGGTCAAGTTGGAAGCCATCGAACATGAGCCACGCCTACTCCGCTGGGTCCGCACTGAACATCGTTGTGGTGATGTTTATCGGCAGCGCGACGTGGTCGAGTTCCGGTTCAACGTCTGAATGTCAGACCCGCTTTCTACGGTTCGTACCACCCAGAGGCTCAGTGCTCCTTGGGGGTGTCCGCCACGGCTACGTACACTGGAAGGCGGGAGTCAGGTGGCGAAGCATGCCCGGCACGATCAGCGATCAATGAAACGATTGCTCGAAGCAAACGGCTGGATCGAGACCGCCGGGTGAAGCACGTCGTGAAGATGACTAAAGCCGGTCACCGGCCGATCACGCTGCCCCACGATAAGGGTGGCGGAGGTTACCCGATCGGGTTATCGATGGCGATCATGCGGCAGGCAGGACTTAAGGGAGGCGGCGAGTGATGGCCGGAGAGGTGTACACCGTCCGTATCCACCATGAACCGGGTGAAGAGCTCTGGGCTGAAGTCCTTGAGCTGCCTGGTTGCTTCGCCGCCGGCGCCGATATGGAGGAGCTACGGCAGGCTCTGACCGAGGCCATCAGCCTCTACTTGTCCGAACCGGACGATGTGAAGCACGTCGAGCTGGAGGACGAGCCGGGGTCAGTCACCGAGCATCGAATGCTGGCGAGGACCGCCTGACAGAACACGCATCGTTAGGTGATGTTGATCGGCAGCGCCATCAGGTCGAGTTCCGGTTCAACGTCTAGCGTCCTGCGGGGTGCTGTCATGGCGGATGCGCTGTTCGAGGAGCCGCGGCTGGCCGGCGTCTACGATCCCCTCGATCCTGTCCGCGACGACCTCGTGATGTACGCGGCGATCGCCGCGGAGTTCGGGGCCCGGAGTGTGCTCGACATCGGGTGTGGCACAGGCACCTTCGCCTGCCTTCTCGCCGGCCGTGGTATCGATGTCATTGGCGTGGACCCGGCAGGCGCCTCGCTTGACGTGGCCCGGGCCAAGGCGGCCGCCCGACGGGTGCGCTGGCTGCGGTGCGATGCGGCCGGCTTGCCTCCGCTCCAGGTAGAACTCGCGACGATGACGGGGAACGTCGCCCAGGTCTTCCTCACGAACGCGGAATGGGACGCAGCCCTGCGGAGCGCCCGGGCCGCTCTCCGTCCCAGCGGCCGCCTGGTCTTCGAGACCCGTGACCCGGCCGCGCAGGCGTGGCGGGAATGGAATCGCGCCGGCTCGCTGTCGCGGGCCGACGTTCCCGGGGTTGGCACAGTCCAGTCGTGGGCCGAGGTGACCGACATTCGCGGTGACCTGGTTTCCTTCCGGTCATTTTTCGTGTTTGAGGCAGATGGCGCGACCCTGACCTCGGAGTCAACGCTCCGCTTCCGGCATCGCGATGAGGTCGCCGATTCCCTGATGGCGGCCGGTTTCGCCGTGGATGATTTGCGTGATGCACCCGACCGACCCGGCCGTGAGCTGGTCTTCGTCGCGCGTCGGCCGGGTTGAGCCGTCATCTCCGCAGCTGATTCCCTGGGCCGCCTGGCCACTAATCCGGTGTACGCCAGTGGTCTTGTGGGTGAGCAGTGAGATTCGTGCCTTGTGGGACTCGATAAGCCGGACGATTTTGCCGACTCGAGGGCCCGCGAGAGTGGTTATTAGCCGAGCGTGAAGTCGCACCGCTGGCAAGCAATCCGACGGATCACCCCGCCAGGGGCCTAGACGTCAACGCGTGCCAGATGCCCGTGCGACACGGGTGCTGCGATGCTCGCCCGGGCCTCCAGATACCGCTAAGATCGCTCGTAAGGCATCGGGTGCAACTATTTTGTCGTGGGTTGCGGGGCACGCTGACAGCTGTCAACCGAGAGTTCCTGGCAAACCTGCGTATCGACATCGTCGCAGGTCAGAGACCTACGATAGCAATCGTGGTGCTCTCACACCGGTCAATGGGCGGTTTGTTTGCTCGCGCACCGGGCAGTGGGCCTCCCGAAAGGGGCTCCCGGGTCGGCGGGTTATGGCGCAGAATAGGGCGATAGACGGCATAGGAAGGCACCGCAACTCATTGCTGCGCGTGCGCAGGAACGGGCGGAGGTGCGATGGTTCGCCGGTCAACCGTTGATCGCAGTCCGCATTTGCCTGACCACGGACTGGACCACGAAGCGGGGACCGAGTATTCCGGGCGCGATCAGACCAAGCGCTCGCGTTCGGGGCGAGCCTGGGGCGGGGCGGGCGGCCGCTGGCTCGTCTGGGTCTTCCGAGGGATCGCCTGGGCCGTCCTGCTGCTTATCGGTTACCGTGGCGTGGTCGCGATCTTGTCGAACCAGTCGGGCTCGGCACAGTCGGCCCCGGTCGCCTCTGCGCCGGCGGCTAACGGGTTCCCGGTGACGCTCGCGGATGCCTACGCCCTGCAGTTCGGGCAGGTGTATCTGAACTACAGTCCGCACGACGCCGGGCAGCGCTCAGCCCAGCTCGGGGCCTTCCTGCCCAGCGGATCGGACCCACAGCTCGGCTGGAATGGCCAGGGCACCTCGGTCCTGCAGTCCGAGCAAGTGGCCACCACTGACGTACAGGACGCTCACCACGCCGTGGTGACGCTCCTGGCCAGGGTGAACGGCCAGCTCATGCAGCTGGGGGTGCCGGTCTACGCGTCTTCGGACGGGCTCGTCGTGTCCAGCTCGCCCGCCTGGCTTCCCGCACCCGGGCGAGCCACGCTGCCCTCGCCCGCGAACACCGGTTCGGACTCCGCCACCCAGGCCGTGCTGACGAATCAGCTTCCGGCGTTCTTCCAGGCGTACGCCAGCGGTAATCAGGTGACGCTAGGCCGTTTCCTGGCTCCCGGCACGACGCTGACCGGGCTTAACGCCGCGGTGGATTATCGCTCCATCGCTGCTATCAGCGTGCCACCGGGCGGTACGACCCGCCATATCATTGCGACCGTCGTCTGGAGCGTTCCGGCCAGGACCTCCTCGGGTCAGATCGCCAAGGGCGGCGCAGCTGCCCAGCTTCAGATGAGCTATGCGCTCACCGTCGTGAAGCAGAACGGGACCTGGTACGTCAAGGACATCAGTGCAGCAACTGAGTCACCGGGGCCGCCGTGACCGCACTACGAAGGCCGCACGCCCCCGCCCGGCCAGGCGTGATCCCCCATAATCCGGAGTAGACCGATGTCGTTCCAATCGCTGATCACCGCGGCCTCGTCGTCGATCGACACCTCGGGGCTCGTGAGCTACCTGCAGGGGCTGTTCGGGCCCCTGTTCCTTGGGATCGTCGGGATCGTCGCCCTGTTCTTCTTGTTCACTCGGGAAATTATCCGGTTTGTGCAGTTCCTCGTGCTCGCCGTGGCGATCGCGGTGATCTTCTACACGCCGGGCATCGTGCGGGAGCTCGCCCAGGGCATCGCGAGCGCGCTCGGCGTCCACTGATCTCCGCCCAGGCCGGAAGGAGAACACCTGGTGGACCTGCCCACCTACACCAGCATCTGGCGCATTGAAAAGCGGCTCTACAAGCTGTACGACTTCAGGCTGCCCATGCCGGTGCCGGTTGGCCAGATTGCCGTGTTCGCGGCGATCACGGTCCCGTACGTGATCCTCCTGACCATCCTCGGGCTCCCCTTCAACCACACGCTGTTCTGGCTATATGTGCTCCCGCCAGCTGTGATCACGTGGCTTGCAACCCGGCCCGTGCTGGAAAGCAAACGCCTCCCTGAACTGGTCATTTCGCAGGTCCGCTACCTGGGAGAGCCAGGTACCTGGTGCCGGATGGCTCCGCTGGCGGAGAAAGACGACGTCGTAGTGGTCGGCAAGGTCTGGCACCGGGACTCCGAACCCGAGCGGTCGCCCGCGGAGGCGCCGGCCCTGGCTCCGGCCGCCACCCCTGCTCCAGCCCGGCGTCCGGCCCGGGTCCGTCCGGCGGCAGCGCGCAAAGCCGCCGCCGCGGCTACGCAGGCCACCTCCGTCGGCCAGCCGACCAGGGCACCGCGCACGGCTCCGGCGCCGCGGGTGCGCCAGTCGGCCGAAAGGCGGGGCGGGCCGCCGCAGTGGGCGGCTGGCTCTCGTGGCCCGGCGGGATTTACGCCCGCAGTGGCCAGGGAGGTGGCGCCGACTGCGGCGGCGGAGGCGGGAGCGGCTAAGGCGGGAGCGGCTAAGGCGGGAGCGGCTGACGAACGGCAGGCCGCGGGGCGGCCAGCCGGCGGAGCGGCCAGCCAGGCTGCGCCGGTGGCCAGGCCTGGTCCGGTGGGCAGGCCTGGCCCTGTGGGCCGCCATGCCGCCAGGCCCTCTTTCACGGCCAGTGTGCCCGACCTCGACACGGGAGACGAGGAAAGCATCGCCCGGCACGTCCGTCCCGAGAGCGCGGCCCGGCCATCTGGGGCCGCGTGGCCGGTCAAGGACCCGCACGCCCCGGCGCCTGCGGACCGGGCGCCAGCCGGGCTGCCCTGGGCTACTCCGGTGCCGCCGGCCCCGGCACCCCCGGTCTTCGGGGATGCCGGGAGTTCCGTGAAGTCGGAGGGACCGGCGGTGCCGGCGGTGCCGGCTCCGGTGGCTCCAGTTCCTGGTGCGGGCGATCCCGCCCCGACTGAGGGTGATCTGGTCCCGGCTGCGGGCGATCCAGTCCCGGGGGTAGCGGCGTCGCTGGCCACACCGGATACGGCCGCGCCGACGGGGCCTGATACCGCTGCGCTGAAGGAGCCGGATAGGGCTGCGCTGACGGAGCCGGATAGGGCTGGGCTGACGGAGCCGGATACGGCTGCGCCCCCACCTGCCACCGGGCCTGTGATGAGTGGGCCGGCCAGCTCGGAGCGGCAGGAGCCAGCGGCTGGTGCGTCGCCTGGGCCGGGGACTGAGGCCGCGCCGGGGCCCGGCATAGATGTTGCGATGGGGATGGCCGCAGCTGCTCCGCCGCCGACTGTCTCGCCTGTGCCCTCAGTGCCCGCGCCCCGTGTGCCCGGGCCGGCCGGATTCTTCATCGGCCTGGACCCGCCTCGGGTGACCGGGGATGGGCCAGCCCAGGAAGAGCCGGCCGTGGATCGGCTCACCCAGGACGAGGCCCCCGCGGGTGAGACGACCGAGGATGAGGGAGCCGGATCCGGCCCGTCTGAGCCTGAGCTGGCCGCGCGCGAAGTGGCCGAGCCGGAGGTGGCCCGGCACGAGCCCCTCACTCAGAATGCGGCTGGGGACGAGCCTCTCGACGATGAGCGGGCTGAGGACACGCTCACTGAAGACGAACAGGCTGGCGGGGAGCTGGCCGCCCATGAGGTGGCCGACGATGAGCGGACTGAGGACACGCTCACCGAGGGCCAACAGACTGAGGACGAGCCGACTGCCCATGAGGTGGTGGCCGACGATGAGCGGACTGAGGACAAGGCTCCTGGCGGCCAGCTACTCCAGGACGAATCGGCTGGGTATGAGGTGGCAAGATCCGGTCTGGCTGATGCTGAGCTGGGCGGGCAAGCGGAGGCCGAGCCGGGGCTGGCTGAATCTGAGCTGGGCGTGCAAGCGGAGGCCGAGCCAGGGCTGGCTGAATCTGAACTGGCTGATCACGCGGTCACTGACCCGGTCACAGCTGACCCGTTGATACCTGAGCCGGTGCCGGAGGCGTCGGCTCGAGAGGCGCCCGCTGGAGGCGCGCCAGAGAACGACCAGCCAGACGAAGATGTTGCAGACGAACAGGGACCAGACGGATACCGGCCCGACGAGGACCTGCCGGGCGAAGACGCACCAGCCGAGGACGCGCTACCTGCGGCGCCGGCCAATCCCTGGACCCCGCCCATCGTCGTGGTCCGGCGCGATTCCAGCACCCGGCCGACCACGGTGGAACGGGCCCTGAGCGGCCCGGGACAGCACCGGGCCGGCACCAACTGGCGGGAGCACGTGCGGGTCGTCCCGGGCGGTCACGGGCCCGGCCGTCCGGACATGGAGCGGCGTGACCGCGCCCGGGTGTTGCTGCCGATCCATGGCCCGCGGCTGATCGTCGTGCTGGGCTGCACTGTTGGTGCCGGCCAGTCGGTGACCACGCTGATGCTGGCCGACGTGCTGGCCACCGTCCGCGGGGAGCCGGTTGCGGCACTTGATCTCAACCCGGGGCAGACCTCCCTCACCGGCCTGGCCCGCACCTCCCCGGCAGCCACCGCGCGCGGTCTGCTAGATGGGTCCGCGCCCATCGTGCCGGGCCAGCGGGGCCGGGGGCGCCTGGACCTCATCGCGCACGATTCCGCTCCTGACGGCGGGCCAGCGCTCGCCGATAAGGAGTACGGGCGGGTACTCGAGGTCCTGACGTCCCGCTATCCGCTCACCTTGACCGACCCCGGCGCCTCGGCGGTGGCCCGCGTCCTGTCCGCCGCTAACCAGCTCGTGCTGGTCGCGCCGGCCAGTGCCGACGCGGCCCGGGCCGTCGCGATGACGATGGAGTGGCTGGACGGCCACGGCTACGGGGAACTGTGCACCGAGGCGATCACGGTCATCAATGGGGTGAGCAAGCGCAGCATGGCCCATGTCGAGCAGGCTGAACTCGTCGTCCGCGGCCGTTGCCGGGCCATCGTGCGGGTGCCCTGGGATGACCACCTGGGTGCGCCGCCTTCCGAGCAGGGGATCAGCGACGCGGCCGCCGACGCCGAATCGCGCTTCGCGCAGCTCCGGCCGCAGGTCCAGCTGGCCTATACGGCGCTCGCCGGAGTGCTGGTCTCTGCGCTGGCGATCGAGGGCAGCAGGAATGCCCCGTCCGGCTCCCCCGGACCATCCGACGGCGCGCCGCAGCGATGGGCTGCCCGGTGAGCGCGATCCGGTTCCTGCTAGCGATCCCGGGCCGTCAGGCCCGGGCGAGTGACTGGTGGGTGGGTTCTTGCCGGATGGCGCGAACTTCCGGGAAGACTCCGTGAGCGCCCGGACGGGAGGACGGTCGCGGCTGTCCCTGCGTTATTTCGATGACCGCATCCTGCTCACCGAGACGCACGCCTGGGCTTACTACCGGCTGCCGACCCAGCCGTATGAGTTCACCACACCCCACGACCGGGAGGCCCTGGCCACCAACATCACCGTCGCGCTGGCCGCGATCAGGATGCCCGACGCCGAAGTCCACCTGCGCATCGTGCACCGTTCCTATCCGGCCGCGGAGTGGGCCGCTCAGCTGGACGCCACCTCGGACGGGGGGCCGGGCTGGCGGAACTACCTGGATGAGATGTACCGGCATGTCTGGGCGAAGGATTTCTGGGCCAAAGAGGTCTACCTGGGCGTCCGGCTGGGGCAGCGCGGCATGCGCGCGCAGTTGGGTGGCGGGGTGTTCGCCCAGTTCCTCAACACCTACAAGGCCGGCGAGCAGGCCATGGGCCTGGACGATGAGGCGATCGGCGGCGCTGAGATCAGCCGCTGGACGGACCACGCCGAGCGGCTGGGCCGGGCCCTGGGGGCCAGCGCGCTGGCGGCGCGGCACGCCACAAGCGACGAGATCGCCTGGCTGGTGCGGCACACGCTGATGGGCACCGCAGGTGACCCGCGCCCATCCGCGGTCCGGCGCCGCCGGTGGGGAGCCGGTGAGATCGAGTCCCTCTACGAAGGCCAGGTACACAACGGGCGCACCCTGCTGCATCTGGAGAATCCGGAGGGGGAGTCGTTCGAGGCCTTCCTGTCCTTCTCCCGGTTCCCTGACGTGATGTCGTTCCCGGACGGGGAGCCCTGGCTGCACTTCGCGGACTCGCTGCCGTTCCCGGTGGAGGTCAGTTCCCGGATGCGGCTGATCCCGCCGGCCAAGGCCAGCAAGGACGTCGGCCGGCGCCTCGCGCACGCCCGGGACATGGATGCGCACATCCGGGAGGCCGGGGTGGACGCACCGATCGCCCTGGCCGAGCAGATCGCCTCGGCCCGGATGCTCGAGCATGGCATCACCAAGGAACGGCTGCCCTTCGTCTATGGCTGGCACCGGCTGGTGGTGTCCGCACCGACGAGGGAACTGTGCCAGCGCCGGGTGGAGGCGGTCGTCGAGCACTACCGGGATATGGGCATCGACGTGGTCAACTCCACCGGCGACCAGTTCTCCCTGCTCCGCGAGTCGCTGCCCGGTGACCGGGTCCGGCTCAGCTCCTATGTACAGCGCCAGCCGCTCTACACGATCGCGGGTGGGGTGCCGACCGCCACCGTGGACCTGGGTGACCGGCCTGGTAGCGGGCAGGGCTGGGTCGGCCCGTACATCGGTGAGACACTCGGCCGGGCCCGCTCTGTAGTCCATTTCGATCCGCTCCTGGCTGCGGCGCTGAACCGGCCGACCGCCATCGCCATCACGGGCGAGCCCGGGGGAGGCAAGACCACGCTGGCATTGCTGCTCATCCTGCAGTTGGCGCTGCGCGGGGTGACGGTCGCAGTGATCGACCCTAAGGGCGATGCGGAACCGCTGGTGCAATTGCTCGCCGAGCGCGGCCGGAAAGCACGTGTGCTGCCGCTGGGCGCCGCCGCGCCGGGCCTGCTCGACCCGTTCTCGTTCGGCGATGATCTGGCCGAGAAGCGGACCATGGCCACCGAGACGCTCCGCCTGCTCCTGCCGCGGATGAGCGAGGAGCGCGAAAGCGCGATGATCCAGGCGGTGGCCAGCGTGGCCAGCCGCGAGCGGCCGAGCCTGGGGAAGGTCATCCGGCATCTGGAGGAGTCCGCCGATCCACCGTCCAAGAACCTCGGCGCGGTGCTCCGGTCCATGTCCGAGATGCGCCTCGCCCGGCTCTGCTTCGCTCCCTCGGGCGGGCAGAAGATCGATACGGCTGGCTGGACCACGGTGTTCACCCTGGCCGGCCTGACCCTGCCCGACAGCGCGGCCGGCCGGGAAGACTATTCCTACGAGCAGCGGCTGTCCGTTGCCCTGCTCTACCTGGTGTCCCAGTTCGCCCGGAGGCTCCTGAACGGAATCGACCGCCGGCTCCCCAAGGCGATCTTCCTCGACGAGGCGTGGGCGATCACGGCGACGCCGCAGGGGGCCAAGCTGGTTCCCGAGGTGTCACGCATGGGGCGTTCGCGGAACACGGCCCTGATACTGGTGTCGCAGAACGCGGGGGACCTGCTGAGCGAGCAGGTCACGAACTGTATATCCGGGGTCTTCGCGTTCCGCTCCTCGGAGCGGGTTGAAGTGGCGAACGTGATGGCGCTCCTAGGGGTGGAGGCGTCAGAAGAACACAAGGCCGTGCTGCGGGGGCTCGGCAACGGGGAATGCATTTTCCGCGATCTCGACGGCCGGGTCGGCCGGATCGGCATCGACCTGATCTCCGATCAAGTGCGGCATTGGCTGGATACCAACCCCACGCGGGCGCGCCCGGCCAAGGATCCCGTAACACCGGATGGGGCCCCGGCCCAGGGCGCCGGGCTGCTCGGCGCCGCGCCGCCGGGCGAGCCCGCCGTCTGACCGGCGGTCACCTCATGCCCCGCCCAGCCTCTCCCCCCAGGCTTCAGGAGCCCACGATGGCCACAGTCCGCAGCCGGGCCGCCCAGGTTGCCCGCAGAGCCCTCGCCCTGCCCGGCGTACTCATCGCCGTGGTCGTCGCGGGCCTGCTCGGGTCGCCCGCGATCGCGCAGGCCGCAGTCGGCGCGGCCGGGACATCCGCCGCGTCGGCCCAGCACGCTGGGTCGTCCCACCACTCGGCGACGACCCAGCACTTGGGGACAGCCCAGCACTCAGCGTCGGCCCTGCACGGCGCGACCGCGCAGCCAGCCACTCAGACGGCCGCCACCACCGTGCGCGACAAGACCGCCCCGTCGGGCATCTGCTCAGCCCCGGGGATCGGCGACATTGGCGGGCTGCTCGGCTTCTGCAACGCGGGGTCCAGCGGTTTAATAGGCGACCTCAACAACATCTGCCAGCCGTCCGTCCCCGCGCCAGAGCCTGCGGCGGGCGGGATCGATTCGCTGATCCGTCCGCCCGTGACTGGCGGAAAACAGCCTGCCACTCTCTACGACAGCTACGGCATGGCGGGGCAGTCCTGGGCGGCCTACGACATGCAGTGTTCGGACATGACCTCGCTGATCGGAAACAGCGTCGCGGGCATGGTGTTCGACGCATCGAAGGCGCTAGACCGGGTGACCATCACCGTGTACCAGTCCGCGGCCGGCGAGGGCATCCTGTCCTGGCTGACCAACTCGGTGGACCGGCTGATCACCAGCCTGGGCAACGCGATCTACTTCCCGTTCCTGGCCCCGGTGGTCATCATCGGCGCGATCTGGCTGGCGTGGCAGGGACTGATCCGCAAACGCGCCACCAGGACGATCGAGGGCACCATCTGGATGGTTATCGCGTGCGCGGCAGCCATCTGGCTTATCGGCCGGCCAGCCGATTTCACCGGCCTGGGCAAGACCGTGTCCAACGGCATCACCCAGACGCTGAATGTCGCATTCTCCGGGCTCCCAGCCCCGGCCGCGAGTAATTGCGTCCCGGTGCAGGGCCATGACCCGCAGGTGAAGACGGCCAGTTACAACTTCACCGGCGGCACCGGTATCGTGGACCAGAACGCCAACGAGCTGTGGACGGTCCTGGTCTGCAAGCCATGGCTGGACGGCGAGTTCGGCACCACCGTGTACACCACCGGCAAGGGCGCCAAGCCTACGGTGGTCAACCAGTACGGCCGTCAGCTGCTCTGGGCCCAGGCCATTGCCACTAACGAGAACCCTACGGCGTCCCTGATCCAGGCCAAGCAAGACGCCTATGCGGGGATTGCGCAATCGATCAAGCAGAACGATCCCGACGTCTACTCGCTATTCCAGGGAAACCAGTACCCGACCCGGCTGGAGATCGCGTTCGCGGCGTTGTTCGCCGCCTTGGTAGCCGGCGTGCTGGTGCTGCTGATCGCGATCACCCTGATCATCCTGAAACTCGGGTTCCTGCTGCTCCTGGTGGCCGGGCCGTTCTTCCTCATCGTCGGGACGCATCCCGGATTCGGCCGTGTGGTCGCCCTGCGCTGGGTCGAAATGCTCGTCGGGGTCCTGCTCAAACAGGCGGCCGTGGCCCTGGTGCTCAGCGTCCTGCTGTACGCCTACTCCCTGATCATGGGGACGAGTGACGCGGTGCTGCCCTGGGCGTTGAAAATCCTGATGATCGCTCTGGTGACCGTGGCGGTGTTCATCTACCGCAAGCCGTTCGTGCACCTGTTCTCCGCCGTCGGCTACGGCATGGTCGGCTCGCGCGACCGGGCCGAGGCGGGGCTGGCCCAGGCCGGCAGCCTCGCGCGGCGGAACACCGTGGACGCCGCCACCGTCGGAGTCCCCGGCTTCGCCGCATACCGGGCGTCCCGGTGGGCCAGGCGGAACCCGGCGCAGGCGGCCGGCGTGGCCGCCGCCGCAGCTGGCGGGGCCGGTGCCGCGGCGGCGGGCGCGGCAGCGGCCTCGGCGGCCACGGTGGGCAGCGAGAACGGTGGGCCGGACCAGGCCGGTGCGCCGGGCGACGTCTCGACCGACGAGACCCAGGGCGGATCGGGCCGCAGCGGAGTGGCCTCGCGCGGCCGGGACCGGGCCGCCGCCGCGGCCGCGGCTGACGGAAGCCCCCGCGCGGCACCACCACTGGACCTGCCGGACCGGAACGGCTCCGGCCAGCAGCGGTCGCCATCGGGCTGGGCCCGCTCCGGAGCAGCCGACGCCGCGACGGGCCGGGCTCCGGCTGATGCGGGGCCGCCTGCCGGTACCCGCAGGCCAGGAGATAGTGCTTCCGGATCTGGTGCTCCGGGAACCCAGGCGCCCGCAGGTGCGCCACCCTCGGCTGCCCCCCCGTCTGCGTCCGCCCCGGCCCGACCGGGAGTGGCCCGGCAGCGCTGGCCGGGGGTCGCACCGCGCCCGCCCGCAGCGGCCCCCCCGCCGTCCGGAGGCAGCGCCGGGCCGGCCGCGGGCGCGGCGCCGCCCACGTTCGGAGCCGCCGGGCCGCGGAGTGGTAGCCCATCTCGCAGCGGTGTGCCCCCTCGGAGCAGCCCCGCCCGCAGCGCGCCGCCGGGCGGCGGCGACCAGGGAAGCACGCCACGCAGTAACAGCCAGGGTGGCTCTGGTTTCTGGGGCAGTCCGTCGCGTGGCGCGAGCTCAGCTAGCGGGAGCCCGACCCGCGGGCCGTCCCGGAATGCCGCGCCACCGCTGCGGTCCCGCGACACCAGCTCGGGGAGCGGCGCTGGGAGCAGTCGGCCGGGCGGCGGGGGCCAGTCTGCTTCGCCGCCAGCTGCGCCTACCCAGTTCGGAGGCGGCCAAGCCGGGGGTGGCCAGGCCGGCCCGGGCGCGGAGGACGGCCCCCCCGGCCCCTTCTGGCTGCGCCCGGTGCGCCGGAAGAAGTAGCGGAGCGTCATGGACCTGAGCCCGGCCCAGCGGGTGCTGGCCTTCGTCGGCATTGTCGTCGTGCTTGGTGGCATGGGGGCATACCTGCTCATTCCGGGCGTCCGCTCGGCAGTGGGACAAGGGCACGGGTCGGCCGGGGCGACCCCGACTGCCTCGGCATCCGGCCACGCGACGTCTCCGGCTGCCTCCTCGACCTCCACGGCCCCCACGACGCCCACGTCCCCGAGCCCGGCCGGGTCAGCACCCGATATCTACCGTTGGCTCCCGTTCAGCCAGGCCGACCTGGCCAAGGCGGCCAGTGTCACCGAAGCGTTCGGGGCGGCGTACGACACCTTCTCCTACCAGGAGAGCACGTCCAGTTACCTGGCCAGCCTGCGCGGCCTGACCACCAGTGAGCTCGCCGCCACCCTGGCCCGCGCCTACGGCACACCGGGGGTGGCCAGCCAGCGCACCCAGCGGAAGCAGGTCTCGTCCGCCCGTACCGAGATCAACTCCATCCGCACCTTCGGGTCCGGCAGCCTGACCTTTGTGGTGACCATCGTCCAGACGATCCACACCAAGCAGGGGAAGAGCCGCAGCAACGGGCAGTACGCCATCACCCTGACCGGCAGCGGGCAGAGCTGGCTGGTCAACGACATCGAACTGGCGTCGGCAGGGAATACGTGAGCTGGCGCTTCGGCTTCAGCGCCGGCCGGCTCGCCGTCCTGGTGGCGATTGGGGTGGCCGCGCTGCTGGTGACTGCGGTGGCGATCATCCCGATGGCCATGGTCGGCGGGGCCAGCATGCTCTTCGCCGCGGGTGTCGGATGCCCTGCTTCCGGTTCTGGGGCCACGACTCAGCCCGCGGTCACCACGGCGGCGCGCAACTCCATCCCGGCTGACTACCTGGTCCTGTTCAAGAAGACCGGGCAGCAGTACGGAGTGCCCTGGGTTCTGCTCGCCGGGATCAGCAAGGTGGAGTCTAACGACGGCCAGTCCAACCTGCCGGGCGTGCACTCCGGGCAGAACGGCTTCGGGGCTGCCGGGCCCATGCAGATCGGCATCGGCGGTGCCTCCACCAACACCTGGGGCGGTGCCCCCGTGCACCCGGCATCCGAGGTGGTCAGTGGCGTGGCCACCGACGCCAACGGCGACGGCATAGCCAGCGTCTACGAACCGGCAGACGCCATTGCGGGCTCGGCCAAGTACCTGCTCGCGCACGGTGTGCAGAACAACGTCAGCGGCGCCATCTTCGCCTACAACCATCTTCAGTCCTACGTGCAGACGGTTCTCTACTGGGCGGGTGTTTACAGCCGCGGCGGCTACACCGAGAGCAACACCACCACGGTGAGTGCGCCGGAGTGCCTGACCAGCGCGCAGACGTCCGCGGTGCCGAACCATCTGGTCTCTACCGTGATCGGGTACGCGCGGGAGCAGATGGGCAAGCCTTATCTGTGGGGGGGAACCGGACCGGACTCGTTCGACTGTTCCGGGCTGGTGATGATGGCGTACCGGACGGCGGGCATCTCCATCCCGCGAACCTCGGAGCAGCAGTGGGCCTGGGGGCCGAAGATCCCGGCCAGCCAGGTCCAGCCAGGTGATCTGGTGTTCTTCGCGGGCTCGGACGGCACGCCGACCGCCCCGGGTCACGTCGGCCTGGTCATCGGGAAAGGCATGATGATCGAGGCCTATGCGACGGGCTTCGCCATCCGGATCTCCGCGTACGGCACCTCCGCCGCTGCGCCGGGTGACGGCACGGTGGTCGGTTTCACCCGCCCATGGTCCCACCCCGGCATCAAGCTTCCGCCAGCTCAGTAAGCCGGCCCAGCATTCGGGCCGCGTCAGCCGGTCCTGCAAGCGGCCCGGTAAGCCAGCCCGGTAAGCCAGCCCGGCAACGCGCCTAGCTGTTCACGGGGGGACCCTTCCGGTTCCCGATCGCCCGGGGCACTGGTACTGGCCGCCAGGCCAGCACGCTGCGGTTCTGCAGGGTCGGCGGGCCGAACACGTTGCTGAGGTACCGTCCGAGCCGCGAGTCCCGGCTGGTGACCGCCACGATCGCAGCGGGCCGCCAGTATCTCAGATCAGAGCGGAGCTGGGCTGTGGACGGGGCGACGGCCCCCGGTTTGCGCAGCGAGAGGTCATTGAGATAGTCAACGGTCGGCTTGCGGCTGCTACCGCACAACTCAGCCTGGCCCGTCCCTGGGGTAGGCGCGATGCAGTAGCCGCCGATGACCGAGCCGGGCACGCCACTGTCCGCCTGCCAGCGCATCACGGTGGCGGGCCGGAGCGGGACGACCAGCACCGGTGCGTCGCTGGCCAGCCGTAGCCGGGCGAAAGTCTGCTGCCATCCTGCCGGGGTCGCGATGACCGCCGCCGTCTGCAGGGGGAGCGGGATGATGGGCACGATGGCCACGGCGATGAGGGCCGCAGCGGCGGCCTTGCGCCAAGTGGGGGCGGGGGGAGCGGGAGCCGGGGGTGGCGGCCCGGCCGTCGCAGGCGCGGTATCCGGGGCGGCCGGGGTGCCGGCGGCCGGTGCATCCTCGGCCGGGGTTCCCGCAGCCGGGGCACCCGCGGCTGGTGCCTCCGCGGCTGGTGCCTCCGCGGCCCGTGTATCCCTGGCCGGGGCGGCCGGCACGTCCGCCGCCGGGACGTCCGCCGCCGGGACGTCCGCCCCCGGGACGTCCACCCCTGGGACGTCCGCCCCCGGGGCGTCCGCCGCTGGGACGTCTGCCCCCGGGACGTCCGTGGCTGGGACGTCCCTGGCTGGGACATCCGTGGCTGGGACATCCGCCGCCGGGGCGGCCTGTCCCGCAGCGCGTCCCCACGCCAGGTCCAGGGAGAAGGCCAGAACGACCGCGGCCGCCCCATCCGCCAGCAGCGAGAACCGGTTCGGAAGGCTCTGGCTCAGCAACGGCAGGCCCTGAAGGTAGTGCCAGGGCATCAGGGTGGCCGGGATGTGCAGGCCCTGCACCACCACGGGGCGGCTGCCGAGGCTGAGTACCTCCAGCACCACGAAAGCCACCGCGAGCGCCCGCACCCGCAGGTCCCGCCAGAAACACACCGCGGCCAGCACCAGCACGACGAGCATGGGCCAGCCCAGGTAGGCGAAGTACTCGACCATCCGTACCGCGTGCTGGGACAGGTACGCCACCGTAGCCTGTGAATGCAGCAGTACCCCGCTAGGGCCGTTCACGAAGTCGCCCGGGCGATTCCGGAAGTGCCCCAGTTTCCACGGGCTGCCCTGCTCGGCGAGCGGGCCATGGAACTGAACCCACAACGGGTACCCGGCCGTCACGAGCAGGACACCGCCGGCGGCTGCGAGCCCGGTCACCGTCCCCCGGACCAGGCCCGGCACCGCGTGCGGGCGGCTGGCCGCCAGCACCACGACGATGATCACCCCGGCCACGGCCGCCAGCGCCACCGTCTCCTCGGCGATGAACAACTGGGCGGCTGTGAGCAGGCCCAGCCAGGCTCCAGTGCGCACCGGCCGGCCTCGGCCCGTCACCAGTCTCGCCAGCGCGTCGATGATGAGGGGCAGCAGGACGGCGAACTGCAGGTGGTAGTGCCCCACTGCCGCGATCCGCAGCGCGGGAGAGAAGCCGAAGACCGCTCCACCCAAGGCCGCCGCGGCCAGGCTGGCGCCCCACCGGCGCAGCACCCAGAACATGGTGGCCGCCGAGCCCGCGAATCCCAGCGTCAGCAGGATGGTGAGGGTGGCCTGCGGGCCGATGGCCAGCGTCAGCGGGGCGAACACCACGCCGGGCAGCAGGAAGGACGTGTTCCACATCAGGTTGACGCCCTGCGGCGCGTTCAGCGCCGTGGTCACCAGGTCCGGCAGCCGTCCGTGGGCTATCGCGGTGGCTTCATAGCGGAGAAACCACGCGAACAGGTCGATGTCGTGGGACACGCCGCGGCCGGGGACGACCTGGGCGCGCCCGGCCGGGCCGGCCCACAGGTGCCAGGTCAGCGCCACCGCACCGAGCAGATAACAGCCCAGCACCAGCCAGGTAGCTGCGCGGCCGCCCGTACGTGGCCGGTCCTCCGGGGTAGCCGGGCGCGGCCGGGCCGCCGCCTGCAGCGGACGGGCCGCCCACCGGACAAGGCTCACCCCCACCTCCCCGCTCGGAAACCCGCGCCGTGCGCGCTGAGCCGAAGTTTGCTGGACCGGCACTGCCCGTGCTGGCTGGACCAGTGCTGGCTGGACCGGTGCCGGTTAGGCCGGTGCCGGTTGGGCCAGGGCTGGTTAGGCTGGGACGTCGCGACGCTGGGCCCGCTTCGAGGTCATCCGGATGCGGGCCAGCAGCCACACCGCCTGCACCCCGTCCTTCCAGGTGATCTTCTTGCCTTCCTCGCGGCTGCGGGCCCGGTAGGTGATCGGCACCTCGAACGGCCGGATCTGCCGCGCGAGCAGCTTGCCGGTGATCTCCGCCTCCATGCCGAAACCTTTGGAGGTGATGTCCAGGCTGCGGTACAGCTCCAGGGGCATCAGCTTGTAGCAGGTCTCCAGGTCGGCGATATAGGCGTTGAACAGGATGTTGGCGACGGTCGTGACGCCCTTGTTGCCCATCACATACCAGAACGAGTAGGCCGAATGGCTGCCGAAAGTCCGGCTGCCGAAGACCACCGTCGCCTCGCCGCGCAGCACCGGCTTGAGCAACTCCGGGATGTCTTCCGGCTGGTACTCCATGTCCGCGTCGAACGGCTGGACGTAGTCGCCGGTCGCGGTCGCGGCCGCGGTGCGCACCGCGGCGCCCTTGCCCTGGTTGACCGGGTGCCGGAGCTTAATAAGGCGCTCGTCGTGCAGACCCTCGAGGATCTCTGATGTTCCGTCCGTGCTCCCGTCGTCAACGACCACGAACTCAACCGGGCACGGGAACTCCACGTCTAGCAGACGCTTGATTGCCTTCTGGACCGTCTCAGCCTCGTTGTAGACCGGCATCAGGATCGATAGCTTCACAGCGGCGCCATCCTGTTGTCGCACATTGATCGATGGACCTTATACGAATATGCCCCGGGCATTGCCGTGCCCGGACAAAGTGCTGGGAAAAGCATGGGCTAGGCTGTGTTTAGCGCCGCCACACCACCACCCGGCCCACAGTGAAGCTGGGCGGCCCGAAAACCGTGGTCAGCAGCCGCCCGAGCCGGGAAGTGCGCCGGGTGACCGCAACCACAGCTGCGGGCTGCCACTGGGCGGCATACCTGTGCATCTGGGCGGGAGTAGGGCTCACGGCTCGGCTGGCGGGGTGCCAGAGGGCGTCGATGGACTTGGCCATGGCCAGGGCCTCGTGGCCGCCATAGCCCATGGCCTGACCTTTCCGGTTGGGCCCGATAAAATAGCCACCGTTCATGGAGCCGGGATACCCCGTGTCGGCGTACCAGCGCAGCGGCTCTGAAACCTGACTGTAAGCCAGGGGCACGACCAGGACCCGGGCGTTCCTCGGCAGGGCCAGCCGGGCGAAGGCTGCCCGGTACCCGGCGGGGACCCCAGGGACCTGAGAGGTGTGCATCGGCAGGGGGATCAGCGGCAGCACCGCGATCGCGGCAATGGCCACCGGAATACCCTGGCGCCGCCAGCGCGGCCGCTCCGACGCGGACAAGGCCAGGTCGAGCGAGACCGCCAGCACCACCGCGGCCAGCCCGTCGGCCAGGATGGACAGCCGGTCCGGCAGCATCTGGCTGAGCACCGGCAGACGGGAAAGCCAATGCCACGGCAGGAACACCGGGGGGACGGTGACCCCGCGGACGACCTGGGTGCCACCCAGGGAGAGGATCTCCACCACGGCGCAGGCCACCGCGGCGACCCTGACCCTTCGATCGCGCCAGTACCGGGCCGCCGCGACGATCAGCACCACGAGCAGTGGGTAGCCGAGGTATGCGACGTATTCCGCCAGGTAGGCCGGATGCCGCGCGATGGCGGCGGCCCCTGACGGGGTGTGGAACAACATGGTGCCATCCGGGGTCACGAACGCCGCGGCCCGGTTCCGGAAGCGGTTCGAGTTCCATGGGCTGCCGTGCTGGGTCAGAGGGCCGTGGAACTGCACCCATAGGGCGTACCCGCAGATCAGTACCGCGGTGCCGGCGGCGGTCGCGAGGCCGGCCGCGCTGCGTGCCGCCTGCCCGGCCACCGCGCGCGGGGTCATCATGACCAGCAGGGCGAGCACGATCCCGGCCACCAGGGCCGTGTCGACCAGGAGTTCTTCCCCGATGAAGAACTGCGCCGCGGCCAGCAGGCCCAGCCAGATCCCGGTCTTGATGGCGTGGCCGCGGCCGGTGACAATGCGCAGCAGGGCGTCGATCATGAGCGGCGGCACGACGGCGAACTCGAGGTGATAGTGGCTGATCCCGACCGCGAGCAGGGCGGGGGAGAACCCATACAGCGCCCCGCCGAGCGCCGCGGGGCCGTTGCGGACGTCCCAGCGCCGTAGCACCCAGTACATCGACCCCGCGGAGCCTGCGAACCCCAGCGTGAGCAGCAGGGTCAGGGTGGTCTGCGGCCCGGCCAGCAGTGTCACCGGGCTCAGCAGCACGCCCGGCAGCAGCAGCGAGGTGTTCCACATCAGGTTGATGCCGTGCGGCGCGTTCATCGCGGTGGTGACCAGGGCCGGCAGGCTGCCGTGCGCCACCGATTCCGCCGAGTAGCGGATGAACCAGGAGAACAGGTTGATGTCGCCGAATCCACCGAACTGCATGCGCGAGGCGGGGTCGGCCCACAGCCGCCAGGTCACCGCGACCGCGCCGAGCAGGTACAGGGTCAGGACCAGCCACGGCGTCCACGGTCTGGTGCGCAGTCCTGAAGGCTCCGCGGTCTGTGGCGGTTCCACCGCCGGGGGGACGAGGTTCACCGCCACCTCCAAACGCCTGGGACCTGCGGCCGCCGGTGCCAATCACCGCTTTATGGACTTTATGTCGGATCCGTTCCATTCCGAGCCAGATTGGCCGGGTCATGGCCATGATCAGCCCGGCCAGGCGGTGGCGCCGAGCCCGGCCAGCAGGTCCCGGACCGGGCCCAGCTTCTCGTAGGTGAGCAGCACCGGGTCCGACGGAGCGGCCAGCGCCAGAGCACACCGGAGCGCGTCGTGCGGCCCGTCGGCCGGCCGGACCCGGATGTCCGGGCGGTGCCGGGCCAGCGCCCCGCAGATCAGCCGGGTCATCTCGCCGGCCTCACGCCCGCGCAGGTCGCGGTCCTCGTAGACGACCACCCGGCTGAACCAGGTGGCCACGGTGGCCGCGCTCTCCTCGATCAGGTCGTCCCGGCGATCCCCGGGCAGGGTGATCGCCGCGATGGGCTGGCCGTCGAAGGCCTCGCGGAGCAGGCGCCCCATGCTGGCCAGCGCGGCCGGGTTGTGCCCGTAGTCCACCACCAGCGGGATCTCGCCGATCTGGTAGACGTTGCCGCGGCCGGGGTTGGCCTCGGCCGGGGTGAAGGTGGCGAAGCCCCGCCGGATGTCCTTGACGCTGACCCCCAGCGCCCGGCACGCGGCCGCCGCGGCCAGTGCGTTGGCGACCAGATGCGCCGCCGCGCCGCCGAACGAGCCCGGCAGCTCGCCGGTGGGCAGCAGCATCGTCTCCTCTCCGCCCCGGGCCTCGATCAACTGGCCGTCGCGAAGCAGGCAGGCGATCCCGCCGCTCATCCGGTGCGCCATGATCACCGGGCTGTTTCCGGACAGGCTGAAGAACCGGACCACCGGGTTTCGTTTTCTAACGAAGGGGCGTTGGGCGAGTCCGGCAGACCGGGGGTCGTCGGCGTTGAGCACGAGCGTGCCACCGCGCAGGATTTCCTCGGCCACCAGCGCCTTGACCCCGGTCAGATCGTCGAGGTCGTCGATCCCGTCACAGCCCAGATGATCGGCGGTGATGTTGGTGACCACCGCGACGTCGGCGCGGTCGTAGCCCAAACCGCTCCGGACGATGCCGCCGCGGGCGGTCTCCAGGACCGCCGCCTCCACCGTGGAGTCGTCCAGGATCATCTCGGCGGACCGCGGGCCCGAGGCGTCAGCCTCGTGGATCAACTCCCCGCCGCAGTAGACCCCGTCCGTGGTGGCCATCCCGACACGCAGCCCGGCCTGGCCGAGGATGTGCGAGATCATCCGCACCGTGGTGGTCTTCCCGTTGGTGCCGGTCACGGACACGATCGGGATGCGCGCCGGTGCGCCCGGAGGATAGAGCCGGTCCACGATCGCACCCGCGACGTCGCGCGGGCGGCCCGCGGTGGGCTCGAGGTGCATCCGCAGCCCGGGACAGGCGTTGAGCTCGATCACTGCGCCCGCCTGCTGGCCCGGCGGGAGCGCGATGTCGGCCAGCCGGACGTCGATGCCGCACACGTCGAGGGCGGCGGCGGCCGCGGCCCGGCAGCACATCGCCGCGACCTGCGGATGCACGAGGTCGGTGACATCGGTGCTGGTGCCGCCGGTGGACAGGTTGGCGTTCCGGCGCAACGTGACCATCTCACCCGGCCCGGGGATCGATCCGGGATGGCGGCCCTGCGCCGCGAGATGACGGCGGGCGTGCTCATCGAGCACGATCCGGGTCAGCGGCAGCGCGTGCCCTTCGCCCCGGCGCGGGTCCGCATTCACCTCGCGGACCAGGGACTCGATGTCCTGGCGGCCGTCTCCGGTCACGGACGCCGGATGCAGCCGGGCCGCGGCCACCACGTGCCCGTCCACGACGAGGACCCGGTAGTCGGCGCCAGGCACATATTCCTCGACCACGACCTCGGCGCCGCTGGTGCTGGCCCGCTGGTAGGCCTCGGCGGCCTGAACCTGGGACGTCACCCCCACCGTGACGTTCGCCCCATGGTTGCCGTTGCGGGGTTTGATCACCAGCGGCGCCCGCAGCGTGTCCAGGGCCGCCGCGGCGGCCGCCGCGGACCGGGCGACCAGCCCGGCGGGCACCGGTACTCCCGCGATGGCCAGCAGTTCCTTGGCCAGGACCTTGTCCGACGCGATGTCCACGCCCACGGCGGAGGTCTGTCCGGTGAGGGCCGCCCAGGCCAGCCGGCGGTGGCAGCCGTAGCCGAGGCGGAGCAGGCTCAGGCTCCCGGACCGCCGGACGGGGATGCCGCGCTGGCGGGCCGCCTCGGCCAGGGCGGCGGTGCTGACCCCCAGCCGGGCCGCGGCCACCTCCCGGGCGATCGGTTCGAGGGCGTCCTGAAGCGGCGCCGGGCGCTCGGCGAGGATCTCGGTGACCACCCACATGGCCAGGGTGAGCAGGTCCCGTGGCGCAGCGGAGCAGGCCGGCTCGTCCCGGGGGCATTCCGTGATCACGTCGTAGCGGCCCTCGGCCCCGGCCCAGACCGTCCGCCCGAAATGCACCTCGCGGCCGGCCAGGGCGGACAGCTCGAGCGTCACATGCTCGGTCACGTGACCGAAGTAGGTCCCGCGGGCCAGAGCGCCCAGGAAGCCGCCGGGACGCCCCGCGGCGCAGTGGTGCCCGGCCAGCCCGGGCAGCGCGCTGGCCAGCCGCCGGGCGAAGCCGGGGCAGTCCGACGTCTCCTGCCCGGTCAGCCCGTCCAGTTCCAGCCGGGCCACCGCAACCGGGCAGGACGTGTAGATGTTCGGGCCAGACAGGCGATGGCTGTCGATGAGGCGCACGGGTGCTCCCTCGGTCGATCCTCGGCGGGGGCCTCGTGGCAGGCTGGCCCGGAGGCCAGCCCCGGTTCCAGCAGACGGGGCGGTGTGGGGCTCAGTAACGGGTGTGCGCGGGCCCGATGCCCGGGGCCCGCGCGGCGATATCGAAGACGCAGCCGGCCGGCATCAGGTGCAGCCGGACGTCGAACATAGTGATCGGGTCGCAGTCGCCGGCCGCGTGCACGACCGTGGACCGTTCGCCGTCGGCGACCGTGGCGACCCCGGTGCCGAGCACCTCGAAAGTGTCGCCATCGACCAGGATCGCGGTGTTCTCGTCGATGCCCACGCCGAGGTGATCCGGGTCAAGCGCGACCGCGCTCAGCAACCGCGGGAGCCGGCCACGTTCCGCGAAATGCATGTCGATGAGCAGCCTGGGCTCCAGCGCCAGCCCCGGCCCGGTCCGCACCGTGGCCGCCGAGACCTCCGGGCCCTCGCCGCCGAGGATCATCGTCCGGCCCATGGCGGTCGCGCCGGCGCTCGTGCCCGCGACGACCAGGCCACGGCCGAGCTGCTCGCGGAGGATGTCGTTGGCCCGCGAGCCGACCAGGGCCAGGATCCGGGACTGATCACCGCCGCTGAAGAAGACGCCGGTGGAATCGCGCAGCGCGGCGGCGGCGGCGTCGGAGTCGGCGTCCGCCCGGCCGCGCAGCCGGAGTTCCCGGGTCTGCTCGACGCCGAGCTTGCGGAAGACCTGCTCGTACTCGGCGTGTACCTCATCGGGGATGCCGGTCGCGGTGGTGACCAGGGTGATGCGGGCCTGATCGCCCCCGCTCAGGTCGACGAACCGTTCCAGGACCCCGGTGCCGCAGCAGCGGTCCTCGCCGCCGCCGATGATCAGCAGGCGGCCCGCTGGCACACCATGGCCCGCGTGCTCATCCACGGTTGCGTTGTTACCCAGCATTACGCCTTCTGAACCAAACGTTCACATAACGCGCTGCCAGCTGGGCCGGTGCAGCCGGACAAGGCTCGCAGCCAGTGCCATAATGGGTGGTAACGAGAAGGAACAATTCAGGTCATCTTTCCGCGCGGGTTAACAAAAGGCCGTGCAACCCTATCCCCGGAAATCTTTAATAATTTCTCATAACGGCAATAACACAGCAAAGTTGCCCTGTGAGAACGGGGATGCGGCGCGGCGATCCGTCGCTGGCCGGTCAGGCCTCGCCCCGGCTGCGCCGGGGCATCCGCCGCGGCATGGGCGGCTTGGCCAGCTCCTCTGGCAGCCGCAGCAGCGGGTTGGTCGCACTGGCGATCACCTGGCTGGCGGTCTCCATGATCCGCTGCCCACGGGCCCGGGATGCGGACCTCAGCAGCTCGAAGGCCTGCCGTGGCCGGATCCGGTGCCGCTCTGCGAGCACGCCGATGGCCTGCTCCACCCGGACCCGCACGGTCAGCGCGCGCTCCAGTTGCGCGACCGTCTCCTTGAGCTGCTCAGCCTCCCGCAGTTGCTCGGCCTCGCGGATCTGGGCCGCGTCGCCCGGCCGGAACGGAGTCTCTTCTGCCCGGTTCGCGTCCGCCCGGTGCTCGTTGGCCCGGTGTCCGTTGGCCCGGTGCGCGCCAGCCCGGCTGATACTGGGCGGGGGGCTGCTCATCCCGCCGAGCTGGCCCGTGTTATGGCTGGCCGCATCCCGGGGCGCCGGTGCCGCGGGGGCGGCGGAGTCCAGCTCAGCCTGCTCCTCGGCGGACAGTTCCGCGGCGAGAAGGTCGGCCAGGACCATGGCGCTGGTCAGGTCCGGTACTTCCTCGTCGCCGACGCGCCAGCCCGTCGGTGTCCGCCGCGCGACTGCCTCCATGGGGACGGTGGGGCCGTCGTGGGCCGGCCCTGCCGTCCGGTCATCACCGGGGGATGCAGCCGCGTTGAAGCGATCGGTCATGCCCAGGCCATCCCCGGCCCCGGGCTCGCTTACACCGCGCTGGCCTGCACCTTCCAGGCCAGAAGTGTCCGGGGACGGTGCCGTAGTCCCCTCTGAGGGCAGGACGGAGCGGCCGGCGCGCGCCCGCGCGTCAGCATTTGATCGGTCGTGCCTGCCACTCATAAGTTCGCGGCGAGCCCGCGCAGCCTTTCCTTGACCTGGGCCGCCGACGGGTTCGTCATCGCCGTCCCGTCGGAGAATACAACGGTGGGCACGGTCATGTTGCCACCGTTGACGCTGATCACGAAGCTGGCCGCCGCCTCATCGCGCTCGATGTCGACCTCGGCTACCCCGATCCCGTCCCGGTTGAGTTGGCTCTTCAGCCGTCGGCAGAACGCGCACCACTGGGTCGTGTACATCGTCACGGTGGTGTCCATCGTCACCGGCTCTGACACGCAGCCGCTCCCATCGTCTTGGTGAAGTCCCGCATTCTCAACACGCCGAAGGCGTGCGGGCTTCCCGATTCCGTCATCAGTCCACGGGATCTGGTCAAATGCCCTGGTCAGCCACGCAAAGAGAAGTACTGGCGCCAGTAGCCGTGCCTCGTGTCGGCGGGATACGGGAGGATGGCGCGCACAGGAGGTAGGACGTGCGCAGTCGTGAATGAGCCCGTATTGGACCAGCCAGCCGAACCATACCCGGGTCCGGCCGCGCCCGCAGACCCAGAGGCCGTGCTGGCCGCGCTGGACCCGGAGCAACGGCAGGTGGCCCTGGCCACCACCGGGCCGGTGTGCGTGCTGGCCGGGGCGGGGACCGGCAAGACGCGCGCGGTCGCGCACCGGATCGCCTACGCGGCGCTGACCGGCGTGGTGGACCCGGCTCACGTGCTCGCGGTGACGTTCACCACCCGGGCCGCGGGGGAGATGCGGGCCCGGCTGGTCCAGCTGGCCGGGACCGGCGGCGGCCTGGAGCGGGTCCAGGCGCGCACCTTCCATTCGGCCGCCCTGCGCCAGCTGGTCCACTTCTGGCCCGCCACCGTGGGCGGCCGGCCTCCGGCCGTGCTCGACTCCAAGGTAAGCCTGCTGGCCGAGGCGGCCCGCGGCCTGCGGGTGAGCGCCGGGGCCGCGGAACTGCGGGACGTCGCGTCAGAGATCGAGTGGGCCAAGGCGTCCCAGGTGCGGCCCGACGACTACCCCGGGGCGTCGGCGAAGGTGGCCCGCACCCCGCCGCTGGCCGCCGACGTGGTGGCCAGGCTCTACGGCCGTTACGAGGATCTGCGCCGCGATCGTCACCTGGTGGACTTCGAGTCCGTACTGGAGCTCACCGCGGCCATCCTCGCCGAGCACGGCCCGGCAGCCGCCGAGGTCAGGGACAGGTACCGCTATTTCGTGATCGATGAATACCAGGACGTCAACCCGCTGCAGAAGCTGCTCCTGGACAGCTGGGCCGGGGATCGCGACGACGTGTGCGTGGTCGGGGACCCGCGGCAGACCATCTACTCGTTCGCCGGGGCCACGTCCGGCTTCCTGACCGGGTTCACTGCCGAGTTCCCCGATGCGACCGTGGTCGACCTCGTCCGCAACTACCGGTCCACGCCGCAGATCATCGCGCTGGCGAATCGGCTGACCGGCGCGGCCGGCCCGCGGTCGCTGGCTGAGCAGCTGCGGGCCGGGGCCGGGCTGGGCGGATCCGGGCGGGCGCGCCCGCCCGGGACGGGCCGCTCGGCGGCGCTGGTCGCCCAGCGGCCCGGGGGCCCCGCGGCCGAGTTCGCCGAGTACCCGGACGAGGAGGCGGAGGCGTCGGCGGTGGCCGCGCGGGTGGACGCGCTGCAGGCCGGGGGGGTGCGACCCGGCCAGGTGGCGGTGCTGGTCCGGACCAATGCCCAGACGCTGGCCCTGGAACGCGCCCTGGCGGAACGGGGCGTGCCCTGCCAGGTCCGCGGGGCAGAGCGGTTCTTCGACCGGCCTGAGGTGCGACAGGCGACTGGCCTGCTCCGCGCGGCGGCGAAATCGGTGTCGTCCGGGGCCGGCAGTGAGCCGCCGGCTGAGGTCCGGCACATCCTGGCCGGGCTGGGACTTACCCGTGACGCCCCGGCCGGGCGTGGTGCGGCCCGGGAGCGCTGGGAGTCGCTCGAGGCTCTCGCCCAGCTCGCGGCGGACTACTTCGCCGCCCATCCGGATGCTGCCCTGGGCGCGTTCGTCGGTGAGCTGGCCCGCCGCAGCGCCATCGAGCACGCCCCGGCCATCCAGGGCGTCACCCTGGCCTCGCTGCACGCGGCCAAGGGGCTGGAATGGGACGTGGTTTTCCTGCCCGGCCTGACCGAGGGGACGATGCCCATCGTGTACGCGCAGACCGATGAGGCGGTCGAGGAGGAGCGCAGGCTGCTGTATGTGGGCGTGACCCGGGCCCGGGAACGGATCTTCCTGTCCTGGTCGCTGGCCCGGTCCCCGGGGGCCCGCCGGACCCGTAAGCCGTCCCGGTTCCTCGCCCGGCTGCGACGCTAGCTCCCTGGTTCCTCGCCCGGGCTGCGGCACCAGCTCCCCGGTCGCGATACCGTGCCCGCGTGAGCAAGGGCCTGGACAGCTTGATAGACCTGCTCGATCTGGAGCAGATCGAGGTGAACATCTTCCGCGGCCGCAGTCCCAGCGACTGGCGGCAGCGGGTTTTCGGTGGCCAGGTCGCCGGCCAGGCGCTGGTCGCGGCCGGACGGACGGTGCCCGCCGACCGACCGGTGCATTCGCTGCACGCCTACTTCATCCGGCCGGGCGACCCGGCCGTCCCGATCGTCTACACGGTGGACCGGGTCCGGGATGGCCGGTCCTTCACCACCCGCCGGGTCTCCGGCATCCAGCATGGAAAGACGATCTTCACGCTGTCCGCCTCGTTCCACCACCCCGAGCCGGGCGTGGAGCACGCCGTGGCTATGCCCGCGGTCCCAGCCGCCGAGTCCATCGCCCCGCCCGATCACGAATACTTCACGGGCAATCCGATCGACCTGCGCTTCGTCGGGCCGGCCGGTGACGATCCGGCGGGCGTGCGGGTCGCGGGCACCGAGCACAACCTGGTCTGGCTGCGGGCGAACGGCGAACTGCCGCATGACCCGCTGCTGCACGTGTGCCTGATGACCTACGCCTCCGACCTGACCCTGCTCGATTCGGTGCTGCGCCGGCACGGCCTGTCCTGGGCTGATGGGCAGACGAGCGGGGCCAGCCTGGATCACGCGATGTGGTTTCACCGGCCGTTCCGCGCCGACCGCTGGCTCCTGTATGACCAGGAATCTCCGACCGCGGCGGGAGCCCGGGGCCTGGCCCGCGGCCAGGTCTTCACCGAAGCGGGCGACCTGGTGGTGTCCGTCGTGCAGGAGGGCCTGGTCCGGACAGCGAAGTGAGCCGGTACAGAAGTCACCCGAAAAAGAAGTTGCCCTCCCCGACCAGGGTCCTTAGGCTTCTTCTTGTGTTCTTCAGTGAGCTTTCGACGCCTTGACGGAAGGGGGTGGGCCGAGTGAATAGCAACGAGACCTTCGTTCCGGTCGCACGTTCGTGCGCCGGGATTTCTGCTGCGCCGCTGGGTGCCCGCCTATCCGTGGGCGTCCTGGCCACCTCTCGCACCGCAGATATCCGTGAGATGGCGTCCTCGCGCGCCGCTGCGGATGTCCGCATGCCGTGGCTCAGCCAGGGACCGGCGCCGGTGAAGCCGCGCCTCGGCCTCGCCTCGCGCAAGCAGGACAACCCCGCTCAGACGTACACCCACGCTATCGGCGCTGTTGCTTCCGGCGACAGCCGAACGGGTTCGCAACCAGCCTGGGATCCGGTCTAAAAAGACCGGCCTGGATCCCCAAAAGGCCGCGGACCCGCACCGGGTCCGCGGTCTTTGTCATGTCGGGCCCGCCGTTTTGTCAGACCCACGAGAGACGGTATGACCAGGACGAGAGGGGTTGGACGATGTACGGGCCCGGTACCGCCGCCGTTGCTGCGACCACGGCGGGGTTCGAGGCAGTCTCCGCACCAGAATCCGTGCGACCAGGAACAGGGCTGACTGAGGTCACCCACGCTGTGGTGCCGGCGGCACGCAGCGCGCAGCTGCCCTGCACGGAGGATCCGGAGCTGTTCTTCGCCGAGTCTCCCGCGGACGTGGAGTCGGCGAAGGCGCTCTGTGTCGATTGTGCCGCCAGGCTGGCGTGCCTAGCTGGGGCCATGGAGCGCCGGGAGCCCTGGGGCGTGTGGGGCGGTGAGCTGTTCTTGCGCGGCCAGGTCGTGCCGCGCAAGAGGCCGCGTGGTCGCCCGCGCAAGACCGAAGTGGCGGCCTGAGTCAAGTCGTCGATCTGTCAGTCAAGGAAGACGGGCGGTTTAGTCATGCATCCGATCAACTATCCAATAGAGAGGCACCGTGAACTGCTGGCCCAGGGCCGCCGGGACGCACAGGTCGCGCAGGCCCGCGCGCTGCGCCGGGCGTCCCGCCGGGTAGACCGGGCGGCACGGCGCCTGGATCGCGCCAAGGCCTCGGCCAGGCTGGTGCGTAGCCAGTTAGGGCTGAGGCCCTGAGAACAGCTCCATCCTGCGGGGGCGTGGGGGCGGCCGGAACCGGCCGCCCCCACGGGCATGACCACGCCACGCCGAAGGTGTGCATTTCCACGCCGAATGTGTGCGAAAACCGCCGCCTGGGCGACACTTTCCGCACACATTCAAGCCGGGCGCGTGTGCGTTGGGGCCCCGGCCCGCGATCGTAGGGGTCTCCGCGGAGGCGGCACGGGGCGGCTAGGCCTGGGGCGGGGTGAGCGCTTCCTCGGTGCCCGGTGGGGTGTCGTCATCTTCCCGCGCGTAGCTGGGCGGGGTGTCGTCATCTTCCCGCGCGTAGCCGGGCATCCACCGCACCATCTCGGCCCGGAAATTCCCCTCGGCTGCCAGCTGGCAGAGCACGCCGATGCCCTCGGTGGACACCCGGTGGATGAGCACGTAGGACGGCGGCAGGTTAAGCCGCCGTCCGAGGTTCGAGGAGCGCGGGTCGGCCACCCGCTGGGCTTCGCCGCGAAGCCACTCGCGGCTGAACTTGAACGTGTCCACCCGGGACGGCTCGGCGAGCGGGGCCAGGAAGGCGTACAGGGCTTCGAGGTCGACCTGGATACCCTCGCGGACGAACCCCTGCTCACGGAGTTCGTCTTCGGCTTCGCGGATGTCGCCGTCGCCGTGCATGATGCGCAGCAGCTTCCCGATGAACGGCGGCAATCCGTCGGGCAGCCGGTCCACGGCCCCGAAGTCCAGCACGCCGAGACGGCCATCGGCGAGCATCCGGAAGTTGCCCGGGTGCGGGTCGGCGTGCAGCAACCCGGCCCGGGCCGGGCCAGAGAACAGGAAACGGGTGAACAGGATCCCGGCCCGGTTCCGGTCCTCCTGGGATCCCGACTCGATGATCTGGGACAGCGGCGTGCCGTCCAGCCATTCGCTGATTAGCACGTGGTCGGTGGCCTGGACCACATCGGGCACGTAGATGTCCGGGTCGCCGGCGTAGGCCTTGGCGAACGCCTGTTGCGACGTCGCTTCCAGCTGGTAGTCGATCTCCTCGGCGACGCGGGCCCGCAACTCGTCCAGCAGCGGCTTGACCTCCAGCCCGGGCATGATGATCCCGAACAGCCGGGCGACCCGGCTGAGCTGGTTGAAGTCGCTGAGCAGGGCCCGCCCGGCCCCCGGGTACTGGATCTTGACGGCCACCTGGCGGCCGTCCCGCCAGACCGCGCGGTGCACCTGGCCGATGGATGCCGCCGCCCTGGGTGTGTCGTCGAACTCCGCGAACTCTTCCCGCCAGGACTCGCCCAGATCCCCGGCCAGGACCTGATGCACCGTCCGCGTGGGCAGCGGCGGCGCGGATTCCTGCAACTTGGTCAGGGTGGCCCGGTATGGCCCGGCGATCTCCGGTGGCAGCGCGGCCTCGAAGATGGACAGGGCCTGGCCGAGCTTCATCGCGCCGCCCTTGAGTTCCCCTAGAACCCGGAAGATCTGCTCGGCAGTGCGTTGCTGGATCTCCGCGGCGACGATCTCGGCGGACCGGCCGCCAAGCCGCTTCCCCAGGCCGAGCGCGGTCCGGCCGGCCAGGCCAGCGGGGAGGGTAGCTAGCTTCGCGGTCCGGGTGACAGCACGCCTAGGGAGATCATTCACTCTTCTATTCTCGGTCAGGATGCCGGCCGCCGGCTACAGCGGCACTGCGGGTGTGGCACCCAGCTACGCCGGCGCCACTGCCAGTCAGGCAGGACGAGCTCCAGTGTGCCGTTGATCACCACCGCGCCCGGGGCGGCCTGGTCGAGGTAGGCCAGCGCCTGCGCGGTGGCCTGGGCCGCGACCGCGGCCGCCAGCGCGGCCGCGCACGCGGCGGGCTGGGAGGCCCGGCCGGACGCCTGCGCGAGGATGAGCGGCCAGGCCGGATCCCGGTCGCTCCGGGCCAGATCCACGCAGCCCAGGCAGGCCGTCTGGCCCGGGATGACCAGCGGGCCGACCACGCCGATCGCTTCGGAGGCGGCCGCGGTCAGGTGCGCGACCGCGCCGGTCACCAGGGCACCTGGCAACTCGGGCGGGTAGCTGTCGATGAGCACAGCCAGGTCGGGACGGCGCGGCGCGGGCCTGGATCGCCGGGCGCGCGGCGGGGCGTCAACGCCCGGGTAGCCGAGCCGGACCCGGCCCGCGGGTGGCCAGGGCGCGAGCCTGGGGCCGGCCCCGGAAGATCCAGAAGTCCCCCCGGCCCCCGCGGACCTGGCCGCAGCGGGCTCCCCTCCTGGCCACCCGGCCGCCGCGCTGGTACAGCTGACCCGGCCGACGCCGGATGCGGTCAGCAGGCTGGCCAGGCCGGCGGCCACCGGGCCGGTCCCGTGCACCCGCACGCGCGCAGCCTGCCGGCGGGCCAGCACCAGGGCGCCACCGTCGGCGTAGCCGTGAGCCAGCGACACCGTGGCCAGTTCCCCGGCGAGCCGGGCCCGCGGGCCGTCGGGCAGGGCGCGCAACGTGGCGGCGGGAAAGTCATGCAGCGCCCCGGCCGCGGCTAACAGTCCGATGACCCGCTCGGCCGCCGGGCGGCCGATCCCCTGGTCGTGGGCGGCGGCCAGGACCTGGCCGAGATCCCGGCTCCCGTCCAGCAGGTTGATCAGCGCCTCCGTGCCGCGCATCCCGCGTAACGCCACCGCCCGCCTCGGGTCGATGCCGATCTGCAGGGTGTCCGGGTCACGCCAGACCATCAGCAGTCCCGCTTTGATCGCTGGCCTCATGGCCGTGAGCCTGTCACGCCCGGCCGACATTTCCCCGACCCCGCGACCGCCCCGCCCCGTCCAGCGCCTCGGCCCGTGCCCCGTCCAGCGCCTCGACGGTGACGCCGCCTGTGGACAAGCTAGTGGATTCCCTGGGGACTGACAGAGCGCCCCTGTGGATAACAGGTTCTAGCGGTGGCCGGCTATCCGGCTGGCGGGCTATCCGGCTGGCGGGCTATCCGGCTGGCGGGGAATCGCCCGGGTCCGGGTCATCCGGCTTCTCGCCGGAGCCGGACGGACCGGGGTCTGACTCGCCCTCGACCTCGTCGATCTCCTTGTCCAGCGCGGACATCTCCTCCGCCAGCGCCGACATGTCCAGCGCGGGCCGTCCGGCCACGAACCCTTCCGGGTCGTCGAAGTCCTCGGCCGTGGGCATCAGGTCCGGGTGCGCCCACAGGGCGTCCCGCCCCTGCGACCCGCGCACGTCGGTCAGCCGCCGCCAGATGTCGGCCGCCTCGCGCAGCCGCCGCGGCCGCAGTTCCAGGCCGACCAGGGTGGCGAAGGTCTGCTCGGCGGGCCCGCCGGTGGCCCGGCGCCGCCGGATGGCCTCGGCCAGCGCGCCGGCCTGCGGCAGCCGGTCGGCGGCCGCGTCCTCCACCACGGTGGCGACCCAGCCCTCGACCAGGGCGAGCAGGGTCTCCAGCCGGGCCAGCGCCGCCTTCTGCTGCGGCGTGTCCTCCGGCTGGAACATGCTGGCGTCAGACAGGGCCTCGCGCAGCGCGTCCGGGTTGGACGGGTCGATCTGCGGCATGGCGTCACGCAGCGCCGAGGCGTCCACGGTGATCCCGCGCGCGTAGTCCTCGACCGCGGCCAGCAGCCGTGAGCGCAGCCACGGGACGTGCGCGAACAGCCGGTGATGGGCCGCCTCGCGCAGGGCGAGGAAGATCCGGATCTCCTCCGCGCTGACCGACAGGCCCTGGCCGAAGTCGGCCACCCCGGCCGGCAGCAGCGCGGCCACGCCCTCCGGGCCCAGGGGCAGCCCCACGTCGGTGGAGCTGACCACCTCGCGGGCCAGCCCGCCGACCGCGGCCCCGGTCTGGCCGCCGACCATCATCCCGCCAATGCGCTTCATCATGGCGCCCAGGCCGCCGCCCAGCCCGGCCATGCCGCCCAGCCCGCCGGTGACGGCCTGCAACGCGGAACTCAGCTCGGCGGGCATCTCGCCGGCCAGGTCGTCGGGGTTGGCGCTGATCATCCCGCCCAGGGCGTCCACGGCCTTCTCGGCGATGGGGTCACAGAGCTGGGACCACACGGGCAGCGTGGCCTCGACCCACTCAGATCGGCTCCAGGCCTGCGCGGTACGGACCCCGCTGGGGAACGAGGTGGCCTCATTCAGCCACAGGTCCGCCAGCTGGATGGCCTCGACGACCTTCTTGCGATCGGCATCCAGCACGCTCGGATCGCCCTCGGCCGCGACCGTCTGGCGGGCCACGTTCTTGGCCAGGTCCCAGTTGACCGGGCCGCCCTGCCAGGCCATGAGGTCGGCAAACTGCCGCAGGGCGTCCGCAAATTGCTGCGGGTCGCCCAGCGGGCCGAGCGGATTACCGCCCGGATTATCACCGGAGCCGCCTCCGGATCCACCGGAGCCACCCGGGCCGCCAGAACTCCCGGAACCGCCGGGCAGACCAAAGCCGAAGGGAGGATCAGCCATCTCCGCGACCTCTCAGGCAGGATGGAAGGGTCACAACCGCCACGTTATCTCGGGAGCGGCACACGTTGAGCACTGCACGGGCCCAGGTTCGCCGCGAGCGCACTGATCAGGAGCCGCGCCCCGTCGTGGCCATCACCGGCGCGGCGCGGGGGCTGGGCCATGCCCTGGCCTTGCGCCTGGCGGCCTCGTCGGCGGTGCGCCGGGTCATCGCGATCGATGATCACCGCGGGGACGTGGTCGGGGTGACGTGGCGGCTGGCCGACGTGCGCGACCCGGCGCTGGCTGGCCGGCTGAGCGGCGTCGACGTCCTGGTGCACACCGACATCGACCTGGCGGCCGACACCGATCACCGGGCCCGGCGGGCTTTCAACGTGCGCGCCGCACAGACCGTGCTGACCTCGGCAGCGGCCGGCCGGGTCGGCCGGGTGATCCTGGTGACCAGCGCCATGGTGTACGGGGCCGCGCCGGACAACCCGGTGCCGCTGCCGGAGACCGCGCCGCTGGGCGTGGATCACGACGCCAGCGTGGCTGGTGACCTGCTCGAGATCGAGCACCTGGCCCAGCGCTCACCCCGGTCCCACCCCGGCATGGCCATCACCGTGGTCCGCCCGGCTGCCCTGGTCGGCGAGGGGGTGGACACCCTCGTCACCCGGCATTTCGAGTCTCCCCGGCTGCTCACGGTGAAGGGCTGCGCGCCGCGCTGGCAGTTCTGCCATATCGAGGACCTGGTCTCCGCGCTCGAGCTCGCGGTGGCCGGGACCGTCGACGGGGCGTTCGCGGTGGGCTGCGACGGCTGGCTCGAAGAGGACGAAGTCGAGGAGCTCAGCGGGCTGCGCCGGGTCGAACTGCCCGCCGGGCTGACGTTCGGCACGGCGCAGCGGCTGCACCGGCTCGGCATCACCCCCGCCCCGGTCGCCGACCTGCGCTACATGGTCTACCCGTGGGTGGTGGAGTGCGGGACGCTCCGGGCGGCGGGCTGGCGGCCCGCCTACGACAACGCGGCCGCCCTGGGTGAGCTGCTGAAGCAGCGGGCCGGGCACCACGCGGTGGCCGGGCGCCGGCTGCCCCGCAAGGAGACGACGATCACCGCGGCCGGGGCGACCGTGGCCGTGATCGGAACGGCGGCCATCGTCCGCGAGGTGGCGCGCCGCCGCAAGCGCGGCACCTGACGCGCAGGCGGCTGCGGGTCCGCCGCACCATCCCTTTTCTCCGCAACGAAAACCTGAACGGGGCTGGTCCAGCCGCCCAGGTTCAGGCGCTACCTTGGCTCCGTGACTGTGATCCGGCTCGCTGAGGTGCGGGACACGCCGCTGTCGGTGGACGAGGTGCACAACGCCGTGGCCGACCCCTCCGCGGGCGGCATCGCCTTGTTCAGCGGCGCGGTACGCAACCACGATCGCGGTCGTGACGTGCGGAGCCTGGGCTACAGTGCGCACCCGTCGGCCGCGGCCGAGCTGCGCCGGGTGTGCGAGAAGATCACCGCGGACTTCGACATTACCGCGATCGCCGCCGTGCACCGGGTCGGCGAGCTGGCCGTGGGGGACCTGGCCGTGGTCGTCGCCGTCTCATGCCCGCACCGGGCCGACGCGTTCACGGCCTGCCGGGCGCTGATCGATGAGCTCAAGCAGGCCGTGCCGGTCTGGAAGCACCAGGTCTTCGGCGACGGCGAGAGCGAATGGGTGAACAGTGCGTAGTCTTCCCCCCATGTCGCGGCGCACCGTGACCCTGCTCGTGGCCGGGATCGGCGTGGTCGCCGCGGCGCTCATCGCGGCCCTGGTGCCGGTGCCCTACGTGATCCTGTCTCCCGGCCCGACGCTGAACACGCTGGGCCCGGCCTCGGGCCGGCCCCTCATCACGATCCAGGGGCGCCGGACGTACCCCACCTCCGGGCACCTCAACCTGGTCACGGTCTCCTTCCTCGGCGGCCCCGGCGACGGATTCAACGTGTTCACGGCGATCCGCGCCTGGCTCACCCCGCACACCGCGGTGGTGCCCGAGTCGGAGCTGTTCCCGCCCAACCAGTCCGAGCAGCAGGTCGTCCAGCAGGACACCGCGGAGATGGCCAACTCGCAGCAGACCGCCCGGGCCGCCGCCCTGTGCACGCTGGGGATTCATTTCACCACCCTGGACACCGTCACGCAGACCGAGAAGGGCCTCCCGGCCGCCGGTGTGCTGCGCCCGGGCGACACCATCACCGCGGTGGACGGCACCCCGGTCAGCTGTAGCCAGGACACCGGCACGCTGATCCGAGCGCACTCCCCGGGGTCGGTGGTGACCCTGACCATCCTGCGCAAGGGCAAGGTCGGGCACGTCCGGCTGAAGACCGCCGACGTCGCGGGCAAGTCCGTGATCGGGGTGCTCGTCTCGGAGAACTACACCTTCCCCTTCAAGATCAATTTCAAGGTCGGCGACATCGGTGGCCCCAGCGCCGGGATGATGTTCGCGCTGGGCATCGTGGACAAGCTGACCCCCCGCAACCTGACCGGCGGACGGTTCGTCGCGGGCACCGGGGAGATCTCGGCCAACGGCGCGGTATCCGCGATCGGCGGTATCCAGCAGAAGATGGCGGGGGCCCGTGCGGCCGGGGCGACGATCTTCCTCACCCCCGCGGCCAACTGCTCGGACACCACCGGGGCGGTGCCGGCCGGGCTGCGCCTGGTCAAGGTGGCCACGCTGCGCCAGGCCATCAACGACCTGACCGCGATCAAGGCCGGCCATAGCGTGCCCGGCTGCTGAAGACCCCCGGTTGCTCAGTGCCACCTGACCGTCACCTGAACGCTGCGTGATCACTGCATGATCACCACGCCGGCGCAGGTGCCGCTAAGCCGGCCTGATCGGGGTACATTGGCGCCGCACGGCCCAGTAGTGGGCTGACGGCGCGAGAGAGGAGTGCGGTGTCCTTCCGGTCCGGATCGGCCCGGCCGCCTGCCGGCCGTCCGCCTGCCGCCCTGCTGCGCTGGCCCCGGCTGGTCCTTCCGGTCATCGTGGCCGTGATCGCCTTCCTGGTGCTGATCGCGATCGTGGCCGGGGTCTGGACGGATTTCCTGTGGTACCGCTCCATCCACTATTCGTCCGTGTTCGCCACCACCTACGGCACCCGCTGGGCCATGTTCTTCGTGGCCGGGCTGTTCATGGCCGTGGTCACCGGGGCGAACGCCGCGCTGGCCTACCGGCTGCGGCCCATCTACCGCCCGGTGGCCGCCCCGGGCCAGGGCGGCGACGCCTACCGGATGGCCATCGACCCGCACCGGCGGCTCCTGCTCGGGCTGGTGCTCGGCGTGCTGGGCGTGATCTCGGGCATCACCGCCGCGGGCTCCTGGCGAACGTGGATGCTGTTCGCCAACCAGGTTCCGTTTGGGAAAAAAGATCCCCAGTTCCACATCGATCTCTCATTTTTCGTGTTCACCTACCCGTTCATCCGGATGGTCCTGAGCTACCTGTTCGCGGCGGTGCTGATCTCGCTGGTCCTGGCCACGCTCGTGCACTATCTCTACGGCGGGCTGCGGATGCAGGGCCGCCACCCCCGGGTGACGATGGCGGCGCAGGCTCACCTGTTCGTGCTGTTCGGCGTGTTCGTGCTGCTCAAGGCCGTGGCGTACTGGGTTGACCGGTACGGCATCGACTTCTCCCAGCGGGGCGCGGTCACCACCGGCGCGTCCTACACCGACGTCAACGCGGTGCTCCCGGCCAAGACCGTCCTCGCGGTGATCGCCGTCCTGTGCGCCCTGCTGTTCTTCGCGGGGGCCGCCCGGCGCAGCGCGATGCTGCCCGCGGTGGGCTTCGGCCTGCTGGTGCTGTCCGCGATCCTCATCGGCGGCCTCTACCCGGCGATCATCCAGCAGTTCGTGGTCAAGCCGAACGAACTGGCCAAGGAGACCCCGTACATCCATAAGGAGATCCAGACCACCCGGCAGGCCTACGGGGTGACCTCGTCCACGGTCCGGGTCACCCCTTACCAGGCGCGCACGGACGTGCCGCAGTCCACGTTGGACGGCGACGTGAGCACGCTCAAGGGGATGCGGCTGCTGGATCCCGACGTGGTGTCGCCGACGTTCCAGCAGTTGCAGCAGGTCAAGAGCTACTACCAGTTCCCGTCCAACCTGGCCATGGACCGTTACCCGGTGCCCGGTGCGGACACCCTGCCGCAGGACACGGTGGTGGCGGTGCGCGGCATGGGCGGGCCGCCGCCCGGCCAGGGCAACTGGATCAACACCCATCTGGTGTACACGCACGGCTTCGGGGTGGTCGCCGCCACGGCCAACACGGTGCAGGGCAACGGCAACCCCTCGTTCGTGGAAAGCGATATCCCGCCACACGGGATCCTGCGCCTCAGGCAGCCCCGGGTGTACTTCGGCGAGGGGCAGAACGCGTACGCGATCGTCGGCGGGCCGCCCGGCGGCCGCAAGCAGGAACTGGACTACCCGTCCGCCGCGGCCGGCGGCCAGCAGAACAACACCTACCAGGGCGGTGGCGGCGTGGACGTCGGCTCGCCGCTGAACCGGCTGCTGTACACGATCAAGTTCCGCGAGCTGAACATCCTGCTGTCCGGGGCCATCAACAGCCACTCGAAGATCCTCTATGACCGGCAGCCGCTGGCCCGGGTGGCCAAGGTGGCGCCGTTCCTCACCCTGGACGGCAACCCCTACCCGGTCGTCGCCAACGGCCAGATCCTCTGGGTGGTGGACGGCTACACCACCACCGGCCTGTACCCGTACTCGCAGCGGCTGGGCATGGGGCAGGCCACGTCGACCAGTGACGCCCCCGGCGGCACGGTGGCGGGCCAGCCCACCGGCGACATCAACTACATCCGCAACTCGGTCAAGGCCGTGGTGAACGCCTACACCGGCAGCGTGACGCTGTACGAGTGGGACGCCAGCGACCCGATCCTGCAGACCTGGATGAAGGCGTTCCCCGGGGTCATCAAGGCCAAGACAGACATCCCCGCGGCCCTGATGCCTCACCTGCGCTACCCGCCGGACCTGTTCGAGGTGCAGCGCCAGATCCTGACCCAGTTCCACGTGCTGGCCGCCCAGTCCTTCTACGGCGGGCAGAACTTCTGGGCGGTTCCGTCCGAGCCCAGCCAGTCGAACGGCGCGCAGTCGGCCAGCCAGCCGCCGTACTACCAGACCATGCAGATGCCCGGCACGGTGGCCCAGTTCTCGATGACCTCGCCGCTGGTCCAGCGGGGGCGGCAGAACCTGGCCGCGTACATGGCGGTGGACAGTAACCCGCGCTCGGCCGGGTACGGCACGATCCGGGTCCTCCAGCTACCGCAGGACACCGCCATCCTCGGCCCGCAGCAGGTGCAGGGCACGTTCGAGTCGGACCCGATCATCTCCTCGCAGCTATCGCTGTACCGGCAGAACGGTTCCAAGGTGATCGAGGGCAACCTGATCACGCTCCCGGTCGGCGGCGCGCTGGTCTATGAGGAGCCGATCTACATCCAGGCGGCCGGCACCACGGGCGGCAGCAGCTCCGGGTCGTACCCGGTGCTCAAACGGGTCGCGGCTTCGTTCGACGGGAACGTCGGGTTCGGGCCGACCCTGGCGGACGCGCTCAGCCAGGTCATTCCGGGCCTGTCGCCGAGCTCGGGCGGGTCCTCCTCCGGTTCCGGTTCTGGCTCCAGCTCCGGCTCCGGGGCGGGGTCGGCCAGCGCGACTGTGCGCGGGCACCTGGCTCAGGCCGAGTCCGACTACGCCCAGGCCCAGGCCGCCCTCAAGCAGGGAGATCTCGCCGGTTACGCCAAGGACATCAGCGCCATGAAGAAGGCGCTGGACCAGGCGCAGCAGGCCGCCAAGGCCAAGACGCCCCCGTCGGCGAAGGCCACTCCGTCGCCCTCCGCAAAGGCCACTCCGTCGCCCTCCGCGACCCGGTAACCGGGGCCTTCTGATGCGCCGAGGAGGCCCGTAAGATGGTCTAGACCACATCGGCCTCGACGCCGCCGCCGGGAGGTCGAGGCCCGCGGCGGACATGAGCACCGATGCTCACCGGCAGGTCGGCGGAGGGCGTACCCTCGGTCGTGACGAGACATTTATCAATGCGGAATTGGCCAGCTATCTGGCTTCTCGGTAGTGGCAGCAGGCCCCCGCACGCGGGGGGAAGGAGAAAGACTTCTCGTGGCACCTCGGGTGCTGGTTGACGCGACCGCCGTGCCGGCGGACCGTGGCGCGCTGGGCCGGTACGTGGATGGCCTGGTCGCCGCGCTGGGCGCAACCGGAGCGGACCTCGCGGTGGGGTGCCAGCGCAATGACGAAGAGCGGTACGGCAGGCTCGTGCCCGAGGCGACCGTCGTGGCTGGCCCGACCGCGATCGCGCACCGGGCCGCCCGGCTGGCCTGGGAGCAGACCGGCCTCCCGCTCGTCGCCCAGCAGGTGAACGCCGACGTCCTGCACGCGCCGCACTACACCATGCCGCTGCGGCCCGGCGTGCCCGTGGTCTCGACTATCCACGACCTGACGTACTTCACCGAGCCCGACGCGCACAACCCGGTCACCGCGACGTTCTTCAAGTCCGCGATCCGTACCGCCGCCCGGCGCGCCACCCGGCTGCTCGTGCCGTCCAAGGCCACCCGGGACGAACTGGTCCGGGTGCTCGGCGCCGACCCGACCCGGATCGATGTGGCGTACCACGGTGTGGACCACGCCCTGTTCCACCGGCCTGCCCCGGAGCGGATGCGCCAGGTGTCTGACCGGCTGGGGCTGCACGGCAAGCCCTACGTGGCGTACCTCGGGGGCCTGGAGCCGCGCAAGAACGTCCCCGCGCTGATCAGTGGCTGGGCCGGGGCCGTGGCCGACCTGGCCGACCCGCCCGCACTCGTGCTCGGCGGCGGCAGTGGCTGGAGCGAGGAGGTGGACGAGGCCGTCGCCGCGGTCCCGGCTCACCTGCGCCTGGTCCGCCCGGGATACCTCCGCTTTACCGACCTGCCCGGCTTCCTGGGCGGCGCGCTCGTGGTGGCCTTCCCGAGCCGGGGTGAGGGTTTCGGGCTGCCGGTGCTGGAGGCCATGGCCTGCGGCGCGCCCGTGCTCACCACGCACCGGACGTCCCTCCCGGAGGTCGGCGGGGACGCGGTCGCCTACACCGAGCCGGACGCCGAGGACATCCAGGCGGCCCTGCGCGGCCTGCTCGATGACCCGGCCCGGCTGGAATCCCTCGGTGAGGCCGGGCACGCCCGGTCCCAGGAGTTCACCTGGGAAGCCTCGGCCGAGGCCCACATGGCGTCCTACCAACGTGCAGCGGCGCAGGGCGCGGAGTAACCTCGCTGGACATGTCAGACCAGCCAGAAACGCCCTCAGCGCTTTCCCCGGCCGGCCGGGAGCCGCTGGAGGCGATCCTGCTCGTCGGCGGCCAGGGGACCCGGCTGCGCCCGCTCACCATCGGCACGCCCAAGCCGTTGCTGCCGACCGCGGGGGTGCCGTTCCTGGCCCACCAGTTCGCCAAGGCGGCGGCGGCCGGAATCACCCACGTGGTCCTGGCCACGGCCTACCGGGCCAGCATGTTCACCGAGTGCTTCGGGGACGGCGCCGCCTTCGGGCTGGAGATCTCCTACGTGCAGGAGGCGGAGCCACTCGGCACCGGCGGGGCGATCCGGAACGCCGCGGCCGGCCTGCGCAGCGGCCCGGACAGCCCGGTCGTCGTGCTGAACGGCGACGTCCTGTCCGGTCACGACATCTCCGCGCAGATCGACCTGCACCGCAAGGCGGACGCGGCGGTCACGCTGCACCTGGTCGAGGTGCCCGACCCGGCCCGGTTCGGCTGCGTGCCCATCAATGATGACGGCCGGGTGACCGCGTTCCTGGAGAAAACCCCCAACCCGGTTACCAACCGGATCAACGCCGGCTGCTACGTGTTCCGCCGGTCGGTCATCGACGAGATCCCGCCCGGCCAGGTTATCTCCGTGGAGCGGTCCACTTTCCCCGACCTGATCAGCGCGGGGGCCCGGGTGATGGGCTATCCCGATTCGTCCTACTGGCTCGACGTGGGCACCCCGGAGGCGTTCGTGCAGGGCTCCTGCGACCTGGTGCGCGGGCTGCTGGCCTCGCCCGCGGTCCCGGGCCCACCGGGCGAGATGCTGGCGCTGGACGGGGCGTCCGTCGATCCGGCGGCCCAGGTGCGCGGCGGCACGGTGGTGGGCGCGGGCGCGCGGGTCGGCGCGGACGCCTACGTCACTGGCAGCGTCCTGTTCGATGCGGCCAGCGTCGGTGCCGGTGCCCGGGTCAGTGGCAGCGTGATCGGCCGCGGGACGGTTGTCGGCGAAGGCGTGGTCCTAGATGGCGTGGTGCTCGGGGACGAGGTGCACATCGCCCCGGGCAACGAGCTGCGCTGCGGGCTGCGCGTCTGGCCCGGCCAGACCCTGGGCCTGACCTGCGTCCGCTTCTCCTCTGACGCGTGAGCCCGTGCCCGGCGTCCCGGAACTCGCGGCCCCTGCCGTAGCCGGCGACCCCGGCAGCACGCTGGAGTGGCGGGCGCCGTTCGTGCTGGACCTGCCGCGAACCCTGGGCGTGCACGCCCGCGGCCGCGGGGATCCCGCCTATCAGGTCACCGCGGACGGGCACATCTGGCGCACCGCACAGACCCCGGAGGGACCCGGCACGCTGCGCGTGGCCCCGGCGCGCCCCGCCGTGGCCGGGTCCGCGGCGGAATCGGCGCCGGTCACCGTGGTCCGCGCCGCCGCCTGGGGCCCGGGCGCCGCGTGGATGCTCTGCGAGCTCCCGGGGATGCTCGGTGCCGACGACGACCGGGCCGGGTTCGCTCCCGTCCATCCCCTCCTGCGCGAGCTGTCCGCCCGGCACCCAGGCGTCCGGGTTGGCCGCTCCGCCCGGGTACTCGAGGCCCTGGTCCCCGCCGTGCTGGAGCAGAAGGTGGTCGGCGCGGAGGCCCGGCGCGCCTGGCGCTACCTGCTGCTGAAGTTCGGCGCCCCGGCCCCGGGGCCCGCCCCGGCCGGGATGCGGGTGAGCCCGCCGCCCCCGGTCTGGCGCCGCATCCCGTCCTGGGAGTGGCACCGGGCCGGCGTTGAAGGCGTGCGGGCCCGCACCATCATCGGCGCGGCCGAGGTAGCCGGCCGGATCGAGGAGATCGTGACCATGCTGCCCGCTGACGCGGACCGGCGGCTGCGGTCGCTGCCCGGGGTCGGCGTCTGGACCTCTGCCGAAGTGCGTCAGCGCGCCTGCGGGGACGCGGACGCGGTATCCGTGGGCGACTATCACCTGCCCTCGCGCGTGGGCTGGGCGCTGGCCGGGCGGCGGGTGGACGACGCCGGCATGCTCGAGTTGCTCGCGCCGTATGCGGGCCACCGGCACCGGGCCGCCCGGCTGGTGGAGCTAGGCGGGATCGCCCCGCCCCGGCGCGGTCCCCGGATGTCCATCCGCGACTACCGCTCATTCTGACCCAGCCCACCCCTCAGCCCGAGTCCCGGCCACCCGTCAGCCCGTTCCCCGGGCCGCCCGTCAGCCCGTTCCCCGGGCCACCCGTTCCCCGGGCCGCCCGTTCCCCGGGCCGCCCGTCAGCCCGAGCCCCGGCCGCCCCTCCCAACCGCACCATTTACCCCCGCGCGCAACATCAGCCTCTCCAGCCACGCGACGCTGTTCGTGATCAACTGATTGGTGTCGTTATTGCGACACCAATCAGTTGATCACGATCGCAGACCAACGCTCTGTGGGGCTGGTGGGGCTGGTGGGGCGGTGCAAGTGCGGGCTGGGCGTCGGCGGGCTGGGCGGCGAGCTCGGCTGGGGCGGGGGAGGGACGCGGGCCCGGTCGCCGCTGGGTGGCGGGCTGGGCGGCGAGCTCGGCTGGGGCGGGGGAGGGACGCGGGCCCGGTCGCCGCTGGGTGGCGGGCTGGGCGGGATGGCCGGGCCGGAGGGACCCGGGGGCACCACCTAGGGTGGGGAGGATGAGCGCTGACACGCCCGCCCCCCGTCGTCCCCGCCCCCCAGCTCAGCCAGAACCCCAGCCTTCCAGCACGCAGCCTCCCAGCACCCCGCCTCGGGGTGTGCCGCCGTCCACCCCGCCTGGGGGTGCGCCGCCGTCCACCCCGCCTGGGGGTGTGCCGCCGTCCACCCCGCCTGCTGGCGTGCTGCCGTCCGGCGCGGTGCCTACGGCTAGTGCCATGCGGCGGGCGCTGGCCCGGGCCCGGGACGCTAAGACGCTGGACCCCGCCGAGGCGGCCGTGCTGCTGCACGCCCGCGGGGACCAGCTGGCCGAGTTGCTGAGCTACGCCGGCCGCACCCGGGACAGCGGGCTGGCCGCGGCGGCCCGGCCCGGCGTCATCACCTACTCGCGCAAGGTCTTCATCCCGCTGACCCGGCTGTGCCGCGACCGGTGCGGTTACTGCACGTTCGTGACCGTGCCCGGGCGGCTGGAGAGCCCGTACCTGTCACCGGACGAGGTGCTGCGGATCGCCGCGGACGGCGCCGCCCTCGGCTGCAAGGAAGCCCTGTTCACCCTGGGCGACCAGCCGGAGGCACGCTGGCCGCAGGCCCGAGAGTGGCTGGACGCGCACGGCTACGACGACACGCTGTCTTACGTCCGGGCCATGGCCATCCGGGTCCTGGAGGAGACCGGGCTGCTCCCGCACCTGAACCCGGGCGTGCTCAGCTGGCAGGACTTCCAGCGGCTCAAGCCGGTCGCCCCCTCCATGGGCATGATGCTGGAGACCACCGCGTCGCGGCTGTTCACCGAGCGGGGCGGGCCGCACTTCGGCAGCCCGGACAAGGACCCCGCGATCCGGCTGCGGGTGCTGGAGGACGCCGGCCGCAGCAGCGTGCCGTTCACCACCGGCATCCTGATCGGCATCGGCGAGACGCTGGCCGAGCGGGCCGACTCGATCTTCGCGATCCGCGGCGTGGCCCGGGAGTACGGCGGCATCCAGGAAGTGATCGTGCAGAACTTCCGGGCCAAGCCGGACACCAAGATGCGCGGAGTGCCGGACGCCGAACTCGAGGACCTTGGCGCCACGATCGCGGTCACCCGGCTGGTCCTCGGGCCGGCCATGCGGATCCAGGCCCCGCCGAACCTGATCGGCGAGGAGTACGGGCTGATCCTGGCGGCCGGGATCGACGACTGGGGCGGCGTGTCACCGCTGACCCCGGATCACGTCAACCCGGAGCGCCCCTGGCCGCAGATCGACGAACTGGCCCAGCGGACCGCTGCGGCCGGCTTGACGCTGCACGAGCGCCTCACGATCTACCCGGGCTACCTGCGCGAACCGTGGCTCGACCCGAGGCTCGCCGCCCACGTCGCCGCCCTGGCTGATCCGGCCACCGGGCTGGCCCGCGAGGACGCCCGGCCGGCGGGCCTGCCCTGGCAGGAACCGGACGGCGGCTGGGGTGAGGCGGCCGGCCGGACCGACCTGCACGTCACCATCGACACCACCGGCCGGACGGCTGACCGGCGGGAAGACTTCTCGGAGGTCTACGGGGACTGGGCCGAGGTCGCCACGCGGATTGCCCCCGAAGCCCGCCGGGGCGCCGCTGCCCCGGAGCGGCTCCGGCCCGACGTGGCAGCGGCACTGCGCAGCGCCGAACGTGATCCGGCCGGGATCAGCGACGCCGAGGCCCTCGCGCTGCTGGACGCCGACGGCCCGGAGCTGGCCGCCCTGGCCACGCTGGCCGACGGGCTGCGCCGGGACACGGCCGGCGACGACGTCACCTACGTCGTCACCCGCAACATCAACTTCACCAACGTCTGTTACACCGGCTGCCGGTTCTGCGCGTTCGCCCAGCGCCGCACCGACGCCGACGCCTACACGCTGTCCCTGGCCCAGATCGGCGACCGGGCGCAGGAGGCGTGGGAGGCCGGGGCCACGGAGGTCTGCATGCAGGGCGGCATCCACCCGGACCTGCCCGGCACGGCCTACTTCGACATCGCCGCCGAGGTCAAGCGGCGGGTCCCGGATCTGCACGTGCACGCGTTCTCGCCCATGGAGGTGGTCAATGGCGCGTCCCGGACCGGGCTGAGTATCCGCGACTGGCTGGTGCGCGCCCGCGAAGCGGGGGTCGGGTCGCTGCCCGGCACCGCCGCGGAGATTCTCGACGACGACGTCCGGTGGGTGCTTACCAAGGGCAAGCTGCCCGCGTCCGCGTGGATCGAGGTCATCACCACCGCGCACGAGCTGGGTTTCCCGACCAGCGCGACGATGATGTACGGGCACGTGGACACGCCGGCGCACTGGGTCGGGCACCTCCGGGTGATCCGCGGCATCCAGGAGCGCACCGGCGGTTTCACCGAGTTCGTGCTGCTCCCGTTCGTGCACGCGAGTGCGCCCATCTACCTGGCCGGGCTGGCCCGGCCGGGCCCCACCCGGCGGGAGAACCGGGCCGTGCACGCGGTGTCCCGGATCCTGCTGCACGGCGCGATCAGCTCGATCCAGTGCTCCTGGGTCAAACTGGGCGAGGACCTCTGCCGGGACGTGCTCCAGGGCGGCGTCAACGACCTGGGTGGCACGCTGATGGAAGAGACGATCAGCCGGATGGCCGGCTCGCAGAACGGATCCTTCAAGACGATCAGCCAGTTCGCGGAGCTGGTGGCGCCGCTGGAGCGGCCTTTGCGCCAGCGCACCACGACCTACGGGCAGCCCGCGCCGGACCGCCTGACGGCCGCGGCGGCCAGCGACGGGGTGTGCGAGGCGGTCCGGGGCGGTACCCGGACGCCCCTGCCACTGGCCATGCCCTGACCCATACCGTGACTCAGGAGACGCTGATCGGCCAGACGGCGCCTCCCGCACCCTCGCGCCCCATACCCTGACCGGGGTGGTGGGGCGGGCGACGGGCCGTAAGCGGGAATGATCGTCGCCCGGCCCGGGCAGACGGCTAGCGGGAGAGGTGAGGGATGGTAGATCGCACGGCCGGGGCGTCAGCGCCGGCCATCCGCCGCGCGGAGCTCACCGGGTGGGGCCGGATCGCGCCATCGGCGGCTCAGCTGGCGGAGCCCGCCGACCCGGGGCAGGTCGCGGAGCTGGTGGCCGGGGCCGGCCGGGGGGTGATCGCGCGTGGGCTGGGCCGCAGTTACAACAACGCGGCCCAGTGCGGCGGTGGGCTGGTCATCGCTACCACCGCCATGCGCCGGATCACCAGCTTCGACACCAGCACCGGCCTGGTCACCTGCGACGCCGGGGCCAGCCTCGAGCAGCTCATGGTGGCGGGCCTGGCCGCCGGCTGGTTCGTGCCGGTTTCGCCCGGGACCCGGCAGGTCACCGTGGGCGGGGCGATCGCCGCGGACGTGCACGGCAAGAATCACCACGCCGCGGGCAGTTTCGCCCGGCACGTGCCGTGGTTTGACCTGCTGCTGCCGGACGGCCGCCAGTGCCGGGTGACCCCTGACGGTGATCCCCGGCTGTTCTGGGCCACGGCCGGGGGAATGGGCCTGACCGGCATCATCCTGGCCGCGGCCGTCCAGTTGACGCCGGTGCGGACCTCCCGGATCCGGGTGGACACCGTCCGCACCGCCGACATCGACGAGACCATGGCGTATCTGTCGGCCACCGACGACCGTTACGGCTACACCGTGGCCTGGACGGACTGCCTGGCCCGCGGGACCAGCCTCGGCCGGTCCGTGATCACCAGCGGCGATTTCGCCGCGCCCGGGGATCTGGGCCCGAAGGACCGGCGCGACCCGCTGGCGTTCCGCCCGCGTGCCCGGGTCGGCGCCCCGCGGGGCTTCCCGTCGGGGTTGCTGAACCCGGTGACGGTCGGGCTGGCCAACGAAGCCTGGTTCCGCAAGGCCCCGCGGCGGCGGGAGGGCGAGATCCAGACCATCGGCGCGTTCTTCCACCCGCTGGACGGGATCAGGAACTGGAACCGCGTGTACGGCCCGGCGGGCTTCCGCCAGTACCAGTTCGTGGTGCCCTTCGGCCAGGAAGGGGTGGTGCGGCGGGCGCTGGAACGGATCAGCGGCGCGCGGGCCCCCTCGTTCGTGACCGTGCTCAAGCGGTTCGGCCCCGGGGACCCGGGGTTCTTGTCCTTCCCGCTGCCGGGCTGGACGCTGGCGCTGGATTTCCCGGCGGGCACGCCGGGCCTGGCCGGGCTGCTGGACCAGCTCGACGAGGAGGTACTGGACGCTGGCGGGCGGGTCTACCTGGCCAAGGACTCCCGGGTGCGACCTGGGGTTTTCGCCGGGATGTACCCGCGGCTGGAGGAGTTCCGCAAGCTCCGGACTGAGCTGGACCCGGGCGGCGTGTTCGCCTCCGACCTGTCCCGGCGCCTGGAAATCTAGCGCGGGTCTGGCTTCCCGGGACAGGGCGGTGAATCAGCGGGTGACGATGAAGTCGCCAGGGTCGCGCGGGGGGCGATCCGGGGCTGGGGCCGCCGGGTGGCCCACGCCGACCGCGCCCATCGGCTCCCAGCCGTCCGGCAGGCTCAGGGCGGCCGCCGCGACCGGCCGGCAGAACATGGTGCTGGACACCCAGCACGAGCCCAGGCCCTCCACGGCCAGCGCGACCAGGAGGTTCTGCACGGCCGCCCCCACCGCCACCACGAACATCTCCCGCTCGGCGGCCCCGCGCCGCGCGTCCGGGTAGACGTGAGCGGCGTCGGCGACCAGGCACGGCACGATGATCAGCGGGGCGCGGCGCAAGGGCTCGCCGCGCCGGACCCGCCGGGCGATCTGCTCCTCGGTGAACCCGTCCGCGCGGAGATCTGAGATCCACGCGGCCAGCATGTCGTCGAGCAGCGCGGTCCGGGCCGGGGCTGAGGACACCACCGCGAACCGGCAGGGCGTGGAGTGATGCGGCGCCGGCGCGGTGAGGGCAGCCGCGATGGCGCGGCGTACCGCCTCGGCGTCCACCGGGTCGGCCGTGAACTCCCGGACCGTCCGCCGCGCGGACAGCACCTCGGACGCGCCGTACCGGAACATGTCCTCCGCGGCCGGCCGGATCAGCGCCTGGGCGCCGGGGCCGTCGGCCTCGCTGACCAGGTCGGCCAGTCCCCGGACCAAGGCCACCGGGATGCTGGCCAGCTTGCCCTTCACCAGGTCGGCGGCGGACGCCAGTTCGTCCGCGATGGCCGTGACGGTCACCTCCAGCGTGCGGCCGAAGGTGTCCGCCTGGCCGCGGTAGTCGCGCAGCGGGGCCAGCCCGGCGACGCCGATGGCCGCGTCCGCCTGGCCCATCCGCCAGGGCCGGCCCATCGTGTCGGTGATCACCACCGCGACGTTGATGCCCCGCCGGTCGCGCAGCCCGCGGCGGATCCGGCGGGCCGAGTCGTCCGGGTCCGCGGGAAGCAGGGCCACCGTGCCGGGAGCGGTGTTGGAGTCGTCCACCCCGGCCGCAGCGAGGACCAGGCCGTGGTGGGTCTCCACGATCCGGGCCGGGCCGCGGCGCGCCACCACCCGGACCGTCTCCGCATCGATCGCCTTATCCCGGTCGGCCCGGATGACGCGGCCCTCCGCTTTGCTGACGATCTTGGAGGTGATCACCACAATGTCGCCGTCGGCCAGATCCGGCGCGGCGCCGGAGATCAGGCTGGCCAGGTCGTCGCCCGGGCCGATTTCAGGGATGCCGGGGACGCCGGTGACCGAGACGGCAGGCCCGGTGCTGGGGCTGCCCAGCCCGCTGATGGTCATCCGCGCAGCTCCTGGGCCAGGTCGAGAGCGGCCCGGGCGATGGTGGCGGTGGTGGCGAGGTTGGTCATGTACAGCGGCAGCGCGCGGACCGTGATCCCGGCGAGTTCCGGTGCGTCCACGGCCGCCTTGTCCTGCTCGTCCACCAGCCACCCGTTCAGCAACCCGGGACCGTAGTGGGCCGCGACGGCCTGGGCAGTGGCAGGCACCCCGATGGCGGCCAGGCAGGCGTCGGCCATGCCGCGCACCGGCGCCCCGCCGATGATCGGGGAGACCCCGACGACGGTCTTGGCCCGGACGGCCTCGGCGATCGCGGGCACGGCGAGGATGGCGCCGATGCTGACCACGGGGTTGGAGGGCGGGAAAAGGATCACGTCGGCCGCGGCGATCGCCTCCAGGACGCCGGGGGCGGGCCGGGCCCGGGCCGCCCCCTCGACGATGATGTCGGTGGCCGGCACGGAGGCGTGCCACCGTACCCACCACTCCTGAAAGTGCACGCTACGGCCGGACCCGGCCTGCCCGGGCTCGGCGGCCTGTCCCGGCTCAGCAGGCTGTCCCGGCTCAGCAGGCTGTCCCGGCTCAGCGGGCTGTCCCGGGCCGTCGGCCAGGACCACGTGTGTTTCGGTCCGGTCGTCCGTCATCGGGATCAGTGTCACCCCGGGCTGCCAGCGCTCGCACAGCACGGCCGTGGCCGCTGACAGCGACTGCCCCTCCGCCAGCATGCTGGTCCGGACGATGTGCGTGGCGAAGTCCTTGTCGCCCAGATTGAACCAGTCCGGCCCGGACCAGCGGGAGCCGCTCCCGTAGGCCTTGAGCTCGGCCAGCACGGTGAACGTGTCGGAGTCCCGGCCCCAGCCCTGCTCCTCGCTGATCCCGCCGCCGAGGGTGTACATCACGGTGTCCAGGTCGGGCGAGACATGCAGGCCGAACAGGGTGATGTCGTCCCCGGTGTTGCCGATGACGGTGATGTCGGCGTCCGGGGCCTCGGCCTTCAGCCCGCGCAGGAAGCGCGCGGCCCCGACTCCGCCTGCCAGCACGGTGATGCGCATGGCCGCCAGTCTTGCAACCCTGGCTCAGCAGGTTCCCGCGAACCCCCCGGAAGCCGGTTTCCAGGAGCCGGAACCCGCCCGTGGCGATGCTGGGGCCTCAGGTTTCTGGGCGGACTTTCCCGTCAACAGGGTCAAGAACATTGCGCTTTACCACGTATCCAGCTTGACGCGACGCAAGACACGCAGGTGTAATTTCAAGCGTGTAGTTTTCCGTGTTCCGGGGGAGAGGACACGGGCATCGAAGGGGTAGGAGGTGCACGGTGGCTGACGTCATCGTCCCGCTGGCGTCCGTCGGGTTCGGAATTGGTGTCGATGACGCCGCTGAGCCTGGCTGGCAAGATCGCGCCTTGTGCGCACAGACGGATCCGGAGGCTTTCTTCCCTGAGAAGGGTGGCTCCACCCGGGAGGCGAAGAAGGTCTGCCGGGGCTGTGAGGTCCGGGTGGAATGCCTGGAGTACGCGCTCGAGCATGATGAGCGCTTCGGCATCTGGGGCGGGTTGTCCGAGCGTGAGCGGCGCCGGATGAAGCGCGAAGCGGTCTGACCGTCCCGGTCTGCTAGGGACTGGTCTGGCCGTCCCGGTCTGGCCGTCCCGCCTGCTACGGACTGGTCTGATACGGACCGGGCTAGCCCCGGCTGGGGCTGGTCCGTCCGGTCCGTCCGCTGGCGTCGGAGGCGACTGCTGGTCACCGACGGTTAACTGCCTGGACAGTCGTGCAGCTTGGGCCGCACGCCGGTCAGGGCGCCTGGCTGCCCGGGTGGCAGTGGTCTGCACTGAAGCGTCCAGAGTGCCTGCCCGGCCGGTATCGGGTCGCGTATTGTTCACGCGTACCCGCCCCGGCTGGGCCCCCGAGTGGACAGCTGGTGGCGCCCCAGCAGGTGCCCATTCTGACCAGCAAGCGGACTCGTGTCGACAACTAACACGCAGGGCCAGCACGTCGTCACCGCGGTCATCGTCGCTCACGATGGCGCCGCGTGGCTGCCGCATATCGCGGAGGCCCTGCTGGGCCAGACCCGCCCCGTGCAGCGGGTGGTCGCCGTGGATACCGGCAGCCGGGACCGCAGCGGCGCCGTGCTCGCCGAGCTGCTGGGACGCTCGGTGGTGTTCGGGATGGACCGCAAGACCGGATACGGCGCGGCCATCGCGCACGCGCTCCGGCACCGGGCGGCCAACACCAACGTCCCCGGGCCGGCCGGGCTGGCCCCGGGTGAGCGGACCGAGTGGGTCTGGCTGCTGCACGACGACTGCGAGCCCGCTCCGGACGCACTGGAGGAGTTGCTGCGCAGCGCGGCCGAAGTGCGCTCGTCGGCGGTGCTCGGGCCGAAGGTGATGGACTGGGCGGACCGCCGGGTGCTGCTCGAGACCGGGATCACCATCGACGGGGCCGGCCGCCGGATCACCGGCATCGAGCCCCGCGAGGTAGACCAGGGTCAGCATGACGGGGATCGTGACGTCATGGCGGTGAGTTCCGCCGGGATGCTGGTCCGCCGGGATGTCTGGGATCAGGTCGGCGGTTTCGACCCGGCCATGCCGCTGCTGCGCGACGACGTGGACTTCTGCTGGCGGGTGCACGCCGCCGGGCACCGGGTGCGGGTGGTCACCGACGCCGTGGTGTACCACCTCGAGGCCACGGCCAGGAACCGGCGCACGCCGTCCGCCGCCCCGCGGCCGCGGCGGACGGACCGGCACAACGCGCTGCTCACGCTGCTGGCCAACCTGCCCCTAGGGCCCGCGCTGTCGGCGCTGGCCGGCAACCTGGTGCTGTCCGCCCTGCGCACCGTGTTCTTCCTGCTCGCCAAGCGCCCCCGGGCCGCCCTCGACGAGTTCGCCGGGGTCGGGTCGGTCCTCGGGCACCCGCTGCAGCTGGCCGCGGCCCGCAAGCGCCGGGCCCGGGGCAGGCGGGCTGCCTACGGCCGCCTGCGCGCCGACCTGCCCCCCGGCCACTCCGTGCGGCGCCTGGCGGAGTTTGCCGCAAGCGTGTTCTACACGTCAACCCAGATCGACACGGCGGGCAGTCATCACGCCACGGACGACCCGTCCGACGACGACTTCATGCTCGTGGACAGCGGGCTCGCGCAACGGATCCTGACCCACCCAGGCGTCCTGCTGGTAGCCGGGCTCACCATCGTCGCGCTGATCGCGGAACGCTCGCTGCTGGGCGCGGGCACGCTGACCGGCGGAGCGCTGACCCCAGCCTGGGGTGGGGTGGCCGGGCTCTGGCATGAGTACCTCCAGGGGTTCCACCCGGCCGGGATCGGATCAGACAGCTCCACCCCGCCCTACGTGGCGGTCATCGCCGTGCTCGCCACGCTGCTCGGCGGCAAACCCTGGCTGGCCATCGACGTCATCATGATCGGCGCTATCCCGCTCGCCGGGCTGGCGGCCTTCCTGGCGACCCGCCGGCTGACCAGGTCAGTCCTGGCCCGGGTCTGGGCCGCCGTCGCGTACGCACTGCTGCCGGTCGGCATGGGCGCGGTGGCAGGCGGCCGCTTCGGCTCGGCCGTGGTCTTCGTCCTCATCCCCGTCATCGCCATGCTGGCCGCCCGGATCTTCACCGAGCCGCCGCGCCGGGCCCGCCGCGCCGCCTGGGCGACCGGCCTGGTCGTCGCGATAGCCGCCGCCTTCGTGCCGCTGATCTGGGTGGTCGCTGTCCTGGCGGCCCTGCTCGCGGCCGTGGTCTACCGCCGGTCCGGCCGGGGCATGCTGCTCAACCTGGGTATCACCGCGGTCGTGCCCCCGGTGCTGCTGCTGCCATGGACAGTGGACGTCGTCACCAGGCCGTCGCTGCTGTTCCTCGAAGCCGGGAACAAGGTGCCCGGGCTGGCCACGGCGGCTCTGCCCGCCCGGTCCCTCCTGCTGCTGTCCCCGGGCGGCCCGGGCCTGCCGCCGTTCTGGGTGACCGGCGGCCTGGCCCTGGCCGCGCTGGGTGCCCTGCTGCTCACGGCCCGGCGGTCCCTGGTCATGGCGGGCTGGTCGGTGGCCCTGCTCGCCCTGCTGGTCTCGATCACCGTGAGCCGGATGCTGCTGACCACCGGCGATGCCAGCAAGCGCGTGGTGGCCTGGCCCGGGATCTCGCTCGCGATCGCGGCAGCGGGCCTGGTGCTCGCGGCGGTCGTGGCGGCCGATGTCCTTCCCGCCCAGCTCGGCGGCGGTCGGTGGCGCCGCCCGGCCGGGCTCGGCGTCCTGTTCCTGGTCCTGGCGGCGTGCAGCGCGCCGCTGCTGGCTGCGGGTTCCTGGGTGGCCACCGGGGTCCGGGGCCCGGTCGGCGCGGCGGCCGGGCCGGTGCTCCCCCCGTTTGTGAGCGTGTCCTCTAACACCGGGCAGCGTTTGCGGACCCTCGTCCTGCGCGCCGATCACGGGACCATCACCTACGAGGTGCTCCGCGGCGCCGACCCGCTGCTGGGGGCCACGGACCTGGCCCAGCCCCCGGCCGCCCAGCGCACTCTGGACGCCGCGGTGTCCACCCTGACCGCGCCGGGCGGCGGGGACGCCCAGGACCAGGGCCAGGCCCTGGCGGCGATGGGCATCGGGTACGTACTGCTGCCGACGCCAGCCGACACCACGCTGGCCAGCACCCTGAACGACGTCGCCGGCCTGCGCGCGGTGAGCAAGACGTCCGCCTTCCAGCTGTGGGGGGTGGCACAGACCGCGGCCCGGGTCCGGGTCCTCGAGCCGGGGGGCCAGCTGGTCTCGGTGCCTTCCGGGCCGGTGAGCGTCTCGGCTGCGGCCGCGCCGCGCAGTGGCGGCACCCTGGAACTGGCTGAGCCGGCCGGCGGCTGGACCGCCACCCTCAACGGCAGGGCGCTGCAGTCCGTCCCCTCGCCGGCGGGCAGCTGGGCCCAGGCCTTCCGGCTTCCGGCCGGCGGCGGCACCCTCGACATCTCCCACAGCCAGCTGGGCCGGACCCTCATCGTGGTGCTGGAACTGCTGGCCCTGCTGGTGGTGGCCGGCCTCGGGCTGCCGGGCGCCCGGGTTCCCGGCGAGAGCGCCGCGGGGGCCGGGGCGGAACGGACCGCGGGCGGCCGCCGGCAGCGAGGCCGCGAGAAGCCCGAGGGGCTGGCCGAGCCCGGGCTGGAACCCGGGCTGGACCCAGAGAGCGTGCCCGGCGAGGACGAGGAACCGGCCCGGGGCAGCCGGCTGTCCCGCCGGGCGGCGGCTGCGGGCCGGGCCGGTGCGGGCCGGACCGGTGCGGGCCGGACCGGTGGGATGCGCGCTGCACCGGACCGCGCGGCCGCTGACCGGGCCCCGGGCAGGGCGGGGCGCCGCGCCGCGGCATCGGGACCGGGCGCATCCCGGCCCGGCGCATCCCGGACCGGAGCCGCGGGACTCGGCGCGGAGCCCGGCGCACCGCTCAGCGCACCCGGCGCAGGCCGGCGCGGGACGCTCGGCCCCTCCCGATCCCCACGGCACGAAAACGAAGACCCCGGGGCTTTCCCCGGAGCCGACCTGGCGATGGACGCCGGGGCGGGGGCCACGACGGGTTTCGGGGCCGGGGCCGGTCTCGGGCCCGATGCCCCCGGCCAGCCGGCGGATCTGTCCCCGGCGGACCTGTCCCCGGCCCTGACCTCGCCGGCCCTGACCAATCCGCCGGCCCCGACCAGTCCGCCGGCCGGCGAGGGTTTCTGGGACCAGGATGACGACGGTGCGATGTCGTTGGGAGACCGGGGGAGCGCACCCTGGGAACAAATCGGCGCCCCGGCGGCCCTGGCGGGTGCGGACCGCGCCGCTGGCCAGGACGATGACCCGGCTGCCGACCGCGGTGGCCGCAAACGATGGCTCCGCGGCCGTAAGACCAAGGACCGCAGCGCCCCGGAGCCGGAGAAGGCCATGTCGCCGGGGTCCCGGATCGGCGCCGAGGGGCGTGGCGGCGCCGGGCACGACGACACCCGCCTAGGTGACGCCAGGCCTGGGTACCCGCCGGGCCAGTACGCGGCGACCGGGCACCGCGGCGGGGGCGGCACCGGCCCGCTCCGTCGCGGTCCGGGGGACACCAGCGGCCCGTACCCGAGCCCCTCGTACGGCAGTGGTGAATATCCGAGTGGCGAGTACCGCGGTGCCGTTTACGGCGGGTCTGGCTCCGAGGGCACCGGCTATGGGGAGACCAGCGATGGCGGTGCTGGTTTTGGCGGTGCTGGTTTTGGCGGTGCTGAGCCGGGTGACTCCGGGCCTGGCCGTGCGGGTCACCGCAGCGGTGGCTACAGCAGCGGTGCGTACAGCAGCGGTAGCGACGACAGCGGCAGCGACAGCCGTGGTGGGTACGGACGTGATGGCTACGGTGACAGCCACCCAGGCTACGGGAGCGGGGCGTACGAGAGCGGGGCCTACGGGAGTGGCCAGTATCCGCAGGCCGGCCAGGGCGGCGGCCGGCGGGTGAGCCGCGGCCGGCTGCCCGGCGATGATGATGTGCTGCCGCCGCGGCGAGGGACGGCTTCGGGAGGTTATCCGGCCGAGCCGGGCATCCCGCCCGCCGGTTCCGGCCGCCGTCGGGCGGGCTATCCCAGTGCCGCGCCATCGGACGCGACCTATCCGGGCACGCCGGACTACCCGGAGTCCCCCGGTTTCTCCGCCGGGTCCTCCCGGCCCGGCGGGTACCCCGAGGACTCGTCCCGGTCTGATGCTGGGGGGTATGGGGCGGGCTGGTCCAGCCCGGATGAGTCCGGCTCGGCTTGGTCCAGTCCGGGCCGCTCAGTTCCGGGCCGCTCAGTTCCGGGTGGGTCCGGCTCCGCCTGGTCCGGCGCAGATGACTCTGCTCCAGGTGAATCTGGCTCGGCCTGGTCCAGCGCGGGCCGCTCCGGCTCCGCGTGGCCAGAACCGGCCTCAGGCAGCGGAGGCTTTCCCGGCCCGGCGGAGCCACAAGCAGCCCACGAGGGTGCCGGGTATGTTCCCGCCGAATTCCCGGCGGCTGAGTTCCCCGCTCCCGAGTACCCGGCTCCCGAGTACCCCGCTCCGGAGTACCCCGCCTCTGAGTACCGGGGCAGCGACTATCCCGGTCCCCGGTACCCGGACCAGGACGAGCCCGGCGCCGGGGAGTACTCCGGCACGGAGTATCCCGGCCCTGACTATCCCGCCGAGGACTACTCCGGCAGCCGGGCGCGCGTGACCTGGGGCCGTGATCCCGCAGACGAGCCAGGGGAGGGTGACTGGTGAGGAACCTGCGCGGCAGCCGGGTTCTGTTCGCCGCCATGGTGGTCGTCGTGCTGGGTGGCCTGTACGCGCTGGCTGGCCTGCGCCACCCCATCTCGCTCAGCGCCGGGTCGGCGCCCACGGCCCCGCGCTCGGTCCCGGTGACCTCGGTAACCCGGGTCTGCCCGGCACCAGGGGCCCAGTTCAGCCGGGGTGGTGGCATCGCGGTTATGGCGTCCCCCGGCAGTTCCGGTCCGGCGTCCTCCGGCCCAGCGGTCGCGGTCGTAACCCGGCTGGCGGCCCTGGGCCGCACCTCGGCCGGCCCGGCCGTACTCGGTATCACCAAGGCCGGAACGCCGCGGCTCGCCACCGTGAACGTTGACCGCACCACCCGGGCCGAGGCTGGTCCCAAAGGAAAGCCCTCCGCGACCACGGTCGTGTCCACGGCCGTCCAGGGCGGTGTGGTGGTCCAGGCCAGCGGAGCGCTGGCCCGGGGCCTGGACGTGGAGCAGACCGCCGGAACGAACCTGCCCACCGCGGCCTGTAGCAGCCCCGGCACCGACTTCTGGTTCACCGGCCCCGGCCAGCGCACCGCCGGGCGCATCCAGGTGTACCTGATGAACCCGAGCGGCCAGGTGGCCGACGCGAACGTGGAGATGTTCACCGACGCCGGGCCACTGCAGGACGCCACCGATAACGGGATCACCGTGCCACCGCACGGGATGATCGTCCAGTCACTGGCCCCGGTGCTGGGCAACTCCCGGTCGCTCGCCCTGCACGTGCGGACCAGCGTGGGCCAGGTGGCTGCCGCGGTCCAGGAGAGCACCAACACGGGCCAGGGGGCGTGGCTGCCAGCCGCCCAGGCCCCGTCCACCCACCTGGTGATCCCCGGCCTGCCCGCCGCGGCCGGCAGCCGCGACCTCTACCTCTCGGTGCCGGGCGTGAAGGACGCGAACGTCTCGGTCTCCGCGGTCACATCGCGCGGCACCTACGAGCCCACCGGAGCGGGCGGCATCGACATCCCTGGCGGGTCCGCCACCGAGATCTCGCTGCCGTCGCTGGCCGGGATCCCGGCGGCGCTCAAGCTAACCGCCAGCGCCCCGATCGCCGCGACCATCATGATCCCCGGAGGCACCAACGGCTCGCCGGGTTCCTTCACCGCGGCCGCGCCCGCGATTGAGGAGCAGGGCGTAATCGCGGACAACGTGACCGGGGCCGGCCGGGCGTCCGCGCTGATCCTCTCCGCGCCGCACGCCACAGCGCGGGTGAGCGTGGCCCAGATCTCCTCAGCGGGCTCGGCACGCCGGACCCAGGCAGTGCAGATCAGCTCCGGAAAGAGCGCCTTGGTGGCGCTCAAGGCGCTGCCTGGGGTGCCGCGGGGCACGCCGTTCGCAGTTGTGATCTCGCCGCTCGAGGGCTCGGGCCCGGTCTACGCGGGCCGCGTGATCTCGGCCAGCGGGACCGGCGGCGCGCTGCAGTCGCTGCTCCCGGTGGCCAGTTCGCTGATCACGATCCCGCTGCCCCCGGTCCGCAACGAGGCCTTCTCCGCCGCACCGTGAGCCGCCGCGGGCGACCACCCCGGCCGAGAACCCTGTGCCTAAGCCCACCGGAATCCGGTCAGTCCAGGTCCCCGAAGCCCGGGTCCACGTCCTCCGGATCGACGCCGAGCAGCCGGGCGAACTCCTCCACCACCACCTCGAAGACGAGTTCGCCCAGTTCGTCCTCGCTGTCGGCGCGTGCCGACAGCGGCCGCCGGTACACCACGATTCGCGGCGGCCGGGCCACCTCCCCGCCGGCTGTACCCGGCGAGCCGGGATCCAGCCGGGCCAGGGACACGCTCTCCGGTCCGAGGCCGGGCGGGTCCGGTGGCGGGATCTCCTCGACCGCGAACTCCACCCCGGACAGCTGAGCCTCCCAGCGCGGCTCCAGCCGGGCGACCGCCTCCAGGATCAGCTCGTCGAACCGCTGCGACCGGCTCCGGTGCAGGGGGACCCCCGGCGGGGCCAGCACGCCGCGCAGCCCGCGCCCATGCCGGTCGCGCCGTCTGATCCGGGCGCGGCTTTCCGGGGGCTTGTCCCCGTCCCCCTCACCGGTGTGCACAGTTGCCGAGGGTATCCCGGGTGCTCGCGGGGCGCTCGGCGGCTGCGCCGCGCACGTCCTCCAGGGCCCGTTCACGGCGGCTGATCGGGTCGCCGCGCGAGACACGATCGTGCAGTGTGCCCCGGGTGGTGGCGTTACCGCCCGCGGATGGGTACGGTCAGCCGTTGTGAGCGATGCACGCGGCCCCTCTCCCCTCCGGTCGCGCTGGCACGTCACGAACCGGCGCAGGCCGGCCGGTGGACGCTCATGGTGAGCGTCCGCCGTTGCTCCCGGCCGGCCTGCAAGCACCCTGCTGTGTACACGCTGACGTACGTATACCGCGACTCCACGGCGGTACTCGGCCCGCTCGCCGCGTATGTCGAGCCGCACTGCTATGACCTGTGCTCGGCGCACGCCGACCGGCTGACTGCGCCGCGCGGGTGGGAAGTGGTCCGGCTTCCGGTCGAACCCATCCCGCCGGAGGCCGATGACCTGGAAGCGCTGGCCAACGCGGTACGAGAGGCCGCCCTGCCGCCCGCCGGTGAGCCGGTCGGCCAGGGCATCGAGGTGGGCAGGCGGGGCCACCTGCGGGTCTTGCGCTCCTCACCCGACGCGGGGGACCGGCTGAGGTAACCCGGGCCGCCGGCGCGGCCCGCGGCGGCCCGGTAGGCTCGGTCTCCATGTTCGGCGGCCAGCCGACCGTCCTCCGTCGGGGCGGGCGGGTTCCCGCGGAATATTTGGGCAGGGGTAACCCAGCACCTCATAAAGCGGGCGGCCGCGCGGCGCTGGCTGCGGCAGTGTGGGCCGTGCTGTGACCCCGTGCTGTGGCCCCGTGCCGCGGCCCTGTGCTATGGCCTTGTGCTGTGGCCCCGTGCTCCGGGCCAGTGTGGCCCGGAGTGGGGCGGCCGGACCCCCGCCTGGGTGGCCAGCCGGAAATGACACAAACGGACCCGGGCGAGTGACCGCCGGGTTAGATATATGGGAGGCAGAGCCTCAGTGGGCTCCTACGAGAAGATCTTCAAGGCCTATGACGTCCGCGGGATCGTCCCCGACGAACTCGATGAGGACGTCGCCGAAACGATTGGGGCCGCGTTCGTCCGGCTGACCGGCGCCCCCAGCGTAGTCACCGTGCATGACATGCGCACCTCATCCCGTCCGCTGGCCGAGGCGTTCGGCCGGGGCGCCGCGTCCCAGGGAGCCGACGTCATCGAGGGTGGCCTCGGCTCGACCGACATGCTGTACTACGCGAGCGGCAGCCTGGGCATGCCCGGCGCGATGATCACGGCCAGCCACAACCCGGCCAAGTACAACGGGATCAAGCTGTGCCGGGAGGGGGCGCGGCCGGTCGGCGCCGACACCGGGCTGATCCAGCTGCGGGACGCGGCGGCCCAGGGCCTGCCGCCATACCACGGCACCCCTGGCGTCGTCGTGCGGCGGGACCTGCTTTCGGGGTACGCGGGCCACCTCAAGAAGCTGGTCGATCTGTCCGCCATCCGGCCGCTGAAAGTGGCCGTGGACGCGGGCAACGGGATGGCCGGGCACACCGTGCCGAAGGTCTTCGAGGGGCTGCCGATCACCGTCGTGCCGCTCTACTTCGAGCTGGACGGGACCTTCCCGAACCATGAGGCCAACCCGATCGATCCGCAGAACCTGCGCGACCTGCAGCGCGCGGTGATCGATTCGGAGGCTGACATCGGCCTGGCCTTCGACGGGGACGCGGACCGCTGCTTCGTGGTGGACGAGCGCGGGCAGATCGTCTCGCCCTCGGTGCTCACCGCACTTATCGCCGTCCGGGAGCTGGCCCGCGAGCCCGGCGCCCCCATCATCCACAACCTGATCACCTCCCGCGCCGTGCCCGAGATCATCACCGAGCACGGCGGTATCCCCATACGAACTCGCGTCGGGCACTCGTTCATCAAGGCGCGGATGGCCGAGACGGGGGCCGTGTTCGGCGGCGAGCACTCCGGCCACTTCTACTTCCGCGACTTCTGGTACGCCGACTCCGGGATGCTTGCGGCCTTGCACGTGCTGGCCGCGCTCGGCGAGCAGGATGCCCCCCTGTCCGACATTCTGGCTGGCTACGGCCGGTACGTGGCCACCGGCGAGATCAACAGCGAGGTAGCCGACCAGGCCGGGGCAACCGCGCGGGTCCGCGCGGAGTTCGCCAGCCGGCCCGGCGTCACATCCGACGAGCTGGACGGGCTGACCATCACCGGCGACGGCTGGTGGTTCAACCTGCGCCCCTCCAACACCGAACCGTTGCTCCGGCTGAATCTGGAGGCATCGGACGAGGACACTATGCTCAGGCTGCGCGACGAGGTGCTCGGCATCGTGCGCGGTTAGCCCGGATCTCCGGGCTTTCCCAAAGGCCCACGCACTTGTGGAGAACTAGTGAAGATCGACGACTGGCTGCTCGACATTCTCGCCTGCCCGAAGTGCCACGCACCGCTGCGCGTGGATGAGGCCGCCAGCGAGCTGGTGTGCACTGGCGCAGACTGCGGCCTGGCCTACCCAGTGCGCGACGACATCCCGGTGCTCCTGGTCGACGAGGCGCGGCAGCCAGGGACGCAACCGTGACCCTGGCCCCCCAGGATCGCCTGGACGACCTGGCCCTGCTGGAGGCCGCAGATCCGGGTGGCGTGCTCCGGCAGGTGGCTTCGGCGGCCGCGCAGGTGCGTACCTCAGCCCGGGCCACGGCCGAGACCGACCTGGGTCCGCTGATCTCGGCCGGCCGCCCGAGATCGATCGTGGTCACCGGGATGGGCGGTTCCGGAGTGGCGGGGGACGTGCTCACCGCGGTCTGCGGCCCCGGCTCCGCCTCGCTGGTCGTTGCGCAGCACGACTACCAGCTGCCGGGCTGGGTCGGTGCGGCCGACCTGGTCGTCGCGGTGTCCTGCTCGGGCTCCACCGAGGAGACCCTGTCGGCCGCGGAGGAAGCGGTGCGCCGGGGCTGCCCGCTGCTGGCCGTGGGCGGGGCCGGCTCCCCGCTGGCCCAGATCGCCGAGCAGGCCCGCGCCCCGTTCATCCCGGTCGAGTCCGCGGGCATGCCGCGCTTTACGCTGTGGGGCCTGGCCGTGCCGCTGATGATCATCGCGGACCGGCTTGGCGTCGCGGACGTCCCGGCGGCGGGGCTCGAGGCTGCCGCCGAAGACCTGGAACGGGTCTCCCACCTCTGCCGCCCAGACAGCGAGTCGTTTGTCAATCCGGCCAAGACACTGGCCCTGGAGCTGGCCGGGACGCTGCCCATGATCTGGGGCAACTCGCCGCTGACCGGCGTGGCGGCCACCCGGTTCGCTTGCCAGCTGAACGAGAACGCCAAGTACCCGGCGGTCACCGGGGTGCTGCCCGAGGCCAACCACAACCAGGTGGTGGTGTTCGACGGCCCCTTCGCATCGTGGCCCGCCGGCGGGCAGGTGGTCCTGGACGAGGAGAAGGACCCGCGCCCCCCGGTGCCGCTGCGGCTCGTCATCCTCCGGGACCGCCACGAACACCCGCAGGTGGCCCGCAGGCGCGAGGTGTCGGCCGAGCTGGCGGCGCAGCGCGGGATCGAGGTGAGCGAGCTCGCCGCGGACGGCGACACGCCGCTGCAGCGGCTGGCCAGCCTGATCCAGCTGATCGACTACGCCACCGTGTACCTGGGCATCGCGATCGGTGTCGACCCCGGCCCGATCGCCGTGATCGGCGACCTGAAGGAACGGATCGCCTAGTTGCCTGACGCGCAGTTGCCTGACCCGGATTTGCCTGACCCGGATTTGCCGGACGCGCAGTTGACTGACGCGCAGGCCGACGAGCCTCCTACCGAAGGACTGCGCGCGGTGCTGGCCGCGCTGGGCGCGAACCTCGGCATCGCGGTCACCAAGCTCGTGGCGTTCGCCATCACCGGGTCGGCGTCCATGCTCGCCGAGTCGGTGCACTCGGTGGCGGACAGCGGGAACCAGGCCCTCCTGCTGGTCGGCCGCCGCCGGGCTCGGCAGGAACAGACCGAAGAGCACCCGTTCGGGTTCGGCCGGGAACGCTACTTTTACGCCTTCATCGTGGCCGTGGTGCTGTTCACGGTGGGCGCGGTGTTCTCGCTGTATGAGGGCGTCCACAAGATCATCAGCCCGGAGCCGATCCACTCCCCGGTGGTGGCCTTCGCGGTCTTGATCATCGCGATGGGTCTGGAGAGTTTCTCGCTGCGCACCGCGGTGCAGGAGACGAACCTGGTCCGCGGCCGGAACGGGTGGCGGGCGTTCATCCGCCGGGCCAAGGCCCCCGAGTTGCCCGCCATCCTGCTGGAGGATCTGGCCGCGCTGATCGGCCTGGTCTTCGCGCTGGCCGGGGTGGCGCTGACCACGATCACCGGCGACCCCGTCTGGGACGGGGCGGGCTCGCTGGCTATCGGCATCCTGCTCGGCTGCGTGGCCGCGGTGCTGGCGGTCGAGATGAAGAGCCTGCTGATCGGGGAGTCGGCCAGCACTGAGGTGGAGCGGGCCATCGTCACTGCCCTGGCAGCGGGCCCGGAGGTGCAGCGGGTCATCCACCTGCGAACCCTGCACATGGGCCCGGAGAGCCTGCTGGTCGCGGCGAAGATCGCGATCAGCGGCGCGGACAGCGCCGCGCTGGTGGCCGCGGGGATCGACGCGGCCGAACGCCGGGTCCGCAGCGCGGTGCCGATCGCCGAGATGATCTACCTGGAACCCGATATCTACCAGCCGGGCAAGGCGGATGTCACCGACCCGGCCATCCGGGCGGTCCGCCGCCCCCGCCGCCCCCGCGACTAACCCAAACCCCGGCCCTAATCCGCACCACCAGCACCACAGATCACACCACCAGGGCCAGTTGATCATGGCCAGGACGACTTTTCCTGCGCGACGTGCGTCCTGGCGGGCGTTTTGTCCGGATTTGGGCGCACGTCGCGCAGGAAAAGTGGGCGGGCGGGGCGAGTGTGACTCGTGGGACCTGGGCGATGCGGCTCAGGTGGCGGGGGGAAGAGAGCGCGGCGATCCCGGCCGGTCAGGCGGCGCTGGGCGGGCGGGACGGTGGCCCATGCTGAGGAGGCGGAGGGCGCGCTCCTGCTCGAAGTCCAGGGCGCTGCCGGCCGGGGGCGGGATCCGCCCGATTCGGCGGCCCAGCTCCGCGACCTGGGCCCGGACGCCGGGCTCGGCCAGCACCCGGAGGCCGAAGGCCAGCGCGGCCGGGCTTATGTCCAGGCGCCGTTCCAGGTCCAGGGCCAGCGCCACCGCGGCCACGTCCTGATCACGGAACTGGCGGTGCCCCGGGCCGCGCCGCGCTCCGCGTCCCGGCGCGCCGCCGTCTCGCCCCGCTGCGCGGCCGTCTCGCCCCGCTGCGCGGCCGTCTCGCCCCGCTGCGCGGCCGTCTCGCCCCGCTGCGCGGCCGTCTCGCCCCGCTGCGCCGCCGTCTCGGCCCGCTCGTGCCGCTGCGCCGCCTGTGCGGCCCTCTCGGCCTGTGTCGCTGGCTCCCGCTCCGCCCAGGGCGGGCAGCAGGCCCAGGCTCTCCCGGTAGCGGAGCATCCGGGGGGATGTGCCGAGCCGCTGGGCGGCCTCCGTGATCCGCATAGAGTGAATCTAACATCTTTTTGTTAAGAAACCCGCCTGAAGGCTGCGCCTGGCCGGCCTGTGCCGTACGGTCGGGGGAGCCGACCATCCGTGACTGCTGAGGAGTGTCATGCCCACCGAATCCCTCCCGTTCAAGGTGGCCGATCTGTCGCTCGCCGACTTCGGGCGCAAGGAGATCCGGCTCGCCGAGCACGAAATGCCGGGACTGATGGCGGTCCGGGGGGAGTACGCGGACGCGCAGCCGCTGCGCGGGGCGCGGATCACCGGATCGCTCCACATGACCATCCAGACGGCCGTCCTGATCGAGACCCTCGCCGCCCTTGGCGCCCAGGTCCGCTGGGCGAGCTGCAACATCTTCTCCACCCAGGACCACGCCGCGGCGGCGATCGCGGTCGGGCCGGAGGGTACCCCCGAGGACCCGCAGGGCATCCCGGTGTTCGCCTGGAAGGGTGAGACGCTGGAGGAGTACTGGTGGTGCACGAACCAGGCGCTGTCCTGGGCGGGCGAAGAGGGGCCCAACATGATCCTCGATGACGGCGGCGACGCCACCATGCTGGTGCATAAGGGCGCCGAGTACGAGGGGGCCGGGGCCGTCCCGTCCGCGGCCGAGGACGACCCCGAGGAGTGGAAGGTCGTGCTCGAACTGCTCCGCGAGTCGCTGGACACCAGCAAGGACCGGTGGACGCTGATGGCCGAGGGCATCCGCGGGGTGACCGAGGAAACCACCACCGGCGTGCACCGGCTCTATGAGATGGCCAACTCCGGCACCCTCGCGTTCCCGGCCATCAACGTGAACGACTCGGTGACCAAGTCCAAGTTCGACAACATCTACGGCTGCCGTCACTCTCTGATCGATGGGATCAAGCGGGCCACCGACGTGCTCATCGGCGGCAAGGTGGCCGTGGTCTGCGGCTACGGCGACGTGGGCAAGGGCTGCGCGCAGTCGCTGCGCGGCCAGGGTGCCCGGGTCATCGTCACCGAGGTGGACCCGATCTGCGCCTTGCAGGCGGCCATGGACGGCTTCCAGGTGGCCAAGCTGGACGACGTGGTCACGACGGCGGACATTTTCGTCACCGCCACCGGCAACCGGGACGTCATCACCGCCGACCAGATGCGGATGATGAAGCACCAGGCCATCGTGGGGAACATCGGCCACTTCGACAACGAGATCGACATGGCCGGGCTGGCCCGGATCCCTGGCATCCGGCGGATGATCATCAAGCCGCAGGTGGACGAGTGGCAGTTCAACGACGGCCACGCGATCATCGTCTTGTCCGAGGGGCGGCTGCTCAACCTGGGCAACGCCACCGGCCACCCGAGCTTCGTGATGTCTAACTCCTTCACTAACCAGGTCATTGCCCAGATCGAGCTGTTCACCAAGGCGGATGAGTACCCGGTGGGCGTGCACACGCTGCCCAAGTACCTGGACGAGAAGGTGGCCCGGCTGCACCTGGACGCGCTGGGGGTCCGGCTTACCGAGCTGACCAAGGAGCAGGCCGGCTACATCGGCGTCCCGGTCGAGGGCCCGTACAAGCCGGACCACTACCGCTACTAAAGAGAAGTCACCAACCCCGTGAGTGAGCGGTCGCCCGGCGCCCCGGCCGAGATCGCGGACGCCGGGCTGGCCGGCGCGGGACTGACCCGGATCGGCTGGGCCCAACGGTCCATGCCCGTGATGACCGGCATCGGCCAGGTTTTCGTTAGGGAAAAGCCGCTGTCCGGCCTGACGGTAGCCGCTTGCCTGCACGTCACCGCGGAAACGGCGGTGCTGGTGCGGACGCTGCGCGCGGGAGGTGCGCAGGTCTACCTGGCCGCCTCGAACCCGCTGTCCACCCAGGACGACATCGCGGCCGCGCTGGATTCCTGCGGGGCGGCGGTGGTGTTCGCCCGGGCCGGGGCGGACCGGGTGGCCTACGAAGAGCACATTCACCGGGCCCTGGACGCCGGGCCGGACCTGGTCGTGGACGACGGCGGCGACCTGATGGAGGCCCTGCACGGGGAGCGGCCCGACCTGCTCGGCAAGGTGATAGGCGGGTGTGAGTCCACCACGGCCGGGGTGATCCGGCTGCGCCGGATGGCCAGCGACGGCACGCTCGCGTTTCCCGCGGTCGCCGCGGACGCCACCGGCACCCGGCTCATGCTGGACAGCACGTACGGCACCGGCCAGTCCACCATCGACGGGATCATCCGGGCCACCAACATCATGCTGGCGGGCCGGACCGTGGTGGTGGCCGGGTACGGCTGGTGCGGCCGGGGCATCGCCCAGCGGGCCCGGGGGCTGGGCGCGCAGGTGATCGTGACCGAGGTCGACCCGGTCCGGGCGCTGGACGCGATGATGCAGGGCTACCGGGTGCTGCCGATGGCGGACGCGGCGCCCATCGGCGAGGTGTTCATCACCGCCACCGGCTCCCGGGACGTGATCAGCGCGCCGCACCTGGCCGTGATGCGGGACGGCGCGATCCTGGCTAACGCCGGCCATTTCGACGTGGAGATCGACGTGCGGGCGCTGGCTGAGCTGGCGGTGAGCGTGGAGCAGGATGTGCGGCCGCACACCGATGAGTACGTGCTGACCGGCGGGCGGCGGCTGCTGCTGCTGGCCGAGGGGCGGATCGTCAACCTGGTCGCGGCGGAGGGTAACCCGCCCATGGTCATGGACGTGTCGTTCGCCGGGCAGGCGCTGGTGCTGGCCTGGCTGGCCCGCGAGCACGGTTCGCTGCTGCCGGGTGTGCACCGGGTCCCGGACGCCATCGACGACGAGATCGCCCGCCTGGCCCTGGGCGCGACGGGCGCCGCCATCGACGAGCTGAGCCCGGCCCAGCAGGAGTACCTGGATTCCTGGCAGCAGCCCTAGCCTTAGCCCTAGCCGGAGCCCGGGGCGCCCCGGCGACTTCTCCTACGGAGCGTGCGCCGAATTCGGACAAATTATCCTTCCTAACGCACGTTGCGTAGGAGAAGTCACCTCGGCACCGGCCTTCTTTACCGCGGGGGAAGGAAGCCACCCGGGCGCGGCGGCGGTGGGGAAGGTGAGGGTTCCGGGGGAGTGGTCGCGGCCGGTTCGGCGGGTGCGCCTGCCTCGCGTCCAGCCCGGGCGGGCGAGCCGAGGCTGGCCTGAGCGGTCATCCGGGCGTCGGCGCGCTCGCGGCGCTCGGCGAGCACCGCGGACAAGTAGTCGGGCGGGCTGGTGCCGGCCGGCGGGGGCGGGCTCACCTGGGCGGTCACCGCGGCGGCGATCCGGCGGCCGAACTCCTCCCGGGTCGCCGGGGTGAAGTCGAAATACCGGCTCAGGTACTGGCGTGCGGTCTCCGCGGTGGCGTCGGTCAGCCCGGACAGCTCGGCGGTGGCCGCCCACGCGGCCAGCGCCGGGGGCAGCGCCGACATCGGGGCGATCGTGCCGCGCCGGCCGGGCAGCCGCTCGGTGATGACGAACGTGCCGGCGAAGATGTCGCCGAGGCGCTTGCTGCCGGACGACAGCAGCGAGGTGAGCAGCGCGAGAAAGCCGATGGTCAGCCAGATCTCCAGCACCCCGGCCAGGGCCCGCATCAGCGCCTGGCGGAATCGCTCCGGGCCCCCGTCGTCGCTGACCACGCGCAGGCCGAGGGCCAGCTTGCCCAGTGACCGGCCGCGGCTCAGGGTCTCGAAGAGGGTCGGGTAGCCCACGATGATCGCCACGGAGACGGTCAGCGAGATCGCCGCGATCGCCGCCGCGTCGAGGCCATCACCGGCCCCGGCCGCCAGCGCCACGCCGCCCAGCCCGAACAGCAGCACTAGCTGGATCGTGATGTCGATGAGCAGGGCCAGGGTGCGGCTGGGGAAGCGGGCCAGGGGCACGTCGATGACGACGGCTTCGCCGGTGATCACCTCGGCCACGCGGTTCCCCAGTCTGTCAGTAGGCTGCCTGGAGTGGACGTTGACGCATTTGCAGCCGCACACCAGGCCGATTGGGCCAGGCTAGACGAACTCGTCCGGCGGCGTCGGCGGCTGACTGGCGACGAGGTTGACGAGCTCGTCACGCTGTACCAGCGGACGACCACGCACCTGTCCGTGCTGCGCGCATCCGGGTACGATCCGGTGCTCGCCGCCCGGCTGTCCAGCCGGGTCGCCCAGGCCCGGACCACCGTGACCGGCTCGCACGTGCCGGCCTGGTCGGCGGTGAGCCGGTTCGCTGTGGTGTCGTTCCCAGCCATGGCCTACCGGGTCCGGTGGTGGTGGGCAGGGGCCGCGGGCGGGTCCATCCTGGTGGGGGTCCTGCTGGGGTGGTGGGTGGCCCGGTCTCCGGGGGTGCAGGCCGCGCTGCTGCCCGGCGCCAGCGTCCGCCAGCTGGTCAACCATCAGTTCCGCGGCTACTACTCCCAGTACGCGGCCAGTTCGTTCGCCGCGAAGGTGTGGACCAACAACGTGTGGGTCGCCGCGGAGGCGCTGATCTTCGGCGTGCTGCTCGGGCTGCCGACGCTGGTCGTCCTGTTCGAGAACGCGGCCAACGCCGGGGTGGAAGGCGGCCTGATGGTCGCGCACGGGCGGGGCGGGCTGTTCTTCACCCTGATCCTGCCGCACGGGATGCTCGAGCTCACGGCGGTGTTCCTGGCTGCGGCGGCCGGGCTGCGCCTGGGCTGGAGCATCATCGACCCTGGGCCCCGGCCCCGCGGGCGGGCGCTGGCCGAGGAAGGCCGCTCCTCGCTCACGATCGCGCTCGGCTTGATCGTGGTGCTGCTGGTCTCCGGGGTTATCGAGGCGTTCGTGACTCCCTCCCCGCTGCCGGCCTGGGCCCGGATCAGCATCGGCGCGGTGGCCGAGGTGGCGTTCGTGGGGTACGTGCTGGTGTTCGGACGGCGTGCGGTGGCGGCCGGGGCCAGCCCGGACATGGAGTTCGCGCCCGACACGGTCCCCGTGGCGGGTTAGCGGCGCGGTGGGCCAGCCACGCCGTTGACATATGCAGGTGAATACCTGCATAATGGCCGGGTGGGCGATGACGACGCCGTGTTCAGGGCCCTGGCCGATCCGACGCGCAGGGCCCTGCTGGACAGGCTCCGCGAGCAAAACGGCCAAGCCCTCGGCGAACTGTGCGGGCCGCTGGAGATGGCCCGGCAGTCAGCGACCCAGCATCTGGGCATCCTCGAGGCCGCGAACCTCATCACCACCATCCGCCGTGGCCGGGAGAAGTTGCACTATCTCAATCCCGTCCCGCTCTGGAACATCCAGGAACGGTGGATCGAGAAATTCGAACGGTCACGGCTGCAGGCGCTGAGCGCCATCAAACAACGAGCAGAGGAGGACACCATGGCCGGACGACCCGACTACGTATACGTCACCTACATCGAAAGCTCACCGGAGCGGGTGTGGGACGCGCTGACCGACCCGGACCTGACCGCGAGTTACTGGGGGCACAGCAACGTCTCGGACTGGCAGGTCGGCTCACGCTGGGAACACCGGCGCGTTGACGGATCAGGCGTCGCTGACGTGATCGGGACGGTGGTGGAGTCTGCGCGGCCTCGCCGTCTCACCCTGACCTTCGACGCCCCCGGGGCCACCTCTCCCGGCGGCCCCTCCACGGTGACCTTTGACATTGAGCCCTTTCATGAGATCGTCCGGCTCACCGTCACGCACGCGAACCTCGCCGACGAGGAAGCCGTGGACGCGGTCTCGACCGGATGGCCAGCCGTGTTCGCCAATCTCAAGTCCCTGCTCGAGACCGGGCACGTTCTGCCCCGCGCACCGTGGGAGATGCATGCGGAACTGCGAGCCACCCAGATGGCCCGCAACGACCTGACTTGATACTCACGCGGCCGGGTGCTGATTGATGTCGTGCAGGAATTCCTTGACCGCTGGGAACGCGAGGTCGGGGCGGTCGCGAAAGACACGGTGGCGTGCCTGCGGCAACCGGACGAGCCGGGTTGTCGCGGCTGGAAGGTGGTGGGCGAGGTCCTCGACGACTGATATCGGGCAGACCGGGTCGTCTTCGCCTGCCAGGATCAGAACCGGACAGCTCACGTCGGCCAGCACGCTCCAAGGGTCGAAACGGGGCACCTCGTTACGGAAGTAGTGCAGGTTGACCTCGATCGTCTGGATCGATCTGGCCAGCCCCTGCCGGGACTCCTCCACGAACCCCGGTTTGCTGCTGTACAGCGGATGGCAGACCCGGTTGAACTCATCTGCCGACTGCTCGGTCACCTCGGCGAAGTCACGCGCAGCTACCGCGGCCACCTCGTCCCCGCCGAGCCGCCGGAAGATCTCCACGCTGGCGGGATGGTCGATGCGGCCGCCCGTGGTGTTGGTCAAGATGACGCCGCCGGGGTGGGCGGGGAACATGCCCGCGTAGGTCAGGGCGACAAATCCGCCGAAGCTACTGCCCAGCACGACTGGCTTGGCCAGCCCGAGCGTGTCACACAGCCGTCGCAGATCATCAGCCCAGGTTGGCAGGTTCCAGAACTCGGCCCTGCTGTGGTCGCTGCGGCCATGCCCGCGCTGGTCGTAGAAGATGATCTGCACATCCTCAGCGAGTGGGGCCAGGGCCTGCTTCATGTTGACGTGATCCAGCCCTGGCCCCCCGTGGACCGCGACCAGGGTCGGGCGCTCCGCAACCCCCTCACCCTCCGGAAGTACCGACGGTCCGGACACGTCGAACCACAGGCGAGTGCCACCCAGATCAAGTAACACGCCGGCCTCCGCTGGCCACAGGTCTGGATTCAATTACTAATCGGCGCGAGCCGTAGGCGATGCGTTACCACCCACTGTACGGATCATGCGCCACCCGCTCTAGGGATCCCTCGTGCGCTTAACGTGCGCGGCGGCGGTCGTAAAGGTGCCGGGCCCACAGGTAGCCGGCCAGCGCGATCCCGGTGCTCCAGGCGATGGCGGCGATCGCGTTCGTTCCGGCGCCGGTGCCGCTGAGCAGCCCGCGTACCGCTTCGGTGACGGGGGTGAAGGGCTGGTACTCGGCGAACTGGCGCAGTCCGGCTGGCATGGTCGTGACGAGTACGAAGCCGCTGCTGAGGAAGGGCAGCAAGGTCAGCACCATGGGGGTGTTGCTGGCGGTCTCGACGGTCTTGGCCGCCAGGCCGAGCGCCGCACACAGCCATACCAGGGCGAAGGCGAACAGGGTGAGCAGGCCGATAGCCGCCAGCCAGGCCGCCGGACCCGCGTCGGGCCGGAAGCCGAGTGCGAACGCGACGGCGAGCACGACGGCCAGGCCGAACAGCGCCTGGATGACGCTGGCGATCACGTGGCCGGTGAGCACCGAGGCGCGGGCGATGGCCATCGTGCGGAACCGGTCAATGATGCCCGAGGTCATGTCCATGGCCACGGTGATCGCGGTGCCCTGCGCGGCGGCGGCCACGGTGATCAGCAGGACGCCCGGCATCACATAGTCGAGGTAGGCGCCACGTCCGCCATGCCCTCCGGCGAAGCCGGCACCGAGCTGGCCGCCGAAGACGTACACGAACAGCAGCAGGAACACGATCGGCATACCGACCAGCAGCAGCGTCATGGATGGGTAGCGCTGCAGCCGCCGCAGGTTGCGGCGCAGCATCGTCGCCGAATCGGTGACGGTATAGACGAGGGTGCTCATCGCAGGGTGGCTTCCTTCTCGGGGTCTTGCTCGTGCTCCGTGGCGGAGCGACCGGTGACGGCGAAGAACACGTCGTCGAGATCCGGGGTGTGGATGGAGAGCTGCTCGACCTCTATGTGGGCGTCATCGAGCCGGCCGAGCAGGCGCCGAAGAGAGGCGAGGGTGCCGTCACTGCTCACCTGCAGGGTGAGCCTCTCCTCGTCGCGCGATACCGGGCCGAGCAGCCCGGCGGCCGACTTCCACGCATCCGGGGCGGCGAACTGGAGCTGGACGTGACCTCCCGGGATGCGGCGTTTAAGCTCACCGGGACTGCCCTCGGCCACGATCCGGCCGCGGTCCAGCACCGCGACGCGGTCGGCGAGCTGATCGGCCTCGTCGAGGTACTGAGTGGTCAGGAAGATCGTCACCCCGCTGGCCGCCAGCTCGCGGATGCTGCGCCACATGGTGCGGCGGCTGCGCGGGTCCAGCCCGGTGGTGGGCTCGTCGAGGAAGATCAGCCGTGGCGTGCCGACCAGGGTCATCGCCAGGTCCAGCCGGCGGCGCATCCCCCCGGAATAAGCCGACACCTGCTTGCGTGCGGCGTCGGCCAGCTCAAAGCGGTCCAGAAGCTCGGCCACCCGCCGCCGGCCGCCGCCGCGGCCGAGATGGTGCAGGTCGGCCATCAAGCGCAGGTTCTCCTCGCCGGTCAGCAGATCGTCCACCGCGGAGAACTGGCCGGTGACCCCGATCGCGGCGCGAACCCCGTCCGGATCGGTGACCACGTCGTGGCCCGCGACGCTGATCTGGCCGGAGTCGCCCGGGATCAGGGTGGACAGGATCTGCACCATCGTGGTCTTGCCTGCGCCGTTGGGCCCGAGCAGGGCAAAGATCGCGCCCTTGGCGACGGTGAGATCGATGCCGTCGAGCACCACATGCCCGCCGAATGACTTGCACAGCCCGGCTACCGTGATCGCTGGCCCGCTATTCATGATCATCCTCGTCTCTACTCGCGAGTCTCGCCGGGGAGTTCACCCGCGGCCCGCAGCGCGTCGCGATGGGCTATCCACTCCTCGTGCAGCAGCGCGATCCGCTCCTGCAGGAAGTCGGCGAACGCGGCCATCTCCAGCAGCGTCGCCCGCCGCTCGATTGGGGCATCCGCCACCACCTCCAGGCCTTCCCGCACCAAGTCGCCGAGCTCCTGGTACTCGGTGATGTCGAATCCCCTGGCCTCCGGCGCCGTCAGGTCCAGGCGGACCCGGTCCATCCGCTCGCCCGCCGACCGCGTGCGGCGGATCGCGTGCGTGGCCTCCAGCGCCTTCACCGCTCCGGTGATCGCGCTGCGGCTGGCCAGTAGCGCCTCGGCCAGTTCGCCAATGCTCTGGTCGGGTGGGTCGCAGACCGCCAGGTAGCCGAGCAGGCGGCCCACCATCGGCGGGTAGGCGTAGCGGCGCGCGTAGAAGCGCCCCATGTGGTCGGCAAAAGTGATCTCTGCATCGGTCGGCACGAAGCCAAGATACACACATGCTTGAGATAACACAAATTTGTGTCATCGCAGGCATGCGCTAGGCGGGGGACTCTGGCGGACGGATCCCGGCCGGGGCTGCGGCCGGGTTCCGGGTCGGGTTGCGGTCCGGGGGTTAATCCTCAGAGGCGGCCGCTGGCCTTGAGCTCGAGGTAGGCATCGGCCAGCGCGGATGGCAGCCGGTCCGGCGGGGCATCGACCACGCTGACGCCCTGCCGCCGCAGCAGAGCCGAGATCCGTCGCCGCTGGGCCAGCGCGCTCTCCGCCGCGGCCGCGTCGTAGAGGCTGGCCGTGTCGCCCCGGGCGGCCGCCATTTCCGCGATCCTCGGGTCAGCCACGGCCGCGATCATGACCGTGTCCCGGGACACGAGCGGGCCCAGCCGGGGGAGCAAGCCCTCCTCGATCACCGCCGGGTTGAGCTCGGTGAGCAGCACCACCAGGCAACGGTGCCGGGCCACGGTGAGGACCGCGCTGACCATGGCCGCGAGGTCGGTCTCAGTCAGCTCGGCGTCGAGCGGCGCCATTGCGGTGGTGAACGAGGCCAGCACGGATGAGCGGGGGGCACCCAGCACCCGGGCCCGCACCCTGCGGTCGAACGCGATCAGGTCCACCCGGTCCCCGGCCCGGGCTGCGAGCGCGGTCAGCAGCAGCGTCGCATCCATCGATGCGTCCAGCCGCGGTATGCCGCCGACCCGCCCCGCCGAGGTGCGCCCGGTATCCAGGACGATCAGGATCCGCCGGTCGCGTTCAGGCCGCCAGGTCCGGACCATCACGTCACCCCGGCGGGCCGCCGCCCGCCAGTCGATGGAGCGGACGTCGTCGCCGATGACGTATTCGCGCAGGGAGTCGAACTCGGTGCCCGGCCCGCGCAGCAGCGAGCGGTGCTGGCCGTCGAGCTGGCGCAGCTGAGAGAGTTTCTCGCCCAGGTGCCTGCGGCTGCCGAACGGCGGCAGCGCCCGCACGCTCCAGGCCACGTCGTGGCGGCCTTGCCGGGCGGCCAGGCCCAGCGGTCCGAACGAGCGGACGATAACCGTGGGGGATACCCGGTCGCCGCGCCGGTCGGGCGTGAGCGTGCTGGCCGCAGTGGCCTGGCCGCCCGCCGCGGCGGCCAGCGCTACCTGGCCCGGCTGCGCATGCGCGCTCGGCGGCCAGGCAGCACGCAGCTGGGCCCGCAGCGGACGGGGGCCCGGGTTGTGCACAGTCACCGCGACCGAGGCGGTCTCGCCCAGCAGTACCCGGGTGTCGCCGGACCGGGTGACGCCCAGCCGCCGGACGCTGGCGGCCAGCATCAGGTCGGCGATGATCGCCGCGAGCAGCACCGCGTTGACGGCCACCAGGGCGGCCCAGGTCCGGAAGCCCAGCACGGCCAGGGCGCCCAGCAGCGCCACCGCGGCCACCCGTCCGGTGAGCGCCATCAGGGGATCACCGCGGTACGGGGATTCCGAGGGAGAGGGATCACCGCGGTACGGGGATTCCGGGGGAGGGGGATCACCGCGGTACGGGGATCTCCCCAGGACGAGCTCACCGTGGAACCGGGACGGAGGCGAGGACCGCCTCCAGCACCCCGTCCGCCGAGGCGCCCTCGATCTCCGCTTCTGGCCGGAGCTGGATCCGGTGCCGCAACGTCGGCCGGGCCAGCGCCTTCACGTCATCCGGGGTGACGTAGTCGCGGCCCGCGAGCCAGGCCCAGGCCCGGCTGGTGGCCTGCAGGGCCGTGGCCCCGCGGGGGGACACACCGAGGCGCAGCGACGGTGACTGCCGGGTGGCCCGGCACAGATCCACGATGTAGCCGGCCACCTCGGGGGCCACCCGGACCTCGCGGACCGCGGCGGTCGCCGCGGCGAGCTCGGCCGGGCCGGCGACGGGCTTGATCCCGGTCGCCGCCAGGTTGCCGGGGTCGAATCCGGCCGCGTGCCGGGCCAGGATGCCGATTTCGTCGTCCCGGCCGGGCAGGCCGACCGTCAGCTTGACCATGAAGCGGTCGAGCTGCGCCTCGGGCAGGGGGTAGGTCCCCTCGTACTCCACGGGATTCTGGGTCGCGGCCACCAGGAACGGCTCGGGCAGCGGCCGGGGCTGGCCTTCCACCGACACCTGCCGCTCCTCCATGGCTTCGAGAAGCGCGGCCTGGGTTTTCGGGGGTGTCCGGTTGATCTCATCAGCGAGCAGCAGGTTGGTGAATACCGGGCCCTCGCGGAACTGGAAGAGGGCCGTCTTCGCGTCGTAGACCAGCGAGCCGGTCACGTCGCCCGGCATCAAGTCCGGGGTGAACTGGACCCGGGTACTGCGCAGCGACAGCGCGGCGGCCAGCGAGCGTACCAGCAGGGTCTTGGCCACCCCGGGCACGCCTTCGAGGAGCACGTGACCCCGGCAGAGCAGGCAGATCACCAAGCCGGTCAGCACCGGGTCCTGGCCGATGATGGCCTTGCCGACCTCGGTGCGGATCGCCTCGAGCGTGCCCCGTACGTCGGTCCCCAGAGCCTGGTATTCGGCGGTCACTGCGTGCGTGTCCCTGTCACTGTGTGCGTACTTCTGTCACTGTGTGCGTACCTCTGTCACGGCGTGCGTACCTCTCCCTCGAGAGCGTCAATATCCTGCCCCAGTGCGACGAGCGCCGCATCGTCGCGGGGGGCCGGCCCGTACAGGATGGCCCGGACCGCTTCGGGCTCGCGCCCGGTACGTGCGGCCACCGCCACGCACACCGCATCGGCGTCCGTGTCGCCGGGCAGCGCGAGCCGGGCCGTGATCCGAAGCCGGGCGGCGTCGCGCAGCACCGCGGCCGCCCGTCCACGGGACCGCCGGGAACGGTAGAGGCGGCCGTGCCCCTCTACGGTCTCCGACGCGCGGACCACCACCGGAAGCGGTTCGGCGACGAGCGGGCCGAGCCGCCGGGTCCGCCACAGCGCGGCCAGCGCGGCCGCGATGAACACCTGCAGCGCCACCAGGTAGGCCGGACCGGGGATCACCTGGAGTAGCGATTTCTGCCCCGCCGCGGTGACGGCCGGCGGGTTGGGCACCAGCCACACGATCCGCGGGCTGCCGCGCAGCAGGTTCAGCGCCAGTGCGGCGTTGCCGCGGTGGGCCAGATCCGCGTTGGTCAGCGGTACACCGCTGCCCAGCAAGGTGACGGTGCGCCGCCCAGTCAGGTAACGGACCAGGGTGGGGTGGCCGTCCACCCGGTAACACAGCGCGCCCGCGGTGCCGCTCACCCGCATCAGCACCCCGCCCAGGCCGGCGTCCCCGGCGACGGTCGCCGCGGCCAGCGTGCAGTCGGGGCCGACCGGACGGACCGCCTCTGCACCCGCCACCGTTACCCGCGGCGCCGCGGTCCCGGCCGCCTCCCGGTTGAGTGCCTTCAGCGTGGCGCTGTCCGGCTCCACCACGATGACGTTCCCCGGTAGCCGGGTCAGTTCCCCCACCTGCCTCGGACTAAGCAGGTAAGGACTGGTGATGACGAGCGCAGGGACGCGGCCTGCACCGCCCGGGCTCGCCGCATCCTGGATCGCGTCCCGGGCGGCCGCCACGCTGTTCGCCCGGATCACCGGCTGGCCCCGCTGGGCCAGGAGGGCGGCCAGAGCCCGGGTGCCCTGCGGTCCGGGATTGCCTGGATCGAGGTAGCCGGTGGTGGGCCGGGACGGCGTCAGCAGGGCGATCACGACCCCGCCTAGCAGGACCAGCGCCAGCACGGCGAGCGGCGCCCGCCAGCGGCGCAATGCGGGCGGTGACCGCAGGGCAGGCCCCCCGGGTCCTGGCCGGGCCGGGCCCCCGAGTCCAGAAGCCGCCTGGCGGGCGGCCCCCGGCGGGGCCGGGCCCGGACCCGGCTCAGCCAGGATGGGCGCCGGTCTGGTCATCTCGCTCCGCCCGCTCCTGCGCCACCGGGATCCGTTCGGCCACCGGAGCCCGCTCCTGCGCCACCGGAGCCGACCCCGGCCAGGGCGGAGCCGGGCTTGGGGGCCGATGCGCTGATCCGCGTGTCCAGCGCCTGGATCAGGGCGTATCCGGCCTGGGTCCCGGGGCGGTCGCCGTAGCAGATGTCGTCGAACAGGAGGGCCGCGCTGCGCAGGGCGCCTGCCTCTGCGGGCAGCGCCGCGGCGGCCTCCTCGGCCATCTCATTCGCGGTGCGCCCGGCCCGCGGGGTCAGGACCGCCCGGTCGTCGAGTTCACGGGCAATCGCCCGGACACCTTCCACGGTGGCCGCGGCGTAGTCGCCGGCGTCGGCCAGACGCCGGGCGAGCAGCCGATGGTCGGCTGCGCTGAGCGGGCCGGAGCCGGTCATCAGCTGGCCCCCGGCCCGGCGGGACCGGGCGAGCGGGCCAGTCCGGCTCAGCACCACGGCGATGATCGCGGCCAGCAGGGCGGCCAGCGCGACTGCCGACCACCAGCCGCCCGGAAATGCCCGGCCCGCCTGGGACAGGTCGTCCAGCAGGTGGCCGATCGCGTTCAGGATCCGCTGGGCCAGTGGCTCGTGCGGGTGATAGATGGCCTTGGACAGCTCGGCGCGGGCCAGCCGCTGCCCGGCCTCGCGGCCGGTCAAGGGGCCGGCCGCAGTCACCACGGTGGCGGGGCCCCCGCGGCCGTGGGAGGTGTGCCCGGGGCAGTCACCGGGCCAGCTGACGGCGGCCGCCACACGGTGGCGAAATCGTCGTCGAGCGGGCCACCGGAGCCCGGCAGGCCAGACCCCGGCAGGCCAGACCCCGGCGGGCCAGACCCCGGCAGGCCAGATCCCCGTTGACCAGATCCAGGCTGGCCAGGGCCGGACGCGGTCCGCAACGCCAGGTCCAAGCCCTCTTTACGCATCCGCATGTCCACGTAGAGCAGGACCGTCACCCCGGCGGTGATCGGCCGGGTCACGGTACCGGCCGCGATGGCGCCAATCACGAGGATCACCGTCCCGCCGATGCCGCTGCCCAGCACCGCGCCGAAGAACGTGAACGGGAGCTGCAGGATCCCGCCCGCGATGGCCACGATGATCCCGGCCAGCAGCGTGATGCCGAACACCCGCCAGAAACTCCGGCGCACCAGCTGCCAGGACCGGGCCAGCGCCCGGACGGGACGATCGTTCTCCAGCACCACCACGGGGGTGACCAGGCTGAGCATGGTCGAGAGCCAGATGGTCAGGACCAGGGCCGCCAGCCCCAGCAAGATGATGCCCCCGTACACCGCGGCGGGCGCGCCGGCCAGCAGGGCGATGCCCGCGATCACGCCGACGATCAGCACCGGCCCGAGCCCGGCCAGCAGGACCAGCAAGGTGGCCAGCAGCAGGCTGGGCAGTCGCGGGCGGGTGATCCGCCAGGCGTCCGCGGCGCTGATCTGCTGGCCGGCGACTCCCCGGGCGATGATCGGGGCGAGCAGCCCGGCCAGGATGGCCTGCACGATGATGGTCAGCAGGATGGCCAGCCCGAACGCGGGCAGGGCCACCGCGACGATGCGGCCTACCAGGTGCGTGGCCTGGGCAGGCGTCAATTGCTGGCCCGGGGTGGGCAGGTTGAGGCTGCCCAGGTTGAGCAGCGTGCGGGTCAGCACGGCGGAGACGACCGCCGAGATCGTCATGACCACGGCGGCGAGGCCCAGGACGGCCTTGGGATTGCGGCGGATTGAGGCGAAGGCGCCGTCAAGGATCTCCCCGACGCCCAGCGGCCGGAGCGGGATCACGCCGGGCTTGGGTGCTGCCTCGCCGTAACGCGGCCACTGGCCAGGTGGCGGCGGCCCGTATCCGGAAGGGCCGGAGCCTGATTGCCCGTAGCCCGAGGGCCCGGACCCCGGCTGCCCGTAGCCCGGTTGGCCAGGTCCAGGCTGGCCGTACCCGGGCTGGCCCCATACGGGCCAGCCAGGCGCGCCCGGCTGGCCGGTTGCGGGCTGGCCGGTTGCGGGCTGGCCGGTTGCGGGCTGGCCGGTTGCGGGCTGGCCGGTTGCGGGCTGGCCAGTCCCCGGGTGGTTCCCGCCGGGCGGGCCGGGCGGAGCCTGTGGCGGGCTGTCCGGGCCGTACCCGCCGCCGGGCGGGAACCATGGCTGGGGCCGCTGGGCCTGCCCGTCCCCCGGCGTGTCCGACGACGGACTGTCTGTCATGGTTCTCCTTGGCGGCACACGGCCGCGGAACTGCTCGCCGATAGCAGGGCTGGCCCCCTCGTCCCGCTCGCGCCCATACTCGCACGAAGCAGGGGCGTCATGAAGTCCAGCCAGCCGAACAGCGCGGGCTGCCCGCTGGGCCGCCCAGGCCTGGCGGCCGTCCGGTTGACCCGCCGCAGGCCGGAGGGCAGACTCAGCTCATGAGCGTGCCCACCCTGCAATGGCTTGACCCGCCCCGCGGGCCGGCTGTCGCCCTGCTCGACCAGACCCGGCTGCCCACCGAAGAGAAGGTCGTCACCTGCGAGAACGTCCCTGATCTGGTCGACGCGATCCGCCGTCTGGTTATCCGCGGCGCACCAGCCCTCGGCGTAGCCGGTGCGTTCGGCGTAGCGCTGGCCGCCTGCCGTGGCGACGACGTGGTGGCCGCCGCCCGGCTGCTCGGTGAGGCCCGGCCGACCGCGGTGAATCTGGCCTGGGGCACCCGCCGCGCACTGGCCGCATATCAGGCCGCGCTCGGTCGCGCGGCGGAGCCGAAACACCAAATCCATGATCCGCAACGACTCGCGGCTGGTGCCGCCCTCGAGGAGGCCCGGGCGATCGCGGCTGAGGACGCCGCCGCCAGCGCGGCGATGGCCCAGCATGGTCTCGGCCTGATCCCGAAAGGCGCCCGGGTGCTCACGCACTGCAACACCGGCTCGCTGGTCTCCACCGGCGGCGGGACGGCGTTCGCGGTGATCCTGGCCGCGCACCAGGCTGGCCGGCTCACCCGGCTGTATGTGGACGAGACGCGCCCCCTGTTGCAGGGAGCCAGGCTCACGGCCTACGAGGCGCGGCGGGCGGGCATCGACTACGCGGTGCTGCCAGACTCCGCGGCGGCGGGACTGCTGGCCAGCGGCGCGGTGGATGTCGTGCTCACCGGGGCCGACCGGATCGCCGCGGACGGCAGCGTCGCCAACAAGGTGGGGACGTACAGCCTGGCGGTGCTCGCGCAGTACCACGGCGTCCCGTTCGTGGTGGTGGCGCCCGTGTCCACGATCGACTTTGGCACGGCTACCGGCGCTGAGATCGTCGTGGAACATCGCGCTGCCCAGGAGGTGACCACACTGGGCGGGCAGACCCTCGCGCCCGCCGGTAGCGCCGCGTATAACCCGGCGTTCGATGTCACCCCGGCGCCCCTGGTCAGTGCCCTGGTGACAGAGCGTGGTATAACCCAACCCGTTACTACAGGTAATCTTCGTCTGCTAAACGCTCGTCCGCCTCAGCGGAAGAGTGCCCCCGCCGATGTTTCCATGGAACTATGAGGCTCATGAAAGGTCGTGTCCTGGTCGTCGATGACGACGCTGCCCTGTCCGAGATGCTCGGCATCATGCTCCGTGGCGAGGGATTCGAGCCCACCTTCGTCTCAGACGGGGACAAGGCGATGGAGGTGTTCCGGGACACTCATCCCGATCTCGTGCTGCTCGATCTGATGCTCCCGGGTATCGACGGGATCGACGTCTGCCGGCAGATTCGCACCGAATCTGGTGTGCCTATCGTCATGCTCACCGCCAAGAGCGACACTGTCGACGTGGTCCTGGGTCTTGAGTCCGGCGCGGATGACTACATCGTCAAGCCCTTCAAGTCGAAAGAGCTGATCGCGAGGGTCAGGGCCCGGCTGCGCCGGACCGACGACCCGGCCCCCGAGATGCTGCAGATTGTCGACGTCGAGATCGACGTGGCCGGGCATTCGGTCAAGCGCAACGGGCGCCCGGTCAGCCTGACCCCGTTGGAGTTCGATCTGCTCGTGGCGCTGGCCCGCAAGCCGCGCCAGGTGTTCACCCGCGAGGTGCTGCTGGAGCAGGTCTGGGGGTACCGTCACGCCGCGGACACCCGGCTGGTCAACGTGCATGTGCAGCGCCTCCGGGCCAAGATCGAGAAGGACCCGGAGCATCCGGAGATCGTGGTGACCGTGCGCGGCGTGGGTTACAAGGCAGGACCGGCCTGATCATGGAGCCGGCCGGCGCTGGTCAGCAGGGCCGGGCAATTTTCCGATCAGCGTGAAGAAGGGCGATGGAGGGGGCAGCGAGCAGCAGCGAGGCGGGGCGCGGGCCACGCGGTAGCGGACTGCCCAGTGCTGGTAAATCCACTGGTAAATCCAGTGCTGGTAAATCCAGTGCTGGTAAATCCAGTGGGATACCAGTGGGCAGTCTCTCCGTGGGGAGTGTCACCCTGCCCGGGACCGCGGCTGCGGACGCCGGGCCCGCGCTTCCCGGCCCTGCTCTCACGGGCCCTGGTCTTCCGGGCCTGGGTCTCGGTCAGCCGGCCAGCCGCTCTCGGCTGGCCCTGCTGGTCCGGCGGGCCACCCGCCGCCTGCCGGCGACGATTCGCCGCGCCCTGCGGGTCCTGGACCGGCGGGCCCGGGTGGTGGCAGGTCAGCTGCGCCGTCGCTGGCACCGCTCACTTCAGCTGCGGGTGGTCGCCACCACGCTGGTGATCTGCGTGGTGGTCGTCACGGTTCTCGGTTTCTTCCTCGTCCAGCAGATCGAGAGCGGGCTGCTCAACAGCGCACGGACCGCGGCCGCCCACCAGCTCGGTGAGGGCCTGACCGTGGCCAAGGACGAGAGCGGGCTGGAAGGTTCGGCCGGGGACCGGGTCAAGTCGCTGCTGTCGCTGACCTCGACGCTGCAGAGTCTCAGCGGGCCGGGTGACAACTTCGACGTGGTAATCCTGGCCCAGCCGTCCGCCGGCGATTACGCCTTCGGGGGCACGTTCGGCAACCAGAACCTCAGCTGGCACAGTGTGCCGCGCGGGCTGATCCAGAAGGTAACGGGGGAGCAGCAGCAGGGCCGGACCGACGAGCTCTGGTCCACCCCGACCCTCCTGCGGTACCTGCACGGCCAGGCCTCGGGCCCGGGACTGGCGATTGGCGGCGTGATCAACACGCACGACCAGCTTTACTACCTCTTCCCGCTGAGTCAGCAGCAGGCCACGCTGGGCCTGGTCCAGCACGCCATGCTGTTCGGCGGCCTGGTCCTGGTCCTGCTGCTGGTCGGCATCGTGTCCTTGGTCACCCGCTGGGTGGTGATCCCCATCCGGGATGCCGCGGCCGCGGCATCCCGGCTGTCTGATGGCCAGCTGGACGAGCGGATGCCCGTCCGCGGCACCGATGACCTGGCCGCCCTGGCCCGGTCGTTCAACGACATGGGGGCCAGTCTTCAGGAGAAGCTGCGCGAGCTGGAGGAACTGTCCAAGGTACAGCGGCAGTTCGTCTCCGACGTCTCGCACGAGCTGCGCACTCCGCTGACCACGATCAGGATCGCGGCCGACGTGCTGTTCGCGGCCCGTGAGGAGCTGATGCCGGCCGCGTCCCGCTCGGCGGAACTACTGGAAGGCCAGCTGGAACGGTTCGAGTCGCTGCTCGCCGACCTGCTCGAGATCAGCCGCTACGACGCGAACGCGGCCACGCTGGACGCGGAGTCCGCCGACGTGTGCGATCTGGTCCGGCGGGCCGCGGCGGATGCCGAGCAGCTCGCGGCCCGGCGGGGAACCCGGATCGATTTCCGGCTGCCCCCCGAGCCGTGCGTCGCCGAAGTGGACCGCCGCCGGGTCGAGCGCATCCTCCGCAACCTGCTGGACAACGCGGTCGAGCACGGCGAGGGCCGGGATGTGGTCGTCACCGTGGCCGGGGACCGGGACGCGGTGGCCGTAGCCGTCCGTGATCATGGCGTGGGTTTCGGGCCCGCTGAGGCACAGATGGTGTTCGACCGGTTCTGGCGAGCGGACCCCGCGCGGGCCCGGACGACCGGCGGCACGGGGCTGGGCCTGGCCATCTCGCAGGAGGACGCCCGGCTGCATAACGGCTGGCTGCAGGCCTGGGGGGAATGCGGAAAGGGTTCGGTCTTCCGGCTGACCGTGCCCCGGGTGGCCGGGCAGGAACTCGTCGGCTCACCGTTGCCGCTCGGGCCGGACGAGGCCGAGCCAGGCCCGGAACTTGTCCTTGCGCCGCTTCCGCTGCGGGTGAGCCAGGTCGCGGCCGGTCCCGGACTGCCCGGCGCTGAGTTCCCCGGCACGGGATTCGCAGGCTCCGGGCTCGCCGGAACCCAGCCCAACGGGATCCAGACCCCGGGCATCCAGAACACGGGCATCCAGAACACCGGGACCGAGCCGGAGGGCCCGGGCGGGGCGGGCGCAACCAGTGACGGCTAACCGGTCCGCGCTGCGCTGGGTCCTCACCGCGCTGGTCGCCATGACCCTGGCGGTCGGCTGTGCGGATGTTCCGACCAGCGGGCTGCTCCAGCACACCGCGCTGCCCGCCGGCACGGGCGGCGAGCAGCAGGCTAGCGACTGCTGCGGGTACATCATGACCGGGCCGAGCCGCGGTTCGAGTCCGTCGCAGATAGTCCAGGGCTTCCTGCTGGCCAGCGCGGACTTCGGCAACCATCACGAGATCGCCCGGCAGTACCTGACCAGGGCGGCGAGCCGGTCCTGGCAGCCGGGACCGGGGCCCGCGGTCACCGTGATCGCACGCCCGCCCACGGTCACGCCTGCCCCCCCGCCGTTCGGCTCGCGGAACACGTCCGTGGTGGAGATCAGTGCGCAGCAGCTAGGCCACGTTAGCCCCAGCGGCCAGTACATCCAGGCGGAAACCGGCCGGCATCCGCTGAACCAGGAGTTCACCCTGCAACGGGTGCACAGTCAGTGGCGCATCGCCGCGCTGCCGACTCCCGCTGGAACGAAGACGGCCTCCAGCGGCGTGGATCAGCCATCCCACGAGCTGCTGCTCACCAAGGACCTCTTCCAGCTGGCCTTCCAGCCGCGGAATCTCTACTACCCGGATCCGGCGGGCAAGGACCTGGTGCCCGACCCGATCTTCGTGCCGGTCAACTCGGGGGATCCGGCCTCCGATCTGGTCCGGGCCCTGCGGATCCCGCTGCAAGGGTGGCTGGCGGGGGCGGTGCTGTCCGCATTTCCGCCCGCGGCCACGCTGCGCCACCCCGTCGAGATCCTGCCGGGGAGCAAGACCGCGGTGGTCGACCTGAGCCTGCCCAAGTCCGCGACCACCAATACGTCGCTGGCCGGGATGGCGTCCCAGCTGGTCTGGACGCTGACCAGTTCGTCCTACGGGTCCGCGTCCATTCGGGCCGTGAAGCTGGAAGTCGACGGCAAGGTATGGACCCCGCCGTTCGCCAGCAGCTCGTTGCTGAGCCCCAGCACCTTCCCGCAGCCTGCCCTCGTGTCGCCCAAGATCGAGCCGCTGTACTTCCTCGGCAGCAACGGCGCGGCCCGCGTGCTCGATGCCCAGGACGGCAGCAGCAGCGCCGTACCGGGCCAGGCGGGAACCGGCCAGGTCCCGCTGACCAGCATCGCCGTCTCACGGGATCAGCGTTACCTGGCGGGCATCGGTGGGTCTGCGACGACGCTGTACACGAGTTCGCTGTCCGCCGCGGCGAAGCCGCACGCCAGTTCGGCTGCGCGGGCGCTGCAGACCCGGCTGAGCGGGGTGTCGATCGCGTCAGTGAGCTGGGACCGCGATGACAACGTGTGGGTCGCGGGCTCGTCCGGTAACAAGCCCCGGGTGTGGACACTGGGCGCGTCCAAGGGCACGCCGGTCAGCGTGGGCCTGCCGCGGCACATCCGGTCCGTCTCCGCGCTGCGGGTCGCCCCGGACGGCGTCCGGGTAGCGATGCTCGCCCGCGTCAGCACCCCCAGTGGCCCGCAGCCGGAAGTGCTGCTCGCCGCCATCGTGAAAACCAGCGACGACCAGGTGATCCTCTCCAGCGCCGGGCAGGTCGGCGCGGACCTGACCCGGCCCAGCGCGCTGACCTGGTATGACGCAGACCACCTGCTGGTCGTGAACCAGACGTCTTCCGGACCCCAGCTGGAGGAGGTGCCGGTGGACGGGGACCGGTCCTCCTCTCAGAGCATCGAGCCGGGCATGGTGTCGATCACCGCGGCTGGCCCGCACAACGGCCTGTTCGCCGGCCTGCAGACCGGGCAGCTGGCCAGGTCCGTGGGCCTCGGTGAGCTGTGGAGTCAGTTCGCTGAGGGCCACGCCGCGACCTACCCGGGCTGACGACGCGCCCGGATAACGCCGGCGGCAATATCTCCTGTGGTGGCATTTTGGTCCCGGTGCAGCATCCGCCCAGGTGCCGGACGTGTGCAAGAAGACACTCTGGCCTCCTGACATCTGGGCCCGGGCAGGCTAGCGTCGGTTCTATGGCACCCGCCCGGGTCCGTGGTTGCGCTGTGCAGGGTTTCCCGCTCGCTGCGGGGAGCCCGGCTAGGCAAGCCGATGCCAGCCGCAGGCGAAACGGCCCACGTAAGGCGACTTGTCGTTGACCGATCACGGTGCGGCTTAGAGGTAAGTCCTGCCCCCCCGGGAGATCAGATGTCTTCCGGACCGGGAGAAGGGCGGTAGTGGCACAGGCCGCGAATCCCTCAGCAGGCGGATGTGGGGACGAAGACCAGGTCGGCCGGGCGGGTGTCATTCCACACGAACAGGTCGAAGGGGGTTTCCCACGTGGACATCATCTTCCATGGTCGGCGTACCAGTGTTCAGGAACGCTTCCGCGAGTACGCCACGGCTAAGCTGAGCAAGATCGTGAAGCTCGACCAGAAGACCATCAGTATCGATGTGGAAGTAACCCTGGAACGTAATCCGCGTCAGTCCTCCCAGCGGGAGCGCGTCGAGCTGACGCTCTACTCGCGGGGCCCGGTGATGCGGGCGGAAGCAGCCGCTGACGACCGCTTCATGGCCCTGGATCGCGCGCTGGCCAAGCTGGAAACCCACGTGCGCCGGGCCTGTGACCGCCGCAAGGCGCGGAACACCGGCCACTCCCTGACGGTAGAGATGGGCACCGCGCCTGCGCTGCCGGTCGAGGCCACCCCGGCCGGGCCTGCCGGGGCCACGCCGGTCACCTCGGCCGACGGCAGGGCCCGGGCGGTGGCACCGGATGGCGACGGGTCTGCGCAGGCTAGTGAGTACGACTGGCCCGATACCGACTTCCAGCTCGACGGGATCGTGCCGATCCCGATGGAGGGAGACGGCCCGCTCGTGGTGCGGGAGAAATTCCACTCGGCGACGCCGATGACCATCGACCGCGCCTTGCACGAGATGGAACTCGTCGGGCACGACTTCTTCCTGTTCCGGGACGAGACATGCCAGCTGCCCAGCGTGGTCTACCGCAGGCAGGGCTACAACTACGGGGTGATCCGGCTGGTCGAAGAGGCGGCCACCGGACTGGTTGGCGCGCCCGCGCGGCGGGTGCCGGTGGATTGAACCAGAGGCGGCAGACCATCGACTTATCAGCTGAGACAGCCCGGCCACGGGCAGTGCACCGAAACGCCGGATTGGCCAGCGCCGGTTTGCGCGCGTGCCCTCCGCTGCGCCAGAGTTTGACCACTGGCCGCAGTGGGGGCACCACGCATGGCCAGTGCGGCAGTACCGTAAGCCCCGCAATGCCCGCAGTATCAGCAAGACCCCCGCATCAGGCCGCGTAGGCCAGCAGGACCAGCGCACCAGTGCCGGGCACGGCGAGAGCACGCCGCACGCCTTAACGCAGGGTCAGAGAGGAGGCGCCATGGGCGGAGATCCCGCGGAAACCACTGTTTCCGGGGCAGGCATCGATCTCCAGGCCAGCGCCGGTTCAGTGGATTCCGCAACGCCCGATCCGATCCGTGCACTCATCGTCGATGACCATGCACTGTTCCGCCGGGGACTGGAAATGGTCCTCGCCGCTGAAGACGACATCGAACTGGTCGGTGAGGCCAGCGACGGGACCGAGGCGGTGGCGAAAGCGGGCGAGGCCTTGCCCGACGTGGTCCTGATGGACATCCGGATGCCCAAGAGCAGCGGCATCCAGGCCTGCCGGGCGATGAAGGAAGTGGCTCCCAGCTCGAAGATCGTCATGCTGACGATCAGCGACGAGGAAGAGGACCTCTTCGAGGCTATCCGCGCCGGGGCCAGTGGTTATCTGCTCAAGGACATCCCGCTGGACGAGGTCGCGGATGTGGTCCGGGCCGTACACGGAGGCCAGTCGCTGATCAACCCGTCCATGGCGGCCAAGCTGCTCACCGAGTTCGCGGCGCTGGCCAAGCGGGATGGGGAGGAGCGCGCTGAGCAGCAGGTCCCGGCGCCCAAGCTCACCGACCGCGAGATGCAGGTTCTCAAACTGGTGGCCAAGGGGATGAACAACCGGGACATCGCCAAGGAGCTGTTTATCTCGGAGAACACGGTCAAGAACCATGTGCGGAACATCCTGGAGAAACTCCAGATCCATTCACGGATGGAAGCCGTGATGATCGCGGTCCGGGAGAAGCTGATCGAGTTCAGCTGACCGGGCTGGGTCAGCCCGCGTCCGCCGTCCCGGGTGAGCCCGCCTCCCGCCGTCCCGGGTCACCGGATGCCATGAAGCCGGCCTCGCTGCGCCGTCCGTTTGCAACAATGCGGTAAAGCCTTCCAGTCATGCAGCCGAACGCCTTGGCTGGACTCTATATACCCAGTATTATTCTCAGCATGCTACTGAATCGCGCGACGCCATGAGCGTCCGGCACGCGCTGCTGGCGCTGCTCAGCGAGGGGCCCAAGTATGGGCTGCAGCTGCGGGAGGAGTTTGAGGCCCGCACCGGTGAGGTGTGGCCGCTCAACGTCGGGCAGGTCTACACCACGCTGCAGCGGCTGGAACGCGACGGGCTGGTCGAGTCCGACGGTGACGGGGACGACGGCCCGCAGAAGGGTTTCCGGATCACTCCCGACGGGGTCACGGAACTGGCTGGCTGGCTGCGCACTCCGCCCGGCCTGGCCTCGCCGCCGCGCGACGAACTGGTGATGAAGGTGCTGGTGGCGCTGCGGGTACCCGGCACGGACGTACACGAAGTGATCCAGGTCCACCGGCGCTACCTGGTGGAGCTGATGCAGCAGTGGACCCGCATCAAGGAAGCCGAAGCCGAGTCTGACCTGGGCCTGGCCTTGGTCGTCGACGCCGAGCTCTTCCGGCTCGATGCGGTGATCCGGTGGCTGGACACGGCCGATGGGCGGCTTAAACGCGCCGCCGCCGACCCGCCCCAGCCCGCACCCGCGTCCTTGCCCCGGCTACGGCGCCGGGTGGGGACGCGACCATGAGCAGCTCAACACTCGAACGCAAACGGGAGACGGGACGATGACCGTACTAGAACTGCGGGACGTGTCCAAGTCGTACGGGCAGGGAGCCGGCCGGGTGGAGGCCCTCCGCCAGGTGGACCTGACGGTGGGGGCGGGCGGGATGGTGGCGGTGATGGGCCCGAGCGGCTCGGGCAAGTCAACGCTGCTCACGATCGCGGGCAGTCTGGAAGCGGCCAGCAGCGGAGAAGTACTGATCGGCGGAGCGCCGCTGTCCAGGATGTCCCGCAACGACAAGGCCCGGCTACGGCGGCGCACGGTCGGCTACGTATTCCAGGACTTCAACCTCCTGCCCGGGCTGACCGTGGCCGAGAATGTGGCCCTGCCGCTGGAGCTGGACGGCGTGGGTGCCCGGGCGGCGCGCAACGCGGCCCGGGAGGCACTGGACGGACTCGGCCTGGCGGATCGCGCCTCCAGATTCCCGAGCGAATTGTCCGGCGGCGAACGGCAGCGGGTCGCGATCGCCCGTGCGGTGGTGGGGGACCGCCGCCTGCTGCTGGCTGACGAGCCTTCTGGAGCCCTGGATTCGGTGAACGCGGAAGCCGTCATGCGGCTCATCCACGAGGCATGCAAGCGTGGAGTGGCGGCTGTGGTGGTGACGCACGACGCCCAGCTGGCGTCCTGGGCCGACCGGGTGGTGTTCCTGCGGGACGGGTGCGTGGTCGACCAGACCGCCCCGCTGCCCGGACCCGAGTCCCTGCTCACGCCCGGGCAGACCCCATGACCACGACGCTGGGGGAACGCCCCGCGTCGGTGGGAACAGCTGGTAACGGGGGCGTTCCCGCCCGGCGCGCAGTCATCCGCTGGGCCTGGCGGCTGCTGCGCCGAGAGTGGCGCCAGCAGTTGCTGGTCCTCGGGCTCGTCACAGTCGCCGTGGCGGCTACCATCGTTGGCGCGGCCGTGGCCACCACCACGCCTCCATCGGCCAACGCGGGCTTCGGCACCGCCCAGGACCAGGCCAACTTCCAGGCCCCCGATCCGCACCTGGCCAGCCAGATCGCGGCGCTGCAGCACCGCTTCGGCCAGATCGATGTGATCGAGAACCAGACCATCGCCATCCCGGGCTCGATCGACACCTTCAACCTACGCGCGCAGAACCCGCACGGGCCGTACGGGCAGCCGATGCTCTCCCTGGTCAGCGGGCACTACCCGGCTGGCCCAGGCCAGGTAGCGATGACCAGCGGGGTGGCGGCCGCCTTCCATCTCAGGGTCGGTGACCTCTGGCGCCAAGACGGCACGACCCGGCGGGTCACCGGCATCGTGCAGAACCCACAGAGCCTGCTGGACGAGTTCGCGCTCGTCGTCCCGGGCCAGGTCACCGCGCCGAGTCTGGTCACTGTCCTGTTCGACGCGCACGGCGTGCCCCCGCACCGCATCGGGCCGAACGTATCCACGCCGCGCCCGGCATCGTCGGGCAACGTGCTGAACCCGGAGACGATCGTGCTCGCCCTGGCCACGGTGGGCATGCTGCTCATCGCGCTGGTCGGGATCGGCGGCTTCACGGTGCTCGCGCAGCGCCGCCTGCGGTCCCTCGGGCTGCTGGCCGCCCAGGGAGCCGCTGACCGGAACATCCGTCTCGTCATCCGGGCTAACGGCGTGCTGGTGGGCGTCCTCGGCGCAGTGATGGGGTTCGTGCTCGGCCTGGCCGCCTGGCTGGCCTACCGGCCGACCGTGGAGACGGACGCCCACCACCTGATCCGCCCGTTCCAGCTGCCCTGGACGGTGATCGGCGTAGCTATGGGCCTGGCCGTCGTGGCCACCTATTTCGCCGCCTCCCGGCCCGCCCGGGCGATCACCAGGATCCCGGTCGTGACCGCCCTGTCCGGGCGGCCCGCGCCGCCCAAGCAGGTGCACCGCTCCGCGCTGCCCGGCCTGATCCTGCTCGGCGGGGCGGCGGTCCTGTTCGCCTACTCCGGGACGACCAATGGCAACGGCACCGGATCACTCGCGCTCGTCGGTGGCTTCGTCGCCCTGATCGCGGCGGTGATCCTGCTGGCCCCGGCGTGCCTCACGCTGCTGGCCAGGCTGGGCCGCCGCGCCCCGATCGCGACCCGGCTCGCCCTGCGCGACCTGGCCCGGTACCGGGCCAGGTCGGGCTCAGCGCTCGCCGCCATCACCCTCGGCGTGCTGATCGCCATGCTGGTCAGCGTGCTGTCCGCGCAGCGCTTCGGCAACGTTCTCGACTACGCCGGCCCCAACGTGGCCTCAGATCAGCTCATCGTCTACACGCCCAACGGGCAGGGCGGCGGCCCGGACGGGCCCGGCGCCCCGGTGACCGGGAGCAAGCTGGCGTCGATGGCGAAGACGGCGCACGGCATCGCGGCCGCGCTCGGCTCGCATGACGTCGTGGAACTCGAGTCGGCCAACGCCTCGCTGCAGCACGCAGCGGCTGGGCGCAGCTGGTCCGGGACGGTCTACGTGGCCACCCCGCAGCTGCTCCGGGCCTTTGGCATCAGTGCTTCGCAGGTCAGCCCCCGCGCCGACATCCTCAGCACGCGGCCCGGACTGTCTGGAATCACCAAGATGCAGCTGCTCTTCATCCGCAAAGGCACGCCTGGTTCCGGCGCCGGCCCAGGCACCAGCGTCGGCCCAGGCAGCGGCAACGGCCCAGGCAGCGGCAACGGCCCAGGCAGCCCGGAGTCATTCCCCTGCCCGAAGAACCAGTGCCTGGCCAACCCGGTGATCCAGGAGGTCAGCGCGCTTCCGTCCGGCACGTCGGCGCCCAACACAGTGATCACCGAGCACGCCATCAGCACGCTGGGCCTGCGCTCCGGCATCGCGGCGGACGGCTGGCTGATCCAGACGCCGAGCCCGCCCACGGCCACGCAGATCACCAGCGCCCGGCACACCGCGGCCGCGGCCGGCCTGACCATCGAAACCAAGAACAGCATCCCGTCGGTGGCAGTGATCATCGGCTGGGCCACCGTGTTCGGCATCGTGCTCGCGCTGGGCATCCTGGCCATGACGCTCGGCCTCATCCGCAGCGAGACCGCTGGCGACGTGCGTACCCTGGCCGCCACCGGGGCGAGCAGCTGGACCCGCCGCACCCTGACCGGGGCCACGGCGGGCGCCCTCGGCCTGGCCGGGGCGGTGCTCGGCACGGTAGCGGCCTATGTTGCCGCTATTGGCTACTCCTGGGATAACCAGCTCGACAGTCTCTCCGAGCTGAAGAGCGTGCCCACCACCAGCCTGTTGCTCATCCTGGTCGGCATGCCGCTCGCCGCCGCGGCGGCCGGCTGGCTGCTCGCGGGCCGGGAACCAGCCGCCATCGCGCGCCAGCCGCTGGAATGAGGGTGGGGTCAGCTGGCCCGGACCGCATCGCGACCGCGCATCACTACTGGGCCCCGCCACTAGGGGCCCCGTCCGAGAGAGCCTGGCGCAAGCGTGACTCGAGGTCCGGGCGGTTGACCCGGCCGACCTCGACCGCGGAGCACCCCACCCACTCCGCCGCCTCGCGCAGCGCCCGGGCCATCGGGATGACGGCGGCGGCCGAGTCCAGTGAAAGCTGCCGGGCGACCAGGGTCTGACCCTGGCGGACCGGATCGACCCGGCCGAGCAGGCGGCCCCCGGCCAGCAACGGCATGGTGTAGTACCCGTGCACCCGCTTGGCCTTGGGCACGTAAGCCTCCAGGCTGTGCTCGAAGCCGAACATCCGCCGGGTCCGCTTGCGGTCCCACAACAGGGAGTCGAACGGGGAGAGCAGGGTGATCCGGTGCCGGCCACGCGGCGCCTCAGCCAGCGCCGCCGGGTCGGCCCAGCCTGGCGTTACCACGCTGGCCGCTTTCCGGCCGGCCGCGGCCGGGGGGACCTCGATCTCGACCGGGATCAGTCCGGCGGCCAGCGCGGACTCCGCGGCCAGTTCCGCGTGCCGGGCCTGGCGGTCGGTCAGCTCACGCAGCCGGTGGTAGTCGATCAGGTCCGCGCGGGTGACCACGCCGAGCGCCCGGGCCGCCACCCCGGCCAGGTGGGCCAGGCATTCGGTGTCGGCTGGATCACCATCCAGCAGCTCGCTGGGCAGCACGCGCTCAGGCAGGTCATACACGCGGCGCCAGCCGTCCCTGCGGACGCAGATCACCTCGCCCACATCCAGCAGCCACTCCACGGCGATCTTCGTTTCCGACCAGTCCCACCAGGGACCGCCTGCCTTGGCCCCGCCGAGCTGGGTGGCGTTCAGCGGACCTTCGGCGCGCAGCCGGGCCAGCACCTCGGCGCAGGTGCGCTCGTGGCTCTGATGCCAGCGCTTGCCCCGGGCGCGCAGGGCGCGGCGGCGGAACGCGTACCAGGGCCACTCCTCCAGGGGCAGAATGCAGGCCGCATGCGACCAATACTCGAAGGCGGCCGGCTGGCGCGGGTGCCAGTAAGCACGCTCGATCCGCTCCCGCGGCACCGGGCCGAGCCGGGCGTACACGACGAGTTCGTGGGAGCGGGCCAGCACGCTGATGGTGTCCAGTTGCACCGCGCCCAGCCTCCGCAGCATCGCTGGCACACCGCCACGGCGGCTGTCAGCTCCCAGGAACCCCTGCGCGCGCAGGGTGAGCAGCCGGGCCTCGGCGGCGGACACGGATAGCTGAGGGGCTGGCAGGGCAACGCTCGTCACAAAACGAGCAGCCTAACCGGGGGCACTGACATTCCGGGGCGCTGGCTCCCCGGCGTGGCCCGTCTCCGGGCCGGCTCAGTACCAGTCTTCGAAAATGTTGGTGGAGGCGGCCAGCAGGCTGCCCACCACGGCCAGGCCCAGCCCGGTCCAGAACAGCCACCAGATCGTCCCGAAGACGAGGGCCAGGCCGCCGACCAGGAAGCCCAGCATGATGATGCTGACGGCTACCCAGGACACCGGACGCCCGTGGAACGGCTCATAGTGCCCGGGGCTGGCGGGCGCGATGTCGCTGTGGGCGCCATCACCCACCTCAGCGCCGGACCTGAGGTCCATCCCCGCCTGGTCCGTCATGGCGCCGCTCCTCTCCTCGTCCACCGGCTCCCCGCCACAGGTCTCGCATCACGGGGCGGGCAGCCGTCGCCTCCCGGCGGGAGCTGCCACCGCTGGTACATATTGTGGCGGGAAACCCCGCTCCGTCCGCATCCGGGCCCCCCGGAATGCGCACCGGGGGCGGCCATGTTCTATAACGCAGGTTAGAAACGCCACGGACCAGGCCGGGCGCGCTCGCAGGCGACAGCGTAGCGGGGTAGCGCCCGGGCCGGGTATGCAGGCGGCGGTAACCGGTCCGGGCTCCCCTGGGTCGGCCCGGGCGCTGCGGGCATCTTTTCCCGGATTGTGAACGTTCCTTCCCGGGATCGGGAACCCTGGGGCAGCTGCGACGTTCTCAGAACAGCAACGTTCCGGGCGGGGTCCTCGCGTGCGGCTCGGTTTCGTTGCGTGTCTCGCCTACCATGACATGTGACGGGTGGCACCGGTGCGCCACTGACTGTCGTCCGCCCGGCGGGCCGCGTGACCGGCCGCCACCGGCAGGTCGGCAGCCGTCCGCCCGGCAGCCACACGGCAGGCCAGTCCGCTGGCCAGCAGCCACGGGCGGCGATGTTCCCGGCCACTGTGCCAGCCGGCGCAGGGCTAGCCGACCCAGGCCAGCCCACCCAGGGCTGGGCGACCACGAGGTTCCGGGTAGCCGGCCACGATCCGCAAGGAGCGCGACAAGAAGTGCCAGCCATCATCGACAGTGTCCTGCGCGCAGGCGAGGGCAAGACCCTGCGCAAACTCAAGCGGATCGCGGACCAGGTCAACTCGATCGAAGAGGACTTCGCCGCGCTGAGTGACGCCGAACTGCGCGCCATGACCGACGAGTTCCGTCAGCGGCTGGCCGACGGGGAGACTCTTGACGACCTGCTGCCCGAGGCATTTGCCACGGTCCGGGAGGCGGCCAGCCGCACGCTGGGCCAGCGGCACTTCGATGTGCAGCTGATGGGCGGGGCCGCGCTGCACATGGGCAACATTGCCGAGATGAAGACCGGCGAGGGCAAGACCCTGACCTCGGTGCTGCCTGCCTACCTCAACGCGCTGAGCGGCGAGGGCGTGCACGTCGTCACGGTCAACGACTACCTGGCCAAGCGTGACTCTGAGTGGATGGGCCGGGTGCACCGCTTCCTGGGGCTCGAGGTGGGCGTGATCCTGGCCCAGCAGCCGCCAGAGGATCGTCGCAAGCAGTACGAGGCCGACATCACCTATGGCACCAATAACGAATTCGGCTTCGACTACCTGCGCGACAACATGGCCTGGGGCCTGGAGGAGTGCGTCCAGCGCGGGCATCACTTCGCGATCGTGGACGAGGTCGACTCGATTCTGGTGGATGAGGCACGGACCCCGCTGATCATCAGCGGCCCGGCCGAGCAGAGCGCCCGCTGGTACACGGAGTTCGCCAAGATCGTCCCCCGGCTGCGCAGGGGTGAGGACGGCGAGGGGGACTACGAGGTTGACGAGAAGAAGAAGACCGTCGGCATCATGGAGTCCGGGGTGGAGAAGGTCGAGGACTATCTCGGTATCGAAAATCTCTATGACCCGGTCAACACCCCACTGGTCAGCTTCCTGAACAACGCGATCAAGGCGAAGGAGCTGTACAAGAAGGACAAGGACTACGTCGTGGTCAGCGGCGAGGTCCTGATCGTGGACGAGTTCACCGGCCGGATGCTGCACGGCCGCCGGTATAACGAGGGGATGCACCAGGCCATCGAGGCCAAGGAAGGCGTGCAGATCCAGAACGAGAACCAGACGCTGGCCACGATCACCCTGCAGAACTACTTCCGGCTCTACGACAAGCTGGCCGGGATGACCGGCACGGCCATGACCGAGGCGAACGAGTTCGCCCAGATCTACAAGCTCGGCGTGGTGCCGATCCCGACCAACATGCCGATGATCCGGCTCGACGTGGCAGACGTGGTCTACCAGACGGTGCAGGCCAAGTTCGAGGCGGTCGTCAACGACATTGCCGAGCGGCATGCCAACGGCCAGCCGGTGCTGGTCGGCACGACCAGCGTTGAGAAGTCCGAGGTCCTGTCCCGGATGCTCAAGCAGCACGGTGTGCCGCACGAGGTGCTGAACGCTAAGTACCACGAGCGTGAGGCGGCGATCGTGGCGCAGGCTGGCCGGAAGGGCGCAGTCACCGTGGCCACCAACATGGCCGGCCGCGGCACTGACATCATGCTGGGCGGCAACCCCGACTTCATCGCGGACATCGAACTGCACCAGCGTGGCCTGTCCCCAGTGGACACACCCGAGGACTATGAGGCGGCGTGGGCTGAGGCGGTCGACAAGGCCAAGGCTGCGGTGGCCGAGGAGCACGCGGAGGTCGTAGAGGCCGGCGGCCTGTACGTGCTGGGGACCGAGCGCCACGAGTCGCGCCGCATCGACAACCAGCTGCGCGGCCGGTCCGGGCGCCAGGGCGACCCGGGCGAGTCCCGGTTCTACCTGTCCCTCGAGGACGACCTGATGCGGATGTTCAACGCGGACAAGGTCGCGCACTTCATGGAGTGGCTGAAGACGCCGCCGGATGTGCCGATCGAGTCCAAGGCCGTGACGCGGTCCATCCGCTCCGCGCAGAGCCAGGTTGAGCAGCAGAACTTCGAGATCCGCAAGGACGTGCTCAAGTACGACGACGTGATGAACCGGCAGCGCAAGGTGATCTACTCCGAGCGCCGCCGGGTCCTCGAAGGAGCGGACCTGCACGAGCAGATCCGGGAGATGATCGACGAGGTCATCGAGGACTACGTCGCCGGCGCGACCAGCGAGGGGTTCGCCGAGGAGTGGGACCTGGACAAGCTGTGGGACGCGCTCCAGACGCTTTACCATCCCAAGCTCACCATGGCGGAAGCGGTGGAGAAGGCCGGCGGCGAGCAAGGCATGTCCGCCGAGTCCCTGGCCGAGGTCATCCGGATCAACGCCCAGGAGAGTTACGACCAGCGCGAGGAGGAGCTGACCCCGGAGCACATGCGGGAGGTGGAGCGCCAGGTCGTGCTGGGGGTCCTGGACCGCAAGTGGCGCGAGCACCTCTACGAGATGGACTACCTGCGTGAGGGCATCGGGCTGCGCGCCTGGGCCCAGCGTGACCCGCTGGTGGAATACCAGCGCGAGGGCTTTGACATGTTCAACGCCATGATGGAGGGCATCAAGGAAGAGTCGGTCGGCTACCTGTTCAACCTTCAGGTCGAGATACAGGAGAATCCGATCGTCGAGGAGGCGTCCGGCCCCGCGGGCGTGGCAGCCACTAGCCGGCCCGCGGTAGCCGCCGCCCCGGCGGCACCGCCCGCTAACGGCACCGGGACCGGCAAGAACCAGCCGCAGCGCAACCGCGGTGGCGGCCAGTCCCGGACCCAGGCACGCGGCCGGGCGGGGAACGGCCAGCCAGGCGGGGCGCACGCCGCACCGGCTGGCTCGCACGCCGCGCAGGCGGGTGCCCACGCCGCGCCGCCCCCGGGCGAGGCGCCGGCGGTGGTGGCGCCCGGCCTGCAACGCCCGAAGCGTCAGTCCCGGCTGCAGTACTCCGCGCCGTCTGCCGACGAACCGGGTCAGGTGGAGCAGCACGCCGCCGCCTCCTCCGGTGACCAGTTCAGCCGGGTCGGCCGCAACGACCTGTGCCCCTGCGGGTCGGGCCGCAAATACAAGCGCTGTCACGGCGACCCCCGCAATCGCGCCGAGGGCTGAGGGCCGGGTGCCGAGGGCCCGGCACCGAGGAGCCGGGCGCCGAGGGGCCGGGCGGCCGGCCCCTCGGCCGTGTGCGGGCCAGCCAACGGCACCGCCTTCCTATGCCTCCTAAGCGGCCTCCACGTCGGTGCAGAGCCAGCGGCCTCTGCGGGGCTGGTGACCGGGAAGGGCGCGGGGCGGCGGCGTGTGTTCCAGCCTCACGGCCAGGGCCCGGACCCGGGATCCGAAGCTGACCACCACGGTCATCTCGATCACCCCGGACGTGGGCCGGAACGCCACCACCCGGCGCAGCTGAGGTTGCTGGCCGGCCGCGAGCATCGGACCCAGCCGCTGAATCCGGGCCCGGGTCCGCTCAGTGGTCCAGGTCGTCATCTGCCGGGGTGGCCGGGATCCGGCCAGCGTCTCGACGAGCACCTGCGCGAACTGGCCTGGCCAGCTGCCATCCCCCGGCGGAAGCCGGCCAGGAGAAGGCAGCGGAACCGGCTCATCGCCGGGCTGGTCCCGCTGGCCGGCCGGGAGCCTTCCGGCGGGAGGGAGCCGTTCGCCGGGCGGGAGCTGTTCGCCAGGCTGGTCCCGCCCTCCATCCTGGGCGGCCGCACGCCCGACCTGGCCGGTTCGCCCGGCGGGGGACGGTAACAGCTCGTCGTCGTAGGGCGGGGCAGAGTCGGGGACGGGGCACAGGCGGACCGCGTCCGGGTCGGGCAGCGGCGGTCCGGGTAGGCGCCGGCACCTGCGCCGGCCGTCGCCCGGCCCGGAACCTGGCCTGCCTCTGGGCGGCTGCGAAGGCGTAGTAGGCATGGGACCTCCCGGAGATCGGCGGCGAACGCGGGTCTGCTGACGGTGCGCGGCGGTGGGGGCCATCCGCGGGGCTCCGCGCCGCACTCTTGAGTTGTACCGGCCGCCAGTGACATTTCCGGTGCCGTCTTCCGCCTGGGCGGATCGCGCGTAATCATGGGAGACTGTGTCCCGCTGCTGGGCGGGAATGTGCCTGCCCGGGACTCGGTTGCAGGGAAAGCCGGGTATCAGGACCGAGCCCGGACCTGCCGTCTCAGGAGAGTTGCCTTGTCGCTTCCACCGCTGGTCGAACCGGCCGCTGAGCTGACCGTGGACGAAGTCCGCCGCTACTCGCGCCACCTGATCATCCCGGACGTCGGGATGACCGGGCAAAAGCGGCTCAAGAATGCCAAGGTGCTCTGTGTGGGCGCCGGCGGCCTGGGTTCCCCAGCCCTGCTGTACCTGGCGGCGGCGGGTGTAGGCACGCTGGGCATCGTGGACTTCGACGTGGTTGACGAGTCCAACCTGCAGCGCCAGGTCATCCACGGACAGTCCGACATAGGCCGGTCCAAGGCTGAGTCCGCCCGGGACAGCATCCGTGAGATCAACCCGTACGTGAACGTTATCGTGCACGCGGAGCGCCTCGACTCCGACAACGCGATGCAGATCTTCGCCGACTATGACCTGATCGTGGACGGCACGGACAACTTCGCGACCCGGTACCTGGTCAACGACGCCTGCGTCCTGCTCGGCAAGCCGTACGTGTGGGGTTCCATTTACCGCTTCGACGGCCAGGCCAGCGTGTTCTGGGCCGAGTACGGCCCCTGCTACCGCTGCCTGTACCCGGAGCCGCCCCCGCCGGGCATGGTCCCGTCCTGCGCCGAGGGTGGCGTGCTGGGTGTGCTTTGCGCCTCCATCGGCTCCATCCAGGTCAACGAGGCCATCAAGCTCATCACCGGGATCGGCGAGCCACTGGCCGGCCGCCTGATGATCTACGACGCCCTGGAGATGACCTACCGCTCGGTCAAGGTCCGCAAGGACCCCGAGTGCCCGGTCTGCGGCAAGAACCCGACGGTCACGGAGCTGATCGACTACGAGGAGTTCTGTGGCGCGGTGTCTGAGGAGGCCCAGGAGGCGGCGGCCGGATCCACCATCACCGCCCGCCAGCTCAAGGACATGCAGGACGCGGGCGAGAGCATCTTCCTCGTGGACGTGCGCGAGCCCAACGAGTACGAGATCGTCTCGATCCCGGGTTCGGTGCTCATCCCCAAGGGCGAGTTCCTATCTGGCGCCGCCCTGGAGCGCCTCCCGCAGGACAAGCGGGTGGTCTTGCACTGCAAGTCCGGGGCTCGTTCGGCGGAATGCCTGGCCATCGTGAAGAACGCCGGATTCTCCGATGCGGTGCACGTCGGCGGCGGCGTGCTGTCCTGGGTCGCCACGATCGACCCGTCGCTGCCCTCGTACTGATCCCGCACTCAGGCTGATCCGGGGCCGGGTCCGCGCGAGCGGACCCGGCCGTGCCCTCTCTGAGTCGAACAAGCTCCTCTTATCCGGTCAACCTCAGCGTGCGCCCGGTGCCGGGGGACGGCCAGGCCGTACCATTCCCGTGTGGCTATGCATCCGGCGACTCCGGGTGGCGGCGGCGACCCGGCGCCGGAGGGAACCAGCACGGCGGAGCAGCAACCGCATTCCTCACCGTCCGTCGCGGGCCCTGCGCGCAGTGCTCACGCCGCCCCGCCCAGCCAGGAACTCCGGCGTTACCGGCTCGTCCTGGTGGGCTTCGCGCTCGCCCTGCTCGGCCTGAGCGCGTCCATCGGCTCGGTCGTGCTGCACGTGCTGCCCCGCACGTTCAGCCGGGGACAGCAGCAGCAGCTCGCCGCCTGGGAGATCGGCAAGCGCTGGCGGACCTGGCCCGCGGGCCGGATCTTCCCCGCGGTCATCCCGTATCAGGTGCCCGCCGCGACCCTGAACAGCGGCGTCCCGGCGCAGCTGTCGGCCACCCGTATCGGGATCGCCCCGGCAACCTCCTGTCCGTCCGCGATCGGCCCGAAGTCCCAGCCGGTGCTGGCCCGGGAGCACTGCACCACTGTGCTGCGTGCCACGTACCGGGACTCGACCGGAGCCTTCGCGGTCACCGTCGGCATCGCGGTGCTGCCCAGCCCGGGCCAGGCCAGCCACGCTCTTCGCGCGCTGCACGCCCGGGCCGAGTCCGCCGGGGTGCGCACCGTCCCGTTCGGTCACACGCTGGCCGCCTCATTCAGCAACGCGGCGCGCCAGCTGTCCGATATCTCCGCAACTGGCCCCTACCTGATCATGTCCACCGTCGGCTACGCGAACGGCAGGCACCGGGTCCGCGAGTCAGCTGATCCGTATGACAAGGACGAGATGCTGAGTGTCGCGGCTGGGATATCGGACTGGATTGGTGCGCGGATCGGCGCATCGCCGCCCCCCGCGACCTGCCCGGGCGGCCCGGCATGCTGAACGCCCCTCGGTGGCCGCGGCGGGCCGCGGTCAGCTTGCTCATGCTGGCCGTGCTAGGAGTGGGGGCGGCTGCCGCGACGGCTCCCGCCGGAGCCGACACCGTGCGCGACGCGCAGATGTGGGTCCTCGACGCGGTCAATGCGCCGTCCGCCTGGCTGACGACCAAAGGGCAGGGCGCGACCATCGCCGTGATCGACAGCGGGGTCAACCCGGACGTGTCGGACCTGGCCGGTTCCGTCATCACCGGCCCCGACCTGACCGGCGTGCACACTCCGCCGGACAATCCGAACTGGGGCGTGCACGGCACCTGGATGGCCTCGCTGATCGCCGGTCACGGGCACGACGGCGGTGGCAGCGGCATCGTCGGCGTGGCCCCGGTGGCCAAGGTGCTGTCGATCCGGGTCGTGACCGACCGGCACGACCCCGGCTACTCCACCTATGAGCACGAGTCGGACAGCCGGGTGCAGGACGCGCTGGCCCAGGCCATCACCTACGCGATCAAACATCATGTGAGCGTGATCAGCATGTCGCTGGGGTACGGCGAGCCCAGCACGGCGGTCCGGATGGCCCTGCAGACCGCTCTCGATCACGGCATCGTCGTGGTCGCCTCGTCCGGCAACTCAGGCAACTCGGCCCCGGTCAGGACGACCGGTCAGGCCCCCTACTCGTTCCCCGCCGACTACCCCGGCGTGCTCGGCGTGGGCGCGGTGAGCCGCAGCGGCGCGGCGGCCGGCTTCTCCAGCGACAACCTGTCCGTTCAGGTCGCCGCACCCGGGGTCAACGTGCCCGCCCAGGGTCGGGACGGGCAGTACTGGCTGGTCAGCGGGACAAGTCCGGCCTGTGCGCTGACGGCGGGGGTCGCCGCCCTGATTAAGGCCCGGTATCCCGGCCTGGCCCCGGCCCTCGTCATTCAGGCCATTACTTCAAGCACCCAGAACCGTCCGTCCGGTGGCTACGACAACAAGATCGGATTCGGCACCGTGGACGCGGCTGCCGCACTGACCGCGGCCGGGAAACTGGCTGTCCAGTCGAGCGGCCCGGTGGGTGCGGCCACCACGCTGCACTTCGGCGGCGGCGCCGCGGCCGTGCCTCCCGACCCGGTCCGGCCGCGTGGCCCGGCCGGCCTCGTCCTGGCTAGCCTGTTCACGGCGGCTTTGCTGGTCGCGACCGCCCTGGCCGGGATGCGAGCGGTGGTCCTGAGGCGGTCCTTGTCCCGGGGGAGTCACGCGGCGGATCGCACGGCCCAGCCGGTCTGGTCCGGTCCCCGGGTGCACGCCACGTGGCCGGAGCGGTCGGACACCGGCCTGAGCGCAGAGCAGGCCATCGGGCCTGCGGACCAGGGAACCAGCTGGCCGTCCTGGCCCGACCCCAGCTCGTGAGCGGGGAGACCGGCCCGGAAGAACCGGGTCAGCTGCCAGACTTCGCCAGCCGGGTGCTCGACGTGGCCGACTCGATTCCACCCGGCCGGGTCATGTCCTACGGAGATGTGGCCGAATATCTCGGACAGGGCGGCCCCCGCCAGGTTGGCCGGGTCATGGCCCTGTGGGGCGGCAGCGCCGCCTGGTGGCGGGTGGTGCACGCCGACGGGTCCCTGGTGCCCGGGCATGAGCGGATCGCGCTCGAGCACTACCGTGCCGAGGGAACCCCGCTGCGTCCCTCCGCAGGCGGGCCGCCGTCCCGGGTCGACATGCGCCTGGCGCGCTGGGCAGGCCAGGGAACGTAGCCGGCCCGGGGGATGGAGCAGGCCAGGGAACGTAGCCGGTCTAGATCGTTGATCGGTATTTCCTGGCTGGTGGGAGGGCCTTGCGGCAACACGCTGTAGGGGTGGCGTGACCTGCCGCTTCTTGATGAAGACTTGTCCGGGCGCCTGCTCAGGCGTGGCCGTTCTCGCTGAGCACGGTCCGCAGCGCTTTCCTAAGCTCGGCCGCTCCAGTGTCGCCTAGCGTCGCCGTGAAGTCCCGCTCGGTCTCGGAGTACCGGCTCTCTGCCTGCCGGAATACCTCCCAGCCGTGGTCGGTGAGCGCGATGATGTTGCGTCGCCGGTCTTGTTCCGAGGGTCTGCGCGCGACGATCCCCTGGCGTTCGAGCGCGTCGAGGAGCGCGACCATCGAGGTGCGGTCGACGCCCAGCACGGCCGCGGCTTCCTGCTGTGACTGCGCCTCCCCGCTTGCGATGACCCTGAGCACGCCGAGGTCGCGAACGGTCACCCCCACGTCGGCGAGCGCGGCCTGCGCCCGGTGCTCCAGCGCGAGGTGCGCGTGCTTAAGGAGATAGCCGAGCACGTCGTCACGCGCGCGGACCTGGCCCGCTGCTTCAGAACCCGGCCTCGACACCCCTCGACAATACCAGTAGACTGATCGTCAGTCATACTGATGATTTGCCATGCTGACGAAAGGAACGCGATGATTCTCGTCACTGGAGGGTCCGGGTTCATCGGCTCCCACACCGTCCGCGCGCTGCACGGCCTCGGCGAGCCGAGCGTCGTGATGCAGCGCCGCAGCGGCCAGGTCCCCCCGCATCTCGCGGACCTGCCCGTCGTCGCGGAGCAGGCCGACGTCGCCGACCTGGACTCGCTGCGGGCGATCGGCGAGCGCCACAAGATCACCGGTATCGTGCACCTCGCGGGCTACCCCGCGCCGCGGGTCACGGCCGGGGGCATCGAGGCCACCCAGGGCCTGCTCGACGGGCTCCTCAACATCGCCCGGGCCGCCGCGGAATGGGGCGTGCGCCGGGTGAGCCTCGCCAGCACGCTTGGGGTCTACGGCGGCATCCAGCACAGCGGCCCGCTGACGGAGGACCTGCCGGTGCTCCTGACCGCCCCGCACGCGATCCCGCGGTCGAAGAAGATCGCCGAGCTCCTCGGCGAGCAGTTCGCGGAGGCGACCGGCACGGAGATCGTCAACCTCCGGATCTCCGGCACCTGGGGCCCCCTCGGCCACGAGGACCCGTTCTTCGCCGCACCCGCGCTCATCCACGCGGCAGCCAGCGGCAAGCCCCTGGACCTGTCCGCCCTGCACATCCCGCCGCGCCTCGGCGACGGGCTCGACCTGTGCTACGTCAAGGACACCGGCCGCGCGATAGCCCTGATCCAGCTCGCCGGGCATCTCCAGCACCGCACCTACAACATCGCGTCCGGGCGGGTGACCACGAACGCAGAGGTGATCGCTGCGATCCGCGAAGCCGTGCCCGAGGTGGAACTCGACCTCCCGGCCGGCGCCGATCGGCCAGGTGCCGCTCTTGACATCACCTGGCTCCGCCAGGACACCGGGTTCAAGCCGGAGTACGACACCGTCCGTGCAGCCGCCGGCTACATCGCCTGGCTCAGGGCGGGCCACGAACGCTGACCCGCACCGGCGGCAGTCCCACCGCCATGTCGCCGGCATGAGCCCGGCGCGGCCAGAACAGGCGAACCACCGACTTTGCCGGATCGCGGGCGTGGCCGTCCGCCACGAACAAGGGCGGCCGCTGCGCACGAGCAAGCTACACATCCGGACCCCGGAGCCCGTCATGATCGCCGGCCTGGCGAACCCCAAGCTGCACGGCGAGCGGGACCAGGCCCGGCAAACCCTCCTGCCCGCATTTCCCGATCAACGATCTTAGGGCGTGAAGCCGGCCGGGAATGTGGCCCTCCTGAGGCGAGGAGCTGGGCCGGGCCGCCCGGCCAACGCGTCTCTTGCCGCTCTTTCCGCTCTTTCCGCCTACGGCCGGACAAATCGCCCCGACACCCGGTGACCTGACTGCGGATGTCGGTGCCCTCTGCTGGAATGCTGGTCGATGGACCATCACCCGGATGCCTACCGGCTGCTCCGCCGGCCCACGCCGCCGGCCGATCCGCCGCGCCTCGATGCCCCCCAGCAGGCCGTGGTGGCGCACACGGGCGGCCCGCTGCTCGTCCTGGCCGGCCCGGGTACCGGCAAGACCACCGCGATCGTCGAGGCGGTGACGGAGCGGATCACGCAGCGGCGGATAGACCCGGAACGGGTGCTGGTCCTGACCTTCAGCCGCAAGGCCGCGCAAGAGCTGCGGGAGCGCATCACCACCCGGCTGCGCCGGACTACCCGCCAGCCACTAGCGCTGACCTTCCACAGCTACGCCTACGCCCTAGTCCGGCGGGAGTTCGTGCTGGCCGGAGACGTCCCGCCGACCCTGCTGTCCGGCCCCGAGCAGTTGCTGGAGGTCCGGCGGATGCTCCGCGCGGAGGCGGTCGGCGGTGAGCCGGCGGCCGCTGAGCCCTGGCCGGAGCGGCTCCGCGCCGCCTTGGGCACCCGGGGCTTCGCTACCGAGTTGCGTGATTTCCTGCTCCGCGCGGCCGAGCGCGGCCTGGACGGGCGCGGCCTGGCCGGGCTGGGCCGAGCACACGGCCGGGACGACTGGGTGGCGGCGGGCGGCTTCCTGGACCGCTACATCGCGCGTTTTGACCTGGCTCCGGTCCCGGCCTACGACTATGCGGAGATCGTCAGGATTGCCGCCGCGCTGCTGAGCCGCGCGGCGACCCGCGATCGTGAGCGCAAGGCCTATGACGTGGTGCTGGTGGACGAGTACCAGGACACCGACCCGGCCCAGGAGGCGCTGCTGCACGCGCTGGCCGGGGATGGCCGTGAACTCATCGCTGTCGGTGACCCGGACCAGTCCATCTACGCGTTCCGTGGCGCCGACGTGCACGCGATGGGACGTTTTCCGGACCTGTTCCGGACCCCCGACGATCGTCCGGCCAGCGTCATCGCGCTGCGGACCTGCCGCCGCAGCGGCCCCGTGCTACTCGCCGCCTCGCGCCGGGTGGCGGCGCGGCTGCCCGCCGCGGCTGGCCTGTCGCTGCTGGAAGGACCAGAGCGGCCCGGCCCGGCGCCGCCGGCATCAGGACCAGCCGGCCGCAGCCACCGTGATCTGCTCCCGCTGCCCGCCGCGGCGCCCGGGTCGGTCCGGATCCTGGTGGCCTCCAGTGCCAGCCAGGAGGCCGCCGTGATCGCGGATACCTTGCGCCGGGCTCATCTGGTCGACGGCGTCCCCTGGTCCGCCATGGCCGTGCTGGTGCGCTCGGCCACCCGCCAGGTTCCGTTGTTGCGCCGTGCTCTGGCGACGGGAGGCGTCCCTGCGGTCGTGTCAGGCGATGAGCTGCCGCTCGCGGCGGAGCCGGGTGCGCGGCCGCTGCTCGCGCTGCTGCGCTGCGCGCTGCAGCCGGGCGCGCTGGACGAGGACGCCGCAGCCGAGCTGCTGACCGGGCCGCTCGGCGGGACGGATGCGGTGGGCCTGCGGCGGCTGCGCCGCTCGCTGCACGCCGCTGACATTGCCGCCGGGCTCCCTCCGGGTAACCAGCCGCTGGCCAGCGCGCTGCGTGACCCCCGCCAGCTGAACCTGCTCGGCGGTCCTCCGGCCACCGCGGCGCGGCGGGTGGCCACACTGCTCGAGATGGCCCGGCGCACCGCCACGGGTACGACTTCCCCGGACGGCGTTCCCGGTCCCGCCTACGACGTACTCTGGGCGATCTGGAACGCGTCCGGGCTCGGCCCGGCGTGGCAGGCGGCGAGTGCCGCCGGAGGAGCCCGTGGCGCCGCGGCCGACCGGGACCTGGACGCCGTGGTGGCCCTGTTCGACGCGGCATCCCGGTTCGCTGCCCGGCTACCGCCCGGCTCGCCCTCGCTGTTCCTGGACAGCATGGGCGGCCAGGAGATCCCCGGCGACACGCTGGCCGACCGTGCCCCGGAGGGCGAAGCGGTGCGCATCCTGACCGCGCACCGTTCCAAGGGCCTGGAATGGGACCTGGTCGTGGTGGCCGGAGTGCAGGAGGGCACCTGGCCGGATCTGCGGATGCGGTCCTCACTGCTGGGCATGGACGAACTGGTCGACGCGGTGGACGCCCGGGCCGGGAGCGGACCGCAGGGAGCCAGTGACGCGGCGGCCGCAGCGCTGGTCTCCAAGCTCCTCGATGAGGAACGCCGCCTGTTCTACGTGGCGGCGACCCGGGCCAGGCATGCCCTCGTGATCACCGCAGCGGGCGGGGAGGACAGCGAGGACCGGCCGTCCCGGTTCCTGGCCGAGCTGGCCGGCGACGACGTGGAGATCGAGCAGGTCGCGTCGGCCGGCCGGCACTGGCTCTCGCTGCCCGCGCTGACCGCCGAACTGCGCCACGCGGCGGCCGACCCCGGCCGGCTGCCCGCGGTTCGGGCTGCGGCCGCGGCCCAGCTGGCCCGGCTGGCCGCGGCCGGGGTCCGCGGCGCGCACCCACGGCAGTGGTACGCGCTGACCACGCTGTCCGATCCCGGCCCGCTCACCGGCTCGACTATCCAGTTGTCCCCATCCCAGGTCGAGTCGTTCACCAAGTGCGGGCTGCGCTGGCTGCTCGAGGCCGCGGCCGGGGCCAGTACCTCGGACGTGCTGCGGCATCTGGGCACCGTTATCCACGCCGCAGCCGTGCTGGCCGCCGAGGGCACCGCCGAGGCAGGCATCGAGGAACGGATTGACGACATCTGGCACCACCTGGACTTCGGCAGTGCCTGGTACAACGACAAGCAGCGGGAGCTCGCGCGCCGCATGGTGGCCCGGTTCCTGGCCTGGCACCGTGGTAACCCCCGCCAGCTGGTCGCGGTGGAGCAGGCCCTTCGGGTCCGGGTCGGCCAGGTAGAGATCACCGGGCGGGTGGACCGGCTGGAGCGCGACGACCGCGGCGGCGGCGTCATCGTGGACCTGAAGACCGGCTCGTCCAAACCCGCCGACGCGGAGCTGGACCGCAATCCCCAGCTCGGTGTCTACCAGCTGGCGGTGCTGCTGGGCGCGTTCGAGCAGTTCGGCCTGGTCGAGCCGGGTGGTGCGGAGCTGGTCCAGGTGGGCAAGGCGGGCCTGAAGGCGGAGGTCAAGGTGCAGCGGCAGCGGGCCCTTGGTGAGGACCCCGAGCCAGGCTGGGCGGCCCGGCTGGTTGAGACGGTGGCGGCGGGCATGACCGGCCCCGTGTTCGGTGCGACCGTGAACCCCGGCTGCCGGATCTGCCCCGTCCGGACGTGCTGCCCAGTGCATCCCGACGGGGTTCAGGTGACGCCGTGAACTCCAGCCCGGTCGTGCCCGGCGCCGTGCAGTCCAGCCCCGTGCACTACAGCCCGGTTCAGCTGGCCCGGCTGCTCGGGCTGCCCGAGCCCACCGCGGAGCAGGCCGCGGTCATCGGGGCCCCACCACGGCCGCTGGCGGTGATCGCGGGGGCCGGCTGGGGAAGAGCGAGACCATGGCGGCCCGGCTGGTCTGGCTGGTCGCCAACGGCGTGGTCCGGCCGGAGCGGGTGCTCGGCCTGACGTTCACCAGGAAGGCCGCGGCCGAGCTGGGCCAGCGGGTCCGGGTCCGGCTGGACGGGCTGCGCAAGGCCGGGCTGGCCGGGACGGGGCTGGCCGGGACGGGACTGGCCGGGACGGGGCTGGCCGGGACGGGGCTGGCCGGGGTCGCCCCGCCGCCGGCGGACGCTGCAGCGGAGGGCGGCGCCGAACTCGACGGTGAACCGCTGGTGTCCACCTACCACGCCTACGCCGCCCGGCTGGTCGCCGACCATGCGCTGCGTGAGGCACTGGAACCGACGCTGCGGCTGATCACCCCGGCCGTGGCCTGGCAAATCGCGGCCCGCGTGGTGGCCGGGTACGGCGGCCCGATGGACGCGGTGACCTGGTCACCGCCCGCAGTCACCGCGGCCGTCCTGATGCTGGCGGGCGAGCTGGCCGAGCACCTGCGGACGCCGGAGGACGTGATCGCGGTCGGGGACTGGCTGCAGGCGCAGGCCGCGGCCCGGCCGGGGAAGCTGCCCGCCCTGGTACGCAAGATCCTGGACAGTCAGCGGGCCCGGGAGCAGTTGCTCCCCATGGTGGCCGGGTACGCGCGAGCCAAGGCCGAGCGTGAGGTCATCGACCACGGTGACCAGGTGGCGATCGCCGCCCGGATCGCGGCCCGCCATCCCGAGGTCGGCGCGGCCGAACGCGGCCGCTACCAGGTCGTGCTGCTCGACGAATACCAGGACACCAGCCACGCCCAGCTCGTCCTGCTGCGGGCGCTGTTCGGGGGCGGCCACCCGGTGACCGCGGTAGGTGACCCGTGCCAGTCCATCTACGGCTGGCGGGGTGCGAGCGCAGGCAACCTGCGCCGGTTTGGCCGGGACTTCCCGGTGGTCACGGGCAGCGGCCGGGACCGCAGGGCGAGCGCAGCCGCGGTGCGCATGCTCTCCACCAGCTTCCGGAACACCGGCCGGGTCCTCGACGTGGCCGCGGCGCTGCAGCAGGAGTTGCGGGCCGCGGCGCCGGAGGTGCCCCGGCTGGTCCCGCCGACCGGCCGGGCCGGGCGCGGGCGGGTGACCTGCGCGCTGACCGAGACGGCCGCCGATGAGGCGGCCTGGATCGCCGAGCAGGTCAGCGCGCTGCTCACGCTGCCGCCCGGCGTGGCCCCCGACGGCGGGCCCTGGCCGGACGGCCGCGCGGATCGCGTTCATCCCCGTGACATCGCTGTCTTGTGCCGCAAGCGGGCCCAGTTCCCGGCGTTGCGGATGGCACTCGAAGCCCGTGGTGTCCCGGTCGAGGTGGTCGGCCTGGGCGGGTTGCTCACCGTTCCGGAGGTGGCTGACATCGTCGCCACGCTCCGAGTTCTGCACGATCCCGGTGCGTCCGCGCCGCTGGCCCGGCTGCTCACCGGCCCGCGGTGGCGGATTGGCCCCCGTGACCTGGTGGCCCTGGGCAAGCGGGCCCGGTACCTGGCCCACGAGCAACGCCGGTCCGTGGCCGCCCGGGGCGCTGGACCCGGCCGGAGCGCACCGGCCCCGGCCGCAGACGACGACCCGCTGGCCAAGGCCATTACTGACCTGACCGCCGATCCGGGAAGCCTGGTCGAGGCCCTCGACGACCTGGGCGACCCGGCCGGTTTTTCGCCGGCTGGCCATGGCCGCCTGGCCGCGCTGGCCGCCGAGCTGCGCGAGCTGCGCTCCCGGGTGGCCCGGCCGCTGCCCGACCTGGTGGGTGAGGTGGAACGGGCGCTCGGGCTGGACATCGAGGTGGCCGCGCGACCCGGCCGGGACATGGCCAGTGCCCGCGCTGACCTGGACGCCTTCGCGGACGCGGCGGCCGCGTTCGCGGGCGACCAGGAGGAGCCGACGCTGGGCGCGTTCCTGGCCTACCTGACCGCAGCCGAGGACGAGGAGTTCGGCCTGGAGTCCGGTCGGGTCGGCGATGGGGACACCGTCACCCTGGCCACCGTGCATGCGTCGAAGGGCCTGCAGTGGGCCGCGGTGGTGGTGCCCGGGCTGTCGGCCGGCCAGAAGGCTCAGGTGTTCCCGGCCAAGCCCAGGTTCGTGAGCCGCTGGACCGAGAACGCGAGGCTGATCCCGTTCGGGTTGCGGGGTGACGCGGGCGACCTGCCGGCCCTGCCCAGCCTGGAGGCCGGGGCACTCGCGTCCTTCGGCGCCGCCTGCGCAGCGCGGGACCTCGGCGAGGAGCGCCGGCTGGCCTACGTGGCGACTACCCGGGCCGCGTTCTGGCTGGCCTGCACCGGCTACTGGTGGGGTGACGCATCCTCGCCGCTCGGCCCGTCGGTGTTCCTGGAGGAGGTCCGGGCCGCGTGCGAAGCGGGTGCAGGCACTGTGGCGCACTGGGCCGCGCCCCCGGACGAGGACGCCGAGAACCCTGCGCTCGCCGAGCCCCCCTCGGCCACCTGGCCTGCTGAGCCGCAGGGCAGACAGCAGGACGCGGTCCGGGAAGCCGCTGACCTGGTACGTGCGGCCTTGGACGCTGGCGGTACTCAACCTGCCCAGGACGGAACACTGACCGAGCAGGACCAGGCCCTGCTGGCGGCCTGGGATACCGAAACCGGGCTGCTCCTGGCCGAGCGGGAGGAATGGCGCGCCGAGACCGCGTCAGCGGTATGGCTGCCCCCACGGCTGTCCGTGTCCTCCCTGGTCATGATGGCCCGCGATCCGGCCGAGCTGGCCAGGCAGATCCGCCGGCCGATGCCACGGCCGCCCGCCCCACAGGCCCGCCGGGGCACCGCGTTCCACCGCTGGCTGGAGGAGCGGTTCAGTCAGCAGCGCCTGATCGACCCCGACGATCTGCTCGGCGCCGTCGACGACCCGGCCGCGGGTGACCCTGCCGACGGCGACGCGAACGACCTGGCGGCGTTGCGGGAGCTGTTCGAGTCCGGTGAGTGGGGCAACCGCTGGCCGGTCGAAGTGGAAGTCCCGTTCGAGACGCTCATCGCTGGCCGGCCGGTCCGGGGGCGGATCGATGCGGTGTTCGGGGACGCTCCGGCGGGTGGATTCGACGTGGTGGACTGGAAAACGGGCCACCCCCCGGGGTCCGCGACCGAGCATCAGGCCGTCGCGGTCCAGCTCGCCGCCTACCGGCTGGCCTGGGCCCGGCTCGCCGGGGTTCCCGCGGGCCAGGTCCGGGCGGCGTTCTACTACGTGCGACGCGATCTCACGCTGCGGCCGGCCGACCTGCTGGACGAGGCGGGACTGGCCGCGCTGATCGAGCAGATCCCTCCGGGGCCGGCTGAACTCCGGGCCTAGCCCGCGTCTCGGCCGGTGCGGTGTAGTTCAGGGCTGGAGATGACGCTCGACCGTCTCGACCTTGGCGGTCAGCCCGTCGGTCACACCGGGACGGATGTCGGCCTTGAGTACCAGGCTGACCCGGGGAGCCCGCGCGGCCACCGCGTCCACGGCCCGCTTCACCACGTCCATCACCTCATCCCAGTCGCCCTCCACGGAGGTAAACATGGCGTCGGTGCGGTTGGGCAGCCCGCTGTCGCGGACCACTCGCACCGCGTCCGCGACGTACTCCCCAACTCCCTCGCCCACCCCCAGCGGCGTGATCGAGAACGCGATGATCATCGTGTGTTCCGTCCTTCCTGGGCCCCTGGTCGAAGCCGCATATCTGGGCTGTTAGCTGGGCCTTTGTCTGGGCCGTTTGTATGGCCCGTCATCTGGGTCGTTGATGAGGTCGTCTTACCTGGGCCGGTTGCGGGGGCCGGATCTCCCGGCCCTATCCGTCGCGGAGCTTGCTCACCAGGCTCAGGAGTGAGGCACGCAGCTCCTCCAGTTCCTCGGGGCTGGTCAGCTCCGCCCAGCGCTCTTCCACCCGCGCGGCAGCGGCGTGGGTGACCGGGGTGACAGACGCGCCGCGCTTGGTGAGGAACACCAGCCGCGAGCGGCGGTCACGCGGGTTCGGGCGGCGCTCGACGTACCCCGTCCGCTCCAGCTGATCGACGGCCTGGGCCATCGTCTGCTTGCGCACCCGGGCCAGGTCGGCGAGTTCTGAGACGGTACTGCCTTCCGGGGGCACAAACGTGAACACGTTCGCCGCCGCCGGATGGACGTCGTTGAAGCCGTTCTCGCGCAGCGCAGCCTCGATCTCCTGCGAGTGCTGCTGGTAGGCGAGCCGGAGGAGGAGCCCGAGCAGCGGGCGGGCCGGAAAATCCGCATTCATGAGGTAGACAGGTACCTGTCTGGTTGTTATGGTAGTCAGGAACCTGTCGATCCTAGTCGCCGGAGCCTGACATGACTACCGTTCCCGCCGCCTACGCCCAGTTCGGCTACACCCTGGCCTTCGCCGAGCGGACACTGAGCACCGTGCTGCGCGAGCACCTCGCCGAGCGCGGCGCCGAACCTGAGACCTGGTACGCGCTGCAGTTGCTCGCCGCGGGCGGGGGAGCGCCCGATCGCACGACGCTCAGCCAGGAGCTCGCGAGCTCTCGGGCCCTGGATGCCGGCTCGGCGCGCGAACTGCTCGCCCGGCTTGAGGCGGCGGGACTGATCCGCGGCGGCGCCACGATCAGCCTGACTGCGGAAGGGCAAGCTTTGCATCACAGCCTCAGTGAGTACATCGCCGCCCCGCGGATCCGGCTGCTGAGCCAGTTCAGCACCGACGACATCGACACGACCGTGCGCACGCTGCGGGCAATCGCCGAGCGGGCCGCGGAGGAAACGGCCGGGCGGTAATCCTTCGACCCGGCTGGCAAAGCCGGCTCGCTGGCGGCCTGGCGGGCAGCGGCCTCCGGGCGGCCAGCGGCCAGCGCGGCAAAATTGCGTTGCCTGGCCCCGGCCGCGGGCGCTACGCTCGGCGGGCCGCCGCCCGTCGCGGCCCAGCTGACCAGGAAGGAGGCGCGATGTCCATTTATCATCAGGCGCCTCCGGGGTCCGGCCGATAGCAGTCCCGGTCGCGCCTCTGCTCCGCAGAGGAATGGCATGACTGCAGAATCCGCCTCACAGTCGATCCCGGCCGGCCGGACAGACGACATCCCGCCCAGCTGGGACGAGCGCACGATCCTCACCACGTTCCTGGACTACGCCCGTGACACCGTGCACGCCAAATGCGCGGGCCTGTCGGATGCGGACGCGCGCCGGGCACCGTTGCCTGGCTCACCACTGATCACGACCTCCGGGCTGGTCAGCCACCTGCGCTGGGTCGAGACGGCGTGGATCGAGCAAACGCTGCTCGGCGGCACGATCGACGCGCCGTGGACCGACGACGATCCCGATCGCGAGTTCCGGATCGCGGTCACCGTTCCACTCGCCCCGCTGCTGGCGGACTACCGGGCTGCCTGCGCCCGGCACCGTGACCAGGTAGCTTCCCTCGACCTGGACACTCCTTCCCAGGGCGAGCTGGGCTGGCGGACCGAGCCGGTCACACTGCGCTGGATCCTGTTCCACCTGGCCGAGGAGACCGCCCGCCACAACGGGCACCTCGACATCCTCCGCGAACTCGCCGACGGCACGCGCGGAAGATGATTCGCCGGGCGGATTCAGCCTGGAAGGTGTAAGTTGCGGCCTTCATGGCTGAGGATCAGGTCAGCGCACCCACGGTGCAAGCCGCGGCACCGCTCGTGCTGCCAACCGCCCCGGCGAGCGCCACCACGGAACAGGACAAGGGGCGTTTCTTCCGGCCCCGCCTCACCACCGGCCCGTGGCCGCTGGTGGGCATCCTGCTGATCCAAGCCGGTCTGTCCCTGCGGCTGGTGTGGTCGAATACGGCCTACCAGGATGAGGCGCTGTACTTGTGGGCCGGCCATCTTGAATGGGCGCACTGGCTGCACGGCGCGGCCGTGCCGGACTTCGCCTCGTACTTCTCCGGCGCCCCGGTCATCTACCCTCCCCTGGGCGCGGTCGCGAACAGCATCGGGGGACTGGCCACGGCCCGGATCCTGAGCCTGGGCTGCATGCTCGCCGCGACCGTCCTGCTCTACGCGGTGACCAGGCTTCTGTTCGGGCGCGGGGCGGCCATCGCCAGCGCGGTGGTGTTCACGGCGATCGGGCCCACCCAGTTCCTCGGTGCCCTGGCCACCTTTGACGCGCCGGCCGTCATGTTCCTGGCCCTGGCGTCCTGGTTCGCGGTGCGGCCCGCCCCCGGGGCGGGGACCTGGGACGGCGAGCAATGGCTGGTGTGCTGCGCCGCCGCCATGGCACTGGCTGACGCGGCGAAGTACACCAGCCTGCTCTGGAATCCGGTCATCATCGCCCTGGTCGTGCTCGGCCCGGCCGGCGCCTGGCCGCGGTCCGTGCGTCGGGGGACCCGGCTGGCCGGCTACACGGCCGTCCTGATCATTCCCGTGCTGTTCCTGGCCGGCGGCCATAGCTACGTTTCCGGGATCATGTCCACCACGCTGGCCCGCCCGGGCAGCACCGTCCCCGTGCTCCGGGTGCTCGGCGCCAGCGCCGAGTGGGTGGGCGCTGTCGCGTTCCTGGCCATCATCGGCGCGGCCATCGCGACCCGCAGGCGACTAGGGCGGCGGTTCACGACGCTCGCCTGGGTCCTCGCCGCCAGTGTGTTTCTGGCTCCCCTCGGACAGGCGCGCATCCACACGAACTTCAGCCTGTTCAAGCACGTCGGGTACGGCGCCTGGTTCGCCTGCATCGTGGCCGGGTACGGGCTCGCGGCCGTAGTCCGCGCGGTCCAGGCCAGGCAGGCCGAATATGCCCGCGTGGCCGGCCTGGTGATGGTGTTCCTGCTCGTGATATCCGGGGTCGCTCTCAGCGCCGGGCAATTCGGCGCCTGGCCGGACTCGGCGCAGATGATCCGCGGCCTGGCGCCGGCCATCGAGCGCACCGGCTGTCCCTGCCTGATCGCCGAGAACGACGTCGTTCACTACTACCTGGCCAAGCAGACCACGCAGGACGCTTTCACCACCGTCTTCGTCATGAAGTACCGGGATGACGGGCGCGAACTGAGCGGCGCCCCCGCATACGTCGCGGCCATCCATGATCACTATTTCCTCCTGGTGGAGATAGACCCCGCCGAAATGCCCGCCGTCTATGCGCCGGTCGTGGACGCACTCTCGGCGGCGCGCTACCGGCTCGTGGACAGCACTCCATCGAACGTGCTTGGTGAGCCCTTCGAGATCTGGGTCCGCGATCGCGCCGGGTAGGCACCGGGCACGCCTCGTGATCAGGCGCATGGCTGGGCGTGGGAGGCCGCGGCCCGGGCGGTAGCCTCGGCATATCCGTGCTGATGCGTGCGCCGGCTCTGATCCGGGATTGGCTGGCCGCGGAATCGGCGTGAGCTCTGCCCATCATCGACGAGGAGCAGATCATCATGACCCTCTTCCAGCGGGCCCACGACATCGTCCAGGCCAAGGCCAACAAGGCCCTCGACTCCGCCGAGAAGCCCGACGAGATGCTCGATCTGTCCTACGAGCAGATGCTCGACCAGATCACCCAGGTCCGCCGCGGCATCGTGGCCATCGCCGCGTCGCGTAAGCAGATCGAGCTGCAGGAGCAGCAACTCCAGCACTCGGTGGACCATCTCCAGGACCAGGCCAAGGCCGCGCTGGCCCAGGGCCGGGAGGATCTGGCCCGGGAGGCCCTCTCCCGCAAGGCCGCCGCCCAGGAGCAGATCGACGCCATGAAACCGCAGCACGATCAGCTCGCCGCGGAGGAGCAGAAGCTCGAGCAGACCCTCGACGCGCTGCAGAAGCGCGTCAACACCTTCCGGACCCAGAAAGAAGTGCTGAAGGCCCAGTACACCGCGGCGCAGGCCGAGACCTCCATAGGTGAGAGCGCCGCCGGGATCTCCACGACGATCGGTGACTCGGGAGCGGAGCTCCAGCGGACTCAGGACAAGATCGCCCAGATGCAGGCCCGGGCCGGTGCCGTTGACGAGCTGCTCGCATCCGGGGTGCTCGAAGACGTCGGGGGAGACACCGACGATATCCAGAAGGAACTCGACGAGGCCGGGACGGCCGCCGGGGTGGATAAGGAGCTGGCCGCGCTCAAGGCCGAGATCGGCCCGGGCGACACCCCGCCGGAGCTCACCGCGGGCGCTGGGAGCTGACTGCGGGCTGCGCCCGGGGGCCGGATGCGCGGCCTAGTTGCGGGAGACCGCCGGTGAGCCCGCGGACTCCCGCGGGCCCGGTTCCATGGGGCTGGCGGGGCTGGCCGGCGCCGCTTCGTAAGCGGAGATGTGGCTCCTGGCGGCCGGGGCGGCGAGCAGCAGCCAGCAGGCCAGGCCGAGCGGGTAGACCGCGTACCCGAACCGGCTGGCCGGCGCGAACGCGAACATCAGCACCAGCCCGGTCACCAGCCGCCAGCCCGCCGTGCGCTCGTCCCGGGGCGGGCGCAGCACCAGGGACGCGGCCACGCCCAGCCCGGCCAGCAAGACCAGCCCGATGGCCACCAGGTGCCCTGGCCCCCAGGCCTCGGCGATCAGGTGGCCGGGCAGGAAGCTGGCGGCCGGGCTCTTGATCTTGGTGAGGCCGAGCGGGAACAAGATGGTGTTGGACACCACCGCGGCGGGCTGGGCGATGAGGACCGGCCCGTCCACCGCGATCGGCACGGCGATCGTGGCCAGCGCGAGCCAGCCCGCGGCGCGCTTGCCGTCGCGCGCCAGCACCAGGGCCAGGGCGATCGCCAGCGCGGGCCAGGCGGTGGCCTTCATGGCCGCGGCCAGGCCCAGGACCAGGCCGGCCAGGATGATCCGCAGCACAGGCCGGAGCCCAGGAGGGCGCTCAGGCTGGAGCGCAGGCCGCTGGGCCGGGGCGCCCCGCAGCAGCGCCAGGCCGACACAGATCAGCGCCAGCACGGGCAGGTCGTCGCCGCCCGTGGTGAGCGGGAACGCGATGATGGGCGAAGCGGTGACGACCGCCGTCCACAGCCAGGGCCGCGGCACCCCACTCAGGGCCAGCGTCCCCGCGAACCCGAGTATGAACACCACCCCGAACCACAGCCGCGGATCGGTGAGCAGGCCGCCCCCGAAGAGGGCGTGCGGGACCCCGAACACGGCGAGGGCCGGCAGGTAGGGGTTGTAGACGTACGGGTTGTGCGCGGTGGCCACGGCGTGAGCGGCCTGATACGGCGTGCCGTCGTGCAGGAACAGCCCGGCCGAGTGGATGACCACGCCGACTTCCGGCTGCGCCCGCCCAGTCCAGGCCATCCAGGCCAGCGGCACGATCACCGCCCCCGCCAGGCTGACCGCCACGGCGATCCTGCGTCCTCGCCGGCCAGCCAGCAGCGCGGCGAGGGCCGCGAGGCCGTACGGGCCGACGGCCAGGATGCCCCATAGCCGCTCCGGCGGGTTGGTGCTGAACAGCGCGACCGCGCCGGCGAACAGCATGCAGACCGCCAGCAAGATGGCGGCCCCGCGCGGGCTGGTGGCCCACGCTCGCGACAGCGGGTTCCGCTCCTGCCGCTGGCAGGCCCGGTCCTGCCAGTGACTCAGGCGGTCCCGGCCGTGACGCGCCCAGTCCCGCCACGGCCGCGACCGCCCCGGCCGCCAGGGCGGCCGGGGGGAGGAGCGGGGACGGGCATCGTGGCCGGCGTCCCCGCGTGGCGGGCGGGTCAGCGGTAGCGTCATGTGTCACCACGCTACGAGGTGCGGGCCGCGGCGTCGTCATGCCGAAGGGTGATCTCTGCCTCCGCCGGGAGGCGAATCTGCTCCCGCTGGAGTAGCCGGCGGCGGAGGTGGTACTACCAGGCCGGCGCCAGGGTCCCGGGGTGAGGCGGGGGGAATGGCCGAGGGTGCCCGTGATGCTGGTTTATTAGATAGCCGGCCAGGTCCGGCGAGGAGGGCTCACCGCTCATGGATGTGCGCGACTACATCGACAGCAACGCGCGGGAATTCTTTGACCAGCTCAAGTCGTGGCTGGCCATCCCGTCTATCTCCGCCGACCCGGGTCATCACGGCGAGGTACGGGCTTCCGCGGAGTGGCTCGCCGGGCATCTCACCGGCACCGGCTTTCCCACGGTGGAGATCTGGGAGACCGGCCCGGCCAGCGCACCCGGTCAGCCCGCCGTCTTCGCCCAGTGGCCGGCCCAGGACCCGGGCGCGCCTACCGTTCTGGTCTACGGTCACCACGACGTCCAGCCCGTGGAACCCCTGGACGAGTGGCATTCCCCGCCGTTCGAGCCCGCTGAACGCGATGGCCAGATCCTCGGCCGGGGTGCCTCGGACGACAAGGGCCAGGTCCTCCTGCACGTTCTCGGCCTGCGGGCCTGCCTGGCCGCCGGGGGCGGGATCAGCGCCGCAGGCGCGCCGCCCGCTGCCGCCGCGCCGCCCGCTGCCGCCGCGCCGCCCGCTGCCGCCGCGCCGCCCGCTGCCGCCCCGCCCGCTGCCGCCCCGCCCGTCTCGCTGAAGTTCCTTATCGAGGGAGAAGAGGAATCGGGGTCCCCGCACTTCGCTGACTTGCTGCGCAGCCGGGCCGACCGGCTCAGCTGCGACATGATCGTGATCTCCGACACCACGATGTGGGCGGCCGATGTCCCGTCGATGTGCACCGGGATGCGCGGCCTCATTGACGCCCAGATCGACCTGCGCGGTGCGGAAACCGACGTGCACTCGGGCTCGTTCGGGGGTGGGGTGCCGAACCCGCTGCACGCCATGGCCGCGCTGCTGGCCGGCTTGCACGACCACGAGGGCCGGGTCACCCTGCCTGGCTTCTACGATGCGGTGCTGCCGCTCACCAGCACCGAGCGGGAACTGTTCGCCCGGCTCCCGTTCGACGAGAAAGCCTGGCTGGCGGACGCCGGCGGCAGTCAGGCGGCCGCGGGCGAAGCAGGCTTCACCACGCTCGAACGCGTCTGGGCCCGGCCCACCGCCGAGATCAACGGCATGTGGGGCGGCCACACCGGGCCCGGGCCCAAGACCATCGTGCCCAGCCAGGCGCACGCCAAAGTGTCGTTCCGGCTGGTGGCGAACCAGGAGCCGGCCGACATCGCGGTCGCGTTGCGCGAGTACGTGGCCACGCACACCCCGCCGGGCATCGAGGCCGCCGTGACCTTCAGCGGCCCCGGGGTGCGGCCCGCGTTCTCACCACTCCACTCGCCCGGGGTGCAGGCAGCCAAGCGGGCCATGGAGCGCTCGTTCGGCCGCGAAGTGCTGTTCACCCGGGAGGGCGGCAGCGGCCCGGAAGCCGATCTCGCCGAGATCCTGGGCGCCCCGCTGGTCTTCGTGGCGGTGGGGCTGGATGAGGACCGCATCCACGCACCGAACGAAAAGGTGGAGATGGCGCTACTGCTGCGCGGAGCGGAGGCGGTGGCCTACCTCTGGACGGATCTGGCCGCGGATCGCGCCGGGATCACGGCCGCCCGGTGAGCGCCGCGCAGAGCACCGGGGCTGATACGCCAGACGCCCCCGCCGATACGCCGGACACCGTCGCCAGCCCGCCGGACACCGCCGCCGGCCCGCCGGACAGCCCGGCCGACGCGGCCGAGGCGCAGGAGTACGCCGGCGACCTGGGCGGGTTCGTACTGGCCCGCGGCGCCGTGGACCGGGTCAGCGCCCGTCGGGCCGACGCTGACTGGCTCGCCGCGACCTGGGCTGACCCGGCGACCCGGGTGCTGGTCCTGGAGAACGCGCGGGCGCTGGTCCGGTTCGGTGACCAGGAGGCCGAACTGGTGCTGGTCCCTCCCGCCCAGGCCCCGGAGGGACTCCGGTTTCTGCTCGGGGTGGACGACGCGGAGGTGGCCTACTTCGGCGTGATGGGGCCGCCTGGGTGCCTGCAGTCCCTGACGGTCACGGAAACAACCGCAGACTCATCAATAACGGGGGAGCGCGACCACGTCGCCCCGGACCAAGCACCGGAGGCGCCAGCCCAGGACGGGCTGCGGCAGGAAGCGGGCGGAGAGACCGCGGGCGGGACCGGGGCGGGGGCACCCGCCGGGGAGGCACCCGCCGGGGAGGCACCCGCCGGGGAGGCACCCGCCGGGGAGGCACCCGCCGGGGCGGCCGCGCCCGGCCAGGCAGTGGACGCCGAGGCCGCGGCGCCAGAGGCTCCCGAGCAGCAGACCGTGACCGAGCAGGTCGCGTGGCTAGCCCGGGCCAAGCCGGGCCTGCGCCCCGCGGATCTGCGGGAGGCGGCAGCGCTGCTGAACGACCGGGACGCGGGGCTGTTCACGCACGCCGTGGCGCTGGCCAACTGGCATGCCACCCATACCCACTGCCCGCGCTGTGGGACGCCGACCGTAACGGTCGCCGCCGGGCACGCCCAGCGCTGTCCGGCCGACGGCAGCGAGCATTTCCCGCGGGTCGACCCCGCCGTCATCATGCTGGTCACCGATCCGGACGACCGGTGCCTGCTGGCCCGCAACCGGCGCTGGCCGGAGCGCCGCGTGTCCATCCTGGCGGGCTTCGTCGAGCCTGGGGAATCCGCGGAGCAGGCGGTCGCCCGTGAGGTCGGGGAGGAAACCGGGATCACCGTCGCCCAGGTGCGTTATGTGGGAAGCCAGCCGTGGCCGATGCCGCAGAGCCTGATGCTCGGCTTCCGTGCGTCCGCCGCGGGCGATCTCGAGATAAGGGTGGACGACGACGAGATCGCCGAGGCGCACTGGTTCAGCCGGGACGAGTTGCGCAGCGCGCTGGCCTCCCGGGAGATCCTGCTGCCGCCCCCGGTGTCCATCGCGCACCGGCTGATCGAGTCCTGGTACGGCGGGCAACTGCCCGGGGTCTGGTAGTCCCGGCCCGCCCGGGAGCGGCCCGGCCGGGTCGCGGTCAATCCGGGGCGGTTAGGCCGCGGTTGGGCCTGGGCGGTCGGCCTGGGACGGCCGGGTCGCGGTCAGGCCGGGGCCAGTTCCCGGATGACCTGAGCCTGGTCCAGGCCTGGTACCGGCACGATCGCGATGACCGGAGTGTCCAGCCCGGCGGCGTGATACTCGGCCACGCGCTCCCGGCAGTAGCGAGGCGGGCCGTGCACGAGCAACTCGTTGACCAGGTCGTCGCCGATGGCTGCGAGCGCGCCTTTACGGTCACCCGCAGCCCAGCACTCCGCCATCGGCTGGAGCCGGGGGCCGCGGCCGAGCCAGTCGTGGAACGCCGCGTACGCCGGGACGGTGAGATAGGCCGCGATCATCCGGCGGCCGATCTGCCGGGCCAGGTCGGCGTCCGCGGTCGGGCAGACGAAGATGCGGGCGATCAGCTCGCAGCCGGGGCCGGCCACCGCACGGACGGCCGGCACGTCCTCGGAGGAGAGCCAGTTCGTGATCGCCCCGTCCGACAGCGCTGCGGCCAGGGAGATCATTCCTGGCCGCAGCGCGGCCAGGGCCAGCGCAGGCGGCGGGACCGGCGCAGGGTCCAGCCGGAAACCGTTGATGCTGAAGGTGTCCCCATCCATGGAGACCTTTTCCCCGGCCAGTGCGCGGCGCAGAAAACGCAGCGTGTCCCGGGCCCGCTGATACGGGCGCTCCAGCGCGATCCCGTTCCAGTCCGTCACCACCGCGGGCGAGGACACCCCGATACCCAGCACGAAACGGCCGGGGGCGATGGCCGCGAGGGTGGCCGCGCTCATGGCCAGCAGGGCCGGCCCGCGGGTGTAGATGTTGGCGACGGCCGTGCCCAGCCGCAGGCCACCCTCGCCCAGGCCGGCTTCCACCGGGTCGGCTCCCGGCGTGCTGGTCCCCTGTTTGCTGGTCCACTGGGCGGCCAGGGCCAGCGGCGTGAACGCGTCGTAGCCAGTGACTTCCGACGACCAGGCGTCGGTGTAGCCCAGGTCTGGCAGGGCGGCCACGAGGTCGCGCTGGCCGGTCAGGGGTATACCGCTCAGTGGGAGCGTGATGCCCCATCGTGACGTCGGGCGCACAGTACCTCCTGTGGTTCCCGCCCATCATCGCAGCGACCGTGGCAGGATGCCCGGCATGGACCTGGATTGCGTTGACACACTGGCCGGTGTGCATGTCCGGTGACCTTGATCTAGAAGCGGTATTCGGCCGGTCTTCACCGGATGATGCCTTCGCGGCCGTGCTGACCGAGGCGCGGATGGTGCTGGGCGAGATCGCCAGCCCGCTGGAGGCGGAGCTGTGGGGCTCGGACATCCTGGCCGCGCTGGGCGGCCCGGCCAGCCTGGCGGCGCAGGCGATGGTGCCTGCCGCCGAACGGAGCGGGAGACCCGAAGCCCTGGCCATCCTGCGGGTCCTCGGCGCGCTCGGCTGGCCTGACCTGCGCACGCCCGCGAACGAGGCCGCGAGCCGGCTGGCCGCGCGGGGAGTTCCGGACCCCGCCTGGGCGGCCGAGGTGGGCTCGCCGTCGGTAGGGGAGTGCTGGCGTTACGGCGACGACCGGGGTGTCCAGGAAGCCGTGACCCTGATCTTCGAGTACCAGGCCGGGCGGCATGTGGTCTCGCTCCTGCTGGATCATTCTTGCGGTGGTGCGATCAAAAACGTCTGGGTGGGGGAGGCCGGGGACGTCCTCGCCCGCACCCAGGACATGGCCGCCGAGGATCCCAGCATGATCTTCGAGATGATCAGTTCAGCGGTCGCCCGGACCAAACTGGATCGGGCTATCGCCGCCGGGGAATGCCCGGTTCAGCCGGATGAGTTCAGCAACGTCGCCTCGACCAGGGCGATCCTGCGCGCCCGGGCCGCCCTGCTGGCCCGGACGTAGCCCAGCCCGCCCGGACGTAGCTCAGGGCAGCTGGCCCGGGACGTAGCTCAAGGGAGCCGACCGCTCCTCCGGGCTGACTCGCACCATTAGCACCATGGGTCACATTGATCATGGCCAGTTGATCATGGCCAGCGCCGACTTTTCCCGTGTGACGTGCGTCCTGACGGGTGTTTTGTCCCGTTTAGGGCGAACGGTCCGCGGGAAATGTGGGCGGGAGGGACCAGTGTGGCTCGCTGGCCAGCCCGGTGACAGGTCATCCGGCCCGTTCACGGATCGGCCCGGCCCGGCAACGGATAGGCCCAATTCGTTCACGGATCGGCCGTCAGATTCGAGAGCACTGCTCTTGACTTGTCGGACAGTCTCTGTGCATACTGCTCTTACAAGAGAGCAGCGCTCTCTCCCTCGCACTTCCAGACAGAGGAGCCGTCATGAACGCCAGCCCGGAGAGCCGCTACCTCGCCCCGACCGGTATGGACCGGATGTTCAACTCGACGGTCGGCGCGCTGACCCGGGCCGGGATCAGCATCATGGGGTCGCGGGTGCTGGCCGTCCGCGGCCGCAAGAGCGGTGAGTGGCGGACCACTCCGGTGAATCTGCTGACGGTGGACGGCACCCGCTACCTGGTCGCCCCCCGGGGCCAGGCCCAGTGGGTCCGCAACCTGCGAGCCGCCGGTGAAGGCGAACTGCGGGTGGGGCGCCGGACCCAGCGCTTCACCGCCACCGAGATGGCCGACGCGGACAAGCCACCGGTGCTGCGCGAGTACCTGCGCAAGTGGGGCTGGGAGGTGGGACGGTTCTTCGAGGGCGTCAAGGCGGACGCTACCGAGGAGCAGATCCGTGGGATCGCCCCCGGCTTCCCCGTCTTCCGGATCACGATCACGAGCTAAGCCGGCCACCTGCCGTCCTCGCGGGCGCCGGCCGGGCGCCGCCTGACCGCCTAGTTCCTGACCGGCCAGTGCTGGCTCGGGCCTGCTACCCGGTGAGCGCCAACGTGGCGCCGGTAAAGTCGAGCAGCCGGTGGTACCCAGCGGCCGCCGGGTACACGGCCCTCTCCCCGCGCACCACGGTCCGCTGGCCGTCCGGTCCGGCCAGGATGGTGCCGTCCGCGCCGACCGCCACGAACTCGCCGTCCTGGCGCAGCAGCACGGGGCCGTCGCGCCGCGCGGAGATCGTGACCCGGCCAGCCCGCAAGCCGTCGAGCACGGTGCCGGGTCCCTCGCCAGCGCATTCCACCCAGGTCGTGGGGGTCCCGGGGATTGCGTCTGAGCCCGGCCGGTGCCAGTCGCTCCCGCCGACCGGGACCGCTGTCGGATCCCAGGCCAGCCACCAGGCCAGCGGGGTGGTCCAGTGCGGATCCATCCAGCTCCAATGCCAGACCTCGGCCAGTGGCGGCCGCCGCCGCATCGGCCAGATCCAGCTGACGTGGCCGCCGATCGGATGATTCACCGACAGCAGGCCGCCCTGCCGCTCGGTGGTCTCCAGCCACTGGTCGGGCGGCTCCCGGAAGTCGATCCAGCCCACGTCGCCGAGCGCGTTCGCGTGCCCATCCTCGGTGGTGACCTCCTGGCCGGGGATCAGGATGATCCCGTACCGGGCCGCCGCTTCCGCGAGTTCGGCATGATGGCTCGTCGTGTTGTGGTCGGTCACGGCCAGGTAGCCGAGCCCCTGGGCGGCTGCGAACCGGGCCAGTTCGGCCACGGTCAGCTCGCCATCGGAATGCACAGTATGCGTGTGCAGGTCACCGGCCAGCCAGCGGTGCCCGGGCCGGGCGGGCAGTTCGCGCCGGGGCGGCCGCTCCCTAAGCGGGGCCGGGGCGGCGGCGGGCGGGTCCGGGCGCAGCCGGCCGGGCGTACTGCTGACCGAAGCTGTCACCGAGTACCCGGCGCCATCGGGTGGGAGCCGGTACAGGCCGATCACGACGTGCCACAGGCCAGGCTCAAGCTCACCCGGAAGATAGCCGGGTGTGGCCTCGCTGGAGGCGATCACGAACGAAGACCGGGCCCCGCCGGACCAGCCGCGGAAGCCGGTGGGCCCGAAGCAGCCGAGGTCGAGGACCGCGCCGGAGCGGTCGTAGTCGAGTTCGACCCGCAGGGCGGCCGACCCGGGTGGTACTTCGACCGGCAGGTACTGCCACGGTGATCCGCAGCGATCATCCTGCGTCCACCGGCCCCGGTGGCGCGTGGTACTGCTCACGTCCTGGTTCCCTCTCGCCTGCTCATGCGCCTACCGAATCAGATTCACGGCAGCGGGGCTAACCACGCGCCCGCACCCTGGTCCCCGGCCGGGTGAACATCCCGTGAAGAAGACCGTCCGGGCGTTGTCTGCCGCCCTGGCCGGACCTTGAATGGACGTGCGGCCATGGTGCCTATGTCGTCCGCCCAGTACGTAACCAACGCGAGTGCGCGGGAGTGACGCATGGGCACGGCAGTGGCGCTTGCATCGATCCACACCTCGACCATCAAGTTGTCCCCGGGCGCGAGAGCCTTCTGGTACTGGCTCGTCTGGGCCGTCTGCGTCATCGGGATCGCGATCGTCCTCTGGCCGGCGCCGCGCGGTTGAAAGCGCTGGGCCCGCCGGACGACCCAGGACATCCTCATCGTGGCACCCTGGGCGTATTGCTCAAGGTCTATGACAACATCATCGGCGACCAGTTCATCGGGCCGCTGATCGCACCGATTCCCGGGGCGGACTTCTCCCAGATCCAGGATCTGCCCTACATGTTCCTGCTCATGGTGAGCGTAGCCCTGGTCCGCAAACCGGGCTGCGTCACGGCGCGACCAGGGGGTTGCGCGCGGCGGCCGACACGGCGGGCATTCCCTGGGCCGAATAGCCCAGGTACTGGTTAGTTTCCGGTGTGCGTTAGTTCCCGGGTGGAGGACGAATCCCGGGCACGCGCCGCACATCAGTGCGGCTGCGCAACGCCAGCCCCCGCGGGTATCTGAGCTGCCCGGCTTCGGGCGGGATGTCCCGGGCTGGGTGAGAATGGCCCTCGGTGCCGGCCGGTGACCCCCGGCCGGCAACCTCTGGTCGGGTTGCACCGAATTGCACGATAGGAGTCATGTGTCTAGGGTCGCGTAGGGGGACATAACACGATGATGCGTAGATTTGCGGCAGAGCTGCTCGGGACCGGGCTGCTGGTCTTCTTCGGGGTCGGGGTCGCGACCCTGAATTTCGGGTTCAAATTCGACGGCGGCAGCGTCGCGGCCGGCGTGGTGGCCACGGCGCTGGCGTTCGGCCTGGTCCTGCTGGCTCTGGCCTACGTGCTCGGCCCGATCTCGGGGTGCCACGTCAATCCGGCGGTCACCCTGGGCGCCTGGCTGGCCCGGCGGATTTCGCTGGCCGAGGCGGCGGGCTACTGGATCGCCCAGTTTCTCGGCGGCATCCTCGGCGCCCTGCTGCTGTGGGGAATGTTCTCCACGTCACCCCTGTACAGCCGGACGGCGACGGGACTGGGCACGAACGGCTGGGGAGCCGCGTCCGACATCCACATCGGGGCGGGTGGCGCGTTCCTGGCCGAGGTGGTGCTGACCGCGCTGTTCGTGTTCGTGATCCTCGGGGTGACCGGGAAGCTCGGTAATACCGCCACCGCGGGCGTCGTCATCGGGCTGTCGCTGACCGTCGTTCACCTCATCGGCATCCCCCTCACGGGGACCTCAGTGAACCCGGCGCGCAGCCTCGGGCCGGCGCTGATCGTCGGCGGCACCGCTCTCAGCCAGGTGTGGCTGTTCATCGTGGCCCCACTGGTCGGCGGCGCGATCGCCGCCGGGCTGCACTGGCTCGTCTTCCCGCGGGAGCCCGGCTCGGTGGATCCCGAGCAGGTCGAGGCCGCGGAGGAGACCGCGGAGCGGCGCTCGGCCTGAGCCGATTACCTGAGTTACCCCGCGCCACAGTAGGGGTTCCGCGTGCCGCTGATCACGGCACTAACCTGGAGTCCCAGGCGCTGCTGCGCTCTTTCGGCCACCCGGCGCAACGCCGCGGCCAGCTCGGATCGTCACGGCCCGCACCGAGTGTCAAATTTGCCCCTTTTCAGTCCTAGTGCGTCGCATCGTGTCTGGTCAGACCGGGATTGACGTGTCAGGGTGGGCAGGAGGCCATCTCCCATGGTCGCGCGCGGAGGGGCCGAATGGGCAAGGACGTTCCAGCGATCACGGTAAGCCAGCAGGACCGGCGCCGCTACCGGGAGAAGGTGCGTCAGTGCCTGGACGTGCTCGCGCGGATGCTGCGTGATTCGTGGTTCGAGACCTCCACCCGGCAGGTGGGCCTCGAAGTTGAGGTCAACCTGGTGGACGACTCGGGTACGGCGTCGATGCGCAGCCCGGACGTGCTGGACGCGATCGGGGATCCGTCCTGGGCCCCGGAGCTCGGCCGGTTCAACATCGAGATCAACATCCCGCCGCGGCCGCTGTGCGGCGATGCCCTGGACCAGCTGGAGGCGCAACTGCTGGCCAACCTGAAGTACGCGGACCAGAGGGCCAGGGACGTGGGGAGCCGGCTCGCCATGGTCGGCATCCTGCCCAGCCTCCAGCAGGCCGATGTGAGCGAGGACGCCATGTCGGACAACCCGCGGTTCTGGCTGCTGAACGAGCAGATCTGCGCCGCGCGCGGTGAAGACGCGCGGATCGCCATCGAGGGCCCGGAACAGCTGCTGACCCACGTGGACAACATCATGGCCGAGGCGGCCTGCACCAGCGTGCAATGTCATCTCCAGGTCAGCCCGGACGCGTTCGGGAACTACTGGAATGCGGCACAGGCCATCGCGGGCGTGCAGGTTGCCCTGGCCGCCAACTCGCCGTTCCTGTTCGGCCGTGAACTGTGGCGCGAGACGAGGATCACCCTGTTCCAGCAGGCCACCGATACCCGGCCGGAGGAGCTCCGGGTGCAGGGGGTGCGGCCCCGGGTCTGGTTCGGCGAGCGCTGGATCACCTCGGTGTTCGACCTGTTCGAGGAGAACATCCGCTACTTCCCGGCGTTGCTGCCGCTGTGCGCTGACGAGGACCCGGTGGCCGAACTGGAGCGGGGGAGTGTCCCGGAACTCGCCGAACTGACCCTGCACAACGGCACGGTGTACCGCTGGAACCGGCCGGTGTATGCGGTGATGGACGGGCGGCCGCATCTGCGGGTCGAGAACCGGGTGCTGCCGGCCGGCCCAACCGCCGCGGACATCACCGCTAACGCCGCCTTCTACTACGGGCTGGTCCGCGCGCTGGCGGAGGCCGAGCGGCCGATCTGGACCCGGATGTCGTTCGCTGCGGCCGGGGAGAACCTGATGGAGGCGGCCCGCCACGGCATCGACGCACATCTGTACTGGCCGGGCCTGGGCGTCGTGCCGGCCACCGAGCTCACGCTGCGGCGGCTGCTGCCTATGGCCCATGAGGGCCTGACCCGGTGGGGTGTCGATTCCCGGCACGCCGACCGCTGCCTGGACATTATCGAGCAGCGTTGCCTGGCTGGGCGGACCGGCGCGACCTGGCAGGCGGAGACCGTGCACCAGTTGGAGCGCGGGGGGCAGCTCGACCGGGGCGCGGCGCTGCGCCGGATGACCCAGCGTTACATCGAGCACATGCACAGCAACGAGCCCGTGCACTCCTGGCCTCCCGGTTACTGAGCCGCGGCTTCGCGCGTCAGCGGGCTGCCTGCTGATTCTCAGCGTGCTGACTGTCCGCCGGCCAGCGACGGCCGTTGGTCCAGTACTCGTCGATGTGCTCGAGCGGGCGCCCCCTGGTCTCCGGGACGCAGCGCCAGACGAACACGATCGCCAGGGCGGCGAAGATCGCGTACAACCAGAACGTCCACGACTTGCCGATGCCATTGATCAGCGTCAGGAAGGTGACGCTGACCAGCAGGTTCGCGCTCCAGTTGGACACCGTGGCCGCGCTGGCGCCCACCGCGCGCAGGCGGTTCGGGAAGACTTCCGCGGTCATCAGCCAGAACAGTGGCGAAATCGACATTGAATAACAGGCCACGTAGATCAGCAGGATGATCAGGACCCCGGCGCCCCAGCTCTTGGGGCCCACATCGAACGCGACGCCGAGTAGCACCAGCATGGATCCCATCCCGGCCAGGCCGAGATAGAAAAGCTTCTTGCGGCCGACCACGTCCACGAACGCGATCGTCGGGAGCACGAAGAGGAACAGCGTGGCCCCTACATAGATCGTCGGAAGCAGCGGGTTCCCGCTCACCCCCGCGTAGCCGAAGATCGTCGGTGTGTAGAACAGGACCGTGTTCGGCCCCACGAACTGCTGAAACACGGCCAGGCCCACCCCGGCGATCAGGGCCCCGCGCAGGCCAGGGCGGAGCAGTTCGCGCCAGGATGTGCCCTCGCTATCGCTCACGTCCTGGTGCAGCAGATCGAGTTCTTCCTCCTGGTGTTCCGGGTCGATGCGCTCGAGAACCTGGGCGGCCTCGTCCCAGCGGTTGTTCATACCGAGCCACCGGGGCGAGTAGGACATGAACAGCATGCCGATGGCCAGGGCCAGGGCGGGCAGCACGGCGAACCCGAACATCGGCCGCCAGCCCCAGCCAGCCGAGTCGAAGGCGAAGTCCAGCGCGTAGGACAGCAGGATGCCGAAGGAGATGGCCAGTTGCTGCAGCACCACCAGGCCGCCACGGATACGCGCCGGGGACATCTCTGCGATGTAGGCCGGGACGATCAGCGACGAGGCCCCCACCGCGACACCGGTGATGATCCGGAAGGCCAGGAACGAGCCCAGATTCCACGAGAACGCGGTCAGGATGGCCCCGGCCCCATAAAGGATGGCCAGCGCGATCAGCGCTCGGCGCCGGCTGAACCGGTCGGCCAGCCGGCCGCCGATGGCGCCGCCGATGACCGCGCCGATCAGGACCGCGGACACGGCCAGCTCCTCGGTCGTGCTGCTGAGCCGGAAGCTGCTCGTGAGCAGGTTCTCCGCCCCGCTGATCACGCCGATGTCGTACCCGAACAACATCCCGCCCAGCGCGGCGACCGCCGCCACCAGGTAGGTGTAGCGGGGGGTGCCCCGGAAAGCGGTTAACGAGACCGCCGAGACCGGCAGCTCGGCGGGCTGGCCAGCCCGGGTGGTCTGGGTCGGTTGGTCGGCCTGAGTGGGCTGGGCCTGGGTGGGCTGGGCCTGGGTGGGCTGGGCTGGCGGGGCCTTGGTGCTGGACTGCTGCTGGCCGGGTAGCCCTGCTTGCCCGCGGTTTCCGATCATGACCCCACGTCCTTTCCGCGGCCACCGAGAGCTCCGGGCCGCGGTGCCCAGAGCAGATGTGACCGCTCACAGCAACGTCCGCTGCCCGCGAATCGGCCGGGCATGCGGGCCAGTCAGCCGGACCGTCTGGGCGGACCATCGGCCGGGTCAGCCGGCCGCACCGCGCGGGCGGACCATCGCCGGCCGGCTGCGGGGACGTTCGGCCCGGCTAGAGCGGTGCGGGGCGGGGAATAACCACAGGGGAAGCAGTGCTGGCCGGCCGCCCTCTGGCGGGGCCCGTGCTGCCCCGCGGATCAAGGGTGGCGTCGACATGCGGAACCGGCGCAGGATCATCATCGTGGCGGGCAGCGTCGTGGCGGCGTGCGCCCTGGTCGTGGCCGGGCTGTTCGTCTTCCGGCCGAAGCCGGCGCCGGTCACCCCGGCCAGCCACGCCCAGGCCGCGAGTCCCGCCCGACAGCTTGTGTCCCTGTTCACCGGGGAACCGGTCAGGTCCCTCGGCCCGGTGCTGGCCGTGAAGATCGACAACATCGTGAACGCCAGGCCCCAGACCGGGCTGGCCGGGGCGGACATCGTCTATGTGCTGCCGGTTGAAGGCGGGCTGAGCCGGTTCTGCGCCATCTTTTCCTCCCACCTTCCGCCGGTTGTCGGCCCGGTCCGCAGTGCACGCGACGACGACCTGCAGCTACTCCGCCAGTTCGGCCGGCCCGCGTTTGCCTACTCGGGGGCGCAGCCCCAGCTGCTGCCGGTGGTAGAACGGGCCCGCATCGTGGATCTCTACGCCGGGCGAGTGGGTGGCTACTACCGCGACGACCTCCGGGCCGCCCCGTACAACCTGTACGCCCGCACCAGCCAGCTGCTCGCCGAAGCCCACGGCGCCAGCACCGCCCGGGACATCGGCTTCCGGTTCGGCCCGGCGCCGGCCGGCGGCACCGTCACCGCGGCGCGGTCGGTGTCCTACCCGGCCGCGTCGTTCACGTTCCGCTGGTCGGCGGGCCAGGGCCGGTGGCTGGTCTGGATGGATGGCGCTCCCGCACTGTCCGGGCCGGCGATCGGAGGCACCGCGGGCGGTGCGGCCACCGAACGCCAGCTGGGCGCGCCCACCGTCGTCATCCAGTACACCCGGGTCGGTTCGTCCCGCTTCCGGGAATGGGGCGGCCCGGCCCCGTACGCCTACAGCACCGGCGCGGGCCGGGCGGTGGTGCTCCGCGACGGGAAAGCGTGGCAGGTTCACTGGGCGCGCCCGCACGGCTCGGACGGCACCACGTTTACCACGGCCTCCGGGCAGCGGATGACGTTCGCCCGCGGGCCGGTCTGGGTCGTGCTCGCCCACGGCTGAGCGGCCACAGGGCCTGGTGTGATCAGGTCTGCAGCGGGATCATCTCGCGGGCGAAGTCCGCGGTGAACCGGTCCGGGTTGACGGGGTCCCAGCCCGGCCTGATGACGAACTTGGTCAGCCCCGCCTCCACATAGGCCCCGATCATGGCCCGTGCCCCGGCCCAGCCGGACGCGATCAGCTGCTCCGGATCGGCGTCCGGGCGGCGGCGCCGCGCGGCCTCCAGCAGCCCGGGCCGGGATGCCTCGTCCGCCACGGCCAGGCTGATGCCGTAGTGGTCCGGCTCGATCTTCCGGCCGGCCCCGGCGGCGGCCTCCTCGATGGCCCGCCGGCCCGCCCCGGCCTCGGCGGGGGTCAGGAAGCTGGCCAGCCACCCGTCACCCAGCCGACCGACCCGCTGCAGCGCTCCCGGGGCACTGCCGCCGAGCCAGATGTCCAGCGGACGGCCAGGGCGCGGGCCAGCGCTGGCCGACTCGGCCGTGAAGAACTCGCCCTCGAACGACACCGCGTCCTGGCTGAGCAGCAGCCGGATCAGGGTGAGGGACTCGTCGAAGATCGCCGCCCGGCGGCCGGGTGGCACGGGGAACGCGGTCAGCTCGCCCGGCCGGGCCGGTTTCAGGCCGAACACGGGCAGCACCCGCCGGGGGGCCAGTCCGGCCAGGGTGGCCAGCTGCTTGGCCACCAGGACCGGGTGGCGACCGGGCAGCACCGCCACCCCGGTGCCCACCTTCAGCCGGGACGTCCGGGCCAGCGCGTGGGCCATGCCGATAAACGGATCCACCAGTGACCCGTAGACCATCTCCGGCAGCCACAGGGAATCGACCCCGGCCGCCTCCAGGGCGTCCACCGCCGCACTGAACTGGTCCGGGACACCCGCCGCGCCCAGCGAGACACCGATCCTGACTTTCATCGGGTTATCCGCCATGCTGCTATCCGATCACACAGCGCCAGACCTCCCGGCGTGCCGGGCGGCCCGGTTCCGCCGCGAGTGGACGGTGTCCCGGTCGCGGCGGGGGCCGGTGGTGCGCCTGCTGCGCCTGCTGGCGGGTGAGGAGTTTCTGTACGTCTTCAAGGCGGCCCGCCGGGCCGCTCGCGCCGCCAACTCGGCGCGCACGCCGCAGCTCCCGCTGGCGCTCCCGCAGCGGGGGCGCCTGACGCCGGTCGGCTGGCGCGAAGAACTAAGACCACGGGGCCGCCTTGCCGGACGAGAGTGCTCATCGTCCAGGCGGTGGACAGGGGTTGGCCGGAGTTGGCAGCTATCGGTAGCAGGTGTGCTCCCGAACTCGGCATTGTCCGGCACGGCCAGAACCTGTCAAGAGCGCCTACGGCGTCGGCTCCGCCGATCTTCGACTCAGGGATGACAGAACCTGCCCGACAGTCCCGGAAGGTGCAGCTATCGGGGCAGGCGCAACTCTGGCCGACCAACCTGCGGCCGGGGCCGCGAGGATCTTGTGGCGCGCTACGTTACGAGTCTCTAACGCCCGATGCGAGAGAGCCTTAACATATTCTATCAGCTAGTGCCGCCATTGACTAATTACCCTTTGATCCATCAACTTTTAGTGCACTTTGGCATTGAGATATCGATTCGTTGTCTATGTTCCCGTTGATCAGCGGCCCTTCATTATTTCTTCCGCCCGGGGATAGCAAATCGCTGTCGGAAGATTTCTTCTGCCATATTGTTCGCAGCATGTTCAGAGCCAGGGATCGAATGACACGACAACGCTGTGCCGAGCTAGTTGCTGCGGTCATGCTCACGGCCGCAGTATGTCCGCTAGCGGTGAGCGATGCCAGTGCAGCGGCGACTGGGGTGCCGTACACTGCTTCCGCCGCCTCAGGCAGTACTTGGAATACAGCTGAACAAGTCCCGGGCCTGACAGGAGGGTCTGCGCAAATCGTCTCGATCTCGTGCGCGTCGCCGGGCAACTGCAGCGCTGGTGGCGGCTCGTACAACAATTCAGGTGTTGCTAGCGATTTGTTGTCAACCAGACTGGCGGGGTCTGGGGAACCGCCCAGCTCGTGGGGATCAGCATTGTGTCAATCGTGTCCTGCACCTCGCCCGGTCATTGCAGCGCCGCCGGGTTTGACGAGAACTCGGACGGGGATACGCAGGCGTTCTTGCTCAGCGAGACCGCTGGCACCTGGGGTGCTCCCACGCCAGTGCCCGGGCTGGCGGGCCTGAACACGGGCAGTACGAACATCGGCGGGCTGTCGTGCGCCTCGCCAGGCAACTGCACTGCCGGCGGGTCCTACACCCAAGCCCCGCGTCAGTTTCAGGCTTTCGTAGTAAGCGAGGTCAACGGCACCTGGGGCACGGCCAAGGAGGTCCCGGGGGTCGCCGCGCTTAACCAGGGCGCACAGGCTACGAGCGGTCCGGTGTCATGCATCTCGCCCGGCAACTGCACCGTCGCCGGGTCCTTCACAAACAACTCTGGCCAGAAGCAGCCGTTCATCGTAAGGCAGACTGGTGGGAGCTGGGGAACCGCCGAGAAGCTGCCGCCGATGCCGACCCTGGATGCGAACACGGCTGAGATCGATTCGGTGTCGTGCCGTTCGGCGGGCAGTTGCAGCGCCGGCGGTTTTGAGACCAACCTCGCGCAGGCGTTTGTGGTGAGAGAGGTCAAGGGCCGTTGGCTTACCCCGCAAACGGTTTGGGGTCTTCACCAGTACGGATACGCGGCGATCAATTCAGTGTCGTGTGGCTCGCCCGGCAACTGTGTGGCTGGCGGGTCCTACCAGGCTAAAGGTTCCATTTGGGACGGATTTCTTGTCAATGAGGTCAACGGCGTGTGGCGAGCTGGAGAGCCCGTGTCAGGTCTTGCGCTGGGCCAGGGCGGAAGCGCTGGGGTCTACTCGGTGTCGTGCGCCTCGCCGGGCAACTGCAGCGCTGGCGGGAACTATTGGGATGCCTCCGATGCCGGTCAGGCATTCGTCGTGAACGAGACCAACGGCACCTGGGGCTCAGCTCAGCAGGTGCCCGGATCAGCGTCCCTGAATACTGGGGGGTTTGCCCAAATACGCTCGGTGTCATGCACTTCGCCAGGTAAGTGCAGCGCTGGCGGGCTGTACAGCGAAACCCGCAATCACTACCAGGCGTTCGTAGTGAGCGAGACCAGCACCCGTCGCTGCGGCCCAGCTCGCTAACGGAGATAATCATCAGGGCTGGCCAACTGAAAGGCAAACCCGGCCACTTACCAGCACAATCACCGGGAGAAAGAGCATGAGGAAGATTCCGGCAGTTACAATCAGCGCGGCCGTGGCCATGATCGTGGCAGCGGGCCCGGCAAGCGCCGCCCAGGACCAGCCAGGGCATCACAGGCCCGGCCCGGGGCATACCTACGTGCTGAAGGACCAGAACCGGCACAGAGCCAGAGTCACGCTCCTGCACGTCTACGATCCCGGCACACTGCGAGACAGCAGCGGTAACAAGGACTACCCGCCCGCCGGTAAGAAATGGGTTGTAGCTGCTTTCAGAATCAGGGAAGGCAAAGGCAGAATCAGCGAAGATATCTATAGTGACTTCTCGGTCATCGGCAAGAATCATCAGACTTACGATGCCTACATTACCGGGAACAGCACTTACAACGGCTACACGGACTTTAACAACGGCCTGATCAACTTGCACCGTAAGGGAGCATTCCTGGTCGGTGCGGCTCCCGTGCTCATGCCAGCACGGGTAGGAGTCGGTAACGTCGTATGGTCCATGTCAGGCGGCTTCGGCCAGTCAGGCATGTGGCGGGGCTGACCACCCCCCAGCACACAAGCTCCAGACTCACGGCCTGGCCCCGGTGAACATCCCCGGGGCTTTGCTGTATCCGGGCTGAGCTACCGTCTTCCACGGCACCCCCCACACGTACGCCTCCCTCTCCAGATTCGGTGGATACACCTGAGTGCAGTCCCAGATCAACTTTTAATGACACCTCACCAATTTCGGAGCCAGTTGACTCTGAGGCGTCAAACAGCCGATCAGGTGCAGCAGCAAAGTGCAGCAACCGCAACGAACCAGGCTGACCTCATTCGACCAGCATCGGCTTGCTGACTTGCGTCAACGACCTTCAGCGATCTCCCTGCCTCTCGATGGTAAGGAGAAGGTCACCTGTCTGGCCGGAACCATCATGCTCCGAGGTTACGAAGGGTTAAGGTGCACCGACTTTTTTTATGAGTGCTCTCCCTTCCACCTATTGCCGCCAAGCCAGATAATTTCGATCCCCTCACGATCTAAGATGTCTCTGGCTCCGCCGTTACGACGGACCCGCTTGAGGGGATCCAGCTGAGATCCTGCGGCCTGGATGATTTCTTCTCGCGTCACCACCTCGCCGGTTTTCGCGGACCGTCTGAATAGGTTTGCGATGCGATTGTTTACGGTTTCACTATCCATGGCCTTCCCCTGCGCTGTGACAGCTGACTAATAGGACTGATACCCAGTAAGGAACTAACCACCCGAGGTGTTCTCTTCGGGCCTCGTCGATGAACACGCAGGATCGCTGAGGCTGCAGCGCGGTCAACTATCCTGGCTGTCAATGAACGCCCGCATCGTCGGCCGCATTTGGTGGAGCATGCCGGCAGCGAGGCTGAACTCATCAACTAGGCCACGGAATTCCATCCGGTTAAGCATGGCTATAGCGTGGCTCAGCTCGTTTACAGTCTCCGTGGCGAGCCCACGGCGCACCTGAGTGTACGCCTCAGTCAGCTCATCCAAGAGCATGCGCAACGCCGCCGCATCAGTGCCATCTAGGCGGTTTAACAACTCGAGTATTCTGGCGTCGTGCCTCTCGACAGCAGTTCTGACCGTCCTAGCCAGCGCCGTGGCGTAACTTCGCGGAGCCGCCGCAGCGCTTGGGCAGAGCTGGCTTCCCGTTGCGCTTTCCATCGCAACAGCATGTCAACGGTGTATGTACGCGCGTTCGCCGCGTTGTCAACGTCATCATGGTGCGGCTTGCATAGCAAGATCAGGTTAGGAAAATCCCGACGTTCATCATTGGTCATAGAAGGGTCATAACGCGGACCGTCAGGTGTCGCCGCGCTGATATGAGCGATCTGGGCGACGAACCGCATGGCGTCAGCAATCTCAGCGAGCACAGGTTCGGTGCAGCCTGGGGAGTAGCATAAGCCGCCACTGTGATGCGCGAGCGCCATCACCGTTGTGCGCGTGTACGACCGTGGGTCAACCATGACGCGAGCATCGCACGCCCGGCGTCTCCTGTCACTGTCGCTAGTTCCAGCTAGGCACACCTCGAGTGACACTAGGGAGAGTGAAGGGCAGAGCCCCGGCATAGTCATGTAATGTCCGTTTTGGGCGTGTCTTGCTGAGTCCGACTGTGGCGAGGACGCGGGTGGCGTCCCGGGCGCGACTACCGCTGGTCATCCAGCCCTTCCCGTCAATCCCGGACGGCGCCGCATAAGTGAATCCGTCGTGCCTCCGGCTGGGCGATGAGTCCGGTCTACGCCAGGAATGCCTCGCAGAGGGCCCAGCGGGCACTAGGCGTCAGGACGCGCGTCAGCGAAATCGACGTCCTTGGTCCCGACCGTCCCGGCCGTCCGCCCCGGCGCCGTCTGGTAGCCCCAGTACAGGTTCGTGTGCGCGATAACCTGGTCCGGCGGGGGCGCGCCCCACGTGGTCTGGTCCTCCGTGGTGTGCGCGTCGCTGATCAGCGTCGCGTCGTAGCCTCTGGCGAAGGCGCCATGGAGAGTCGAGCGGACGCAGAAGTCGGTTTGCGCGCCGACGACCACCAGCCGCCCGACGCCGAGCCCGGACAGCACGTTCTCCAAGGTGGTGTCCTCGAAAGAGTCGCCGTAGTGCTTCTCGACCATCGGCTCTGAGCCATCCGGATTCAGCTCGGGGACGATCTGCCAGCCGCGGCTTCCTCTCTCGAGCTCTTCGTCGGAATGCTGGACCCAGATAACCGGCACATGTTCCCGCCGCGCCTTCTCGACAAGCTGCCGATGTTCGCCACGACCGCATCGCGCTGGTAACTCCCGTCCACGGCGGCGTTCTGGACATCGATGACAAGCAGCGCGGTGGCTGGCCGGTTGCCGAGAGTTGTCATGGCCTGCCCTTCTCGCGGCGGTGCGTTAGCTACGTCGGCCAGCCTAGACCTCTTGTAGGTGAAAGCCTTCATGACGCCCTCAGGGCAGCCATCACGATCCACTCAAGGCCCTCGCGCTGCCGGGCGTTGAGCGGTCGCGTGGCGTTCATGCTGATGATTCGATCACGAACGCCTTAGCCAGTAGGCGCCGAGTCGATGCATTGTTACCGATTCCCAGTTGTCACAATTCGCAGAGCCTTCTCATCGTCGAAGATCGCCGCCCGGCGGCCGGGTGGCACGGGGAACGCGGTCAGCTCGCCCGGCCGGGCCGGTTTCAGGCCGAACACGGGCAGCACCCGCCGGGGGGCCAGTCCGGCCAGGGTGGCCAGCTGCTTGGCCACCAGGACCGGGTGGCGACCGGGCAGCACCGCCACCCCGGTGCCCACCTTCAGCCGGGACGTCCGGGCCAGCGCGTGGGCCATGCCGATAAACGGATCCACCAGTGACCCGTAGACCATCTCCGGCAGCCACAGGGAATCGACCCCGGCCGCCTCCAGGGCGTACACCGCCGCACTGAACTGGTCCGGGACACCCGCCGCGCCCAGCGAGACGCCGATCCTGACCTTCATCGGGTTATCCGCCATGCTGCTATCCGATCACACGGAGCTGGACCTCCCAGCGGGCCGGGCCGCTCGCGCCGCCGACTCGGCGCGTGCGCCGCAGCTCCCGCTGTCGCTCCCGGTGCGGCGGCGCTTAGCGTCGGCCGGCGGGCGCGAAGACCATGAGATTCCGGGGCACGGCTGACCCAGCAGTCGCGGGGATCAACCGAGGGGTCCATGCTCCCGCCGCCGGGTACTGCCCGGGTCGGGCAGATCTGTCTCGCTCGCAGGTTGCGCGGACGGCTGGTGGGCGGGGATCCGGCGGCTGAAGGGCACCGCGATCAGTGCGACGATCGCGAGCACTGACAATGCCGCGCGCAGTCCGTCGATGCGTGCGGTTGCGTTCTCCTGGACGATTGCGTCGGCCGTCTTAGGGGGTACGCCGGCCTTGTCGAGCTGGGTCTTCAGGTCCTGGTCGGACACGAATGGGGCACCTCCGGCTAGCTGGACCTGCGCCTGCGAGGTGACATTCTTGGGGACAGCGGGGTTGTTCTCCACGCCGGTAAGGAATGACGCGGTCAGTGCCGAGATGAGGACCGCGCCTGATAGTGCGGTCCCGATCGACGCGCCGAGGTTGGTGACGGTGTTCTGGACTCCGCCGACTTCACCGCTTTGCTCATCGGGCACCGAGGACACGGTCACGGCCCCCAGCTGTGAGGCGAGCGCGCCGACCCCGAGGCCTGCGAGGAGCATCGGCCAGGTGACGATCTCCGGACCGGCGCCTGCGTCGAGGGCGGCCAGCATGACCACGATGCCTGCGAACAGGCAGAGGAACCCGATCTGGACCACGCGGCGTGGTGAGGCGTGGGGGAAGAGCCGGGGAACGCCGACGGCGGCGAGTAGCAGCGTGAGGGACAGTGGCAGCAGCCGGACGCCGGTCGCGATCGCGGACAGCCCGAGCGCCACCGACAAGAACAACGGCACCGCGAAGAACAGGCCCGCTTGCAGGAAGTACTGGAAGAAGAACGCCGTCAGCCCGCCGCGGAGCGTGCGGTTGCGCAGCAGTGCCGGGTCGAGCAGCACGGCGCGGCCGTGTGCGAGACGGTGGTTCTCCCACCAGAAGAAGACCCACAGCATGACTCCGCCTGCCAGGATCAGCCAGATCACCGGCGACAGCCCGAGCCACGCAGGCTGGCTGGGCTTGGGCTGGACGAAACCCCATGTCCCGGAACGCAGGATGCCGTACACGATCAGGCCGAGGCCGAGCGCGGACAGCACGGTCCCCACGACGTCGAGCCGCGCGCCTTCCTCGGCCGGGGTGTCGGCCATGCGGCGGGTGAGCCCCAGGATGATGAGCACGATGAGGACTTCCCCGACGAACACCCACCGCCAGGACAGGTACGTGGTGAACAAGCCGCCGATCAGCGGTCCGGCCGCCACCGCGATCGCGCCAGCTGAGGCGACGAGCCCGTACGCGCGCGGGCGCTGATCACGCGCGAAGTTCGACGCGACCAGCGCGACGATGGCCGGCAGGATCAGCGCGGCCCCGGCGCCTTCCAGGACTGACCATCCCACGATCAGCACGGTAAGGTTCCCGGCGAGCGCAGTGGTCAGCGAGCCGCACCCGTAGACGATGCACCCGATGGCGAAGGTACGCTTGCGGCCGAGGATCTGGCCGACCTTGCCGCCGGTGATCATCAGCGACGCCATCACCAGCGTGTAGAAGGTGATCGCGGTCTGGATGCCGGTCACCGTCGTGCCGACGTCCTTGGCTACGGTGGCGATCGACACGTTCATGACCGAACTGTCCAGCGTCATCAGGAACTGCGCCGAGGCGAGCGTCAGCAGCACGATCCCGCTTGCCGGATGCGTGCGCCCAGTGGTGCTGCTCACCACAGCCTCGCGACTTACATCCATGCGGCCCGCCCTCTCGAGGCGAAAGACACCAGCCGCTACGATCACACACAGCGGGCGGGCGAAAACCACCCGTCTCGGATGATTTCAGGACCGTGGCCACCTAGGCCATCCTGGGAAGGTGGATCAGGCATCGATCACCGCGGCCGGCGCGATCGACACGTTCCTGGTCCTGCTGATCGGCATCGGGCCCAAGATCGCGCTGGTCCCGTTCGTGGAAATCACAGCTCCCCTTGATCCGGCCGCCAAGCGGCAGGTACTGCGCAAGATGCTGACCACAGCGGCAACAGTGGCCGTGCTGCTCATAGTGCTGGGCGAGCTGCTGCGCATACTGCTGCACTTCACGATCGGAGCGCTGTCGATCGCCGGTGGCGTGATCTTGCTGGTGGTCGCGGTGTGGATGGTGCTCGGGCCAGCCGGTGGCAGCAGCCACCGTACCGAGGGCAAAGACCCGATGCAGCTGGCGCAGTTCCCGCTGGCCGTACCGTACCTGCTCAACCCAGTAGGCATCGTCGGCCTGATGACGATCTCCGCCGAGGCGAAGTCGCTCAGCGTCCTCGCCGTGGAAATCGGCATCTTGGCGTTCGTCCTGCTCCTCGACGTGCTGGTGTTCCGCTGGGCGAACCGGGTCAGCGAGAAGCTCGACGAAGGCCGCATGCTGGTCACCGAGAAGGTTTTCGGGTTTCTTATCGCCGCGATCGCCGTGCAACTGGTCCTCGACGGCCTGGCCATGGTCGGGGTCATCGCGCCGGTCAAGCACTGAGCAGCTGGATCAGCCCGGTGCCGCAGCCGTGCTCCGCGTGGTCAGGGCCCGGGTCATGTGTCCGGGAAGTTCAGGACGGTCTTAATGTCGTCGGGCTTGCGGCTGTAGGCGTCGTCCCACTCGTCCAGTGGCACCTGGCGGGTAATGAGGTCGGCGAGCCAGCCGGGATCGGCTTCGGCGAGAGCTTTGGCGGCCAGTTCGTAGTGGTGCCGGTTGGCGTTGACCGAGCCGAATAGGACCGAGTTGTGCAGGACCATGTTGCGGTTGAGCAGGCCCGGGTTAATGGCGGCCTCGGCGCCAGCCGCAGAAACGCCGGTGAGGCACGTTATCCGGTGGCGGACGTTCCGCGGGCCTGCTTCCAGCAGCATCTGCAGGTGCCCGGTGCACTCGATGATGATGTCGGCCTCCGCGGCCGCGTCGCCAAGGTCTCCGCCGTGGATATAGGTGGCCCCGAGGCGGCGGACCATGTCCGGTTTGCAGCCTTCGGTCACCCGGTCAAGCACGTAGGTCCGGTAATCGCGCTGGGTGGCCAGCAAGGCAGCCAGCAGCCCGATCGGCCCGGCACCGGTGATAAGTACCGTCTCCGGTGCCCACGCCGCCCGGCGCCCGATCTTTTCGATGTGGTCCCAGGCCTTGGCCACGACGGTCGTGGGCTCCAGCAGCACACCGTGGATCCCGAGACCTGGATCCACGGTGACCACGTAGTCGGGGTGAATACGGTAGCGCTCGGACGCATAACCGTGCCGGCCCTTAATGCCCCGCTCGGTGTACTGGCCGTTCAGGCACATATCCCAGTCCCCCGCCGCACACGCGGAGCACGGAACGGGATCACGCCGGCGGACGATCCCGACCACCAGGTCCCCGGCACCGAATCCGGTCCCTGGTTCAGCCTCAACCACTCGGCCCAGCGATTCGTGCCCAATGATGAGACGGTCCTGGCCCGGCGGCGCGGACCCGTATTCGCCGTTGATAATCTCCAGGTCGGTGCCGCAGATGCCGATCGCCTGCGTCTGCACCAGGATCGGCCCGTCCTCGGCCGGAGGCTCCGGCATGTCGGTGAGCGCCACCGAGCCTGGCTGCCCGGGAGTGACCGTGATGGCCCGCATGCGCTCACCCTAGCAACTAGACTCACCTTTCCTCCTGGCTGCCTGGCGGATGCTGGCCAACTCCCAGGTACGAGGTCCTGAAGCTGCCGGGCAGAAATGCCGCGGTGACAATGACCGGCTGTATACATAGCATCCGAGCTAGACGGCCCGGGCGATGCGGCACCAAGGAGCCGCCGGGACGCCCAGTCTTCTGCCGTGGCTTGGCTAAGGCTCTCACTCACGCGGATGCTCCGGACGGCCAACTTGCCGGGACCAGGACGTAGCATCCTGCGCGATGGCCGTACTGGGCCATGCCGCGGGCGGAGGGAAGCTATGACGGCACCCACATGGACGGGGCGGTGCACTACATCGAACTCGGCGCGGTGCTGGCCCAGCGGGACCTTCGTAGAGGATTTCGTGCACATTACCGAGCAGGCCCGCGATGCACCTGGCCGAAAAAAAGGGTGCAGACCGTCGGGATCGACTACCTATTTGTCGGCGGCTACCACTCCGACGGGGCCAAGATCCACAAGATCCTGCTCCAGGCCCGGTATCTGGATCATCGAAGGGCCTGACCTGTCACCAGTCACCGAAGGCCAGTACGAGATGATCTGCCTGCCGGTCAAACTGCACGGCAGTGACAGGGCCCCGGCCCGGGCCATCCTCAGGCCCGTCGGCATCCACGGCGCTGGCCGGGCCGGTTCCGCAGAGACCGCGCAATGAAGCTGGTGGTGATGGGCGCTGAACTGGTCCGGGACACCGGCCGGGCCGAGGGAGACGCCGATTCGGACTTTCATGCTGCCATCCGATCACACCGCGCCGGACCTCCCAGCGTGCCGACGGTTCTTCGAGCGGGATTGAGTGCCGCTCGCACCGGGGGTGGGCATGCATGTCCAGACCCATTCGGGTTGACTCTAGAGCGTCAGCCACTCGCATCTGGCGACTCCCTTCGGGCGCCACCTGGGGACCACGCCGTGCAGCGCAGCGGGAGGCCAAGATTCGCCCAAGACCGAATAAATTGCGTCCGCTGGCCGGTGGGTCCCTACTGGATGCCATGCCAGGCGCAAGTGAACAGACACGACGGGTAGAGATCGTCAACGCCAACTGGGCGGCTGGCCCAGACGGCGATCACGGCCGGTTCGAGATTCAGATCATGACCGAGGACGGCCAGCGCCACGTGGCCGCCCCGAGCACCGCAGCCATGACCGCCCTGATCGCTTTGACTCAGGCAGACACCGTGCTGGCCTGGGATCCTGCCAACCGCACGCTGATCGCAGCCAACCTCGTCGGCCGAATGCCATGGACCGAGCGCACCCGGTCCAGCCTGCCACCCGGCTGACGCCTGCTCATGCACGGTGCCTGTCACATTAATAGAGTCTTCGCTTCGTCGAAGATCGCCGCCCGGCGGCCGGGTGGCACGGGGAACGCGGTCAGCTCGCCCGGCCGGGCCGGTTTCAGGCCGAACACGGGCAGCACCCGCCGGGGGGCCAGTCCGGCCAGGGTGGCCAGCTGCTTGGCCACCAGGACCGGGTGGCGACCGGGCAGCACCGCCACCCCGGTACCCACCTTCAGCCGGGACGTCCGGGCCAGCGTGTGGGCCATGCCGATAAACGGATCCACCAGTGATCCGTAGACCATCTCCGGCAGCCACAGGGAATCGACCCCGGCCGCCTCCAGGGCGTCCACCGCCGCGCCGAACTGGGCGGGGGCACCCGCCGCGCCCAGCGAGACGCCGATCCTGACCTTCACCGGGTTGAGGCCGGGACGATGGCGGCCAGGCTAGGTGCGGCCCGGGTGGGCAACTAACACGCTGCCCGGCTGAGTCTGGAACCGCGGCGCGGGATTCCTGCGGGTCGCGTCATCAAGATCAGCCAGACAGCCCGGGCGTGGTGTGTGATCGGATAGTCCCGTGCCAGATGGCGAGCGGCCCGGACGCCAGCAGCCACTGTGCTCCGGGCCGAGTGAGAGGAGCCGGGATTACCTCCGCGGTGCCTGCACTGACGTCGGCGCAGGGGTGCGACGCTCAAGAACGGCCCGCCGCATGCCGGAAACGGACCACATCCAGTCCCCGCACATGGGGCGCTGGTCGGGTGCTGGTCAGCCGGTGCGCAGTTCGAGGAGCACGCGCTGAATGCGCCGGGTCCGGGTTTCGGCGGTCCGTGCCCCGGTGACGGCGAGCACGTGCCGCCGCTGATTGCTGTAAGACACGGCACCGAACCGCTCGGATGCCGCAGGGGCGGCGCGCAGGGCCTCGGCGAGGTCGGCCGGGAGTTCGACTGCGCGCGGCGCGTCATCGCGTTCAAGTTCGACCGTGACGTTGTCGCCTGCGGCGATGCCGGTGGCGGACCGTATGCCGGCGCTCACCGGGATCATGGGTTCGCCTCGCATCGTGGCGATGGTGCTGGCGTAGCGCGTGCCGTTGATGGTGACGGTAACCGGGATGCGCTTGCCGCCGCCCAGCACCGCCATGACCTCGTCCGGGACCCGGATGCCGGTCGCGGTCTTGCCGCCGAGCAGCAGGGTGGTGGTGAATTTCACGGTCGTCCCCCCGTTCTGCCGTGAATAGATGCTGTCAGGCTGCCGCACGGCGGTAGAGGTGCGCGCTGACCAGCGCGAGCCAGGTCCAGACGAGGATGACGGCGCCGGTGAAGGCCAGGACACCAGCGCTGCTGGAGGCGCCACCGGTCGCGATCCCGGCGAACGCAGCGAAGAACAGCACGCCCGTGACCAGCGAGAAGATCGCCCAGCTGGGCTGGCGCAGCCCACGGAACTGCCAGGCCAGCACGAGGCAGGCGGTGATCAGGCCGAGGAAGCCGAGGCCGCCGAAGACGATATGCAGCGCCGCGTGCCAACTCGGGGTGGCCGCAGGGCCGGCCGGGGTGCCGACCGGGAAACCGTCAGCCGGGTCGGCGATGAAGAAGCCGGCTCCGACGAGGCCAGCGGCATAGACGCCGAGGAACCAGCCGCTGGCGGCGTTCAGCCGCTCAGCGCGCAGCTGGCGCACTATGCCGACGGCCGCGGCGCCGACCATGAGCCCGGTGAGCACGAGCACCAGCACGTGGATCCAGCCGAGGGCGCCGTTGGCGAGGAGGCTCCAGTCGTCGTGGGCCAGGCTGAAGCCAGTGCGAGTGAGCGCCTCGGCCAGTGAGGCGGCGATATAGAAGGGCCCGGCGATCACGCCGTAGCCGAGCAGCGACTTGGTGACCCGCACGGGCGTGGGAGGGCAGTCGGCGGCCGGCCGCTGGCTCTGGATGGCTCCGGTCGGCATAGGACCCCCTCTAATTGAACTGTACTGACCAGTACATGCACGAAACGCTACTGTACGGTACAGTTCAATGTCAAGGAGGTTTCTCATGGCCGGCCGGAAGGGCGCACTGATTCTCGACACCGCGCGGCAGGTGTTCCTGGAACGGGGCTACGACGCGACGAGCCTGGATGAGGTCGCCACTACGAGCGGCGTCTCGAAGACCACCGTCTACAACAACTTCAAGGATAAGGAGGCCCTGTTCAGTGCCGTTGTGCTCTCGGTGACCGAGCGCGCCGAGCAGATCATCTCGGAACTGGGTGCCACCCTACGAGGGGACGAGCCGGTAGCCGCCCGGCTGACTGCGGTCGCGCGCACCCTGGCCTACGGCGTGCTCAACCCCGCCGTCGTGCAACTGCGTCGGCTAGCCATCTCCGAAGCCCTGCGCTTTCCCGACATCGTCACCGCCTACTGGGATCGTGCTCCGGCGCGCACGCTCGCCTTGCTCACCGAGTCGTTCACGCAGATGGCCGCCCAGGGAGAGTTGGACCCCGGCGATCCCGCCGCCGCGGCGGCGCTGTTCGCCTATGCGGTCCTGGGCCCGTACCAGGACCAGGCGCTCCTGCAGCCCAGCCGCCCGGTGACCCGGGCCGATCTCGACCAGCACGCCGACAACGTGGTCGCTGCTTTCCTGCGGGCCTACGCGCCAGCCGCGCACCCCCAGACCTCATCCCACTAACCAAGTTCAGGCCGCCGCTGGAGGGATAACGCCAAGTTGCTGCATCATCCCGAGAGTGTCCATGATGATCCGGCTTTCGGCAATTTTGCCGTCTGTGAATCGGTCGATCGTCCACGCAGCCACTGCGACATTCTTTCCGGTCGGAGGTATGCCCAAGAACGATCCCTGGTGGGTACCTTGCCAGATTGATCGGCTCCAGACCCTGTCTTCGTCTGCGATCTGCTCCTCGACCGACCATCGCACGTCAGGGAATGCTGCAATCCAGCTTGCCAGCCATTGCCGGAGTCCTTCGCGTCCTGGACCCATGCCTGGTGGTGGTTCGTACTCGACGTAGTCAGCGTGGAAGATTTCGTCAAGAGCGGCCAGGTTGTGTCCGGTCAGGACTTCATCAGCCAGTCGCTGGAGTTGTGCCGTATTCGCTTCCTCGGACATCGTCGTCTCCCTGCAGCTCGGCGGGCTAACGGCTTATGGCCTCTGTGAACGTGCAACGGCTGTCTGGCCAGGCGGCAGGCGCTCGACCGGATGTGCCGCCAGCTTACGATCATGGGCCGTTGATGGCTGATGTGGCTCGCCGGCGGAGTTCCCGGCCGGTGACAGAACTCAGCCAGGGAGGTCCTCCGGGCGCTTTGCAGCGAGGTGGCCCTGCAGCAAGCCGGTGGACTGGCCGACTTCGATGAGGTATCCGTCCGGGTCCCGTAGGTAGCAACGGATCTCCGCCCCGCGGTCGATCGGCGGCGTCACGAACTCTGCCCCCTTGGCCTTCCACTCCTCATAGCAGGCCTGGATGTCAGCGACCCGCAAGTTCAGGAAGATCGAGGTGGTGTCGCCGGGCTGGTAGTTGACCACCGAGATGCCGGGCTTGTCGGGGGTCGGCGGCCCGCCGGGATTCATGATGATCCACGAGTTGGACAGCCTGACCGTGCATGGGTTCTCTTCCAGGATGACGGTGCCGCCCAGGACGCGCGAGTAGAAGTCTCGCGACCGCGCGACCTTGCGGACGGTGATGAACATCGCCACCAGAATGCCCTCGGCGGGCGCCGGGAAGCTGGCGAACTCGTTTCGGGGCTGAGATCCTGTCATGATTGCTCCTCGCGGCGGCATGGGCAGACAACGGCAGGGTTCCCCGGCAGGTGCCGGTTGAAGCCGGGTTGCGGCGGGGGTCAGCCGTGCAGTGCCTGCGGGGCGCGAGAGCGAGCATGAATGACGTGGGCGCGCCAGGCGCTCACCGCTTTCGCCAGGCTTTAATGCCTCTTTCGCGTCGAAAGCGGGATTTGGCTGTCCATTGGCGCGATCTACACTGTGCTTTCCTTGCGGTAATGGCCGTGTGTCGTCGGGAGGACGAACGTGGCTCTCGCCAGCGACACCCTATCTGGTGTAGCCTCCGTTATTGGCGCAGTGGCCTGCCCGCTTGTTGTAATCGCCTTAATCATACGCTGCACCAAGATCGTGGCTTCAGCACCAGTGCAACGCACCTGACTGCCGATCACGCCGAGCGAAGCGTCCTAACGACGGTGCTTCCCGACGACGCCGAGGTCAGCGGTGAAGATCACCCGTGGGAGTGGCTTGCCTCGATGATCGCCGGCCACGGGGCGGCGGTGACACCGGAGCAGCTGAAAAGGCTGCCTTATGTGGTGGAATTCGGTCCGCGCCTGTCAGCACTGCTCGGTCCGGAGGAACGCTAGTTGTCTCCGCCTGCGGCCAGGGGCTGGGCGATGTCCGCCACCGTCGCGTGCACCGCCCGGACCAGGTCGGCGGGGGCGATCTCGATCTCCAGCCCGCGCCGGCCGCCGCTACAGAAGATGGTGCCGAACCCCAGGGCTGAGGAGTTGACCACCACCGGCAGCCGCTTGCGCTGCCCCAGCGGGGAGATCCCGCCGACCACGTAGCCGGTGGCCCGCTCCGCGTCCGCCGGGTCCGCCATGGCTGCCTTCCGGCCGCCGGCCGCCGCGGCCAGCGCCTTGAGGTCCAGCCGGCTGCCTACTGGGACCACGCCCACCGTCAGCGCGCCGTCCACCTGGGCAACCAGGGTCTTGAACACCCGCTCCGGCGCGACCCCCAGAGCGTCGCTCGCCTCCTGGCCGTAGCCGGCCCGGCGCGGATCGTGCTCGTAGGCGTGCACGGTGTGCGCAATGCCCTGCTGGTCAAGCAGCGCAGTCGCCGGGGTGCCACGTCCTGCCACGTCAGCAACTCTAGACGGGACCCTGGGTGGTCACTCGAGACGGGACCCGGGGGGTGGGCGCGGGGAAAGGCGGCTGGCAGCATGAGGGCGTGGACTATGTGCTGGCGCAGGTGAACATCGGGCGGCTGCGCGCCCCGCTGGACAGCCCGCAGCTCGCCGGATTCGTGGCCGCGCTCGATCCGGTCAACGCGGCGGCGGACGCCGCGCCCGGGTTCGTGTGGCGACTGCAGACGGAGGACGGCAACGCCACCTCGGTGCGCGCCTTCGAGTGGGATGAGGCGGGCAGTGCGGGGGTCATCGTGAACCTGTCAGTCTGGGAGACCCCCGAGGCCCTCGCCGCGTTCGTGTACTCCGATACCCACCGGCGGGTGCTGGCCCGGCGCAGGCAGTGGTTCGAGCGGATGACCGAGGCGTACACCGCGCTGTGGTGGATTCCCCGGCAGACGGTGCCGACCCCGGCCGACGCCGAGGACCGGGTGCGGCGGCTGCGGGCGCACGGTCCGACCGCGGACGCGTTCACGCTGCGCGTGCTGTTCCCCCCGCCCGGCGCGGCAGGCACGCCCCGCGCCGGGCGCGAGGACTGGGCCTGCCCCGTCTGAACTACCTCCACGCCATAGGTGTCCCTGATCCGGAACCAGGCCCGCGAGATCCGGGCCAGGACCCCGCCGCCCGCCGTGATCTCGAACTCCTGGTCCAGGATGTTGCCGGTCATGTCGAGCTGGCGGCCGTCGCCAGTTCCACGGTCGAGCGGCGGTGCAGCGGCGAGATGAGCGCCTGGCGGACGGTCGCCGCCAGGGCGCCGTCCTCCTCGATCTCCATGCTCTCGTGCATGGCGATCAGCTTCCTGCGCCTCGTCACACCGCGTAGCGCATGGGGGCCGCTCAGCCCGTGGTGTACCGGCGCAAGCCCACCGCGTACTCACAACCGGCCGCCAGGCCGGTGTAGCCCGCCATGTTCCGGAGGAACTCATCCGGGTCGAAGTCCCGGCCCAGGCCGTCGAGATAGGCCTTGTGCTCGCGCAGTGAGTCGACCCCCGCGCCGATCGTCGCTGTGACATCGACGAAGTGGGTGGGATCCGCCACGGCGGCCACGTACACCTCGCTGGTGCCACCCCAGGCCGGCCCGGCGTCGGCGAACACCCAGGGGTTGGCGGCGTCCCGGACCGCGTCCAGCACCGCCAGCCCCACCGCGCGGTGGTCGGCGTGGTTGACCATTCCGGTATCGCCCCAGGTCAGGTCGAAGTTCATGGTGATGACGACGTCGGGACGCTCCGCGCGCAGCACGGCGGCCAGGTCGCGGCGCAGCGGCAGGCCGTATTCCACCAGCCCGTCGGCGTGGTCCAGAAAGTGCACGTCGTGCACGCCGACCACCACGGCGCTGCGCCGTTCCTCCTCCACGCGCAGCGGCCCGACCTCGTCCGGGGCCATCCCCTGGATGCCGGCTTCGCCCCGGGTGGCGAGCAGGTACGCGACATGCTTGCCCTGGCTGGTCCAGCGGGCTACCGCGGCGGCCGCGCCGTACTCTAGGTCGTCGGGGTGCGCGACCACCGCGACCGCCCGGTTCCACTCCTCCGGCATAGGGTCCATAGGCCCGCCCTCCCTGTGACTGCGCCCCGGCTGACGCTCAGCCCGGAGTCTGATCCTCAGCCAAGACCTTCCTGATCACGTCCGCAAGCTCCGCGGGCCAGATGACCTCGGTGGTCGAATCCAGCTCGGCCAGGCTCCACCAGCGCCAGGCGGCGATGCCGTCGGCCGCGTGCATCTGCGCGACATCCCCGAGCGGGCGGTCCGGCTGCTGGGTGCGGGCCAGGTAGTGCCGCTCGTACTGGTGCACCAGGCGGCCGCCGTACTCCATGGTCAGGCTGCGCTGGAGTACCTCGCGGCGGAGCGTGACGTCGGTCCAGCCGGTTTCCTCGGCCAGTTCGCGGACGGCCGCGGCGGCGTAGTCCTCGCCGGGGTTCAGCCCGCCACCGGGCGTGGTCCAGTGGCGGCCGTTGGGCAGCCCGTCGTCGTACCGCATCAGCAGCACCCGGTCGCCGGGGTCGAGCACTATCACCCGGCCCGCGTGCCGCTCGGGCAGCCGGGCTCCGCGCTGTGTATCGGGTTCAGCCACGCCGTGCATTCTAGGTCCGGCGCGGTGTTGCACTATTTGGGCAGGTGGCCGGTCGCTAGGGTGGTGGGGATGGCTACTCATGTCGCGTTGCTGCGCGGAATCAATGTTGGCGGCCGCAACAAGGTCGCGATGGCGGACCTGCGCGAGATCATGGCTTCCCTCGGGCACACCGACGTAGCCACCTACATCCAGAGCGGCAATGTGGTGTTCAGTACGGATGAGAAGGACACCGCGACCCTGGCGGCTGCCATCGAGAAGGCGGTCGAGGACCGGGCGGCCGTGCGTTCCGCGGTCCTGGTGCTGACCCGCGAGGAACTGGCCCGGATCGCCCGGGACAATCCGTACCCAGACGAGCCCAACCCCAAGCTGGTGCACGTGGTGTTCCTGCCCGGCGAGCCGGCCCCGGAGATGATCGCCAGCGTGGCGGAGGCTCAGGACGTGGTGGCCAGGAAGGGAAGCCGGGACGCAGCCCAGTACGCCGGGCGTGCCCTGTTCGTGCACACCCCGGACGGCTTCGGGCGTAGTGAGCTGGCCACGCTGCTGACCCGGGCGGGCCGGCCGATGTCGGCCAAAGGGGCGGGCACGGCCCGGAATGTGGCCACCGTCCGCAAGCTGCTCGACATGTGCGGTTCCTGAGGATGGGGGCGCCGCTGCCGCCGATTTCCCCGGACGCCGGACGGATCAGGCTGGGCCAGCGCCGCGGGCGCTGGATCATCGCGGCGACTGTGCTCGGGTCGAGCATGGCCATGCTCGATGCCACGGCAGTCAACGTGGCCCTGCCGACTATCGGCAGCCGCAGCGAACTGAACACCTCCCTGGCCGGGCTGCAGTGGGTGGTGACCGCGTACACGCTCACCCTGGCCGGGCTGATCCTGCTGGGCGGGGCGCTCGGCGACCGGTTCGGCCGCCGCCGCGTGTTCCTCATCGGCGTGACCTGGTTCGCGCTCTCGTCCGCGCTGTGCGGCCTGGCCCCTAACATCGACGTGCTGATCGCGGCCCGGGCGCTGCAGGGCATCGGCGGGGCGCTCCTGACTCCCGGTTCGCTGGCCATCATCCAGTCCACGTTCGCGGCCGATGACCGGCCGCGGGCCATCGGCGCCTGGTCCGGGCTGGGCGGGGTGGCCGGCGCGATCGGCCCGTTCCTCGGCGGCTGGATCGTGGGCTCGATCGGCTGGCGCTGGATCTTCCTGATCAACCTGCCGCTCGCCGTGGCGGTGCTGGCCGTGACCAGCCGGCACGTCCCCGAGAGCCGCGACCCCACCGCCCAGGGCCGTTTCGACATCGCCGGCGCGGTACTCGCCGCGCTGGCGCTGGCCGGCATTACCGACGGCCTGATCGAGGCGCCCTCGGGCTCCCTGCTCGAGTCCGTGGTGCCGGCCCTGGCGGGCGTCGCCGCCGGGATCGCGTTCGTCCTGCTGGAACGGCGCCGCGGCCGGCACCCCGAGCGGATCCCGCCGATGCTCCCGCTGGGGATCTTCTCGTCCCGCCAGTTCACCGCCATCAACCTGATCACATTCGTCGTATACGGGGCGATGGGCGCGGTGTTCTTCCTGCTCGTGCTCGACCTCCAGGTGGTCGCGGGCTTCACGCCGCTGCAGGCCGGGATCTCGTTGCTGCCCTCCACGGTGGCCCTGCTGCTGCTGTCGTCGCGGGCGGGGGCGTGGGCCCAGCGGTACGGGCCGCGCTGGCTGATGACCGGCGGGCTGCTGCTCGCGGCGATCGGGCTGGCGCTGCTCACCCGGATCGGGCCGCATACGTCGTACGTGGCCGACGTGCTGCCCGCCGTGCTCCTGTTCGGGATCGGCCTGTCCATGACCGTGGCCCCGCTCACCGCGACCGTGCTGGCCAGCGCGGATGAGCGGCACGCGGGGGTGGCCAGCGGGGTCAACAACGCCACGGCCCGGGCGGCGGGGCTGCTGGCCGTGGCGGGCCTGCCGGCCGCGGTCGGGCTCAGCGGCGCCGCGCTGCACACGATCCCGTCGCTGAACCGCGGGTTCCACGAGGCCATGCTCATCTGCTCCGGCCTGCTGGTCCTGGCCGCGGTGGGATCGGCGATCCTGGTCGACAACAACGTGCTCCGGTCACAGTCCGGGGAGCAGGTGGCCGAACCGGAGTGCCTGAGGAATTGCGCGGTCGGTGCCCCGCCACTGGAGCCGGGGCCGCGCATGCGCGCCGCGCTACCCGCCGCGCCGCCTGCCGCGCCACCCGCCGACTCCCACTAAGCTGCTAGGCCACGAGCCTGCTAACCACAGGGCTGCTAACCACAGGGCTGCTAACCACAGGGCTAAGTCTCGCCACTGGCCTTCTCACCACGGGCCTTTAATCGCTGGCCTTCCACACGGAGAGTTTCCCGCGCATGCACTGGTCACAGATGTTCATCCCCACCCTGCGGGAGGACCCGGCGGACGCGGGCGCGCCGAGTCACCGGCTGCTGCTGCGGGCCGGCTACATCCGCCAGCTGATCGCCGGGCACTACTCGCTGCTGCCGCTGGCCGTGCGGGTCCGGTCCAAGGTCATCGAGATCATCCGGCAGGAGATGAACCAGATCGGCGCGCAGGAGGTGCTGCTGCCCGACATGCACCCCGCAGAGATCTGGGAGCGCAGCGGGCGCTGGGAAATCATGGGCGAGGAGATGTTCCGGCTCACCGACCGGAAGGGCGCCCGGCTCGCGCTGGCCATGACGCATGAGGAGATCTTCGCGGTCCTGGCCACCGAGCTGAACTCGCACAAGCAGCTGCCGCAGGCCTGGTACCAGTTCCAGACGAAGTTCCGGGACGAGCCGCGGCCCCGGGCCGGGCTGATCCGCACCCGCGAGTTCACCATGAAGGACTCCTACAGCTTCGACCTGGACCGGGTCGGGCTGGACGCGGCGTTCGACCGGCACTACGACGCCTACCGGCGCATTTTCGAGCGGCTCGGGATTCCGGCCATCCCGGTCGAGGCCTCCAGCGGAACCATGGGCGGCAGCGACTCCACCGAGTTCATGTGCCCCTCGCCTTCCGGCGAGGACCTGGTCGTGTACTGCCCGGCCTGCCACTACGCCGCCAACATCGAGAAGGCCGCGTCGCGGCTGGCCGATCTGGCCGACGGCCCCGGGCGCGACAGCGCGGAGCGGTTCGACACGCCTGGTGTGCGGACCATCGAAGACCTGGCCACCGGGTACGATGCGCCCGCGACGCGGCAGATCAAGACGCTCGTCTACGTGCTGGACGGCCAGCTCACGCTGGTGCTGATGCGCGGCGATCACGCGCTGAACGAGCAGAAGCTGATCGACGCCACCGGGGCGACCACGGTCCGCCCCGCCCAGCCGGACGAGATCAGGGAGGCGCTCGGCGCGCTGCCGGGCAGCCTCGGTGCGGTCGGAGTCGGCGGGCTGCCGATCATCGCGGACCGCGCCCTGGACGGGCGCCGGGACATGGTCACCGGGGCCAACGTGGACGACATGCACCTGCGCGGCGTGGAGGTGGCCCGGGACATCGCCGTGGGCCAGTGGGCCGACCTGCGTGAGGTCACCGCGGGTGAGGCCTGCTCCCAGTGCGGGGAACCGCTGGAGCTCATCGAGGCCATCGAGGTCGGGCACATTTTCAAGCTCGGGGACCGTTACTCCAAAGTCTTCGGCGCGACCGTGCTCGGCCCGGATGGCAAGGCTGTCCCGCTGATCATGGGGAGCTACGGGATCGGGGTGGAGCGCGCGATGGCCGCCATCGTGGAACGCCATCACGACGACCGCGGCATCGTCTGGCCGCTGGCCGTCGCGCCGTTCGCCGTGGTGGTGACCGTCGCCCAGTCCGAGGACGCCGAGGTGGCCAAGGCCGGAGCGGCCCTCTATGACCAGTTGCTCGCGGCCGGGTTCGAGGTGATCATCGACGACCGGGCCGAGCGCGCCGGGGTGAAGTTCCGCGACGCGGAACTCACCGGCATCCCGTACCGGGTCACCGTGGGCAAGCGGGGGCTGGCCGAGGGCACGGTCGAGCTGACCGAGCGGGCTACTGGTGAGACTCGGAAGGTCGCGCCGGACGAGGTGGCCGCTCAGCTGGGTGTGCTGACCGGGAGGAGTTGAGCCCCCGGCGGTTCCGGGTGGCCAGCAGGCTGGTCACTGTGACCACGATGAGCACGCCGCCGATGACGCACAGGGACACCCAGGTGTCGATGTGCGGGACCGGTACCGGCCCGATCCGGTGCACCCCGGAATCCGCGAGCGCCTCGAAGATCAGCTTCACCCCGATAAACGCGAGGATGGCGGACAGCCCCGCGGTCAGGTGCACCAGCCGGTCGATCAGCCCGCCGATCAGGAAGTACAGGTGGCGCAGGCCGAGCAGGGCGAAGACGTTCGCGGCCAGCACCAGATAAGGGTCGCGGGTCAGGCCGAACACCGCCGGGATGGAGTCCATCGCGAACACCACGTCGGCACAGGCGATCGCGGCCACCAGGATCAGCAGCGGGCCGTTGCGATGCTGCTTCAGGCGGCCCGCCAGCCCGGCCCGGAGCACCTTCGGACCGGGAATCCGGGGCGGGGTACCCGACGGGGCAGAGGGGCCGCCGAGGCCCGCGGCCATCCGGACCGCGGTGACCAGCAGCACCGCGCCGAAGATGTACAGCACCCAGTCGAAGCGATTCAGGGCGGCGGCACCCGCCGCGATGAACACGGCCCGCAGCAGCAGGGCGAAGCCGATCCCGGCCAGCAGCACCCGGCTGCGCAGCCGGGGTGCGACCCCGGAGCGGCCGATCAGCAGGACGAAGATAAACAGGTTGTCCAGCGACAGGCTGTACTCGGTCAGCCAGCCCGCGTAGAACTGGCCCGAAGCCCGCGGTCCGGCCACCGCCGCCAGGGCCAGGCCGAACAGCCCGCCCAGCGCGACGACCCCGGCCGTGCACAACGCCGCCTCGCGCAGCCCTGGCTCCCGGCCACGGCTGCGCGAGGCGTGCAGCACATCCGCTGCGGCGACCGCGAGGACCACCGCGAGCGCGACACCCCATAGCCACAGCGGCACATGGAAGGCGTCATACATCGCGGGGGGCTCCTTTGGTTGTCAGCGTGGTCCTGGCCCCGCCCTGGCCGTGGTGGACTGCAGGCCACCGATCTGGGCCGCGCGGGTGAAGTCGGCGGGCGTCAGCAGGCCGGCCAGTTCGCCACTCGGGCCCAGCACCAGGGCGTAGCCCGCGGTGTGCAGGGCAGCCGGGCTGGCCGGGCGCCGCTGCCCGCCACTCCCGGTCAGCCGGGCCCGCAGGTCAGTCAGCGGCTCATCCAGCGTGGTGAAGGCCAGGTAGGCCACGGGCGTGGCGACCTGGGACAGCCGGGTGACGTCGCGGCGGCCGGCCTGGCACACTCAGCAGCTGGGCCAGCGTCACCAGGCCGGACAGCTGGCCATCGAAGTCCCGCACCGGGTACGCCGTCGTGGCGGTTTGGGCCAGCCCCCCGCGGCCCTCATCCTCGAGGAAGGCCCCGACCATCTGCCAGCCGCGCGCGGTGGGGGCCAGCCCGCCGTCCGGCAGCAGGATGTCGCGGACCCGTACCCCGGCCAGCACGGCCGAGGTGCGCACCTGGCTGGCCTCAGCCCGGGAAGCCCCGGCCATCAGCAGGCCCATCAGCCCGAACCAGAGGCCGGCCAGATGACCGAGCGCCAGCGCGGTAAGCCCGCCTGCGGTGAGGATCGCCCCGCAGACCTGGCCGAAACGGGCCGCGATGAGTCCGGCACGGATGGGATCGCCCGAGCGCGCCCACGCGAGCGCTCGGACGATCCGGCCGCCATCCAGCCCCGCCCCCGGCACGAGGTTGGCCACGACCAGCAGGCCGTTTATCCAGGCCGTGGCCGCGGCCACGGCTACGGGCAGCAGGCCAGCACCCAGCGCGGACAGGGTGACCGCCGCGGCCACGCCGAGCACGCCCAGCAGCAGGCTGGCCAGGGGCCCGGCCGCGGCGACCCGGCCCTGAGCGCCAGGGCTGGGCAGCTCCAGCTCGCTGACCGACCCTGGCTGGTAGGCCCGGCCGTGCCGCAGCCCGCCGAGGAAGCCGACGGTGGCCGGCACCGGGAGGCCGTAGCGGCGGGCCATGAGCGAGTGAGCCAGTTCGTGCCCGACCAGGCTGCCCAGGAGCACGATGACCAGGCCCGCCGCGGCGGCCAGGTAGCCGGCCACAGACCGGCCAGGGTCGAGCTTAGGCAGGATGAGCGCACCGAATCCGGCGACCAGCACGCCGAGCAGGGCGGCCCCGGGGGTGAAGCTAACGCCTATCCCGGCGATGCGCCAGCCGCCCTGGCGGCCGGGATCCGCTGAGGATCCGGCCGGCCTGGGAGCTCCGGGCTGCCGGGCGGGCGGGCCAGCGGGCGCGCCCCTAGGCGGGCTCGCGGGCGGGCGGGTCAGGGTCACTGGGATCTCCTCGCGGCGCTGGCGTCCCTCTCACCAGCCACCTCTGACTACTATCCATTGCCGGAAGGCTGCCGTCATCGGCCGTATCCGGCTAACATCACGGTCATGAACTTGCCAGCTACCGGCAACATTGCCGATTCGGCGGTCCAGTTGGACGCGATCGCCCAGGCGGCGAGCCGGGAGGCGGGCGGGGTGCCGCCGGACCTGCTCGCCGACTACCTTCCGGCCGCGGCCGACGCGGCCCGTACCGGGCGTCGCCTGGTCGCCATCGAACTCGCCCAGTACGGCAGGTCGGGGGAGCGGGCCGCGGAGAGCGGCGTGGCCCTGCGCGGGCTGGTTGATCTGTACCTGTCGGCGACCTGGCGGCTGTGGCGCGAACTGCCCGGCCTGACCGACCTGCGGGCGGCCGGGCTCGGCGTGCTCAGGGCCGCCGACGACGCGGTGGCCGCCGCGGCCGAGGGCTTCGAGCGTGCCCACCTGTCGCTCGCCCGCCGCGAGGAAGCGGAACGCCTGGAGTTCGTCGATGACCTGCTGTCGGGCCGCGACGCCGCCGATCTGCTCGTGCGCGGCGAGCGCCTCGGGCTGCGGCTGGCCGGTCCGCACCTGGTCGTGCTGGCCGAGTACGCGGCGGGGGTCCGGGCCACCAGGCCGCTGGGCCAGGAGATCGACCGGCTGGTCGCCGAGGCCGCCGCGCCGTCACCGTCGCTGACGATCAGCCGGGGCGGCCGGCTCGTCGCCGTGATCGGGGTGAGCGACGGCGGCGAGGCCAGCCGGGTGGCGGTGGCGCTGGCCCGGGTCCTGGCCCGGGGCCGCCCGGATCAGCTCGCCGATGATCGGCGGCCGTGGCGGGTCGCGTTCGGGCGCGCCTACCAGGGGCCGGGCGGCGTGCGGCGGTCCTACGACGAGGCCGGCGACGCGCTGGACGTGGCCGCGCGCCTCGGCCTGCCTGACTCCGTGGTGGACGCCTCGGACCTGCTCGTCTACCAGGTCATCCTGCGCGACCGGGCGGCCATCACCGACCTCGTGGGCGCGCTCCTCACGCCGCTGCAGCGGGCCCGGGGCGGCGCCGGGCCGTTGCTGGCCACGCTGCAGGAGTACTACGCGTGCGGCGGCGTGGCGGCCGAGACCGCCCGCCGGCTGCACCTGTCTGTCCGCGCGGTGACCTACCGGCTGGCCCGGGTCAGGGAACTCACCGGCCGGGACCCCGCCGACCCAGCGCAGGGCCTGGCCCTGCGGGTGGCGGTGATCGGCGCGCGGATGCTCGACTGGCCCGCCGTGGAGCTTGACGCCTGATACGTCCGGCCCGGGCCCCGGAGGCCGTCGCCTCCGGGGCCGGACCGGCTGCGGGTGGTTTTCGTTGCGGAGAATTTGAATTTTCAGCTGCCGCCGGTGCCGTGCAGCGCGTCGATGTCGCGGCGGAGCGTGGCGATGTCGAGGCTGGCCGCTTTCGCGTCCTCCTCGGTAATGATCACCCAGGCCTCCCCCAGGGCGGCCGCGGTCCACGGCAGGGTGGACTGCTGCAGCGCGCCCCAGGTCACCCAGGTGTCGAACTGCTGGCCGTCAGACCCGACTTTCACTATGCAATGCCCGTCGTTCGGGTCGGGCCGCTGGCCGCCGCTCACCGTCCAGGGCTCGTGCTGGCTGAACAGGCTGTCGGCGTCGTCGCACAAGTTCACGCCGGTGTACGCACCATGGAACGCGGTCATGGCGGCGTTGACGGCGGCGGGATCGGTGTGATCGACGGGCGCGAAAGCCAGGATCTCGCGGTTTCTGTACCAGAACAGGAGCAGGTCGGCGAGGTTCGCCCCCTGGTCCTGGCCGTGGTCGTAGCGGAGGTACTCGGCCACGAGCTGGTTGGAGTCTTCCCACTTCTCGGTTTCGTGGCCCGCGGCGGCCTTGGCTCGCCGATAGTGTTCGCGGCCGGCAAAAGTACAGTCACCAACCCCGTCGGGGTGCGTGGTGCAGGTCTTGTCCGGGCCGTTGCCGAGCATGCCCCAGTCGGTAATACCCCCCGAAACGTCGATCGGGTAGACCGGCGGAGGCAATGGCGTGGCCAGGTAGCTGGAAAGCCACTGGATGTTGAACCGCGCGCCGGGTGGCTTGACCGGCAGGCGGCCGCGAAGGCCAGCGGGTCGGATGTCAGGCATGGTAATTCCCCCCCGTTCTGAGCCGTCGATGACACCGATGGTCATGACGGTGTGGACCGCCTGGCCAGGCTGGATGCACGTCTGGGCCGGCGGTCGCGATACAGGATCATTTTGGCAGAACTGGGTGGGGTAGGCCACGCCTACTTTCTGCACATAACCGGCATCAGGAACTAATGGCAATGGCCACTTTCCGCGCTTAACAGGCATTGCCCGTGAATAACCATGAACGGCGGCAGTAGGGAGGCAAATGCGGGCCGGAATGCAGGCGAGCCCGCCGCCATGGATGGCTGCGGGCTCGTTCGCTGCGGCGGAGTTAGCTCTGGTGCTCCGCGCCCTCGTGCTCGTGTGCGCCCTCGTGCTCGTGTGCGTCCTCGTGCCCGTGGTCATGCTCGTGCCCGTGGTCCGCCTGGTCCTGGGCGATGCTCGCGCGCACCTCGTCCATGTCGAGCTCGCGCGCCTTGGTGATCAGCTCCTCCAGCGCCTGCTCGGGCAGGGCACCTGGCTGGGCGTAGAGGACGATGTTGTCCCTGATCACCATCAGCGTGGGGATGGACGAAATGCTGAACTGCTGGGCCAGCTCGGTCTCGGCGTCCGTGTCCACCTTGCCGAACACCGCGTCCGAATGCTTCTCCGACGCCCGGTCGAAGACCGGGGCGAACATGCGGCACGGGCCGCACCAGGAGGCCCAGAAGTCCACCAGAACCATGTCCGCGCCGCCCACGACGGACTCAAAGTTCTGGCCCGTCAGTTCGACCGTAGCCATGGAGTGTCTCCTCGTCTCGATGGGCATTCACTGCTGGAATACCCTCCAGGGTATGTAAACCAGGCGGGCCCGGGTCTAATTCCCCAGACGGGGCTGGTGCACGTCCCTCCGCCGTAGTAGCCAACTTAAGCCCCCGGTTATGCCCGATGGGCCCGGACAACCTGACGGTCAGGCGTTGAGGTAGGTCAGGACGGCCAGCACGCGGCGGTTGCCGTCGTCGGCGGGATACAGGCCCAGCTTGGTGAAGATGTTGCTGATGTGCTTGTTGACGGCTTTCTCCGTGACCACCAGCCGGATGGCGATGCCGGCGTTGGTGCACCCCTCAGCCATCAGGGCCAGCACTTCGCGTTCCCTCGGCGTGAGGCGGCCCAGCACCTCGTCCCGGGCGTGCCGGGCCAGCAACTGCGAGACGACGTCGGGATCCATGGCGGTGCCGCCGCCCGCAACGGTCCGCACGGCCTCGATGAACCGCCGCACATCGCTGACCCGGTCCTTCAGCAGATAGCCGAGGCCACCCCGCCCCGAGGACAGCAGCTCCCGGGCGTAGAGCGGCTCGACGTGCTGGGACAGGACGAGCACGGGCAGGCCCGGCACCTGAGCGCGCGCCTCGATCGCGGCCTTCAGGCCCTCGTCGGTGAAGCTCGGCGGGAGCCGGACGTCCACCACGGCCACGTCGGGACGGTGCGTGACCAGTGCGTGCAGCAGCCCGGGCCCGTTGTCCACCGCCGCTACGACGTCCATGCCGTACGCGGTGAGCAGCCGGATCAGCCCGTCCCGCAGGAGGGTCAGGTCCTCGCCAAGGACAACTCGCACGGCAGCTCCATGGTGACGAGGGTCGGCCCGCCGGCCGGGCTGGTCACGGCGATCACGCCGTCGAAGGCGGCCAGCCGCCGCTCGACGCCGCGCAGTCCGCCGGCGGGTCCCGGCACGGCGCCGCCGGTGCCGTTGTCGCCGACGATCGCCACCAGCCTGCCGGAATCGTACTCAAGCTGCACCCAGGCCCGGTTCGCGCCACTGTGCTTGATGACGTTGGCGAGGGCCTCGGCGATCGCGAAGTAAAGCGCCGACTCCACCGGGGCGGACGCCCGGCCGGCCAGGTCGATGTGCAGGTCCACCGGCAGGGGCAGGCTCAGCGCGAGCGCCCGCACCGCCCCGTCGAGGCCGCGCTCGGCCAGCACCGGCGGGTGGATACCGCGGACGAGGGTGCGCAGCTCGACCAGGGCCTGCCCGCTCGAGGTGCGGGCCTCCGCGAGCAGCGACAGCGCCAGGTCGGGATTGTCGCGGAGTACCTGCTCGGCGAAGCCGATGTTCATGCCCAGGGAGACCAGCCGGGCCTGGGCCCCGTCGTGCAGGTCACGCTCGATCCGGCGCAGTTCGGCCGCGGAGGCGTCCACCGCCTGGGAGCGGGACTCGGCCAGCTGGCCCACCTGCGCGGCCATCGCCTCCCGGGTCGGGGCCAGCAGCGTCGCGGCAGCCTGGGCGTGGGCCTTGATCAACCGCGGCCCCAGCAGGACGCCGAGCGGCAGCATGCTCAGCAGGAACACCTGGTCCCAGAAACCGGGCGGCGCCGTGTTCCACCACCCGAACAGCAGGGTCCCGCCATCGGCCACCAGTGTCCACGCGCCCGCGACGACCAGGAACCCGGGCAGCAGCCCCAGCACCACCCCGGCCGGCACGTTGACCAGCAGCCAGAGCAGGTCCCGCCAGGTCGCGGGGTCGGTGAGCACCCACTTGCAGCGCTGCAGCCGGCCGATCAGCCCGTTGGTGAGCTCAACCGGCCGGGGCCGGTACGGCGCCGCGATCGACACCCGCGACCATTCCCGCGCCCAGCGGCGCTCCCCGCTGGCCAGCCCCCGCACGGCCAGCAGGCTTTTCGGCGCCAGCAGGATCCCGATCCCCGCGGCCAGGGTCAGCAGGGAAAACAGGGAAACGAAGAACAGCGGGACGCCAGCTACCGCCACGACAGCCAGGACGAGACCGCGCACGCAGGCCTGCAGGGTCCGCTGGGCAAGCCGGCCGAAGACGCTCCTGTCCTCACTCATCCCCGCCTCCCGCTCCGGCTCGGTCCCAGCGCTTCCATCATGCTGATCAGCGGCCCAAATCTCGGTGGTGCTAACTCCACCTTCTCCCGCGGGCCCGCACCCGGCCAGGTCCCGCGGCTCAGTGCTCCTGGGCATCCTGGCGGCCGGGAGTGATATCCGTGCCGTCGGCGTCGATCCATTTGGCCGGGGTCCGCGGCGGCGCCGACCAGCCGTCCATGGCGGCCAGCAACCCCTCCGCCGTCGGCCGGGCCAGGATCATATCCCGGTGGTCCGGGCGGACGAAGCGTTCGGCCGCGGCGTGGTCCACAAACCCCAGCAAACCGTCGTAGTACCCCAGCAGGTTCAGCAGCCCGGTCGGCTTGGCGTGCAATCCCAGCTGCGCCCAGGTGACGATCTCCGCGAATTCCTCCAGCGTCCCGAGCCCGCCGGGCAGCGCGATGAAGCCGTCCGACAGGTCGGCCATCAGCGCCTTGCGCTCGTGCATGCCGCCGGTGACCCGCAACTCGCTTAGCCCCCGGTGCGCCACCTCGGCGTCCACGAGCAGGCTGGGGATCACCCCGACGATCTCGCCGCCCGCCGCCAGCACCGCGTCCGCCAGTGCGCCCATGAGGCCGACGTGGGCGCCGCCGTAGACCACCCGGATCCCGCGGGCCGCCAGGACCCGCCCCAGGCCGGCGGCACCGGCCAGGTACTCCGGGCGCCGTCCCGGGTTGGAGCCGCAGAACACGCAGACTGATCGCATGCCCCCATCCTGGCGGGGCCCGGGCCGTCAGCCCCAGGCGCGCCGCCAATCAGCGGGGCAGATGCTCAGCTGTCCAGGCGCTCAGCTGTCCAGACCCAGGGTGAACGTCGGCTTGGGCGTGGTGGCCGGCAGGCGGTGCTCCTCGCTGAGCCGCCGGATCGCGGTCCCGGTGGCCAGGAACTCGGTCGCGTGCTCGCCCCAGACATGGTTGGAGACCGCGACGTTCACCGCGACGATGCCGGACGCGCGGGCGACGGTCGCCTCGGCCTGCATCCGGACCAGGGCCAGCTCGCGAGCCTCGTACACGCCCTGGGTGAAGGTGACCATCTCCTGGTTCCGCCCGGCCTGGCGCAGGGCCTGCATGGCCGACTGGTGCGCGATGTGGTAGACGCAGGTGCCCAGCACGAACGCCACCGGCACGGCCCCCGCGGCCAGCAGCCGGAAGAAGTCCTGGGCGGACAGGTCCGAGGTGAACGCGCCGCCGTCGGGGGCCCGGTGCGCCCCCTCACCGCCCAGGGCCCGCACCGCGGTGCCGGTGGCCACGAACTCCAGTACGTCCTGGCCCCAGGCGTACATCTGGATCCGCAGGTTGACCCCGACGATGCCGTCCGCGCCCAGGTGGTCGGCCTCGGCGCGCATCCGGGTCATGGCCAGCTCCCGGGCGCTGTACATGGCCTGGGTGAGGACCTGCAGCTCCGCGTTCTGGGACCAGCGGCCGACCTGGATGCCGATGTGGAAGATCGACGAGCCGACCACGAAGCCCAGCGGCTCGAAGCCCGCCTCGCCCAGGAGCGCGTATTCCGATACCGACAGGTCGGAGGTGAACACCCCTTCCGCCTCGGCTCCCGCGGTGTGCGCCAGGCGGCTGTCCGCGGCCTGAGGCTCCCACGTCCCCGTGTCGCCTGAGCCGCCGCCGAACAGGGGCATCTGATTCTCCTTCGCCGGGCGCCCCCGCCAGGCGGCGGCGCGGTCCCCCGGGCGCCCTCTCCGGACGCTGGACGGGCCTCAGCGTAGTGGCCGCGTGCCCAGGTGAGATCATCAATTGCTTATCGTTGCACCACAGAATGGGATACCCGCACCGAGTGACACTCTTCTGCGTGCTGGGCGACGCGCACCTCGACGTCGTGGTCTGCCCGGACGGGCCGGTGGCGGAGGAGACCGACACCCCCGCGCGCACCTGGGTCGGGGCCGGCGGCCAGGCCGCCAACGTGGCGGCCTGGATCGTGGCCCTCGGCGGGCAGGCCCGGCTCATCGCGGCGCGCGGCACCGACCTGGCCGCCGACCTGGTGGCCAGCGACCTGCGCCAGCGCGGGGTCGACCTGCGCGGCCCGGTGGTCGAGGGCCCGACCGGCGTGGTGGTCTCGCTGTCCCGCGCCGGCGTCCGCCGCTCTATGCTCACCGACCGGGGCGTGGGCCCGCTGCTGACCGCGCCAGCCCTGCAGGAGGCGTGGCTCGAAGGCTGCGGCCTGCTCCACCTCCCGGCGTACAGCCTGGCCCGGGCGCCGGTCAGCGGGGCCGCGCTGGCCGCGGCCGCCCGCGTGCCCCGGCTCAGCGTTGACCTCTCGTCAACCGCCGTCCTGAATGAGTACGGCGTGGCCCGGTTCCGCGCGCTGCTCGGCCGGCTCCGGCCGGAGATCGTGTTCGGCACCGAGGCCGAGGCCGACCTGATCGGCGGGCTCGATGGAACCGATCTGGCCGGAACCGACCTCGTGGTCAAGCTCGGCGCCCGCGGAGTGCGAGCCGGGGGCGCCGAGCGCCCGGCGCACCCGGTGGACGCGGTGGACCCGACCGGGGCGGGTGACGCGTTTGCCGCGGGATACCTGATCGGCGGGGTCAGCCTGGGACTGGCCGCGGCGGCCCGGGCGGTCGCCAAGATGGGAGCGATGCCTTGAGAACCGACCCGCTGGTCACGGAGGAAGTCCAGGACGCCCTGGACGGCGGCCGGCCCGTGGTCGCGCTGGAGACCACCCTGGTCTCGCACGGCTTCCCGGGCGGCGAGGGCGTCCAGGTCGCGCTCGCCGCCGAGACCCGGGTCCGGGACGCGGGCGCGGTGCCCGCCACGATCGGCCTGATGGACGGCGTCCTGCGGATCGGGCTCACCGGGTCCGACCTGAAGCGGTTCGCCCGCGCCGGCCTGGCCGCCCGCAAGGTGGGCGCCCGGGACCTGGCCGCCTGCCTGGAACAGCGCGCCCTCGGGGCGACCACGGTCGGTGGCACGCTGGCGGTCTGCCGGCTGGCCGGGATCCGGTTCATGGCCACCGGCGGCACCGGCGGGGTGCACCGCGGCTTCGCCACCGTCCCCGACGTCTCGGCCGACCTGCCGCAGATCGCCCGGACCCAGGCCCTGGTGGTGTCGTCCGGCGTCAAATCCATCCTGGACGTGGCGGCCACCGCGGAACTGCTGGAGACCCTGGCCGTCCCGGTGCTGGGCTGGCGCACCGCCACGATCCCGATGTTCTACAGCGCCGAGGGCGGTCCACCAGTGTCCGCGGTGGTCACCGAGGCCGCGGAGGTGGCCCGCGTCATCGCGACCCATTGGCTCCTCAACGGAACGTCGGGAGTGCTGCTGACCAGGCCACCGGATCCGTCGCTGGAGATCGAGCCGATCCTGGCCGAGGCCGTGGACCGGGTCCGGGAGCGGGGGATCCGCGGGCCAGCCGTGACCCCGGCCGTACTCGACCTGGTGCACGAGCTGAGCGGCGGGCGCAGTATCGAGGTCAACCGGCAGCTGATCGCGGACAACGCGGGGCTGGCGGCGGAGGTAGCAGTGGTCTATGCGGGGCAGGACTGACCCAGGGCACTGGGTCGCAACGGAGCGGAGAACCCTCATGCGGATTGGCGTGTCACTGCCGGACCCGTCCGGACCGGACGCCCAGGGCCGGCCACCACTGGACCAGGTACGCGACGCACTGCGCCGCGCGGCGGACGAGGGCTTCGCGTCCGCGTGGATGAACAACATCTTCGGCCTGGACGCGCTGACCGCGCTCGCGGTGGCGGGCAGCGCAGTCCCCGGGATCGAGCTGGGCACGGCCGTGGTGCCCACCTACCCGCGGCATCCGGTGGCCCTGGCCCAGCAGGCGCTGACCGTGGCCGCGGCCACCGACGGCCGACTGGCCCTGGGCGTCGGGACCTCACACCAGATCGTCATCGAGAGCATGTTCGGCTACGACTTTGGCTCGCCGGTCGCGCACACCCGGGAGTACCTCTCGATCTTGCGGCCGCTACTGCACGGGCAGCCGGCCAAGCTGCGGGGTGAGCAGGTCAGCGCCAACGTCACGCTGACCACTCCCGGCCCGACGCCGGTGCCGCTGCTGCTCGCGGCGCTCGGGCCCCGGATGCTCCGGCTGGCCGCGGAGCTGGCCGATGGCACGGTGCTATGGATGACCGGGCCCGCCACGGTGCGCTCGCACATCGTGCCCACCATCACCGCGGCGGCGCAGGCCCTCGGCCGGCCCAGCCCGCGGGTGGTATGCATCCTGCCCATCTGCGTGACCAGCGACGCCGCCGCGGCCCGGGCCGCGGCGGCCAAGGTGTTCGCCATCTATGGCCAGCTCCCCTCCTACCGCGCCATGCTCGACCGGGAAGGAGCGGCTGGCCCGGCCGACGTCGCCCTGGTCGGGGACGAAGCGTCCGTCGAAGCCCAGCTCGCCGACCTGGCCGACGCCGGGGTGACCGACTTCGTGGCCGGGGAGTTCGGCCGCGGCGAGGACGGGGTGCGGACCCGGCGGCTGCTCACGTCGCTGCTCCGGACCTGAGCGGGTGGACGCGATGCCCTTCCTCGATCGCGCGGACGCCGGGCGGCGGCTGGCCAGCCTGCTGGCGGGCCTGCCGACGATAGAGCGGGGAGCGGGCAGCGTGGTGGTCGGCCTGCCCCGCGGAGGCATCCCGGTCGCCTATGAGATCGCCCGGGCGCTGGGTGCCCCGCTCGACGTCATCCTGGTCCGCAAGGTCGGCCTGCCCGCCCAGCCCGAGCTGGCCATGGGCGCGATAGGGGAGGACGGCGTCCGGGTCGTCAACGAGGACGTGGTCCGGGCCGAGCACGTGAGCGAGCGGCAGTTCGCACAGGTCGAGGAGCGCGAGCGGGCTGAGCTCATCCGCCGCGCGGTGCGCTACCGGGCCGATCGCCCGCGGGTGCCGCTGGCGGGCAAGACCGCGATCGTGGTGGACGACGGGATCGCGACCGGCTCCACCGCACGGGCGGCCTGCCAGGTGGCGCGGGCGCACGGGGCGGCCCGGGTGGTGCTGGCCGTCCCCCTCGCGCCGCAGGCCTCGCTGGATGCGCTGGCCAGCGTGGTGGACGACGTGGTCTGCGCGGAGATGCCCGAGCCATTCCAGGCCATCGGCCAGTGGTACCTCGACTTCGCGCAGACCGCGGACTCCGAGGTGGTGGACCTCCTCCAGCGCGCGGACAAAGGACAGGGAGCCGGGGACGGGGCACCCGCGGAGCGCGACGTGATCGTCCTGGCCGGGACGGTTCCGCTGCCGGGACGGCTGACGGTTCCGCCCCGGGTGCGCGGGGTGGTGGTGTTCGCGCACGGCACCGGCAGCAGCCGCAACAGCCCGCGCAACATGTTTGTGGCCGGGACCCTGCACGTAGTCGGGCTGGGCAGCCTGCTCTTCGACCTGCTCACCCCGGACGAGGAAGCCGACCGGGCCAACGTGTTCGACATCGGGCTGCTGGCCGGCCTGTCCGCCGCGACCAGCTGGCTCCGTGGCCAGCCGGGGCTGGAACGGATCCCGGTCGGCTACTTCGGGGCCAGCACCGGGGCGGCCGCGGCGTTGCGGGCCGCGGCCGGGTTCGCCGCCGACCCCGGGCAGATCGCGGCGGTGGTCTCCCGGGGCGGCCGTCCCGACCTGGCCGGGGCGTCGCTGGGCGCGGTGCGGGCGCCCACCCTGCTCCTGGTGGGCGGCCTGGACGACCGGGTCCTCGAACTCAATGAAGCCGCCCGGGCGCAGTTGCCCGGGGAGAGCCAGCTCGTGATCATCCCGGGCGCGGGCCACCTGTTCGCCGAGCCGGGGACGCTGGAGCAGGTGGCGTCCCTGGCCCGGGACTGGTTCCTGCGTTATCTGCGCGCCGGACCGCCGGCCGGTGGCTGATCGCCAGGAATGGCGGGCCAGCGCGCCGGCCGGGAACCAGCGGCCGGACGTTGCGAGACGGGAACGGCTCTTGCCGTTCCCGTCCTTATCCAGTGGACCCCATGGGGCGGCGGGCCCGGCAGGGACTTGCGTCCGGTCAGCCCCCGCCAATAGACCCCTTCTTGGTGTGCACAAAGGCCATCAGCCGTTCCAGCGGCCAGGTGTTGATCACTTCATCCGGGCTGAGCCAGCCGCGCTGCGCGGTGCCGATCCCGTAGCGCACCACGGCGAGGTGGCCGATGGCGTGCGCGTCGCTGTCGATGCTGAACTTCACGCCGTGCCGGCGGGCCAGCCGGACGTGCTCGGCGGACAGGTCCAGCCGGTCCGGGCCCGAGTCGATCTCGATCGCGGTGCCGGTGCGTGCGCACGCCTCGTACACCGCGTCGAGGTCCACGTTGACCGGCGGGCGGCGGCCGATGAGCCGGGTGGTGGGATGGCCCAGGATCGCGACGTGCGGGTTCTCGATGGCCCGCAGCATCCGCCGGGTCATCTCTTCCCGCGGCTGGGTGAAGTGCGAGTGCACGGAGGCCACGCACAAGTCGAAGCGGTCAAGAAACTCCGCGGGCCAGTCCACCTCGCCGTCCGGGCCGATGTTGAGCTCGGTGCCGTGCAGCAGCCGCATCCCGCCGTGCTGGCTGTCTCCGTACTGGCTGTCCAGCCGGCGCACCTCGGCCCGCTGGGCCAGCATCTTCTCGTCGGTCATGCGCTGCATGAACAGGTTGGGCGCGTGGTCGGTGATCGCGTAGTAGGAGTAGCCGCGGGCCGCCGCGGCGGCCACCATGTCCGCCAGCGGGGCCACCCCGTCGGTGAGGTTGGTGTGCGTGTGCAGGTCGCCGCGCAGGTCGGCCTCGGTAACCAGGACCGGGAGCTCGCGACGCTGCGCGGCCTCGATCTCCCCGCTGTCCTCGCGCAGCGGGGGCGGGATCCACGGCAGCCCCAGCGCCTGATACACCTCCTCCTCGGCCACGGCGGCGATACAGGCCCCGGTTTCGGTGTCGTGCAGGCCATACTCGGACAGCTTCAGCTTCCGGGCTACGGCCATCTCGCGGAGCCGGACGTTGTGTGCCTGCGACCCGGTGAAGTACTGCAGGGCCGCGCCCCAGCTGCCCTCCGGGACGACCCGCAGGTCGGCCTGGATCCCGTCGGTGGTCCGGATCGAGGTCTTGGCGTCGCCACCGGCGATGACCTCGGCCACCAGCGGCAACTCCCGGAACGCGGCCATCAGCGCGGCCGGGTCCCGGGCCACCGCGAGGATGTCCACGTCGCCGATCGTGTCGCGCATCCGGCGCAGCGATCCCGCGTAGGCGCACCGGGTGCAGCCGGGCACGGCGGACAGCCTGGCGATGAGCTCCCCGGCCAGGTCCATCGCGGTGTCGATCCGGACCCGGCCGGCCGACTTGCGGATGAGCTCGATCCCGCGGAGCAGGTTCTCCTCAGACCGGGGACCGAATCCCGGGAGCCCTTCCAGCCGGCCCGCGGTGATCGCCGCCTCGAGCGCGTCCACCGAGTCGATGCCGCGCTCGGTGAACAGGGTCATGGCGCGTTTCGGCCCCAGCCCGGGCACCTCGGTCAGCCGGCGCACCCCCGCCGGGACCTTGGCCCGCAGCGCCTCCAGCTGGCGGATCTGCCCGGTGCCCAGGTAGTCGCGGATCTTGGCCGCGATGGCCCGGCCTACGTTCGGGATCCGGTCCAGTTCCGCGGGATCGACCCGGGCCAGGTCCTCACCGAAGCCGCCCACGGAACGGGCGGCCTTCTCATAGGACCTGATCCGGAACCCATCCCCGCCGGTGATCGCGAGCAGGTCGGCGTACTCGGCGAGCAGCGCGGCGACCTCGTCGTTGGTGCGCACGAGCCAGGTTAACCGGGCCCGGCGGCCCTCGGACCGAGAGCCCGGGGCCCGCGGGGCCCGCGGGGCCGGTGACCGGGCCGCCGCCGCGGCGCTTACCCCCCGCAGGGCGGGACGTAGCGCCGCCCGGGCAAGAAGATCCGCCACTCAGTCCTGGTCATCTGCTGGCCGGCGGTAGCACATACCTCGGCGCTGGCCGTGCGGGCCTGGGTATCCCACAGCCGGGTGGTGCCATCCGCGCTGCCCGCCGCCAGGCTGGTGCCGCCGGGTGCGAAAGCCACCGAATAAACCGCGTGAGCGGGGCCGGTGAGCGAGGCCTCCAGGGTTGGCCGGGCCGGGTCGGTCACCCGCCACAGCCACACGGTGCCGTCGGTCACGCCGGCGGCGAGGGTGCGCCCGTCCGGGCTGAAGGCCACCGAGTAGACGTAGCCGGCGGGGCCGGTGAGCGGCTGGCCCAGCCGGACCGGCCGGGCCAGATCAGCGACATCCCACAGGCGCACGCTCTTGTCCGCGCTGCCCACGGCGAGGGTCTTGCCGTCCGGGCTGAACGCCACCGAGATGGCGTAGCTGGCCGGGCCCGCCAGCGGCCGGCCGAGCTGCACCGGGCGGGCCGGACCGCTGATGTCCCACAGCCGGGTGAGGCCGTCCGCGCTGGCCACCGCGAGAGTACGGCCGTCCGGGCTGAACGCAACCGAGAACGCGATGGTGCCGGAGTCCCGGACGGTGGCCAGCGGTCGCGGGGCGGCCGGGCCAGTGACCGACCACAGCCGCACGGTCCCGTCGTCACCGCAGGTGGCCAGCAGCCGGCCGCCGGGACTGAACGCGGCGAACTCGACCAGATCGTCGCGCGATTTCTGGGCCGTGAGGGGCCGGCTGAGCGGGGCCACTGCGCCATCTCGGGCCACCCGCCAGAGCTGGATCTCGCCGTCGCCGTAGCCGGTGGCCAGGCTCGGGCCGGCCGGGGAGAACGCCACCGCGTTGACGATCGTTCCTGCCGGTCCCGGCGCTGCGGCCGTCGCGAGCTGGGTGCGGGTGGCCGGGTTCCAGATCTGCAGGCCGCTGTTGCCGCCGACCGCGAGCAGGCGGCCGCCGGGGCTGTAGGCCACGCTGTTGACCGCGCTGCCCGCGTCGAGCACCGGGGTGGGCAGAATCCAGGTCCGGACCATGCCGTCCGCGTCCCCGGCCACCAGGTGACCTGCGCCGTCCCAGGCCAGCGAGGTCACCGGTTGCGGCTGCGGCAAAGTGGCGGTCACCGCCCGGGTGGCCAGGTTCCACACCAGCACCTGGTCGTCGCTGCTGCCCGCGGCGAGGCGGCGCCCGTCGGGACTGAACGCCACCGTGTTCACCCAGTCGGTGTCGCCGGTCAGGGTACCGTCCAGACGGGGCCGGGCCGGGCGGGCTACCTTCCACAGCCATACCTTGTCGTCGTGGCTGCCCGCGGCCAGAGTCTGGCCGTCCGGGCTGAACGCCAGCGAGTACACCCCCTGACCCGGCCCGGTCAGTGGCTTGCCCAGCGCGACCGGATGGGCCGGATCGGACACGTCCCACAGCCGGACGGTCTTGTCGGTACTGCCTGCGGCGAGGGTTGCGCCGTCCGGGCTGAACGCCACCGACTGCACGAAGCCGGCCGGCCCGGTCAGGGGTTTGCCCAGCGCGGCCGGGCGGTCCGGGTGGGCCAGGTTCCATAGCCGGACGGTCTGGTCGGCGCTGCCTGCGGCCAGCAGCGGCCGCCGGCGACTGAAGGCCAGCGAGTACACCGTGTTGCCCGGCCCGGTCAGGGCCACGGGAAGCCTGACCGGGTGAGCCGGGTTCGCCACATTCCACAGCAGCACATCCCGGCCGGCCCCGGCTGCCGCCAGGAGGCTCCCGGCCGGGTTGAAGGCCACGGAGTACAGCGGTTCGTTGCGGTTCCTGGGCAGTAACGTCGTGCCGAGCGCGACCGGGTGGCCGGGCCGGGCCACGTCCCATAGCCGCAGCGTGCCGTCCGCGGCCGCCACCGCGAGCACGCGATGATCGGGGCTGAGGCTGACCGCCTCGACCACGTCCGCCGAATCGAGCAGGCGGGCCTCGGCCGGGCTGCCGGAGGACTCCAGCAGGCTGGCCCGCGCGTCGGCGGTGGGCGCGATCCGGTAGGCGGCCAGGCTGAGCTGGGCGGCCAGGCCGGCATTCTGCCCGCGTACTTGATCGGCTTCGACAGCCACCTCGCGCGACTGGGCGGTGTTCCTGGCCGCCGTCGCGTTGTCCCGCGCGCGGGTCGCCGCCTGGCGTTGCTGGAAAGCGTACCCGGACAGCCCGACGGTCAGCACGACCAGCACGCTGAGCGCCGCGACGAGGCGGCGCAGCCGGACCGTGCGATGGTGTTCCGCGGTCTGCTGGAGTCGTTCCGCCGCGGTCCCCGCGTCCACGAAGTCCCGGGTCAGCGTGCCGAGACTGTCCCGGTTGACCGGGTCGGCGGCCCAGTCCCGGGCCAGCGCCAGCTGACCGCCCCGGAGCAGGGCCGCAGGATCCCGCGCGGCCTCGTCCCAGGTCCGGGCGGCCTCGCTGAGCCGCCGCCGGACCCGCAGGCCCTCCCGGTCGGCGTCAATCCAGGTGCGCAGCAGGGGCCACGCGGTGAGCAGGGCCTCGTGGGTGATCTGCGCGGTGTCGGCGTCCACGGTGATCAGCCGTTCCGCGACGAAACGGTCGAGCACCTCGTCGGCTGATCCGGCTTCGTCCGGCCAGTCACGCAGCTCGTCCAGCCGCACCGAGCTGCGCGTCTCCGGTGCGTCGTCGGCCACATACACCAGGCGCAGGAAGAGCCGCCGGGCCATGTCCTGCTGCTCTTCACCGAGAGACCCGTAGACCTGGTCGGCCGTCTGTGCGATCGCGTGCCTGATGCCCCCGCTGGCCTCGTAGTCCGCCACAGTGAGCCGGCCGCCGTGCCTGCGCGACCAGGTGGTGAGCAGGGCATGGGACAGCAGCGGCAGAGCCCCGGCCTCATGCCCGGCCCCGGCCAGGCTGACGTCAGGCGATCGCGGCGCGAGGTCGCTGAGCAGCAGTTCGACCAGGCCGTCCGCGACATCCAGCCGCGCCAGCCGGGCCGGTTCGACGATCGCGGCGCGGACCTCCTCCCGGGTCATCGGCCCGACCACGACCTGGCGCTCCTGGAGCGCGGCGGCCAGTTCCGGGTAGCGGAGCGCCTGGTCGTAGAAGTCGGCCCGCAGGGCGAGCACCACGACGGCCGGGCCGGCCAGCGCGCAAATCGCCGTGATGAAGCGATGCCGCTCCTCCTCGTCCCGGCAGGCGGTGAAGATCTCCTCGAACTGGTCCACCACGATGACCAGCCCCGGTCCGCCGGTCTCGGGGATGAGCCGGGCCGCACCACCCGGGTCGCGGAGCAAGGCCGCCTCGATACGGCCGCTCTCCGCGGGATCCGCCGATCCGGCCGGATCGGTGCTGGCCGGACCGGTGCTGGCCGGATCGGCGGCGACCGCTTCAGCGGCGGCCCCTTCAGTGATCACACTGTGCAGCCTGGCCAGCTGCCGGGCGAGCTCGCCGAGAGGCGCGGCGCCCGGGGTGAACAGGGCTAATCCTCGCTGGGACCAGTCCGGAAGTGCGGGAATCAGCCCGGCCCGCAGCAACGATGACTTCCCCGAGCCAGAGGGCCCGACCACGGTCAGCGGTACCCCGGGGGCAGAACCCCCGGTGGCCAGCCCGGCCAGGCGCGCCGTGATGGCTTCGCGGCCGAAGAACCAGGGGGCATCCTCAGGCTGGAAACTGGCCAGGCCCCGGTAGGGTGCCGTGGCGACGGCCGGCCGCCGTCCGGGCCCGCGGCGGATCCGGTTGAGAGCGCTCACCCACTCACTCAGCTGGGCCGGGTCCGTCTCGCCACAGGCCCGCAGGATCCTGGCCAGCAAGCCAGGCTGGCTGGGCGGAGGCAGGTGGCGGCCGGCGAAATAGTCACCCGTGGTGCTGGCCGGGATGCCCACCGCCCGGGCCACCTCGCGTACCGTCAGCCCGGCGCGCTGCCTGACGAGCGTCAGTTCCCGGCCAAAGTCCGGCTGGGACGCGATCCGGCGCGGATCCGGCTCTTCGTCACGTGGGTCAGCAGCCCCGGTTCCCCCCTTAGCGGCCACGTAATCCCCCCTCTGGATCGACGACCATTGGGCCCGGTGACTGCTCGCCGTCCCGTGTCAGCATGACTCCTGGGAGCCGTGCTGAGTTGACATCGGGGCCCGAATAAGTCAAATCAGCCCGGACGGCCGGACTGTCCGACCTTGTCCGAGGGTTTCCGCGCTCCTGCGCACACCGTGGCGGGCCCGGACACTAGTCAGTGGGCTCATGGCCCAGTCCGTGGGCCCATGGCCCGCTCTGGCGCGTGCGACTGGCCCCCGTGGGGGTACGGAACGTCCCCACGCCTGGCGCGGGCGTGGGGACACCCATCCCGGTCCCGTTCGGTAAGCATGTGGGGAAGGGGGCGGCCGAACGGGACCGGGATGGCCCGTCCTCGAGCAGATCGTCACGGGGCTCAGGGCTCTCGGCTACACGTTCGTGAGCCCGGCGACCCTCAGGTTGACGAACGGCCGGTGATTTCGCGGCTGATGCCGGGTCACCCCTGGGGATCCGGCACCAGCCGCTCGTCCCAGGCCCGCTGCAGGGCCGCGAGCAGCGTTTCCACCGGCTGGGCTCCAGCCACGCCGTAGCGGCGGTCGATCACGAAGAACGGCACGCCGGTCGCGCCCAGCTCGGCCGCTTCCCGGCCCTCGTCCGCGACCCGGGCGGCGTAGCGGCGGGACACCAGGGCTTCCCGCGCGTCCTCCGGGTCCAGGCCGATCTCGCTGGCCAGGGTGACCAGGTCCCCGGCCGAAAAGATGGGCCGCGCCTCGCCGAAGTAGGCGGTGAACAGGCGGTGCCACGCCTCGGCCTGCTTACCCTGATCGGCCGCGTACGCGAGTAGTTCGTGGGCGAGCGCGGTGCTGCCGACCCGGTTGTCCAGGACGTGGTAGGGGCGCAGGCCCTCGGCGTCCGCCAGGTCCTGGACCTGCTGGGTCATCGCATCGATCTGCCCGTCGTCCAGGCCCTTGTTCCTGAGCATGGCCCGGACCGGCTCACTCGATCCGGCTGGCGCCGCCGGGTCCAGCTGGAAGGAACGGTGGGTCACCTGCACCTCGTCGCGGTGCGGGAAACGCTCCAGCGCCGCCTCCAGCCGGTGGCTGCCCAGCCCGCACCAGGGGCAGATGACGTCCGCCCAGACTTCAACCTGCATCGCTGCCCTCCAGAGCTGTGCCGCCGGAGTCTGCTACAACGGGCGCGGGCGCGGAAGCCTTCCCGGGGCTCTTCCGGCCGGCCACCGCCCGAGGTAACGTTCAAACGGGTCCCGGGCCGATGACCGACCAAAGAGCCACTGCCGAGGGTGTGAAGTGGCCGCGCAGGTTGGCCTTGGCCGCGCAGACGTCCCTCTTTGTCACTCCCCGGGACCCGCCAGCTCACCCGCACGGACCCTGGGACGTGCGGGACGGGACGTGCGGGACCACGAGGGCGGAACCACGACGGGCGGGACGGGCGGCCGGATTGGCGGGCCCCGGGGAGGCGGGCAGGGCGTGAGCCGGGTGCACGACATCGGCGGCCAGAGCGGCTTCGGGCCGGTTCCGCTGCAGGACGACGGCCTGCCCTTCGAGCATGACTGGGAGGCCCGCGTCTACGCGCTGAGCGGCGTGCTCCGGGCGCGCGGCTTGTACAGCACGGATGAGTTCCGGGACGCCATCGAGCGGATCCCGCCCCAGGAATACCTCGGGCTGACCTATTACGAGCGCTGGCTGCGCGCCATCGAGACCCTCCTGGAGGACAAGGCCCTGCTGCCAGAACGGGAGGACGGGTGACGCTCGCCCCGGGAACCCGGGTCCGGGCCCGGCTCGGGGACCCGGATCACCACACCCGGCTGCCGGCCTACGTGCGCGGGCAGACCGGCGAAGTGGTCGAGGCGGCCGGACAGTGGCCACTACCTGACGACCGGGCCCAGGGCGTCGTGCCGCCCCGGGTTGAGACGGTTTACTCGGTGCGTTTCCCCGCCGCCGTGCTCTGGGAGAGTGGGACACACTCGGTCGTCGTGGACCTGTGGGAGTCCTACCTGGAGGTGGAGGGCTGATGGGCGTGGGTCACGCCGACGAGCCGGTGGCCGTCCGGGTCCGGCAGCTGGAGGAACGGGTGCTCGCCGCGGGGCTGGCTACCGACGCGGAACTGGACCGCATGCTGGCCGGGCTGTACGCGCATGCCACCCCGCTGAACGGGGCCCGGATCGTGGCCCGGGCCTGGGCCGATCCCGGTTACGCGGGCCGGCTCCTCGCCGACGGCAACGCGGCCGCGGCCGAGCTGGGCTTCGATACCGCCCACGCGGGCAGCGGGTACCGGCTCAAGGCCGTGGCGAACACCCCGGGCACGCACAACATGATCGTCTGCACGTTGTGCTCTTGCTACCCCGTGTCGCTGCTGGGTCCCTCACCCAGCTGGTACAAGAGCTTCGCCTACCGCTCACGCGCGGTCCGCGAGCCCCGCGCGGTGCTGGCCGAATTCGGCCTGCTGCTCCCCCCCGATACCCAGATCGTGGTGTGGGACGCGAGCGCCGAGAACCGTTACCTGGTCCTGCCCGCCCGGCCCGCGGGTACCGAGGACCTGGCCGAGGAGGATCTGGCTGCCCTGGTCACCCGGAACGGGCTGATCGGCACGGCCGCCGTCTAACCTGGTCCGGGCCTTTCGATCTCCCCGCGGGGGGTATGTCAGTCTTGAGGCTGTCCAACCCGGCCGCCTGGACAAGCATGCGCCGCGCCACTGGCGCGCGGAACTGGGAGATTGCCATGAAAGTGCTAACCGGCATGGTCGCGGTGGGCCTGGTGGGCTTCATCGTCATCAATATCATCAACCGGGATGACATAGCGCGGTACATCAGGATGCGCCGGATGTGACCACCCGGCCTGACCACCCAGGGATGAGGTTATGACCACTGCCGCCGCCGTGGCCAGCCCAGTCAACTTCGACACCTTCGGCGATTACAGCGCGAAAGCCCCGCCCCGCGCGGACGGTGCCTTCGTCCGGCCGGTGTACCGCTTTCAGGGCCGGCTGAGCGCGGACGGGTCCACCGGCTACCCCGCTGAACCAGGCCGCTACCACCTGTACATCTCGCTCGCCTGTCCCTGGGCGCACCGCTCGGCCATCGTCCGGGCCCTGCTGGGCCTGGAGGACGTGGTATCGATGTCGGTGGTCGACCCGGTCCGGGACGGGCGCGGCTGGGCCTTCCGGGACGGCCCGGGCTACACGCCAGATCCGGTCAACGGCTTCACCCTGCTCCGGGAGGCCTACGAGGCGACCGAACCCGGTTACGACGGCCACGTCTCGGTGCCGGTCCTGTGGGATAAACAGACCGGCCGGATCGTCAGTAACAACTTCCCCGACATCACCATCGACCTGGGCACCCAGTTCGGTCAGTGGGCCAGCCCGGCCTTCGACCTCTACCCTGCGGTACTGCGGCCAGAGATCGACGCGCTCAACGAGCGGGTCTACGCCACCGTCAACAACGGCGTGTACCGCTGCGGGTTCGCCACCTCGCAGGATGCTTATAACAGCGCCGTGGCCAGCCTGTTCGCCAGCCTGGACGACCTTGACCAGCGGCTGGCCACCCGGCGTTACCTGTTCGGTGACTCACTCACCGAGGCAGATGTGCGGCTGTGGGTGACCCTGGCCCGGTTCGACGCGGTGTATGTAACCCACTTCAAGGCCAACCTCCGCCGCCTGGCCGATTATCCCCACCTGTGGCCGTACGCGCGTGACCTGTACTCGCTCCCGGCGTTCCGGGCCACCACCGACTTTGACCAGATCAAGCGGCATTACTACGGGACACATCCGCAGCTCAACCCGGTGCGGATCGTCCCGGCCGGGCCGATCCTGGACTGGGACGCCCCGCAGCAGCGGGCCGCCCTGTCCCGTGATCCGCAATCGCGGGCCGGCGGGCGCGGTCCTGGGACGCGCTGACCGGCGGAAGCTGGCCCGCCGCGCCGGCCAGCGCGCGTGTGCGTGCGCTCAGCGCGCGTGCGCGTCACCGCGGGTGGCAGCGCGCATGATGTCCAGGACCGCGTCCTGCTCGGGACTGGTGCCCCGGTTCATGGCCGGGGCGATGCCGTCGGTGTGCGCGATCAGCCGGATGTCCGGCTCGCCGTCCTCGGAGACCCGGGCCATGGCCCACCGTGAGAACAGCCGGTCCCCGGCCGTCCCGGACTGGATCACGGCGATGTTCTCGTGCCGGGGATCGGCCTCTATCGTGGCGAACAGCGCCCGGACCAGGGCTTCCGTGCCCTCCAGGACCTGGGCGAACCAGTCCCCGGAGATCAGCAGGGCCCCGGTGATCTGCTGCTTCTTGTTGTTCGACCGCGCGACGCTGAACAAGGTGCCGAGCTCGGTCTTGCGCTGCTCCACCGGGATCTTGTTCCGGCTGCGGTACATCAGCCGGAAGATCCCCCCGGTGCTTGGTGCGTCGGCCACGGCTGCCCCCGCTTCATGTGTCACCACCAGGACTTGTCCGATACTTGTTCATTGGCTGGGCCCGGCGGTCTCAATTTGGGACGAAACGGTCCTACGGCGGGCCGGGCCGGCCGACGTCAGCCAGTGAGCTCCGCGTACAGGCCCACGGTCTGCGCGGCGATGGCGTCCCAGCCGAATTCGGCCATGGCCCGCTTACGGCCCGCCGCGCCCATGGCCCCCGCCCGCCCCGGATCGCTCACCAGGGCGTCCAGCGCACCGGCCAGGGCAGCCGGGTCGTCCGGCGGGACCAGCAGCCCGGTCTCGCCGTCGCTCACCACCTCGGGGATGCCGCCCACGCGGGACGCCGCCACCGCCGTGCCGCACGCCATCGCCTCCAGGTTGACGATGCCGAGCGGCTCGTACAGCGACGGGCAGGCGAACACCGTGGCGTGACTGAGCAGCTGGATCACCTCGGGTTTGGACAGCATCTCGGGGATCCAGATGACCCCGGAGCGGTCCGTCTGCAGGCTGGCCACCAGGCCGGTCACCTCGGCGGCCAGCTCCGGGGTGTCCGGCTGGCCGGCGCACAGCACGAGCTGCACCTCCGGCGGCAGGCTGGCCACGGCCCGCAGCAGCACCGGGACACCCTTCTGCCGGGTGATCCGCCCGACGAAGATCACCGTGGGCCGCGCCGGATCCACCCCGTAGCGGTGCAGCACCCCCGTCGCGGCGTCCGGCGCGTACTCCCGGGTGTCGATCCCGTTCCGGATGACCCGGATGCGGTCCGGAGGTACCGCGGGGTAGGCGGCCAGCACGTCGGACCGCATTCCCTGCGACACCGCGATCACCGCGGCCGCGGACTCGACCGCCACCCGCTCACACCAGCTGGACAAGGCGTATCCGCCGCCCAGCTGCTCCGCCTTCCACGGCCGCAGCGGCTCCAGCGAGTGCACCGTCATCACGTGCGGGATCCCGTACAGCATCGAGGCCAGGTGCCCGCTGAGGTTGGTGTACCAGGTGTGTGAGTGCACCAGGTCCGCGCCGCCCACCGCGGCGGTCATGGACAGGTCGGTGGAGATGTTGGCCAGCGCCTGGTTGGCCCCGGCCAGCCGTTCCCAGGGCCGGTGGGCCACGGCCCCGGGCCGGTCCCCGCCCTCGCAGTGCACGGTCAGGTTGACCAGCCCGGCCAGCTCCCGGGCCAGGTAGGTGACGTGCACCCCGGCGCCCCCGTACACCTCGGGCGGGTACTCGCGGGTGAGCAGGGCCACCCGGAGCCGGTCTGCGCGGGCCGGCGCGGGGGGATCGCCGGCCACGGTCACACCGTCACTTTCTGGCTCTTGCCGACCACGGTGATGCCGGCGTCGGAGACCGCGAAGCCGCGTTCCCGGTCATGGTCCTTGTCCACGCCGATCGTGACCCCTTCGGGCACCACGACGTTCTTGTCCAGGATGGCGTCCCTGACCACCGCGTGCCGGCCGATGATCGTGTTGTGCAGGATCACCGACCGTTCCACGGCCGACCAGCTGTTAACCCGCACGCCGGGGGAGAGCACGGACTCGCGGACCAGCCCGCCGGACACGATGACGCCGTTGCTGACCAGGCTGTCGATCGCGCGGCCGACCCGGTCGCCGGAATCGTGCACGAACTTCGCCGGGGGAAGGCTCGGCACGTTGGTCAGGATCGGCCACCGGGCGTTATAGAGATTGAAGACGGGGTGGATGGCGCACAGGTCCATGTGCGACTCGAAGTAGGAGTCGAGCGTGCCGACGTCGCGCCAGTACCCGGCGTCCCGCTCGCTCGCCCCGGGCACCTTGTTGGTCATGAAGTCGTAGACGTGCGCGCAGCCCTCGTCCACCAGCATGGGGATGATGTCCCCGCCCATGTCGTGGCGGCTGTTCGGGTTGGCCGCGTCCTTGCGCAGCGCCTCGACCAGCACGTCGGTGGAGAACAGGTAGTTGCCCATCGACGCGTAGGCCTCATCGTGCCGCCCGGGCAGCGCGGGCGGGTCAGCCGGCTTCTCCAGGAACGCCTCGAGCGTGTGCCCGTCCGCGCCGGCCTTGATCACGCCGAACGCGGTGGCCTCCATCCGCGGCACCGGGATGGCGGCGACGGTGACCCCGGCGCCGTGCTGGCAGTGCTCGTCGAGCATCTGCCGCGGGTCCATCCGGTAGACGTGATCCGCGCCGAACACGATCACGAGGTCGGGCTTCTCGTCGTAGATCAGGTTCAGGGACTGGTAGATCGCGTCGGCCGACCCCGTGTACCAGTGCGGGCCGAGTCGCTGCTGGGCGGGCACCGGCGTGATGTAGTTGCCGAGCAGGGTGCTCATCCGCCAGGTGGTGGAGATGTGCCGGTCCAGGCTGTGGCTCTTGTACTGGGTGAGCACGGCGATCCGCAAGATCCCGGCGTTGACCAGGTTGGACAGGGCAAAGTCAACCAGCCGGTACATGCCGCCGAACGGCACGGCGGGCTTGGCCCGATCTGCGGTCAGCGGCGCCAGCCGCTTACCGGCCCCCCCGGCCAGCACAATGCCCAGAACTCGCTGATCTGCCATCTTCCACCCCTTACGTGCCTTCTGCTTCTTTCAGCACGCCATCCAGGATCTGCTGTGCCTCTTCCTGGATGCGGGCCAGCTGCCCGGGGCCGGCGAACGACTCCGCGTACAGCTTGTAGACGTCCTCGGTCCCGGAGGGGCGCGCGGCGAACCAGCTGTTCTCCGTGATCACCTTGATGCCGCCGAGCGGCTCACCGTTGCCGGGGGCCCTGGTCAGCCGGTCCAGGACCGGCTCGCCCGCGAGTTCACTGACGCTGACCTGGTCGGGGGACAACTTGGCCAGTAGCGCCTTCTGGGCCCGGGTGGCCGGCGCGTCGATCCGGGCGTAGGCCGGGTCGCCCAGCTGGCCGGCCAGGTCGCGGTACCGCTCGCCCGGCGACTGCCCGGTCACCGCCGTGATCTCCGAGGCCAGCAGGGCCAGGATGATGCCGTCCTTGTCGGTGGTCCAGACCCGGCCGTCGGTGCACAGGAAGGAGGCCCCGGCGCTCTCCTCGCCGCCGAAGGCGATGGAGCCGTCCAGCAGCCCCGGCACGAACCACTTGAAGCCCACCGGCACCTCGGTCAGCGTGCGCCCGGCGGCCCCGGCCACCCGGTCGATGATCGAGGAACTGACCATGGTCTTGCCCACCGCGGCGTCGACCGGCCATTCCGCCCGGTGCCGGTACAGGTAGTCGATGGCCACGGCCAGATAGTGGTTGGGGTCGAGCAGGCCCGCGTCCGGGGTCACGATGCCGTGCCGGTCAGCGTCAGTGTCGTTGCCGGTCGCGATGGCGAACTGGTCCGCGCGCTGGATCAGCGACGCCATCGCGTACGGGGATGAGCAGTCCATCCGGATCCGGCCGTCCCAGTCCAGGGTCATGAACCGGAACGTGGCGTCCACGTCCGGGTTGACCACGGTCAGGTCGAGCCCGTACCGCCCGGCGATCTCGGCCCAGTACGCGACGCTGGCGCCGCCCAGCGGGTCAGCGCCGATCCGGATGCCGGCCCCGCGGATGATGTCCAGGTCCACCACGGCCGGGAGTTGCCCGACGTACTCGCCCAGGAAGTCGAACGTGGCCGTCGTGGACGCACCCCTGGCCGCCTCGTAGCGGATCCGGCGCACCTCGCGCAGCCCGCCGGCCAGCAGCTCATTGGCCCGGTCCTGGATGACCGAGGTGATCTGCGAGCCGGCCGGGCCGCCGTCGGGCGGGTTGTACTTGAACCCGCCGTCCTCCGGCGGATTGTGCGACGGGGTGATCACGATCCCGTCGGCCAGGCCGTCGTCGCGCCCGTCGTTGTAGACGAGAATGGCCCGGGACAGCGAGGGCGTCGGCGTGTACCCGTCCCGGCTGTCCACCAGCACGGTGACCTCGTTCGCCGCCAGGACCTCCAGCGCGGTCACGAAGGCGGGCTCGGAGAGGCCATGGGTGTCCCGGCCGAGGAACAGCGGCCCGGTGGTGCCCGCCCGGGCCCGGTAGTCGCAGATGGCCTGGGAGGTGGCGGCGATGTGATCCTCGTTGAACGAGGAACGCAGTGCCGAGCCGCGGTGCCCCGACGTGCCGAAGCTGACCTTCTGCTCGGGGATCGCGGGATCCGGATGCAACGCGTAGTAGGACGTGACCAGTTTGGCCACGTCCACCAGGTCCGCCTGGCTGGCCGGCTGGCCGGCCCGCTCGTTCACCCGCAACGTCAGCTCCTCACACCACAATGTGCCCAACCCTGTGCATCTCACCACGAGACGCCGCGATCCGGGCATCCCTCACTGGGCCAACGCAGCCCTCGGTGGCGTCAGTGCCCAGGTTCGCGGCGTCAAGTCTTCTGTTAATCAAGTGTTCCGGTAATCGGCGCCGGCCGCTATGGCTGACGCGCCCCGAAATGGCTGGTCTCGCTGAGGCGATTACGATCGGGCAAAGCGGGCTGCAATGATGGGCCAGGTGAGCAACAACGCGCGAGCCCCCCAGACCCGGCGCGAGCGCCTGTGGGCCGCGGCCCGCGCGCGGGGGATCCCGCTGCCGGCCATCCTGACCACGGTCGGCGTGGTGGTCGCGGTCTACCTGCTCGGGAAGGTCGTCTACCGGCTCAAGGACGTCATCCTCCTGATTCTGGTGGCGGCCTTCATCGCCCTGATCCTGAACCCGCTCGTGGTGGCGCTGCAGGGCTGGAAGATCCGGCGGCGCGGCTGGGCGGTGACCGTGGTCACCCTGTGGGGGCTGATCGTTTTCGTCGGCCTGGCCATCGCGTTCGGTTACCCGCTGGCCAACGGGATCAGCCACCTGGCCCAGAAGCTGCCGTCCTACGTGACCGCGGCGGAACACGGCCGCGGCTGGCTCGGGCATCTGGTGCTCAGGTACCACGTCCAGACCTGGGTGAACAAGAACGCCCCCAAGCTGGTCACCTTCGGCGAGAATCTGGCCAAGCCCGCACTGACCCTGGGCAAGGGCGCGCTCTCGCTGCTGCTGGAGCTGTTCACCATCTTCATCCTGGTCCTGCTCCTGCTGCTGGAGGGCCCGAAGATGCGGGCCGGCCTGCTGGCCAACATGGCCCCGGAGCGGGCCGCGCGCTACTCGCGGACCGCGCACGAGGTCAACCGGTCGGTCACCGGCTACATGCTCGGCAACGTTCTCACTTCGCTCATCGCCGGGGTGGTGGTGTTCGTCACGCTGCTGGTGATGGGCGTGCCGTTCCCGTTCCTGTGGGCTTTGTGGGTGGCCCTGGTGGACTTCCTGCCGATGATCGGCGGGGCGCTGGCCGGGATTCCCACCGTCTTGTTCGCGGCGGCCCACTCGCTGACCGCGGGGATCGTCACGCTGGTGGTGTTCCTCATCTACACCCAGATCGAGAACCACGTGCTCAACCCCGTGGTGATGAGCCGCACGGTCCGGGTCAACCCGCTGCTGGTGCTGCTGTCCATCCTCATCGGCGGGGAGATCGGCAGCTGGATCGGCGGGGTGTTCGGTGCGTTCGTGGGGGCGTTGCTGGCCATCCCGGCGGCCGGGGCTATCCAGGTGGTGGTCCGGGAGTTCTGGCAGGACACGGACCCGGTGACCGCTGCGGCGGACGTGGCTGGCCAGGCGGTCGACGCCGTGGCCGACGCGGCCGGACGGGGGCCAGCCCGTGGCCCAGCCCGGCCAGAACGCCAGTGAAGCCCGGTAGGGCCCGGCTGGGCTACCGGGAGGACCAGCGGACCACCGAGGATGGCTACCGCCGCATCTTCATGAGCAAGGACCTGCCTGGCTAGCGGTCGCCCTGCCAGCGCCGGACGGCCAGGAAACCCGGGACGACGGACAGCAGCACCACCCAGACCGCGAGGTAGAGCGGTTCGAGGCCGAGCGGGCCGCCGTCGGCCAGGGTCCGGATCAGGTTGACGGCCGCCGTGACCGGGTTGGCCCGCGCCAGCGGCTGCAGCCATCCGGCCAGCCGGTCGATCGGGGTGAACGTCGAGCTGATGAACGTGAGCGGCACCATCGGCAGGAACAGGGCCCGGCCTGCGGTGTCCGGGTCATGGATCCGCAGCGCCAGCCACGACAGCGTGATGCCCAGCGCGACCCCGAAGGTCACCGCGATCACGACGATGCCGGCCATCCCGGGCAGGCCGGTCGCGACCCGGAACCCTAGCAGCGACGCGACGCCCAGCACCAGGAACGCCTGGACCGCGAAGATCAGGCTCTCGGCCAGCATCCGGCCGAGCAGCACCGCGCTGCGGGCGATTGGCAGCGAGCGGAACCGGTCGGTGATGCCACTGGCCGCGTCCAGCACGATGCCCAGCCCGACCGTCGGCGCGGTCAGCGCCACGTTCTGCACGATGATGCCGGGCACCAGGTACTGCTTGTACGTCGCGCCCGGGACCCGGGCCAGCCCGGCGAAGATGGCCAGGAACAGCACCAGCAGGACGACCGGCTGGATCAGCGGGTAGAGCAGCCGGCTCGGATTGGCCCGCAAGATGGCCAGCTGGCGGCCGCAGATCAGCGCGGCTTCCCGCGCGGTGCGGCGGGGCCCGGGGCGCGAAGGCGGCCGGGCCCGGGCCGCCGGGGCCGCGGGCGCGGGAGCCGGCCTGCCCGCCAGGCTGGTCACGATGCCTCCCGGCGGGCGTGCTGCCCGGTCAGGGCCAGGAATGCCTCGTCCAGGCTGGGCCCGCGCAGGCTGAGATCGGCCACCGCGATCCCGTCCGCGGCCAGCGCCTGCGCCACCTCCAGCAGCGTGCCCACGCCGTCCCGGGCGGCCAGGGTGAGCCGCCCGGAGGCCGGGTCCGCGTGCAGGCCCTCCGGGGGCAGGCCCAGCCGGGCGGCCAGCGCACCGGCGGCCGCCCCGGCCACGCTGGCCGGCTCGAACCGCGCCTCGACCAGCTGGGTTCCGGTCCGGGCGCGCAGCTCGGCCGGCGTGCCGCTGGCTACCAGCCGGCCCTGATCGAGGATGTACACCAGATCGGCGAGCTGTTCGGCTTCCTCCAGGTACTGGGTGGTGAGCAGCATGGTCGTACCCTCATCGCGCAGCGCGGCCAGCGATTCCCAGAGCTGGCGCCGCCCGGCCGGGTCCAGCCCGGTGGTCGGCTCGTCCAGGACGAGCAGTGACGGCCGGGCCATCAGGCTGGCCGCCAGGTCAGCGCGGCGGCGCATGCCACCGGAGTAAGTCCCGACCGCTCTCCCGGCCGCCGCGGCCAGGTTGAAGCGGCCGATCAGCTCGGCCGAGCGCTCCCGCGCGATCCCGCGGCGCAGGCCCGCCAGCCGGCCGATCAGCATCAGGTTGGCCCGGCCGGACAGCGCCTCGTCCAGTCCCGCGTACTGGCCGGTCAGGCCGATCCGGGCGCGGACCGCGTAGGGATCGGCCACCACGTCGAAGCCGTGCACCCGGATGACGCCGGCGTCCGGGCGGATCAGCGTGGCCACGATGCGGACCAGCGTGGTCTTGCCGGCCCCGTTAGGGCCCAGCAGCGCGGCGATCCGTCCCGGCGGCACCGAGAGATCCACCCCGCTCAGCGCGATTACTTTCCCGAACGCCTTCTGCGCGCCGGCCACCTCCAGCATGGGCTGGGTCATGGTGTGAGCCTACGCAGGAGACAGCGGGGCCAGCGGGGGGTAAAACCGGAGCATGCGGTCCGCCAGGATCGCGGGCGTGACGGCGAAGGCGGCGTGAGCGCATGAGCGGCAGCGGTGGTCGGCGTTCCAGCGTGCGGGGCCTTGAGGACCCGCTCACCAACAAGGGCACGGCGTTCACCGAGGAGGAACGGTCGGCGCTCGGCCTGCGCGGGCTGCTGCCCAGCGTGGTGGAGACCCTCGACCAGCAGGTGGCCCGCTCCTACCAGGCGTTCCGGGAGCAGCCCAGCGACATCGCCCGGCACATCAACCTGCGCGCGCTGCAGGACACGAACGAGACGTTGTTCTACCGGCTGGTCACCGACCACGCCGAGGAGATGCTGCCGATCCTCTACACGCCCACGGTCGGGCAAGCCAGCCAGCGGTTCAGCGAGATCTACCGGCGTCCCCGGGGGCTGTTCATCGCCTATCCCGACCGCGACCGGATCGGCGAGATCCTCCGCAACCGGCCGCGCCGGGAGGTGGACGTGATCGTGGTCACCGACGGGCAGCGCGTTCTCGGCCTCGGCGACCAGGGCATCGGCGGGATGGGCATCCCCATCGGCAAGCTCTCGCTGTACACCGCGCTGGGCGGCATCGACCCGGCCCGGACCCTGCCGGTCCTGCTCGACGTGGGCACCGACAACCCCGAGCTACTCGATGACCCGATGTACCTGGGCTGGCGGCACCGGCGGGTGGACGGCCCCGACTACGACGACTTCGTGGACCGGTTCGTCCAGGCCCTCCGGGCTGAGCTGCCGCACGTGCTGCTGCAGTGGGAGGACTTCGCCACCCCGCACGCCCTGCCGATCCTGGAGCGCTACCGGGACCAGCTGCTGACCTTCAACGACGACATCCAGGGCACCGCGGCCGCGGTGGTCGCTGCGCTCTCCGCGGCCGCGGTGGCCACCGGGTCACGGCCCCGCGACCAGAGGATCGTGATGCTGGGGGCGGGCTCGGCCGGGATCGGCGTCTGCGACCAGATCGTCCGGTCGATGGTCGCCGACGGCCTGAGCGACCAGGAGGCCCTGGCCCAGATCTACGTGGTCGACGTGGGCGGCCTGCTCACCGAGGACCGCCGGGGGATCAGCCCCGCGCAGCGCCGCTACGCCCACCTGACCGGGGCCGTGCCCGCCCCGGCGACCGGCCGCCGGGCCGGGCTGATCGACGTGGTCCAGGCGGTCCACCCCACCGCTCTTATCGGGCTGTCCACCGCGACCGGCGCGTTCACCGAGGAGGTCGTCCGGACCATGGCCGCCTCTGTGCGGCGGCCGATCATCATGCCGCTGTCCAACCCGACCAGCCGCAGTGAGGCCCGGCCGCAGGACCTGGCCGACTGGACCGGCGGCCGGGCGCTGGTCGCGACCGGGTCACCCTTCCCGCCCATGAAGGTCGGCGACGTGAGCGTCCCCGTAGCCCAGTGCAACAACGTGTATGTGTTCCCCGGCGTGGGCCTGGCCGTGACCGCGGTCCGGGCCACCCGGATCACCGACACGATGATGACGGAGGCGGCCTCGGCGGTGTGCGGGGCAGCCACGATCCACGGCGATATCCGCGGAATGCTGCTGCCCGACCGGGCCTTGCTGACCGAGACAGCGACCAGGGTGGCGTGCGCGGTGGGCCGGGCCGCGGTCGCCGACGGCGTGGCCCCCGGGCTCAGCGGCCCGCAGATCGACGACGCCGTGCGGCGCGCCCGGTGGCAGGCGTGTTATCGGTAGGACCGGCGCGGCGACGGTTTTCGTTGCGGCGAAATTAAATCACCAGAGCGTGTAGCCTCCGTCGATGACGAGAACCGAGCCGGTCATGAAGGCGGAGGCGGGACTGGCCAGAAAGACCACACTCGGGGCGATCTCCTCGGGCAGTGCGTAGCGCTGCTGCGGCGTGTCCTCGATCCAGTGCCGCCGGAATTCCGGGCGGTCCACCGGGGCCATCTCGGTCTTGACGTAGCCCGGCGCGATCGCGTTGACCCGGATGCCCAGCCCGGCCCACTCCGCAGCCAGCGACCTGGTCAGCTGGTGCACCGCGGCCTTGGACGCGTTGTAGGCGGGCTGCCACTGCGGGCGGTTCACGATCATCGCCGAGATCGACCCCACGTTGATGATCGAGCCACCGCCGCCCTCGGCCATGTGCCGGCCGCCGGCCCGGCTGCACCGCCACAGCGCCCGGACGTTCAGGTCGAATACGTCGTCCCACTCCTGGTCGGTGACCTGCCACGATTCGGCGTGATAGCAGACACCGGCGTTGTTGACCAGGATGTCCAGCCCGCCGAGCCGGCGGGCCGCGGCGTCCATCGCGGCGTCCGCGTCCCGGGTGAGATCCGCGTCGAGCGCGGATACCTCCAGGCCCTGGCGGTTCAGATCCCGGGCCGCCGCCGCGTTCCGGCCCGTGTCCCGGGCCACGATCATGACGTCGGCGCCGGCCTCGGCCAGGGCGGCCGCAAACGCCTTGCCCAGTCCCTGATTTCCCCCGGTGACCACCGCCTTGCGGCCATCCAGCGCGAAACGTTCCAGTACCCGCACACTTCCTCCTGAGGGACGGCTTCTGCTACGGGGCGATGGAGTACCCCGGGACCGAGGGCCAGCGGACCGCCAGCACGACCGACGCCTCCTCGGCGTGCCAGCAATGGTCCACGTCATGGAACACCACGTAGTCACCCTGCTGGGCGAGGAGCACGCTGCGGCCCGGGAGCTCGACCCGGAACCGGCCGCTGACCAGGAAGATCGCCGCCGAACGCCGTTCGCCGGTGACCCACTGCGGGCGCCGGTCGTCGCGGGGATGAATGGCCCACTTGATCTCGACGTCGTCGCTGCGGCGGGGGTCGCCGGGCGGCTGGAAGTGCCCGAGCAGCCAGCCGCGGCCGGCCGGCGCGTCAGCGGCCGCGTTCCCCACGTAGATCCGCTCCGTCATGCTCCGTGAGACTAATGCCGCGGGTCGGGGCCGGGCGGTGTCCGCCTCGCGGTACCGCCGGTGCGCCCGCTCATCCGGGCCGCGCCGGCCGGCATCGTCGTGCCGATCGGGCCGGAGGGCGGGTCGGGCCAGTGGCCCGGCACCGAGGACCTCCTCCCGCCGGCCGTGGTGGCCGAACTCAAGGGCCGGGACATGATGGTGGCCCGGTTCGCGGAGATGTTCGGGATACCCCCCGCCAGCGCCGGGGCGCCGGACGGGGACGGCCAGACCGAGGGACCCGCGAGTGTCGGTAGCCCGCGAGTGTCGGTGGCCCGTGGGACGCTGGGCCCGATGAACGAACCCCCGATGAACGAACCCCCGATGAAGGAACCACTGCGTCGCTGCGACTGGGCCGAGGGCTCGGACGCGATGCGTGCCTACCACGACGACGAGTGGGGCCGCCCGTCCCGGGACGACCGCTACCTGTTCGAGATGCTGCTCCTCGAGGGCGCCCAGGCCGGGCTGTCCTGGTCCACCATCCTCGGCAAGCGCGGCAATTACCGCCGCGCGCTGGACGGCTTCGACCCGGAGCTGATCGCCCGCTACGACGACGCGAAGCTGGCGGGGTTGCTGGCCGACCCGGGCATCGTGCGCAACCGGCTCAAGGTGGCGGGCACGGTCCGCAACGCCCGGGCCTTCCTGGCCACCCAGCAGGAGCACAGGTCGTTCGCCAGTTACCTGTGGGCCTGGGTGGACGGCACGCCGCTGGTCAACCGCCCCCGGAGCGGGGCCGAGCTGCCCGCCCGGACTGAGCTGTCCGACCGGCTCAGCAAGGACCTGAAGAAGCGTGGCTTTACCTTCGTCGGATCGACGATCACGTACAGCTTCCTGCAAGCTACCGGCGTGGTAAATGATCACCTCGCTCGTTGTCCGGCTCTCGCCGCCTGTCCGACTTAGGGGCCGGGAGCTGGTATTTAACGGCGTTGCGTGGTGATGCACGCGGCCAGATCTGGCATCATAGACCGTGAGATGAGTAAGCCCCGCTACCCCGTTACCGTGACTCAGCTTCCGGTACTGCGCTGCGAGATATGCCAGCGCACCATCGCCCACAAGCCCGGGCAGGCCAGTGAGGTCCTGACCGAGCATTACCGTCGCGTGCACCCCGAATCGCTGGAGGCCGCGGCGGGCCGCCCCGTCTGACGGGTTATTCGCGCGTCCCGCTTCCAGGCGTGATCGGCGGGGACTGCGAGAATGCCGTCATGTGGAGCATCAGTAACCCATTGTCGGCTGGCCCATCAACGGTCAGCCCGTCCTCTGCAGACGCAGGCTCAGCCGGCTCGATCCTGAGTATCGGGTCGAGCGGCTCGATTCTGTCCATTGGCTCGGCCGGCTCGATTCTCTCGATCGGGTCGGCCGGTTCCATTCTGTCTATCGGGTCGGTCGGCTCGGTGGCGTCCGCGTTTTCGGTCGGTTCCGCCGCAAGCGCGCTGTCGATTCTGTCCGGATTGTCACGCCGGTCCATCCTGGCCTGGCGGGCGGACGGGGTCATCGGTTCGCGGGCGCGCCGGAGGGAATGATCCGGGGGATTAAAGCGGTACCGAAGGGGGGATCGGGCTGACATGTCAGCTGTCGTAATCGCGACCGCGTTTGGCGGACCCGACGTGCTGGAAATCGCCGATCAGGCGCCGGGCGAACCCGGCCCGGGCGAAGCGCTTATTGCGGTGCGGGCGGCCGGGGTCAACCCGGTTGACTACAAGGTCTACAGCGGGATGATGGGCGCCGATCCCGGGCGGCTGCCGCTGCGGCTGGGCTCGGAAGCCTCGGGCGTGGTCACCCTGGTCGGCCCGGGCGCGGCCGGCCCGGCGGGCCCGATCCGGGCCGGCGATGAGGTGATCGCCTACCGTGCGCCCGGCGCCTACGCCGCTGAGCTCGTGGTGCCGACCTCCGCGCTGGTGCCGAAGCCGGACACGCTCGACTGGGCCCAGGCCTCCGGGCTGATGGTCGCCGGGGTGACCGCCTGGCATCTGCTCGCGGTCACGGGCGTGAGCGTGGGCGACACCGTGCTGATCCACGGGGCGGCCGGGGGAGTGGGCCACTTGGCCGTGCAGCTCGCGGTGGAGCGCGGCGCCACCGTGGTGGCCACGGCCGTCCCCGCGCGGCACGACTTCCTGCGCCAGCTGGGCGCCATCCCCGTCGAGTACGGCACGGGCCTGATGGACCGGGTCCGGGCCGTGGCGCCGGACGGCGTGGATGCCGCGCTGGACCTGGCGGGCACGGACGAGGCGCTGGATGTGTCGTTCGTGCTGGTCCCCGACCGGACCCGGATCGCCACCATCGTCTCGTTCGACCGCGGGCTCAAGACCGGCATCAGGGTGCTCGGCGGGGCGCCGGGAGCGGACCCCGGCACCGAGATCCGCGAGTCCGCCCGGCTGGAGCTGGCCCGGCTGGCCCAGGACGGAAAGCTCAGGGTCTCCGTGTCGGAGAGCTTCCCGCTCGCCGAGGTGTCGCAGGCGCACCGGACCATCATGGAAGGTCACACCCAGGGCAAGATCGCCCTCATCCCGTAGCCGGGTCAGCGGACCGGCTAGACGCTGGCTGGTTCGGTGGTGGCCAGCTCGGCGTGGGCGCGCTCGGTCACGGTGGCCAGGACGCGGTGCGCGATAGCCAGATCGCTCTCGGGCAGGCCGCCGTACAGGCGCTGGGTGACCTGGCCGATACCGCCCTGGATCTGCTCGAACCGGGCCGTGCCGGCGGCCGTGAGGGTGACCTGCGGCTCTCCTCCCGCCGCGGGCTCCCGGCTGATCAGGCCCTGCCAGGCCAGCTCGGCCGCGGCCACGTGGACCGCGTCCTCGCCGATCTTGAGGCCGTGGGTGACCCGGCCGGTCAGCTCGTCCACGCCCAGCGCGCCACCGTCGGCGGCGAGCAGGTTGATGATCACCCAGCCGTGGAACTGGGTGCCGGCCCGGGCCAGCAGGCGGTCCAGCACAGCCCGGGTGGCGCGCTCCGCCTGTCCGATGTCCTGCCCGTTGAGGGCGGGGCCGTTGAGGTGGGGGCCGTTGAGGGCCGCGGAGTGCGTCATCTGTCTGCTCCTAATGCGTGGTCGGAGGGGTGGATCCGAGCAGGGTGTGCAGCGAGTCGATCAGGTTCCGGGTGGCCGGGCTGTCCAGGCCACCGAGCGGGGCGGTCAGCTCGTCCTGCAGCCCCCGCACCCGCTCGGTGGCCTGGGCCGTAACTTCCCGGCCCTGGTCGGTGAGGCTGAGCTGGACCGCCCGGCTGTCGTCCGGGTGGCCGCTGCGCTCGATCAGGCCGGCCTGCTCCAGGGCCCGGGCCAGTTTGGACACGTAGAGCGGTTCGAGCCCGGTGAAGTCGGCCAGCTGGCGCTGGCTCGGCCGCTGGCCGGACCGCTCCAGGCCCAGCAGCGGGGCCAGCACGGAATATTGCGCGTTGGTGAGCCCGAGCGGGGCGATGGCTCGGTCGATGGCCAATCGCCATCGCATCGACAACCTCCACACCAGCCCCGTCACCGGAGGACCCTGCTGCTGCCCTGTCACGCAATTAGTGTACATAGCTTCTATATACATGCACAGGGTCAGTAAGAGGCGCGGCGCGTCAGGAACTGACCGTGATCACGAAAAGTGGTCGGCCAGCGCCACCTGGGCGGCGTTCTGGCCGCACATGCCGTGCACGCCGCCGCCGGGCGGGGTGGAACTGGAGCACAGGTACACGCCGGGGATCGCGGTCCGGTACGGGTTCCACCGCGGGGTGGGCCGCAGCACGGTCTGCAGCAGGGTCCCGGCCCCGCCGTTGATGTCGCCGCCGACGTAGTTCGGGTTGTAGCGCTCCATGTCGGCGGCGGTCCGGACCGACTTGGCCAGGACCAGGTCGCGGAAGCCGGGCGCGAAGCGCTCGATCTGCGCTTCGATAAGGCCGGACACGTCGCGGGGGCTGCCTGAGGGCACATGGCAGTACGCCCACAGGGTGTGCTGGCCGGCGGGCGCGCGGGTCGGGTTGACCACGCCCGGCTGGGCGACCAGGCAGTACGGGCGCTCGGGCATCCGTCCCGCGTTCACGTCGGCCTCACTGCGGGCCACCTCGGCCAGGGTGCCCCCGAGATGCACGGTGCCCGCCTCCCGGCACGCCGGGGCCTGCCACGGCACGGGACCGCTCAGCGCGAAGTCCACCTTGCAGACGCCCGGCCCGTACCTGAACCGGCGCAGTGCGGCCTGGTGCGGTCCGGTCAGCCGGTGGCCGGCCAGCGCGATCAGCTGGCGGGGGGTCACGTCGAGCAGGACCGCCCGGGCGGGCGGCAGCTCATCCAGGGAGCCCACCCAGTGCCCGGTCTCCACCTCGCCGCCCAGGGCCGCGAGCTCAGCCAGCAGCGCGTCGGTGAGCCGGGCGCTGCCGCCCTCCACGACCGGCCAGCCCACCGCGTGCGCCGCCATCGTGAGCAGCAGCCCGAACGCACTGGTCACCGGGGCGCTCAGCGGCAGCATCGAGTGCGCGGCGACCCCGGCGAACAGGCCCTGGGCTTCCTCGGTGCGAAACCGCCGGGCCAGGATCGTGGCGGGCGGCAGGCCGTCCAGGCCGAACCGGGCCATGGCCAGCGGATGCCGGGGCACGGTCCGGATCGGGGCGAGGATCTCCGGGAGGGTCAGCCCCACCTCCCGGACCAGCGGGCCAAGCAGCCGCCGGTAGGCGCCGGCGTCACGGCCCAGGCCGCCCGCGGTCTCCTCGACCGAGCCCGCGACCGCCGCGGCCCGGCCGCCGTCCTGCGGGTGGGCGAACGCGACCTTGGGGGTGCATAGCGTGACCCCCCGCGCCGCCAGGTCGATGCTGGTGAAGAATGGGGAGGACGCGGCGAGGGGGTGGACCGCCGAGCACACATCGTGCCAGAACCCGGGCAGGGTCAGCTCCGCGGTCCGGCAGCCGCCGCCCGGCGTGTCAGCGCCCTCGAGCAACTGGACCTTGAGACCGGCCCGGGCCAGGGTGATCGCGGCGGCCAGCCCGTTAGGGCCGGAGCCGACCACGATCGCGTCGGCGGCTGGAGCAGGGCTCATAGGTCGAGTATCCCGCCCTCGGCGGCGACGGAGATCTCCGGCCCGACGGATGTGCCGGGGGCCGCTTGACCGCTGTCGCTGAACCGGCGGGCGAGCTCGTCCAGCTCGACGTCGGTCCGGCTCGGCTTGTGGTGGGCCAGCGCGACCCGCCGCGCCCCCGCCCGGCGCCCCAGCGCGGCCGCGTACTCCGCCGCCGCGTGCCCGAACGCGGCCTCGGCAGGCACCTCCCCGGCCAGCAGGAAAGCGTCGTGGATCAGCAGGTCCGCACCGGCCGCCAGGTCCAGGACAGCCGGGTGGTACTCGCCCAGTCCTTCTGGCCCGGGGCCGACCACGGTGGGGCAATGGTCAGGAATGTAGGTCAGCACCGAGTGCCCGTCACTGACCCGGTACCCGTAGGTGCGGCCGCCCTTGTGGGGTACCTCGCGGGCCTCCACCGTGAACCCCTCGGCCTTGAGCGGACCAGGGGACAGGGAGCCGAAGGTCCAGTCACCGCGCAGCCCTTCGGGGCCGATCGGGAAATGGGGCGGGGACATTCCGCGGGCTAGCGTCGTGACCGCGCTCTCCCCGGATTCCTGGGCCGGTAGGAGCAGCGTGACGCGGGCGTCGTCGCGGTCACCGGCCCGGAAGAACGGGAGCCCGTGGACATGGTCCCAGTGCAGGTGGGTGAGGAGGATGGTGCCGGCGAAAGGCCAGCCCTCTAGCAGCGGGGTGACCTGGCGGAGGCCGGTGCCCGCATCTAGCACGAGCGCCGGCCTGGTCGCGTCGTCGTGGCTGATCGCCACGCTTGAGGTGTGCCCCCCGTAGCGGAGAAACTCCGCTCCTGGTGCGGGCGTCGAGCCGCGCACGCCGCAGAGGTGTACGCGCACGTCAGCCCCGGCCGGCGTCTTCGCGCCGGTGCCCCTCGGACAGTTCGACGAGTGCATCGTGGTCGAACTGGCTGGCCTCCACGGATGCCACCCGGCAGTTGGTCACCGCAACCAGCGTTGACGTGCGGACGCCGCCTTCCAGGTGGGCCCGCTCGCCGAGTATCGCCCCGGGCCCGTACTCGGCGAGCCGCTCGCCGTCTCGTTCCACCCGGACCACTCCGTCCAGCACCAGGTAGATGGAGGTTCCCGGTTCGCCCTGGCGGACCAGCGTGTCGTCCGCGCTGGACCGGCTGATGGCCGGCTTGGCCGCGCCGTGCATGAGCTGCACGGACAGCGCCCGTTCCAGGGCGGTCTCGACCGCAGTGACCAGAGCCGGGGAATCCTCGTCGCCCCAGGGGCTGTGCTTGCCGAACGACGTGCCGGACCAGCCGGCATAGTCGGTCAGGCCGGATTTGTGGGTCAGGTGGCCGTCGGCACCGTAGACCCAGTGCCGCGGGAACGCGCTGGCCCCGGTCATCTCGCGTTCGGCGGTGCCGTCGGCGTGCAGGGTGAGCGTCAGCGTGGTCCACACCAGCGGGGCCAGCCACTGCACGTAGGGCGGGTGCTTGACCGGCCGGGGCATGGGCACCCCGGTGCGGCCGCCGACGGTCTGGGTGAACCGCACCCAGCCCGGCCCGTGCTCGGGTGGCCGCTGGATGTCGGGCAGCTTGACCGCCTGGAAGCGGGCGTGCAGGCCAGCCAGCTGGAGTGTGGTGGCGCCGATCAGGCCGGTGCCGGCGTAGCCGGCGTCACTGATCTGCCCGTCGTCGCCGACCTCGATCCAGGCCCGCAGCAGGTTGGCGAACCGGAACTTGTCCGCCGCGCGGAGTTCCTCGAGGTCCCCGAGCTCCGCGGATGGCGGGTCGTCGTAGTGGCCGAATCCCGAGTCGAAGGCCAGCCGGCTGGGGCCGGTGACTGCCTCGGACGGGATCCAGGACAGTGAGGTAATGCTGCTTTCGTATCGCATGCTTGCAGCTTCGTCCCTCGCCCGGCGCCGGGCCAGGGTGCTGGCTGGAATCTGCCGGCCAGCCAATCGGCGTGCTGCCCGTGGCCCGGCTGGCGTGCTGGCTGGCCCGCCCGGGTGTGCCTAGCACCCTTGCCGGCCAGGGGCCGGCTGTAGCTGAATCGTCCCTATGGGAGCGGCCTGGCTGACGTTGCACGCGGACCTGCGGCGACGCTGGCGGCCCATGCTGGGCATGGTGCTGCTGATCGGCCTGGTCAGCGGGGTGGTGCTGGTGGCCGCCGCGGGGGCGCGGCGCACCAGCACTGCCTACCCGCGGATGCTGCGCTGGGCCAGCGCCGCCCAGCTAGATCTGGTGCCCGGGCAGCCCCGGGCGGGTGAGGCCGGCCACGGCCGGGCCGGCTACTACGCGGCAGTCGCCCGGCTGCCGCAGGTCGCCTCCGTGTCGGCCGTGGACCTGCTCGGCATGGCGATCCAGCCGCCGCACGGGCCACCCGACAGCAACATCAACGCCACCGGCAGCCTGGATGCCAGCACGGGGCTGACCGTGGACCGGGTCCGGGTGCTGGCCGGGCTGTATGACCCGGCCGACCCCCGCGCGGTGATGATCGACCCGCGGATGGCCGGACTCGCCCACGTGCGGCCCGGCGGGATCCTGCACGTCCTGGCCGTCCCTGGCTACACCTCGGCGCAGCCGGACCTGCGACACGAGAAACGGCTCGCGCTGCGGGTGTCGGGCATCGTCCGCTTCGACGACGGCATCGTGCCGGACAATGCCGGGTCGGCTGAGCCGCGGGCACTGTTCAGTCCGGCCTTCGTCCGGCAGTACGTGACCGGCCGCTATCCCTGGATGGCGATCAGCGACTACGCGGGTGTCCGGCTGCGGCCGGGGGCCAGCCTGGCCTCGTTCACGCGGGCCGCCCGGTCACTGGTCCGGGAGTACCCGGCCACCACGGGCACAGTGGACGTCGTCAGCCTGGCCGACGCGACCGCGGCCGTGCAGCGGGCCATCCGGCCCGAGGTGGTGGCGCTGGCCGCCTTCGCCGCGCTGGCCGGGCTGATCGGGCTGGTCATCCTGGCCCAGCTGCTCGCGCGCCAGGTCAGCCTGGATGCGGTGGACTACCCCACGCTGCGGGCCCTGGGGGCCAGCCGGGGCACGCTCGCCGCCACCTCGCTGCTCCGGGTAGGTGTGCTGACGCTGGGCGGCGGCCTGCTCGGCGCGGGCCTGGCCATCGCCGCGTCGCCGCTCATGCCCATCGGCGTGGCCCGGCTGGCTGAGCCTGACCCGGGGGTCGAGGTCAACCTGGCCATCCTGGGCGGCGGGCTGGCCGTCGCCGCGGTGGTGCCGCTCCTGCTGGTGTTCCCGGCGGCCTGGCGATCCGCCTCACCCACAGCCGGTCCGCCGGGCACCGCCGAGCCGGCCTATCCTGCCCGGGCGTCCCGGCTGGGCTCGGCGCTGGGCCTGGCCGGGTCGGTGACAGGCGGCCTGGGGGTCCGGATGGCCCTGGAGCCTGGGCGCGGCCAGACCGCGGTCCCGGTACGCAGCGCGCTGGCCGGGACCGTGGTGGCCGTGGCCGCGCTGGTCGCGGCGGCCGTGTTCGGCACCAGCCTGCTCGGCCTGGTCGGTGTCCCGCACCGCTACGGCCAGAACTGGACCCAGGACGTTGACTTCAGGCAGCCGTCGGCGCCCGCGCCGCTGGTGGCCCGGCTCATCGACACGCAGCCCCTGGTCCGCGGGTACGCGGTGGGAAACTTCGGGACGATCGCGGTGAATGGCCAGGTGGTGCCGGCGATCGGTGTCACCGCAGTCCGAGGACGCGGCTTCCTGACCCTGATTTCCGGGCGGCTGCCCCGGCGGCCAGGCGAGATTGCGCTGGGCCAGCGGACCCTGCGGGCCACCGGGGCCCGGCTAGGCCAGCGGGCCCGGGTCAGCGTCAATGGGCGGGCGGCCCGGCTGCGGGTGGTTGGCGAGGCCGTCTTCCCGTCCTTCACCGAAAACGGGTCTGCCGCGACGGACCTGGGGCAGGGCGCGGTCGTGGCACCCTCGCTGCTGTCCACTCCCTACGGGCCGACCGGCTGTGTGCACGGCCTGACCTGCTACAGCTTCATCCTGATCCGGTATCCACCGGGTACCGCACTGCGCCCGGCTGACCGCAGGCTCGAGACCGCATTCAGCCGCAACGGATGCCTGCTGTCCGCAGGCTGCTACACGCTCACCGCGGACCAGCGGCCCAGTGACATCCGCGACTATTCCGGGGTCAGGGACACCCCGCTGCTCCTGGGGGCGCTGCTCGGGCTGCTGGCGGTGGGCACGCTCAGTCACGCGCTGCTGGCCGGCGTCCGCCGCCGCTCCCGGGACCTGGCCCTGCTCAAGACCCTCGGCCTGCTCCGCGGCCAGCTGCTGCGGGTGGTGTTCTGGGAGGCCAGCACCCTGGCCGGGGCGGCGCTGCTGGTGGGGCTGCCGCTCGGGGTGATCGCCGGGCGCTGGGCCTGGGTGATCTTCGCCAGGTCGGCGGGCGTTGCGGCCCAGGCCGACGTGCCGGTGCCGCTGGTGCTGGCGGCCATCCCGGCAACCCTGCTGCTGGCCAACCTCATCGCGGCCGGCCCCGGCTGGACCGCGGCCCGGGTACCGGCCGCTACCGTGCTGCGGAGCGAATGATGGAATCTCTGTGGCTGACCCTGCGCGCCGAGCTGCGCCGCCGCTGGCGGCCCATGCTGGGGCTGGCCCTGCTGCTCGGCGTGATCGGCGGCGTGGTGCTGACCGCCGCCGCGGGGGCGGAGCGCACCAGCACCGCCTACCCGCGGCTCCAGCAATGGGCCAGGGCCGCCCAGGTGCAGCTCGTCCCGAACGGTGACGCGCTTCCGGCCAGGTACTTCGCTGCGCTGGCCCGGCTGCCGCAGGTGGCTGCGATGTCCACGACTGGGCTCTACCAGGCGGCGCTCCCTGTCCGCGGCGGCCAGCCACTGACCCGGGTCAACACCATGTCGAGCCCCGACCGTGCGCTGGGTATCACGGCCGACCGGGTGAAGGTCCTGGCGGGCCGCCTGTTCGACCCGCGGGCGGCTGGCCAGGTCATGATCGACCAGAAGCTGGCCGACCTGGAGCATCTGCGGCCCGGCGCCTGGCTGCATCTGCTCCTGATCCCCAACAACCCGAACACCGGGGACGCCGAGCCTCAGCTGGCCTTCCGGCGGGCCTTCCGGGTGTCCGCCGTCGTCACCTTCGACAGCAGATCGTGCCGGGGACGGGGACCGCCGGGGAACCGACCGCCTTGCTGAGCTCGCCGGTCGCCACGACCACCGCGGCGGGCCGCACTAATTACGGATACGAGGCAGGCATCCGGCTGCGTCCCGGCGCGAGCATGGCGTCGTTCCTGTCGGCCGCGACCGCGCTCGCGAGACAGTACCCGGCCACCCATCCGCCGCGGCCTCCGGCTGGTCATCGGCGCCAGCCGGTTTTCGTTGCGGAAAAAAGCGGGACCCGGCGCCGGCGGTCACTCGATACGCAGCGCGCGCGCCGGGCTGACCCGGGCCGCCGACTGGCCCGGCCACAGCGCCACCGCGTTGGCGGTGACCAGCACGGCGGGCACCATGACCAGCAGCAGCGTGACCGGCAGGCTGGCATCGGCGGGGACGCCCAGGCCGGCGGCGAACAGCTGCCAGCTCCACCGGCCCACGGCGACCCCCAGCGGCAGCCCGATCAGCAGCGCCAGCCCGGCCAGCGTGCTTGCTCACCTGCCACGCGGTGATCTGGCTGACCTGGCGGCGGAGCAGGCCCAGCGCCTTCAGCACGGCGAAGTCATCCTGCCTGCGTCGGCCCGACACCACGGACAGCTGGGCGAGCACGGCCACGCCGAGCCCGGCGAGTACCCCGGCCAGCACCTCCGGAGTGCCGTCGATGCGCGCGTAGTCGGTCACGCCGTTGGGCCGCTGCCCGAGTTCCAGGCAAGTTGACTGCTGGACGTCCGCGCAGAACCCGGCCATGGAGTGCCGGAACCGGGTGATAGCCGCACTCCGGCCGGGGCCGCGGGCCAAGCGCAGCAGCACCACCTGGAACCCGGGGCGCTCCCCGTACGGCATGGCCTGGGCGGCGAGCACGGTCGCGGTGGTCTCGGCACCCTCGCCGAGGTCGGTCGGTGTGAAGGCGCCCTGGCCGAAGTTAGGGAACACGGCCTGGCCCACGATCCGGTCCTGAATCTGCCGTCCGTTGACGGTGACGGGCACCTCCTGCCCGACGTGCAGTCCCAGGTCATGGAGGGTGGATGAGCCCAGCACGATCTCGCGGCCAGTGCGTGGCGCCCGCCCGGCCAGCAACGTGGGAGAGATCAGCGGCCCGCGGCCGGGAGTAAGGCCGATCGCCGGGACCAGGTGGCCATCGATCCCGATGATGCCGTGATAACCGTAGGTCCAGCCGGTGACGCCCGGATTGGCGCCGAACAGATGCTGGGCCTGGCTCGGCAGGATAGGCGAGAACTGCAGATCGATCGCGGCGTCCCAGGTCTGGCCGTACAGGCGCGGGGAATGGACCAGGTGCAGCAGGTTCGCGCCGAACGTGAAGGCCGCGGTCACCGCCAGCACCGAGAGCATGGTGCCCGCCAGCGCGGCGCGCACCGGCACGGCCACGGCGCCCCGGCCCGGCTCCGTGGCCAGCCTGGCTCCCGCCGTCATGGTGACCGGCGCGCCCGCCCCGGCCAGCCAGCCGGCCAGCCAGGACCGCCGTCCCGGACCCGCGGCCGTCTCGCGCGCGGCGGTCCCGCGCACCGAGGCGAGCCGCCAGGCCGGCCAGAGCGTGCGGGCGGCCAGCAGCACCACGATGATCACCGCGCCCGCGCACAGCACGAGCCAGTCCGCGCTGGCCCCGGGGTCAGGCTCGGCGAGCCGGGCCGCCCCGATCGGCATCAGCGGCGACGCCGCGACCGCCACCCCGGCCGCGAGGATGGCCCCGGCGGCGCCTGCCACCGCTATCTCGATGAGGGCCGCGGCCAGCATCTGGCCGCGGGTCAGGCCCAGGGCGGCGAGCACCGGATTGTCCATGCCCGCCCTCAGCAGCAGCCGGTGGCGGCCTGGCCGACGATGAGCAGCGCGGTGCAGGCCAGCGCCAGTGCGAAGATGGCCAGCGCGATGGCCTCGGGCCGGATTCCCCGCTCGACGGTGGCCACCTGCACGCTCTCGTCGTCCACGTAGGCCTGTCCCAGCGTGGCCGGGAACCGGCGGGCCAGGGCCTGGGCCTCGCGGCTCACCTGGCCGGCGGTGGCTCCCGGGGCCAGCTTCACGAAGGCCCCGTCGAAAGCGCGGTACCCGGGGCCCAGCTGCTGGGTCAGCGCCGGGCTGGCCAGGATGAAGGCCACCTTGTCGTTGTCGGTGACAGGGTCGACCGACGACCGCGTGACGACGATGCCCACCACCCGTTCGTGCAGCCCGCGGACCGGGACGGGCCGTCCCGGTCCGGTACCCGATCCGGGCTGCCCCTGGTTCGGCAGGGCTTTCATGGCCAGCGTGCTGCCGACCCGAAGATGCAGGTCCGCCGCGGCGACCTGGTCCACCGCGATCTCGCCGGGCCGGTCCAGCCGGGGCAGCCGTCCGGCCAGCACCCGGGGGGCGTCCAGGCCGTGCCCCAGGAGCCGGCCCGCCGGGGCCTCGGTGGTGGCCGCCCAGTCCAGCCGCCCGGCCCGGTCCGCGGGCTGCACGTTCAGGCCGATGCCCCGCGCGAGCAGCGTCACGCCCGGCTGCCGGGCCAGCGCGCCGTAGAAGCCGGTCGTCCCGATTCCGGCCACCGAGACCAGCAGGTCGGCGGCGTGCGAGGCGCGCAGGAAGCGCGGGTAGGCGCTGCTGGTCCGCCGCGCCCCCGCGGCGGCGGTCAGGACGGCGCCGCCCGCGAGCGCGACCAGCAGGACGAGTGCCGCCCAGCCGCGCCACCGGGTCCTGAGCTCGTGCGCCACGAGGAGCAGCACCACGCGCACCCGGCCTCACCCCTTCAGGCTCCGCTGCCCTGCCCTGAGCTGGCACCGCCCGCCCTGCCCCGAGCGCCCTCCAGGGTGCTCTCGCAGACGGCCAGGTGCGGCGAGCACCACCACCGCCGGGGTGCTCACCCCCTTTGCGTGGGACGGTAACCGTGGCCCAATGGACGGCAATGCTCTTGGTCGTGGGGGGATGGCGTTGGCTGCTGGATGGATGTTCTTCCGCGCCGAACTGCGCCGGCGCTGGCGGGCCTGGCTGGCGCTGGCCCTGATCGTCGGGGCATTTGTCGGGGTGGTCGAGGCGGCGGCCGCGGGGGCGCGCCGCACCGACGCCGCCTATCCGAGCCTGCTGGCCTGGAGCGACGCACCGGATGTGCTGCTGTTCTCGTTCCCGGGGACGTCCGGGACGTTCGCCCAGTTCTCTCCGCGGGAAGTGGCGGCCATTCCGCAGGCGCGCCAGGCCGCGATCCTGGCTGGCTACCCGGTGGCGTCACCGGCCGCGGCGCAGGTTATCGCGCCGGAGAGCACGCTGGTGCCCAGCCGGTTCTGGCGCCGCCGGATCCTGTCCGGCCGCCTGCCTGACCCGGCCCGGCCGGATGAGGTGAACATCTCCTTCACCCTGGGCCAGGCCGCTCACCTGGGCGCCGGGGATGTCCTGCGCGCCACGCTGCTCACTCCGGCGGGCCGGCCGGTACCATTCGCATTCCGGATCGTCGGGATCGACGCGGCCCCCTCAGAGTTCCCGCCGCAGACCGGGACGGGCACCGACACAGTCTGGGCGACCCCGGCCTTCTACCGGGCGCACCGCTCAGGCCTCGACAACTACACGGGGGTCGCCCTCCGGCTCCGGCACGGGAGTGCTGACCTGCCCGCCGTCCGGCGCGAGATGAGCCGGCTCACCGGGGGCAAGTACGTGCAGAGCTACCCGCTGGCCACTCAAGCGGCGAACACGGAGCGCTCCATCCACCTGCAGGCCGTTGCGTTGTGGCTGGTGGCCGCGCTACTCGCGGCGATCAGCGTGCTGGTGCTGGGGCAGTTGCTGGCCCGGATGAGCTTCCTGGACTCGGTGGAGTACGCGGCGCTGCGGACGCTCGGCCTCAGCCGCCGGACGCTGCTGGCCGTCGGCCTCCTGCGCGCCGGCGTCATCGGCGCGGCCGGCGCGGTGGCAGGGACCCTGACCGCGCTGGCCATCTCCCCGCTGCTGCCCGTCGGCCTGGCCGCCGTGGCCGAGCCCTACCCGGGAATCCACGCCGATGGCCTCGTCTTCGGCCTCGGGGTGGCCGCCGCGGTGCTGATCACGATCGCCGCGACCGCCTGGCCAACCTGGCGGGCGGCGAGCGCCGGACCGGCGGTGGACGGCCTGGGGCGCCCGGTCCCGGCCAGCCCGGGAGGTCGCCGGAGGCCACCGTCCCTGGCCATGCTGACCTCGGGAATCGGCTCGGTTACCGCTATGCTCGGCATCCGGCTGGCGTTGCAGCCCGGCGCGGGCCGGACCGCGGTGCCGGTGCGCAGCACCGTGGCCAGCGCGGTCGTCGGCGTGGCCGCGCTCACCGGGGCGCTGGTCTTCACGGCCAGCCTCGGGCACCTGCTGGCCACGCCCCGGCTGTACGGTGTGACCTGGGACGCGTACGTCAGCAACACCCAGCAGCACGGGGTCGAAGCGGCGGTCCGCGGCCTGACCGGCCGTCCTGGGGTCACCGCGTGGTCGGCCGGCTATTCAGGGGTGCCGCTGACCGTCCAGGGCGTGCCGGCCGACGCGATCGCCATGCTGCCCAGTCGCCACGGCGACCTGCGGCCCGTGCCCGTGCGGGGGCAGCTGCCCCGCGGCCCGGACGAGATCACGCTAGGGGAGAAGACCCTGGCCGCCATTCACGCCCGCATCGGCCAAACCGTCGCCGTCTCACTGGATGGGTTCCGGCCACGCCGGTACCAGATCGTCGGCACCGCCGTCTTCCCCAACATCAGTGACTCGCTCAGCCTGGGCCGGGGGGCCACACTGTCCGTGCCGGGGCTGCGCCGCCTGCTCCCGCCGTCGCTGGGCACCCCGCCGCTCGACACCCTGCTGGTGCGGTTCCGCCCGGGCGCGGGCGGGCCAGCCGGGCTGAACGCTCTCGCGGCCCGGGCCACCCGGTTGGGTCCCTTCGTGGTCCAGGGGCCCACCATCCCGACCGACGTGGTGAATTTCGGCCGGGTCCAGGACCTTCCCCTGCTGTTCGGGATGGCCCTGAGCCTGCTGGCCCTGGTCACGATCGTGCACCTGCTGCTCACCTCGGTCCGGCGGCGGCGCCGGGACTTCGCGGTGCTCCGCTCGATCGGCCTGACCCGGCGCCAGGTCCGCGCCACGATCAGCTGGCAGGCCAGCACGCTCACCGCGGTCGCGCTGGGCCTGGGGATCCCGGTCGGCATCGTGTGCGGCCGGGTGGCCTGGCGGCTGTTCGCCGGCCAGCTCGGGATCATGCCCGTCGTGGTGCTGCCGGTGATCCTGGTGCTGGTGGTGCCCGCCGCCCTGGCGCTGGCCGTGGCCGTCGCGGCCGTGCCGGGAGAGTCGGCGGCCCGGACCCGGCCCGCCGAGATCCTGCGCAGCGAGTAGCCGCGAGCCCGGTCCCGGGGGCCGCAGGGTGGCCGGCCGCGCTGTCTCTAGGCCGAGGGTGTGCCTACTACCACCGCCGACCTGCATGGCTGCCCACTGGCGGCGAGCGGCTCAGTGTGTGAACGTTTGTTACGTGGATCACAGTGACGCGGCTCCGGCCGACCCGATCGCGGTCTTTCTCGCGGACGACAACCTGATCGTCCGCGAGGGCGTGCGCGCCCTCATCGAGCGGCACGCCGATCTGACCGTGGTTGGCGTGGCCGCGGACTACGACGAGCTGGTGGACGGCGCCACCGCCGCCAACCCCCAGGTGCTGGTGACCGACATCCGGATGCCGCCGGCCTTCCAGCGGGAGGGCATCGACGCGGCCAAGGAGGTGCGCAAGCGGCACCCTGGCACCGGGGTCGTGATCCTGTCCCAGTATGAAGACCCCGAATACGCCGTCTCGCTGCTGGCCGAGGGCTCAGCCGGATACGGCTATCTGCTCAAGGACCATGTCGCCGAGGGAAACCAGCTGGTGGACGCGATCCGGGCGGTGGCCACGGGCGGCACCGCGCTGGACCCCACGATCGTCGAGGCGCTGGTGGCGCCGGTGGTCCCGCCGGGCGGCCTGACCCCCGGCGAGGAAGAGCTGCTCAGCATGGTCGCGGAGGGCAAGCCGATCAAGGCCATCGCCGTGGCGCGGCGGACCGCCCCGGAAGCCATCGACGCGGAAGTCGAGGCGGTCTTCGTCAAGCTGGCCGAGGGGGTGTCGGCGGGCAACTCCGGCGCCCTGCAGCGCCTCCGGATGCTGCACCAGGCCATCGTGGACCGTGAGGAGCAGGGCGAGACACTCTCCCGCCTGCTGCCCGGCGGCCTGGCCGACAAGCTGCGCCAGGAGCACCGGGAGATCGGCGAGACCGAGCGCGTCATCGTGACCGTGCTGATGAGCGACATCCGGTCCTACTCGACCATCGCCGAGCACGCCGACCCGAGCCAGCTCGCGGCCCAGCTGAATACTCACCGGGCCGCGATGAATCAGGCCATCCTGGGTGAGGGGGGAACGGTGATGCAGTTTGTGGGCGACGCGGTCATGGCGGTGTTCGGCGCGCCGTTCCCGCAGCCGGATCACGCCGACCGGGCGGTGGCCGCCGCGTCGGTCATGCACTCCCTGCAGGCCGGGATCAACGACCGCTGGAGGTCTGACGGCCTCCCCGCGTTCGGCCTCGGCCTGGGGCTGTCCAGTGGCGAGGCCGCCGCCGCGCTGCTCGGCTCGGCCGAGCGGCTGGAATACACCCTGGTCGGTGACACGGTGAACCTGTCACAACGGCTGCAGCAGTTCGCCGCGGCCGGGGAGACCGTGCTGTCCGAGGCCACCGTTGCGGCGCTGAGCGGGCCGGTGCAGACCATCCCGCTCGGGGCCCAGATGGTCAAGGGACGCGACACCCCGGTCATCGCCTACAAGATCATTAACCTGGCCGCCCCCGCCGGGGCCGTCGCGGACGCGGCGGCGCGAGCCGGGGCCAACAGCATTACCCACATGACGACCTGGACGGGGGCCTGATGGACGACAGCCTGGCCGCGCTGAGCATGCGCGGCGTGCGCAAGACATTCGAAGCCGAGAACGCGCCGGTCCGCGCGCTGCGGGGGGTGGACCTGACCGTGGCCAGCGGCGAGTTCGTGGCCCTGATGGGCCCCTCCGGATGCGGCAAATCCACCCTGCTGAACCTGGTGGCCGGGCTGGACACCCCGGACGAGGGGGACATCAGCGTGGCCGGGGAGCAGGTGTCCGGGCGCAGTGAGGACGACCTGGCCCGGCTCCGCCGCCGGCACATCGGCCTGGTCTTCCAGTTCTTCAACCTGCTGGAAGGGATGACGGTGCTGGAGAACGTGGCGCTGCCCGCCGTCATCGCCGGCCGCCGCCGGAAGATGGCCGAGACCCGCGCCCGCGACCTGCTCGACCTACTCGGCATCGGCGACAAGGCCAGCGCGGTGCCCGGCGTGCTGTCCGGCGGCCAGCGGCAGCGGCTGGCCATCGCCCGGGCCCTGGCCAACGAGCCCACCCTGCTGCTGGCCGACGAGCCCACCGGAGCCCTCGACTCCGAGGGCGGTGACGAGGTCATCGAGTTGCTGCGCCGCCTGCACGACGGCGGCCAGACCATCGTCCTGGTCACCCACGACTCCAGCGTGGCCGCCGCGGCCGGCCGGGTGGTGCGGATGCGCGACGGCCGGATAGAAGACCCCGAGCCCGCCCCCGGCGGCAGCGCCGCCGCCGTGGTCATTGAGGCTCGCTGACCATAGTGAGCGAGACCATGCCCCCCGCCACCGGGCCGTCGGCCACCAGGTCCACTACCTCGGGGTCCTCCACCACGGGGTCCTCCACTACGGGACCGTCCGCAGCCGGGGCGTCCGGCACCGGGCTGGATGCCGCTGACCTCGCGCCCGCCGCCACCACTCCCGCAGCCGGGGGCGGCCGCCCCCGCGGCCGGACCGGCGCCCGGCTGGCCACCGGGGTCCTGGCCCCGGTAGCCACGGTGGTCGTGGTGGCGGCCGGGCTGCGGACACAGGTCCCTGGCGGGCTGCCGGCGGTGGTCGCGGTGGCCTTCGTGCTCGCCCTGGCCTGGGCCCTGGTGGCCGTCATCTGCACCAGGCGGCAGCCGCCCGGCCAGGCCGCGCCGTGGCCGCTGGCCGGAGGCGCACTGGCCGGGGCGATCGCCCTGACCGCGGCCCGGCTGGCCAGCCAGCCGCCGGCGGGCCAGCATCAGCTGGCCCGGGCGGTGGCGACCGTGGCCGGTCCGCTGGTCATCGCGGCCTCAGTGCACCTCGCGCTGGCCGCACCCGACGGACGGCTGGGCAGCCGGGCCCGTCAGGGTGCCGCCGGGCTGGCGTACCTGGCTGCGCTGGGCGCCGGGATCGCACTGGCGCTGGCCGGCCACCCCTTCCCGGCCGTGGCCGCCGCGGTGATCTGGCCGGTGGCGCTGCTCGCCACGATCCCGCCGGCCCGGCTCCGGTATGACCGGCTGGGCGGGCATGACCGCGAGCGGATGCAGTGGCTCGCGATCGGCGCGGTGCTGGCCGCGGACGCGGCGCTGGTCTGCGGGGTCCTGCACCTCCTCGTGGACTGGCCCGGCCCGGTGGCCGCGGTGAGCCTGGCCTTCACCCTGACCGTGCAGGCCGGCCTGGTCGCCGGCACCAGCACCCGGCTGGGCCCGCTTGCGGGCCGCCTGCTGGTCCAGGTGCTGTCGCTGGCCGGGTTCAGCCTCGTGGTCGCGGCCATCTACGTGGTCATCGTGCTCGGCCTCGGGCAGCGGCCCGGCGACCATGGGGACCGCGAAATCCTGGGCCTGTCCATGCTCGCCGCCGCGGTCACGGCCGTGGGTTACCTGCCCGCCCGGGACCGCCTGATGGCCTCGGCCACCCGGTTCGTGTACGGCGCCCGGGAGGCGCCTGACGAGGCGCTGCGCACCTTCGGCAGCCGGATGACCCGGGCCGTGGCCATGGACGAACTGCTCCTCCAGCTGGCCGAATCCCTGCGCAAGACGATGCTCCTGACCAGCGCCGAGGCGTATTCAGGAAGCGGTGAGGTGCTGGAGCGCACGGTGTCGGTCCCGGACGCGGGGCGCAAGTCCATCATCATCGGCGACCGCGAGCGCCCCGTCGTGACGCGGGCCGGGGTGTCCGGCAGCGCCTGGGCGTCCATCTGGCTCCCGGCGCTGCTGGACGGGCGGCCGCGGGCTCAGCTGCGGGTCGCGCCGATCAGCCACGCAGGGGAACTGCTCGGCCTGCTGGTCGTCGAGCGGCCCGAAGACGCGGACGCGTTCACCGAGGAAGACGACCGGGTGCTGACCGAGCTGGCCCGCCAGGCCGGCCTGGCCTTCTACAACGTCCGGCTGGACGCCGCGCTGCAGACCACCCTGGATGAGCTCCGCCGCCAGGCCGATGAGCTGCGCGAATCACGCGCGCGCGTGGTGGCCAGCGGCGACGCGGAGCGGCGCCGGGTCGAGCGGGACCTGCACGACGGCGCCCAGCAGCACCTGGTGGCGCTGGCGGTCAACCTCCGGCTGGCCCGGGACATCATCACCGACGACCCGGAGGCCGGCGTGGAGATGCTGGCCCAGATGGCCGAGGACGTCCAGACCACCATCCGCGAGCTGCGCGAGCTGGCCCACGGCATCTACCCGCCGCTGCTGGCCGACAACGGGCTGGGTGAGGCACTCCGCGCCGCGGCCAGCCGTTCCCCGCTCCCGGTCACCGTGAGCACCGACGGCATCGGCCGGTACTCCCAGGGCGTGGAGACGGCCATCTACTTCTGCGTCCTGGAAGCGCTGCAGAACGCGGCCAAGCACGCCGCCGGGGCCACCGTCGAGGTGCGGCTCTGGGAGGAAGCGGGGGGACTGCTCTTCTCGGTGACCGACGACGGCCCGGGATTCGACGCGGCCCGGGCCCGCGGCGGTCATGGGTTCGTGAACATGTCCGACCGGCTGGGCGCGATCGGCGGGACGGTCCGGTGGGAATCACGGCCCGGCCACGGCTCCACGATCAGCGGCTCGGTGCCGATCATCTGACCATCAAGATCTACTGCCGCAACGAAAACCGTCCCGGCCCGCTGCCTCCCCCCGAGACCGGGGCAGTCAGCTGGCCGCGAAGGATCCTGAGCTGCGTTCCGCCCACAACCGGCGGAGCATGTCGGCGCCGAACTGCTCCTTGTTCACGTAGGCGGCCGCCCCGCTGTCCGCGGCCGCGGGCGGCAGGTCCGCGACGTCGTAGGTGGAGCAGAGGAACACCACCACGTCGGGATGGGCGGCCAGGATGCGCCGGGTCGCCTCGATCCCGTTCATTTCGGGCATGTTGATGTCCATCAGGACCAGGGCGGGGTGCAGCGCGTTGACCAGCTGGATCGCCTCCGGGCCGCTGGACGCCTCCCCGGCGAGCTCAAAACAGTCGATTCTGCGCAGCACGGCCCGGGCGGCCATCCGGAACGGTGCTTGGTCGTCTACCACGACCACTGCGTGCGGGGTGGTCATGGTTCAAGCTTGTCACGAGGCGCCCGGCCAGCCGAGGGTGCTGCCACCCCCGCGGCTGGTGGGTCAGCTTCCCTGGGTGTCGGCCAGGTAGAGCAGCACCGCCTTGACCCGCCGGTTCAGGTCCTTTTCCTCGCTCAGCCCGAGCTTGGCGAAGATCGAGTTGGTGTGCTTTTCCACCGCCCGCTCGGACACCGTCAGGGAGAGCGCGATCGCGGCGTTGCTCTTGCCCTGGGCCATCTCGGCCAGGATCTCGGTCTCCCTGGGAGTGAGCTGGGCCAGGCTGGACTGCTGGTGCGCCGAGCGGGACCGGACCAGCTCGTCCACCACCATCGGGTCGATCACCGACCCGCCGCCGGCCACCGCGCGGATGGCCCGGGCCAGCTCGTCCACGCTGGCCACCCGCTCCTTGAGCAGGTAGGCGCGGCCGGCCGAGCCGTGTTCCAGCAGGGCCATGGCGTAGCCGGGCGCGGTGTACTGGCTCAGTACAACCACGCCCACGTCCGGATGGTTCTCCCGGAGCCACGCGGCGGCCTGGATACCCTCATTGGTCCCGGTGGGCGGCATCCGGATGTCCGTGATGACGACGTCCGGGCCCTCGGCGCCGACCAGCGCCAGCAGCTGCGGCAGGTCGGAGGCCGTACCGACGAGCTCGAAGTCGTCGTTGGACGCGACCAGCCGGGAGACGCCCTCCCGGAGCAGCACGTTGTCTTCCGCCAGCGCGACGCGAATCCTGTCCATCAGGCCGTGATCGTAGCGTGTCCAGGCCTTTCCGCACAGGCATCTGGGGCCGCAGGTCAGCGGTGAGCCCGCCAGGTCGGCCCCGCGCGGGGCCTAGGACTGGAAGACGTGCTCCTGGTACCACTGCCAGGTCTCGGCGATGCCGTCCTCCCGGCTGATGCCGGGCGTGTACCCGAGTACCTGCTTGGCCAGGTCGTAGGTGGCGAAGTTGCGGTCCACCTCGCCGACCCGCCGGGGCTGGTATTCCACCGGGTGATCAGGCAGGCCCGCCGCGTTCCGGCAGAGGTCGGCGAGTTCGGTGATGGTGGTCTCCACGCCCGAGGCGATGTGCAGGACCGTGCCGCCTGGCACGTCGCCCTCCAGCGCCAGCTGAAGCGCACGGGCGATGTCATCCACGTGCGTGTAATCCCGCGATGACGTCCCATCGCCGTAGATGACGATGGGCTGGCCGGTATGCAGGGCCCGGAAGAATACCGTCATCGCGCCCTTCTTGTGACCACTCCACGGGCCGTAGACGTTGGCGAACCGCAGCGCCACCGTGCGCATCCCGAAGGACTTGGCGAAGGCGTGCGCGTACCCTTCCCCGGCCAGCTTGCTCGCACCGTACGGCGAGATCGGCTTGGGCAGGGAGAACTCGTTGACCGGGGGCAGGGCGTCACCGATGAGCGCGCCCCCGGTGGAGGCCAGGACCACCCGCTCCACGCCGGCGCGCCGGGCCGCATCCAGCACCTGGAACGTGCCCACCACGTTGGCCTCGAAGTTCATCACCGGGTTGGCCACGGACATGACCACCGAGCCGGCCGCGGCCAGGTGGATGATCGACGCCATCCCGCCGAGCGCGGCGTCGAGGGCGCCGGCGTCGCGGATGTCGCCTTCCACCAGTTCGGCGCCCACGCCGTCCAGGTAGGCCGGGTTGCCGGTGGAGTAGTTGTCGAACACGCGGACCGAATGCCCGCTGCCCGCCAGCCGCCGGACCAGGGTCGCGCCCACGAAGCCGGCTCCGCCGGTGACCAGAACACGCTGAGAAGCCATCACGGCAGGTTCAGTCATGACAGGTAAAGCTAGCAGCGCTTCGGCGTGGCCGGGACGTCCGCTGCGGCCGGGGCCCTGGCGTCTGCTGCAGCCGGGCTCACGACACGCGAAGCTTCACTGTACCGGGCGCTCGCGCGCCGGTCAGGTGACGGCTTCCCGGGGCAGGCGCAGCACCGCGCCGACGCCGTCCTGCGGGGCCCCGGTGCTGGTAACCAGGTCCCTGGGCAGGATGTACAACTGGGCATCGCTGGTCGCCAGACCGCGGGCCAGCGCGGCATCGGCCCGGTCCTGCACTGGGTCCTGGACGCCCCGCCCGGTCAGCTCACCCGCGGTGGCGGCCAGCTCGATTCCTCCGGGCCCGACCCACGCGGTCAGCGCCGACTCGGGGTGATCGACGACCACCAGTTCGGCGACGCCGCCGTCGCGCAGCGCGGTCATGGCGGCAGCCAGCCCCTCGACGCCGTGATCATGAGCCAGCTGGGTGCGCCAGTGCTCGAAGCGCTCCTGGCTGCGCTGGGCCACGTGTTGGGCCACCGCCTCATCAGCGGCGCGGACCGCCTCCTCGCTGTCCGGACCGACCTCCCGCTCGATGGTCACGGTGATAGCGGCGAGGTCGGTGCCGAGTTCGCGGACCAGCAGCGTCCGGGCCACCGGGTCGCCGGCCACCACAATGAGCTCGGCACCCACCTTGCGGGCCTCGGCGGTCACCCGCCCGGCGAGTTCCTTGGCGTTGGTCTTCCAGGCGTCCTCGGTGTGGCGCTCGTATCTCAGCTGGGCCCAGCCGCCGCCCTTGATCTTGTGCACCGGGCGGCCCGTTCCGGTCACCTCCTCCTCGTCCTGCGTGCCAGCGGCGGTGACCGATACGATCTCCCCGCCGTCGTGGCGGGCCATCACCCGCAGGTGCGGCACGTGCGGCCTGCGCTGCGCGAGCAGCGGCATGACATGGGGCAGCGGCGCCAGTCGGGCGATCTCGCGGCGCGGCGGGTGCGGCAGCGCCTCGGTGAGCACGACCTGGCCGCCGTGTCCGAACGCCGCCCGCCCGGGCGCCCCCCGGCTTGCGCTGGTGATCACCCCCGCCAGCGCGTCCAGCGTGGCGTCGTCGGCCCCCGCGCTGGCCAGCCGCTCACGGGCGGAACGCCAGCGCAGGTTGACAGCGCGGGTGGCGTCCTCCGGGTCCGGCGTGGTATCCAGGTACACCGACACGTAGCCGCCGAAGTGCTCATACAGCGGCCGCAGGAACTGCAGGTCCATCACCGATCACCCCGGTATCTAGGCGTCTTCTGCCTAGAAGTACTTCCCCGGAACCGCCGCTTTCCCCCCTCAGCCACCCGCCCCCGGCCCACGTTCTCGCTGAAAGCGCTTTTCTCCCCGGACCACGGGCGGTCAGGCGGCGGTGGGATGATCTCGGCCCGGGTCCGGACGTCTGCATCTGGTGCTGCCCGACCGGGCCTGATATACCGGGGCAGCGTCTGTAGCCTGCCAGGGCGGAAAGGCGGTGCGGGCTGTTGCCTGAGGAGCGGAGCCGTGTCACGGACGCTGACGCGGGACGCCCTTATCCGGGAAACGCGGTGGGTCCCGCGCAGCGTCGAGGGCTGTTGCCTGGCTGGGCGGAGAAGCTGCGGGACATCCAGTCGATCACTGACGCTGCGCTGTCCGCGCTGAGCCCCCAGGATCTGCTGGAGGCGCTCGTCGGCCGGGTGAAAGACGCCCTGCAGGCCGATACCGCCGCCGTACTGCTGCTGGATCCCCCCTCAGGACAGCTGGTCGCGACGGCCGCGAGCGGGCTGGAAGAAGAAGTGCGGCAGGGGGTGCGGATCCCGCTGGGCCGGGGTTTCGCCGGGCGGATCGCGGCGGAAGACCGCCCGGTGATCCTGTCCGCGGTTGATCACACCACGGTGGTCAACCCCATCCTGCTGGACAAGGGCATCCAGTCCCTCATGGGTGCCCCGCTGCGCGCCGGGGGAGTGGTCATCGGTGTCCTGCACGTGGGGACGCTCACCCCCCGGGCCTTCACCGGTGATGACTCCGACCTGCTGCAGGTAGCGGCGGATCGTGCCGCCCTGGCGGTTCAGGCCCTGAACACCCAGATCGACCGGGCCACCGCCGCGGCGCTGCAGCACAGCCTGCTGCCCTCGGCCCTCCCCGCGATCGCAGGGCTGCAGATGGCGGCGCGTTACGTTCCCGGCAGCGGCCATGTCGGCGGCGACTGGTACGACGTGTTCATGCTCCCTTCGGGCGAGGTATGCGCCGTGATCGGGGACGTGGCCGGCACCGGGCTGAACGCAGCGGTGATCATGGGACGGATGCGCAGCGCTTTGCGGGCCTACGCACTGCTGACCACCGACCCGGCCGAGGTCCTGGACCGCCTCGACCATAAGATCCGGCATTTCGAGCCGCAGGCGATGGCCACCGTGCTGTACGCGGTGTTCACTCCCTCCCTGAACCAGGTGAACATCTCCTGTTCCGGGCATCTGCCCCCGTTGATCGCCGTCCCGGGCCAGCCCACCGTCCCGGTGGACGTCTTCCCCGATCTGCTCATCGGCGTGCCCGGCGCGGCCCCCCGGCGGACGAAGACGGTGACGGTGCCCGCGGGCGGGCTGCTGTGCCTCTACACCGATGGGCTCGTCGAACGCCGGGACCGGTCCATCGACGATGGGATCGCCCGGTTGTCCGCCGCCCTCACCGCCACCGATCCCGAAACGGGCTGCGCCCTGGTCATGGGAGGTATGGCTGATCGCATCCCGCACGAGGACGACGTGGCCCTGCTCCTGCTCCGCCGGATGCCGATTACGGCCAGTGATCGTGGGGCACTCAGCGCAGCGCCAGCGGCCACCTCCTCTCCGCCGCGGGCGGATCCCCCCCGACGTGATCACTGCTGACCTGACCGTCGCGGTGTGCTGCGACTCAGCGGGGGACGAGGTGCCTCATCCGCTGTCCCGGCCGCCCGGGAATCACGCCGCGGCACGACGCCGGGAAACACCGACATAGGGCTGTCGCGATGGTCGCACAGGCTGGCGTCAGGCAGATCGCCAACCTGACGGAGGAAACCATGTCCGCACCCGCAGCCAACAGCGTCTCCTGGTTCGAGATCGGTGCCCCGGACGTTGACGCGGCCAAGGCCTTCTACGGCCCCCTGTTCAGCTGGTCGTTCGCGCCCGACGGCGCGCCTACACCCTTATCACCGCTCCCGGGGCCGAGCGCCCGTCCGGCGGGATTTTCAGCACGGGCGGCAACATCCCGCCGTACGCGGTCTTCGTTGTCGGTGTGGACGACGTGGCCGCGACGGCGGCCAGGAGTGAGGAGCTCGGCGGCAAGATCGTGGTGGCGCCGATGACGCTGGAAGACGGGATGACCGTCGCCTACCTCACCGACCCGCACGGCGCCATGTTCGCGCTGTTCAGTCCCCGACCCGGGAGCTGAGCCCCGGCCCAGCGCCTGGCCGCTGGGGCATCATGAAGAAGTGGACCCGACCGCCAGCCACCACTGCCGGCACCGCTGGGGCAACTGCGAGGGGGACTGCCTGTTCCCGGGGGACACCGGGCTCTGCATCCATCAGCCGGTCCACAGCCGCCCCTTCCGCGAACGCCTGCGCCTGCTGGGGAACCGGAGGTCCTGGCGGCGCCAGCTGATGGGCATTCGCGCGCCGCACTCATGAGCTGACTCGTCGATCACCCGTCCAGGCGCAGGGTAGCGGGCGGCGCGGTGAAGGTGCTGTGCAGCTCGCTCCGGACTCTCCCTGGTCAGCCCCGTCAGTCCGGCCACCGCGCAGGTCAGGCGGACGCCGGGCTGAGCGGCGGCCGCGCGGCGGCCAGGGCCCGCCGCACGGCGGTGAGCACGTCGCTGACCGGGATGGCGGCCAGGGCCGGGTCGGTGTCGCGGCCGTGCGGGTCGCCCCGGTAACCGCCGGCGCCAGCCCACAGCACCTGGTGGCGCGGGTGCTGCGGCGGGCCCCACTCCGCGGGCGGCACCGGGCCGAACAGGACGACCGAGGGCCGCGCGTAGGCCGACGCCAGGTGGGCCAGGCCGGTGTCGCCGGAGACGGCCAGGCGCGCGGAGGCGGTGAGCGCGGCCAGTGCGGCGAGCGACGTCGACCCGGCGAGGACCGACCGGGAGGGCAGGCCCGCCCGCCGGGCCACGTCCAGGGCCAGCGGGCGCTCCGCCGCCGAGCCCGTGACCACGATGTGATGGCCGAGACGGGCAAGTTCCGCGGCCACGGCCGCGAATCGCTCCCGGGGCCAACGCCGGCTGGGCGCGGCGGCACCGGGATGAATGAGCGTGACTCCCGGGCCGGCCGGCGCCTCGGGCAACGAGGCGATCGGGAGAACGGAAGCGCCCGGGACTCCGGCTCCCTGCAGCCGCAGGTCCGAGGGATCCGCCGGGATACCGGACTCCGCGCACAGGCGGCACCAGCGGGCCACCTCGTGCTCCCCGGCCTGCCAGGGTGGACCAGGGAAACCACCGCCGTGGCGGCCCCCGAACGTGATCAGCCGCAGTGGCCCGAGCGCCGCGAGCAGGCGGTGGCTGGCCGGGCCGCGGCCGTGCAGGTCGATCGCGACGTCCGGGGGAGCGCCGGTCCAGGCCACCGGCTCAAGCTCGGCGGCGGGCAGCAGTTCGTCGATCGCGCCGGTCAGCGGGACCAGGTCAGCCAGCTCGCCCGGCGCGGCGAGCACGATCCGGTATCCGGGAAAAGCGCGCCGGACCGCCCGGTAGGCGGGCACCCCGGTCAGGAAGTCCCCCAGGCCCAGGGCGCGGAGCAGGAGCACCTGGCCGGTCATGGTCAGCGGGCTCCCAGGGCCTCTTCCGCGGCCTGCAGGCGCGTGGTGGACCGCCCGGCCAGGTACGGAACGGTGACCGCCTGCCCGCCCCACGTGCTCAGCAGCTCCGCCTCCGGGAGGGCCTGGCCCTCGTAGTCCCCGCCTTTGACCCACACCCCGGGTCGCAGCCGTTCCAGGGCGGCGCGCGGGGTGTCCTCGCCGAAGACGAGCACCCCATCCACGCAATGCAGCGCGGCCAGCACGGCGATCCGGTCCGCCACCGGGTTCAGCGGGCGGCCCTCGCCTTTCAGGCGGCGCACCGACTCGTCGGAATTCAGGCAGACGATCAGGGAGTCCCCCAGCGAGCGAGCCGCCTGGAGCAGGCTGACGTGGCCGGCGTGCAGAACGTCGAAGCAGCCGCCGGCCGCCACCACCGTGCCGCCGGCGTCATGAACCCGGCGAGCCAGGGCCACGGGGTCCGCCGCCGACGCAGTGCCTGCCGGTGCGCCTGGGTCGGGGGATACCTCCGGATCCTCGGATCCAGGCCCGACGCGGAGGCTGCCCACGCCGCCCGCGGCGAGAAAGTCCGTGGCGATCGCGGTCGCGGCCACGACCGCCTCCGAGGGCAGCGCGCCCTGGGACAGGGCCGCCGCCGCCGCCGCGGCGAAGCGGTCCCCGGCTCCGCAGGTGTCCGGAGCCTGCACCGTGCGGGCCGGGACGATCAGGGGTACCGGGCCGCCCTGGGCGAGCAGCGTTCCGTGCGGTCCCAGGGTCACCGCCACGCCGTCCACCGGCCACCGGCGGAGCAGCCGCTCCGCGGCCCCGGCGGCGGAGCGGAGCACCGGGCCGGTGGCGGAGCCCTGTCCGCCCGCAGACGGCCCAGCGGGCGCCGCGTTCAGCCCCGCGGCGGCCCGGGCCTCGGCGTGGTTGGGGGTAGCCAGCCGGGTGCCGGGCACCGGATCCGGCCCGCGGGGATGAGGATCCCAGACCAGCGGTACCCGGGCCGTGCGCCCGGCCAGGGCGGCACGGATCCGGGGGTCAGCAGCCGTGCCCCGGCCGTAGTCGGACACCAGGAGCGTGCCCGCCGAGGCGACCGCCTCAGCTGCCTCCTGGGACGCAGGGCCCGGCCTGCCGGCGGCCCCGTCGGCGCGCAGCAGGGTCTGGCCTCGCGCGCGGAACCGGGTCTTGTCCGGCAGCGGGCCGTCCAATGGCACCGGCACCACTGTGATGTGCGGTTCCAGCAGGGCCCGCACGATGGCGCTGGCCGGATCGTCGCCGATCGGGGTGACGAGCACCACCTGACCGCCGTCGCGGGCCGCGAGGAGCGCGGCGAGGGCGGCCCCTCCCGGCCGACGGATCTCGGTGAGGTCGTCCAGCACGGGAGCGGGCGTGTCCGGGCAGAGCCGGCTGGCGGTCCCGTTCACGTCCCGGTCCAGCAGCGCGTCACCGATCACGACCAGCGGTCCGGCGGGGGTCATAGTGAGGTCACCTCCGCATCGAGCGCGTCGCACAGGGCGTGGATGGCCACCAGGTGGACCTCCTGGACCGTCGAGGTGTCGGGCGCGGCCACGCAGATCGCGTCGTCCGCCACGCTGGCCAGCGGGTTGGGAGCTGGGCCGGTCATGGCCCAGACCCGGATGCCGAGCGACCGGGCCCGGCCCGCCGCGGCCAGCACGTTCTCGCTGCGGCCGCTGGTGGACAGCAGCAGCAGCGTGTCCCCGGGGCGGCCGTGTGCGGCCACCTGACGGGCGAACGCCTCGGCTGGCCCGAAGTCGTTGCCGATCGCGGTGAGACTAGACGTCTCGGCGTGCAGCGCGATCGCGGACAGCGGCGGCCGGTCGGCCACGTACCGCCCAACCAGCTCGGCGGTCAGGTGCTGCGCCTCGGCGGCGCTGCCGCCGTTCCCGGCCACCAGCAGCCGGTGCCCGGCGGTGAGCGGCGCGACGAGCAGCCGTCCCCAGCGCCGGGCGGCCGACAGGCCAGTCTCAGGGCTGCGGAGCGCTGCGGTCAGCTGGTCCACGTGTGAGGCCAGCTCGGCCTCGGCCACGGCCGCCTCCACGACGGCGGCCTCCACGACGGCGGCCTCCACGTCCGCTACCTCAGAATCAGCGGTCCCCGGAGCGCCCAGGCGGATGCGTGCTTCCCCCGGCGTCATGGCGCGCCCACCGCCAGGGAACGGCCGTGACCGCTATCCCGCCCCGGCGGGATACCGGCGCCCAGCCTCAGGTAAACACTCTCGGTCTGGGCCGCGACCCGGGACCAGGAGTACCACCGGCGGGCCCGGCGGGCAGCTGCCTCGCCGAACGCCGTGCGCATTGCCGGGTCCGCGAGCAACGACCTGGAGGCCGCCGCGAGCGCCACCGGATCACGGGCGGGGATCAGCAGCCCGGTGGTCCCATGCACCACAGTGTCGGTCAGGCCGCCAACCCTGCTGGCCACCACGGGCACCCCGCAGGCCATGGCCTCCAGCGGGGTGATGCCGAACGGCTCGTACCAGGGCGTGCACACCACCAGGTCGGCAGACCGGATCAGGGCGGGCACCTGGGCGCGGGGGACCGCCCCGGTGAACACCACCCGGCCGGCCACCCCGCGCGCCTGGGCGAGGTCCCGGAGCCTGCGGTATTCGGCGTTCCCGCCGAGCAGTTCCCGTTCCGGGCCACCCGCCACCACGAGCTCCACGCCGGGCAATTGCGCGAGCGCCTCGATGGCCGTGTCGATGCCCTTGCGTTCCACGAGCCGGCCCAGCATAAGCAGCCGGCCCGCAGACGTCCGGGCGGCTGCCGCGCCGAACGGCCAGAAGATGCCGGTGTCCACACCGCAGGGGACCACCGACACCTTGCCGGGCGGGATACCGAGCTGGGCCAGCTCCCGCACTTCGTCCTGGCAGGTGGCGATGACCTGATCGCAGGCCAGGCCGATCCGGCGTTCCGCGTCGATCCGTCCCGGCGGGCTGGTGTCCCTGCCCCCCTGATGACGGGCCTTGACCGAGCCGAGCGCGTGGAAGGTCTGGGTTACCGGAATGCCCAGGCCCGCGGCGCCCTGCAGGCTGGCCAGGCCGGACATCCAGAAGTGGGCGTGCACCAGGTCCGCCGGCTGCCGGGCCCATTCCCGGCCCAGTGCGGCGCCGAATTCCGCCATGTGCGGCAGCAGTTCGTCCTTGGGCAGCGGCGCCGCCGGGCCGGCGCGCAGCCGGTGCACCTCGACGCCGGGAGCGAGGCTCACCACCGGCTCGGCGCCGACGCGGGCCAGCCGGGTGTAGACAATGACCGTGTGATCCCGCGCCGCAAGTGCCCGGGCCAGGGCGGCGACGTGGACGTTCTGGCCACCGGCGTCTTCCCCGCCGGGGGCGGCGGTGGGATCAGCATGCTCCGAGACCATGGCGATCCTCATGCGCGCACCTCCTGCAATATCTCGTCCCAGTCGGCCAGGAAACGCTTCAGCCCGTACCTGGCGCAGGCGGCCTCGCGGGCGGCCAGCCCCGCCTCCCGGGCGGCCGCCGGGTCCTGGATGAACCGGCGCACCGCCGCGTGCAGCTCGGCCGGGTCGGTCGAGATCGCCCCGGCGGCCGCGGGCACCGCCCGGGTTGCCTCGGTCGCGGCCAGCGCCACCACCGGCATGGCCAGGTGCATGGCCTCGATGAGCGACAGCCCGAGCGAGGTCCAGCGCAGCGGGTGCACGTACACCCGGCGGCGGGCCAGCTCACCGTGCATCCGGCCCTGGGGCAGGTCCTCGAACTCGCGGCACTGCTCCTGGTCGAGGTCCAGCGCGGCGGCCAGCCCGGAGACCCGCATGCCGAACACGTCGAGCGGCGCGGCGGCAGCAAAACCGGGCAGCAGGTCCGTCCCGGTTGTCCGGCCGCGGCGTACCGGGTCGTTGACCACGACCGCGGCGCGGGGGATCTCGCCCGTCCAGCGGGCGCCGGGATCCGGGATGCCGTGTTCTACCACGTGCACCGGCGACCGCCCGCAATCCCAGTACACGGCGTTGAACCGGGTTACGTGCACGATCGCGATGCCAGGGGCATCCGCCATCGGATGCCTGCTGCTCACCGCGGGCCCGGGCGGTGCGTCGTGCTCCAGGTACACGGCCGGCAGATCCTGGCCGGGCCTGCGCCCCAGCCAGGCGGCCGCCAGGGTCAGCTCGTCAGGACGCTGGGCCACCAGCACGTCGACGTGCTCGCCGCGGAGCTGCTCCGGCGTGACCTCGACGACGTTTGGCGGCCAGTCCCAGGTCCGGGCGCGGCCGAGACCGAACGGCCCGCGGTCCGGCAGCATCGGGATCAGGTACTCGTGACTGCCCTGGACGAACGACGTCGTCCAGGAACCGTGCAGGTGCCAGAGGAGGATTCTCACCCGGCCGCCCCCGCCGGATTGAGGGCCGGGGTCAGTGCGGTCAGTGCGGTGACCGCGGCCACCACTGCGGCCGACTCTATCTGGTCCAGGCACGGGTGGCCCGGGACCGGGCAGGACCGGGCCCGGCTGTCCGCGCAGGGCGCCTCCTGATCCCCGAGCAGGATCGACGGCACCCCATACGGGGCCCAGCGCGCCGCGGGTACCACCGGGGCGAACAGGCTGACCACCGGCGTGCCCACCGCGGCGGCCAGGTGTGCGGCCCCCGTGTTCGGCGCCACGACGACTTCCGCCTTGGCCAGCACCGAGGCCAGCAGGGGCAGGCTCGTCCGGCCGCAGAGATTCACGACCCTGCCACGAGGGTCAGGCCTGGTTCCGGCCGGGCTGGGTCCGCCGTTTCCGGCTGGGCCGGGGCGGGCCAGCGCGGTCTCGGCCGCGGAGCCAGTCACCACCACCCGGTGCCCGGCCGCGGCCAGCGCCTCGATCATCGCGGCCGTGCGGTCCGCCGACGGATGGCGGGCGGGTACGGAGGCGCCGGGGTGGACCACCACATAACGCTCGTTCCCCGTCAGCGGCCGGCTGTCTGGCAGCGGCCCCGTGATGGCCAGGGTGCCGGGATCGCCCGGTGGCAGCCGGAACCCGGCCGCCTGGGCCAGGGACAGGTTACGCCGGGCCTCGGGGATGTCCGCGGTGAGCTGATGCCGGACGTCGAGCAGTGACCCGGGGTAGTCCGCGCTGATCGCGCTGATCCGGGGGACTCCAGCCATCCGGAGAACGAGCGCCGTAGGTAGCGGTGACTGGTGGAACGAGGTGAAGATGACGGCTTCCGCCGCCCGGAGCCGGCGCACGGCCCCCGTCAGCCGCCGGATCAAGCCGGGCCCGACGGCGGCCGGACGGGGATCAATCCACGGCAGCGTCTCGGTCATGACCCTGGTCACTCCGGGCAGCAGCGCGGCCGCCCCCGTCCCGGCCGGCCCGGCCAAGAAACTCACCTCCCGGCCGTCAGCGGCCAATGCCCGGACGGCGGGGCCGGTCAGCAGGACGTCACCCAGGCCATCCGGCCGGACGGCCAGGATGCCGTCACCTTGGCGGTGCTTCACGCCTGCGGTCCCGGCGCCGGACTGCCCGGTGCTGATGGGCCCGGTGCTGATGGGCCCGGTGCTGATGGGCCCGGTGCCGAGGTGCCTGGCCGGCGGATCAGGAACGGTCCGAGAGCCAGGACGTCCACGGGGGCGGAACCGAAGCACTCTAGGGCGTCTCTCGGGTCGTCCACCATGGGCCGCCCGGCGGTGTTCAGGCTGGTGTTCACGATCACCGGCAGGCCCGTGCGGGCCACGAAACCGTCCAGGACCCCGGCGATCAGCGGCTGGTGCTCGCGGTCCACGGTCTGCACCCGGGCCGTCCCGTCCACGTGCACCACCGCGGGGATCCGGTCCCGCCACTCCGCCGCCACCTGGTGCACGAACAGCATGTACGGGCTGGGCAGCGGCCCGCGGAAGATGTCCGCCGCCCGCTCGGCCAGCACCATCGGCGCCACCGGCCGGAACTCCTCGCGGCCCTTCACCGCGTTCAGCCGGTCCAGGTTGGCTCGCTGGCCCGGGTGGGCGAGCAGTGAGCGGCTGCCCAGCGCCCGCGGCCCGAACTCGCTGCGGCCCTGGAACCAGGCCACGATGCGGTCGGCCGCGAGTTCGGCGGCGATCGCGTCGGCGATGCTGGCCGGCCGCTCGTACGGCCAGGCCGCGGTGTCCAGCCAGGCCGCCAGTTCCTCGGCCGACCAGCTCCGGCCCAGAAACGCGTCAGGCATCGGCGTCACCATCTCGCCCGCCTCGCGGGCCACGCACAGCGCCCCGCCGAGGGCGGTGCCCGCGTCGCCGGCCGCGGGCTGCACCCAGATCCGGTCGAACGGGCCCTCGGCGGCCAGCCGGGAGTTCGCCACGCAGTTCAGGGCCACCCCGCCCGCCATGGCCAGGCCGCGGTCCCCGGTCCGGCCGTGCAGCCAGCGGGCCAGGTCGAGCAGGACCTCCTCGGTGACCCGCTGGACGCTGGCGGCCAGGTCGGCGTGCTCCCCGGTCAGCGGCTCGCCGCTGGCCCGGCGCTTGACCATGCTGTCCCACGGCACGGGCTCGGTGCGGAAACCGCCGTCCCCGTCCGCGTGCACCAGCCGGGACAGCTCCGCTGTAAACCGGGGGGTGCCGTAGGAGGCCAGCGCCATCACCTTGTACTCGTCGCTGGAATGCAGGAAACCCAGGTGGCTGGTGGCCTGCTCGTAGAACAGCCCCAGCGAGTGCGGGAGGGCCTGGCTGGCCAGGACCTCCAGGCGGCCGGCGGCGTACCGGCCGGCCAGGTGTGAGGCCGCCTCTCCCCGCCCGTCGCAGACCAGCACGCTGGCGTCGCCGAGCGGCCCGGCCAGCCCGGCGGACGCCGCGTGCGCGGCATGGTGGGGCACGAAGCGGACCGAGGCAGGATCCACGCCGGGCAGCGCCTCGGCGATGAAGCCCGGCGCCTGCTCCGCGTACGTGATCCGCAAGTGGTCCCAGGGATCGTCCAGCCCCATTGCCTCGGCCGCACGGCACGCGGCGGGGTCGTAGGAGTAGGCCACCGCGTCGAGGTCAGCCGGGTGCAGCCCGGCCTCCTTCAGGCACCAGGCGGCGGACAGCTCCGGCAGTTCCCACGTGGAGAACGGGACGGGGCGCTTGCCGTGCTTGCGGCGGCTGAAGCGTTCCTCCTCGGCCGCCGCGACCACCTGCCCATCGACTACGAGCGCGGCCGCGGGATCGTGGAAAACCGCGTTGATCCCGAGTACTCGCACGCCTGATCACCAGCCTCCCGCCGGATAGTCAGTTGGTCAGTCAATTACGGCCCGCAGCGCTACCCGCCCGCCCAGCACTCAAACGAACGTCGGAAAAAGCGGTCCGAAGTCGGAAGGCATAGTCGTTCGCTAACCCGCTCGACACTGGCGTCTTACCTCGGTCAATTACAGAAAGTAGCCATTGGGTGAATTGGCGTGAGGACTGAAGAGGCTGGTGGGAGAGAACGGGCCGGCGGGCTGGCTGGCGATATCCGCTAGCGGGGAGCGGTCCAGCTGGGCGGCCAGGGGCCAGCCAGGATGGCCTGGACGGCCGCGGGCAGGCTGGGGGCGACGGGCACGCCTACGGTCTCGGCCGGCTGCGTCTGCGGGGTCGGCACCATGATGACCCGGGCCCCGGCCGCGTAGGCCGCTCCGGCGTCCGCCCCGATATCCCCGATCACGACGCAGTCCGCCGGGTCCACCCCCAGCTCGGCGGCGGCCTGCTGGACCAGCCGCGGGGCCGGTTTACGGCAGTCGCAGCCGTCCACGGGGCCGTGCGGGCACACGGCCCAGGTGCCGAACGGCCCGAGCAGGCGGTCGATCCGCTCGTTCACGGCGGCCGCCTGGCTGGCGGTGATGATTCCCCCGCCGATGCCCGACTGGTTCGTGACCACCCCGGCCGGCACCCCCGCGCGGCGCAGGCGGGCCGTGGCCGCCGCGGCCCCGGGCATCGGCTCGACCAGTTCCGGCCGGCCGTTGTAGGGCACGTCGCGGACCAGCGTCCCGTCCCGGTCGAACAGGACGGCCGCTGGCCGCGGTGGCCAGGGTCCCGCCTGCCGGGCGCGCCACCATCCGCGCGTCCAGTGGCCGGCCGCCAGCGGCGGGATCAGCGCGCTGGTGAGGATCATCTCGGTCATCTCGGCCCGGGTGCGCGGCCCGGGGCGGATCCGGGCCGCGGCGAACTCCCCGGTTACCGCGAGCCAGCCCAGGCCCGCCGCGGCCCCGGCCCAGCGCAGATAACGCCACCTGGGGCCGGCCATGCCCCCCGCCGCGGCGGCGATCGAGGCCGCGCCCAGGGCGGTGGCCACCCAGTGCCCGGCCCGGCGGCCGGGCGCCGCCTCGGCCCGGGCGTACCAGTCCCGCCCGTGCCGCCGCGTCATCAGGGCGTCGTCGGCGTTGCCGGCCTGGGCCCGGAGGCTGGCCCAGCGCCGCGGCGGCCGCACCGGGTGGGTAGTCACCCGGTGGCCCTGGGCCAGCTGCCACCCGCCATCCAGCAGGCGCAGGGCCAGGTCGGCGTCCTCCCGGAAGGCCCGGGGGAACCGTTCGTCGAACCCGCCGCAGTCGATCAGGGCGCGGCGCCGGTAGGCCATGTCCGCGGTGATCCACCGGGCGGTGGCCAGCCCGGCCGTGCCCCGTTCCCAGTCGGTCGGGCGGCGCCCGGCGGGCAGCGGGACGGTGATGGTGCCCTGGACCCCGGCCACCGGCCCAGGCTGGCGGGCCAGGTCGGTCACCAGGTCAGCGCGCCAGGACGGGCTCACCACGACGTCGTCGTCCAGGAAGGCCAGCCATTCCACCTCCCGGGCGGCCCGCCAGCCCGCGTTCCGGGCCGCGGCGGGGCCCCGGCCCTCCAGGGTCACCACGACCGTCCTGGCGGCCAGTTCAGGCGGCAGCCTGACCGGCAGCGGGTGGGGGCTGTCCCGGCGGTCGTCGGCCAGGATCACCTGCCGCGGCAGGGGCCCGTCCGCCGCCGCCAGGGCGTCCAGGCAGGCCTGCAGGCACGGGCGCCCCAGGGTAGGGATGACGACCGTGTAACCGGGCGCCAGCCCGTCCGGGTGGGCGGATTCTGCTGCTTGGCCCGGGACGTGTCCCCTCGGGTTTGGCCCCATCGGGGCTGCCTGTCCCATCGGTCCTCCCGCCGGCCACTCCTCGGGTCCGGCCCACTACCCAGAGGCCTGTGGGGCAAACGGTGTTTGAGATCGCCGTGGGCGGTGAATGAGGGGCCGGTGCACGACACCACGGTGGTAATCGCCACGTATAACCGCGGACCGGAACTGTGCCGCACCCTCGAACGCCTCGCGGCGCTGCCGGAACAGCCCCCGGTCGTCGTGGTGGACAACGGGTCGCAGGACGGCACCGCGTCGATGGTCCGCCGCCGGTTTCCGGGTACCGAGCTGGTCGCGCTGCGGCGTAACCGGGGCGCGTGGGCCCGTAACCTGGGCGTTCGGCGGGCCGGGACCCGGTTCATCGCGCTAACCGACGACGACTCCTGGTGGGCGCCGGGCTCGCTGGCCGCCGCGGCCTCGGTCCTGGCCGCGAGCCCGCAGGTCGGGCTGGTGGCCGCGCGCATCCTGGTCGGCCCGGACCAGGCGCCCGACCCGGTGAACGCGGTGATGGCGGCCAGCCCGCTGCCGTCGGACGGCCTGCCCGGCCCCCGGGTGCTCGGCTTCCTCGGCTGCGGGTCGGTGGTCCGGCGGGTCGCGTTCCTGGCGGCCGGGGGCTTTTCCCGGCTGCTGTTCATCGGCGGGGAGGAGCAGTTGCTGGCCTACGATCTCGCCGCGGCCGGCTGGATGGCGTGCTACCGGCCCGACATCGTCGCTTACCACCACCCGTCCCCGGCCCGGCAGCCCGCCACCCGCCGGTACCAGGAGATGCGGAATCGCGCGCTGGTGGCCTGGATGCGCCGGCCGGCCGGATGCGCGCTGGCCGAGACGGGCCGGCTGGTCCGGCGAGCCGGGCACGACCAGATCGCCGCCCGGGCCGTCGGGGGCCTGGCGCTGCGGCTGCCGCGGGCCCTGCTGGACCGGCGCCCGCTGCCGCCGGACGTGGAGGCCGCCATCAAGGCCCTGGGAGACGACCATGCCGGCTGAGGTGGCCGCCAGCCCGGACCCCCGGATCACCGTGGTGGTCATCACCCGGAACCGGCGCGAGGAACTGCTCCGCACGCTGGGGCTGCTCGCCGCGCTGCCGGAACGGCCGCCGGTGATCGTCGTGGACAACGGCTCCGGTGACGGCACCCCGGTGGCGGTCCGCCGGGCCCACCCGCAGATGACCCTGATCGCGGCGCGCCGCAACCTCGGCGCGGTCGGGCGCAACCTCGCCCTGCGCCGGGTGACCACCCCCTACGTGGCCTTCTGCGACGACGACACCTGGTGGGAGCCGGGATCGCTGGCGCTGGCCGCCGACGCGCTCGACCGGCACCCGGACGTGGCCTCGGTGACGGCCAGGATCGTGGTGGAGCCCGCGGGGACCGACGACCCGATCGTGGCCGAGCTGGCCGATTCCCCGGTGCCCGGGCGGCCGGGCCTGCCCGGCCCGGTGCTGATGAGCATCCTGGCCGGCGCGTCCATGCTGCGCTGTGACGCGTTCCGGGAGGCCGGCGGGTTCTCCCCGCGGCTGTGGCTGGGCGGAGAGGAGGAACTGCTGGCCGCCGACCTGGCCGCCCGTGGCTACCTGCTGTGTTACCTGCCCGGGGCTACCCTGCACCACCAGGCCTCGGCCCTGCGGGAGCCGACCCGGCGCCGCTGGCTCGGCATCCGGAATACTTTGTGGTTCACCTGGCTGCGGCGGCCCCCGGTGGCGGCGCTGCGCCGGACCGCGGAACTCGCGGCCTCCGTGCCCTGGGACACGGTGTCGGCCAGCGCGTTCTGCGCGGCGGTGGGCGGGCTGCCCTGGGTGCTGCGCGAGCGCCAGCCGGTGCCACCGTCGGTGGAAGCCTCCATCCGGCTGCTGGACGAGCCGCGCCGGCGCTCCACGGCCCGGCAGTACGTCGGCTGAGGGGCCGCGCGGGCCACAGTGCTGTTACCCGCGCGCCCGCGCTGGTTCGCCGGGCCGCGGCAGGGTAGCCAAAGCGGCCTCACTACGACCCGGAGGGAAGACATGGCTAAGCACGACCGTGACCCGGTTCTCCGCGAGCTCATCCGGTCCGTCGACGAAGCGGGCCAGTCCGCCGTCCCGGTGACGGTCGCCGTGAACGGCGCCGTCCTGCACGGCAGCCTGATCGCCGAGGAACGCTACTTCGCCGAACTCGCCGACGTGAACCCGCTGATGAACGCGCTGAACCCGCGGGCCGGGCTGCTCGGTGACGACTACCAGAAGAACGTGAAGTCCGGATCGGGTCACTACCTGCACCTGCGCGCTGCCCGGCTGGCCGGCGGGGACGGGACGGAAGGACTGTGGCGGATCGAAGCCGACGCGATCGACGCCTGGACCTTCCGCGCCTACGACGGGCCGGCCGGGCAGGACGACAAGGGCCCCTTCGCCCGCCTGCTCGGTTCCCAGTAAGCCGTGGCCAGCCTGCCCTGCCCGCTCAGGCCGCCAGCGCCTCGCGGGCCCTGACCAGGTCGGCCACGAACCCGGCGAACGCTTCCTCGCGGGCCGCGGCATCGGGGCCGCGCAGGATCGAGGAAGGATGGACGGTGCTGAGCACCGGTCCCTGCCACTCGCCGACCGTGACTTCCTCCAGCCGCCCCTTGTGGTCACGGACCTTGAATCCGCGGCCGAAGAGCGCCTCCCCGGCGACGGCGCCCATGGCCACCGCGACCCGGGGGCTGAGCACGGCCAGTTCCGCTTCCAGCCACCCGTGGCAGGCCATGATCTCGGTCCCGTTAGGCCGCTGGTGGATACGGCGCTTACCGCGCGCCACCCATTTGAAGTGCTTCACCGCGTTCGTGACGTAGGCATCGCCGCGATCGATACCGCTCTCCCGCAGCGCCCGGTCCAGCACGTGGCCGGCGGGCCCGACGAAGGGGTGGCCTTGCTTGTCCTCCTGGTCCCCGGGCTGCTCGCCGACCAGGGCCAGGGGCGAGTCCGGGCGTCCCTCGCCGAACACCGTCGCGGTGGCCCGCTGGTACAGGTCGCACCGGGTGCAGGTGGCGGCCTCCTTGGCCAGTTGCTCAAGCGTGGTCACGGTTTCCGGAGATACCCGGCTGCCCTGGGTCTACACCGGTGCCCAGGACGCGGAGCAGGTCCGCGGTGAGCGGCCGGGCGGTCCGCTCCCGGAACGCGGAGCCGGCCTGGGCCCGGCCCTGGGCCGACCGGCACCAGGACCACATCCGGTCGAGTTCGCCGTGATCGAGCACCGGTGTACCGGGCTCCCCCGGCCGGGGGAGGAGCACGGGCCATCCCCAGGCCGCCGCCTGGGCGGCGACCTTGGCCCCGCCCGCCACCGGGTTGACAGCGAGCGCGGGCACGCCGTTCTTGAGGGCCAGGACCAGCCCGTGCAGCCGGGTGGTCACCACCACGTCGGCGCGGCGGATCACCCCCTCGACCTGGGCGGCCGTGGCCGGGCTGCGCCAGTCGCCGTGGGCCAGCCGGGTGTTGACGGTCACCCGGGCACAGTTGACGGTGGCCAGCCAGGCACCGATCTGCGTGGTCAGCGGGCTGTGCCGGCCCCGGGCAGCGTACTCAGGCTGCGCCCCGGCCAGGATGACCGCGGCCACCGGGACGGGGGAAACGGGCACGGCAGCAGCCAGGTCCAGCCGGCCCGGCATCCCCGGCGCGTCCCGGGCCAGCACCTCGTGGAACCCGGTGACGGCGGGGTCGGCGGGATCGATCACGGACACGCCGACCGCGATCCGGTGACAGCCGCGGTAGCGCTCATGCAGCTGCTCGACCTGCCAGCCGTGCGCCGGCCCGCAGGTGAAGACCAGGTGGGTGTAGTCCCCGGGGGCTGAGTCCTCCAGGGTCCGGTCACCGGGCCGGAAGACGGGGCTCCAGGCCAGGTCACACTCGAGGCCCGCGTCCCTCAGCGCATCCCGGGCCGCTTCCATGGCCAACACGTCCCCGGCGGTCGCCTCGCCGTGCAGGAAACTGGCCCAGCTCACGATCAGGACCCGGACCCGGTCCGCACCCGCCTGGCCCATCAGCGCGGCACCGGGAGCACGGCCAGGGCGCGGCCCGGGGCACCCGTGCCGTCCACGGGCCGCGGGGGCTCCGCGCCGGGGAGCGCGGTCACCGCCGCGCCACCCGGACAGCGGCGGCGGCGGCCGCGACGGCGGCCATGGCCCCCGCGACGGCCGCGGCCCGGGCCGCCCGGCCCGGCGGGGCTGGCCGGGCGGCGGCCCGGTGCTCGGGGTAGGACGCGGGCAGCTCACCCGCAGCGGCCAGCAACTCGGCCAGGTGCATGGCCTCGCGGCCGCCGCTGTCGAGCTCGTGCACCTGCGTCCGGCAGCTGAACCCGTCGGCCAGCACCACCGCCGCCGGGTCTGCGTCCCGGAGCCGGGGGAGCAGCACCTGCTCGGCCAGGCTCTCACTGACGCCGGCGTGGCCGAGCTGGAAGCCGAAGTTGCCGGCCAGCCCGCAGCAGCCCGAGGCGAGCTGCTCCGCCCGGGCGCCCGCCGACTCCAGCAGGCTGGTCTCGGCGTCCCAGCCGAGCACGGCGTGCTGGTGGCAGTGCACCTGGGCCAGTACCTCACGGCCGGTGAGGTCCGGCGGCTCCCACCCGGGCGTGTGCTCGGTGAGCAGCTCGGCCAGGGTCAGGGTGTGGTCACGGAGCCGGAGCACGTCCTGGTCGTCGGGGAAGAGCTCGGGCGCGTCCGACCGGAATACCGCGGTGCAGCTGGGCTCGAGCCCGACCACGTACCCGCCCGCCCGGACCTGGGCGGCCAGCCGGGCCACGGTCTCGCCGAGCACCCGCTTGGCCGTGGCCAGCTGCCCGGTGGAAATCCAGGTCAGCCCGCAGCAGACCGGCTCGACCGGGATTTCCACCCGCCAGCCCGCGTCCTCCAGCACGGCCACGGCGGCCTGCCCGACGTGCGGGTGGAAGTAGTTGATGAACGTGTCCGGCCACAGCAGCACCGTGCCGCGCTCGCCGGTGCCGCGCCGCTCACGGCGGGCGGCCCAGCGCTGCAGGCTCTCCCCGGCGAATAGCGGCACCTCGCGCGGTTCCACCCCGGCCAGCAGCGCCCCGGCCCGGTGCAGCCCCGGGGCGTGGCTGAGCGTGTTGACCAGGCCGGCCAGCCGCAGCCGGTGCACGGCCCGCGCTGCGGCTGGCAGCCAGCCCAGCGACCAGTCCGACCGGGGCCGCCGCCACGGCCGGCCCGCGAAGTGATGGGCCAGGAACTCCGCCTTGTAGGTGGCCATATCCACGTTCGCGGGGCAGTCGGTCTTGCAGCCCTTGCAGGCCAGGCACAGGTCCAGCGCGTCGCGGACCGCCTCCGAGCGCCAGCCGTCACCGATGGGGGAATCCCCGTGGCCATGCAGCATCTCCTCCAGTAGCCGGGACCGGCCCCGGGTGGCATGCTCCTCCTCCATCGTGACCTGGTACGACGGGCACATCACTGCGCCACCCGGGTGCTCATGCTGGCGGCACTTGCCGATGCCGACGCAGCGGTTCACCGCCTGGCCGAACGAGCCGCCGTCATGCGGGTAACGGAAGAACAGGTCCTGCGGGGTGATGGGGGACCAGTCACCGCCCAGGCGCAGGTGCTCATCCAGCCCGGCCGCGCGCACCACTTTCCCGGGGTTCATCTTGCCGTCCGGGTCGAAGATGTCCTTGAGCTCGCCGAACGCGCCGACCAGCTCCGGCCCGAACATCTTCACCAGCAGCTCCCCGCGGGACTGGCCGTCGCCGTGCTCGCCGGACAGCGACCCGCCGTGCTTCACCACCAGGTCGGCCGCGCGCTCCATGAACCGGCGGTAGGTGGCCACGCCCTCGGTGGTGTACAGATCGAACGGGATCCTGGTGTGCACGCACCCCTGGCCGAAGTGCCCGTACAGGGCGGGCATGGCCTCGTCGCTGTACCCGAACTCGTCGTAGAGGCGGTTCAGGTCGCGGAGGTAGTCACCGAGCCGCTCCGGAGCCACGGCGGAGTCCTCCCAGCCTTCCCAGGTGTCCCGCTGGCCCGGGACGTGCGCGGTGGCGCCCAGGCCGGCCTCGCGGACCTGCCACAGCTCGTTTTCCCGGGCCGGGTCGTCGAAGAACTCCACCGAGGGGTCGTGCTCGGTGTCGTGCAGGGCGTCCAGCATCGCCTGCGCGGCCTGGTCCACCTCGCCGGTGCTGTTCCCGCCGAACTGGACCATGAGGAACGCCGACCCCTCGGGCAGCTCCCGCAGCGCCTGTGGGTTCAGGTGCTTGGCCTGCTCGTCGTGGATCAGCCGGTGGTCTAGGCCTTCGAGGGCGATCGGCTCGTAGGGCAGGATGGCGGGCACCGCGTCGGCCGCCCGGTCCACGCTCGGGTAGCCGAGCACGACCAGGCTGCGCTCGGGCAGCACCGGGACCAGCTTCAGCTTGGCGCGCAGCACGGTCACCAGCGTCGATTCGCTGCCGACCAGGAGCCCGGCGATGTCGAAGCCGTGCTCGGGGAGCAGGGAGTCCAGGTTGTAGCCGGATACCCGGCGCGGGATGTCCGGGTAGCGGGCCCGGATCAGGTCCGCGTAGTCGTCCCTGAGCCGCCGGAGCCGGCGGTAGATCTCGGCCCGGCGGTCGCCGCGGCGTTCGATCTTGGCGTACTCGTGGTCGTCGGCGGGCCCGCACCAGAACCGGGTGCCGTCGTACAGCAGCACCTCCAGCGCCGCGATGTTGTCCACGACCTTGCCGGTCCGCTGGGCGGTCGCGCCACAGGAGTTGTTGCCGATCATCCCGCCGAGCGTGCAGTTCATGTGCGTGGCAGGCTCAGGGCCGAAGCGGAGGTTCCACCGCGCAAGGCGGGCGTTGAGAACGTCCAGGACGATGCCGGGCTGGATGACGCAGGTGCGCTGCTGCTCGTCCACGGACTCGACCTGGTGGCAGTATTTCGACCAGTCCAGCACGACCGCGGTGTTGGTGCACTGCCCGGCCAGGCTGGTGCCGCCCCCGCGGGACAGCACCGGGACGTCGTGCTCCCGGCACACCGCGACGGCGGCCACGGCCCCCCCGGCGTGCGGGGCACGACCACGCCGATCGGCACCTGCCGGAAGTTGGACGCGTCGGTGGAGTATGCGCCACGGCTGCCCGCGTCAAACCTGACCTCGCCGTCCACCCGGTCGCGCAGGTCCTGTTCGAGACGGTCCGCCCGGTCGGTGGTCATCCGGTCCAGCAGCCCACTCGCCATGCTCGTCTCCTTCAGCCGCGTTCGCTCGCCCATCCGCCCGGGCCCGCCTGCTCCTCGCGCCGGGGCCGCCCTCGCTGAGGGCGGCCCCGGCGGTGTGGCAGGAGATTCCCGCGCTGCCGGGCTGAAGCGTGCCCGGGAGCGAACTCCGCTAGCCGGGCATGGTTTCCCCGCCCACCGGGGCCAGCACCTCACCGGAGTAGTAACTGGACATCCGGGGCGCCGCGAAGAACACGTACGACGGGGCAATCTCATCGGGCTGCGCCGCGCGGCCCATGGGCACCTGGGCGCCGAACTGGCTGACCTTCTCCTCGTCGAAGGTGGCCGGGATCAGCGGGGTCCACACCGGTCCCGGGGCCACGGAGTTGACCCGGATGCCGCGGTCCTGGAGGGCCTGGGCGAGGGAGTAGGTGAACGCGAGGATCGCTCCCTTGGTCGCCGAGTAGTCGATCAGGGTCTTGTTCCCGCGCAGGCCGTTAATGGACGAGGTGTTGATGATTACGCCCCCGTCGGGCAGGTGCGGCACGGCCGCCTTGGTGATCCAGAAGTAGCTGTAGATGTTGACCCGGAACGTGCGGTCCCACTGGCTGGTGGTCAGCTCGAGGAAGTCCTGCACCGGCTGCTGCGTGGCCACGTTGTTGACCAGGATGTCCAGGCCGCCCAGCTCAGCCACGGTCTGGTCGACGGCCCGCTGGCAGTTGGCCTCCTCGGCCAGGTCGCCGCGGATGGTCACGCACGGGTGCCCGGCCCTGCCGACCAGGTCCGCGGTGTGCTGCGCGTCCTCGTCCTCCTGCTCGGACAGGTAGGTGATGGCCACGTCCGCGCCTTCCTTGGCGAAGGCCACGGCCACCGCGCGGCCGATACCGGAGTCGCCGCCGGTGATCAGCGCGCGCTTCCCGGCCAGCAGGCCGCGCCCGTCGTAGTCGCGCATCTCATCGCGGGGCTGCGGTTCCATCTCACTGGTCCGGCCGGGGTAGTCCTGGCTCTGCTCCGGTGGCGGGTTATCCCGCGACGGCGTGCTCATCCCGATCATCTCCTCCCGTGTCTGCGTGGCCCGCGTGGCTACCCGGACGCCAGCCCGCGAAACCGCCCGGATGATCTCCCCGCGAATTTCGCCGGGCCGGTTTGCGGCCGTGCCGGCGGGAAGCGGCAGGAGTCCACTGCGGGGACGGCCATCCCGGACCGGGAGCCGATCCACCGCAAGTACCGGCAGAGGAGGAACCATGCCGAGCGTGTTCGATGTACTGGGCCAGGATCACCAAGAGGTGAAGCGGATGCTGTCCGAGCTCGAGACGGGCTCGACCGCGGCGACCGGCGCCAACGACAACCACCTGGCCCTGCGCAAGAAGATGGTCGAGGAACTGATCATCGAAGAGTCCAAGCACGAGGCGCTGGAGGAGATGTACTTCTGGCCGGCCGTGCGCGACAAGCTACCCAACGGTGACCAGCTGGCGGGCACCGCCACCGATCAGGAGCAGGAAGGCAAGGAAGTGCTGGCCCGGCTGGACAAGCTGAACCCGGATCAGCCGGAGTTCGAGCAGCTCGTCCGCACGTTCATCGGCGCGGGGCGTGAGCACATCGCCTACGAGGAGAACGAGGTCTGGCCGCCGATGCGGCAGGCGCTCACCGCCGAGGAGGCCAGCGAGATCGGAGACAAGATCGCCGCGGGGAAGAAGACGGCCCCGACGCGGCCGCACCCGAACACGCCGCCCTCACCGGGCGTGCTGAAGGGTGCCGGGCCGGCCGTGGCCGCCGCGGACCGGCTCCGCGACGCGGCGTCGGGCCGCGGCCAGGACTGAGCACCCGAAGGCCAGGCTGGCGCAGTCGGGCCGGGACGCGTTCCGCTGCCCGGCCCGGCCGCGCCCGCTCGGGCGGTAACCGGCGGGCCTATGAGACGCGGGCCAGGCTCAGCTCCTTGTGCAGGCCCTCGTCCGAGCCGATCTGGCGGAACAGATCCGCCAGCGACTCGTACACCGCGTAGGCGGGCGCGACAGCGGAGGGGAAGGGGTGGTCCTCCCATTCGGGGTGCTCGAGCGCCAGGGCGGCGTACTCATGCTCGGCGTGATCCTCGATGTCGGCGTTCACCCGGTAGCTGCGCAGCGGGTTCAGCATTTTCAGGAACCAGAACTCCTGCGCGACCGCGAACGCGATCAGCTGGGGCAGGAACCGGAACCGGACCGGGTTCTGCCGGACGCCGTGAGCGACGATGACCTCCTTGAGGATGAGCAGGTGCCACAGCTCGTTGTCCTGCTCGGCGCGGACTTCCGTCAGGTTGTCGTAGAGGCGCCGGGCCCGGGCGCTGTGGTCGTGGAGCTTGCCCGCGGTCACGTAGGCGGCCTGCTCCCACGACAGGTAGGGAGTGCGGGCTATCAGTTCCCTGGCCCAGAACTTGGGCAGCGTCCGTGCCTTCCCGAAGACCACGTCTTCCAGCCAGAACTGCAGCCGCCCCTCCCAGGCGTAGTCGCGTGGCGCGGTGGCCAGCGTGGTCCGCTGCCAGTCCCGGCGCTCCTGCGGGGTGAGGTCCCGCATCGCCCCGTAGAGCGGCCGGCCGACCGGCCCAGCTGTCGTGTCCTGCCCGGTCATCTGCTGCCTCCGCCCTGGCTGGCTTTCCCGGCGGCGGTCACGCCGCTGGCAGTAGGCTCTCCGCTCGCTCAGCGCGCGGCCCACTACCACGTCGGGTAGTTCGTGTTTGGGCGGCCCGCCGAGGGTTAGCGGAGGCGTCTACGCAACGGTCACCGACATCCGGGAGGGACCATGGCCCCGCCAGAATTCATCGAGGTACAGAAGTACCTGTCCGGCGTCAATTACCCGGCCAGCAAGGACCAGCTCGTGCAGCACGCCAGGAGCCAGCAAGCCCCCGATGACGTCATCGAGGCGCTGGAGAGCCCGCCTGATGACGAGTACGACGGGCCGAACAAGGTCAGCAGCGCAGTCGCGAAGACCTGAGGCCGGGGCCCCGCCGATCCGGTGGCTGCTCATCCGCCCCGGGCTGATGAGCAGCCGCTATGCCCCCACCAATGCCGAGAATTCCTGGGGGAGCGGGGACATCATGTCCCGGAACTCTCCACCCGTGACGGCCTGGCGGAGGGTGGAGAGCACCGCGTGCGCCCCGGCCCGGGCCTCCTCAGGTGGCAGGCTGACCCGTTGGATGAACTCGTCGAGCCCGAACCGCTCCGCCTCGGGCTCGGGGCTCACTAGCCTTTCCTTCGTCGGCTCGGGCAGCTGCGAGGCCACATCGTGCGCCTCGCCGGCGGTGAGCCGGTCAGCCAGGGTGAGCACCGTGGCCCGGATGAGCGCACTGGCCTCGTCCCGAGGCACGTCGGCGCGTTGGGCCACCTTTGTCTCGAACGTCTCGTAGTTCATGACCACCGGAGCCTGCCCTCACCGCCGGGTCAGCGCATCACCAGAACGGGTAGTCCGCGGCGGGCCAGCGCCACGCTGCCCGCGTGGTTCTGGAACACTCTCAACCGCGCAGGGCGGGCAGCGCATGGTCGCCACACATGCGCAGCGTGCCCATCGGGTCAGCCCCGGAGACGTTCATGACCACGATGGCGGTGGCCCCATGGCCCGCATCGCCTTGAGCCGGCGGACATGGGTGCCGGGGTCGGCGGACACATCGCCAGCATCCTGAACGTGCGATCGGAGATGCTCTCGCCGATCTCGCCGACCTGCGCGGGGTCGCTCACGTCCTCGGCGTAAGGCTCATCGGCGAGGGTGCCCTTCCATTCCCGGGATGACTCAAGCGCGAGGTCGTCGCTGTCGGGCCAGACCCGGATCATGATGACCGCCAGCAGGCCGGCCACCACGGCGCTGGTCACGATCGCGGTCGAGTCCAGGATGCGCTGCTGGCGGCGCAGCAGCGGGGTCAGGGCGGAGATGGCCGCGGCCACGAGCAGCGGCAGGACGACAGCCAGCGGCAGCAGCTGATCCACGGGAGCCGCCGTCAGCCCTTGAGCTGGACGAGCTCTTGCGGATCGAGGGTGCCGAACCGCTTCTGGGCCTGGATGGCCAGCGCCAGCAGCAGCGCGGTGACGGCGGCCTCGACCACCACGTCGGTCAGGGTGAGCGCCTGGACCACCGGGTTGACGGCGGGCGTATGGACGGGGACGTCGTAGAAGTAGGGGGCGACCGCCCCGGTCCGGTAGCCCACGCCCAGCAGCAGGACGTAAGTCGAGGACTGCACGACGATCAGGCACATGATCTGGTGCATCAGGTGGCGGCTGGTGACGATGCCGTACAGGCCGACGGCCAGGATCCAGACCACGACCACGAACGGGATGATGTGCATCAGCGATCCCCTTGCCGGACGAGCAGGGTCTGCTCGACCATTTCCCCCACGATGAGCACGAACGCCGCCGCCACCTCGAGGCCCACCAAGAAGCTGATCAGCGCGATGGTCCCGGAGGAGCTCACCGCCCCGGGTGTCGAGCCGAGGGGCAGGAAGTTCTTGAGGTAGGGCAGCCCCATGGCCACGGCGGAGACGCCGACCGCGGCGAACCCGCCTGCCCCGATCGCCTCGACCGCCTCGGTCAGGTCGGTGGGGCTGATCCGCCGGAAGAGCAGGAACTGGCCGGACAGGTAGATCAGGAAGAACGCGGTGGCCAGGATCACGCCGCCCTGGAAACCACCCGACGGGCTGGTCTGCGCGTGGGTCACCAGGAACCAGCCCATCACCACGACCGGCCCCGTGAAGAGCAGGGCCACCAGCCGCACGGCGTCACTGGCGGGCGGCACCGCCCAGTCCGCGGTCGGGTCGCCGGAGTGGCGTTCCCGCTCCCGGCGCAGGCGGCGCAGGACCACGGCCATCCCGGTGGCCGCGACGAACAGGATGAACTCCTCGCCCACGGTGTCGAAGCCGCGGTAGTCGAAGTTCACCGCGGAGACCACCCCGGTCGCGTTGGTCTGGGCGACCGCGATGCGGTTGATGATGTCGCCGTACGGCCCGGGGTAGTTGCCGAACCCGGGCAGGCCGCCCAGGCCCCACAGGTAGAAGGCAGCCAGGCCGGTCACGGCGGCCAGGAAGATCCAGCGGCGATGGCCCGGCGTCATTTCTCACGCCTCTTCACCTTGGCCAGGGCCAGCAGGAGCAGCATCGGCAGGGCCACCGCGCCCACGGAGAGCTCGGAGAGGGTCACGTCGGGGGCCTGGAAGGCCAAAAACAGCACGGCCAGCAGCACGCCGTAAACGCTTAGCATGATCACCTGGCGGACCGGCTCCCGGATCAGCACCACCGCGGTGGCCCCCGCGGCCACCAGGACCAGGAGCGCGACCTGCAAGACGTCCATCAGCGGAGCAGGAACCGTGTACGGGGTGACCACGGCCGCGAGGTGGGCACTACCCATCGCGGTGCCCGTGGTCCGCATGGTCCGGGCTGGGCCGCCAGCCGCCCTTCTGCCGGATCCGGGCCGCCCTGATCGTGGCGTGGCTCAGGAACGGGGCGCCGGCCAGCACAAACAGCAGCGCCAGCCAGGTCTCCCCGCTGTTCTCGGTCCAGCCCGACTGCACCAGGACGGCCAGCGCGACGATCACTGGCGCAATGACCGCGATGGGCGTCACGTAGTGCAGCTTCTGGTAGGCGTCCCGCATGACCAGGATGCCCACCGAGGAGGCGAGCACCACGGCCGCGGCCAGGCCCAGCAGGACGTCGGCGATGATCCCGTGCACGGTCACAGCCACCGCTCCAGGAACCGGACGAAGACCAGCCCGCTGGCGAACAGCAGCAGGGCCAGGTGCACTGGCAGCTCGAACTCGCCTGAGCGGCGGAACCCCTCGGCCAGCAGCACCAGCACCATGACCACGATGGAGCTGATGGCCTGGTAGCCCACGACGGCGTCCATGAGCTTGCCCCGCACCACCACGATCCCGCAGGGGATCACGGTCACCAGCATGGCCAGGGCCGCGATCAGGAAACCGTTCATTCCACCGCCTCCCCTTCATTCACCACAAGCTGGTGGATGATCATCGCGTTGGTGTCCTTGTCGATGCCTGCTGCGATGGAGTTCGGGGCGATGGACTTGGCGCCGATCAGCAGCGCGCGCCGGGTCCGGCCCTCCGCCGTGTCGTCGCCGTAACGCACCGGCAGCTGCCGGAACCCGCTGCGCGGCTCCTCGCCATGGGCCAGCCGGCGCCACAGGGCGGCGAACACGATCACGGTGTCCCCGGCGATCTGGGCTGGCAGCGCGACCGACCGGGCCAGCCATGCCCCCCTCAGCCGCGGCCGGGCGGCCGCTTGGTAGGTGACCAGCTCGGCCAGGAAGGCGGCGAGTGCCGCCGCTCCGGCCCCGGCCAGCAGCTCGTCGGTGGCGATCGAATCGTCCAGGACCACCCAGAACGACATCAGCAGGACCCACCAGGCCAGCCAGACCCCGGCCCGGCGGCCGAACGGGACCTTCTGCGGTGGCCGTGGGCTGGTCATGCGCCGTTCTCGGCTGGATACCGTCAGGCCTTGATCGGCTCGAGCATCCACCCCACGTACCCAGCAGACATCCGGCAAACGTGGCCTGAGCTGGCTGCACCCACCCGGCCGCCCACCCGGCCGCGTGGCCCGGGCGCCTGGCCGGGCCAAGCGGCCGGGCCCCTCCTGGCCGCCCGGGCGGTTTGGCCGCTCTGGGCGCCGGGTAGGGCCAGCGTCCCGACGTCCTGTGCACGGCCAGCCCGGCCGGAATGAGAACGGGGAGGTGCAGGACCTGTGCCGCACCGTGCGTTGATCCTCTCCGGCTCCCTGGGCCTAGGCCACGACGTCGTGTCCGAGGTGCTCTCGGCCAGTCTGGCTGGGCTCGGCTGGCCAGCCCGGACACTGGACTGCATGGCCTTGCTGGGCCCGCGCGCGGGCCGGGCCGGCGACTGGGTCTTCCGCCGGCTGATGGCCCGGCCGGGGATCTTCGACGGGCTGCACTTCGCCCATCTGCGCGCAGGCAGCCGGGTCGCCACGGCCATGGACCGCGCCGCCACGCCGCGGCTGGTCTCGGCGCTCCGCGGCGAACTCGATCACGAACCGGCCGACCTGGTCATCAGCGTGTTCGCGGCGGGTGTCCCCGCCGCGGCCGAACTCGGCGGGTCCCGGCCCTGGCCGCGCACTGTCGTGCTCTGCCCCGACGCCCTGCCGCACGCCACGTGGGTCCGCCCGGGCATCGACCTGTTCCTGGTCACCTCGCCGGCCGGGGCGGCCGGAGTGCGCCGCTACCTGCCCCGGGCCCGGATCGCCGTGGTCCCGCCGCCGGTGCGGCCCGCCTTCGCCCACCTGCGGCCGCGCCCGGAGGCCCGGGCGTCGCTCGGGATACCGGCGCACGCCCGGTGCGTCCTGCTCATGGGCGGCGGCTGGGGGCTGGGTCCGGTAGCGGGGGCCGCGCGTGCCCTGGCCGCGGCCGGCGTGGATGTGCTGGCCGTGGCCGGCCGGAATCGCCGCCTCGCGGCCCGGCTCGAGTCCCTGGCGGCGACTTCGCCCCGGGTCCACCCGTACGGCTTCACCCCGCGTATCGCCGAGCTGATGAGCGCCTGTGACCTGGTGGTGACCCTGCCCGGGGCGCTGACCTGCGGCGAGGCCCGGGCCGCGGGCCGCGGGCTGGTCCTCCTGGACGCGATGCCGGGCCACGGCCGGGAAAACCTGCAGCACGAGCTGGAGTTGGGCGGGGCCGAGGCATGCAGCCCCCGGCCGCCGGAGATCACCGCGAGCGTGCTTGCCGCCCTCGGCCAGCCCGCCCTCGGCCAGCCCGCCCTCGGCCAGCCCGCCTTCGGCCAGCCCGCCTTCGGCCGGCCCGGCCGGCCGGGCCGGCGTCCCGGGCGAAGACTGGGACCAGGCCTTCGCGGCCGCCATGGCCTCCATCGGCCTGGCCAGGGAACCGTCCGGCGGCCGCCCGAACGTACCTACCTTCCGGGAGGCGGGCTATCCATGATGCGCACACTGTGCCTGCACCCCCCGTCGTACGAGGGGTTCGACGGCGGGGCGGGCTCGCGCTATCAGGCGAAACGCGAGATCAGGTCGTTCTGGTATCCGACCTGGTTGGCCCAGGTGGCCGCCATCGTGCCGGGCAGCAAACTAGTTGAACGCGCCCGCCGCGGGCCTCGGCTTGGACGATGTGCTCCCGCTCGCCGGCCAGTACGACCTGGCGGTGCTGCACACGAGTTCCCCGTCCTTCGCCGGGGACGTCGGTGTGGCCGAGGCGCTCAAGCGGGCGAACCCGGCCCTCAAGCTCGGGTTCGTCGGCGCCAAGGTCGCGGTGGAACCGGAGGCCTCCCTGCTGGCCTCGGAGGCGATCGATTTCGTGGCCCGCGAGGAGTTCGACTTCACCATCGCCGAGGTGGCCGAGGGCCGGCCGCTGGCCGAGGTCCGGGGGGTCACGTTCCGGGACCTGGCCGGCCAGGTGGTGCACACCCCGGACCGGCCGATCCTGGAGGACATGGACCGCCTGCCGTACGTCACCGACGTGTACCAGCGCGACCTGGATGTGAACGACTACTTCATCGGCTACCTCAAGCATCCGTACGTGTCGCTGTACACCGGGCGGGGCTGCCGGTCACGATGCACGTTCTGCCTGTGGCCGCAGACCGTCGGCGGTCACCGTTACCGCACCAGGAGCGCCGGGCACGTCCTGGGTGAGATGGCCCGCATCGCCGAATTGTTCCCTTCGGTGAAGGAAGTCTTCTTCGACGATGACACGTTCACCGACGACCGGCGGCGCGCCGAGCAGATCGCCCGCGGCCTGGGGGAACTGGGCCTGACCTGGTCGTGCAACGCGAAAGCGAACGTCCCCTACGAGACGCTGAAGGTTCTGCGGGACAATGGCCTGCGCCTGCTGCTCGTGGGGTATGAGTCCGGGAACCAGCAGATCCTCATCAACATCAAGAAGGGCGTCCGGGTCGAGCGGGCCCGCCAGTTCACCAGAGACTGCCGCGATCTCGGTATCACCATCCACGGCACCTTCATCGTCGGCCTGCCGGGCGAGACCACCGAGACGATCCAGGAAACGATCCGTTTCGCCAAGGAGATCAACCCGCATTCCCTGCAGGTCTCGATCGCGGCCCCGTATCCGGGAACCGCCCTGTACCAGCAGGCCAGGGAGAACGGATGGCTGCCCGAGGACGACGCCGCGCTGATCGACGAGCGCGGGGTACAGGCGGCGGCCCTCAGTTACCCCAACCTCAACCGGACCGAGATCTACGATTCCGTCGAGAGCTTCTACCGGCAGTTCTATTTCCGGGCCGGGAAGATCGCCGAAATGTCCGCCGAGATGCTGCGCAGCCCCGAGATGATGCGCCGGCGGCTGCGCGAGGGCGCCGAATTCATCAGCTTCCTGCGGCGCCGGGACAGCTCCGCCTCCTGACCCGCATCACTCGCGTCTCCTGAGCCTGGGCCTGGGTCCAGACCGGGTCATTCCGGGTCGCGGCCCGCCCCGGCCGTCTGGTCGCCGGACGGCCGAGGGCTAGCCTGGCCGCCGTCCTGGCTCGCGTCCCGCGTGGCGTCTTGCCGGGGGGACTGGGATTCGGTCAGGCCGTGCGCGGCGGCCACCGGTTCGGCGGGCACATGCTCACCCAGGGGCGTGACATTGGGGTCGGCCTTGGCCTGGTAGTACTGGCGGGCCTCCCGGTCGTTCGGGCCGGCCTTCCCGTGCCGGAAGATCGCGTATACCCCCCCGCCGACGATAAGCACGACGATGATTGCTCCGAGAACCCAGTTGAGTATGACGGCACCGCCCATGCCTGGACCTCCTTCTGGCTAGGCAGAACTTGGGAAGCCGACTGAGCTTTGATCTTGGGAGATGCCCTTATGAGGGCTCCTAAACATTTCCCATGCAGCAAGCCGACAGGAGGGCTCCTGCTGACCGCCCAATGCTTACCGTCCAGGGCAGTAGCGCGGATGCGGGACGATGCCCCGCTCGGCGGCCTGCTCCCGGAGTCTGCCCCGCAGCTGGCGCCGGCCCCGGTGCAGCCGGGACATCACGGTGCCGACCGGGCAGCGCATGATGTCGGCGACCTCCCGGTAGCTGAAGCCTTCCATGTCGGCCAGGTAGACCGCGGTGCGGAAGTCCTGCGGCAGTTCCCACAGCGCCGCGATGACCGACGAGTCGGGCAGCCGGTCCAGCGCCGCTTCCTCAGCCGACCGGGGGGGCACGCCGCGGCCGGCCCAGCCCCTGGTGAGCTGGCCGTCCTCGACTTCCGTGGTCGAGACCCGCACCGGCTCGCGCTGGCGGCGCCGGTAGCCGGTGATGAACGTGTTGGTGAGAATCCGCAGCAGCCACGCCCGGGCGTTGCTGCCCGCGCGGAACTGGCCGAAGCTGGCGTAGGCCTTGGTGTAGGTCTCCTGCACCAGGTCCTCGGCGTCGTGCGGGTTGCGGGTCATGGCCCCGGCGGCGGCGCGCAGGTCCGCCATGTGCACCAGCGCCTCGTCGGCGAACCGTGCGTGCTGCGCGCCGGCCGGCGCCACCTTCGTAGCGGAAGTCATGGAAGCGCGGGCTACCCGAGGCACTGCCGGGCAAACCCACCGCCCGCCGGCGCGCCTGGGCCGTCAGCTCCGGTCTGCGGGCCGCGCACGCACCGCCTTCAGGCCCGCAACGAACACCAGCCGGGCCCCGATGCCATCTCTCAGCTCGGGTCGAGCAGGGTGCGGAGCGCGGCGCCGGCCCGGCTGGCGTGCCGCCGGACCGCCGCCCGGCTGATGCCGATAGCCTCTGCGGCCTGCTGCTCGGAGAGGTTGGCGTAGTAGCGCATGACCAGCACCTCACGCTGCCGGGCGGGCAGCGCGCCGAGGGCGGCCAGCAGCGGCGCAGAAACCTTCGCGGATCCGTTGGCCGCGGATGAGCGGTACCGGCCCGACCGGGACCGCTCCACCACCGACTGGCGGAGGAAGTCCAGCGCGCCCTCGAGATGCCCGCGACGCCGCCGCGCCGCGGCGACGGCCACGAACGAATCCTGCACGATCACTTCCGCGGTCGCCGTGTCGTGGACCAGCAACGCAGCTAGCCGTACGAGCGACGCGTAGTGCTCCTCGTAAAGCGCACTCACCGAATCACCGTAACTCCCCGGCGCGGCGGCTGCGCCCGTTCCGGGCGGACCGCTAATCCCCCTATTCGGGGATACCGCGTTCAGGTGGAAAGCGTTAGTGGGGGCGCCGTTCGCGTCCGTTCCGCTCGCGGGTGCGCCGTTTCCCTGGGCCCGCAGCCAGTCCGCGAACCGGTCCAGGCCCGCCACGGCATCGTAGTCCGCCCGGAAGCGGGCCATCGTCAGCTTAGTGAGCCGCTGGTGTGCCGGGGAGACGAACGTGCGGTCAGCCGGATGGCCCGTCCGGCGCTGGATCTCGTCAGCCAGCGTGTCCTGCAACCAGTCGTAGCGCTGGCCTGCGGGCAGGTCGCGTAACGTGCACCAGGCTGCGGTGGCCGTCTCGAACGCGGCCTGCACCAGATCGGCGGCCAGTGTCCGGTCGGCGTCGGTCAGCACGCAGGCGTACCCGAACAGGTCCCTGGCGTGCACGGTGAAGCACGCGGCGAGTTCCTCGGCGTCGCGTGACCAGATCCTGCGCGTGGCCCCCCTTCCCCACCCCTGGGTTAGCCTGCCGCGAAATAGCGCGCACCAAGGATAAAGCGCCGCACGCGCAGAAAGCCAGATCTTACTGCCTGACCGCATGGTTAATCCCGGAATAGGGCATGTCCGGGGGTTGTCCGGTCATTTAGACGGCGGATCCGCAGGCCCGCTGCGCGTGAGGGTGGCTCAATTGCCCGCGAGGCTAGCCCAATCTCAAAACGGGCTAATCTTGTCCAATCACTCCCAGATTACTCACGAGCAGCCCAGGCAGGCGGCGGCCACCCGCTTGGGCACGACCATGCGCCAGGCGTCCGTCACGAGTTCGCGCATCTCGGCCGGCCCGAGAGCCTGCGTCCACGCGTCGATCCACTGATAGCGCTGATCGCTCGGGCGGTGCAGGAAGAACCGCTCTGGCTCGGCCGCGATCAGCGCGGGGCGCTCGTCCCGGGGGAACCCGAAGCCGATGATCGTCTCGTCGGGGGAGAAGGCCACGTAGACGATCCGGCCGACCCGGAACTTGACCCAGTCGCGGATCAGGTGTTCTTCCGTGCGGGGCAGGGCAAGCGCCACGGCACGTACCTCGGCCAGGGTCACCATGACCTGATTCTGCCGTCTGGCCCGAATCCGGGCATAACCGGGAGCGCACCGGGGTTGGCGGAACCTGGGACGGCGGACCGAGCCAGCCCGGGGCTGCTCGCAGCCGGGCCACCCGGAGCCGGAGAACGGAGAAGCGATGCCGAAGGCAGTGCGGTTCGACCACTACGGCGGGATCGACGTGCTCACGATCGAGGACGTGCCCCGGCCCGTACCGGGCGAGGGGCAGGTACTCGTCCAGGTCAAGGCGGCCGGGATCAACCCCGGTGAGGCCAAGATCCGGGCGGGCCTGCTGGACGCGCGGTGGCCGGCCACGTTTCCCTCGGGCCAGGGCAGCGACCTGGCCGGGGTGGTGGCTGAGACCGGACCCGGGGTGACGGGCTTTGCGGCCGGGGATGAGGTCCTCGGCTGGACCGACAACCGGGCCAGCCAGGCTGAGTACGTCCTGACCGAGGCGGGGGACCTGACCCCCAAGCCGGCCGGGGTGCCGTGGGACGTCGCCGGAAGCCTGTTCGTGGCCGGGGCCACCGCGTACGCGGCGGTGCGGGCGGTCGCGCTCAGCCCCGGCGACACCGTGGTGGTGGCCGGCGCGGCTGGCGGGGTCGGCTCGATCGCGGTCCAGCTGGCCCGGCGGGCCGGGGCCACGGTGATTGGCCTGGCCAGCGAGCCGCACCACGCGTGGCTCAGCGCGCACGGGGTGATCCCGGTCAGCTATGGCGAGGGAGTGGCCGCCCGGATCCGGGCGGCCGCCAGCCGGGTCGACGCCTTCATCGACACCGTCGGCGGGGACTATGTGCGGATGGCCGTCGAGGATCTGGCTGTCCAGCCCTCCCGGGTGGACACGATCGCCAACTTCGAGGCCGTGGAGAAGTACGGGATCAAGGCCGAGGGCAGCGCCGCCGGCTCCAGCGCCGCGGTGCTGGCCGAACTGGCCGGGCTGGTCGCCGCGGGCGAGTTGGAGGTTCCGGTCGCCGCGACCTTTCCGCTGGCCGAGGTGCAGGACGCCTACCGGCGGCTGGAGCAGGGTCACCTGCTCGGCAAGATCGTCCTGCTCACCTGAGCACTGGCATTTGAGCACTGGCATTTGAGCACTGGCATTTGAGCACTGGCACCTGAGCGCCGTCGTCTGGTCAGCGGCATCTGCGGTCCGACCCGTTTTGCCTCGCTGCCTCTGGGTAGCCGCTTCGCGCCAACTGCAGGCAGCGCAGGCGGTCCGGCCGACAGGGGAGATCCACCCATGGCACGCAACCGCGAGCGCATGTCCGCGCCGCCCGCTGATCCGCAGCGGAGCATCCCGCCGGAGTGCGAGGTATCCGGTGGCCCCGACTCGCCCCTGGAGCTGGGCGTGACCGGCTGGCGGAACACGCTCAAGCGCACCGGGAAGAAGTTTGCCCGGGACCGCTGCTCGATGACCGCGAGCAGCCTGGCTTATCACTGGTTCCTGGCCCTGTTCCCGGCGCTCATCGCGGCGCTGGGCCTGATCAGCCTGATCCACGTCGGATCGGGCACGCTGACCACGCTGGTGAGCGGGCTGAAGAAGCAGCTGCCCCCGGGTGCCTCCAAAGTCTTCACCCAGGCGGTCAGCAGCGCGTCGGGGGATCACAAAGGCTCGCTGACCGCCCTGATCGTCGGCCTCCTGATCGCGGTCTGGAGCGCGTCCGGGGGCATGGTCGCGCTGGAGACCGGCCTGGACATCGCCTACGAGGTACCGGTTAACCGGAAGTTCATCCCGAAGCGGCTGATCGCATTCGGGCTGATGATCGCCACCGCCGTGCTGGGGGGCATCGCCTCGGCGCTGATCGTGTTCGGGACCTCGATTGGCTCGGCCATCGAGGGGCACGTCCCGTTCGCCGGGTCGGCCTTCGTAATCGCTTGGACGGTGGTCCGCTGGGTGCTGACGGTCATCGTCATCTCGCTGTTGTTCTCGGTCTACTACTACCTCGCGCCCAACCGGGAGAGCCCCCGCTGGCAGTGGGTGAGCACCGGCGGGGTCGTCGGGACCGTCATCTTCGTGGCCGCCTCCCTGGGCTTCAGGTTCTACGTGGCCAAGTTCGGCCATTACGGCAACACGTACGGCGCGTTCGCGGGTGTGGTCATCCTGATCTTCTGGCTGTACCTGGCCGGCCTGGCCGTGCTGGTCGGCGGCGAGATCAACGCGGAAACCGAGCGCGAGGCCGCCGCGGAAGCCGGTCATCCCGGCGCCCAGGCGAGCGCCGACCAGGTGGGGACGTCCCCGGTCCCTTCGCCGCAGACGAGCCGCTAAGCCGGCGGCTGCCGCCCGGTTCCGGCTTGCCCTGGGTGGGGATGCTGGCCGGGTGCGCGGGGGCATCGATGATGCTCCCCGCCGGGCGGCGGCCGCCTCTCTCCGTGCCGGTGCGCTAATTTCCGCCCGTCCTCGTGAACCTTGCGCCCCCGGGGTGCAATAGAGGGGCGATGGACGACGAGGAGCTGGTGGCCCGGGTGGCGGCCGGCGATGACGCGGCGCTGCGGGAGCTGTTCAGCCGGCACGCGCCGTGGCTGGCGGCCCGGCTCCGGTCGGTGCTGTCCGCCACCGACGTCGAGGACGTCTTGCAGGAGACCTTCCTCGGGGTGTGGAAGGGGGCCGGGGGGTACCGGCCGCAGAGTCCACCCGGAGCCTGGATGTGGGGGATCGCGCGGCGGCAGGCCGCCCTGTTCCTGCGCCGCCGGGGTCCGGCCACGCTGCTGCTGCCTGCGGTGACCGAGGCGGACGGGCGGTACGCCAGCGACCCGGCCGAGGCGGCACTGTCGCGGGCCCAGATCACCGAGGCGGTCACCGCGCTCGGGCCGGAGGGCAGCCCTGACCGTGATGTCTGGCAGCTCATGTACGTCGAGGACCGGCCGGTGGCCGAGGTGGCACGGCTGATGGGGATCCCGGAGGGCACGGTCAAGAGCCGCGCGCACCGGGCCCGGCGGCAGTTGCGGGCGGCGCTGGGCCGCCGCCCGGCCGCGGAGGGAGGACCGCGATGAGTGAACGACCGGGGTGGGACGCGGCGCCGGCCGATGTCGACCTGGGGAGGGTGTGGACCGGGGTCGCCGCCCAGGTGTGGCGCCGCCAGCCGGGATGGACTGAGCGGCTGGCCCGGCGCCTGCTGCGCTCACCCGGCCTGGCCCGGGCGCTGGTGACCACGCCGTCACTGCTGCTGGGGTGGGTCATCGCCACCGTGGTGGTGCTGGGCGCCGGACTGCTGGCCTCCCTGGGCACCGGGAAGCCGTTGGTGGAGCTGCTGGCTCCCGCCGTGGCGGCGGCGGGTATCGCCTACGCCTACGGGCCCGGGATCGATCCAGCCTGGGAGCTGTCGCGGAGCATGGCCATCAGCGACCGGATGGTGCTGCTGGTCCGGGCGCTCGCCGTGTTCGGCCTGAATGCGGTCCTGGGACTGGCGGCCGCGGCCGCGTCGGGGGCCGCGGCCGCGGTCACGTTCGGGTGGCTGATCCCGATGACCGCGGTGTGCGCCCTGGCGCTGGCCGCGGCCACGTTGTCGCAGTCCGCGAACGTGGGCGTGGCCGCGGGCCTGGGCGGCTGGGCCATCACGGTTCTGTCCGCCCGGGCCGCCGGGCCGCTCACCGCCGCCTTCACCGACTCCCTATTCGTCTTTTTCTACCTGGCGTGCGCAGTGTGCTGCGGCGCGATCGTCGTGTATGCGAGCCGGACTCCGAGAGGAACGCCATGAACATCGAGATCGACGGCCTGACCCGGCGTTTCGGCCGGAACCAGGCCGTCGCCGGGGTGGACCTGCAGGCCGGCCCGGGGGTCTTCGGGCTGCTCGGCCCCAATGGGGCCGGCAAGACGTCGCTGCTGCGGATGATGGCCACGGTGCTCCCGCCGTCCTCAGGGAAAATGCGGCTGCTGGACCGCGACCCGGGTGCCTACGGACCGCGCCGGGAGATCCGGCGCCGCCTCGGGTACCTGCCGCAGAACCTGGGCTACTACCCGTCCTTCACCGTGGTGGAGTTCGTCGAGTACTTCGCGCTGCTGAAGGAGATGCCCACGGCCCGGGTCCCCCGGGCTGTCGCGGGCGCGATCGAGCAGCTTGACCTGGGGGATAAGGCCAAGGCCAAGCTGCGCACCCTGTCCGGGGGGATGCTGCGCCGGGTCGGCATCGCCCAGGCCATCGTGAACGAGCCCGAGCTGCTTCTGCTCGATGAACCGACCGCCGGGCTGGACCCGGAGCAGCGGGTGGCCTTCCGCTCACTGCTCCGCGACCTCGGCCAGCGGGCCTCGGTCGTGGTCAGCACCCACCTGGTCGAAGACGTCGGCGCCGCCTGCACCGAGGTCGCGCTGATGAACCAGGGCAAGATCGTCTTCCGGGGCACCCCGGATGAGCTTACCGCCCGGGGCGAGGGGCACGGGGTGGGCGACGCCCCGCTCGAGCGCGGGTACAGCGCGGTCCTGACGGAGGCCCGGTCATGACCGTCGCCGAAGCTCCCGCGCGGCCCCGGCCGCCGAGCACTGGGCGCCCGTCCCCGATGTCGCTGGGGCGGCTGCTGTGGCTGGAACTGCGCCGCAACGCGATGCCCTGGATGTTTCCCCTCCTCGCCGCGCTGTTCGTGTTCGACCCCTTCCGGACGGCCATGGATTATCCGCCGCTGTGGGACCTGCGGGCCTCCGTGGTGGTCAACAAGCTGCTGCCTGACTTCGTGGCGTTCGTGGCCGGCGTGGCCGCCTGGATGGGCTCACGGGACAGCCGGCGTCATACCGCCGACCTGGTCACGGCGACCCCCCGGCCCCGCTGGGCGGCCTGGCTGGTGACCTGGGCCGCCACGACTATCTGGGCCGTCATCCTCTATCTGTGCGGCGTGGCGGTGATCTACGGCCTTACCGCTACGCAAGCGACCTGGGGTCATCCGCTGTGGTGGCCGGTGGCCGCCGGCTGCGCCGAGTTGGCCGTGATTAGCGCCCTGGGGTTCGCGGTTGGAGTCCTGTTCCCCAGCCGGTTCACCGCGCCGCTGGCCGCGCTCGGCGCGTTCATCCTGTCCCTAGAGGGATTCAACAACGCGGTCGGCCAGTCCAGCGTGTACGCGCTGCTGTCACCGACCACCTCGGTGCCCCCCCAAGACGTCGGGGTTTTCTATCACTACCTGCCTGACGTGGCCATCGCGCAGCTGATGTTCCTGCTCGGGCTCACCGCCGTGGTCCTCGGCGCCTTGGGCCTGGCCCAGGCCGCCGACGCCGGGCCGCGGCTGCGCCGGGCCGCAGCCGTGCTCGGCGTGGCCGGCCTGGCCGCGGCCGGGACCGCCATCGGGCTGGTCGGCACGGCTCACCAAGGTCCCGCTGGCGAAGTCATCCCCGCTCTGCACGACGCGGCCAACGACCGGCTGATCACGTTCACCCCGGTGTGCAGCCCCATCGGCCGGGTACCAGTCTGCGTGCACCCGGCCTACCGGGCGTACGCCGGCGACGTGACGGCCGCCTTCCGCCCCGTGCTCCGCGAAGTGGCTGGCCTGCCGGGCGCGCCCGTCCGGATCACGCAGATGGGCGACCCGACCCTGAGCATTCCGACCGGTGAGTTCGGCGGCTCGCCGCCGGTGCTCTACTACTCCATGCCCGTGCTGGGCTCGGCTTTCGGGCAGACCACCAGAGACGTTACCCAGAATTTGCAGGACATCTTCGTCGCGGCCTTCATTGCCGGTCCCCGGGGATTCGTCGGCCAGGGCGGCACACCGGCGCAGCAGGTGGTCCAGACGGTGCTGCAGAAGGCGATTGGCACGCAGTGGGAGCCGCCCGGCCATGGGTATGGACCACAGAGCCCGGCGATGACCGCCGCGACCGGGCGGTTCGCCGCGCTGTCCCCAGCCGCCCGGCAGGCCTGGCTCGCCGCTCACCTGGCCGCGCTGCGGGCCGGTCGCATCACCCTGGCCCAGCTGCCGTGACCGCCGCCGGCCTGCGGAAACCAGAGCCTCGCGCGGAGGCGCCCCGGCCACGGCGGCTCCTGGATCTGGCCGGCCTGCGGCTGATGCGACTGCACCTGGCCAGCCGCCGGGTGCCGGGGGCCCTGGCGGCGCTGGCCCTCTGCGGGCTCGTGCTGCGGGCCGCGCTGTACTGGCACTGGAGCCTGGGCAGCGGGCCCGGCGCGCAAGAGCTGGCCGTGGTTCTGGAGGCCGGGGCCGCATCCGTCATCGCCGTCAGCGCCCAGAGCCCGTTCGGCGACCCGGAGCGGGCCACCGGGCGATGGCTGCCCTACCTGCGGCTGGGGACTGCGGTGGGACTCACCGCGGCGGCCGTCGGCGCTTTGTGTGCCGGTGCGGCCGCCGAGCAGTTGCCCGGCGGCACGCTGGACATCCTGCGCAACACGGCCGGAATGACCGGCATCGGCCTGGTCCTAGCCGCGGTCATCGGGGGCGCGCTGGCCTGGGTGGGCCCGATGGCGTACATGATCGTGGCCCTGTTCGCGGTGAGCTGGGACTGGACCACGCCGTGGCTCTGGCCGTCCCGGCCACCGCACGACCTCGGCGGGGCTCTCTGTGCCGGGCTGGTCTTCGCCGCCGGGCTCGCCGTGGTGACCGTCCGGGGAGCTCACGCGCCCCGCGAGATCTAAGTGTTCTAGGCCGCGCCCCCCGCTCTGCCCAGGTCCCCCGCCCCACTCCGCCCAGGTCCCCCCGCCCCGCCTGGATCCCACACGTCCCACTGGCCCCTCTCACCCACTTTTCACGCTCGCCGTGCGTCGAACCGGACAAAACACCCCGAAAAAGCGCACGTTCCGTAGGAAAAGTCGGCGCCGGGCGGCCGGCCCCTCCGTGGATCTGATCCCGGTCACCGGGTAGCAGTGCGGGGGTGTCGGCTGACCGGCACCCGGCGCCCGGGACTGGTTCGTGCTCGTGGCCGGCTGGCCGGGGTCAGGCAAAACCACGCTGGCGGCCGCTCTGGCTGGCGAGCTTGGCGCCTCGGCGTAAGCGTTTGCGGGCGGGTTGAGGCCGTTCGGCTCCGCGCGAAGCTAGGTAGCCGCCGACGGTGCTCTCCAGGCTCGGGCTGAGCCCGGGTAGCGGCTGGAACCGGTCCTGGCTGAACCCGGGTCAGGGCTGGGACCCGGGCGGTGGTGGCAACCGCCCGGATCGGGTTAGCGGTAGCGGAAGCCGTCCAGGAAGCGGCGGAAGACCCCGCCCTCGCGGGGCAGCGACGGGGCGGCCGGCGGCGCCGCCGCCCGCTGACGCGCGATGGGCTGGTCGTAGTCGGTACGGGCGATGGCGTCGATGACCTGCTGCTCGTCGAAGTCCTCCGACCCCTCGATCTGGGGTACGTAACCGACCAGCATCCCGTCCCGCATCACCTGCGCCTCGAGGCCAGCGGTGCCGTCGGTGTCCCACTCGGCCTCGCGGCCGCCAGGCAGCGAGACGCGCACGCCGTACTGATCCACACTCGCCTTGGCCAGGTGCGCATTGATGCCGCGGTCGCGCAGTGCGTCGGCTACCCGGCGGGCCCGGTTCTCGTCCATGCCCAGAATGTAGCCAAGGAGCAGACCTGCGGTGGCCTGTCCACATATCAGGCGGATCGGTCAGGATAAGGACGTGAGCCCGGGCAGCGGCTGCAGGGCGATGATCTCCGTGTCGATCAGCTTCGCCATGACCAGCGGCCGCACGCTGACCACGGCCTCGACCGCTTCCCGGTCCGCCTCGAACATCAGGACCGCGCCCGGACCGCCCGGGGAGTAAGCCCTCGACCAGGGTTCCCTCGGCTTTCAATTGCCCCAGCGCGGCCATCTCGGCGGCCCGATGCCCGGCAATGTCAGGTGCGGTTACCCCGGGCCGCGGCCGGCAGATGACAAGCGTTTTCATGCCGCCAAGTTACATCGGCGGCGGTGCTCTAACCCGGTCACAAGTAATCTCTAAACGTGAACCTGGCCGGGGCGTGGGAACAGCATGCTGACGCGTGGATCAGATGGGCCCGGACCTCCCCGCACGATGGGTTCGCGGGTGGTACCTGGCCCGCCCTCCTCGAGCTGCTTCCTCCCCCCGGACTTGGGCCGGTGATCGATCTGGGCTGCGGCGAAGGCCGGGGCAGCCGCGAACTGCGTGCGCTCGGGCACCGGGTGGTGGGTGCCGATTACTCGCCCACCCTGACCCGGGCCGCCCGGGCGTCGTGCCCGGCCATTCCGGTGCTGCAAGCCGACGCCGCCGCATTGCCTTTCGCAGGCCAGAGTGCTGATCTTGTGGTGGCTTGCATGTCGTTGCTGGATTTCGACGATTTCGGTGGCGCGGTCGCCGAGATAGGCCGGGTCTTGCGGCCGGGGGGCCAGTTGTGCCTGGCCATCGTGCACCCGTTCATCAGCGCCCAGGATGAGGACACACTGCACGAGCCCTCGTTCGGGTTTTCCCGGCCTTACCTGCAGCCCCGCCGGTACACCGACCGGGTTGAACGCGACGGCCTGGCCATGACTTTTTCCAGCACGCACCGGCCGCTGGGTGCCTACACGGCCGCCTTGACCGGCCAGGGCCTGGCCATTACCGGACTGACCGAGCACGGGGACGGCATGATTCCGTGGCTGCTGGCCATGCGGGCTGAGAAGATCCGGCGATGATCCCTGGCCCGACCCGGCGGGCGCGCTTATCGTGGCAGCATTGCCGGCCGATGGGGGTCACTGTGCTGCATGAACTGGACTACGACGACAGCGAGGCGCCCGCGATCGGCCTGGTCCCGCCCGGCGTGACGTGGGACGACGTGTACGACCACATCAAGATCGCGCACCATCCGCTTCTGGTGGCCCTGGACGACGGCGCAGATCACGCCGGCGCGTACTGGGACGGGACGAAGATGATCGTGGCCGAGGACCTGGGGCCGGACCAGGACGAGGCGGTCACCGAGTTCCGCGACCTCCTGCGCGAACGGGGCGAGCACTGATCCGCCGCCGCACGGCATCGGTGCAGCACCGATGCGGTCGGGTGTGTCTCGGAGTTACACCGACGCACTGACGACGGAGCCGCCGAGCGTGCGTGAGTGAAGGTTCATGCCGTCCGGGACGGGTGGCAGGCTGGGGGTGTGCTGATCGAGCACCGGGGGGCGGCCCCGGACGTGCATCCCAGCGCCTACGTGGCGCCCAACGCTGTGCTGTGTGGGGCGGTCCGGGTCGGCCCCGACGCCCGGATCCTGTTCGGGGCGGTGCTCACCGCCGAAGACGGTGAGGTCCAGGTGGGCGCGCGGTGCGTGGTGATGGAGAACGCCGTATTGCGCGGCCGGGCCCGGCATCCCCTGATCATTGACGATGATGTCCTGGTCGGGCCGCACGCGCACCTCAATGGGGCGCGAGTCGGCGAGGGCTGCTTCCTGGCCACCGGGGCCGCGCTGTTCCCCGGCTGCGTACTCGGCCCGGGCAGCGAAGTGCGCGTCCACGGCGTGGTCCAGGTCAACACGGTGCTCCCGGCGTGGAGCACGGTGCCGATCGGCTGGGTCGCGGTCGGGGACCCGGCCCAGATCTACCCGCCTGGCCAGCACGAGCAGATCTGGGCGGTCCAGGAGGGACTCGACTTTTCCGGCACGGTCTACGGTGTGACCCGCGATACCCCGGCATCCGAGCGGATGGCCCGGCAGGCGAACTGGTTTTCTGCTCATCGCGATGACCGGCGGCTGGATGGATGAATAGGCGGCACAAACGGGGGAAGTGCTTCCTGGCATCCGAAGCCAGGAGATGACGAGATGACTGAGAATCCGGCCCAGAAGGATCCCGCCGAATGGACGACCGGGGACGAGCCGATGACCGCAGCGCAGGAGTCCTACCTGAGCACACTGGCCCGCGAGGCCGGGGAGAACGTGCCTGACAACCTCACCAAAGCCCAGGCCTCCGAGTTGATCGACCAGTTCCAGGGCCTCAGCGACCGGCTCACGGGCAGCTGACCCGGTCCGCAGGATCCGTCCCGGCCGCGTCCGCCCTCCCGGTCTGGGGAGCGCCAGTCCGGGGAGCGCCAGTCCGGGCGGCATCGGTCTGGGCGGCACCGGTCTGAGTGGCGGCCGCCCGGGCGGCGGATCGCCGGTGCGCCAGGTGACGGGTGAGCGCCGCGGCCGACGCCAGTGCGGTAAGCCCGGCGATGCCGCCCCAGCCGAACTCGCTGTAGGCCCGCACCCCCAGCCACGAGCCCGCGCTACCACCCAGGAACGTGCCGGTCATGTAGGCCGTGTTCCGGCGGGCCCGGGCAGCCCCCGGCATCCCGAAGATCCGGGCCTGGTTGGCGACCTGCCCGCACTGCACGGCCACGTCCAGCAGCAGCATCCCGGCGCCGAGCAGGACCAGGCTGGCCGCCCCGTGCAGCGCGGGCAGCGCGGCCAGCGCGAGGATCGCGGCCGCCCCGAGGCCGCCGGTGAACGACACCAGGCTGATCCAGTCCGGACCGACCCGGTCGATGCGCCGCCCGGCTACCGGCGTGACCAGCACGGCGCCCGCCCCGATCAGCGCGAAAACGCCTACCGCCTGGGTGGACAGCCCGTACGAGGGCCCGGTCAGCAGGAGCGCGATCGAGGTCCAGGCCGCGCTGAACGTGCCGAACATCAACGCCTGGTACACGCATGACCGGCGCAGGTCCGGCTCGGCCCGCAGCAACCGCAGCGGCGCGGCCAGCAGCGCGCCGTAGTGCTCCCGGTTGGGTGGCGAGGTCACCGGCAGCACCCGGGCCAGCACGAAAGCCAGGATCACCATGAGTACCGCGGCGACCAGGTACGGCGCCCGCCAGTCCAGCCAGCCGCCCAGCGCACCAGAAAACGTCCGGGCCAGCAGGATGCCACCCAGCAGACCGGACAGCAGGGTGCCGGTCACCGCGCCGCGGCGCTGGCCGGGGACCAGCCCGGCCGCCATGGGCAGCAGGATCTGCGGTACCACGGTGGTGAAGCCCACCGCCGTGCCCGCCACCAGCAGCACGGCGAGGGTGGGGGCGGTGCCCGCGCCGACCAGGCCGGCCGCGGTGAGGATGATGAGGGTGACGATCAGCAGCCGCGGGCGCACCCGGTCGCCCAGCGGCACCAGCAGGTACAGGCCGGCCGCGTAGCCGAGTTGCGTGGTGGTCACCAGCAGGGCCGCCGTGGACGGCGTGGCGTGCAGGCTCCGCGCGATGAGCGGGCTCAGCGCCTGCGGGAAGTACACGTTGGCGACACAGACCCCGCAGGCGATGGCGAAGATCAGGATGGCGGCGCGGGAGAGGTCGGCGGAAGTGTCGCGGGCAGGGGCGTGGGAGGGCGTGAGGGGCACGTCAGCCTTCCGGCTCGGGATCAGGAAGTAACCGTTAATGTGGTTACTTCGCCGCAACGAAAACCTATCATGGGGCCCATGACGTTCCCTGGCCGGCGCTGGGTCTGGTACGGCGGCCGGCCGAGCCTCGACTTTGTCAACACCCGCCGGAACCGCGAGGCCGGCCGGGCGGACGAGGTGGCCGAGTACCTGCGCGGCCCCGATGACTTCACGGCGTGGCTGAGCGCCGCCGGCCTGGGCCCTGCCAGGCCTGGGCCCTGCCAGTCCGGGCCCTGCCAGTCCGGGCCCTGCCAGTCCGGGCCCTGCCAGTCCGGGCGGGAACGACCCCGCCGGGGCTAGTGCGGGCCGGCCTGGTCCGGTGGAGGTCAGCCCGGCTCTGGACGAGGAGACTTTTGCCGGGGCACTGGCCCTCCGGGAGGCCATCAGCGCCCTGGTCACCGCCACCATCGTGGGAGACAGTGCGCCTGCGGCAGCCGTTCGCTGCATCAATATGTGGCTCGCAGTCCCGCCGGAGCGGCCGGTGCTGCACCTCGAGGCCGGGGTTCCGGTGCTGGGCCCCGCCCCGGCGGCCCGCACGTCACGCGGCGTGCTCGCCATGATCGCGGCCGACGCGGCGGAACTGCTCGGCACGGACCTGCGGGAGCGGCTGCGGATGTGCCCGGGGCCGGGCTGCCGCGGCCGGTTCCTGGACGACTCGCCTGCGGGACGGCGGCGCTGGTGCTCGATGGCCGTGTGCGGCAACCGGAACAAAGCCGCGCTGCACCGGCAGGCCGCGCACGCGGCAGCCGGGCCGTCCTGACCGGACCCGCCCAGGCCGCCGTCGCTTCCTAAGCACGCCGCCGCAGCCGGCCGCCGCCGCCGGCCGCCGCCCGTCCCTTCCGCCGCCACCACCCTCAGCCCGCCCGATCATGATCGTGGTGGGTTGTGCCCCGCCGGCGGGGCACAACCCACCACGATCATGAAAGTGGCTCCGCCACACGCCCGGCCTCGGGCCGGGTTGAGCGTTAACAAGGATCTTGTTTAGCTGGCCGGGACTGGGTAGCCGTTTTGCTCCAGGAGAGGAGCAAAACGGTGGCGCGGATCGAGATACGGGCCGACCGGCCGGTCGGCACAGTGGACGAGCGGATCTTCGGCGGGTTCATCGAGCACCTCGGCCGCTGCATCTACGGCGGCGTGTTCGACGAGGGATCGCCCCGGTCAGACGCCCGGGGCTTCCGCACCGACGTGCTGAAGGCGGTCCGCGACCTAGGCCTGCGGCACGTCCGCTGGCCCGGCGGGAACTTCGTCTCCGGATACCACTGGACCGACGGCATCGGGCCTCCTGATGACCGGCCCCGGCGCACCGAGCTGGCCTGGCACAGCGAGGAATCTAACCGTTTCGGCACCGACGAGTTCATGGCCTGGTGTGCGGCGGCGGGCGTGGAACCGGTGCTCTGCCTGAACATGGGCACCGGAACCCTGGACGAGGCGCTGGCCTGGGTCGAGTACTGCAACGGCACGGGCGACACGTACTGGGCCAACCGGCGCCGGGCCAACGGGCACGAGGAGCCATACCGGGTCCGGTACTGGGGACTGGGCAACGAGATGTACGGCGACTGGCAGATCGGCCAGCGGACCGCGCAGGAGTACGTCACCACCGCCCGCCAGTGGGCCAAGGCCCTCAGGTTCCTCGACCCCGGCGTCTCGCTGGTCAGCTGCGGCCAGAGCGGCGTGGATGACTGGGACCGGATCGTCATCGACGGCCTGGCCCGGTACGTGGACCTGCACAGCATCCACCTGTACACCGGCTCGGACGACTACTGGTCCAACGTGCTGGCCCCCCATTTCGCCGAGCGCACCCTGACCGTGACCGGCGCCCTGATCGACCGGGCCCGGTACGTGCAGCGGATCGGCCACGAGATCGGCGTGGCCTACGACGAGTGGAACGTCTGGTACCGCACCGACGACGGGCAGCTGGAGGAGCGGTACACCCTGGCCGACGCGCTGGCCGTGGCGACCTACCTGAACGTGTTCGTGCGCCAGAGTGCCGTGCTGCGGATGGCCAACCTGGCCCAGCTGGTCAACGTAATCGCTCCCATCGTCACGTCACCGGACGGCCTGTTCCGGCAGAGCATCTTCCACCCGCTGCGGCTGATCTCGACCGCCACCCAGGAAGTGGCGCTGGACACCTTCGTCGACTCCGGCACGCACGCGCACGCCGACCGGGCCGGAGATCGCTGGCCGTACCGGGTCGCGGACCTGGGACCGTTCCAGCTGCTGGACGTGGCGGCGACCCGGGACGCGGCGGGCCGCCGGCTGACCATCTCGGTGGTGAACCGGGACCCGGAGCAGGCGCTGGACACGCGGATCCGGCTGGACGGGGCCCGGCCTGCGGGCCCGCTGGTCGTGCACGAGGTCACCGGGGACCGCCCGGAGGCCAGCAACAGCGCCGCCGAGCCGGACGCGGTCACGACGGTGACCACCAAGCACGACGTGAGCGGCGGTGATCTCGACATCCGCTTCCCGCCGCACTCCTTCACCCTGCTGGAGGTGCAGCTGGCATGAACGCGAGTGGTCATGAACACGGCGTGGTGGGCATGGACGCGAACAGGACAATCGGCCGGCGCGGCTTCCTGGCCGGGGCCGCCGTTCTCGGCGCCGGCCTGGTCACCGCCGGGTGCTCCGGCACCTACGACTTCGCGTCCGGTTTCACCGGGACCAGTGGCGGCACCACGAAGTTGACGCTCGTCTACTGGAACCTGCTCAGCGGCGGCGACGGGGCTCACATGGAGACCATGGAGGCCGCCTACACCAAGGCGCACCCCGGGGTCACGCTGGACTCCACGATCCTGACCTGGGGCAACCCGTACTACACGAAGCTGGCCATGGCCCGCCCGGCCATCGCCGCCGTGGCCATCTTCACCTTCGTCTGGACCTGGAACAACTTCCTGTGGCCGTTCCTCGCGGCGACCAGCCCGACCATGATGACGATCCCGGCCGGGATCGGCACGGTGGTCAGCGGGGTCGGCGTCGTCTACGCCCTGCAGATGGCGTCGGCGGTGCTGGGCGCGCTGCCGCTGGTGTTCGTGTTCCTGCTGGCCCAGCGGCAGATCGTCGAGGGCGTGGCCGGCACGGGCCTCAAGTAGACGGCTCCGGGGCCGCCCCGGACGTGACGGGACGGGCCTGGAGTGGGGGGTGCCGGTGTCTGGCCGGGTGTGGCGGCGCCCGGCCAGGCGTCCGGCGTCCCGCCGGATACCCGGGCCGCCGTGTAGCGCTCGGGCCCGGAGGGCTGAAAACGGTGGCCGGTAAGACCGTTATGGCGAGAGAGTGGGGGGCTGAGCCGCAGAGCGGCGCGGCCCCAACCGCTGATGGAGTTCCATGGACGTCCTGCGCCAGCACGAGATAGCCGAGGCCGGCCACCGGATCCTGAACCCGTTTACGGACGAGAAGCTGGAATTGCTCGGCGAGCTGTGCCGGTGGCGGCGGGACATGCGCCTGCTCGACCTGGCCAGCGGCAAAGGCGAGATGCTGTGCACCTGGGCCCGGCGGCACGGGATTCAGGGCCTGGGGGTGGACATCAGCGAGGTCTTCGTGCCGGCCGCGCGGGACCGGGCCGCTCACCTGGGGGTCGCCGACCGGGTCCGGTTCGAGCTGGCTGACGCCAGCACGTTCGGTGTGGACGAGGCATCATTCGACGCGGTCGCCTGCATCGGGGCGACCTGGATCGGCGGCGGGCTGGCCGGCACCATCGGCCTCATGCGGCCAGCCGTGGTCCCAGGCGGGCTGCTGCTGATCGGCGAGCCGTTCTGGCGGGAGACCGCGCCCGAAGAGGCCCACGCCGCCCTCGACCTCGGCCCCTACGAGTTCACCTCGCTGGCCGGCACGCTGGACCGCTTCGAGGATGCCGGCCTTGAGCTCGTGGAGATGGTGCTGGCCGACGAGCACAGCTGGGACCGCTACCTAGCCGCGCAATGGTGGACCGTCGCGGCGTGGCTGGACCAGCACCCCGGTCACGCGGACGCGGCCGGAATGCGTGAGTATCTCCAGCGCTCGCGTCGCTCGTACCTGGCCTACGGGCGCCGCTACCTGGGCTGGGGGGTGTTCGTACTGCGGGCGGTCGGCTGAGCGGCTACCGCGGCGTGTCCGCCGGGCCCGGCTCGACGCAGAACTCGTTGCCCTCCGGGTCCGCCATGACCACGTAGTGCCCGTGGCGCTCCAGGACCCGGGCGCCCAGGTTCTCCAGCCTCGCCACCTCTTCGGCCACGGGGCCCGGTGCGCGTAGGTCGAAGTGCATCCGGTTCTTGGCCGTCTTGCCTTCGGGAACCCGGGCGAACCAGATGTTCGGGCCACCCCAGCCCGCCGCTTCGAGGAACGCTTTCTCAGCAGTGGATTCCTCGTCCACGTCGGACCCGAACACCGCGGCCCAGAACCCGGCCAGGGCCAGTGCGTCCGCAGCATCGAACGTGACGGTCTTGATAACACTCGCCATGACTTGAAGCTAACCAGACCGGCTGCCTCCGCCCCACTGGTGGGCGAGCCCGGCGGCGGCGGCCGGGCCAAAGATGTGCGCAAACCGCTGCCCGGACAGCCTTTCCGACCACAAACGCGGCCTGGTGCCCGGGACGCGCTACCGCGCGAACACGCCCTCCCGCGGGAACGCACCGGCCTTCATGACCGTGCGCGTCATCGCCTGGCCGATCCGCACGACCTCCTCGGTGCCCTCGTCGCCCAGATGCTGCCACGGGCCGGAGTCCAGCCCGTCGGTCTCCTCCTCGACGCGGCCCCGCAGCGCCTCCCCGGCCAGGGTCAGCGACCCGTCGGCGGCCAGCAGCCCGCGGGCGGTCAGCGCCTCGCCCGCACCCTTCCACTCCTGATCACTCCAGCCGCGGCTGGACTGCGCGAATTCTCTAACGAAACCCTGGCCGGTGGCTGTGTGAGTGACCAGTGCCTCGAGGCCGGACAGGCCGGCGCCGAGAAGGGCGCAGATGTGGCCGTCGCCGCGATACTCACGCAGCAGGGACAGCGCGTGCCACATCACCAGGTGCGGGGGCTCCGGCCAGTCCAGGTCGGCGTGGCCGGCGTAGAGAGGGCGGCCTTCTGGCCGGCAGCCCCGGGCCGCCTCCCGGGTCAGCCCGGCCAGCGTGATCATGTCTGGCGAGGCGATGATCTCCGGGCCCAGCAGCCGGGTCAGGGCGGCGTCCGCCGCGGCGAACCGGGCGCGGACCACGGCGTCTGGGTGGGCCAGGTCCCACGCCTGCGGGATGCACCGGGCGACCAGGCCCGGGCTGAAGTTGTAGAAGGTCGCGGTGACCACGCCCCCGCCGACCGCTCCCATCGGGGCCGCGCGTCCCGCGAAGTAGCACATCCGGCCCGGTTTGAGCCCGGCGCCGGTCAGCTGCTGTTCGGTCTCGGGCGCGAAGTAGATCAGCGAGTGCAGGGCATTGGTGGCCACGTGCGCACCGCGGACCAGGGGGTAGGCCATGGTCGCACCATAACGTCCTTGCCTGCGCGCCGGGCGGCCACCCGCGCGGTATGGCGGATGGGGCCGCCATGCTGTGCCGCCCGCGCCGCGGACCGGGGGGCTGGCTTCAGCTGGTCACGTCGGCGGTGGTGAACCTGGCCCAGGTGATAGAGCCGGAAATGACCAGGTACGCCCCGAGGGACAGCAGGCCGCGCAGCAAGGTGGCGGTGTCGATCGGGACGCGGAGCAGGGAATCGAAGGAAGCCCACCAGTGCGTCGGCAGATACGGCTGGATCGCGGCGAACTGGGGCACCTTATCCACCACCTCGCTGGTCACCACCACGATCGCGATCGCGGCGATCGCACCGACCGCATGCTCAGTGAAGGTGGAGATGGCCATGCCCATCGCGCCGAGCGAGGCCATCGCGGCCGCCACGTACAGCGCGACGAACAGCAGCCGTAGCATCGCGTCGGCCATCGGCACGGTGGTACCGGACAGCAATGTCACTGGCCCGACGGGGAACAGAGCTGCGCCTGTGGCCAGAGCCACCGCCGCCACCAGGAAGGTGACCGCGACGGCGAACACCACGATCGCGGTGTACTTCACGGTGAGCAGACGGACCCGTCCGGCTGGGATGGCCAGCAGGGAACGCATCGTGCCGTAGCCAGCCTCGCCGGCCATCGAGTCCCCGGCGACCACGGCCACAGCCAGCGGCATCACCAAAATGAGCAGCAAGGTCAGCGCGATGAAGCTGAGGAACACCCCGTTGCCGGCGAGCTGGGTGATGAACGCCACGCTGGGGCCCCCGGTGGCGTTGGGCTGCTGGGTGAGGCGCAGCCCGATGCCGATGATGAGGGGAAACAACGCGACCACGGCCAGGAGCGCCTGGTTCCGGCGGCGGCCGAAGACCAGCCGCAGCTCCGACCGGAAGAAACGTAGCCACGCCCGGACGGGGGCATCGCGGTCCTGATCCGCAGCTGCTGCGCCCGCGTAGCCTGCCCCGGTCCGGGCAGGCCCGGCCAGCGCTCCTGGCGCTGGCGACCCGGCTACCAACCGCTCAGCCATCGATATCGAACCCCTCTCCAGTGAGTCCCACGAACAGGTCCTCCAGGCTCGGGGTGACCACGCCGAGCCCGCGGACCCCGATCCCCGCCCCGACGAGTTCCGCGCAGATCCGCTCGGGCTGATCGCCTGCGAGCTGCGCCGACACCTCGTTGCCCGCCACCTGCGGGTCGGCGAGGCCAAGCCGTTCGAGGACCGCCGCCGCCTCGGCCGGCTCCGCGGTCTGCACCCGGATGCGCGCCGCGCCGCTGGCACGTAGCTCCTCCAGCGGGCCCTGGAAGACCAGCCGTCCGGTACGCATCACGCCGACGTGCGAGCAAACCTGCTCGACCTCGGCCAGCAGATGCGATGAAACGAACACGGTGATGCCGTCCGCGGCGATCTGGCGGATGAGCCCGCGCACCTCGCGGGTGCCCTGCGGGTCGAGCCCGTTGGTCGGCTCGTCCAGCACGATCAGCTCCCGGGGGGTGAGCAGGCTGGCCGCGATGGCGAGCCGCTGCTTCATGCCGAGTGAGTAGTGTCGGTACCGCTTCCTGGCCGCCGCCAGCAGGCCCACCTGGTCCAGCGCCCCGCTGATCCGCGCCGGGGCGGTCCGCGGATCTGCGGTGCGGTCGGCGGCGTCGCAGCGGGCCAGGTTGTCCTGGCCCGTGAGGAACGGGTAGAAGGCCGGGCCCTCGATGAGGGAGCCCACCCGGGGCAGCACCCGGATCGCGGCGGCGGGCATCGGCGCGCCCAGCAGCTCGGCGCGGCCGTCCGTGGGGAAGGCCAGGCCCAGCAGCAGCCTGATCGTGGTGGTCTTCCCGGACCCGTTCGGCCCGAGGAAGCCGTATACCGAGCCGCGCGGAACCGCGAGGTCAATATGGTCGACGGCCATCTGGCCGCCGCGGAACCGCTTGGTGAGACCGCTGCTCGCCACGGCCAGTGCTGGCGTCCTCTGGGTGCCCGTCACTTCGACCTCGCCCGGGCGGCCGCGTGCTGCCGCCGGATTACTGGCGCATGGCCGGTCTGGGTAGCGGCCCGGAAGAGGACGTTCGGTGTGACGGCCCCGATCAGGATCCGGCCCTGGCTGGTGAGCAGGACTGATACCAGGCTGGTCCGCAGCAGGTGCCCGCTGCCCCAGGGTCCGCTGACCCGCCCGGCGGACTGCAGCAGGGCGCCCAAGACGGCGGCGGTGCCGCTGCCGAGGGCCGGGACGCCGGGCCCGCCCGGGGGGCCAGACCCCGGCGCCGCCGACTGGCTCGAGCTGCGGAACGGCCCGAGACCCGATCCGGCTGGGCCGCCGGACGGCGTGGTACCCGTCAGCGCCGGCAGTGACGACTGCGGCAGGCTGGCGACGGCCAGCCAGCTGCGGCCGATCACGCGGATCCCGTTCGTGATGCTGCCGGTGTGCGAACCCTGGCCGGAGGCGTGGCTCCCGGACCCGGTGCTCTCCTGGGTGACCGTCGCGCCTTTCGGGGGGCTGAAGGCGAAATTACCCATGGACGGCCGGGCGAAGGACACAGCGGTGAAGGACACCTGGATCGCTGGATTCGCCGCCCCCTTCGCGAACACCTGCACCTGCAACGGCACGTCATGCCGCGCGTCGATGGCGATGCGCACCTGAGCGACCAGCGAGCTGGAACTCTTCGGCGCCAGCACCAGCTGGTAGGCGGCCTGGCCGGCTACGGTCACGGTGCGGTCCACGCTGACGGCGGTGGTCGGCCCGACCCGGGCGAGCGCCTGCCCGGCAGCCTGCTGCGGCGTCAGCGGCGTGGACGGCAGGGGCGGGACCGCCGCGTCCGACGGCAGCGCGACATGCGTCACCGTGTTATCCGTGCTGTCCCACAGCCACGCGCTGCTGCCGTTCCTGATGACGTCGCTCTCGCTCAGGCTCTGCGGTACCGCGACCCGGTAGTGTGCCGGATCGCGGTACCAGACCCTGATCGTGTGCGAGCCGGTGAGCAGCGACGACAGCGAGGCCGGGTCCCCCGTTGACGGCAGCGCGGGCAGCCCGAGCGACGTCGTTTCCACCACCGTCCCGGTCAGCGGCGGCTCCGGGGTCTTCGCGGCCAGAGCGGCGAGCAGTTGCGCCGGCGTGCGCCACGGCAGCAGCGGCGACGCCTGGGCCGCCGGGATCTCCGATCCCGCCAGCAACCCTCCGGCCACGACCAGGATCCCGGTGGGAACTGCCCACCGCGCCCAGCGGTGCAGGTTCGCTCGCTGCTTCATGGCGCTTCACCTGTCCTTTCCTTGGTTATGGATATTGACGGCCGGTTGTGGAGCGCCCCGCTCAGGCGTCCCGCAGCCGGATCATCAGCCCGCCGGTCAGCAGGGCCGCCGCGGCCCAGGTGGCGAGGACACCCAGGCCTCCCCACGGGCTGATGGGCAGGCTGCGCAGGCCGGCGGTGGCCTCGATGGTCAGGCCGGCTGTGGTCGGGGCGATCTGGTTGACGTGGCGCGCCCAGTGCTGGTTCAGCAGCGGAGCGATGATGGGGGCGAGGTAGAGCAGGCTGAGGACGATGCCGATGGCGACGGCGGGTTCCCGCACGATCGTGGCTATCCCCAGGCTGAGCAGGGCGATCAGGGCGAGATAAAGGACGGACCCGGCGGCGGCGCGCAGCACGGCCCCATCGCCCAGCGACAGGAGCGGGAAACCGCGCGCCGTGGTGAAGCCGTGACCGGGCAGGATGAGCCGCCCGGTGAGCACGGAGCCGAGCACCGCGAGGCTCCCGGCGGCCAGCACCAGGCCGCCGAGGATGGCCGCCTTCGCACCGAGCACGGTGACCCGGTGCGGCATGGCCGTGAGGGTGGTCCGGATCATGCCGGTGCTGTACTCGCCGCTGATGACCAGGACGGCCAGGATGGCCACGACGGCCTGGCCGACCTGGATCCCGGTCAGGCTGAGCTTGGCCGTGTCGACTGGGCAGGCGGTGCCGGCGGGGCACCGGACGGCGGCCGTCGCCGCGGCGCTGACCGCCACGGTCGCAGCGACCGTGGCGATCAGCAACCAGGCCGGGCCAGCTATGGTGCGCAGCTTGGTCCATTCCGCGTGCAGTGCGTCGCGCAGGCCCGTCAGGTCGCCGTGGCGCGCCAGGGGGAGGCTCAGCGGGCCGACCGGCCCGGCCTGGCTCATGCGTCCCTCCGGCGGATCAGGGCCAGGGCCAGGCCGAGGACGAGCGCGGCCCAGGCGCACAGCACGGCGAAGCCGGCCCACGGCGCCAGCGGGTAGTAGCCGGTCCCAGGCGAGTAGAGGGCCGTGACCTGCGGGTATTGCGGCGCGGCCTGCTGGACGGCGAAGGCCGCGGCCGGGCTGAGCCGCAGCAGCCAGTCCAGAACGCCGACCGGCAGGACCGAGGCGACGCTCAGGATGTACGGCAGCACGATGGCCACGACCACGATGGTGACCGCGGCCGCGCCGCGGCGCAGCACCGCGCCCAGGGCCAGGGCCAGCACGGCGGCCACCGCGAGCAGCGCCGCGGTACCCGCGATCGCCCGCAGCTCGGTGGTCCACGTCACCGGGAACACGTACGCCTTGCTGCGTCCTATCTGGGTCCCGAGGATCACCGCGGCCGCGGCCGCGGCCAGGCCGAGCACGAAGGTGACCGCGCCGATCACGACGGCCTTCGCGGCCAGCACCCGTCCCCGCCGCGGGCTCGCGGCCAGGGTGGTGCGGATCAGGCCGCGGCGGTACTCGGCGGTGATGAACATGGCCGCGACCACGAGCACCCCGATCAGCCCGGCGAACGTGCCGACCAGGAGGTTCGTCATGGTCAGTGACGGGCCGCCGGTGTCCGACCCGGCGATAACCGGCGCGATGTCGCCGGACCCGGTCACGGTGAACCGCCCGCCGGCCTGGTGATACCCGCCGACTCCCGAGCCGGCGGCGGCGTCGATGTAGCCGCCGGACCAGGTCCCGGCCGGCCACCGGCCAGACCGGCTGACGTGATCCAAGGCCCCGGTCGCCTGGCTGGGGAGGATGCTCCCGCTGGTCCCGCCGCCGAAGTTCGAGGAGATCGCCTGATAGGCCGGGGAGGCGGTGAACAACCCGGCCTGGACGGTCGGGGACAGCCCGGCCAGCTGAACGGTGCCAACCTGGGTCCAGTGGGTCCCGTCGGCCGAGTCGTAGCCGGTGATCATGTTGCCCGAGCGGGTCAGCCGGAGCCAGCGCGGGGACGCCGCCGACACGGCGCCCGGCTGGCCCGCGGTGTCGCTGGTGTAGTTGTCCTGCAGGCGGACTCCGTGCTCAGCGGTGACCATGATCGCCGCGTACGCCGATCCCGGCCGGGTGCTCTCCTTGATGATCAGCCCGGACTTGGCCCAGGGCACGAGGCCGGGGCGGGTGTCGGGGGACGCGTTCGGATTGAGCGGGGCGTTGCCGTTCGCGGGCGGGATCCGGCCGGTCAGCGAGGTCACCCGGACGGTCATGCTGCCGTTCCCGGTGAGCGGCTGGCGGACGAAATAGAAGCTGTCGGTGACGGGCTCACCGCCTGGCCCCACCGTGAAGGTCGGCCCGCAGGCCCGGCCGCTCCGGGCCGGGCCGCTGCTGCCCACGCCCTGGCAGGAGCTGCTGCCGCCCACCGCGGTCAGCAATCCGATCCCGGCCATAACCAGGGCCGCGACGACCAGGCCGATGACCCAGCCGCGCACGGTCCGGAGCTTGGTCCACTCGGCGCGGACGAGCTGGGCGAACCCGTCCCGCCCGGCCTGCGGGGCCGGCGGGTGCGGCATCGTGGCTTGCGTCGTCATGACGTGGTCTCCTCGACAGGCTCCGCGCGGAACTCGACCTCATCCCGGGTGAGTTCCATGTAGGCCTCCTCCAGGCTGGCGTGGTGCGGGGTCATCTCCGAGAACGGCACCCCGCTCTCACCGAGCAGCGCCACGACCCGTTCCGGGGGTATCCCGGACACGGTCAGCGTGTCGCGGTCGGTGGCGGCGACGGTGGCCCCCGCGTGGGCTAGCACCGTCATCGCCTCCGACCGCGCCGACGTGCGCACCGTGATCCGGTCCTGGGAGGCGGCGGCCAGCAACTCGCGGACGCTGGTGTCCGCGATGGCCCGGCCGCGGCCGACCACCACCAGGTGATCGGCGGTGTCCTGCAGTTCGCTCATCAGGTGACTGGACACCAGCACCGCCCGGCCCTGCCGGGACAGCGATCGCAGGAAGCCGCGCATCCACACGATGCCCTCGGGGTCCATGCCGTTGAACGGCTCGTCCATCATGAGCACCGGCGGGTCGCCGAGCATGGCTGCGGCGATACCCAGCCGCTGCCGCATGCCCAGGGAATAGCCGCCGGCCTTGCGCCTGGCGACCGACTGCAGGCCCGCCTGCTCGATCACCGCATCGACCCGCTGGGCCTTCAGGCCCTGCGAATGGGCCAGCCACAGCAGATGGTTACGGGCGCTGCGGCTAGGCTGCAGCGCGGCCGCGTCCAGCAAGGCCCCGACCTGGCTCAGTGGATGCCGCAAGCTCGCATACGGCTGGCCACCGACCAGCGCGGTACCGTCATCGGCCGCGTCCAGGCCCAGGATCACCCGCATCGTGGTGGACTTCCCGGCCCCGTTGGGGCCGACGAACCCAGTGACCTGGCCTGGCCGGACAGTGAATGACATCCCGTCCAGCGCCAGGGTCGGCCCGAACTTCTTGCGCAGGCCGGATACCTCGATTGTCGCTTCCATATCAGGAACGCTACGGAAGGCCGCCGCCGGAGTCGTCCCGCCGCAGAGCGGTCTTGCCCGCCGCTGCACCGGGGGAGGCCGGGGCCCGGGCATCCCCCGCGCGAGGGACACCGGGATCGCGGCCCCGGGTGACGCCAGGCGTGCCCACCAGCGGCGACAATGGTCATGTGGGCCAAGCGGATGACTGGCGTGGCGCAGGGACGGCGGCGTGGCGGCGACTCGCCGCGCTGCCATACGCGCCGGTCACGGTGGCTGTGCTCCTGGGGGTGCTCGCCGTGGCCCAGGCGGTGTGGGCAGCTGCGGCTGCACCCGACGGTGGCCGGACGCTCAGCGGCGGCGCCGCGGCGGCCTGGTGGCTCTCCCTGCTCGTCCTGGCGCTGGTCAGCCTGGCCACCACCACGCCGCTCGGTTTCCTGTGGTCCCGGCCGGCCTGGGCGGCGGTCATCATGTCCGCGGCGAGCATCGTGTCGCTCGCCGGGTTCCAGACGCTGACCGTGGCCGGCCTGATCGCGCAGCTGGCGGGGGCGTACCGGCTCGGCCGCCGCGGCTCACCCCTGCTGAGCGCGGCGCTGAGCCTGCCGTTCCTGATCTTCGCGCTGACGGCCTCGTCTGGTTCTGCCGCGGAGATCCCGGCCCTGCTGCTGGCCTCGCTCGGCCCGGTGGCCGCGCTGGCCGGGAGCGCACGCCGGGCCCAGCGGGACGCGATCGAGCACACCGCCGCGCGGGAAGCCATCGCGGGCACCCTGCTTGAGCACACGGCGCGGGGGGAACGCGCCCGCATCTCCCGCGAGCTGCACGACGTGGTGGCGCATCACATCTCAATGATCGCCGTGCAGGCGGAGACCGCCCGGCTCACCACCCCGGGGATGCCCGCGGCCGGGGCGCAGCGCCTGTCGTCGATCGGGGACACCGCGCGGGCCGCGCTGACGGAGATGCGGCGGCTGCTGGGCGTGCTTCGCGAGGACGTCGAGACCGGCGTGGCGGACCGTCAGCCCCAGCCGGGCCTGCGCCAGCTCAACGAACTGCTCGACGCGGCCCGGGAGGCCTCCGGCACCGGGGCCCGGCTGATCCTGCACGGAGCCCCCGTCAGCCTCGATCCCGGGGTCGAGCTCGCCGCCTACCGGATCATTCAGGAAGCCCTCACCAACGCCCGGCGGCATGCACCCGGGTCCGCAGTCGATGTGGAACTGCACTACGCCGACGACCGCCTGCAGCTGCTCATCCGGGACAACGGGCCCGGGCCGCCGGCCGCCCCCGCGGAAGCACTCCGGCCGCATGGGGGCCACGGGCTGCTCGGCATGCGTGAACGGGCCGCCGCCGTCGGTGGCGAGCTGAGTGCCGGTGAGGCGGCGGGCGGCGGATTCATGGTCCACGCCACCCTGCCCGGGAAAGGGGAGTCGGGATGAGCAGCCCGGCCCCGGCCATCGGGATCGTGGTCGCGGATGATCATCAGGTGGTCCGCACCGGGTTCGCCGAACTGCTCGGGACCCAGCCGGACTTCGCGGTGCTCGGCACCGCCTGCGACGGGGCCGAGGCGGTCCGGCTCTGCCACGAGCTGCAGCCAGATGTCGTGCTCATGGACGTCCGGATGCCGAGCATGGACGGCATCGAGGCCACCAGGCAAGTGATCGGCGCAGGTGGGGCCGGCGGCTCCCCGGACGAGGACAGCAGGCGGGGCGCGGCTGCCGCGTCCCCGCCGGGCAGGCCGCGGGTGCTCATCTTGACCACGTTCGACCTGGATGAGTACGTATACGACGCGTTGCGCGCCGGGGCCAGCGGTTTCCTCCTCAAGGACGTCACCGCTGAGCGGCTCTTCGACGCGGTACGGGTGGTCGCGGCCGGTGACGCGCTGCTCGCCCCGGCCATTACCCGCCGCCTCATCGGGGAGTTCGCCCTGATGCGCCCCAAGCCCGACGCTGCTCCGCTGGCCGCGTTCGCCACGCTCACCCCACGTGAAACGCAGGTCTTGCGGCTCGTCGCGGAGGGCCTGTCCAACCCGGAGATATCGGCCCGCCTGGTGGTCACCGAGGAGACGGTCAAGACCCACGTGAGCCGGGTGCTGAACAAGCTCGGCTTGCGGGACCGGACCCAGGCGGTGGTGGCGGCTTATGAATCGGGTCTGGTCGTGCCCCACTCCCGGGAACCGGGATAGCCGGGCCGGACACCCGGGGCGACCATGATCAGGCCAGGAACTGAGCCAGCGCACGGCAGATCAGCCCGGGCGCTGCGTCGATAGCCTCGTGCCCAGAGCCCGCCAGGACCTCCAGGGTCGCCCGCGGGAGAGCGGCGCCGAGTGCGTGCGTGAGGTCCGCCGCCCAGGCCGGGCTGGTCTCCCCGAGCAGGAGCAGGACCGGCTCGGTCACGTCGGCCGCCAGGGCCAGCGGGTCGGCCGACGCCAGGGCCTCGGCCTCGCGCGGCAGCGTGGCCGACACGATGGGCAGCACATCCTGCGCACCGGGGGTGTCCCTGAGCTCGCTGACCTGCGCCATGGTCAGGCCGATGATCTCGGTCAGGAAGCTGATCATGGCCGGGCCGGGCCTTCCGTCCGCCACCAGCGCGCTGGCCCGTTCCCGCCATTCACGCGGGGCAGCCTGCGGCCCCGGCGGCTCGTACAGGGCGATCCGCCGGAACGGGGCGCCGCGGGCGGCGGCCCCCAGCGTGCACAGGGCGCCGTAGCTATGCGCGAACACATCGGCCGGGCGGCCGCAACCGTCCGCCAGGCTCGCGGCGACCGCGGCCACATCGTCGTATTCCTTTCCGAGCCGGTACGGTTCGGTGTCGGCGCTGGAGCCGCGGCCCCGCCGGTCCATGGCCGTGACCTGCCAGTGCCCGGTCAGCACTTCCCAGAGCGGCGCCCACCGCTCCAGGCGGCCCATGCCCCCGTGCACCAGCAGCAGCGCCGGGCCCGACCCCCCGGTGAGCAGGCCGATCCTGGTGCCATCCGCGCTGGTGACCGAATGCCGATGTCCCTGCACGGCAGCTCCTTCAGGTGAGGCAGACCTTCATGATCGCGTCGGCGGGGGCCGTTGAAAACGCTTTTTCCGGAGACGGGATACTCACGGGATGCGCCAGGGCTCCGCTATCGATGGATTCCGCCTCGCTTACGACCGGTCCGGCCGCGGGCCGGCTGTGGTCATGCTGCATGGCTGGCCGGGGGGCCGGGGCGACTACCGCAAGGTCGTGCCGCTGCTCACCGGCGCCGGCGACATCATCACCCCGGACTTGCGCGGGTTCGGCGAATCCGACCAGCACCCGGCCGACCCGGCGGCCCAGTACAGCGCCGCCGCGCAGGCCCGCAGCGTGGCCGGGCTCATCGGGGAGCTACGGCTTAGCCGGCTGGTGATCGTCGGCTACGACATTGGCAGCCGCATCGCCCAGACCCTCGCCGCGGAGCATCCCGACCTGGTCCGGGCGCTGGTCATCTCGCCTCCGGTGCCCGGCATCGGCAGCCGGATCCTCAGCCCGGACGCCCAGCGTGAATTCTGGTACCAGCAGTTCCACCGGCTCGACCTGGCGACCGAGCTGATCGACGGCAACCCCACAGCGGTGCGCACCTATCTGCGGTACTTCTGGGAGCACTGGTCCGGGCCGGACTTCGAGCTGCCCGCCGAGCAGCTCGAGGACCTGGTCGCGGCGTACGCGCGGCCCGGGGCGTTCGCGGCGTCTATCGGCTGGTACCGGGCTGGGGCCGGATCTGTGGCCAGGTCCCTCGCGGAAGCGGCACCCGCGCCAGGGGACCGGGTCACCGTGCCTACCACCGTGCTCTGGCCCGCGCACGACCCGCTGTTCCCGCCGGAGTGGTCGGACCGGATCGACGAGTTCTTCGCGGACGCTCGGCTGATCCACCTGCCCGGGGCGGGCCATTTCACCCCGCTGGAGCGCCCGGCGGAATTCGCCGCCGCGATCACGGCCCTCACCTGACTTACCGGGCGGGCCGGGCGGGAGCCGCCGCTGCTGCCGAATGCGATGGCGGCGGCAGAGATCGGGGGCGCGAGCTGGCCGACGCGCTCGGCGTGCACTACCAGACGGTCGGCTACCTGGAGCGCGGCGACTACAGCCCGAGCCCGTACCTGGCGCTGCGGATCGCCGCGCACTTCGAGGTCCCGGTCGAGGTGATCTTTTCCAACGGGCCCTTCCCCGCCTAGGCACAGCTGCGATCGCCTGACGTGCGCCCGGATCCGCATGATCACGGTCAATTTCTGGCCGCGCGGGCAGCCAGCTACTCACGCGGGCCGCGCACGGAGACCCCGGCAGGTGGCCACACCCCACCCCTCGGCGGGGTCCGGGCGATGGACGCGAGCCGCCGCCGCCCTGTCCACGGTGATAGCCCGGCGGTCATCCTTGAACATGCTGGCCTGTTTGTGTGCGGAAACCGTCGTGATCGCAGCGGTTTGCGCACACGAATGGCCCGTGCGGCTCGGCCGGCTGGCCAGCGGCCGGTGTGATCGCAGGTCACCGGGTGGACGCCTGGCGTCAGGGCGGGGCGGGCCACCCCAGCAGCGGGAAATGACCACAAACGGCCCGCCGCGACCTGGCCGGCGGCCGCCAGCCCTCGTGATCACGGTCAATACGAAGCCGATAGGGGTACGCGCTGAATCCGAAAACGTAGTCACCACCGTGCAGCAACGCCGACTGATCATCGAGTGGACCGCGCAGCTATGAAAGACCAGCCCGTCCCGGGCCTGTCAGTCACCCTGGCAACCACCGGGCCACGCGGGCACACTCCCGCCCGCGCGGCCAGACCACCAGTCCAACCACTCACCCGCACGGCCCAACGGATGACGAGGGCGCCCCCACCCATGCGGGCACCCACACCACTACCGCAAGGCGGCCCACCCACCCGCCCCATCTGGCAGTGGTACCGGCCTCCGCCCACCTGACCCACCGCCGGCCCGAGTAGGCAATGGCGTGGGCCTGCAGGCACACGCCACACACCGGTGCCCTCCGGGCACCGCCACCCCGACCTCAGCGCAGGCGCCAATCCCTGGCCTTACCCGGCCAGCCGCTCACGGACCTGCGCTCTGCGCGCCGCGGCCGTCACACCGGAGACCACGGCGCTTACGAGCAAGGCACCGAACACCCACTGAACCCAATCCGCGCGCGCCGCCGCACTCCCCTGCAACACGACCAGGACAAAGGCCAGCGGGATACCAGTGACGACAGCCCCAACAGCCAGCCCCGTCACCCACGGACGATGCCCGTAGGGCCTAGACCCGGCGACTGGCCGGGGACCGCGTCGCGCAGCCGCGAGCCGCGCACCGACCCGGGCCTCGATCTCCCCGTTGATCCTCTCAACGAACGACTCGGCCACGGCATCGCCGTACTCCGGTCCCAGCTCACGGTAGACCTCGGCTGCAGCGCGGAACTCATCTGGGGACAACGGTGAAGTAGCCATGCCCGCAGGATAACCGCCCAACACGGCGATCCTAGGGAACACGAAGCCCCGCGAGCGAACAGGTCGCCCACGCAATCCACACCATCGCCTAATGACCGACCGAAGAGTTCGAGTCCGACCCGCCATCACACCGCATATTGACCGTGATCAAGGTCCAATCGGGACGGGGTGCCGGGCGACGGTCCAATTCTGAAACAGTCCGATCCCTCTGGGGGGCTTAGCGTCGCATTACCTATCAACGGAGGGTGGCTATGAAAGCGCTGGTGTATCACGGGCCCGGGCAGAAGGCCTGGGAAGACGTTCCCGACGCGGCGATTCAGGACCCGACCGACGTGGTGGTACGGGTTGACACCACTACCATTTGCGGCACCGACCTGCACATTCTCCAGGGTGACGTCGCGGCGGTCACCGACGGCCGCATCCTCGGCCACGAAGCGGTCGGCACCGTTACCGAGGTCGGCGAGGCGGTCAAAGGTTTCGCGGTCGGCGACCGGGTCCTGGTCCCGGCCATCACGAAATGCGGCCGCTGCGAGTACTGCCAGCGGGACATGCCCTCGCACTGCCAGACGGTCGGCGGGATCGGCTGGATCTTCGGCCACCTCATCGACGGCACCCAGGCCGAGTCCGTGCGGGTTCCGTACGCCGACACCTCGCTGTACGCGATCCCCGGGCACGTCACAAATGAGCAGGCCATCTTCCTGGCCGACTCGCTGCCGACCGGGTATGAGGTCGGGGTGCTCGCAGGACAGGTGCGGCCGGGCGACACCGTGGCCGTGGTGGGCGCCGGGGCGGTCGGGCTGTCCGCCATCCTGACCACCGGCCTGTGGGGCGCCTCGAAGGTCATCGCGGTCGACACGAACAAGTTCCGGCTGGACAAGGCGCTGGAGTTCGGGGCGACCGACGCGGTAGAGGCGGGCCCCAACGCGGCAGCGGACGTGACCGCGCTCACCGACGGGCTCGGGGTGGACGTATCCATCGAGGCGGTCGGATACCCCGAGACCTTGCTGGCTGCGGCATCCCTGGTCCGGCCGGGTGGCCATATCGCCAACGTCGGCGTTCACGGCGTCCCGGTCGAACTGCCGATGCAGGAAATGTGGATCCAGAACGTCACCCTGACCATGGGGCTGGTCGATACGGTATCCATTCCCACACTGCTCAAGATGGTGGCCAGCGGCCGGATCCCGGCCGAGAAGATGGGCACGCACACGTTCACGTTCGATCAGATGGACGATGCCTACGACGTGTTCAAGAACGCGGCCGCGAACTCGGCCCTGAAGGTGGTCATCACGCCCGCCTGATCACTCCTTCCCCGCGCCGTCTAGGGGTGCGGACCGGGCGGTGCGGGGAGGGTCATCACAGGTAGTGGTGAGGCGCGGCCGCGCGGGGAACGATGACGGGGTGAGCGGTACCGATTTGGTGGGTGAGGCCACCGCCGAGCTGTATGGTTCGGACCCGGAGGGGTTCACCGAGCGCCGCGGCGCCCTGGCCGCCCAGGCCCGGGCCGCCGGTGACCGCTCCGCGGCCAAGGAGATTGCCGGCCTGCGCAAGCCGACCAGGCCGGCCTGGATAATCAACCAGCTGCTCCGCGCCGATCCCGGGGTGGCCGACCAGCTGGTCCAGCTCGGCGATGAGCTGCGCGCCGCCGCGGCGGCGCTCGACGGGACGAAAATCCGCGAACTGTCGCAGGCCCGGCGGCGGCTGATTGACACCCTCATACGGCAGGCGCTGCAACACGCCCACGAGGAGGCCCCGTCGGCGGCGTTGCGGGAAGACCTGACCGCCACCTTTGGCGCGGCCGTGGCCGATCCGCAGGTCGCCCGCGAACTGGCCGCGGGGACGCTGCTGCGGCCGGTTCATCGCGCTGATTTCAGTCCCGGGCTGCCCGGGCTGGCCCTGGTCCCGCCGCCTGCCAGCGCCCCCGGAGGGACGGCGGGGGCGGTCTCGCAGCGGGCTCCGGCCGGCGGGAAGGCACCGACGGCTCAGCCGGGGAGGGCGTCAGGCGGGGCTCAGCCAGCCGGCAAGACCCGGGCCGTCGGCGAGACCCGGGCCGCCGGCCAAGCCCGGGCCGCGGAGAAGGCCCGGGCCGCGCAGGAGGCAAAGGCAGCTGAGGAAGCCAGGGCGGCCGGACGGGCGCGGGAGGCTGAGAAACGGCGGCAGGCCATCGCCGACGCCGAACACGTGGTGGCCGAGGCCAGCCGGGCGGCAGACCAGGCCGCCCAGGACGAGCGCAACGAGCGTGACACGATCTGGGGACTCGAGGACCAGCTGGGCGAGGCCCGCCGGCGGCTCAGCGCGACCCGGCGCCGGGTCCGCGAAACACAGAACGCCCAGCAGAAGGCGCGCCGGGCGCTCAGCCGGCTCAAGGACACGGGACGGTAGAAAAGACGGCATGAGCTTTCTTACCCTCCGGGGCGAGGGACCGAGTTTCCCCTACGCCGGCCAGCCGATGCACGTCCTCGCCGGGCAGGATGGCCAGCCCGAGGGGTTTGCGGCCATGGAGATCGTCATCCCGGCGCATTTCGCCGGGCCCATCCCGCACGCCCACGACGCGTTCGACGAGGCCATCTACGTCCTCCGCGGCCAGCTGCAGGTGACGGGCGACCAGACCCTCGAGGCGGCGGCCGGGTCGATGTTCACGGCGCCGCGCGGATCCCGGCATGGCTTCAGCAATCCGTACGACGCCGAGGCCCTGGTCCTGGGGGTCTGGGCGCCCGCCGGGCCGGCCCTGGCCTTCATGCGCGACGTCGGCGGGGCCCTGTCACCCGACACGCCACCTGACCCGGACCAGATGCGCGAGCTGTACCTCCGGCACGCCAGCCGCCTGCTGCCCTGAGGCGGTGGGCATCAGCCCAGATAGACCAGCGGGCTGGATGGCTGACCACCCGCCAGTGCGCCACTGCCGGGTGGTCAGCAATAGAGGGAGCCTGAGCCGTCGCCCCAGGAACATGAGTCTTTCCATCGCCCAGCGGCGGTGTGCAACTTGGCCTTGTCCCCGGTGTTATTCCACACGTAGTAGCCCCGGCCCCAGTAGCGGTTGGTTGAATTGTTTGTCCCGCGGCCGGTGTGAATGACTACCCTGGCGCCGGCTTTGAGGGTGAATCTGCCGAACGTATAGACATGGCCAGCCAGGTCCTCCACCGTCCAGCCGGTCAGGTCACGGCTGGTCGTGCCGGTGTTCTTGAGGGTGACGAACTCCCGGTTCAGCTTGGCGTTCGTCACTGGGAGGTCTGGTCCCGGCGTGTTGTACTGAATCAGGCGGAATTGTATCTGGCCCGCCGTTGACGCCTGCGCGCTCGCCGCGAGCGGGATCATAAGAGTGGCAGACCCGAAAAGAGCGGCGAGTACGGCGCTAAAACGCATCAATCCCCCATTAAATTGTCGCGGCTCAATCGACGATGATCAGAGCCGGGAACGAGGTGCACTGGCGGCAGCGCCCACGCGGTGTGAACCGAAACTGCCGCAATCCGGATGACTGTCTCACAAGCGCTGCGGGCGGGCAAGTCATACCTGGGCCTGCCTGGATTCACCGGCCGCACCTGCGGCAGGCCTGCGGCCGGCGCCGTGCGTCAGGTGACGACGCGCAGCGCGAGCCTGCGGTTCCCGCCGTGCTCCCTGACCAGCGCCATCCATAGCGGCAGCAGGCTGTTGACGATCCCGGTGGCGTCGGCGTCACCGACGTATTCGGGCCGGAGCCCGACCGCCGTGATGAGGTCCTGGGCCACCGCCCGGGCCCCGGGGTCAGAGGCGAAGATGAGCGCCGCGCCGGCGGGGGGGTCGGCGAAGTTCTCCCAGCCCAGTGAGTTGAAGGCGCGCACGTACTGGGCGGTCGGCGCGGCCGCTGCGATCTCTTTCCGGCTGCTGAATTCCGGCCCGCCCATCCGGTTGGCCGCGTCGATCACGATCGTGCCCGCCAGCGCCGGCCCATGCTCCGCGACCAGGTCGGCGACGGCCCCTCCGGGCAGCGCCAGCACCACGACCTCGGCGTCGGCCAGCGCCTCGGCCACCGGCCGGACTGGTGCGCCTTCCGGTCCCTCGGTCGATGCCCGGCGGGCGCCGTACACCACCTCATGCCCGGCCGCCAGCCACTTCGCGCCCAGCGCGCCCCCGATGTGCCCCGTCCCGATGATCGCGATCCTCATGCTGGCACCCTACTTCCGGCGCCGCAGGTCCCGCAGGGCGCCGCCCCCGGCCCGCTCAGCGGCGGGGATCGACGTGGATCTTCGGCCCGGGGCCTGCCCCAGCCGGGCGGAGGCCGGCCAGGACGTCGCCGACCCGGTCGAGCCCGACGGTGGCCGCCACGAGCGGGCCCGGGTCGACTGCTCCGGAGGCGTAGTGCTCGATCACGCCGTCGAGGGCGGGGGAGGCGCTGAGGATCCCGACCGCGGTGACGTCCTTGAGCACCATGGTGCGGGTGTCGATCAGGCTGGGCTCCGCGGACAGGCCCACGAACACGATCCGCTTACCCGGCTCGATCAGGTCCAGGGCCAGGGCCGGGAGTTCGGTGCCGGTAGAGCAGTCGATGATCGCGTCAAAGGGGACGGCGGGCAGCTGGGCCGCGGTCCACGCGCCGTGCACGCCCAGCGTCCGCGCGAAGTCCAGCGACGGCTGGGTCAGGCCCAGAACATGGACAACGGCCCTGTGCGCCAGCGCGAACTGCGCGACGAGCAGGGCGATCGTTCCCGCGCCCAGGACCAGGAGAGTGTCGCCGGGCGCCAGGGCGGCGGCCCGAACGGCCCGCAGGGCACTTCCGGCCGGCTCGACCATCGCCCCAGCCGTCGCGCCGACGCTGTCCGGCAGGGCGCGCAAGGCCGTGACCGGCACCGGCACCTGCTCCGCCAGGGCGCCGGGCCAGCCGCCCCGGACACCGATCTCGAAGCGTTCCTCGCAGACGTGCTGCCGCCCGCTGCGGCAGCGGTGACAGCGGCCGCAGCCGAGCATGGTATCGCCGGTGACCCGCTGGCCCGCCCACGCCGGATCCACCCCGGCCCCGACGGCCGACACCGCGCCGCACCATTCGTGGCCGGGCCGCATAGGGTACGTCGCGTGGCCCTGATGCAGGTACGCCATGTGGCCGGTGAAAAACTCGACGTCGGTCCCGCACACCCCGGCGCGTTCGACGTCCACCACGACCTGGCCGGGCGCGGGCACGGGCGGCTCGACCTCGGCCACGGTGAACTGGCGCGGGCCGGTGAGTACGAACGCCCGCATGCCCCGCCCTCCCCGATCCGGCGGCGGCCACGGCGAATGCCGCCTGCGTGCCGGATGCTGCGATCCTAACGTTCTCGTTGATTGTGCCTGTCCGCTACGGAAGGAAGACCATGTCCCGCACAGCTGTCATCACCGGCGGAGCCAGCGGCATCGGCCGGGCCACCGCTCAGCGGCTCGGCCAGGACGGGATCACCGTGATCACGCTGGATGTGTCCGGGGACGCGGACGTGGTGGCCGACGTGACCGACGCGGCCGCGGTCGGCGCGGCCATCGAGAGGATCGGCCCGGTGGACATCCTGGTCAACTCGGCCGGCATCGTCGGTCCCAACAAGCCGCTGTGGGAGGTCAGCGACCAGGAGTGGGCGGCGACGTTCGCCGTCAACGTGACCGGCACGTTTCACATGTGCCGCGCCGTGGTGCCCGGCATGCGGGACCGCGGGTGGGGCCGGATCGTCAACCTGGCCAGCATGGCGGGCAAGGATGGCAACCCCCGGCTCGGGGCCTACTCGGCGACCAAGGCGGCTGTGATCGGGATGACCAAGTCGCTGGGCAAGGAACTCGCCACCAGCGGGGTCCTCGTCAACGCGATCGCGCCTGCGGTCATCGAGACGCCCATGAACGCCGACAACACCCCCGAGGTGCTGGAGTACATGACCAGCCTCATCCCCATGCGCCGGCTGGGGCGGCCTGAGGAGGTCGCGGAACTCGTGGCCTGGCTGGCCTCGGACAAGTGCAGTTTCTCGACTGGCGCCGTGTATGACCTGAGCGGCGGCCGGGCCACCTACTAAGCGGCCGGGCCACTGACTGGCAAGCTGGTTCACCGGGTCGGCGACCGGCAGGTTTCCGGTCAGCCACACGCGGGAGGATTCCGGGGGAGATCGTTCCGGGAGGAGAACCGCATGCGGCTGGTCGTGGTGGGCGCAGGAATCGTGGGAAGTGCCTGTGCCTACGCGGCGAGCAGCCTGGGGGCGGAAGTCACCCTGATCGATGCGGGGTGGCCCGGCCAGGCGACCGCGGCCGGCGCGGGAATCATCTGCCCCTGGACTTCCGGGGTGGACGATCCCGGGGGATACGAGTTCGCCTGCGCTGCGGCGCAGGTCTACCCCGCCCTGGTGGCCGAGCTCGCGGACCTCGGTGAGGGCGATGTTTCCTACCGTCAGTCCGGGGCGATCGTCGTAGCCGACCGTGAGGATGAGCTGGAGCCGGTCCGGGTCAGGCTCGAGGCCCAGCGGGCCGGGCACCCCGAGATGGGGGACGTCCAGGTCGTCACCGGCTCCGCGGTCCAGCGCCTGTTCCCGCCGCTGCGCCCGCACATGCCCGCGGTGCACATCCCGGGCGCGGCGCGGGTGGATGGCCGGAAGTTCAGAGACGCCCTGGTCAGGGCGGCGTGCCGGAAAGGGGCGACGATCCGGGGGGGCGATGCGGCGCTGGTGTGCCGGGCTGGGCGGGCCGCCGGTGTGCTGGCGGACCGGGAACTGATCGAGGCGGACGCCGTCGTCGCGGCCACCGGCGCCTGGACGACGTCTTTCCTGGAGCCGGCCGGTGCCGTGGTCCGGGTCGCCCCGCAGCGCGGCCAGATCGTGCACCTCTCGCTGGGATCGACGGACACGCGTCACTGGCCGGTGGTCCTGCCCGTCGGCAGTGGCCACTATCTGCTCGCCTTCGAGGGTTCCCGGGTGGTCGTCGGCGCGACCCGGGAGCCGGGTGCCGGCTTCGATCACCGGGTGACCGCGGCGGGTTTGTCCCAGGTCCTGGCGGAGGCCCTGACCGTGGCCCCGGGCCTCGGATCCGCGACCTACCTGGAAACCCGGGTGGGCTTTCGCCCGGCGGGTCCCGGCGACTGCCCGCTGCTGGGCCCGGTGCCCGGCGTGGCCGGGCTGTTCGTGGCCACCGGCCTGGGCGCGGAGGGGCTGACCATGGGGCCGTACGCGGGCGGCGTCGCCGCCCGGGCCGCCCTGGGCCTGGATCCCGGCCTCGACCTCGTGCCCTTCGACCCGCTGCGCCAGTAGCGTAGGACCGTGGCGACTATCGAGGACGTAGCCCGGATGGCCGCAGAGTTGCCCGAGGTCACTGAGAATCAGCGGCACGGGAACCGGACGTGGTACGTGGCCGGGAAGGCGTTCGCGTGGGAACGGCCGTTCAGTAAGGCCGACCTGCGGCGGTTCGGCGACGAGACCCCGCCGGACGGGCCCATCCTCGCAGTCCGTGTCGAGGACCTCGGCGAGAAGGACGCCGTGCTCGCCGCGAACCCGGGCCCCTTTTTCACGATTCCGCACTTCGACGGGTATTCCGCCGTGCTCATCCAGCTGCCGGGGGTAGCGGACCAGTCGCTGCGCGACGCGATCACCGACGGCTGGCTCGCGTGCGCGCCGCCCAAGCTCGCCGACGGCTACCTCAGGAACCGTTAGATCAGGTCAGCTGAGCTCAGGTCAGGTCAGGCAACCCTGGATGGCGCGGACGTACGCCTCGGAGCGGTCCGAGCCGATGATGCCGGGTCCCATCTTGTTCATCATGTAGCTGATGGTGGTCCGGGCGTCGAGGTCCATGAGGATGACCGAGCCGCCCCACCCACCCCAGAAACAGGTCCGCCCCAGCGGGATGTAGGGCACGGTCTCGGTCTCGGGCAGCGCGTAGCCGATGCCGAAGCGCAGCGGGACGCCGAGGACGAGGTCCGGGCCATGGCTCTGCTCGTCGAAAATCAGGCTGATGGTGTCCGGCGACAGCAACCGCACGCCGCCGGCCTCGCCGCCCAGGGCCAGCACCCGGAGGATGCGGGCCACCGAGCGGGCGTTCCCGTGGCCGTTGAGCGCACCCAGTTCCGCGTGCCGCCAGGCGGGCGTGTTCGCGGCGCCGGCGTCGGCCACCGGTCCGGTGAAGGTCTTGTACACCGGACTTTCGGGGTCCAGGCTGGCCAGGTCGAAGGGCAGCGGAGGCGGCGGGGTGACCGGCGCGATCCGGTCCCAGTCGGCCTCGGCCGCGCCGATCTGGAAGTCGGCACCGAGCGGGCCGGCGATCTCCTGCGCGACGAAGGTCTTCAGGGGCTGGCCGGTCAGGCGGCGCACCAGCTCACCAACCAGGTGGCCCTGATTCTGCGCGTGATAACCCGACGCGGTGCCAGGTTCCCACCAGGGCGCCTGGGTGGCGAGCTGGCGGGTGGCGGCGTCCCGGTCGTACATGTCCTCGGTCGTGAACGGCGCCTCCCAGCCGGACACGCCGGAGGTGTGGCTGAGGATGTGCCGGACCTCGATGCGTTCCTTGCCGTTCTCGGCGAACTCCGGCCAGTACTTCGCGACCGGCGAGTAGGGATCGAGGAGCCCCCGGTCGATCAGCATCAGGGCGGCCAGGTTGGTGACGGTCTTGGAGGTGGACCAGACGTTGGTGATGGTGTTCTCGGTCCAGGGCGTGCGGTGCTCCTCATCACGCCAGCCGCCCCAGAGGTTGACCACCGTCTGGCCGTCGATGTTGACCGCGATGCTCGCGCCCGTGTCGTGGCCCGAGTCGAGCTGTTCGGCGAGCACGTCCCGGACCGGCTCGAACCGGGCGTCGCAGGTTCCTGGCACATCCACCACGGGGGTCAGCCCTTCCTCGTTGAAACGACATGGCGCGGCGAGTAGCAGCAGGCCGGTAGGGCCGTTATTGAACGTTAGATCTTTAGTTCTTCCACGTCATCACCGGCAGGGGAGGGCCGGGAAATTCGGTTGCCCCGGCCGCGCGCGGCTGGCAGCCTGAGCGTCACAGGCTGAGTGCCGGCGATGCCGGCCGAGCGGAAGGAGGGCTGATCATGCGTGCGCCCGTTTCGCAGTTCATGCTGCCCGCCCTGACCGTCTGCCTGAGGAGCACCACCCGTGCCCGATTCTGCCTTCCGCCGCCGCAAGTGGCGGTTTGACGACGACGAACCCACCTTCGCCAAACGCAACCGGCATCGCCGCGCGCTACCCGCCCTGGACGCCCTCGAGGCCGTCCACGGCCTGCCCGAAGGCGACCGCTGGTCCACCTGGGACCAGTCGGCGCCGCTCGAGCGGGGACCTGAGCCTTACCCGCGCTGGCTGGTGACCGACCTGGCCGCGGTTGACACCGAGCTGGGCATCCTGAAGACCGGCAAGGAAGCCGACGTCTTCCTGCTGCGCCGCGGCGTGCCCGGCGGCGGCCGCTCCTGCCTGCTGGCGGCCAAACGGTACCGGGACGCCGACCACAAGATGTTCCAGCGCGACAGCGCCTACCTGGAGGGCCGCCGGGTCCGCGAATCCCGGGACACCCGCGCGATGGCCCAGCGCACCGCGGCCGGGCGGCAGATGATCGCCCGGCAGTGGGTGAACGCCGAGTTCGCCGCGCTGTCCCAGCTGCACGGCTACGGGGTGCCGGTCCCGTACCCGGTGCAGGTACTCGGCACCGAGCTGCTGCTGGAGTTCATCGGCGAGCCCGACGGCAGCGCCGCGCCCCGGCTCGCCGAGATCCGCCCCGAGGGCCGCGAGCTGGCCGGGCTGTGGGAGCAGCTGGTGGAGGCGCTGGTGGTCCTGGCCGCTGCTGGTCTGGCCCACGGCGACCTGTCCGCCTACAACCTGCTGGTCCACCAGGGCCGGCTGATCATGATCGACCTGCCTCAGGTCGTGGACGTGATCGCCAACCCGCGCGGCGCGGAATTCCTGGACCGGGACGCGGTGAACGTGGCCCGGTGGTTCGCCGCGCGCGGCCTGTCCGGCGTGTCACCCGAACCCGGGGAACTTCCTGCGCTGCTGCGGCGCGAAGCCCGGCTCACCGGATAACCGCTGCGCTGGCCCGTGCGCCAGAACCCGGTCAACGTTCAATGACGGCGGTCAGCCGGGCCCGTTCGGTCTCGCTGAAGGGGACAGGTTTGCGGGCCCGGCGATCCCACCGGACGGTGACGACGCGCGCCTCGGCGGCGATCTCCCCCGCCGGGGTGAGGATCGTCTCGCGGGTGGTGAGGCTCGTCGTGCCCAGGTGTTCCACGGCCAGGCGTACCGCCACCCGGCGCTGCGGGTGGCGGACCTCGGCCCGCAGGTCGATCTCGATCCGGGCCACCACGTAATCGGGTTCGCCGCCGAAGGTCTGCATGAAGAAGGCGTCCCGGCCTTCCTCGAGGTAGGTCAGGAACACCGCGTGGTTGACGTGGCCCAGGGCGTCCGTGTCCCGCCACCGGACATCGACGGGATGCTCGAATATCGCGTCCACGTGCTCACCCCACAGTTTCTTATCCCAGCGGCCTCACGGCATCATGCCAGCCAGGGCCGGCCGTGGGTCGCCGGCCAGGCGGGCGTGCAGGTGCATGTCGTGCCAGCCGTCGCGGTGCAGGCACTCGCCCCGCTTGGTCCCCTCGAGCGGAAAGCCGGCCTGTTCCGCGACCCGGCACGAGCTGGGGTTCATCGCCGAGTGGGCCAGTTCGACCCGGTGCAGCCGGAGATGGTCGAACAGCCACGCGCTCAGCGCGCACAGGGCCCGCGGTGCGACCCGGTCGCCGCGGGCGGCGGGCACCACCCAGTAGGACACCTCCGTGAGCCCCTCGGCCAGGTCCACCCGGCGCAGGCTGATCTGCCCGAGGAGGCCGGAAGCCCCGTCGATGGCCCAGCCGGCGCCGTTCTCCTCGGCCCACCGCCCGGGCCACGAAGCGATCCAGGCCTGCGCTTCCGCCCCGTTCATCGACCGGTTGTGCCAGCGCTGGATGCTGGGGTCGGAGTAGGCCTCGGCCACGGCGGGCGCGTCCGGCGCCCGCCAGGGCCGCAGCACGAAGCCGTCCTGTTCCAGTACGGGCTGGCGCAACCGCGCGAGTCTGCCGGGCGCAACGGCGGGGGTGACGAGTCGCGGCACAGCCTCATTATGGACGGGGCGGCATGGACGGGCCGCTCACGCCGCCGTCCGGCCCGGGTGATCTACCAGGGCGCGGGGGTTCCGTCCCAGGAGAAGAACTCGCCGGTGGGGCCGTCGTCGGGGAGCAGGGCCAGCCGGACGGCGCCCGCGGCCGCTTCCGCCGGATCCCCGTCGCTGGCGGCGGCGCGCTCGTTGAGGTCGGTCCTGCGCAGGCCGGGCGCGAGCGCATTCACCCGGAAGCCCTCGCCGGCCAGGGCCTGGGCGTAGAACACGGTCAGTGCGTTCAGGGCCGTCTTGGACGAGCGGTACGCGGCGCCGGTGCCTCTGGAGACAGCGAATTGCGCGTCCGGGCCGGTGCTCCAGGTCAGCGATCCGGTCCCGCTGGAGACGTTCACGATCCGGGGCCGCGCGGAACGCCGCAGCGCCGGCAGGAAGGCGTTGGTGACCGCGAGGACCGCGAACACGTTCGTCTCGTACGTCCGGCGGAAGCTGTCCACGTCGGCCTCCGGTGCCGTCCGGCCATCCACCATGATGCCGGCGTTATTGACCAGGATGTCGAGGTCGTGGACCTGCTGGGCCGCGTCGGCGATGCTCGTGGGCTCGGTCACGTCGAGTACGAGGAGCCGGGCCCCGCCGCCGATCTCGTTGACGGCCTGCTGGCCGCGCTCCGGGTCGCGGGAGCCGACGTACACCGTGAACCCGGCGGCCACGAGCTGCCGGGCAATTTCCTGGCCGATGCCTTTGTTGGCGCCGGTTACGAGTGCGATGTAATCGTTCATGGTGTCCACTCTGCCCCGGCTGCGCGGGGCCGCCGACCGTTACCCCGGTGACGAACGGCTGGCCCGTACAACCCGGCGGGTATGCGCCGCAATATCTCCGCCCACGAGACTTCTGTGACGTCCGTGGCTGGTGTTACCCGTGTGCCGCCCGGTCGGGCACCCGGCGAACGTGATCAACCGATTGGTGATGCTACAGCGTCACCAATCAGTTGATCATCAGCGAACTGACTGGCACCACCGTCTGGCAGCCATCCCCGGGACCCGGCCTGGAGGCTGGGGCAGGCGGGCGGTTCAGAGGGCGATAAGGCCAGCGGCGGAGCGGGTGAATCCGCAACTGCCGAGGTAAAAGGGCCGCAAGTGCTCCTCAAAGTCGACGTGCAGCCATGCGCAGCCCGCCCGGCGCGCCTCGGCGATGGCGAGGGTGACCAGCCTGGTGCCGGTGCCCTGCCGGTGCATCCGGGGAGCGACCATGGTGTCGAGGATGAAGGCGTGGGCGCCGCCATCCCAGGCCACGTTGACGAACCCCCCGAGATCATCCCCATTTCGGGCGCAGACCCAGCCCAGGCTGTGGCGCTCCACTTGATCCCGCCAGTTCCGGGCCCCGTCACAGTCACCAAAGGCCGCCGCGTGCAGCGCGCTGACCTCGCTGCTGGTGAAGGGCCCGCGCCACTCGTAGGTGATCACGGGCTACGCGGCGTGCCCGGCCGCTTTCTCGACGGTCATCCGCACGATGACGCGGTGCCTGCCAGGAGGATCCTGGCCCGGATCGGCGTCGTACTTACGGGCCAGCTGGACGTGCAGCGACCGCCCGGGGTCGGGCGTGATCGAAACCCGGCCACGGAGATCCACGGATATCTCCGGGTCCGCGGAGTCCCACACGGTGACGCTGACGCGCGGGTCGCGCACCATGTTGCGGTGCTTGACGCGTCCTTCCAGGGTGGAGAACAGCAGGTCGTCGCCGTCCAGGCCGACCCACATCGTGGAGGTGTGCGGGCTGCCGTCGGGGTTGATGGTGGCCAGAACGGCGTAGTTGCGCCCCGCCAGCAGCCTGAGGGTCTCCGCACTGAATGAGATAGCCATGACGGCACGGTACAGCCGCCTGGCGCGCGCGCCTGCGAGATCATTGGCAGGTGCCCCCCTGCCCATCACCGGGGCGATCTGCCTGCCCGCGCTGGAGCGGAGAATGCCGTGAGTTCTGTCATTCTTAACATCACGTTCGATTGCGCCGATCCTCGCGCCCTGGCCGGGTTCTGGGGACAGGTCACGGGGTGGCCGGTGACCGAGGAGCCCCAGCCGGGGTCCGGGGACTCCGCCGTCGGGCACCTGGGTGAGGGCCACCCGCGGCTGTACTTCGTCAGGGTTCCCGAGGAGAAAACGATCAAGAACCGGGTGCACCTGGACGTCATGCCGGCCGACCGGACCCAGGATGAGGAAATCGCCCGGCTCACCGGGCTCGGCGCCACGATCGTCAGCGACCGGCGCCCCGAGTTCGGCTGGGTGATCCTCGCCGATCCTGAAGGCAACGAGTTCTGCGTCGAAATCAGCGTTGGCGAACTAGAGAGCGCCCAGACAGCCGCAGTGGCGATCTAGGACCCTCGAAGAGGGGGTGAGGGCATGCTGACGTGGCACGACATCCTCGGCATCTCGCCCGGGGGGCCTCGCCCGGGGCCTCGCCGGGGGCCTCGCCGGGGGCCTCGCCGGGGGCCTCGCCGGGGCCTCGCCGGGGGAGGTGCCGCGGTGGATGGCCCGGGTGAGGGCTCCTGGCCTGAAGGACGCCTCGATCTTGCTGCGCACGGCGCCGACGTCGATCCCGATGGCCGTCAGGACCACCCGAGCGCCGGGGCGTTATCGACTTGGAGGATCTCCAGCCGCTCGGTGAGCACCCGCTGGGCCGCCACGGTGCGAAGCCCCACGTCAGGGTCGGTGCTGGCGGCGCCCTCGGTGGTCTCCAGGGCAGATTCCATCAACGTCAGCATATGCTGACGTCAGCGCGGCGTCAGTAAAAGCTGACATGCGGGGAGGTGGTCAACAGCCTGAGCGCCTGGCCCGAGATCGCTGAGAGCTGCCCTTAGTATTTAACTTGACAGCTAATTAACTAGATGGTCAAATACTGAGCAGGGATCGCTGTTACGGGGAGGTCAGATGCCTAGTGCCGGCCTGGCAGTGGCGCAGGATCAGCTCGACGCCACCTTCACGGCCCTGGCGGATCCGACCCGGCGGGCCATCGTGGCCCGGCTGGCGCGGGGAGACGCCACGGTGAACGAGCTGGCCGCTCCCTTCGACCTGACCCTGCCCGGCATCTCCAAGCACCTGAAGGTGCTCGAGCGCTGCGGGATCATCTCGCGGACCCGGCACGCCCAGTTCCGGCCCTGCCACCTAGAGGCCGGGGCGCTCGAGCCGGCCGCCGCCTGGATCGAGGACAACCGCCGGATCTGGGCGGAGCGCTTCGACAAGCTCGACGCCCACCTGCGCGATCTCCAGCGAGGAACGGCTGGCGATCCCAGGTCGATCCCGCCAGAGGAGCCAGCACCGCCGCCAGGGCGGGCACCGTCAAGCGAAAGGAGCGGCCAGTGAGCAACTCAGCAGCAGGCCCGGCCGAACTCGTCTTCACCCGGGTCTTCGAGGCCCCCCGTGAGCTCGTGTTCCAGTGCATGACCCAGCCGGAGCACCTCACCCATTTCTGGGGCCCGGCCGGGACCAGCGCCCCAGTCGAGCACATCACCGTTGACCCGCGCCCGGGCGGGGTGTTCGAGACCGTCATGATCAACGACGCCGACGGCAGCCGTTACCCCACCCAGGCGGTCTACGACGAGGTCACCCCGCCGGAAAGGCTGGTGTGGACCGAGGCCCACTCCGGGATGACGGTGACCGTGACCTTCACCGACCTCGGCGGCATCCGCACCGGGGTCGAGATCCGCCAGGTCAACGTGCCTGAGTTTGCCCGGTCCCCCGAGGCCCAGGCTGGCTTCCGTACCTCCCTGGACCGCTTCGCCGGATACCTCGCGGCCCGCAGTGCAGGCCCGAAGACGAGGAGCACACCATGACCACCGCGGAGACGAAGAACGCGGGCATCGCCGGGGCGATCGCGGCGGAGCGCCGTGACCTGGCCACGATCCTGGCCAGCTTGCCCCCGGAGGCGTGGGACGCCCCGACGCTGTGCCAGGGATGGCGGGTACGCGAGGTCGTGGCCCACATCACCATGCCGTTTCGCTACCGTCTCCCGCGGTTCGTGTTCGAGATGGCCAGGTCGCGCGGGAACTTCAACCAGATGGCCGACCGCTGCGCCCGGCGGGACGGGACCGCCCCGCCGGAAGAACTCGCCGCGGCCCTGCGGGACAACGAGCAAAACTCCTGGAAGCCGCCCGGCGGCGGGTTCGAGGGCGCGCTCACCCACGACGTGATCCACGGCCTGGACATCACGGTCGCGCTCGGCCTCGGCCGCCGGGTTCCCGAGGACCGCCTGCGGACGGTCCTGACCGCGGTCACGGGGCCCAGCTCACAGAAGTTCTTCGGGACCGATCTGGCCGGGGTCGCGCTGCACGCCGAGGACCTGGACTGGTCGCTCGGGTCTGGGGTGCCAATGTCCGGCCCGGCCCAGGACCTGGCGCTCGTCCTGTGCGGCCGCACGCTCCCGCCCGGGCATCTGCGCGGTGAGCCCAGTGCCCGGTTCACCCGATAGCGGGCCGTGAAGGGCGCCCTCAAAAGGGAAGAATGTGACGGCGAGCAGATGCGGGCGCCGGCAAGACAAATCAATCGGTGCTTGTCGGCGTCATTGTCTGGCTCGTCGGGCTCGGCGCGGTCATCCTGCTGTTCAGCAAGGAGTCCGGCCCGTACTTCGCGACGTCAGCCAGTCCTTCCGGGTGATCCGGTAGACGGCCCACTCACGGCCGAACTCGGTCTGCGATCCGGCCCGGGCCCAGCCGACCCGGCGGAAGACCGCCCGCATCGCGGCGTTCGCCGGGTCGGTGGCGCTCTCGACGACCTCGGCGGCGGCGTGGTCGAACAGCCAGTCGGTCAGCAGGGCCAGGGCTTCGCGGCCATGGCCCTGGCCCTGAGAGTGCTCGCGAAGGCCGATCCCCACCTCGAAAGTGCCGGGGGGCAGCGGGCGGCCCGGGGGCACGAACGTCTGGATCCGCCCGATCAGCGCCCCATCCAGGTCGACGGCCAGGTCGAGCTGGCCATCGACCAGCCGGCCCGATTGCCGCAGCCGGGCCCGGAAGGCCTGCTCATCGGGCAGCGTGGCGATCACCATAGGGTCGGCGTCGACCATGGCCTGCCATTCCTCGTCGATCTCGCTGGCCTGCAGGGCCCGGAGCAGTAGCCGGGGGCCGCGGATCTCGATTCCCCCGGTCATGAGGCACCCGCGTAGTCGCCCAGCTCTTCGAGGCGCTCCTGGGCGAGCTCGTTCAGCCGCGGCCAGGACGGTGAGGAGCTGGTGACGCTGGAGGTCACGTCCCGCTCGAGCTGCACCGTCCGCCCGGTGACGCCCATCCGGCGCAGGTCGTCGAGCATCTCCACGATCTCCGGGGGCAGGAACAGCCGCTCACCTCCGGCGAGCTCAGGGATCTTGCGCTGGTGCTGGATAAGCTCGCGGACCTGCTTCTTCAGCGCCTCGTCGATCTGCGTGATGACCTCCCCGGACTCGCCGGGCTCGGCGTCGAGGAGTTCCCCGATGCGGGCCAGGGGACGCCCGCCTCCGCCAGGGTCTTGATCCGGATCAGCTCGACCGCGGCCCGCCCGTCGTAGCGCCGGTAGCCAGAGGCATCCTGGGCGGGCTCGGCGAGCAGCCCACGCTGATGGTAAGGCCAGATGGCGCGCACCGTCACCCCCGGGTACGCGGCCAGCTGGCCCCCGGAGCAATCACGCGAGCTGATTATACGGACTTCTCAGCAGGTTTGGGCCTGACGGTTTTCGTGAATCAACTTCAAATCGAGTATGCCCCAGACGAGAAGGTAAGATATGCGACTACATGACCCGGCAGGCTGCCGCGAAAATCCTGATCCCAAACCTTTGGCCGGATTCTCACCCTCGGTAGGGGTGGGAGGGGGAACAGCAAGTTTGCCCGGTCTGACGTGGAGGAAGTCCAGCGCCAGCACCACGAATGGGGACTGCGTCGAAGTGGCCTGCTTCCCGGCAGGCGGTGTCGCCGTTCGTGACAGCAAGGACAAGGCCGGTGCCATTCTTCGCTTCGGCCGCGAATCATGGCAGCAATTCCTTGACGAAGTCCGTCACGGTCCCTTTCCCGCTCCGTGAGCGAGGCACTCGCTGGAACGTAAACGCACCCAGAAGCGGCCTGGAAAGAGGAGCCTGCGCACTAGCGCAGGCTCCTCTTTCGCGTACCTGTCCACAGCACGCTGCTCCGAACGCGCATTCTGGAGCGCAGTCTCATGCGGCGCTGGCGCTGGCGCTTTTGATACGTGGAAGGTGATGGGAGATGCGGGTGGGGAGGGTCAGGCCCGGGTGCCATCCTGCGGGAGGCGCTGGCTGCCCAGTTCGGCGTGCATGGCGTTGATGTCGCAGTAGGCCCGGGGAGTGACGCCGAACCGGCCGCGGAACTCGCTGATGAAGTGCGAGACGCTGGCGTAGCCCACTTCCTTGGAGACCCGGGCCACGGCCAGGTTCCCGTCCACCAGCAGTTCGCGGGCCTGGTCCAGGCGCATCTCTTTCAGGAACTGGTACGGCGACCGGCCGGTGACGTCCCGGAACAGGTGGGCGAACGCCGACGGGCTGAGGCTGACCTGCTCGGCCATGTCCGCCACGGTCAGCGGCTCGGACAGGTGCGTCCGCACGTAGTCCAGCACCGCGGATACGGGGTTGGTCGCAGCCTGGGCTGCGGCGATCGACAGCAGCCGGGCAAACTGCTCGCGCTGCAGCACCCGGTAGACCATCTCCTGCAGGTACAGGGGAGCCAGCACCCGCCGGTCGGTGTCCCGGCCCACCGCGCGCAGGAACCTGAGCACCGCGCCCAGCAACTCCTGGTCGAGTGCGGACACCAGCGCCTGGTTTTCCGGGGGCTGCGCCTCATCCGGGCGTGAGCGGAACGCCGTGGTGCGCCGTTCCAGCATGTCGCTGGACACCCGGCGGACCAGGGCCGGCTCGATCTGCAGGACGAAGGACAGGAACGGTAGGCTCGGCGACGCCTCCAGGATCTCGGCCTGGAAATGCAGGTGGCTGCTTAGCACCAGGTAGTGGAACGGGTCGTACAGATAGGTCTCACCGTTGACGGTGACCGCCTTGCGGCCCTGGGCCACGACGCACAGGGACAGCGACTGGATCTCCTCCCAGCTGGGCCCGGCGGGCGCGGTGAAACGGTAGACGGTCAGCCCCGGCCACGCCCCGGTGTTCGCGCCGGTCCGGGGCGCGCGGGCCGCTAGTTCCGCGATCAGCTCCCCCGAGGTCACCGGCCGTTCGGCCTGCCTTGGACTCATCGCGCTGCCTCCTCGCCTCGCTGCTGCCCAGCATGCGGCACCGGGGCCCGCGGAATCCATGCCTGGTCACCGCCAGTTCCGCTAGATCACGATAGAGATCAGCCGGATTCTGGCATCACCACCGGAATGGGCAACATCTCAGCAGGAAACCGTCATGGCAGGGCGTAGCTGGATCGCCGGCGCGATGGCAAAGTCACCAGCACGCGCAACGTGCCGAGGCAGCCCTCGCCGTGGAGGTGGCTGATGACCCGGATCGCCTATCTGATGACCAGTGCCCGTGAGATGACGCTCGCGGACGGGACCGCGCACCCGACTGGCTACTTCGCCGAGGAAGCCCTCAAGCCTTACCAGCGGTTCGCCGCCGCCGGCTTTGACGTCACCGTGATCACCCCGGACGGCCAGCCGCCGTATGCGGACCCGTACGGCCTGTCGTGGTTCTTCCACTATCCCGAGGAGGACAAGGACTACCTGGCCTCGGTGGTGCGCACGTTCGCTCACGACGTGGACGACATCCGGATCACGTTGCACCAGAACACCGAGCTGGGGCTGGCCGCCGCGCGGCGGGTGGCCGTGCTGCTCGAAGCGCGGGGACAGAGCCCCGCGCAAGCGCACCGGATCGTCAGCGCGGCCGCGAAGCGGGCCTGGCGGCAGGACCGCCAGTTCGCCGACGTCCTCGCCGAGGATGGCCCGTCCGGGCTGACCCGGGAGGAAATCCAGGCCAAGGTGGACGC
>CAVYQF010000042.1:0-16768 GCA_963770545.1 uncultured Actinomycetes bacterium | reverse complement strand
CCGGCTCCGCGCCCGGGCAGACCAGGGCGCGCCGCGGTGTCTGGGCCTGGGTGGCCCCCTTCCTCTTTCCCACGCCCACCTCGATGCGCCGGGTCGCGCTGGCCGGGGTGGTGGCGAACGCCGGGATCATCCTGACCGGCGCCGCGGTCCGGCTGAGCGCGTCCGGCCTCGGCTGCCCCGACTGGCCGGACTGCACCTCCAGCAGCCTGGTCGCGGCGGGAACCCGTGGTGACCCGATCATCCACACCTATATCGAGTTCACCAACCGGATGCTGACCTTCGCGGTCATGGTGGTGGCCGTGCTGGTCGTGCTCACCGCCTGGCGGTTCCGCCCGGGCGGGGCCCGGCGGCCCGGCCTGGTCTGGCTGGCCGCCGCCCAGCCGCTCGGGGTGGTGGCCCAGGCGGTACTGGGCGGGATCGTGGTGCTCACCGACCTCAATCCGGCCGCCGTCTCAATCCACTTCCTGCTGTCCAGCACAATCCTGGCGCTGGCCGTGACGCTCTGGTCCCGCTGCGCCGAGGGAGACGGGCCTGCGACCAGGCTGGTCCGGGCGGACCTGCGGGTGCTGTCGGTAGCCCTGGTGCCGGTGGTAGCGCTGATGCTGGCGGCGGGAACCGTCGTCACCGGCACCGGGCCGCTGGCCGGGTTGACGTTCCTGCCGCACGCCGGGGGCCGGCCCTCGTATGTACCGCGCTACCACCTGCCGCTGGAGGGCGTGACCCAGCTGCACGCGGACATCGGCTGGATGCTGGGCACCCTGGTGGCCGTGCTGGCGGTGTGCCTGCAACTGACCGGCGCGCCCCGGCGGGTGCGCAGGCTGGGGTGGCTGATGCTCGGGCTGGTCGGGCTCCAAGGAGTCATCGGTTACGCCCAGTACTTCAGCGGCCTCCCGGCCGGGCTGGTCTGGGTGCACGTCAGCGGGTCGGTGCTGATCTGGATCGCTGCGCTGCGGCTGATGTTCGCCACCCGGGACCGGGGCCCGGTAGTGCCGGCCGCCGGATCAGAAGCAGGCGGACCGGAAGCGGCCGGATCGGAGCCCGGCGGATCAGAGGCCGGCGGATCGCTAGGGAGCGTGGGCGGGACCGTGACGGTGCCGGCCAAATCCTGACGCGGCGCTCGGCGCCCAGGGCGGCTGCGGGGGCTCCGGCTGGCGCCGGAAGAACGCGCTGCGGGCCATGGCCATCAGCCGCACCAGGTCCCGGCGCCGCTGCTCGAACTGGTCCGGGTCGATGATCTGGCGCTGGGCCCGCAAGTGGACCAGGGCCAGCTCGGTGGCGGCCAGCTGGTAATCCTCCATGGCCCGGGCCGCGGCCCGGCCTCCGGTGCGGCGCGCCCACAGCCGGGCGGCCCGCCGCTCGCGTAGCGTGCTCAGCATCTTGAGGTCCGCCTCGGTGACCACGCCGATGGCCTCGTACCCGGGCAGGAACCGCCAGATCAGCCGGACGATCCGGCGCCGGTCGGCGACGATCACCCCGGCCAGGATGCCCAGCACGCAGGCCAGGATGGCGTACGCGATGGCCAGCCCGTGCAGCCCGAACGCGGTCAGCCCGTTCCACGTCCCGTGCAGCACCATGGCGGCCAGCAGGCCCAGCGGCACCGCCCAGCGCGCGTGCCGGTGGGTGGCCGCGTAGGCCACCCCCAGGCCGGTCATGGACGTGAAGATGGGATGCGCCAGCGGCGAGAGCACACCGCGGAGCACGAACGTGGCGCCGAGCAGCCTGACCCCGCCTATCTCGGGACGGACCAGGGCGCCGATGTAGTACCCGATGTTCTCCATCATCGCGAAGCCGAGGCCCACCATGGCCGCGTAGATGATGCCGTCGGTGGGGCCGTCCAGTTCCTGGCGCCGCCGCCAGAGCAGGATGATCAGGATGAGCCCCTTGAGGCTCTCCTCCACCACGGGAGCCCCGAAGGTGGCGGACACGTACTCCCCCGTGTTCTGGCCGAGTGCGGGCTGGGTGATGAAGACCAGCCCGGCGGTGTTGATCACCGCCGCGAGCAGGGCCGCGACCCCGGCCCCCCAGGCGAAGGCGAGCACCAGGTTGGCCCGGGGCTCGGGCTCCAGCCGGTCGATCAGCAGCACGCAGCCCACCAGGAAGGGCACCGGGAGCAGGGCGAACGGCACCGCGATGAGGAAGGGCGCGACGCTGTGCCCGGCGGCGTCCACGCTTTGCAGGACGTCCGTGCCGAGTACGACGATCCCGCAGCCGATGGCGGCGATGATCCCCAGGATCAGCCCGATCCGCGGCCTGCCCGGGGGCCGCCCCTCGATCACGGCCCGGGGGTCGAAGCCGGGCATCGGGGTCGCCATGGGTGGGAGCGTACCGGGAACCGCCCCGGTCAGCCGACGCCGTGGGCCCGTGGCCCTGAGCACGGCCGCGGCCCCCCTCCAGGGCACCGCGGGGCCGGTCCGGGAAGTAGGTCAAACTGGGGATAGGGTTTCGTTTGCCTGACCTAGGGGCGGCCAGGCGCCAGCCACGAGAGGAGCCCTGATCCCGCGGTGAGCAGCCCATCTCGCAGCGCAGCCAGCAGCACCAGCGCACCAGACACCCAGGCGGCCAGGGCCGGCGCCGCCACGCTGGAGTGGACTGAGGCCGACCAGCGCGCCGTCGACCTGATCCGCGTCCTGGCCATGGATTCCGTGCAGAAAGCGGGCTCCGGCCATCCGGGCACGGCGATGAGCCTGGCCCCCGTCGCCTACCTGCTCTACCAGCACGTGCTCCGGCACGACCCGGCCGACCCGGACTGGATCGGGCGGGACCGCTTCGTCCTGTCCTGCGGGCACTCCAGCCTGACCCTGTACATCCAGCTCTACCTGTCCGGCTACGGGCTGACCCTGGACGACCTGAAGCGCTACCGGGAGTGGGGCAGCCTGACCCCCGGGCACCCGGAACGCGGCCTGACCCCGGGCGTGGAGACCACCACCGGGCCGCTCGGCCAGGGCCTGGCCAATGCGGTCGGCATGGCCATGGCCGCCCGCCGGGAGCGCGGGCTGCTCGACCCGGACGCACCGGAGGGCGACAGCCCCTTCGACCACCACGTCTACGTGTTCGCCTCGGACGGCGACATCGAGGAAGGCATCAGCCACGAGGCATCCTCGCTGGCCGCAGTCCAGGACCTGGGCAACCTGGTCGTGGTCTACGACGACAACCGGATCTCCATCGAGGACAACACGCAGATCGCGAAGTCCGAGGACGTGGCCGCCCGGTATGAGGCGTACGGCTGGCACGTGCAGCGGCTGGACTGGCGGCGCCCGAACGGCTACCGCGAGGACCCGGCCGGCCTGTACCAGGCGCTGCTGGAGGCCCGGGCCCGTACCGACAAGCCATCCATCATCGTGCTGACGACGATCATCGCCTGGCCGGCCCCGCACGCGCAGAACACCGGCGAGGCCCACGGCGCGGCACTCGGCGAGGACGAGGTCGCGGCCACCAAGCAAGTCCTGGGCTTCGACCCGGCGGTGAACTTCCCTGCCGAGGACGCGCTGGTCGCGCACGCCCGGAAGGTGAGCGAGCGGGGCAAGCGGCTGCACGCCGAGTGGGACGAGGCCTTCGATGCGTGGGCCCGGGCCAACCCGGAGCGCGCCGCGCTGCTGGACCGGCTCCGGGCCCGGCGGCTCCCGGATGGCTGGGCCAGGGCGCTGCCCTACTTCCCGCCGGACCAGAAGGGCATGGCCACCCGCAAGGCGTCCGGCGAGGTGCTCAACGCTCTCGCCCCGGTCCTGCCCGAACTGTGGGGCGGCTCGGCCGACCTGGCCGGCAGCAACAACACCACGATGAAGGGCGAGCCGTCGTTCCTCCCGCCCGAGCGCCAGAGCGAGATGTTCCCCGGCAACGTGTACGGCCGCACCCTGCATTTCGGGATCCGCGAGCACGGCATGGGCGGGATCCTCAACGGCATCGCGCTGGACGGGCTCACCCGGCCCTACGGTGGCACGTTCCTGGTCTTCAGCGACTACATGCGGGGCTCCGTCCGGCTCGCCGCGCTGATGGGGCTGCCCGTGACCTACGTGTGGACCCACGACTCGATCGGGCTCGGCGAGGACGGCCCGACCCATCAGCCGGTCGAGCACCTGGCCGCGCTGCGCGCCATCCCCGGGCTCGACGTGGTCCGGCCCGGCGACGCCAACGAGACCAGCGTGGTCTGGCGGACCGTGCTGGAGCACACCGACCGGCCGGCCGGGCTCGCGCTGAGCCGCCAGAACCTGCCCGTCCTGGACCGTGGCGAGGGGACCGGCCTTACCAGCGCGGATGGGGCGGCCCGTGGCGGGTACATCCTCGCCGAAGGGGCGGGCGGTGAGCCGACAGTGATCGTGATAGCGACCGGCAGCGAGGTGCAGATCGCGCTGGCGGCACGGGACATTCTCCAGGATGAGGGAATCCCGACCCGAGTTGTTTCCATGCCGTGCGTGGAATGGTTCACCGGGCAGGATGCTTCCTATCAGGAGGAGGTACTGCCACCGCATATCCGGGCGCGCGTCAGCGTCGAGGCCGGCGTCGCCCAGCCCTGGCACGTGTTCACCGGCGACTTCGGTGAGTGCGTGAGCCTGGAGCATTTTGGGGCATCCGCCTCGTACATGAAGCTCTACGAGGAGTTCGGGTTCACGGCGGAGCATGTGGCAGCAGCCGCCCGCTCCAGCCTGGCCCGGCTGAGCACCGCAGCGAACGCGAGAAGCGAGGAGTCATGACCTCCCAGCCACACACCCCACAGGCCCATCCGGTGCTCGGCGAGCTGACCGCCGCCGGCGTATCCATCTGGCTCGACGACATCAGCCGGGAACGGCTGAGGACCGGCAACCTCGCCGAGCTGATCCGGGACTGGGCCGTCACCGGCGTGACCTCCAACCCGACGATCTTCGCCAGCGCCGTGGCCCACGGCGACGCCTACGACCAGCAGCTCAAGGATCTGGCTGTCCGCGAGGTGAAGCTGGAGGAAGCGGCGCGGTCTATCGCCACCTACGACATCCGATGGGGCTGCGACGTGTTCCGCCCCGTCTACGACGTCACAGATGGCGTAGACGGCCGGGTCTCGATTGAGGTCGACCCCCGGATCGCCAAGGACACCGCCAAGACGATCGCCGAGGCCCGCGCGCTCTGGTGGCTGGTGGACCGGCCCAACCTGTTCATCAAGATCCCGGCGACCCTCGAGGGCCTGCCCGCGATCACCGCTGCCCTGGCCGAGGGCATCAGCGTCAACGTCACGCTGATCTTCTCCCTCGAGCGGTACGGCCAGGTCATCGACGCGTTCATGGCTGGCCTGGAGCAGGCCCTGGCGGCCGGCCGGGACATCTCCGGGCTCGCCTCGGTGGCGTCCTTCTTCGTCAGCCGGGTGGACACCGAGGTGGACGCCAGGCTCGACAAGATCGGCACTCCTGAGGCGGCCGCGCTGCGGGGCAAGGCGGCGATCGCCAACGCCCGGCTCGCCTACGAACTCTACGAGGAGCGGATCTCCTCCCCCCGGTGGCAGGCGCTGCGGGAGGCCGGGGCCAAGGTGCAGCGCCCGCTCTGGGCCTCCACCAGCACCAAGGATCCCGCCTTCGAGGACACCATGTACGTGGTCGAACTGGTCGCCCCGGACACGGTCAACACGATGCCGGAGGCGACGCTGCGCGCCACCGCGGACCACGCCAGGCTGCGCGGGGACACGATCCACGGCACCTACGAGCAGTCCAGGAAGGTCTTCGCCGACCTGGAGAAGCTCGGTATCTCCTACGACGATGTGGTCCGCGTGCTCGAGGAGGAGGGGGTACAGAAGTTCGCCGCCTCCTGGAACGAGTTCCTGGGCACGATCGAGTCGAACATGGCCGCGGTGGACAAGCCATGACCGCTGGCCGCCTGGCACCAGCAGACGGAGCGCAGTGATGACTGATTCGGCGACCGCAGCCCAGGACGGCACCCAGGTGGCCAGCCCCGGGACAGGCGGGGACCAGAGCGCGGCCCCGGTCATCAGCGAGGCCGAGCAGCAGGCGCTGGCCGACCCGTCCGGGCTGATGCAGGTCATCAGCGGCGCGGCGGCTAATCCGCTGCGCGACCCGCGGGACCGGCGGATCCCGCGGGTCGCCGGCCCCTGCGTGCTGGTCATCTTCGGCGTCACCGGGGACCTGGCCCGCAAGAAGCTCATGCCGGCCATCTACGACCTGGCCAACCGCGGCCTGCTCCCGCCCGGGTTCTCGCTGGTCGGGTTCGCCCGCCGCGACTGGGAGGACGAGGACTTCGCCCAGGTCACCTACCAGGCCGTCAAGGAGCACGCGCGGACCCCGTTCCGGGACACGGTCTGGCGGCAGGTGTCCGAAGGGGTCAGGTTCGTGCCAGGCGAGTTCACCGACGCGGAGGCGTTCGACCGGCTGGCCAACTGCGTGGCCGAGCTGGACCGTGAGCGCGGCACCGGCGGCAACTACGCCTTCTACCTGTCCGTCCCGCCCAAGTTCTTCGAGCTGGTGGTCACGCAGCTGAAGCGATCCGGGCTGTCCACCCCGCCACCGCCGGCCCCGGGACATCCACGGCCCTGGCGCCGAGTCGTTATCGAGAAGCCGTTCGGCCATGACCTGAAGAGTGCCCGCGAGCTCAACGCGACCCTCAGCGCGGTGTTCCCGCCGCACTCGGTGTTCCGCATCGATCATTACCTGGGCAAGGAGACGGTCCAGAACATCCTGGCCCTGCGCTTCGCCAACACGCTGTACGAGCCGATCTGGAACCGCGGCTACGTGGACCACGTGCAGATCACCATGGCCGAGGACATCGGCGTGGGAGGCCGGGCCGGGTACTACGACGGCATCGGCGCGGCCCGGGACGTGATCCAGAACCACCTGATGCAGCTGCTGGCCCTGACCGCGATGGAGGAGCCCGTCTCCTTCGACGCGGACGCGCTGCGGGCGGAGAAGGAGAAGGTGCTGTCCGCGGTCCAGTTGCACGAGGACCTCGCGGCCACCACCGCGCGCGGGCAGTACGCGGCCGGCTGGCAGGGCGGCATCCCGGTCCCGGGCTTCCTGGAAGAAGACGGCATGGCGCCCGACTCGAAGACCGAGACCTACGCCGCCGTCAAACTGCGGATTGATACCAGGCGGTGGGCCGGGGTCCCCTTCTACCTGCGCACCGGGAAGCGGCTGCCGCGCCGGATGTCGGAGATCGCAATGATGTTCCAGCGCGCCCCGCACCTGCCGTTCGCGGCCACCGACACCGAGGAACTCGGGCAGAACGCCCTGGTCATCCGGGTCCAGCCGGATGAGGGGGTCACGGTCAGGTTCGGCTCCAAGGTTCCCGGCTCGGCGATGGAAGTGCGCGATGTGAACATGGACTTTGCGTACGGCGAATCATTCACCGAGAGCAGCCCGGAAGCCTACGAGCGGCTGCTGCTCGACGTGCTGATCGGCGATCCGCCGCTGTTCCCCCGCCATCGTGAGGTAGAGCTGTCCTGGATGGTCCTCGACCCGATCGAGGAATTCTGGGCCACCCACGGCAGGCCGGAACCTTACCCGGCCGGCTCGGCCGGCCCGCCGTCCGCGGACGAGATGATGGCCCGCGACGGACGGGCCTGGAGACGGCTTTGAGCAGCACGGGCTCGAGCGGCACGGGTTTCAGCAGCGCGGTCGGAAAGGACTGCCTCCGATGATGATCGACCTGGCCGAGACGACGACCGACCGGATCCACGAGGCCATCCGGCAGGCCCGGCAGCGGTTGGGCGGCCCGGCCAGCGGGATGGTGCTGACGCTGGTCATCGTGACGGACGAGGCCGCACAGTACGACGCCGTGCGGTCGGCCAGCGAGGCGGCGCGCGAGCACCCGATGCGGGTGCTCGCGGTGATCACCCGGCGGCCCGAGGCCGGATCCCGGCTGGACGCGGAGATCCGGGTCGGCGAGTCGGGGCCGGGCGAGGTGGTGCTGCTCCGCATGTACGGCGCGCTGGGCGAGCACGCCGACTCGGTGGTCACCCCGCTGCTGATGCCGGACACCCCGGTCGTGACCTGGTGGCCCGGGACTCCCCCGGACGTCCCCTTCAGCAACCCGCTCGGCGCGCTGGCGCAGCGCCGGATCACCGACGCGGCCGCCGCGGTTTCGCCGCACGACTGCCTGGCCAGCCTGGCGTCGCACTACAAGCCCGGGGACACCGATCTGAGCTGGACCCGGGCCACGTCCTGGCGTTCGCTGCTCGCGGCCACGCTGGACCAGCCGCACGGCGCCATCCGCGGGGGCCGGATCGAGGCCGAGCGGGGCAACCCGAGCGCGGACCTGATCGCCTCCTGGCTGTCCGTTCGGCTGGGAGTCCCGTTCGAGAACCGGGTGTCCGGCGGGCCCGGGGTCACCGCAGTCATCTTCGACACCAGTGACGGGGAGATCACGCTGACCCGCCCCGATGGCCGGCTGGCGGTGCTGCGCCGGCCCGGCGAGCCGGAGCGCAGGGTCGCGCTGCACCGGCGGGACACCGCGGAACTGCTGTCCGAGGAACTGCGCCGGCTGGACCCGGACGAGGTGTACGCGGAAACCATCGCCCCGTTCGTGACCCCGGCCGCCCCCGCGCCGGCCCAGACGAAAAGAAACGGGGGCAGCACCCGCAAGCGGGTCAGCGCGGGGCCGGACGCGCCGCGCAAAGAGGCGGAGGCGCCCCGCAAAGACCGCGCGCGATGACCACGCCCGAGGTGCTGGTGCACCACGATGCGGGCCTGCTGGCCAAGGCGGCGGCGGCGCGGCTGGTGACCAGGCTGGTGGACGCCCAGGCGAGCACGGGCTCGGCCGACCTGGTCCTGACCGGCGGCGGCATCGGCACCGCGGTGCTGGCGGAACTGGCGGCCGCCCCGGCCCTCGACGCGGTGGACTGGCGGAGGCTGGACATCTGGTGGGGCGATGAGCGGTTCCTGCCCTCCGGTGATCCCGAGCGCAACGAGACCCAGGCCCGCCAGGCCCTGCTGAGCCACGTGGACGCGGACCCGGCCCGGGTGCACCAGATGCCAGCCAGCGACGGCCCGGACGGTAACGACCCGGAGGCAGCCGCGGCGCGCTACGCGGCCGAACTCCGGCAGGCGGCCCAGCCGCAGGACCACGGCCCGGTCCCCGCATTCGACGTGCTGATGCTCGGGATCGGGCCGGAGGGGCACGTGGCCTCGCTGTTCCCGGGCATGCCGGCGCTGTACGACGAGCGGCCGGTCGTCGCGGTCCGCGGCGCACCCAAGCCGCCGCCGACCAGGATCACCCTGACGCTGCCCGCCATCCAGCGGGCCCGTGAGGTGTGGATCCTCGCAGCCGGCCAGGAGAAGGCCGGAGCGGTCCGGCTGGCCCTCTCCGACGCCGGGCCGGTCCAGGTCCCGGCCGCGGGCGCCCGCGGCCAGCAGCGCACGCTGTTCCTCCTGGACCGCACCGCGGCGAGCCAGCTGCCGCCCCAGCTGAACCGGATCGCCTCGCCCTAGTCCCGGTGGTGGCTGGATCCGTCACCGGGCCCGGAGTCGTGGTCACCGGGCCGTCCGTGCGGTCCCCAGCGGTTACTCCGGGCCGGCCGGGTGGCCAGCCGGAGCAGCATGAACAGGATGACCAGGACGGGGATGAACGCGAAGGGTTCCCGGGCGGTCAGCGCGATACCCAGCCAGATGACCAGGATGGGCAGCATCGGGCTGACCCGGCGCCGCGGCGGCCCAGCCGTCGCCGGCAGCAGCTTCTCCTGGGCCGGCTTGATCCCGGGCTCGGGCCGGGGAACCTCCAGCCTGGCCTGCTGAGGAAGATCACGGGTGAGCGCCCGGAGTCCGCCCCAGGTCTTCGCGGCGAAGGCGGTCGTGGTCCGCTCGTCGAACTCCTCCAGGGTCAAGCGTCCCGCGCTATAAGCTTCGCGCAAGATCTCGACGACGTGCTCCCGGTCGGCGTCCGAGGCGCGGATACCACCGTCATCCGTCATCTCCGGACCTCCCCGAGACCCCTGGCATTCTTTCGCCCCTTTCATCCGGAGGATACCCCGGACCGGTCGCGGCAGACCCCGGCCGGGGTGCCCAGATAGCCGGCGTACGCCCCGCTATGGTTAGATCTCGCCGTGCCCCCGGTTCCCCGACGACTCGCCCAGGACCGAAACCACCTGATCGTGTGCGGGGATGACGCGCTGGCCTACCGGATCGTCGAGGAGCTCACCACCAATTATGGCGAGCGGGTAACCGTGCTGCTGAGTGCGCGGTCCCGTGGCCACGGCCCGCGGATCGCCCGGCTCCAGGGCGTCCGGGTCATCGAGCGCCCGGAACTGGACGGCTCCGCCTTCGCGGACGCGGGAGCCCGGTCGGCCCGGGCGATCGCCCTGATGGGCCGGGACGACCTGACCAATTTCCACGCCGCGCTGCGCGCCCAGGACGTCAGCCCGGGCCTGAGGCTGGTGATGCGGATCTTCAACACGGGGCTGGGCGAGCGGATGCGCAGCTTCTTCCCCGATTGCGCGGTGCTGTCGAGTTCCGCGATGGCCGCCCCCTCGTTCGTGGCCGCCGCGCTGGGCGAGCCAGCCCCCAGTCATGTCCGGCTGGCCGGGCGCACCCTGTACGTGGCGCGTCCCGGCGAGGCCGGCACCGCGCAACTCGTCTGCGGGCTGGCCACGACCGGGGCGCGCGGCCAGCCTCAGCTGCTCCCCCCGGACCAGGACCTGGCCGACCTGGTGCTCGCGGTGGGCGATGGCACCCCGCGCAACCCGCTGACCCGGCCGCGCCGGCGGCCCCTGCGGGCCGTCGGCGACCTGCCCCGGCTGCTCTTCGGGTACAAGCTGGGGTTCGTGTTCCTGGTCCTGTTCGGCGTCCTGGTCGCCGGTTTCGTGCTGCTCGCCACCGCAGGCGGCTACTCCCCCGGCAACGCGCTGTACCTGACCTTCCTCGATGCGGCGGGCGCGGCGCTCACCAATCCGCGGCTGAACGCCCCGGAGAAGGTGGCCCAGTTCATGCTGACCTTTGACGGGATGGCCTTCTTGCCGGTCGTCACCGCGGCCATCGTCGGGGCCCGGCTCACCGGGTCACTGCGCGGTAAGGAGCGCCCGCTGAGCGGCCATGTCATCGTGGCCGGGCTGGGCAACGTCGGCAGCCGCATCGCCGGCCAGCTGCACGACCTGGGCGTGGACGTGGTGTGCGTGGACCGGGATGAGAATGCGGCCGGGATCCGCCTGGCCCGCCAGCTGGGGCTGCGCGTGGTGATCGGTGAAACCACCCGCGAGGAGACCCTGCGCGCCGCGGACATCCGCACCAGCCAGGCCCTCGTCTCGGTGACCAACAGCGACATCGTGAACCTCGAGACGGCCCTGCACGCCCGGGCCCTGGCCGCCGACGTGCGCCTGGTCCTGCGGCTGTCCGACGACGACCTGGCCGAGCGGGTGCAGAAGACGGTCGGCAACGCCATCTCGCGCAGCGTCCCCTACCTCGCGGCCCCGGCCTTCGCCGCCGCCATGCTGGAGCACCAGGTGCTGCGCACCATCCCGGTTGGCCGGCATGTGCTGCTCATCGCGGATGTCCGGGTGGAGGCCGGATCAGAACTGGCGGGCCAGCCGGTGGAGAACGTGAACCGCGGCGGCGCGGTCCGGATCATCGCGGTCAGTCCCGCTGCGGGCAGCGCCGTGGACTGGTCACCGCGCCCTGATTACCTGATCGCCCCGCAGGACCGGATCTACGTTCTGGCCACGCGCACCGGGCTGAGCGGCGTGTTGGCCCGCAGCCAAACCGGTGGCGCGGTCACGCCCGCGTAATCGGAAAACCTGGGCCTCCCCCACAGACGAATCCGGCGTTACGCTCAGGGCAGATCTTCCGTGTGGTTCTGCTGAGCCGCTTGTGAAGACGGAAGAAGGTCCCAGATGGTTCGTTCTATCCGGTTTTTCCGCGCCGTTCCGTGGACGTCGGCCGCGGTCCAGGCGCCGGGCACTTCAGCCTGCCCAGTAGCCGCCGCCGGGATCTTCAGCCAATCCACGCGCCGCTCCGGCCATCCGGGGTTACCTGCCCCCTGGGCGCGCGGCGCACCGCCTCATCAGGAGGATTATCTTGAGCGTCAACGATGACCTGCCTGCAGCTCCCGCAGCCCCGGTGGCCGCGCTAGGGACGGGGATAGCCGACCCCGCACCGCTGGGGCTCGCGGCCTTCGCCCTGACCACGTTCCTGCTCTCCGCGTTCAACGCCGGCTGGATGACCTCGGCGAGTGGCCTGGCCTGGCTGGGGTACGCGTTCGCGTACGGCGGGCTGGGCCAGTTGCTGGCCGGCATGTGGGAATTCCGCAACCGCAATGTGTTCGGCGCCACCGCGTTCGCTAGTTACGGTGGCTTCTGGATCGGTCTCGGCCTCTACTTTGTGCTGGTCGGGAACACCCTGCTCGCCCATCCCTTGCTGGCGCACGAGTTCGGCAAGGACGTCGGCTGGATCCTGCTGGCCTTCGCCATCTTCAACACCTACATGCTGATCTGGAGCACGCAGGTGAACGCGGCGGTGTTCGCGGTGTTCCTCACCCTGGAGCTCACCGAGATCATCCTGTTTATCGGCAACCTCTCGGCGAGCAGCGGCACGGTCAAGTTCGGCGGGTACGTGGGCGTGCTCACCGCGATTTGCGCCTGGTACGCCTCGGCGGCCGGGGTGGCCAACGGAATGGGCGGCCGGCTCAGTCTTCCCGTCGGCCGTCCCCTCCTCGCCCCGCGCGTCTGAGCGGGGTGGCCCGTCCGCACCGCGGGACCGGGCGCCGGACGGGCCGGTAGCACACGAGCGGATCCCGGGGAGCCAGAGCAGGGCCCCCCGGGATCACGCGTTTTCAGGCCCCGGCAGGATTGAGCGCGTGGATCTGCATGAGAAGCGGCAGCTCGACCGGGCCGAGCACATGGCCAAGGTGAGCGAGCACGTAGCCAGGGCCAAAGCGCACGCCCGCCCGTGGCGGGCCATCATCGCGACGGTGCTGGCCGTCAGCGCGGGCGCAGTAGCCAGCCAGGCGGACCAGGGCTTCAAGGACTGGACCGGCCACGGCAATTACGTCTACAAGATAGTGGCCGCGGCGTGCATCGCCGGGTTCTTCGTCTTCGGCGCCATGGCCGTGCTCGGGCTGGCCGGAAAAACGAGGGACGTGCTCGCTCCCGCCGTTGGCTCGTCGCACGCCGCCGTGGTCCGATACGCCATACTCCTCATCGGCGGGCTGACCGTGTTGTGCCTCGGAGTGAGCCTGATGAAGGTCCCGATCGGGCAACTTCTCGTCGGCGGGGCGGTCACCACGATCCTGCTCGGCATCGCCGGTCAGCAGTCCCTGTCCAACATATTCGCGGGCCTCATGCTGCTGCTGTCACGGCCCTTCATGGTGGGGGACTATATCCGGCTCAAATCCGGCGCGCTCGGCGGCGTCACCGACGGCCTCGTGGCCGAGATCGGCATTACCTACTTGCGCCTGGACACCGAGGAAGGCACCCTGCATCTCCCTAATTCCCAGGTCCTCGCGGCCGCGGTGGGGCCTCTCACGCCGCCCCGGCCCAGGGAATCAGGGCCAGCGGAATCAGGCCCGGCGCCTGAGACTCCGCTCCTGGCCCTCGAGCCAGCCAAGCCGGATCATGACGACCCTTAGTACGGCAGGCCGCCGTACGGATCGCCATGACGCCCCGGCCCAGTGCTGGTCAATCCAGTGCTGGTCAATCCAGTGCTGATTCATCTGGTGGCGGCTTACCTAGTGGTGATTCGCCTCGTAGCTGGCCACGACGTCGGCCGGGATGCGGCCGCGATCGCTGACCTCAATCCCGCTGTCCTTGGCCCAGGTCCGTATCGCAGCACTGTGCTGCCGGTGGGCCGTGGTCCGCCGCTTGGTCCGGTTGACCCGGGCCGACGCGCGGCGGGCATGCTGTGCGTAACGGCTGACCACATCGTCAAACTTTTGGCTGTGCTTGGCGCACAGGTCGATCTCATACTCCCGGCCGTCCAGGCTGAACCGGCGTGCGTGATGCTGGCCCTCAGGAATCAGTTTCTGGTCGTAGTCACAGGCAAAAGTGACGGAAACCTTCTGTGCCACTTGAGGCCCCCCTTCCTCTGTGGCAAATATATCCCGCCACCGGCGCTCCAACCATAACGACACCCAAAGAAGGGCAGAGCGTCAACCGGGGGGCCGCCATTCGGGGGCCGATGCCCGGCGGCGCGGGCCGCCGCCCCGGGCCGGGACGGCTATCCGTCAATGACGGCCGGGATAGCGTCCCCGTTCCCTGGGGTCACGATTGCCGGGGGGACGCCCATAGGGGAAGGATTCCTCGGGCTCACTGTCGTAGCCCTCCACGGAGTGGTCGTCCGTGTCATCCCACTCGGCACCCTCGCCATAATCCGGCCCGGCCGGATATGCCCCCGAGTCGTCGGCGACCGCTTCGCCGGGATAATCCGCATTGCCCGGCTGGCCGGAATAAGGGTGGAAAGTGGGGTCACCCGGGTACCCGGCCGCCGGGCGGCGGTGGCTCCCGGACTGGACGGTGCGGTAGTCGCCCGTGCCCGGAACCTCCGGGTAGCCAGCGTCGTGGTAGCCGCCGTGATCGTCCTCGTCGTGATACCCGGCCTCGGCGGCGTCTCGGCCGTATCTGTGTCCGCGGGGGTCACTGGGAAAGTCGCCAGGGTCGCGGCGGTGGCTGCCGGACTGGCCGCTGCGATAGTCGCCGGTGGCGGGCAGATCGTGGTAGCCGGCCGCCCCTGCGCCCCGGTAGTCCCCCGGGACCGGGCGGCCTGCGTATCCGGGGTCAGCGGGATAACCCGCGGCCGGGCCGTACTCCTGGGCCGGGCGGCGGTATGACCCGGTGACCGGCTCGTCCGGGTACCTGGCCGCCGGGACCGGGTAGGCCGGGTCGAGCGGGTCGATGGGGTAACTGCCGGAGTCCCCCGGCCGCGGGCCGTCTGGTCGGGGGGCGTCTGGGCGCTGGCCCGAGGGGGCGCCGGACCCGCCAGGCATCCGCATGGCCATCGTCGCCTGGCCCTCGTCGGAGCCCCGGCCCGCGGGGCCCGCCCCGTTCGCAGGGCGCCCCGGAACGTCACGGCCGGCCTCGCCCGGTGCCTCGCGGCGGGGCGCGCGCTGACCCTGCGGGCCGCGGCGCAATGACTCGATCATCCGGGACAGGTCATCCATGGGCAGCCGGAACGTGCCGGTGCACGTGCCGCCCTGCCAGATGCTGAAAACCGCCACGCCCGTGTCGGCGTACCAGCTCAGCCGCATGCTGCGGGAGTCGCCTCGTACGTCGAAGAACACCTCACCCAGCCGGGGCAACGGGGCTGCGTCCGACGCTGACATGGAGCCCATGGTGGCGCTGAACCGACGGGTTTGTCCAATTAACCCGGCACTACGCCAGGACCGGGCTGGCCGGCACCGCCTCTATGCTGGGGGTACGCCCGTCGGGATGGCAGGGGCAGCTGGCCCCAACTTCTCTGCCGCGGATTCGCGATCCTGCCTGCGGAACTGCCCCCGCGGATGGCATCATTGATCATCGGTCCGCTGGACAGGACTGGTTTCGTCAGAGCGGGCGGCACGCCGGTTGCCGCTGCTCATCCGGCAGGGTTGCTCCTCTAGCTGCTCCCGTGGCGGTCACGGGCGCCCTGAGGCTGCCCGGCTCCCGGGAACACGCAGGTGATGCAGTGCGTTGCATACCTACGACGGGGCAAAAGCCGCACAGGGCGAACCTATGTCCGACGGAACCAGAGGGTCGGCTGGACGCGGAATACACACTAACGCTTGTTGAGGAGATCTAGTCATGTCTGAGGTACGGCGGCAGGTTACCCTGCCTCCCCGGCCGAACTGGGGCTGGCAAGATGCCGCCGCGTGCCGCGGCACGGATGTCGTGCTCTTTTTTGGTCCCGACGGCGAACGGCAGCCGGAGCGGGAGATCCGGGAGCGGAAGGCCAAGGCGATGTGCGCCAGTTGCCCGGTCCGCACTGAATGCCTGGATTACGCGATCTCGCGGCCGGAGAAGTACGGCACCTGGGGCGGCCTGAACGAGGACGAGCGCGCCTCGGAGCGCCGCCGCCGGATGCGCCGCGCGAACGCGGCCTGATCTGGCTGGCCGAGACCGGCTGACAGAAAGCTGGCCGAGACCGGCTGACAGAACTAGCTGGCACAGACCGGCTGACAGAACTAGCTGGCACAGAGCTATTGTGGCCGGCCGCGGCATATGCCGCGGCCGGCCACAATAGGTAGATGGTCTGCTCGTCCTGCCGCCGCCAGCACCACAAGGACTGCCCGGGAGGCACCTGGTGCGATTGCCAGCATCTCCCGCTTTCCGCGCTGCCGGAGCCGCCCCGCGACCGGCGCTCGCTCAGCTGGGTCCGCCAGGGCTGACCAGGACCGGCTGACCAGGACCGGCTGACCAGGACCGGCTGACCAGGACCGGCTGACCAGGGCTTGCGGGGCAGGACTTTCGTGACCAGAACTTTGCTGACGGGGACGGCGCTGGGCGGAATAGGGCCGCCCGGCCTAAGGTTGGCCCGGAGCGTGGGCACACTCAACGCGCGGGCCGTCCGTCCGCCGGGGCAACGATTTAGTTCGGGTTGCGAAGTTATCTCGACAGGTCGTGCTCTTTCGTGTGATGCTCATTGTGTGAGCGCTGCTGATCCCCTCCTCGTCGCCCGCAGGCATGTCGACCTGCTCCGGGTGCGCAGCGCTGCCTGTCAACACGGTCGCTGACACCGCCCCCATCGAGGGCGTGTGCCGCGGCCGGTACCTGCGGCCCTGACGGTCAGCCCCCGCGTTCGCAATCGCGGAGCAGCCCGCCCGAACCAGAGGCCAGCAGGATTGCCGGCCCAGCCGACCTGGGCTGCCTGCCGCGTCACACGTCCCTTCCCAGCCAGACCCGCAG
>CAVYQF010000041.1:0-41791 GCA_963770545.1 uncultured Actinomycetes bacterium | reverse complement strand
TTCCTCGGGTCAGACGCCGGAAGGCCGCCGACCGCTGCGCTGGCCGGGGTCAGCACCAGTTATCCCGTCACCCAGCTCGCGGTCACGATCGCGGTGGTCGGAACCGCGCTTCCCTACCTGAGCCGTCCGGTCCACCGGCTGGTGTCGTTCCTCGTCGCCGTGGCGGCGCTGGCCGCGGTCTCCGGCGGGTACGCACTTCCCGTCAACGCGCTCTCCAGTCTGATGCTCGGCTGGGGGGTGGCCGCCGCCCTGCACCTGGCGGTGGGCTCACCGCTCGGCCTGCCGTCGGCGACGGAAGTCACCGAGTGGGTCGCAGACCTGAACCTCACGGTGCAGGGCATCGCCCGCTCCCCTCGCCAGGTCTGGGGGGTGGAGCAGCTCACCGGCCAGGACCAGGCGGGCAGGACGATCGAGCTGGCGGTCTATGGCCGTGACGCATCCGACGCCCGGGTGCTGTCCAAACTCTGGCGGTTCTGCCTCTACCGGGACTCGGGACCCACCCTCATCCTCGATCGCATGCAGCAGGTCGAGCACGAGGCCTACCTCACCCTGATGGCGGGACGCGCCGGCGTCCTGGTGCCCGAGGTGCTCGCCGCCGGTCGTTTCGGACCCAGCAAAGACGCGGCGCTGGTGACCAGACTCCCGGACGGCGCGCCGCTGTCACAGGCCGCCGACCCCACCGTGGCCGGCAGACCTCCGGCCGACAGCCCCCCGGCCGGCAACCCCCGGCCGGCAGCCCCGGGGCCGACGCCGCCGTGGCCGACGGCACTCTCGATGAGCTGCTGCAGACGGTGCTCCGGCTACGCGCAGCCGGCATCGCCCACGGGGCGCTCGGCTCTGACACCATCATCCTGGCCGCCGAGGGCGTTTGCGTGCGGAGCTTCCGGTGCGCGTCCTCACCGGCTCCGGCCAGTCGCCTGGATAGTGACCTGGCGGCGGTGCTGGCCGCGATGGCCGTGCGGGTGGGCGTCGAACGGACCGCCGCCGCAGCCGCCCGGGTGCTCGACGCGGACCTGGTCCACAGCGCCCTGGTTCACCTGCAGCGCGCGGCACTGGACCCGGCGACGGTGGCCGTCCTCCAGCACCAGAAAGATCTGCTTCCCAAGCTGCGGGCCGCGGTGGCTGGTGAGACGGGCATCGAAGTGCCCAAGCTGGCCGAGGAGAAGAGAATCAGCTGGACGAACCTGCTCTTCGCCGTCGGCTCCCTGATCGGCATCTGGGCCATCATCGGAGTGCTTTCCGACGCCAGCGGCTCCCTGGAGGTCATCAAGGGGGCCAGCTGGGGATGGGTGGCGCTGGCGTTCCTGTTCGCCCAGCTGCCCGTGGTCTTCGAAGCCTGGGCGCTCATCGGCGCCGTGGTCGGCCAGCTTCCCTTCGGGCGGTGCGTCGCGCTGGAGACGTCGAACACGTTCACCTCGCTTGTCGGCGGCAACGTGGCCGTATTCGCCCTCCGGGTCCGGTTCTTCCAGCGCCAGGGTTATGACGCATCCGCAGCGGTCAGCTCGGGAGCCATTGTGTCGAGCGCGAGTTGGGTCGCCGAGACCCTGCTCTTCCTCGCGGCCATCGGGTTCACCGCCGGTGACTTCCATGTCCCCTCAGATTCTGGCGGCAACCAGGGGATTGTCTGGATCGTCATCGCGGTTATCCTCGCCGCCGGGATCGCCCTGGCCCTGATCGGACTGGTCCCCCGGCTCCGGCGGCTGGCTAGCCGCCAGATCCGGCCGCACCTGCTGACCATCTGGGCCAACATCAAGGTGATCGCCACTGAGCCTCGCAAGATTTTTTACGTCCTGGCCGGCGCTACCCTGGCCCAGCTCATGGTCATACTGGCCCTCGGTGCATCGCTACATGCCGTCCGGGAGCACGCGAGCATCGCCATCCTGATCACCGTCAACACGCTGGCCGCCATCATCGGCGGCGCGGTACCGGTGCCCGGCGGCGCCGGCGTCGTCGAGGCGGGCCTGATCGCCGGGCTTACCAGCGCTGGTATCCCTCAGGAGCAGGCAGTGGCCGCGGTGTTCATCCAACGGCTCTTCACCGCCTACCTCCCCCCGATCTGGGGCTGGGTCACCCTGGCCTGGATGCGCCGCCGCGAATACATCTGACCGGGCGAGATAGATCCAGCGCGACGGAACCGAACTCATCGGCCGGCCGTCCAAGTCCTCGTGGACGACACACACGCGCCGCGAAACCTTCAGCCGCCCCGCCTCCTCACCACCGCGTCCATAGCAGGGAATCCGCAGGTCCGCAGCCCCTCAGTTCCCGGGTCACCGGGGCATCCGACCAGCAAGGAGCCAGCCGCCAGCCCGCCAGGCCGATCGCCGGATAAGTCATGACATCGTCAGGATCCAGACTTGCCCCACCCAATATTCTGATCATGAGGCAGGCAGACGCTGTTGTTCAAAGACAGTCCGCCTGGGCGCATGTGTTGAACTCCAGCAGCAGGGAATGGTTTCGGCGCACAAGCGATCTGACGAGTCGAAGGACACGCGAGGTCTCGACGAAGATGACCATGGCGATCAAGGCGCGGCCATGAAATCTGCCCGATCCGGATCTTCAGCGTTCAGTATCGTGGCCGGCGCGGCCGGAGCGGCCATCGTCTCTTCTGGCATCGTGACCGGTCTTCTTGGTGGCGGCACGGCCGCTGAGGCCGCCACGCTGAGTGCGGCCGCCCCCAACGTGTGCGGTCAGCCCCCGGCCAGAACCTCGGCCTCCCGATCCGTCCCGGCCGGCCAGACGGCGATAGTCCTGGACGCGTTCTCGCTCTCGTCCGCCCAGACTCCCAAGCCCAAGGCCCCCAAGCCCAAGGCCACCACGTCGTCGAAAGCCAAGTCGGGCAGTTCCCCGTCCGCCTCGGCCAGCGCCAGCCAGTCCGCGACCGCCAAAGCCACTGCGAGCGCGACCGCAACTGCCAAAGCCACCGCCAGCGCCACCGCCACGGCCACCCCCAAAGCCAGCAGCAGCGCCACCGCGACCCCCAAGACCACCAACAGCGCCTCAGCCACCCCGAGCAGCAGCGCCTCGGCCAGCAGCAGCGCCTCGGCCAGCCCGAGCAGGAGCGCCTCGGCCAGCCCCAGCAGCAAGCCCTCGGCTACTCCCTCTCCCAGTTCGACGGGGTCGAGTTCAGCGAGCCCCTCCCCGAGCCCGACCGGTAGCAGCCCTTCGGTCCAGCTCTGCCTCAAGGTTCAGCCCATCACGACCAAGTCGGGCGTGCATCCGCGCGGGACCGGCAGCTACGCGATCTGGGTCTGGCCCGCGGGCGGGGCGGCGAGCGGCGTCTCGGTGACCATCAGCGGCAAGGTCGCCGGCCAGGCTGTCACCCCTAAGTTCACCGTGTGCCCCACGGTCAGCGGCCGCACCTGCAAGGCAGGCGGCATCGCCAAGGGCGCCTCGGACGAACTCCAGGCCACGATCGCCGTTCCCAGCGGCACCGCCGGCAAGCAGGCGACCCTCACCGCCACGGCGGACTCCAGCGACGCTGCCGCCCCGCCGGCGGCCAGTGGCGCCATCAAGATCACCGCAAAACCGTCGGCCACGCACTCGCCGTCGCCGTCCCCGACGCCCACCTCCACCTCGACCGATACGGGGCTCGGCGCCACGCTTCCCGCGGGGATCCTGCCCACCGTGCCCTCAGGTACGGTCCCGGAGGCCACGCTCGGCGCACTGCCCGCGCCGACGACGTCCGCGGGCTCACCTGGCGGCCTCTTCCCGACCGTGTCGCCACAACCGAGCGCCAGCCCGAGCCCGTACTCGGCGGTGCTGCCCGACGCCCGCGGCGTGCGGGTCACCGACGCGGCGGCGACGTTCCCGTTCAGCACCCGGCTAGTCGGTGGCGAACTGGTGGGCCTGGCCGTGCTCGCCGCAGCCCTGGCTCTCGCGATCGTCCGGTTCTCGCTGCGCCTGCCGCGCCCACAGCACGGCAAGGACGCAGCCAGCTGAACCTCGGCCCCACCCGCTGACCGCGATCCGGCGCCACAATGCGCCGGCCAGTCAGCCGGCGGAATCGGCCCGGGCGTGAGTCCTACCTGGCGACGTGCTCGACCAGCGGCCGTATGGCCCGCAACTGCACGGCCAGCCTGGTCGCGCTCATCGTGGGCGAGGCCACCACGCCAAACGTGTCGTTGTCGGCCCAGGTGCACAGGGCGACGCTGCCCGGCACGCTGGCCTGGGCGTTGACGCATGCCGCCGACCCACCGAGCGCTCCCGCGCTGGTCTCGAAGGCACCTTTGGACTGCTGGGTGAAGCTGGCGATGAAGCCGCCCGATGAAACCCCGGACAGGTTGCCGCCGATGAACAGGATCATCTGCGGCGGCGCGGTGCTGCTGGCGCTAGTACCGTCCTCGTAGACCGCCGAGACGACGTGGCGGGCCTGGCCGGCGCTCTTGGCGATGACCTGCTTCTGCAACTGCGCGGCGTTCATCTGCTTCTCGAGTTGCGGCCGCCGTACGTAGGATCCCAGCTTGTCCGGCGTGACCAGGACGTGGCTGGGCCCGCCGCCGAAGAAACCCGACTCCGCCGCGACCGCCGCGCCGCCCAGGACGACGGCCAGCCCGGCCCCGATCATGAGGATCCGGCGGCTGCGGCGCCGCCCTGACTTGCGACCCGACCGCGCCACCCGAGGCGACCGCTCACCGCCGCCCACCCGGGGCGACCGCTCACCGCCGCCCACCCGGGGCGACCGCTCACCGCCGGCCGGGGTCACCTCGTCGTGCTCTGCGGCCCGCTCCGCGCGCGCTTCCCGGACCGCGGCCCGGCCGCGGGGCCGGCGGCCCGGGCCCACCTCGTCCGTGGCCCGCGGATCCGCGGGTGGCTGGATCGGCGATGGTCCGGACGCGGGGTGGCGAGCGGGCTCGCGCTCCAGGGCGCGCCGGTCGTCAAGATCAAAATCCGGATCCGCAACGAACCCGCCGGCCCGCCGCGCCCCCCAGCGGCAGCTTCGGGGGGCCTGCGCCCGGGCGGGATGGGGCCGGAGCCGGACCAGCCGGATGCGGCCCGGCCAGACGCGGCGCGGGCGCCGCCTGCGGGACCAGCGGCTGGCGCCGGACGCGGCCCGGTTTCCAGGGCACTGTCCCAGCCAACCCCGGAATCGCCGGGCGCCCGGCGGTGGCGGCTGGGGCCGGTCCGCTCCGCGGGACGGTCCCTGACCGCCGGGGCCGGGCCGGCCTCGGGGTGGGGTTCGGGACGGTGCCGGCGTCCGCGCGGGGGCACCGAGGCCCAGTCCGCGGCGGGCGGTTCTTCGGTCACCTGCCCGGCGCGCCCGGAGCGCACCTCATCCAGGCGCGATTGCTGTAGCGGCGCGGTCAGGTAGCCGTCCACGCCCGGCCCGCCGCGCGGGACCGAACGCCCTGCTGGCCCCGCCCCACCAGGCGGAACCGAACGACCCCCGGGCAGCGATCCCCCGGGCGGCACCAGAGAGTCACCGCGGCGTCGCCGACCCCGCCCAGGGCCCGGATCGCGTCCGCCGGCATCGCCTCCGCCCGTGTCCTGCCCCGGATCGTACGGTCCTCGCAGGCCCGAACCCCCGGGCCGGCCATAACCGCCCGCCGTCTCATCCGGACGGCGGGACCGGCGAGGTGCCGGCTGTCCGGGTGCACCCGTGCGGTCGTAGCCTCGGGGCGCCTCACCGGGTGAGCCGCCCCGCCCGTAATCCGCGGGTGCGGCCCGGTCATAACCGGATGACGACTCCCCCGCCGGCGTGCGGGGATCGTAACCAGCGGCAGGCTCCCCTGGGGGCGCGGCCCGTCCGTGGCCGGGCGCCGCATCTCCTGCAAGCCTGCCCCGGTGGCCGGGCGGGGCCGGGTAGCCCGGGGCGGCCTGCCGATCCCCGGGGGCGGCCCGCCTGCGCCGACCGGGCGCCGCCTCGGGGTACTGCGGCGATGGGTACGCACGCCGGGGCAGGTCACCGGGGTACCCAGGTTCGGGATCGGCGGAGCCACGCGCCCGCCGCCCACGCGGCGGTCCCTGCGGGCCCTCGTCGGTCATTTATCCCCTTGCCGTGCCAGTGACGTGCTCTTGCCGGACCGGGAGTCACCCCATCATGGGGCATGGCAGCGATGCCTGCCACCGGGTCTGGCACGCTCGTCCGCACCGGGTCTGGCACGCTCGTCCGCACCGGGTCTGGCACGCTCGTCCGCACCGGGGCAGGCCCGGTTCCGGGCGCCGGGACTAGAGCCCAAGGGCGGCGGGCCCGGGTGGGGAAACGCCGCGGAGGACGCCGCCCCTCAGGGGAGCACCCCGGGACGGTTCTGAGAGGGATTGGTTCTGAGAGGGATGGTGCTGAGCGGGCTGGTAGTGAGCGGGCTGACCTTCAGCCGCGCTGCGCGTCGGGCTGGTGATACGCGGAGCGGGTTCCCTCGGTGTGCTTGCGTGCGATCTCGGCGGCCCGCTCCTCATCCTTCGCCTCGATAGCGTCGATGAGTTCCCGGTGTTCCGCCCATGACTCCTGGCCGCGCACCGGCGCGACCTGCCGGTAGTACCAGCGGACCCGGCGGCTGACGATGCGGGCCAGGTCGGCCAGCACGGCGTTGCCGGCCACCCGGGCCAGCGCAGCGTGAAACTCGTTGTTGGCGGCCACGACGCGTTCGGTCTCCCTGGACGCCACGGCGCTCTGCCCCTCGAACCAGATGGCCCTCAGCCGGGCTATCCCGGCCGGAGAGGCCGCGCGCACGGCCAGCCGGGCCATCTGCACCTCGAGCAGTTCCCGCACATCGAGCAGCTCATCGACCTCATGGTCGGTGGGGACGTGGACGAAGGCGCCCTGGTTCGGCCGCAGATCCACCCAGCCTTCGGCTTCCAGCCGGTGCAGCGCCTCGCGCACCGGCTGGCGGCTCACTCCCAGCTGCCGGGCCAGATCCGTCTCGACCAGGTGCTCGCCGGGGCCGAGCCGCCCGCCGACCACCAGCTCGATCAGGGCCTCGTACACAGACTGGCGCAGCGGCACCGGGCGAGCGACCGGGCTGATGACCACGGGCGGGCCGGCCGGCCGCGCATCTGCGGTCACGATGCTCCCCCCATGCCTTAAGCGTATCGGCGGTTGTATCCAAAATGCATGTGCCCGGGCAGCGCCCCGGCCGAACTCAGGGGTACCCCGGCCGAACCCGGGCGGGCCCAGCTCAGCCCAGGAATGTCCGGCTATAGCCGCGGTAGGCCCGGGCTGCACTGCCCGGGCTGCACTGCCCGGGCTGCACTGCCCGGGCTGCACTGCCCGTCTGCACTGCCCGGCGTCCGCCACGGCGTGCTCCCAGCCCGGCTCCGCGGGGTGCGGCGCGGCCCTGGCCCCTCTCCGGGCTTGGCTGGTAGACACGGCACATGGTGCTGCATGTGCGCGGAACCGTGCTGCCGGGACGCGAGGAGCGTTCGCTGTGGATCGACGGCGGAGTGCTTCGCGAGGATCCCGTCGCCGGCGCCGAGACTGTGGCTGACGGCGGCTGGCTGCTGCCCGGGCTGGTCGATGTGCACACTCATCCCGGAGCGGAGAAGCCCGGCGACCCCTTCGACGAATCCGTGCTGCGTACCGACCTCGCGGAACATGCCGCTGCGGGGGTGCTGCTGGTCCGCACCCCTGGGTCCGCGGCCCGCATCCCGGGCTGGGCACACGACTCAGAAGGCCTGCCGCGGGTCCGGTCGGCCGGGCCGTGGCTCGCTACTCCGGGCCGGTTCTTCCCATCCTGGGGGCGCCACGTCACGGAAGCGGAACTGGCCGCGGCCGCCGCTGAGGAGGCCGCGGCCGCCCAGGAAGCCGCCTCCAGGCCGGAAGCCGCCGCACTGACCGGCAGAGAGCCGGGGACAGGCCTGGGGGCCAGCCAGACGGCCATGGCCGCGCCCGGTCCCGCCCGGGCCGGCCCAGCCGGCTGGTGCAAGATCATCGGTGACTGGGCCTGGGACGAGCCGCCGGTGCCGCTGGCGGTTCTCCGCGACGTGACCGGCGCGGTGCACGCGATCGGCGGGAGGGTATCCGTGCACTGCCAGACCGCCGCAGGTTGTGCCCATGCGGTCGCCGCCGGGGTGGACAGCCTGGAGCACGGCCTGCACCTCGACCCGGGCCTGCTGGACCAGATGGCGGCCCAGGGCACGGTCCTGGTGCCGACCCTCAACGCGTTCGCCGCGTCCGCGTTCCGGGTCCGGGCCTGGGAACCGGGACCGCGGCGGGACTCCTTCCTGGCCGGCTGGGCGGCGATGCCATCCACCACCCGTGCCGCGCACGAGGCCGGAGTCACGGTGCTGGCCGGCACCGATACGCATCCCTGCGGGACGGTGGCCGAGGAAGTGGAACGGCTGATCAGCGCCGGGCTGCCCTGGGAGGCCGCGGTGGGTGCGGCCAGCTGGACCGCCCGGGCCTGGCTCGGCTTGGCGGGGCTGGCCGACGGCGCCCCCGCTGACCTTGCCATCTACGACGAGGACCCGGTGGCGCACCCGGACATCCTGCACCATCCCCGTCTGATCATCCTGCGCGGCCAGATCCTGGCCTGAGAAAGCATTCCCCCCCGCGGCGGACCCGCGGGGGGGTGAAAAGCCTTCCCGGTGCGATGGGAAATAGTAGCTTAGCAATTGCCTGACTTGAGGTCTGAGAGAGCCATGCCGACATCAGCCATAGGACATCTGGGGCGCACCGCCGTAGGACATCTTGGGCGCGCTGCCGTAGGACATCTTGGGCGAGCCGTAGGACATGGCCAGGTTCATATGTGCCCCTGGAGCCACTGCAGACACGCCAGGAACAGAATTCACGCTAGTAATGATGGACGAGGCGCCTATTGCGGACCCGGAGAGGAGTACTCCGGCCAGGCAGAGAGGTAAGGTGGATTTTATGGCTAGAGCCTGCGCGATACGCATGACGCCTCCATAAGATAATGCCCACAGGTGTTTTCCCGTAATGGGCGGCCCTTGTGGATAACCTTGCGCATGCGAGTCGGCAGACCTAAAGTACCGTTGCTCTGACCTGCCTGTCTACCTAAATGCAGAAATTCAAGAAACTTTTTTGAAAGCTATTGATCGCATTCCTTAGCCTTAAACCAGTTGATATTCCCGGAGCGAATTTAATGCAACCTACCCACGCGAGCTATAATCAACTAACCTGAATAGTAATTTTGCATAGCAAATGGCATTGCAAATCGCACTGCAAATTGCATACCGCTCACATTACGTGAAAACTGCAATCCGCAACGTCATGCGCATGATCCCTTGCTGAGCCGACCAAGATCTTCCTGTACCACCGTTTACCAGGGCGAAAGTGCTTGTTCAGCCCAAATTCGGGAGGTACGATCCACCTCGTGCCCGATCCAGGCTTAGCTGATCATTTGGTCGGCCGGGACCACGAACTCGCGCGGCTTATCAGCTGTGCGGTTGACGCGACCGCGGGCGATGGCAATGCCGTCCTGATTGAAGGCGAACCCGGCATCGGCAAATCCACGCTCGTGCAGGCGGCTTGCACGACTGCGGCCGAGCGTGGCTGCCAGGTGTTCTGGGGCGCTGGCGACGAGCTGGGCCAGGCCCTGCCGCTGCTGCCCATCCTGGATGGCTTGCGGGTCCGCGAGCCTTCAGGCAACCCCCGTCAGGAAACGATCGTCGCGCTGCTGCGTGGTGAAGTCGCGTCCGGCCACGGTGAGGACGTACCCACCGCGCTCGCCGAGCAGCTGCTCGCGCTGGTCAGCGAGCTGTGTACCGACCTGCCGACCGTCCTGGTAGTCGATGATCTCCAGTGGGCCGACCACGCCAGCGTGGCCCTGTGGGAGCGGCTTTCCCGGTCCGCCCGGCACATGCCACTGCTTTTGGTGGGGATGATGCGCCCGGTTCCGCAGCGGGAGGATCTGCTGGCCCTCCGGCATACCGCCGATCTCACTGAGCACCTTGAGCTGAGCGGTCTCCCCGGCGAGGCCGTGACCGAACTGGTCGAGACCCTGGCGGGTGGAAAACCAGACGAGGAGCTCCTGAAGCTCGCCGACGGCGCCGCGGGTAACCCGCTCTACCTCACCGAACTGGTAGACGCGCTGGCCCGCAGCTCCAGCCTGACAGTCTGCGCCGGAGCCGCGGAAATAACCAGCGACCGCGCGCCTGACTCCCTGTCAGCGGCGATCGCCGACCGTCTGCGGTTCGTCCCGTCCTGGGTGCGTGAGGTACTGCGCGGGGCCGCGCTCCTGGGCGTGGACTTTGCCGTGCCGGACCTGGCCACGGTGCTCCACCGGGGGGTCGCCGACCTTGTCCCGGCCGTGAACGAGGCCCGGGCCGCCGGTGTGCTGGCCGAGTCAGGCAGTGGCCTGGGGTTCCGTCATCCCCTGATCCGGGCGGCGCTGTACGAGCAGATCCCGGCCCCGGTCCGCGCCGCCTGGCACAGTGAGGCCGCACGGGCGCTGGCTGCGGCCGGCGCACCGGCCGCGAGGGTAGCCCGGCAACTGCTCCAGGTAACCCACAGACCAGCCGACGGCGCGGAACCCCTGGATGAATGGATCCTGCGCTGGCTGGCTGATACCGCGCCGCTGCTGGTCGGCCAGGCCCCCAGGGCCGCCGCGGACCTCCTGCGCGGAGCGGTGGCGAGTGCTCCGGCCGGCACGCCGCAGCACGACGACCTGGCCTGCCGTCTGGCCGAGGCCCTGTACCGGGTCGGGGACGTGACCGAGGCGGAGCGGGTCGCTAGCCGCGCGCTCGCCGCCACCACTGACCCCGACCTGCTGGTGGACCTGCACTGGACGCTGGCTCAGTGCCGCACGCTGCCCGGCCGGTTCACGGAATCCCTCGCCGCATTAAACCAGGCCCTATCTCACCCAGGGATCTCCGGCCGGAACCGGGCCCGGCTGCTGGTGGCGACTGCTCGGACGTACCGTCACCTCGGCCAGGTGGAGATGGCGGGGAAGGTGGCCGCCGAGGCCCTGGCCGAGGCGACTGACGCCGGTGACGACTGGGCCGTCGGCTGGGCCCTGCAGGTGCTCATTATCGTGGCCATGATGCAGGGCCGGATGGCGGACGCCCTACCTCTGTTCGACCAGGCGCTGACGGTCACCGAGGGAGACCCGGCCCTGACCGACCTGCGTCTCCTGCTCCAGGTCAACAAGGCTGTGACGCTTGGCGACCTAGATCAGTATGACCGGGCCTTCACCGCGGCCCGCGAGGCGCAGAAGCTGGCCGACCGGGTCGGCATCACCGTCCGGCGCGCCCAGGCACAGAGTTGCCTCGGCCAGTTGCTTTTCCACACCGGACGCTGGGATGACGCTATGGCCGAGGTGGGCGTCCTTGAGGAAGTCCCCAAAGAGCCTGAGGTCGCCTGCTGCGATCACGGGGTCGCCGCCGTGATCAGCCTCCACCGCGGCGAAGTCGACGCCGCCCGGGGACATCTGGCCGCGGCCGCCCCCCATGCTGAGCGGATCGGCAACCGGGTGGTCGGCACGTTGGCCCTGGCCAGAAGCCAGGCCTTCGAGCAGGCGGGGGCGCTGACCCAGGCGCTCGGCGTGCTGACCGGGCTGGCCGAGAACGCCGAGGAACTCGACGAGGTTGAAGATCTCCTGGTCGACGGCGTACGCCTGGCCACGAAGCTGGGCGACACGGCCATCGCACAGAGCCTCGCGGATCGAGCTGCCGCCCTGGCCGACGGGTCAGAGATCCCGCACCGGCAGGCGAACGCCCTCTGCTGCCGGGGCTTCGTCGACCGCGACGCTGACGGGCTTCTGCGGGCTGCGGAATGCTACCGCGAAGCGCGGCGTCCGCTCCTGGGTGCGAAGGCCCTGGAGGCCGCGGCTGGGGCGTTCGTCGGCCAGGGCGACCGGGCCCCGGCCCGGGCCGCGTTCAGCCGCGCGGTCGACCTCTACACCTCACTCGGCGCGACCAGGGATGTCGCCCGGCTGCAGGCCCGGTTCCGGGCCCATGGGATCCGCCGCGCCCCGCGGGTCAAGCACCGGCGGGCCCGCCGCGGCTGGGACAGCCTGACGCCCACCGAGGCGAAGATCGCGGCGCTGGTCGCCCAGGGGATGACCAACCCGCAGATCGCCACCCGCCTGTTCCTGTCCCACCGGACCGTGGCCACTCACGTCTCGCACATCCTGGGCAAGCTCGACGTCCGGTCCCGGATCGACATCGCCCGCGAGGCGACCGGCCGCCGCGCCGCCACCGGCTGAGTCCCGCACCTGGGCCCAGCCGGTGGCGGCCCTTCCGGCTGAGCCCGCCAGCTCAGCCTTCCTGGGAGTCCTCGGGGCCTCACCGCGGCCGGGGCCACGCGCGGGCACCGCCCAGGCTCAGCCCCATCCCATCCTGGATCCGGCCCCAGGGGGAGACGACCGGATCCAGGACGAGGCTCAGGGGGCGAGGGTGAAGTAGACCGCCTTGCCGCTGGCCGTCTCGCGGTAGCCCCACTCGGTAGACAGGCTGTCCAGCAGCATCAGGCCCCGGCCGGCTTCCGCGTACGGAAGTGCGTGCACGGGCGCGGGAGCCGACCGTGACCCGTCGTGGACTTCCACCCGCAACTGGCCACCGACCCAGCTGACCACCAGATCGACCGGGTCGTGCTCGTCCCCGGCGTGCCGGATGGCGTTGGTGACCAGTTCGCTGGCGAGCAGGGCCGCGGTGTAGCCGTTGACGGGCACGTCCCAGGCCCGGATGATCGCCCAGACGTGGCGGCGCGCTTGCGCCGCGGCGGCCGGGCCTGCGATCAGGGAGATTCGGTATGGGCGCTCTACCATCGCACGGACTGGCGCCATCATTGTCATCTGTTTCCTTGCCGGGCCTGCTCGGGCCAGTCCCAGAAGCGCAAATAGCGCCGCCGGGCGTTGCGGACCAGCGTGAGGCCGCGCCGGGCGTCAGTGTCGGGCCGCGGGTCCGCCGGCATCAATGCCGGTTCGGATCGCGACACCTCGTGCACTTCCACCCGGAACTGGCCATCAACCCAGCTGATCATCAACTGAACCGCCTCGTGCCCATCCGTGTTCTGCCTCATGGCATCGGTGACCAGTTCACTGGCGAGCAGTGCCGCGGCGTAGGCGTCGATGGGGATGTCCCATGCGTGAATGATCGCCCAGACGTGGCGGCGGGCTTCGACCGCTGCTTCGGGACCTGCGGGAAGGGAGATGCGATATGGGCGCGGGGCCGTCACGCGGACGGGCGCCAACCTGTTCATCTGTATCCTTGCCGAGCCTGGTCGGGTCGGGGGCCGGCATGTAACGCCGTTGTGCCTCCCACGATGGCCGGCCGGGCGGAGCGAAACATCGGTCGGCTGACGGATGTCGCAGCGGGTCTAGGCCGGCCCCGGCCTTACGCTGCCCGCCGCGATTCGGCACGATGGTCGGATGACACACGAAGTCCGGGGCGTCGTCGCCCCAGCTAAGGGCGCCAAAGTTGAACTCACCACGATCCTGGTACCCGATCCGGGGCCCGGTGAGGCTCTGGTGCGGGTGCAGGCGTGCGGTGTCTGCCACACCGACCTGCACTACCGGGAAGGCGGCATCGGGGATGACTACCCCTACCTGCTCGGGCACGAGGCGGCCGGCGTGGTCGAGGCGGTGGGCGATGGGGTCACCGCGATCGCGCCCGGTGACTTCATCATCCTGAACTGGCGCGCGGTCTGCGGCGAGTGCCGCGCCTGCAAGCGGGGCAGGCCCTGGTACTGCTTCAATACGCACAACGCCCGCCAGAAGATGACCCTCACGGACGGCACGGTTCTGTCCCCCGCGCTGGGGATCGGCGCGTTCGCGGAGAAGACCCTGGTCGCGGCCGGCCAGTGCACCAAGGTCAACCCGGCCGCCCGGCCCGAAGTGGCCGGCCTGCTCGGCTGTGGCGTCATGGCGGGGCTCGGCGCCGCCATAAACACCGCCCCGGTCACCCGGGGCGACTCGGTCGCCGTCATCGGCTGCGGCGGCGTGGGTGACGCCGCGGTGCTCGGCGCGGTGCTCAACGGCGCGCGGACGATCATCGCGGTCGACATCGACCCGCGGAAGCTGGAGTGGGCCAGGCAGTTCGGCGCCACGCACGTGATCAACTCGCGGGAAACCGACCCGGTCGAGGGGATCCGGGCGCTCACCGGCGGGAACGGCGCGGATGTGGTGATCGAGGCCATTGGCCGCCCGGAGACCTACCAGCAGGCGTTCTACGCCCGGGACCTGGCCGGCACGGTGGTGCTGGTCGGCGTGCCCACCCCGGAGATGCGGATCGCGCTTCCCCTCCTGGATGTTTTCGGCCGCGGCGGGGCGCTCAAGTCGTCCTGGTACGGCGACTGCCTCCCGGAACGGGACTTCCCCGTCCTCATCGACCTGTACCTGGAGGGAAGGCTTCTGCTCGATAAATTCGTTAGTGAAAGAATCGGGCTGGACGCGATCGAGGATGCGTTCGCGAAGATGGAGCGCGGCGAGGTGTTGCGCAGCGTGGTGACCCTGCCATGAGCCCGCGCATCGAGAAGGTCGTCACCTCGGGCATCTTCTCCCTCGACGGGCAGGACTTCGCGGTCGAGAACAACGTCTGGCTGCTCGGCGACGACCACGAGGTCATCGTCATCGACGCCGCCCATGATCCGGACGCCATCCTGGGCGCGGTCGGCCAGCGCAGGCTGTCCGCCATCGTCTGCACCCACGCGCACAACGACCACATCAACGCGGCGGCCCAGGTCGCCGAGGCGAAGGGGGCCCCGGTCCTGCTGCACCCGGCCGATCAGGTGCTCTGGCGGATGTTCTACCCCGGTCAGCTGCCCGACGGCGACCTGGCCGACGAGGAGGTCATCGAGATCGCGGCCACCCCGCTGCGGGTGCTGCACACCCCCGGCCACTCCCCGGGCAGCGTCTGCCTTTACGCGCCCTCGCTGCGCGTCGTGTTCTCCGGGGACACCCTGTTCCACGGCGGCCCCGGCGCGACCGGCCGGTCGTACTCAGACCACGCCACGATCATGAGATCCATCCGGGACCGGCTGATGGACCTGCCCCCGGAGACCGCCGTCCACACCGGGCACGGCGAAGACACCACGATCGGCGCCGAATCCGGCTCGCTGTCCCGGTGACGCATGGCCAGTGAGCCGGTCCGGATCGCCATGTGGTCCGGGCCGCGCACGGTGTCGACCGCGCTCATGCGGGCCTGGGAGAACCGCCCGGACACCGTGGTCGCGGACGAGCCGTTGTACGCCTTCTACCTCGACCGGACCGGGATCGCCCACCCAGCCCGGGAGCAGGTCATCGCGAGCCAGCCCACGAGCTGGGAGACGGTGATCAGCCAGCTGACGTCCGCGTCCCTGCCCGCAGGCCGGACCGTGTTCTACGCCAAGCACATGACTCATCACCTGCTCCCGGAGGTGAGCCGGGACGCGCTCGCGCCGCTGCGGCACGCGTTCCTCATCCGCGACCCCCGGGAACTGCTGGCCTCGTACGCCCGGGTGCGCGCCACGCCCACCCTGGACGATCTCGGCATCTGGCAGCAGGCGGAAATCTTCGACCGGTTTGGCGGCCCCGTGATCGACGCCCGCGACCTGCTGGAGAATCCCGAGACGGTGCTGCGCGCGCTGTGCGCGGCGCTGGGGGTCCCGTTTACCCCGGCCATGCTGTCCTGGCCCGCGGGTCCGCGCGACACCGACGGGGTCTGGGCCCCGTACTGGTACGAATCGGTGTGGCGGTCGACGGGGTTCGGCTCTTATCATCCGCCGGAAAGAGGCCTCCCGCCGCGCCTCGCCGCGCTGGCCGGGCAGTGCCAGCCGATCTACGAGCGGCTGCACGCGTCCCGTCTCACCGGGATCACCCCGCCGGGCGGCCCCGCCCGGGACCCGCACCCCGACTCCGGAGCGCCGTAGTGCTGCAGACCTTTGATGATCGCAATCGTGATCTCATCGTCAACGTGGGCGGTGTGCTCTCGCACCGGGACCAGGCCGCGATCAGCCCGTTCGACTCCTCGGTCCAGGGTGGTGACGCGGTCTGGGAGGGACTGCGGCTCTATCAGGGCCGGATCTTCCGGCTCGGCGAGCATCTCGCCCGGCTGCGCCGGTCGGCGGCCGCGCTGGCCTTCACCGGGATGCCCTCGGATGAGGAGATCACCGGGGAGATCCGCCGCACGCTGCACGCGAACGCGATGACCGACGGCGTGCACATCCGGCTCACCCTGACCCGCGGCGTGAAAATCACCAGCGGCATGGATCCCCGGCTCAACCAGTCCGGGCCCACCCTGATCGTGCTGGCCGAGCATAAGGAGCCGGTGTACGACCAGTCCGGGATCACCCTGATCACCTCGAGCGTCCGCCGGCCGCCGCCCGATGTCCTGGATCCGAAGATCCATCACAACAACTTGCTGGCCTCGATCCTGGCCAAGATCGAGGCGAACGTCGCCGGCGCGGACGACGCGGTCATGCTGGATGGCCGCGGGTTCGTGGCCGAGACCAACGCGACGCACCTGTTCCTGGTCACCGGCGGGGACCTGGGCACGCCGTCCGCGGCCGCCTGCCCGGAGGGCATCACCCGGGCCGCTGTCCTCGAACTCGCCGCGCAGGCGGGTATCCGGCACACCGTCGGCGACTACAGCCTGACCCAGTTCTACGCGGCCGACGAGGTGTTCGTGACCGGCACCATGGGCGGTCTCACCCCGGTCATCCGGCTGGACGGGCGCCCTATCGGATCGGGCTCGCCGGGGCCGGTGACAAAGCGGCTGAGCGACCTGTTCGCTGACCTGACCGCCCGGACCGGGACGGTGCTGACCTGACGCTGGCCGAGTCAGCACGGTCTCAGCTGGGCAGAATGTCTTCTATGACAAAGGCGCCAGAAATCCCCTCCGCCGCGCTGCCCGGTGGGGTCCGCATGCCGCTGCTCGGCTTCGGCACCTGGCGGCTGCGAGGCTCGGCCGGGTACGAGGCCGTGCTCACCGCGCTGCAGGTGGGCTACCGGCACCTCGACACGGCCACCATGTACGGCAATGAGGCTGAGGTGGGCCACGCGCTGCGGGACAGCGGCCTGGGCCGCGACGAGGTCTTCATTACGACTAAGCTGCCCCCGGGCAAGGCGGGCCAGGAACGCAAGACGCTGTGCGCCAGCCTGCGCGCCCTGGGTACCACGCACGTCGACCTGTGGCTCGTGCACTGGCCGCCGCCCGCCCGGGCCCTCGCGCCCGTGTGGCGGGAGTTCCTGGCCCTGCGCGACGAGGGCCTGGCCCGGGCGGTCGGGGTAAGCAATTACTCCATGGCGCAGATCGACACGCTGATCAAGGCGACCGGGGCAGCGCCTGCCGTGAACCAGATCCCGTGGAGTCCCGCTCAGTACGACGAGGCGGTCCTGGAGGAAAGCCGCGAGCGGGGGGTGACCCTGGAGGGCTATAGCCCGCTCAAGGGCACGGATCTGGGCCACCCGGTCCTGACCGCGATCGCCGAGCAACACGGGGTGACTTCGGCCCAGGTGGTGCTGCGCTGGCATCTCGAGCACGGCATCGCGGTCATCCCGAAGTCTGAGCGGCCCGAGCGGATCAAGGCCAACTTCGACGTGCTCAGTTTCTCGCTCGATCCCGATGAGGTGGCCCGCATCGACCGCCTGTCCCGCCGCTGAGCCCAGCTCCGCCTGGTGCCCCGCTGAGTCTGGTGCCCCGCTGAGTCTGGTGCCCCGCTGAGCCTGGTGCCCCGCTGAGCCTGAGTCTTGCCCGTGAATGTCCTGAATTGAGCGCTTCCCCGGCCCAGCCATCCTGGTCGGGCTGGCAGGATGGCGGCGTGCACGCCACATCGCTGAGCCAGTTGTGGCACGAGGTGATCACCGCCGAGCCGCTGCCACCCCGTGTGCTGGTCCTGGGCACTGCCCTGGCCGCGCTGATCCTGGTCGGATGGCGGCGAGCCTGGCCCGTGTCCCGCACCGTGGTGACCATCGCCCACGAGGGTGGCCATGCGCTGGTCGCGCTGGCCGTGGGCCGGCGCCTCGACGGTGTGCGGGTGCACCGCAGCACGGCCGGCCTGACCGTATCCGCGGGAAACGCCTCGGGTCCCGGCATCGTGGCCACCGCCGCGGCGGGCTACCTGGCCCCTCCGCTCCTGGGGCTGGGCGCGGCTGCCCTGCTGGCCACCGGGCATCTGGTGGGCGCGCTGCTGCTCAGCCTGGTCCTGCTGGCCGCCCTGACCCTGATCGTCCGCAACGCGTACGGGATCCTCGCCACGGTCACGGTGGCAGCGGCCGTGGCCCTGGTGACCTGGCGTGGTTCGTCACTGCTGCAGGCCGCGTTCGGGTACGCGATGGCCTGGTTCCTGCTGGTCGGGGGGATCCGGCCGGTTCTGGAGCTGCAGCGCTCGCGCCGGCGGGGCCGGGCCTCCCGGTCAGACGCGGACCAGCTCGCGGCGCTTACCGGCGTTCCCGGTGGCATCTGGGTCGGCCTGTTCGCCCTGGTGGCGGTGGGCGCCCTGGCCATCAGCGGGTTCTGGCTGATGTACTGATCGCTATGGCTGATGAGCATCACCACCCCCAGGACCCGACGTTCTATCGCACGCCGCGCGATGCGGCGGAGGCCCCGCCGGAGAAGCTTGCCTACGTCGCCGCGTTCTCCCGCCCGGCCGACCAGCCCGACGCGATCGCGGTCCTGGACGTCGATCCTGACTCGGCCCGGTATGGGTCCGTGGTCGGCTTCACCGAACTGCCGCACCTCGGCGACGAACTCCACCACTTCGGGTGGAACGCCTGCTCCAGCGCGCTGCACCCGGGCGGCGGGCACGACCATGGCGGCCGCCGCTACCTGGTCGTCCCGGGCATTCGCTCGTCCCGGGTCCACATCCTGGACACCGAGCCGGACCCCAGCTCACCCACGGTAACCAAGGTCCTCGAGGCGGACGAGGTCGGCAAGCGGGCCGGCTACTCCCGGCCGCACACCGTGCACTGCGGCCCCGGTGCGGTGTTCGTCTCCTGCCTCGGCGGATACGGCGAGGAAGGCCCCGGCGGGATCGCCCTGCTCGACCAGAACACGTTCGAGGTCCTCGGGCCGTGGGAAGCCGACCGCGGCGACCAGTTCTTCGCCTACGACGTGTGGTGGCACGTCATGGCCGACGTGGCCATCACGTCGGAGTGGGGCACCCCCGCGATGATCGAGGATGGTGTCGTGCCCGAGCTGCTGCTCGGCCGTAAGTATGGCCACCGGCTGCACTTCTGGGACATGGGCACGCGCAAGCTCACCCAGACCGTGGACCTCGGTGATGAGCATCAGATGGTGCTGGAACTGCGGCCCGCGCACGACCCGACCAAGAAGTACGGCTTCGTCGGGGTCGTGGTGAGCGTTGAGGACCTGTCCGCCTCGGTCTGGATGTGGCACGAGGAGAACGGCCGGTGGGCCGCGACCAAGGTGATCACGATTCCGGCTGAGCCTGCCCCCGCGGAGCAGCTCCCGCCCCTGCTGCAAGGCTTCGGCGCCGTGCCGCCGCTGGTCACGGACATCAACCTGTCTGTCGATGACCAGTTCCTGTATGTGTCGTGCTGGGGCACTGGCGAGCTGAAGCAGTACAACGTGAGCGACCCGCTGCATCCGGTGGAGACCGGGTCGGTGCGGATCGGCGGGATCGTCGGGCGCGTGGCGCACCCAGCCCGGCCGGATCAGCCGCTCAGCGGCGGCCCGCAGATGGTCGAGGTGAGCCGGGACGGGAACCGCGTCTACTTCACGAACTCGCTGTACGGCGCGTGGGATGACCAGTTCTACCCCGACGGGGTGGGTTCCTGGATGGCCAAGCTGGACGTCACCCCGGGTGGCGGCCTGGCCTTCGACGAGAGGTTCTTCCCTGAGGGGAAGGCGTTCCGCGGACGGCGGACCCATCAGGTCCGGCTGCAGGGCGGGGACGCGTCCAGCGATTCCTACTGCTTCCCGTCGGAGCCCTGACTGCGCCTCCCGCCCGATGTTCTCGCTGGGTGGGCCCCTACCAGCGAGCCCAGTGCACGACGTCCTCCAGCGGGCGCCGGTCGGGCCGCGCGATCGGCGCTAGCGGGCGGTCCGCCGGATAGCCCAGGGCGATCAGGTAGGCCAGGAACGGTCCTCCGGGAAGCCCAGCAGCTGGCGGGCCAGGTCCTGGTCGGCCACGGACGCGTGTCCGCTGCCGATGCCGAGGTCAGCCGCGGCGAGCATGATGTCCATGGTGGCCTGGCCGAGGTCGTACCGCAGGCCCCTCGCGCCGGTGCTCATCCTCCAGCACGGGCGCGACCAGGCCGATGGTAGCCGCGTACTGGGCTACATGCCGGGCGCCCTGCCACACCCGGGCCAGCTCGGTCAGCTCGCCGCGCCCGGTGACGACCACAAAATCCCACGGCTGCCAGTTCCGCGCCGACGGGGCCCGGCGGCCGGCCTCGAGGATCCGCCCCAGATCCTCGCGATCGATGGGCTGGTCGGTGTAGCTGCGGACGTTCCTGCGCGCTCTGATCGCATCCCATGTCTCCACAGCGCTTTTCTACCACCGGGCTTCTGCCGCCGGGCTTCCGCCGCCGGGCCTTTCCCGCCGGGCCTGCCGGCCAGCCCAGGTGCGCGCCCCCCCGGGCCCTCCTAGGCTGGCCCTGCTGCCGGGCGCAGGGGACGCCCCGGCCCCACCCCCTGGGGGAATCATGGTTACTCGTGACACCGCCTGGCCGGCGGGTACGCCCTGCTGGATCGATCTCGCGGTCGACGACATCAGCCAGGCCAGCAACTTCTACACGGGCCTGTTCGGGTGGTATGTCCAGCCCGGGCCGCCCGAGGCTGGTGGCTATGCCATGTGCCTGAAGGACGACCGGGCGGTGGCGGGCATCGGCCCGAAGCAGGGGCCCCCAGAGACGCCTGCCGCCTGGACCACGTACCTCGCCTCGGACGATCTCGACGAGACGGTCAGCAAGATCAAGGCGGCCGGGGGCCTGGCCCTCATGGAGCCGATGGACGTGATGGACGTCGGGCGGATGGCGGTGGCGGCCGACCCTGGCGGCGCGGTCTTCGGCCTCTGGCAGGCCCAGGCGCACACCGGGGTAGGCCTGGCCAACGAGCCTGGCTCGCTGTGCTGGAACGAGAACATCAGCCGCGCCTACGACCAGAACCAGGCCTTCTATCAGGCCGTGTTCGGCTACGAGTACGGCGACCTGAGCGGGGACGGCTATCACTACGCGACGCTGAAGATCAACGGCAGAGAGGTGGGCGGGATCGGCGAACCCGACAGCAGCACGCCCGCTGACGCGCCCGCGCACTGGGCCACCTACTTCGGGGCCGCCGACACGGACGCGGCCGCGAGGGCCGTGAGCGCGGCCGGTGGCCGCGTGATCCAGCCGCCCCGGGATTCCCCGTACGGCCGGATCGCCGTGGTCGCTGACGACCAGGGCGCCACCTTCTCCCTGATCAGCCCCCCGCCTGCCTGATCAGCGCCCGGCGGGCTGGCCGCGCCTCGCCGACCACCGCCGGGTCGGCCGGCACGGCGGCGTTACCCGACCGGGACCGGCGCGTCCTCTGACATCAGCCGGTCCGCGGTCCGGGCAGCCGTCTGCCGCGCCCACCGTCCGCTGGTTACCAGGCCCACGATCAGCACGACCAGCCCGCAGCCGGTGATGATCCACCAGCCCACGTGGCTGGCGGTGGTGAAACCGGTGCCCATCGGGCCGACCATGATCGAGGTCACCGCGGAGCCCACCACCGCCACCCCCAGGGACTGGCCCACCTGCCGGCTGGTGGACGCGATCGCCGCCGCGACCCCCGCCTGCGTGCGCGGCATCCCGGACACGGCCGTGTTGGTGATCGGGGCGTTCACCACGCCGAAGCCGATCCCGAAGATCACATAGGAGGTGAGCAGCCAGCCGGTGGACTGCTGTGGGGTCAGCCCGGTCAGCATCAGGGCTCCCCCGGACATGCAGATCCCCGCGACGATCAGCGGGATCCGCGGGCCGCGGATACTGATCATCCGGCCGGACAACGGCGCGAAGACCACTGTGACCGCGGCCAGCGGCAGCGTGAGCAGCCCGGCATGCAGGGCCGAGTAGCCGCGCACATCCTGCAGGTAGAGGGTGTTGAGGAAGAGGAACCCGCCCAGCGCTGCGAACGCGCTGACCGCGATCACCGTCGCCCCGGAGAACGGCGCGCTGCGGAAGAACCTCAGATCCAGCAACGGCTCACGACGCCGCGGTTCGTAGACGAGCAGGGTCACGAGGGCCGCCGCGGACAGGCAGAAGCAGGCGATGATCTCCGGTGAACCCCAGCCGTGCCGCGGACCCTCGATGATCCCGTAGATCAGCGAGGCCAGCGTCACGATCACCAGTACCTGGCCAACCGCGTCCAGCCGCCGCGGATGCGGGGCCTTGGACTCGGGCACGAAGAGCGCGGTAAGCACGATCGCCGCCACCCCGACCGGGATGTTCACCCAGAAGATTCCCCGCCAGCCCACCGAGGCGATCAGCAAGCCGCCCACGACCGGGCCGAGGGCCAGGCTGACCCCCACTGCCGCGCCCCACACGCCGATGGCCCGGGCGCGCTCGGCCCGGTCGGTGAACGTATTCACGATGATCGACATCGCCACCGGATTGAGCATGGAGCCGCCGACCGCCTGGAGCATCCGGAACACCACCAGCCAGCCCAGGCTGGGCGCGAGACTGCACAGCAGCGAGCCGACCGTGAACGTGGCCAGTCCCGCCTGGAAGGTGCGGCGCCGCCCGAACCGGTCTGCGGTGGAACCGGAGAGGACCAGGAGGCTGGCCAGCACCAGCGTGTAGGCGTCCACCACCCATTGCAGCCCGGACACCGAAGCGTGCAGGTCCCGCTGGATGGACGGCAGCGCGACGTTCACGATGGTGTTGTCGAGCCCCACGATGACCAGGCTCATGCAGCAGATGACGAGGATCAGCAGCCGCCGGCGGCGGCTGGGCCCTGTCATGGCTAGCTGTGTCACGACTGGCTCTTCACGACTGGCTCTGTCACGACTCTCTCGGGGTGAGCGATCTCGTTACTTGCGAAAATACAACTGACTCTCACGCATCCGAACGCATGGTTCACTATCCCTATGCCTGACGACGGGCTTCCGGTACTGGGACTGGGCTCGGCCGCCGAGTGGGACACGTGGCTCCGCGAGCATCACGCCGACTCGGCGGGCCTGTGGCTGAAGATCCCCAAGAAGGGTTCAGGTGCCCTCGGGGTGTCCTACCCTGACGCGGTCAGCGTAGCGCTCTGCCATGGGTGGATCGACGGCCAGAAGAGCCGCCTGGACGACGATTACTGGCTGCAGCGCTTCACGCCGCGCCGGGCCGGCAGTAAGTGGTCCCGGATCAACCGTGACCAGGCGGCGGCCCTGATCGAGGACGGCCGGATGCAGCCAGCCGGTCTGCGGGAGGTCGAGCTGGCCCGGGCGGACGGCCGCTGGGCCGCCGCCTACGAATCGCAGTCCACCGCCGCCGTCCCGGAGGATCTCGCCCGCGCGCTCGCTGGCAACGACGCGGCCCGCATGTTCTTCGAGCGCCTGGACCGCGCGAACCGTTACGCGATCCTCTACCGCCTCGCCGACGCCAAGCGGCCGGAGACCCGGGAGCGGCGCCTCGCCACGTTTGTGGCAATGCTTAGCGAAGGTAAGAAAATCCATCCCTGACCGCGGACTGGGCCCGCCGGTCAGGGAGCTCGGATAGTCTTCGTCGTCAGTGCCCTCACGTCTGGGCCCACCGACCAGGCCCCCACCGGGCCCTCCGTTTGGGCCCGCTGACCGGGCCGCCCACCGACCGGGCCGCCACCCAAGGGCCGCCCACCGACCGGGCCGTCCGCCCAAGGGCCGCCCACCGACCGGGATGACCGTCATGCGAATGCCAGCCACCGCGGGCTCCGGCTCGCCCGCGGGCGACGGGCCTGCTGACGGCCCCGCCGGGAAGGCCGCCGGGACCGCTCTGCAAGCCCGGGGCCGTCCGGGCGTGACAGCCGCCGCCACGGCGCGGCGGCACTGGCTGATCACAGTGCTCCTCCTCGCGGGCCTGGTCCTGCGCGGCTTGTCCATGGCCGCCTACCAGCCTGCGCTGCTCTACATCGACAGCCTGAAGTACCTGTTCGGTGCCTGGCCCGGCAACGACCCGCTCGGCTACAACCTGGTCCTCAAGGTGCTGCTGGTCGGCGGGAACCTGGTCACGGTCACGGTGATCCAGCACCTCCTCGGCCTCGCCATGGCCGTGCTCTTGTACCTGCTGCTCGTTCGCCGGGGCGTACCGCGCTGGCTGTCGGCGCTGGCCACCGCACCGATCCTGCTCGACGCCTATCAGGTGCAGATCGAGCAGACCATCATGCCGGACGTCTGGTTCGAGGCCCTGATCGTCGCCGGGCTGGTGCTGCTGCTCTGGCGGCCCGAGCCAGGACCCCGGCTCATCGTGGCAGGCGGGCTGGCCCTTGGCGCCAGCGCGCCCATGGCCCAGGTCGGCCAGATCCTGGTCCTTCCTGCGCTGGTCTACCTGCTGATCGTGGTACCGGGCTGGCGGCGCAAGCTGATCCAGGCGGTCCTGCTCTGCGTAGCCTTCGCCCTGCCCATCATCGGTTTCTCGCTCCGTGAGTACGTGGTCGTCCACCAGTTCTCGCTCGCCCCCGCCGCGGGCAGCACTATCTACGGGCGGCTGGCGGAGAGCGCGGACTGCGCGACGCTGAAGCTGCCCCGCTACGAGCAGGCACTCTGCCCGTCACGGGCGCTCGCGATCCGGCTCGGGCCGGATGGGCTGGTGCACAGCGACGTGTCGCCCGACCACACGTACGTGGCCCCGCCCGGACGTACCCACGGCGAGGTCATCGGGAACTTCGAGCACCGGGTGATCACCCATCAGCCGCTGCGCGTGGTGGCGGGCGTCCTCGGCGACGCCGCCCGGCTGTTCGAGGTGCACCGGGTGACCAGCACCGGCGACACGCCCATCTCACGCTGGCAGTTCCAGACCAGCTACCCCACCTACGACGGCAGCATCTTCCTCAGCCCCGATCACACCATCATGCTGGGCCTGCACTTCGCCTCCAGCGGCGGCCCGGTCCAGGTCCGGCCGCTGCCCGCCACCATGGGCGGAAGGGCCACGGTGAACCGCCCGCTGGCCGGGTTCCTGCGCGGCTACCAGGTGCACGGTGGCTATACGCCGGGACCGCTGCTGGCTTTCGCGGCCCTGGCCGGCCTGGTCGGCGCCGTGATCGCCCTGGCGGGCGGACTGGCTGCCGCCCGCGGGCGCAGCGTCCTCTCGCCCCGCCAGCGCGAACTGGCCCTGGCCTGCCTGCTGGTTTTCGGCTCGGCGGTGGCCGTCCTGCTCGCCTCAGACCTGTTCGAGTTCTCCTGGCGCTATCAGTTGCCTGCTCTGGTCACCCTGCCGCCGGCAGGCGCGCTCGGCCTCGCCCTGCTGGGCAGCCTGCTGCGCCGCCGGGCCCCTGCGGGCCACCCCGCCATCCGCAACGAAAACCCCCCGGGCGGCTCCCCCATCCCGGCCGCCTCCGCCGCTCCGGCCCGGCCCCATCAAGCCGACCCGGGCCAGGCCACTCCCGCCCAGGCCGGCCCGGCTCAAGCCGGGCCAGCTCAAGCCGACACCGCCCAGGCCGAGACAGGGCGAGCCGAGACAGGGCGGGCCGAGACAGGGCGGGCCGAGACAGGGCGGCCGAACCCTGGTCAGGCGGATCAGTAGCAAGCCCGCTCCACCTGCCGTTCCCCGCTCCGGCCGACCGACCCGGTCTGTGGACCGGACTGTGGACAGCCCGGTGGACAGCCACCCGTCCCGGGGGATAACCGGGCCGCCGGTGTGGAAAAGCTGTTCATAACCACAAAATTGGTAACTTCGTGGCAGAAAACCCTTGCGCCGCCCCGGGGTAAGCGGTAGAAATTCTCCACCACCAAGTATGGAGATCAGCTAGGCCCCCGCTCTCCATCGCACCCGGGAAACCGGAACGTCTGGGCGGGCGCACGGAAAGCCAGGAAACTGACTTTCCGGGTTGATTTCCGCCCCGGTGGAGCGGCCGGAAAGCACCCCGGTAACCGAGCAATCGGTGGCCCTGCTGGATGGCTGCGGCGAGGCCCCTCCATCTCATACATGGAGGGGCCTCGCTTATGTCTACGGCATTTCCGCACACCTCCCTCGTCTCCCTGGCCTGGCCCGGACCGCGGATGGCCTGCACGATGGAACCCGATGCTGGGGACCCTGGCAGCGGTCCCGGTCGCCCGTTCCCCGCTGATCGGGCTGCACTGATCAGTGCTCCAGTGACCAGGCTCCAGTGACCAGGCTGCAGTGATCAGGCTGCAGACCAGACTGTGGACGGAACTGTGGATAGCGCGGTGGACAGCCGCCTTTCGCGGGGGATAACACGCGCTTTCTTGTGGATTTCGCGGAAATTAGGAAAGATCTTGAAATTACTGGCCAGAAGGCCTTGCGCCAGTTCCCCTGTGCGGAGTACAAATTCATTCACCGCCAGAGCGGGAAGTCCTTCCGGGGGGAAACTCCCGGGACGCCGGGGAAACCCGGGCGACAGGAAAGCCGGGCAACCGGGATTTCAGTTGCTGCTTCCAGGCTAGGCGGCGGGTCGCAGAGCGCCAGGAAGCCGGGTAACCGGCGATCCAGTGCGATGCACCCGGATGAGGCCCCTCCGACTCATACTCGGAGGGGCCTCATTCTCATGCGCCGCCCAGCCCTTGGCCCCAAGCCGCACCCCGTGCGAGCGAAGTGAACCAGCATCCCCCACGCGGCGTCCGGGCCAGTCATACTGACCCCTCCCGCCCACTTTTCCTACGGAACGTGCGCTTTTTTGGGGCGTTTTGTCCGATTCGACGCACGCTCCGTAGGAAAAGTCAGCGCCTGGCCATGATCGATGTTGCCCATGGTGTTAGTGGTGCGAGCTGACCCCGGAGGACCGCCGCGCCGGGCGCGGGCGGCGTGGGCGCAGGCGTGGCCCGTGCGAGCGGGCGAAGCAGTATCCGGTGAGGCGGCGGCCGGGCCGCGGGCGCAGGCGGTGTGGGTGGCGTGAGTGGCTGAGTGGCGTGAGTGCCGTGAGTGCAGGCGTAACCGATACGGCGTCCGGAAGAAAGCACATCCGCGCCGGCGGCGCCAGGCGGATCCAAGTGCCATCCAGGGCCAGCCAGCGCCGACGGCCCGGGCCGCCCCCGCCCAGGATCGCCGCCCCCGCCCAGGATCACACCAGATCCCGGCGCCGCAATCCCACCAGCCCGACCATCGCCAGAACCACCCCCACACCCACCAGCCAAACCAGCGGCCCCGCCGTGACCGGCGCCCCGGGCAGCTTCGGCACGTGGCTGAAGGGGGAGACGTCCAGCACACCCTGGGCCAGCCTGATCGACGGGCCAAGCAGGGTAATGAGCGCGACCAGGCCGAATGCGGTCCAGGCCCCCGCCACCGCGGCCCTGGGCACCAGGCCGAACAGAACCATCGCCAGGCTCCCCATCACCCAGGCCGCCGGGACCTGGGCCAGCCCCGCACCCACCAGCCGTGGCAGCTGGGTGGCCAGGCCGCCCGAGGTCAGCCCGTCCCCCAGCGCCGTGGCCAGGCCACCCGCCAGCAGTAGCCCGGCGCTGCCGACGGCGGCGACCAGCAGATGGCTGCCCGCCCAGCGGACCCGCCCTACCGGGGCGGCCAGCACCGGCTCGGCCCGCCCCTCGGTCTCCTCACCGTGCAGCCGGAGGACGGCCGCCACCGAGTACGCGGCCGCGGCGACGCCCAGCATCCCGATCACCGCCGCGAGATAGGCATCGACCAGACCGCTGTGCCCGCCGAGCCGGATGAATATCTGCCGGGCCTGAGAGCTGGTGTTCAGCACCGCGCCGATCCCGCTGGCCGCCGAGCCGAGCACCGCACCCGCCAGAACGAAGCCGATCGCCCAGCCGAGCAAGGCGCCACGCTGCAGCCGCCAGGCCAGCGCGCGCGGGCTGCGCAGCCACCCGGCCGCCTCCGGCCGCCCAGACCGGACGGGCAGCAGGCCCGCGCCCAGGTCGCGGCGGGCGGCCAGCCGCGCAGCGACGGCGGCCAGGACGGCGGCGGCCACCACGAACAGCGCGCCGACCAGCCATCGGGGGCTCGCGTAGACCTGGACCTGCTCGGCCCAGCCCAGCGGGGAGGCCCAGCGCAGCCAGGACGTCCCCGACGCCGCGTCGCCCACCGCGCGAAGCAGGAACGCCACTCCCACCGCGGCGATGGCCATCCCGCGGGCCGTCCGGGCACTGACCGTCAGCTGGGCGCAGACTGCGGCGATGGCCGCGAACACGCACCCGGACAGCCCCACCGCTGCGCCCAGGGCCAATGAGCCGGCCACCGGGTAGCCCAGGATGACCTGGACCGCGCCGATAAGCGGGATGAGCACCAGGCAACTGCCGAACGCCACCGCCAGGGCCGCGGCCAGCGGCGCCTGGCGGCCGACCGCGGTGGCGCCCACCAGTTCCAGCCGGCCCTGCTCCTCGTCGTCGCGGGTGTGCCGGACCACGGTGAAGATCCCCATCAGCCCGGCCGCCCCGGCCGCGAATACCAGGACCTTCCAGGCGACCAGCGAACCCGCACTGTTCCCGAACACCGGTCCGCTCAGCGCCAGGACTGAGGCGTCACCGCGAACGCTGGCGATGAGCGCCAGGCGCTCAGGCAGGCGGGTGTAGAGGTGGCGGAAGCTGTACCCGGTGCTGGCGATGCTGCCGGCGAACACGTACAGCCAGACCGGCAGGATGATGCGATCACGGCGCAGGGCGAGGGTTATCAGCGCGGCGGTCCCGGTCAGCCCGGCCGGGCCGTGGCCGGTCACCGGGCCGCCCGGGCGCTGCGTGCGGTCCGCCACCACGGTCATGATGGGTCCGAGTAGTGCCGCAGGAAGAGTTCCTCCAGCGTGGGCGGCTGGCTGGCCAGGCTGCGAACCCCCGCGGCGACCAGCCGCGCGAGCACCTCACTGAGCGCGTCATTGTCGACCTGGCAGCTGACCCGGTTCCCGCTGATGTCCAGGTCGTGGACACCTGGGAGCCCGGCCAGCCCATCCGGAGGCCGGGCCACCTCGGCGTGCACCGAAGTGCGTGAGAGATGCCGCAGGTCAGCCAGGTCACCGGAGTCCACCGTGCGCCCTTCCCGGATGATCGTCACCCGGTCGCAGAGCGCCTCCACCTCGGACAGGATGTGGCTGGACAGCAGCACCGTCCGTCCGGCCTGCCGCTCCTCCTCCACGCACTCCCGGAACGCGGCCTCCATCAGCGGGTCCAGCCCCGAAGTCGGCTCATCCAGCATCAGCAGTTCTGCCCCGGATGCGAGCGCGGCGACCAGCGCGACTTTCTGCCGGTTCCCCTTGGAGTAGGCCCGGCTCTTCGTAGCCGGATCGAGCCCGAACTTCTTCAGCAGGGCCGCCTTGCGCTTCTCGTCGAGACCGCCGCGGAGCCGGCCGAGCAGGTCGATGACTTCCCCGCCGGACAGGTTCGGCCAGAGGGTGACGTCCCCGGGCACGTACGCGAGCCGCCGGTGCAGGGTGGTCGCTTCCCGCCATGGGTCGCCGCCGAACAGGCGGGCGGTTCCCCCGCCGGCCCGGATCAGGCCCAGCAGGACCCGGATGGTAGTGGTCTTGCCTGACCCGTTAGGGCCGAGAAAGCCGTGGACCTCACCGGCGGCCACCGTCAGATTCAGCCCGTCCAGCGCGTGGGTCCGGCCAAACGACTTCCTCAGGCCGGCTACCTCGATCACCGCGGTCATGGCCCTAGCCTAGCACTAGATTTACAAAATCATGAAAGTTATGTATCAACTAAACTAGGAGCAGCGGCGAGGTTGGGAGAGGTGACAGCAGGTGCCCGAGGCGCGGGAGGCCCATGAGCGGCCGGTGGCGCGGGAAGCCCCGCAGGCGGCGGTGGCCGCGGATGCGGCGGCAGATCCGCGGGCGGCGGCAGATCCGCAGGGGGCGGAGGCCCCGCGAGCGGCGGTGGCCGCGGACGCGGCGGAGGCCCCGCGAGCGGCGGTGGCCGCGGACGCGGCGGCAGCCCCGCAGGCGGCGGTGGCCGCGGACGCGGCAGCAGGGTCCCAGGCGCGCGACAGCGTCGCGGTGCGGCAGTTCATCCAGCGCTTCGGCTCGCTGCTCGCCGACGCGGGCATGCCGCGGATGCCGGCCAGGATCTTCGCCGCCCTGCTGACCACGGATTCCAGCCGTCTGACGGCGGAGGAACTCGCTGGCCTGCTTCAGGTCAGCCCGGCGGCGGTGTCGGGCGGTGTCCGGTACCTGATCCAGGTGGGCCTGGTCAGCCGGGAGACCGAACCCGGCTCCCGGCGCCACGTGTACGTGCTGCCGGACAACGTCTGGCATGAGGTCCTGAGGGTCCGGGACGGGATCATGATGCGCTGGGCGGACGCGATGCGCGGCGGGGCCGACGTGCTAGGCGCGGGCACGCCCGCCGGGGCGCGGCTGGCGGAGTCGGCGATGTACTTCGACTTCATCAGCAAGGAACTGCCGGCGGTCCTGGACCGGTGGGCGGACTACAAGGCTGCGCACCAGAGCTGACCTGGTTCCGGCCGCTCCCGGTCCGGACAGACGATCAATGTCGCTAGCCTGGGACCATGGCCGAAGAGAACTCCGAAATTTCCTCTGATCCGGGCGACGGCACCGCCGAGTACACGTACGGCGGCGGCACGGGCGACTACGAGGTCGGCGGCGACAGCGATCCCGGCACGGACGGGCTCGAGGACACCGACTTCGAGGACGACGGCGTCCTGGACTCCTCCGACACGCTGGAGGACAGCGAGGATCCGTACGATGACCCGCTGGATCCGGGCGTCGAGCCCGCCGACAAGTGGTCGGCCGGTGAGCGGTTCGGCGACACCCTGGCCGAGGAGCGTCAGGGTGAGTCCCTCGATCAGCTGCTCGCCGAGGAGGAACCGGAGCCGGACCCGTACGCCGACCCTGACCCGCGGGCCGGGAGCGACCTGCCCCGGGAAGGCCCGGAGTCTTACGACGAGCAGCAGCCGCGCGCTGGCCGCCTGGTGGCCGAGGACGAGGGAGCCCATCCCGACACTGAGCCGGACCTCGTCGCCCAGGATGTGGGCATCGACGGGGGCGGCGCGGGCGCGGAAGAGGCGGCAGTCCACGTGACCGACGAGGACGAGGACGAGATTGCCGGCGGTCCTGAGGGCTGAGCCGGCCGCGGACCCCCGCCACCATGCTGGGAGAATCCGGGCATGACGGAATCCGTGCCTGCGCCTTCCGCCCTGTCCGGCCGGACGGCGTGGGCGCGGAACCTGGAGACCCCGCTGCGCCAGTTCCTGCGTACTGAGACGGGCAGCGCGGCGATCCTGCTTGCTGCGACGGTGGCCGCCCTGGTGTGGGCGAACGTCGCGCCCGGGACCTACGAATCGTTCTGGTCCACCCGGCTCTCAGTGAACGTCGGCAGCACGGGCCTGTCCGATGACCTGCACGGCTGGGTGAACTCCGGCCTGATGACGTTCTTCTTCCTGGTGGTCGGCCTGGAGGCCCGGCGCGAGTTCGACATGGGCGAGCTGCGCGAGCGCCGGCGGCTGACGCTCCCGCTGGTGATCGGCCTGGGCGGGATGATCGTCCCGATCGGGATCTACCTGGCGTTCAACGCGGGCGGCCCGGGGGCTCACGGCTGGGGCGCGTCCATGTCCACCGACACCGCGTTCGCGCTGGGCATGCTGGCCCTGGTCGGCTCCTGGCTGCCTGACCGGGTGCGCACCTACCTGCTCACCTTCTCCGTGGTGGATGATCTCGCCGGGCTGGCCGTTATCGCGATCTTTTACAGCGCGCGCCTGCAGCTGCCCGCACTGCTGGCGGGGGTGGGCTTCCTGCTGGTGGTGCTGGCCGTCCGGGCGGCCGGCCTGCGGTTCGGGCCGGTCTACTTCCTGCTCGGGGCGGCGGCATGGGTGGCGTTCTTCAAGTCCGGCGTGGACCCGGTCGTAGTCGGCCTGATCATGGGCCTGCTCACCTACGCCCAGCCCGCGGCGCGCAGTGACCTGGAGCGGGCCAGCGACCTGTTCCGGCTGTTCCGCGAGCAGCCCACGCCGGAGCTGGCCCGTGAGGCCCGGGGCGGCGTCACCCTGGCCATCTCCCCCAACGAGCGGCTCCAGCAGCTGTACCACCCCTGGTCGAGCTACCTCATCGTGCCGCTGTTCGCCCTGGCCAACGCGGGCGTCGCGGTCAGCGTGGGGCTGCTCTCCCAGGCCTACGCGTCCCCGGTCACGCTGGGCATCCTGATCGGGTACGTGGTGGGCAAGCCGGTGGGCACCACCGGGGCCGCGTGGCTCGTCACCAAGCTCAGCCGGGGCCGGATCCAGCCGCCGATCGGCTGGGCGGGCATCGTCGGCGCGGGCACGATCGCCGGGATCGGCTTCACCGTGGCCCTGCTCATCGCCTCGCTCGCCTTCCACGGCACCCTGCTGGCCGAAGCGAAGCTGGGCATCCTGTCCGCGGCGTTCTGCGCGTCCGCGCTCACCTGGACGCTCTTCCGGCTCACCCGGCTGCTGCCCAAGCGGCTGAAGCTGCGGGCCCTGCTGGGCACCTCCACACTGATCACTGACCTGGCCGTCCCGGTCAACCCCGACCGCGATCACATCCGCGGGCCCGAGGAGGCGCCGGTCACCGTGGTGGAGTACGGCGACTTCGAGTGCCCATACTGCGGCCAGGCCGAGCCGATCGTCCGGGAACTGCTGTCCGACTTCGGCGACGTCCGGTACGTGTTCCGGCACCTGCCGCTGAACGATGTGCACCCGCACGCCCAGCTGGCCGCGGAGGGGGCCGAGGCGGCCGACCGGCAGGGGAAGTTCTGGGAGATGCACGACCTGCTGATGGAGCATCAGGGCGCGCTCACCGGTAAGGATCTCACCCACTACGCAGCCGACCTCGGCCTGAACACCGAGCGGTTCACCGATGACCTGCGCAAGCACGCCGGCGCGGCGCGGGTCGCCGAGGACGTGGACTCCGCCGACCTGTCGTCGGTGTCCGGCACGCCCACGTTCTTCATCAACGGCAAACGGCATTACGGTGCCTACGACATCGGCACGCTGTCCGACGCGGTCCGCACGGCCCGGGTGCGGGCCCTGATCACGACGTAAGGAGGCCGGCCCGTGGGCCTGGTCAACACGGTGGGGCTGGTGCTGCATCCGGCGCGGGACTGCAACTCGGCCCTGTTCGAGCTGCTGGCCTGGGCCAGCAAGCGCAAGGTCACGGTGCTGACGCTGGAGGAGGAGGCCGACCGGGTACCCGGCCCGGTCGAGGCCGTCAGCCCGGCGGATCTGGCCGCCCGGTCCGACCTGATGGTCAGCCTGGGGGGTGACGGCACCATGCTGCGCGCGATGCGCATGTCGTACGGCCCCCGGCCGCCGGTGCTCGGCGTCAACGTGGGCAAGCTGGGGTTCCTGGCCGAAATAGACCCGCCGGAGATGGCCGACGCGCTGTACGCCATCGACGAGCACCGCTTCACGGCGGAGCCGCGTTCCGCCGTCCGCGCCGAGTTTCCCGGCCGGCAGACCATCGCGTTCAACGACGTGGACCTGGCCCGCGTCCCCGGCCGCGGGTCCTCCATCCTGGTCGAGCTCATCGTGGAGTCGCATCCGTTCGTGCGCTACGCGGCGGACGCGGTGATCGTGGCCACGCCCACCGGGTCTACCGCCTATAACTTCTCGGCCGGCGGCCCGCTCGTCTCCCCCATGGCCGAGGGGCTGCTGGTCACGCCCGTAGCGCCGCACTCGGCGTTCAACCGGGCGCTGTTCCTGTCCAGCAACGAGAAAGTACTGCTGACCGTGCTGCCGGGCAGTGCCGAGCCCGCCCTGGAAGCGGACGGGAACCTGGTCGGGTACCTGAGCCCGGGCGGAACGGTCGAGGTCGGCACCATCCCCGACGCGGCCCGGGTGGTGCGGCTTGGCCGGACCACGTTCTACCAGCGCGCGCAGCGGAAACTGCGGCTCTCCGGCTCGGCCGAGGCCGACGGCGACTGACGGCCGTGAGGGCCGGCCCGGCTTGCCCGGAGAGCCGTCGGCCGGGTGGCCGCCACGGGATCGCGCTGCTATGGCGAGCGCGGCAGGCGGTAGCGTGGACACAAAGATCGCCTCTGACGGGATGGACGACCGGCCGTTGATGGTTGGTAACCGGTAGACGGCAGACCGACTGACACCCTGGAAGGGCAGTGAGCGTGGTGCGAGATCCGGGAGACCTCTACGAGGTGAGCCCTGGCGCGCCGGTGCTAGACGGGGCAGTGATGCTGCACTACCTCGACGGGTTCATCGACGCGGGGGCGGCGGGCAAACTGCTGTCCGCCCATTTGCTGGGCACGCTGGAACACGAGGAAGTCGTCCGGTTCGACGTGGACCGGCTGATCGACTACCGGTCCCGGCGGCCGCCGATGATCTTCTCCCGGGATCGCTGGGAGTCCTACGAAGCCCCCGAGCTGGCCATTCACCTGCTCAAGGACACGGCTGGGAGCCGGTTCCTGCTGCTCACCGGCCCAGAGCCGGACCACGAGTGGGAAGGCTTCACCCGCGCGGTGCGGGATGTGGCCTCCCGGATGGGGGTCCGGCTGGCGGTCGGCTTCCACGGCATCCCGATGGGAGCCCCGCATACCCGTCCGCTGGGCGTGACCGCCCACGCGACCACGTCCGGCCTGACCACCGGGTACCCGCCGTTGGTGGACCGGCTTCAGGTTCCGGGGAGCGTGGCGGCGCTGCTCGAGATGCGATTCGGCGAGGAAGAGCGCGCCGCGGTCGGATTCGCGGTGCATGTTCCGCACTACCTGGCTCAGGCCGCGTATCCGACCGCCGCGATCACGCTGCTCGACTCGGTGTCCCGCGCGACCGGGCTGCAGCTGCCCGATGACGCGCTGCGTGACGCGGCCCAGGAGACGGACGAGGAGATCCGGCGGCAGGTCGAGGGCTCCGAGGAGATCATGGAAGTCGTGCAGGCCCTGGAGCGGCAGTACGACGCGTTCGCCGAGGGGGCCGAGCGCGGCTCGCTGGTGGACGGATCGGAGCAACTGCCCTCCGCCGATGAGATCGGCGCCCAGTTCGAGCAGTTCCTCGCGGAGCAGCAGGGCCGGGCCGACTCCTCGGACTCCTGACCCTGCTGCCGCCGCGCCGGGGCAGCCAGCGGTGCGGGCCGGCTGAGGCCACTTCGCTGAGCTTGCCGGTGGCCACGTCGAAGACGAAGCCGCGGACCGAGTCCTTGCGCGGGATGAACGGGCTGGCCTTGATCCGGTTGATCGACTGGCGGACGTCCTCGTCCAGGTCGGGGAAGGCCTCCGCCGCCCATTCGGGCTTGATGCCGGTGTCGGCCTGAATGCTTGCCTTGAAGTCGTCGTCGGTGAAGGTCAGCATCCCGCAGTCGGTGTGGTGGATGAGGATGATCTCCTGGGTGCCGAGCAGCCGCTGGCTGATCGTGAGCGAGCGGATCTCGTCGTCGGTGATCACCCCGCCCGCGTTGCGGATCACGTGCGCTTCGCCGTCCTGGAGGCCAAGGATGTCGTAGACGTTCAGCCTCGCGTCCATGCAGGCCACCACGGCGACGTGCTTGGAGGGCGGAAGCGGCAGTGGGCCGCTGAAACCCTCCGCGTAGCGGTTGTTGTTAGCCAGCAGGTCGTCGGTAACGGTCATGGCGCCAGTCCTCTCTGATTGGTATGCCCCTGATCCTTTCGTATGCCCCTGATCCGCACTGCTTTCGTGATCAAGGGGGCCATGCTCATCTTCTGTACTCCCCCGGTGCTATCTGTACCGAACGGGCAAATCCCCGGCCGGGCCGGCCCGGCGCGAGCCGGGCAGGCCCCTTCCCCCCTGACCCTCGGAACACAGGCTCTCGAGCCCGGACTCTCGAGATACGGGCCCTGAAAACACGGGCCCCTGAAACACGGGCCCCTGAAACACTGTCGTGAAACACTGGTCGTGAAACGCGGAGTCCTGAACCAGAACTCCTAAAACACTTAATTCCGATTGAGATAGTAACCTATAGGTCCTCCCCGCCCCCAGGTCCCCATCCGGGCCCGAGGCGCCCGCGCAGCCGCCGCGGCATGTCCGACACTGTCAGTCACCAGGTACACACTCTCCGGCTTCGCCATCACTAGACTGATCCGCGAGGAAACGGGGACGACAGCCATGAGCCGATCGAGTGCACGCGAATGCCTGGCGCCGGGGACTGTGGTGGCCCCCGGCGAGGTACTGGTCGCCACGGAGATCGGCGATCCCGCGCATGGGCAGCTGGGCTGCCCGGCCGCGCCATTGGTGGGCGGGCTGCTGTACCGCCGGGGCGTGCGCGTCCGGTACGCACCCGTGCCGCAGTCAGGTGACGCATCCCAGGCCGATGACGGCGCGGCCCTCTTCCTCACCACCGCGCTGCATGCCGACGGAACGGCCACCGCGATCGGCGCTGCCGCGAGCAGCGTGGACGGCGTGGCCATGGCGGCAGCCCGCAGCGCCGTCGAGGAATGGGCCGCGGTGGGCGGCACCCGGCGCCTGCTCAGCGCCGTGAGCCCGTGGTGCCCGGGCGCGCGGCGGGCGCTGGAGGCCACCCGGCAGGCCCTGGCGCGGGGCCCGGTGTACGTATGCGGGCAGCTGATGGCGAGTCCGCAGGCTTGCGCGGACCTGGAGAAGAACGGTGCCGTCTTCGCCCGTTCCCTGGACGACGTGCCCGATGGCGCCTTGGTGCTGATCCCGGCGCACGGCGTCGCCCCGGGGGTCCGCACCGCGGCGGCCGAGCGCGGCCTGGACGTGATCGATGTGACGTGCCCGCTGGTGGCCGGGGTACAGGCCGAGGTCCGCCGGTTCGCCGAACGTGGCGATCAGGTGGTCCTGATCGGCCAGTCGGGCCTCGCGGTGCTGCCCGCGATCCTGGGCGAGGCCCCGGATCACGCCATCCTGGCCGAGACCCGGGTCGGAGCAGGCGCGGTCCAGGTCGCGGACCCGCGGCGGGTGTCCTACGTGCTGGTGCCGGGGGTCCCGGTCGAGGACACCCCGATCGCGACCGCGGCCCTGCGCTCCCGGTTCCCGGCCTTGCGTGGCCCTGATCCGGACGGGTTCTGCTACGCGGCGTCCGACCGGGCCGAGACCGTCCGGACCGTGGCCTCGTCCAGTGACCTGGTCCTGGTCCTGGGCACCGAGGATGACCCGGATACGCGGCATCTGACCGCCCTGGTCCGGTCCAACCGGGCCAAGGCCAACGTGATCGCGGACGTCACCGAGATCATCCCGTCCTGGCTGGCCGGCACCTCGGCCATCGGGCTGGCCGAATCCACCGCCGCCGCTCCCGGCCTGGCCGCGCGGGTGACCGAGGCATTGTCCGGGCTCGGCCCGCTCAGTGTGACCAGGCGGCTGGTCAGCACCGAGGTCACTAACCGGGCCGAGCGCACGGGGCCGCCCCCCGCCGGATAGCCGCGCCGCCGGGGGCTGCGCGCCAGCGGCCGATCTGACATTGTGGCTGTCATGCTCTTCCCCACCTCCCTGGTCGGCAGTTACCCGCAGCCAGACTGGCTCATCGACCGTGCGCGGCTGCGGGGCCGGTTCCCACCCCGGGTCCGGGCCGCCGAGTTGTGGCGGGTCGCCCCGGAATACCTGGAGCAGGCCCAGCGTGACGCGACCGAGCTGGCCATCCGGGCCCAGGAAAGGGCCGGGCTGGACATCCTGACCGACGGGGAGATCCGCCGGGAGAGCTATTCGAACCGGTTTGCGACCGCCCTCGAGGGGGTGGACATCGATAATCCGGGGACCGCGCTGGACCGCAGCGGCCAGCCCAACCCGGTGCCCCGGGTGACCGGCCCGATCCGCCGCCGCCACCCGGTCGAGGTGGAGGACGTGAGGTTCCTGCGCGCCAGCACCTCCCGGACCATCAAGATCACTGTGCCAGGTCCCTTCACCATGGCCCAGCAGGCCCAGAACGACTACTACGGCAGCACCGAGGATCTCGCCCTCGGCTACGCCGAGGCCGTCAACGAGGAGGTCGCGGACCTGTTCGCGGCGGGTGCGGACATCGTCCAGCTCGACGAGCCCTACCTGCAGGCTCGTCCGGACGAGGCCCGCAAGTACGGCGTGCGGGTGATCAACCGCGCCCTGGAGGGCATGACCGGAACGACCGCCGTGCACCTGTGCTTCGGATACGCCGCGATCATCCATGACCGGCCGTCAGGCTATTCGTTCCTGCCGGAACTGGCCGAGTGCGTGTGCGACCAGGTCTCGGTGGAGACCGCGCAGTCCGGGCTGGACTGCTCGATACTCCGGAGCCTGGATGGCAAGACGATCATCCTCGGCGTGCTCAACCTGGGTGACGAGACCGTGGAGAACCCGGCCGAGATCGTCGCCCGGGCCCGCCGGGCGCTGCAGTACGTGCCCGCCGAGCGGATCGTGCTAGCCCCGGACTGCGGCATGAAATACCTCTCCCGGGACGCGGCGTTCGGCAAGCTTGTCTCGCTGCGGATGGCGGCTGCCCTGCTCCGTGCCGACGCCAGCGTCTCCACCACGCCCTGACCCGATCGGCTGGTCTCGCCTACAGCAAGCCGATGATCGTCCCGAGAATGCCGCCTGAGGCGCTCCCGCTGCCGGGCGTGGTCGTGGCCGTCGGCGTGGGTGTCGTGGGCGTCGGCGTCGGGGTGGAACTCGAGGGCGTCGGCGAACTGCTCGGAGGAGCCGAGGTGTGCTTGGACTTCGTGGGCGTCGCCGAGGACGGGTGGCTGCCCGGTCGGGAGGACTTCCCGGACTTCCCGGCGCCCGGCGAGTAGAAACTGGTGCCGCTGGCTACCACGGCTCCGTGCTTGCCGTGGGCCTTCTTGCGACCGGACCGGGATGCCGAGGGCCTGGGTGTGTTCACCGCGGGCGCCGCGTCCGCGGACGGGACGGACGGGGCCAGCGCGGAACTGACCGGGGGCGACGTGTGATGCAGTGAGTTCGCCGCGAGCATGGCCCCGGCCCCCGAACATCACGAACACCGCGATCAGTACCCCGGCGGCCGGCACGAACGCGGCCGGCCCGCGCCTGGACGCCAGCGGGTCCAGCGGCACCGGGAAGCCGGACCGGGTGAACGGCTCGGCCCGCTCCGCAATCTCAGCCCGCTCCTGGGCCGCATCGGGAGAGGTATCCGCGAGCAGGCTGAGCGCCTCGTGCTGCAGGCTTTCCGGAAGGACCGGATCGGGCAGCGCGCTGAGCATGGCCGCCGGGTTCACATGCCGCCGCTCGTGCTCACCGCAGATCTCGCAGGTGCCGATGTGCCGGCGAACCTGCCTGCGCAAATTGGGAATGAGACCCCCGTCCCAGTCCCCCAGGATCGCGGATAGCTCCGAGCAGGATCCCAGGCGGGAGCGGGCCACCACGTGCGCGCCCAGCGCGGTCTCGAACCTGGTCCGCGCCCGGCTGGTGAGCGTATGCACCTGATTGCGCGGCACCCCCAGCGCGTCCGCCAGATCCGCGCCGTAGAACTCGTGCCGCAGGTGCAGCTCGACGATTTCCTGGTCTCCCGGTCCCAGTTCGGCCAGCGCGGACGACACCATCTCACGCTGCCTGGCCTGCTCCAGGGCCGGGCCTAGGTCGGCGGTCGCCTCGCCGGCGCCGAACTCGTCGTCGGTCAGCGGGACCGACGCGCCATCGCCATGCAGCCGGCGCCGGCACTCGTTCCTGGCCACCGCGTACAGCCAGGGCCGCAGCCGGCCCGGGTCGCGCAGCAGCGGCAGCTTCACCTCGGCCACCACGAAGGTGTCGCGGACCGCCCCGGCCGCGTCGGCCGGCTCACTCAGCAGCGACCGGCAATATCCCCGGCCCAGGCCGCCCGGCGCCCGGCCGGGCCGCTGGCTACCCGAGCAGCTGATAGGTGACCGGGACGCTCAGGTCGCCCGGGCTCACGGTCAGCAGCGCGGTGGTGAACAGCGCTGCACCCGCGGCAGTCACCCTGATCTGGACGCTCTGCCCGGCGGCCAGCGACCCGGAGGCCTGGCTGACGGTGAGGTCCTGGAGCAAGGGCACGGGCACGGCCAGGTGGTAGGCGGAGACTGGCCCGCCGTGGGCGGTGAGGGTCAGGGTCCCGGTCCACAGGCCACTCAGGGACAGCTTGAGGCTCAGCCTCGCGGGCGACACGGTCAGCGTGCCCGCGACCACCGCCGATACCCCGGGCGACGGCGCCGCAGAGGTGGCCGGGGCGCCAGGCGAGCCGGCCGGAGCCGTACTGGCGCCACCTCCGGCGGCACCGCTGGCGCCACCGGCGGCGGCGCCTAGCACTAGCGGCCCGGGGGAAGTGGCCCCCTCCCCGGCGCCGCCCCCGCCAGACGAGGACGCCCCGGATCGGCCCGCTGCGGGTAGCGCACCGGTAGTGGGCAGTCCACGGCCGGTACCCGGCGGGCCGGCCGGTCCTGGACGGTGCAGCAGTCCGCCACCGACGATGACCCCGCCGACGATCGCGGCGCCGCCGACCGCGGCGCCGCCCCGCACGAAGGCGGAGTGCGCCCCGTGGTGCAGCCGGACCGGCGGCGGCGGATTGAGCGGCCGGGGGAATCCCCCCGGCCCGAGCGCGCCGGCCCGCTGCCCGACCGCCAGCCGCTGGGCCACGGCGCCGGGCGAGCCGTCCGCGATCAGGCCGAGCACCTGATGGCGCAGGGCGGCCGGCAGCGCGGCCACCGGCAGCACGCTCAGCAAGGCCACCGGGCTGAGCTCACGGCGCTGCCGGTCCCCGCAGATGTCACAGCGCCGGATATGCCGTCCGACCCGCTTGCGCAGCAGTACGGTGAGCCGTCCGTCCCAGCCCTCCAGGATCCCGGCCAGTTCGGGGCAGGCTTGCCGGCCGGAGCGGGCGACCAGCAGCACACCGAGCGCGGATTCGTAATGAGCCCGGGCCCGCGAGGCCATCGCGTGCGCCTGGTTGCGCGGGACGCCGAGCGCATCGGCCAGGTCCGCACCGCTCAGCTCGTGTCCCAGGTTCAGCTCGATGATCTCCCGCTCGCCGGGGCTGAGACCGCCCAGCGCCGACCACACGACTTCGCGGAGTTCTGCCTGTTCCAGATCAGCACCGAGATCCTTCGTCTCGTCGGTCACTTCCGCCGCCTCATCGAGTGGGGCGGCGCTGACCCTGGTGCGAAGCCGCCGGTAGCACTCGTTCCGGGCCACCGCGTACAGCCAGGGGCGGAGCCGATCCTGGTCGCGGAGCGCGGAAAGCTTCGCTGCGGCGATGATGAACGTGTCCTGGACGGCGTCAGCCGCGTCCGCGGGCTCAGTGAGCAGGGACTGGCAGTAGACATAAAGGCTCGGCGCGTAGCGATCGTAGGCCGCGGCCAGCCCGGCTTGGTCGCCCGCGACGATGGCGCCCACGATCTCGCGGTCGAGCATGGCATCACGTTAGAACTCATCAGGGCAGACCCGGGCGGATTCCGCGGTATCGGGATAACCGCCGCGACGGCTGCCGGTGGCGGTGCGCTCTGGACAGGCAGCATGATCTGGGCCGGACCGCCCCGGGCCCGGCCCGGCCGGGCCGGAGGGTGGTCCCGGCGGCCCGGACCCGGACGCCGTGCGCGCCAGCATGGCACCCCGGGCGTGGCCCGGCCGCGGGCAGGCGGCCAGCCTGGCCGCGGGCGGAGGGCTGCGATCCAGGTCCGGGCGGGTCCGAGGTTGAGGTCGCCGCGGCCGAGGATATGACGACCCGGCCGGGCGTGCCCGGGCCAGGCCAGGACCCCGCCGGCTTGCCGGGGAGTAACAACACGATGGTGGCCGTCGCCGCGACGAGCACGCTGAAGACGATGCCCGATCCTCTGGTCACTGAGTCCATGCCGCGTCCCCTCCTCCGAGCCGGCCCGGGTACGCGCCAGCACAGTTAGGAGTCTTCGTCCCGCCCGGCGCCAACAACTTTTCCGGGTTTTCCCGCCGCTCCTGCGTTCGGCGGCGGATGGGTGATCCGACGGGCCGACCGCGAAGGCGCTCCCGGGAGCGTCACTCCGCCGCAGCCGCAGACAGGGCTGCGATAGCCCGGGATAAATACCCGGGCGGGGTTCTCCAGCATCCGCTGGAGGGCA
>CAVYQF010000040.1:0-41448 GCA_963770545.1 uncultured Actinomycetes bacterium | reverse complement strand
TCTGGGTCGCGGAGCGAACCGGAACCCGGTCAGTGCCGCAGCCACGGCACCACCTCCGGCGTCGGCGCGTACCCCTCATATCCGCCCGGCCGCAGTTTTGACGCCAAACCGCCCGGTTGACCCGAGGTCTCGACTCCCGCGCGGCTCTATGGGATAAAAGTTCCGTGCTGTGGGTGGGAAGCCCAGCCAACCGGCTGGGCTCACAGGTTCTGCCCGGTCGCGCGACCTCATGATGGCCGCGGTGGCCGGGCAACGCTCAAGGAGGGGCCATGTCAATGATCTCGGGTAGGAAGGCTCGCGGCAGCGGGTCACGGGGCCGGGGGGCGCCGCCCGCCCAGGGCACGCGCACAACCTCGCGCGCCCGGCGGACCGCGGTCCTCGGGCTTCCCGTCGCGGCCGCCGCCGGTATGGCCGCGCTAGCCGTGCCCGCCGCCGCGCCGGCGGCGGCCAGTCATGCCCGCCCGGCCACGGCGGTGCCGGACATCAGCCGCCCGATCCTGGTCGGCAAGCAGATTCCGGCCCCGCTGACCACTACGCAGTGCCTGGCCGAGATCGGCATCAACTGCTATACGCCGGTGCAGTACCGGACCGCCTACAACCTGAACCCGCTCTACGCCCACGGGATCACCGGCCGGGGCAAGACGATCGTGATCGTTGACTCCTTCGGCTCGCCGACCATCCGCAACGACATCAAGGTCTTCGACAAGCAGTTCGGCTTCCCGGACCCCAACCTGAAGATCGTGAAGTTCGGCAACGTGCCCCCCTTCGACCCAACCAACGAGACCCAGGTGAGCTGGGCAGAGGAGACGACGCTGGACGTGGAGTACGCGCACTCCATCGCGCCCCGCGCGAAGATCGTCCTGGCCGAGACCCCGGTGGCCGAGACCGAGGGCGTGACCGGCCTCCCGGAGATGATGAATGCCGAGCGGGCGCTCATCAACGCGGGCGTGGGTGACGTCATCTCGCAGAGCTTCGGCGCGACCGAGAACACCTTCCCCGGCTTCGACCACGGCAACTACTCCAGCCTGCTGAACCTGCGCTACGCGTACCAGGACGCCCTGGCTCATCACGTGACCGTGCTCGGCGCGTCCGGTGACGCCGGCGCCACGGACTACGAGAGCGACGGCTCCACCCTGTACCCGTACCGGGTGAACTCCTGGCCCTCGTCGGACCCGCTGGTCACCTCCGTCGGTGGCTCGCAGCTCACCCTGGACAACGCGGGTAACCGGCTGGCACCCGACACGGTATGGAACGACGGGTACGGCGCGGGCGGCGGCGGGGAGTCCGCGGTCTTCTCCCGGCCGCTGTTCCAGACCGGTGTCCGCGGCGTGGTGGGCAGGCACCGCGGCACCCCGGACATCTCGATGAGCGCCGCGGTGAACGGCGGGTGCTGGGTCTACATGTCCTTCGCGGGCATCGAGACGCCCGGCGTCTCCGACCCGGGCTGGTACATCTTCGGCGGGACGAGCGAGGCCACGCCGATCTTCTCCGGCATCGTGGCCCTGGCCGACCAGGTGGCCGGGCACCGGCTGGGCCTGATCAACCCGGCGCTGTACGCGCTGGGCGCGGCCAGCCACCACGGCGTCAACACGGGACTGGTGGACATCACCACCGGGAACAACAGTTTCGCGGGCGTCACCGGGTTCAACGCCGGCCCGGGCTATGACCTGGCCAGCGGGTGGGGCACGATCAACGCCGCGCGGTTCGTGCCGGCGCTGGCGTTCACCGCCTCGCACTAGGCACGGGCCGGGGCCGCCCGCCGCGAGGGCGGGCGGCCCCGGCGCAGCAGTCACCGGGGCCGGCTCCCGGCCCGATGGGCCGGGAACCGGCCCCTTCTGGCCGCCCCGTCGGTCTACCGGCTGGACAGGTCGAACGGGCGCAGGTACGGCGCAGGGCGGTACCGCACGAAGGCCGGGGGCGTCGCCGAGACGGTACTGCCCACGGCGAAGATGTTGTACGCCGGCCCGAGCGCGGCCGCCTGGTCGTTGAGCCTGGCTGGGTCGAGCGCCCGGGAGTCCCACCGGCCGGTGCCGAGCCGCCCGAGCAGGACCTGCGCGGCGGTGATGGTCTCGGCCGGGGTGAACGCGCAGTGCCCGGCCCGGTGCACGAAGATCTGGCGCAGCAGGCCCCCGTCACCCGCCCGGTCCACCACGCTCTGGTAGGCCTGCTCGTTCTCCGGCACCACCAGGCCATCACCGGTGGTGTGCATGGTCAGCACCGGCACGGCCAGCTGGCCGCTGAAGGCGATGTTCTGCGCCAGGTAGTGGACCGCAGACGGCTTGGCGCTGATCCGCTGGGCCTGGTTGAGCTTGCGCAGGTCGGCGGTCAGGCTCAGCCCGGCCGCGTGATACAGCGCGGCCACCTCGCCGAGGTCTGCGGAGCGGGCGAGCTGCGCGAAGTAGTTCACGCCCGTGTTCCAGGACGGGTTCCCGCCCGCCCGGCCTTCGAGCTCGGCCCGGAACGCGAAGATGAACGGGAAGTCAACCTGGGTGTCCCACAGGAACTGGTTGGCTTCCTGGCCGGCCGCGTCGCCGGGGGCGGGCTCGGGGGAGAGCGGGGTGAACCAGCCCGGGGTGTCACCAAGCGCGGCGGCCAGAGCCAGCCGGGCCCGCCCCTGCGGGGTCTGCTGTGCGGTAGTCGCGGCGGTTTCCGCCCCGGTCAGGTTCGCGGTCGGGTTGGTGATGTTGACCACCTGCACTGACGGGTTGACCAGCTGCTGGAAGGCGAACTCCGCATCCAGCGCGGTGTTCCAGGTGGCCACCCCGCCGGAGAGCACACCGCACATCGGCAGCGCGGCACTGAACCGGCCCGGGTAGCGCTGGATCAGGCCCGCGGTGATGATGCCGCCCAGCGAATGTCCCCAGGCGATCGTCCGGTCGGGGTGGCGGTAGGTCTGGTCGAACGCATCGAGCGTGGCGACCTGATCAGGCAGCGCCTGCTGGATCGCCCAGCCGGTCGAGGCGTAGGAGGAACCGGCCAGCGCGTAGCCGTGGCTGAGCAGCCAGCCTGCGGTGACCGGATCGCCGGCGTCCTGGGCCGGATTGGCCGATCCCGGCGTCACGTACCCGTGGCTGTACAGGAAGAGCGTCCCATTCCAGGCCCCGCCAGGACACTGGAGCAGGTAGGTCGCGCCGTCCGGCAGCGAACCATTCACCGTGGTCACGGCACCGGACGCGCCACAGGACGTACCGGCCAGCGCGGGCACCGCCGGCGCCAGGCCGACCATGAGCAGCACTGCGGACAGGACGAACAAGGGCAGCCGGACCAGTCTTAACACGACCACGCTCCATTGCGTCAGACGCGCGCCAATAAGTATCAGCGACAATAATCCGATCTGCCTGGTTTGCGAAGTAGCAGCACCGCCCGTGAATGGCCTGCTTTGCGGAGCAGCGGGACGCCCCGCGGGGCCGCGATCAGCCGCCTAGGAAGCGCCCGGCCAGCTGGGCCAGCCGCGAAGGCCGTCCGCTCCGCGCCTCGGCGCGGTCGGCCCAGCTCATCGCCTGCAGGCCCGCGTTCGCGCCGAGCCAGCGCAGCGGCTCGGTCTCCCAGGGTCGCGAGTGGTGCCCGACCCAGGGCAGCCGGGTGAGCTCACTGTCGTGCCCGAGGACCAGGTCGGCCAGGGTCCGCCCGGCCAGGTTGGTGGTGGATACACCGTCCCCCACGTAGCCGCCGGCCCAGCCCAGCCCGGTGGCCGGGTCCAGCCCGGCGGACGCGCACCAGTCCCGGGGCACCCCGAGCGGGCCGCCCCAGGCGTGCGTGATCTCGACCTCGCCCAGGGCGGGGAACAGGTCCTGCAGCGTCCGGCGCAGCGCGCTGAACACCTCGGGGGAGCGGTCGAACTCGGGCCGTACGGACGAGCCGAAGTGATACGGCGCACCGCGCCCGCCGAAGGCCAGCCGCCCGTCCGCGGTGCGCTGGCCGTAGATGATCAGGTGGCGGTAGTCGCCGAACGTCGGCCGGGTGGCCAGCCCGATCTGGTCCCACACGGACTCCGGCAGCGGCGCGGTCGCGATCATCAGCGAATACACCGGCGCGATCGCCCGGTGCAGGCCGGGCAGCTCCGGCGTGTAGCCCTCGGTGGCCCGGATCACGTACTGCGCCCGGACCGTGCCCCGCGTGGTCCGCAACCGGCCGGGCGAGATCTCGGTGACCGGCGTGTCCTCGAACACGCTGACCCCCAGCCTGCGCACCGCCTCGGCCAGCCCGCGGGCCAGCCGCGCCGGGTGGATCGCCGCGCAGTGGGGGGTGTACGTGGCGCCGACCACCCCGTCCGCGGTGACCTGCTCCGCTGTCTCCGCGGCGGTCAGCAGCCGCAGGTCGTCCTGGCCGAACCCGTAGGACCGGGCCTCGTTGACGCCATCGATGGCCCGTTCCAGCTGGGCGGGCGAGCGGGCCAGCTGCAGCGCGCCGCCCTTGGCCCAGTGGCAGTCGATGCCCTCGGCCGCGACGACGCGGCCGACCTCGTTGACCGTGTCCTCCATGGCCCGGTACATCGCGATGGCCTGGTCCCGGCCGGCCATCCGCTCCAGCTTGCCCAGGGACGCGGGGAAGTACGCGGAGCACCAGCCGCCGTTGCGGCCCGAGGCGCCGAAGCCGGCGATCTCCCGCTCGCAGACGGCGATGCGCAGCCCCGGGCTGGCGCTGGCCAGGTAGTACGCCGTCCAGAGGCCGGTGAACCCGGCCCCGGCGATGGCCACGTCGGCGTCGAGATCACCGGGCAGCGGCGCGCCGGGGGACAGGTCCCCGGGAACCGAGCTCAGCCAGTAGGAAAGCGACCGGTATGACGGCATCCGCCCATCGTTACATGCCCCGCATGGTGCTTGGCGTGGCCCCTGCCGCCGGCCCCGGCGTGCGTGAGCACTCCGTGGGTCGGGCATCCTGAAGCCATGCGCGCAGATGTGCCCGTCCTGCCCCCGCCACGTCGCTCCTCCGGCCCGTACCGGGTCTGCCTGGTCTGCCTGGGCAACATCTGCCGCTCACCCATGGCCGACGTCGTGCTGCGGGCCGAGCTGGACCGGGCCGGGCTGACCGGGCTGGTCGAGGTGGACAGCGCGGGCACCGGCGACTGGCACCTCGGGGAGCCCATGGCTGAGCAGGCCGAGGCCGAACTGGCCGGGCGCGGCTACGACGGATCCGCGCACCGGGCCCGGAGGATCCACCCGTCCTGGTTCGCCCAGCGCGACCTGGTGCTGGCCATGGACCGGTCCAACCTGGCCGCGCTGCGCGCCCTGGCCCCCGACGCGGAGGCGGCCGGGCCGCGGCTGATGCTGTTCCGGTCGTTCGACCCGGGGCTGGCCACCGCGAAGGCCCACGATCCCTGGGACGGCGGCGTGCCCGACCCCTACGGCGGGCCGCCGGCCGGCTACGCGCGAGCCCTGGATATGGTCCAGCGCGCGGTGGCGGGCCTGGTGGGGCGGCTGGCGGAGGTAGACCAGGTCCCGGCGGGCGGAGCGTGAGCATGCCCGCGGACGACGTGCCCGGGGACGACCTGCCCGCGGACGAGCTGCCGTCCGGCCCCGGGGCCCCGGGGCCGGGACCGGGTGATCAGGAGCCGGCGTCCCGGGCCCCTGGGCTGGCCCGGCGGGTTCCCGAACTCGCCCGGCGGCTGGAGCGGATCATCGGCGTCGCGGTGCGCGACATCCGCGCGGCCGGGGCGCAGCACCAGTGGGCTCACTATCAGGTCACCCTGGCCGACGGCCGGCTGGCGTTCGCCAAGGCCGCCCGCGGGGACCACGGTGATGTCTTCGAGGCCGAGGCGCGCGGGCTGCGCTGGCTGGCCGACGCGCATGCGGTGCCCCTGCCCGAGGTTCTCGGCTGGGACACGGCCACGCTCGCCGTGACCTGGCTCCCGCCGCAGGTCCCGGACCAGCACATGGCCGAGCAGTTCGGCCGGGACCTGGCCGTGCTGCACGCGTCCGGCGCGGAGCGGTTCGGCACCCCGTGGCCCGGGTTCATCGCCACCCTGCCGCTGGGCGACCGCTCCGGGGACACGGTCACCGTGTCCGCCGAGGTGACCGCCCCCGGTCCGCTGACCGCCGATGCCGGGCCGGGCAGCCCGGTCAGGCTGATCAGCGGCGCCGGTGACTGGGCCGCCTGGTACGCGGGCAAGCGGTTGCTGCCGTACCTGCGCCGCGCGGCGGGCACCGGGGCCCTGACCGGGCCCGACACCCGTCTGGTGGAAGAGGTCATCAGCCGGATCGACCGCCTGGCCGGACCGCCGGAGCCGCCCAGCCGGATCCACGGCGACTGCTGGTCCGGCAACGTCTTGTGGTCGGGCGGCCGGGGCTGGCTGGTCGATCCGGCCGCGCAGGGTGGCCACCGGGAGACCGACCTGGCCATGCTGGCCCTGTTCGGGGCCCCGCACCTGGACCGGATCCTGGGCGCCTACCAGGAGGTGGCCCCGCTGGCCCCGGGCTGGCGTGACCGGGTTCCGCTGCATCAGCTGCATCCACTGCTGGTGCACGCCTGCTTGTTCGGCAGTTCCTACCGCGAGTCGGTGCTGAGCGCGGCCCGGGCCGCCCTCGCCGCGGGCTGAGGGAGGAGCCCGGCGGCGCGCCGCTGCGCCTCCCCGGTTTTCTCCGCAACGAACCCCATCAGGCGCCCAGCCCCGGCCGGTCACCCGGGGTAGTCGCGGCCTCGGCCGGGCTGGCCTGGTCGGGCTGGTCGCTCTCGTCCAGCTGATCGCCCTGGGCCTCGGGGGCCAGCGGCAGCGTGATCCGGAACGTCGCCCCCTGGCCCGGCGCGGTCTGCAGCGCGACGGTGCCGTCGTGCGCCGCGACGAGCGCGGCCACGATGGCCAGGCCCAGGCCGGTGCCGCCGGCCTTCCTGGTCCGGGCCTGGTCGGCCCGGTAGAACCGCTCGAACACGTGCTCCGCCTGGTCCGGGCGCAGGCCCGGGCCCTGATCGGCGACCTCGAGCACGACGCTGGGCACCGGCTGGCGCGGGCCGGCCAGCACCCGGACCGCGACCGGCGTGCCGTCCGGGGTGTGCGTCAGCGCGTTGTTCATCAGGTTGCCGATGACCTGCCGCAGCCGTACTTCGTCGCCCAGGATCAGGAACGCGGCGCCGGACCCGACGTCGAGGGTGATCTCCCGGTCCGGGGCGATGATCCTCGCGTCCTGCACCGCGTCCGCGGCCAGCGTGAGCAGGTCCACCGGCCGGTGCTCGATCGGCCGCTGCTGATCGAGCCGGGCCAGCAGCAGCATGTCCTCGACCAGCACGCCCATCCGGGCCGACTCCTGCTCAACCCGCTGCATGATCCGGTCCATGTCGGCCCGGGTCAGCTGCGCATTGCTGCCCAGCTCCCCGCTCGGCTGGCCGCTACTGGGCTGGCCACTACTGGGCTGGCCACTACTGGGCGGCCCGCTCGCGGGCTGGCCATTGCTGGGCGCATCGTCGTGCAACCCGCCCCGCTGCCGGTAGTACTCGGCGTAGCCGCGCATCGCGGTGAGCGGGGTGCGCAGCTCATGGCTGGCGTCCGCGACGAACTGGCGCATCCGTTCCTCGGAACGCCGCGCGGCCGCCTCGGACTGGGCCTGGGCGTAAAACGACGTCTCGATCTGGCTGAGCATGGTGTTGAGCGACCGCCCCAGCCGGCCGACCTCGGTGACCGGATCCTGGTCCGGCACCCGCCGGGACAGGTCGCCGGCCGCGATGGCCTGTGCGGTCTGCTCGATGTCCCGGAGCGGGCGCAGGCTGGCCCGGACGATGGCCACGCCCACGATGGCCAGGCCGCCGATGATGATGATGCTGACGATCAGATCGATCCCGGCGAGCTGGCTGATGGTCCCGTTGATGTCGCCGAGGTCCACCCCGACGATCAAGGTGGCGTCCTGGCTCTGGGACTGGCCGAGGATGGACACGAACCTGATCTGCTGGGCGACCACCCGCCAGTTGTCGCTGCCGGACACCGCGTTGACGTTGACCATCCGGGCACCGTTGGCTTTGAACCAGCTGTTGGACGTGGGGACATTCGGCAACGACACCGCCGACGGCATGCCGGGCTGCTGCGCGGCCGCCTGGGCCAGCGACACGCCGCTCGGCACGACGGCGACCAGGTACGGTCCGAACGTGAGCACATTGGCCACCGGCTGGTGTCCGGCGTGGAGGCTGGCCCACTCTTGCTGGTAGAGATCGGTGACCTGCTGGTTGGCCCGCTGGATCTGGTAATTGCGGAACACGGTGAGGCTGGCCACGCTGATGACGGCCAGCGCAATGGCCACCAGCGCCAGCAGTGCGGTGATCATCTTGACCCGCAGCGGGGTACGCGCAGACAACTGACGCACGTTCCCCCGCCAGTGGCGCAGCCCAGACGTCGTGGTCATGGCCAATCAGCTAGGAGGACGGGAGACGCAGGACGTAGCCGACCCCGCGCAGGGTGTGGATGAGCCGGGGCTCGGTGGTGTCGATCTTGCGGCGCAGCACGGACACGTACGACTCCACGATCCCGGTGTCGCCCCGGAAGTCGTAGTCCCACACGTGGTCGAGGATCTGCATCTTGGACAGCACCCGGTTGGCATTGCTCATGAAGTAGCGCAGCAGCTTGAACTCGGTAGGGGAGAGCTGGACGTGCTGCCCGGCCCGCCACACCTCGTGGCTCTCCTCGTCTAGCTCCAGGTCGGCGAACTTCAGCCGGGGAGTGGGCTCGGCCCCGTCCCCGTGCGTCCGGCGGAGCACGGCGCGGATCCGCGCGATGACCTCTTCCAGGCTAAACGGCTTGGTGACGTAGTCATCCCCGCCCAGGGTCAGGCCGCGGACCTTGTCCTCCATCGCGTCCCGCGCGGTCAGGAACACCACCGGGATGCGGGCCCCGCCGCCCCGCAGGCGGCGGACCACGTCGAACCCGTCCATATCGGGCAGCATCACGTCGAGCACGATGAGATCGGGCCGGTGCCGCTGCGCGGCCTGGACCGCCTCGCTACCGCCGGTGGCGGTGAGCACATCGAACCCGGCGTAGCGAAGGCTGGCGGACAGCAGCTCAAGGATGTTGGGCTCGTCCTCGACAACGAGAAGCCTGGCAGCCGGCTGGGTCCGCCCATTAATCGACGGCATGGTCATGGCCTACATTTTCTAACCTCAACCTGAGGATTTCCTGAAGGTGCCCTGGGGCTGGCCTGATGATCAGGAGAAACCCTCGGGTCAGATCACGTCGCGGTTGCCCCAGCGCGTGATGGCCGCCGCCCGGGACTGCGCCCCGAGCTTGGCGTAGATGCGGTTCACGTGATTCTTGATCGTCTTCTCGGCGAGCACCAGCTGCGCCGCGATCTCCCGGTTGGAATTACCTTCGGCGATGAGTGTCATGATTTCGGCTTCGCGCAGGGACAGGCCGAGCGGGCGGGCCAAGCTGGGGATGCTGCCGGTCCTCAATCGAACCTCCAGGCCACGGCTACCACCGGTAAAGGATGCGACGCATGGTACGAAGGGAGCGACGGTGAGCGCAAGGCCGATATGGCACAACTTGCACACGATTGCCTAGTGCGGCACTGGCCCCGGCTCCCCGGTACCGCGCCGCAGCGGGCTGGTCAGCCGACTTTCGAGCCGGTGATCAGGCTCTTGGGCACGGGCTGGCCGTTCTTCATCGCGTTGAACATGCGGAGCGCCCGGGTGTGGTCCCAGATGAGTACGTCGCCCACCGCCAGCGTTTCCGAGCCGCCGATCGGGACCGTGGTGGTCTCCGGGTGGCGCAGCGCGAAGGCCACCTGGATGAGCTGGTATAGCTGGGTGCCCTTGTCCACGGTGAGCGCATCCGTCGCGCCGAAGGCTGCAGGCACAGTCGCGAACGGGTTGACCAGTGTCCCGGGGCTGGTCATCTTGCTCAGCAGCGCCTTGATGAACGCCCGCTGGTTCTGCTCCCGCTGCAGGTCCTGGGTGGCGAACAGGTGCCGGGTCCGGACGAAGCCCAGGGCCTGCGCCCCGTCCAGGTTCTGGCAGCCTTTCTTCAGGTGCAGGCCCGCCGCCGGGTCGTCGAGGTTCTGCGGGATGCACATGCGTACCCCGCCGACCGCGTTCACCACGTTGACCAGGCCGCCGAAGCCGATCCCCATGTAGTGGTCGATCCGCAGGCCGGTGGCGTTCTGCACCGTCTTGGCCAGCAGCTTGGGTCCGCCGAAGGAGTAGGCGGCGTTCAGCTTGTTCATGCCGAACCCAGGGATAGGCACGTAGGAGTCGCGGGGCAGGCTGACCAGCACGGCCGGGCCGCTGGACGGAATGTGCAGCAGCAGGACCGTGTCCGACCGGTGCCCGCCGATGCCCCGCCCGGTGGCCAGCTGGCGTTCTTGCTTGCGGGTCAGCCCCTGGCGGCTGTCCGACCCCGTGATGAGCCAGTTCGTTCCGGCCGAGGCGGCGGGGCGCCCGGCGTAGTTGACGAGTGCGTTGACCCGGGTCAGCTTGGAGTTCAGGTAGAAGTACCCGACCCCGCTGAGCACCAGGACGACCACGATGACCAGGGCGATGATGGCCAGGATCCGGCGCGGGCGCAGCCGCCGCCGTCCCCGGCCGGAAGAACCCTGGCCGGGGGCGCCGCGGCCCGATCCCGCGGGACGGCCGCCCTGGTACTGCGGGGCCCGGGCGGAGCCGCTCCCGGCGTGCGCCGGCGGCTGCTCGGGCCAGCCGCCGGGGCTGCGGTAGCCGGCCCCGGCGGGCTGCTGGCTGGCGGGTTCCCAGACCGAACCCCGGCTGCCCCCGGCTGGATCACCGGATCCCGGACGCCCCGAGGAGCGCGGCGCGGGATCGCGGAACCAGTCGTCTGACATGTCGCTCACGCGGATCCCTCCCACCAGATCGTCACCACTGAGCGCCCGGAGGTGCCGAGGTCGAGAGGCTGCCCGAGATGCCCCGCGTCGCGGAGCGCCGCTTCCACGTCGCTGGCGCGCTCGGGTGGCAGGCACAGCCGGCGCCTGGTGGTGTCCACCAGCTCACTCCCTGTCGCATAATCGGCCTGAGCCGGACGATTCCATTCAGTGTGCCCTGCCCGGAGGCCCATCGCGTCCAGGATCGCCAGGACGTCGGTGGCGGCCGGTCCTTCCGGCCGCTTCAGGCCGTGGAAGAGCAGCCACAACGGGTTGAGTGACATCAGCGGATGGGTGGCGGTGAGTTCGACGACCACCTGCCGGCGCGCATGCCGGGTCAGCGCCTCGATGAACGGGACCAGGTCCGGCACGTTGTACAGCACATGGTGGCAGGTGACCAGGTCGGCCGGGTCCGCCTGGCCGGCCACGTCCGGCCAGCGGCCCCGCAGCAGCCGGGGATCCAGGCCGGCCGCGCGGGCCCGGCCGGCCAGCCGGCCGAGCATGCCCTCGTCGGTGTCCACCACGGTCAGCGCGGTGGTCCGGCCGGCCAGCGGGAGGCAGGCCGCCCCGGCCCCGGCGCCCACGTCGAGCACGCTTCCTGGTGGGTCGAGGACGGCCCGTTCGCGGTCATAGGAAGGCCCGCCAGGTGCGCGGCGCAAGCGGTCAGCGCGGCGCGCGAACACGTCCCGGGGCAGCACCCAGGGGGACTCGGTGACCGCCGAGGTGATGTGCTCGGGAATGGCCCAGCCGTCTAGGTCGCTCCGCCAGTTGGCGAGCAGGCCGCTCAGCGGCGGCATGGGACCTCCACGTCTGTGGTGCGGCAGTGCTGCGCACGAATGTGCCGACTCCGGGGAAAGGCACTGCGTACCCCGGAGTCCGCAGTTCCCCGACCGATTTTGCGCGCGGTGTCCCGCGCTATCCGAACTCTGGCCGGATCCGGGGCCGAAGTCCACCGGAGCCGGGGAAAGCCCAGAAACCTGGCAATTTTCGCTCGTTCCGTATCGCTGCGCAGACCAGCCTGTCAGGCGAGGGAGCTGCTTCCGGGAACGGGCACGGGTAGATCCGGAGGCCCCGGCTGTGTCCGGCCGGAGCCTTCTACCCTGTTACTTCTATGGGGTGAGTGATGGGATTCGAACCCACGACATCCAGGACCACAACCTGGCGCTCTAACCAACTGAGCTACACCCACCATCGCCGGCGGCTGCATGAAGCATAGCGGCGCCGGGGCAGAAGTCTGAACCGGATACCGGACTAGCCGCCGGGTCAGCCGGCCGCCGGGGCGCCCTGGCCGTCCCCGTCGGGGGCGGCGTGGGCGGCCGGGGCGACGCCGTAATGGCTGGCGATTTCCCGCGCCGTGGCCGAGTCGGGACCCGGCTGCGGGACGAAGATCGCCTCGCGGTAGTAGCGCAGCTCCTGGATGCTCTCCCGGATGTCGGCCAGTGCCCGGTGCCCGCCATGCTTGGGCGGGCTGGCGAAGTACGTCCGCGGGTACCAGCGCCGGGCGAGTTCCTTGACGCTCGACACGTCCACCATCCGGTAATGCAGGAACGCGTCGAGTTCAGGCATGTCCCGGGCCAGGAAGGCACGGTCAGTAGCGATGGAGTTGCCGCACAGCGGCACCTTCCGGGCGTCCGGGATGTGGCTGCGCACGTACCGCAGCACCTGCTCCTGGGCTTCGGCCAGGGTGACGCCCGCCGCCAGCTCATTGATCAGGCCGGAGGTGGTGTGCATGTCCCGGACGACAGGCAGCATTCCGTCCACCGACTCGGCGGGAGGCTTGATCACGAGATCTACCCCCTCGTCGAGCACGGTGAGGTTACCGTCCGTAACCAGGCAGGCGATTTCGATCAGGGCGTCGCGGGCGAGGTCAAGCCCGGTCATCTCGCAGTCGATCCAGACGAGCCGGTCAGTCATCCCCCAAGACTAGAGCCTCGGAGACGTTCCCTCAGCCAGGTCCCCCGCCAGGTCAGCGCCATGGGGACGGCCCGCCAGCGCCGCGATGTGCCCGGGGACGGCGATGCCGGGGGCCAGTGCAGGGTCGGGCTGCTGCTCACCCAGCGTGAGGAACGCAGGCAGAACCCCAGCCCAGACGTCTAGACCGTAGTCGGCCGGGTCGTCGCCGGGCGGCCCGGTGCGTACCTTGACCGATGCCTCGGTGAGCGGAACCTCGAGGACCGCGGTGGCGGCCATTTCCTTCCGGGAAGGCGGCCGCGCGGCCGCCCACCGGCCCGGTACCAGTTGCTCCGTGATGATCCGCAACCCGTTCATCCGTTCGCCCTCGTCCTGGATCAGCCGGGCCGTCCCGAAAATCACCGCGCAGCGGTAGTTCATCGAGTGGCTGAACACCGCCCGGGCGCAGACAATCCCGTCGAGGTGGGTGACGGTGACACAGATCTGCTGGCCGTCGGCGGCCAGGATGCTCCGGTTGGCGGACGAGCCGTGCAGAAACAGCCGGTCGCCCTGGCGGCCGTAGGCGGTCGGCAGCACGACCGGGGCGCCGTCAATGATCACGCCCAGGTGGCAGATCAGGCCTGTGTCGAGGACCGCGTACAGGTCGGCGCGATCGGTCCGGCCACGCTCCTTGTGCCGGTGCAGGGTGGTCTTCGGTGAGGCGGATAGCGGGGTGGGTGGCGGGCTGGTGGCTGCCGGGGCGGTGGATGGCGGGGCGGTGGATGGCGGGGCGGTGGATGGCGGAGTCTCAGTGCTCATGATGGACTACCGTACCGAGGAAGTGGACCGTTGACTGTAGCCACTTCACCGGAAGATCTGATGACCACTTTTCCTTCGCCGGCCGCGCCAGCCCCGCGGCGGACGCCTGCACGGCAGGCAGCTGGGCGGCGGGCGGCCGAGCGGCGGGCGGCCGGGCGGCGGGCGGCACCGAGGGGGGCCGTGAGGCTGCCGGCCGAGCTGGCCGTGGCGGCTGACCGGCACGCGGAGCTGCCCCTGACCGAGCAGATTGCGGCCCAGTTGCGTGACGTCCTCACCGGCGGCCGGCTCGCCGCCGGGGAACGGCTGCCCTCCACCCGCGCGCTGGCCGCCGCGCTCGGCGTGAGCCGGACGGTGGTGACTGCCGCCTACACCCAGCTGTTTGCGGAGGGCTGGCTGGAGGGACGGCACGGCTCGGGGACTTATGTGGCGGCTGGCGCGGTCGCGCCCGGAGCTGGTGCGGCCCCGCCCCGCGCCGCGGCCGGTCCCGGGCCTGGCCCCGCAACACCGGCCCCCCGTGCCGCGGCCGGTCCCGGGCCTGGCCCTGCAACACCGGCCCCGCCCCGCGCCGCGGCCGGTCCCGGGCCTGGCCCCGCAACACCGGCCCCGCCCCGTGCCGCGGCCGGTCCCGGGCCTGGCCCTGCAACGGCCCCGCCCCTGCTCCCGGCCCCACCCCTGTTCCCGGCCCCACCCCTGCTCCCGGCCCCACCCCTTCCCCTGATCCCGGCGGGGGCGGCCGCCCAGGCGCCCGGGCCCCAGGCGCCCGGCCCCCGGGCGGCCTGGCTGCAGCCGGACCCGGCGCCGCCGGTCAACCTGTGGCCGGGTATCCCGTGGCAGGCCGGCATCGACCCGGCCGCCTGGCGCCGGGCCTGGCGGCACGCGGGCACTGAGCCGGTCACGGCCCAGCCCGATCCCCTCGGCCACGCCGCCCTGCGCGAGGCCCTCACCGGCTATCTGCGGCGCAGCCGGGGAGTGTGCGTCACCACGGGCCAGATCCTGGTCACCCGGGGCGTGTCAGCCGGCCTGGGCCTGGTCGCCGCCGCCCTGCTCCGGCCGGGAGACCGGGTCGGCGTCGAGGAGCCTGGCTACCAGGCGGCCCGGGCGGTCTTCGCGTCCCGCGGTGTGCGGCTGGTGCCGTGCCGGGTGGACGGGGACGGCCTGGTGGTGGACGAGCTCCCCGGCGATCTGCGGCTCGTCTACACCACCCCCGCACACCAGTACCCGCTGGGCGGCCGCCTGCCGGTGCCGCGGCGCCAGGCGCTGGCCGCCTGGGCGAGGTCGACCGGGGCGCTCATCGTCGAGGACGACTACGACGGGGAATTCCGCTACGACGTCGCGCCCCTGCCCACCCTGTTCGGTCTCGACCCGGACGTCGTCGTGTACCTCGGGACCACCAGCAAGACCCTCACTCCCACCCTCGGCGCGGGCTGGCTGGTCGCCCGGCCGGACCTGATCCCGGCGCTCAGCACGGCCGCCGTCGACCTCGGCGAACGGGTGTCCGGGCCGGTCCAGCACGCCGTGACGGAGTTGCTGGCCAGCGGGGAGCTGGAGCGGCATGTGCGGCGGATGCGGCACGAATACGCCCGGCGCCGCGCCGTCATGGTGACCGCCCTCGCCGGACGGCTGACCGGTGACACCGCCGGCCTGCACATGGTCCTGGAGCTCCCGCCCGGCACCGCCCCGTCGGTCGCGGCGGCCGCCCGCGAGCGCGGCGTCGAGGTGGCCACGCTGGACCGTTACTTCGGCGGGCCGCCGACACTCGAGGGCCTCATACTCGGCTATGGTGCCGCCGACCTGGCCGCGGTCAGCCGTGGCTGCCAGGTCATCGCGAAGATCCTGTCCGGGCTTCCGGACCCGCGGGGCACGCTGGCGCCGCGCTGAGCGGTGAACGGCCCGGTCAGCCGTTCGATGTCGATGGCGCCCGGCCCGGCACCACTACAGCCGGGCACCTGGGAGGCGCCGAAATGGCCCCCCCGGGCCCAGAGGCGGCGGCGCTGCTGCCCGGCCCGCGCGGAGCCGGGAAAGGGCGCGGGGTGCCCGGCGGGCCAGCCGCGGGCCACGTGCCACGAGTCGAGCCAGCTGACGATCTCACGCGCGTGCTGCACCGGGCCGGTGGTGAACGGTGTCGACCCGTGGCTGATCACGCCGATCTGCACGCAGACCCGGCCCTCGTTGTTGACGCCGGCCAGGCCGTCCCGGGCCGAGGGCACGATCGGCTCCTCCGGGGGCCGGCCCGACGCGACCATCGGCCTGCCGCCCGAACCGTAGGTCCATCCGATGCCCTGCGTCCAGTTCGCCCCGTGGGTCGAGCTGGCGCCCGGCATCCAGTCCGGCTCCTGGGTCCAGTCCGGCTCCTGGGTCCAGTCCGGCTCCTGGGTCCAGTCCGGCTCCTGGGCCCAGTCTGGCTCCTGGGCCCGCTCGTGATGCTGCGCCCAGCCGCCGGGCCTCCTCCGGTCGCGGTTTGCGGCCCAGGCCTGGCCCTCCGCATCTGTCCTGGGCGCGCGGGGCGGGGTTTCCGCCCCGCCGCATCCGGTGTCCCAGCCCCGCTGCCCCGCCCTGGGTTCCGGTCCCCACCCCGGCTCCGCTGATCTCGGCTCCCAGCGCGGGCCGTCGGCCCAGCCGAGCGCCCGCCCGGCCCGGACCACGGGAATGAGCTGGGCCATCTCACCGGAGAGCGGATTCCACACCAGATGGCAAGGCCGGCCCAGTTCAATCAGGCGCTCCGCCGCGTCCCGGGCGGACACCCTCAGGGGGTCGGCGTGCAGCACCAGCCAGACCGCCCGCGGGGCGCCACCCTTCAGGCGGCCACCGTCAGCGGCCGCGGGAAGGCGCTGAGCCCCCGGCATCCACGCATCAGTCACTACGATCCTTCCGAGGGGCCTGGATCTATGGCCGATCTGGCTCCCTTAAGTACCTACGCCAGGGCAGCCCATTAGTCCAGGGCACAGTTCCGGACATGGCGGGCGGCCCAGGGCGCGACCGCGGGACAGGAGTGAGGGTTGTGGCGGATGACGACGTCCCCGGGATCGACGATGTCCCGCGGCTCGGCCGGTGGCTGCGGGAGAACGGCCTCACCGCCACCGAGACACCGCCCCGGGTGCGGCTCATCACGGGAGGCCGGTCCAACCTCACGTACCTGCTGGAGCCGGGGGACGAGGCCGCCCCGCTGGTGCTGCGCCGGCCGCCGCTGGGTCACGTGCTGCCCACAGCGCATGACATGAGCCGCGAGTACCGGGTGCTGAGCGCGCTGGCGGGCACCGAGGTCCCGGTGCCGGCCGCGGTAGCGCTGTACCCGGAGTCCGACGTCATCGGGGCGCCGTTCTATCTCATGCAGTACGTGCCCGGGCTGGTGCTGCGCAGCGCCGAGGACGGGGAGAGGCTCACCCCGGTCCAGGCCCGGCAGCTGTCCGAGGACTTCACGGACATGCTCGCCGCGATTCACGGGGTGGACCTGGCCGCCACCGGGCTCTCTGATTTCGGCCGGCCCGAGGGGTACATGGAACGGCAGCTGGCTCGCTGGCAACGGCAGTGGGAGCTGTCCGCCAGCCGGGAGGTACCCGGGTACACCGAACTCACCCAGCGGCTCGCGGCCGGCCTGCCGGGCCGGGCCCTCCCGACCCCGGCCGGCACGCTCGTGCACGGTGACTACCGGCTGGACAACACGCTGGTCACGCTGGGCCGTGACGCCGCCGATCCTGGCGACCCGGCCCGGCCTGCGATCGCGGCCGTGCTGGACTGGGAGATGTCCACCCTGGGTGACCCGCTGGCCGATCTCGGGCTGGCCCTCGTCTACTGGACGGAACCGGAAGACGGTGACTCCCTGGACGTGCAGTGGGCCCCCGAAGTTACCACCGGCGCGGGGTTCCTCAGCCGGGCCGAGATCGCCGCCCGGTACGCCGCGGCGACCGGGCGGGACGTGAGCGCGCTGGGCTACTACATGGCCTTCGGGTGCTTCAAGCTCGCCGTGGTGCTCGAGGGCATCCACGCCCGGTTCCTGCAGAAGAAGACGGTGGGCGAGGGCTTCGAGCGGGAGGGGCCAGCCGTCCCGCTGATCATCCAGCGGGCGCACCGGCTGCTCGACGAGGGGGTCTGAGCCGTCCGGACTGGAGTCCGGACAAGGAAATGGGGTCCGGCACCCCGCTCTTGCCGGACCCCATGTCCCGTCCCCGGCCAGTGGCCCGGTGAAAACTCGCGCCGGACCGACCGTGCCGAGGGGCTACCGTGAGGTCCGGCACCCCGCTCTTGCCGGACCTCACGCCCTGCTCTCCGGCTAATGCCCTGCGGACTGCTGCCGAGGGCCCGGCCGGAGAAGAACCGTGAGGCCCGACGCCCCGCTCTCGTCGGGCCTCACATTGAAGACGCGGCGCTCCCCAGGCGGGTTGTCATAAAGCCGTCAGAAAATTCTGGCCGATCAGTGACCGGATCATCGTGGTTGCTAGGCCCCGCAGTTGGGGGAGCAGATCCGGCGCGCGACCGCACTGAAGAACACCTTGCTGATCTGCGTCGGATTGGTGATGTTGTACGCCTGGCCGCCGGTGGCGCTGGCGATCTGCTGCAGCGAAGTGAAGTCGCCGGCGTTGCCGAACTTGATGATGATGATCTCGACCCGGCGCTTGGGGTTATACAACGTGTGCAGCTGCCTGATCAGCTGCGGGCCGGAGATATCGCCCGGGGCGTTTTCCACCCCCGCCGTCATGACCAGGACCGCGTTGTCGTAGCGGGCCTGGTAGGTCTTGGTCATCTCCTTGAAGCCGGCCAGGATCGAGCCGTACAGGGCCGCAGGCAGGGGGACCGGCTGGCCGGCGTTGGCCACCGCTGCGACCTGCTGGCGCCGGGTGATCAGGCCGAGCGGGGCGGCCAGCGGGCCAACCGACACCAGTTGCTTGTAGGGCAGGTTCCCGTTCAGGTGACTGGCGAAGGCCCAATCACCCATCTGGGTGCTGTCCGGGAACTGGGCCAGGCCCAGCTTCGCGGCCTGGACCAGCACCTGTTCCAGGGTCGGGCCGCCGGGGGCGACGGGGGTGGCCATCTGCTTCGACACGTCCAGCAGCACCAGGTCACGGGATCCGAGGCTGAGCCGCTGCCAGGCCTGCAGGCTGGTTTCCGCCTCGCCGCTGGGGGTGGCCGGGGACAGGGCCGGCTGCCCGGTGTCCAGGCCGTACTGGCCGATCCAGGACGGTGCGCTGCCGGTGTCGGACCGGAAACCCTCGTAGCGCACGTAGGACGTGGCGTAGTCCGACTGCAGGGTCTTCTCGAAATCCCGGGCCGCCTTCAGCTTGAGCCGGTTCGAGGTGGTCAGCACGTAGGGGTAGTCGAGCTCGGGTGTGCCCTGCACCGGGTAGCGCCCGGACAGCGGATCTTGCGGGTGGGACCGGTCGAACTGCGCGACCGCCTGCTCGGAGGCGATGGTCACCGGCCGCTCGTCTCGCGGCGGCTGGGCCAGGCTGGCCAGTGTGGTCAGCGCCCCGTCACTGCCGGAATCCTTGGTGACCTGCACGTTGAACACGAAGTCGGTGAACGCGGCCAGGGTCTTGGCGGTGGAGTGGAGCTGATGCTGGAGCAGTCCCTGGAGCTCGATGAGGGTGGCCAGCCCGGCCGAACTGCGCGCCGGGTCGGGGAACTCCACATGCAGCCCGAGCGCGCTGGCCGGGCCCCCGACGCGCTGCGGGAGGAGGAACTGCCAGCCCACCTCGGTGCCGAAGGCCGGCATCTGGGCCGCCACGGTACGCGGCATCACGATCATGAGCGGGGACTTGGCCACGGTGACGCCGGTGGGCTGGACCAGCTGCGCCCCCGCTGGGGAGCTGCGCGCCACGTCAACCCAGAGCGAGGAGTCCGGGATCCAGGCGTCGAATCCGGCGTGGCCGGACGGCGAGTTCAGCCCGGCCACCGCCGCGGCCGTGGCGGACGGCTGCTCACTGACCACGTGGACCACGGCGCAGTGCCCGTTCACGCTGATGCGCTGCGTGTTGAAGTACTTGCTCACGTGCCTGATCGCCGGGGCGACCTCATCAGCCGCGGCCAGGTTGACCACGACCGGATGATCCGTGCAGGAGGTACGGGACACGACGGCCTCCGCGCCGAGGGCGACCAGCAGCGTAGCGGCGATCACGCCGGTCAGCGCCAGCGCGATCACCAGCGTGAGCCGGCGCGGGCGTCTGCGCCGGCCGCCGCTCTCCGGGTGCCCGGTGACTGCAGCGTTCACGGTGTCCCTCGATCAGGAAATCCGTGGGTCCCCACGGCCTTTGGCTCCCGACTTTATCGGGGCAATGCGGAGCAGATCTGGCTGTTCCCCGGTTTGTAATCTGTCAGGGTGACTGGCCCCATCGAGGTACGCGACCCGGCTGATCCGCGGCTCGCCGACTACGTCTCGCTGACCGATTCCGCCCTCCGGATCAGTATGGAGTCGCGGGACGGGGTTTTCGTGGCCGAAGGGGAAAAGGTCATCCGCCGGGCACTGGCCGCAGGCTTCGCGGCCCGGTCGCTACTGGTCACGGCCTGGCTGGCCCGGCTGGGCGACCTGGCCCAGGACGGCGGCGTCCCGGTGTACGTGGTGGCCGACGACGTCGCGCGCCGGCTCACCGGATACCAGGTGCACCGCGGGGCGCTAGCCTCGATGGCCCGCCGCGAGCTGCCTGCGGTGGCCGGCCTGCTGGCCGGCGCGCGACGGGTGGTGGTGCTGGAGGACCTGGTCGACCACGGCAACGTGGGCGCGATCTTCCGCTGCGCCGCGGCGTTCGGCACCGACGCGGTGATCTTGTCGCCGCGCTGCGCCGACCCGCTCTACCGGCGGGCGGTGAAGGTCTCCATGGGCGCGGTCTTCGCCATCCCGTACGCCCGGATGACCGAGTGGTACGGCGGCCTCGCGCAGCTGCGCGAGGCGGGGTTCCGGCTGCTCGCCCTCACCCCGGACCAGTCCGCGGCGCCGATCGCCACCGCTCTCGGCCCTGGCATCCGCCCGGATGAGCGGGTCGCCCTGCTGCTCGGCACGGAGGGCGACGGCCTGTCCTCACGCTGGATGCACGAGGCCGACCTGGGGGTGTGCATCCCGATGGCCCCGCACGCCCGGGCGGCGGGGGTGGACTCCCTCAACGTGGTCGCGGCCGCCGCCATCGCCTGCCAGGCCCTCGCGACCTCCGCCGCCCCCGCCCCGCCGTCCTGGCCGTCAGCCGGCGCCGAAGCACACGAAGTCGGCGGTTTCCTCCCCCTGCAGGGCGGCAGCCAGGGCGGCGGCCGGCGGGCGGCCCGCGGTGACCGCCCGGTGAAAGCCGACCATGACGGCCATCGCGGCATCGTCGGCGACTCTGGCGACGCTCGCGATGACGGTGGCTGAGCCCGCGTTCAGCAGGGCGGTGACCATGCCGAACGTCTCGTCGCCGGGCCGCACGTCGGTCAGCCCCACGTCACAGGAAGAGAGCACGACCATGAGCGGTGCCCGCCCGGCCCGCTGCAGGTCATAGCCGAGCAGCGGGCCGCCCGCCAGTTCCAGGGTCGAGAACAGCGCGTTCTCGGCCTGATGCTGGCCGTGGGCGGCGAGGTGGGCAACGGCCGCCCTGTCCAGGGCGGCGAGGGTGGCGGCCGGTGTCGCGGCCGCCCCGGCGAGGACCGAGGTGCCGGGACGGAGCGCGGCGATCGCCCGTATCTCGGCGTCGCCGCGGGCGTTCCGGGGCCCGGCCACCAGCACGGTCGCCGCGTGCGGGCCCGGGCCGCCGGTACCGGGCCGATCCGCCCGCCGGCGCAGGGCGTCGCGCCAGACGGTGGCCGACGGCGCCACGGTGACCGGGCGCCCCGCGCAGCCGGGCAGAGCCGCCCACGGCACCGTCATCAGGATGCCGGTCGGCACCACGATCAGCTCGCGGTCGCCGATGTCGGCCAGCAGCGGGCTGAGCACGGCCGAGCCGACTGCGGCGGCATCGTGGCGGGTCGCGCTCCTGACCGCCGCGGCGAGCCGATCGGGCAGCGCCCGGCCCGCCTGGCTGTCGAGATCGGCGCGCAGCCGCAGCACCGCCTCCTGGGCCGCCGCGTATCCGCCCACCGTCCGCAGCTGCACCGAGTCACCGGCCACGACCAGGGCCCGAAGCACGGGCCCGTCACGCAGATACGTGACGAGCGCGGCCCCGGCCAGGCTGTCCCGGACCGCGCGGAGCGGGGCGGGCGCGGGAGCCGGGACATCCCGTTGCCCGGGTGCCGTCCACGTCTGCTCGCGGATGCTCCGCTGGAGCGTCTCCACCCGGGCGCGCAGGCCACTGACCGGCCGTCCGGCCAGTTCCTGCGCGCGCAGCGTGTGCCTGGCCTGCCGCAGCTCCTCCAGGGCGGCCGCGGCCGCCGGGTCGCCCGGGGGCCGCGCGGTCGGCAGCAGCAGGGCCTGGGCCCGGGCGCGTTCTGACCACCGGTACACGGCGTCCGGCGCGCGGCGGGCGAGTGCCGCCGCCAGCCCGGCGCGGGCCAGATCCTGCCCGTGCACGGCCGCGCCGGTCTGCAGGTCCAGGCAGCCGAACTGGGTGCGGTGCCGGTGCAGCGCGGCCATTCCGGCGAGCAAGTGCCGGGAAGCCTGGGCCGGCTGCCCGGCGGCTGCGGCCAGCTCGGACCGGGTCAGCCGCCACAGCAGGCGGGTGTCCAGGCGGTTGACCCGGCCGGGCGGCCCGTACCGGGCCGCGGCCCGGTACGCCCGGGCTGGGCGCCCGGCGCAGATGAGCGCGCGGGCCGCGACCAGGCTGGCCACCCGGGCGTCTTCCGGCAGCCCCAGCAGGCTGAGCCGCCGGGCCAGGGACTGGCCCCGGGCGGCGATCGCAGCGGCCGGCTCCGCCGCCATGGCCAGGTCAGCGCGGAGCTCGAGGAGTGACGAGAGCGCGGCCCGGCGGGCGTTGTCCCTGCCCAGGAACCGGGCCCGGGCCTCCCGGGCCCACTGCGCAGCGGCCGGTGCCCGGCCAGCCAGCAGGGCCGCTTCCGCGCGGACCGACGCGGCATCGGCGTAGGTGTGGCTGAGCCGCTGCGCGGCGGACTGGTCGGCGGCGTAGGCCAACTCGCGGTCGGCCTCGGTGAACAAGCCGGCCGCGACCAGGGCCCGGGCCCGCTCCACCGCGAGGCTGCCCAGGCGCCCCGGCGCGAGCCGCTCATAGTCGGGCCGGGCCGCGGCGAACGCGCCCAGGGCGGACGGCAGATCCCCGGCCACGACGTCCATGCAGCCGAGATTGACCCGGCTGAGGACGGCGTGCAGGGCGAGCCCGTGGCGGGCCGCGACCTGCCCGCAGCGGTACAGATCGGCCCGGGCCAGCCGGATGTGGCCAGCCTCCAGATGCACGAGGCTGCGGTTGTTGAGCACCTTGACCAGGTCCAGCGGGCTGGTCTCGGTCAGCAGGGCCACCGCCTCGTCGTACTGCCGCAGCGCCAGCTCGTTGTGGCCGCTGCGCTTGAGCAGCAGGCCGCGCTGGGCCAGCAGGACCGGTCGCTGCGCCCGGGTGATGTGCCGCTCAGCCTGGTCGAGCAGCCGGAAGCCGACGTCCACCCGGCCGCGTTCGGACTCGGCCCAGGCCAGGCTGATCAGCAGCCGGGCACGGACCTCCGCAGCGGCGGGGTCGCCGCCGTCCGCCGCGGTCGCGATCAGCCGCAGCCCCGCGCGCAGCTGGCGTACCGCCGATGCGGGCCGTCCGTCATCGCTCGAGGCCAGGGCGGCCGCGTGCAGCCGGGCGGCCCGGTCCGCGAGCGGTGCCACGCGCACGTCAGAGGGTGAACGCGGGCGTGACGACCCGTGGCGAGGTGCCACCCCCGAGCGGCTGGACCAGCAGTTGCGCGAGGCCGTGCGGGATGCCGTCGAAGGCGAACCGGCCCGCCGCGTCCGCGGTCACCACCCGGGGCGGGGCCGGCTCGGGCAGCCGCAGCTCGACCTGCAGCGCCGCGGCGGGGGCCAGCCAGCCGTCGATCCGGACCAGGCTGTCCGGCCGCGACGCGATTGTGATCATCACGGCCCGGCTGTCGGCGTCGAACGTGATGGTGTGGGTGCGCTCGCTGCCGCGGGCCCCGGACCCGATGATCTCCTGCTCCCGGTACCGCGCCACCTCCGCGTCCAGCGAATCGAGCGCGATGGCGAACGAGACCCGTTCGTCAAGATCGGCCGGGGGTGGGTCCAGCATCGCGTGGACCACGGCCAGCCGGTCGAGGATAGCCTGGTCGTCGTCGTCCAGCGGCAGGTCAGCGGGGTCGGTCATCATCCGCTCCAGCGCGGGTCGGCCCGCAGCATCTCGCGCAGCTTGGCCAGGCAGCGGCCCCGGGTGGGGCCGATGCTGCCGACTGGCATACCCATCGCCTCGGCGACCGTCGCGTAGTCGGGCCGGGCTACCTCCGCGACGATGCGGAGCAGCGTTCGGCACCGTTCCGGCAGCTGCTGGAAGTGCCGCCACAGGGCCTGGTCCCGTTCGTCGGAGAGCAGCCGCTCGCCCGGGCCGGGGTCTGAGTCGGCGACTGATTCCAGCTCCGCAGCGCCATCCGGGACCCGCCGGCGGGACAGCTCGCGCACCCGCCATGCCTCCCGGCGGGCCGCGGTGACCAGCCAGGAGGTCACCGCCCGCGGAGACCGGATGTCGTGCAGCCGCCGCAGCAGCTCCAGCCAGGTGGTCTGGACGACATCGGCGGCCTCCTCGGCAGTCAGGCCCTCAGCCCGCGCCACGTGCCAGAGCAACGGGTTCAGCTCGCGCACGATTTCGCCGAGCGCGGCTGTCTCGCCGCTGCGGGCCCGCTCCAGGTAGGCACCGACCCGGTCAGCGCGCCCCGCCCCCCGGCCGGTGTCGGCCCTTCCGCCACCGAGCGTCACAACCGTCATGGTACGGCTCACCGGCCGGCTACGGGAGGCCCTGGCCACCGGGCCGCGCCCCGGCGAGCTGGCCGGCGTAGATCGCGGCCGCGAACGAGGTGCCACTCCACCACGCAAATGCCGCCGGATCGGCCTGCATGTCATGAATGTCGGTGATCGGCGGCTGGACCACCTGGTTCTGGCCGACATGAAACGTCTGCGGGTGGGTGCTGATCGTATTCGTGCCGTTCCGCGCCTCAAGGACCCACGGCCCGCGGTTGCTGTACGGGGCCCACTCCTTAGCCGAGATACGAGAGCCGACGCTCACCATCGACGACGACAGGTCATCATCGGCGGCAAACGCGGCCGGGTAAACGGGCTCGGTGGAGCCGTCGTTGCCGGCCGAGGCGACGATCTTCACGCCGGGGACGGCGGCGACCCGGGAAATGGCCTCCCTGACGTGCTTCAGGCCGTGGTCATGCGGTTGTTCCCGGCGCCGCCCGAAGGCCATCAGCACGATATCGACCGGGACCTCGTCGGCGTGATCTGCCAGCCAGTTCAGCGCGCCGGCTACCGCGCGGTCGGCGACCTGGCCCGCGCTATCCATCACGCGCATCGACAGGATCTGCGCGCCGGGGGCCGCCTGGCGGATGAGGCCGGCGATGAACGTGCCGTGGCCCCAGTGGCTGCCGGGCGGGTAGGGCTGCTTATCCGGCTGATCGGCCGGCACCGGTGAGTGCCAGGGATCATCGACATCAAGTGCTGCCGCGTCGATGACGAACGGCAGGCTGCCCTCGGTGGGCAGCCATTTGTGCGGCTGCACGCCGCTGTCCAGCAGCGCAATCATCGGGGGGTCGCCGGACGGCGACCATGACGGGACGGGCAGCATCTCGTCCTCCGGAGCCGGGAGCCAGGCGGCCACTCCATGGCCGCTCTTTTTCCCTGCGGCGAAGAAGGTGCCTTTGTCCGCCGTGCCGGCGGTTGAGTTGTGGTCCAGCATGACCGTGGGCACGTCGCCGCCACCCTGCTGGACATGGGCCTGTACGGCGTCCCGGATGGCCAGCGGGTCGGCCTCGCCGGCCACCGGGATCCGGATCAGGCCGTGCTTGTTCGCCGCCGCGGAACTAACCCCGGGGTCGCCCAGCGGGCGGCCCAGTGCCGCGTCCGCCAGGACCTGGTTGAGCCGGGCGACGTCTCCCGGCCGGAACTCGGAAGCTGCCACGAGGATGTGGTCTTCCTGGTAGTTCATGGTCATTACTGCCTCCAGGCGTGAGTCCCCCCCGACGGCGGCCGCCGTCCTATGACAGTGGGGCCGCACGACCCGCCGAGATACATCAATGGTCGATGTACAGCCGACTCCTGGCTAGCCCAGCCGGGTCCTGGAACGGCTGCTGACTCACGTTCATGTATCTGGCCCCGGTGCCCGTCCCCATAGCTGGCAGAGCGCGGTACCCGCGCGCCAGGAGAAAGGACGAGTGACATGCAGCAGAACGGCAAGCTCGACGTCTATCTCGCGGTCGGCCATGGGGTCGAGCCCAACGGGGTGTTTGACCCGGGTGCCATCGGCACCGACGGGCAGCAGGAGCACGCGGAAGCGTTCCACGTCTGCACCTATGCCCTGGCCGCGATGCGGCGCTCTGGCCTCACGGTGATCAGTGAGACCGCCCAGGGTGCCTCACATGATCCCGACTACCGCGGGTCGGCGGTGCGCGCCAACCAGCTCCAGCCCCGGGTGGCCATCGAGGTCCACTTCGACTGGTCGGGCGGGGTGGACGGATTTTCCGGCCTGTACGTCTCAGCCCAGGGTCAGGCTCTCGCCGGGCACATCGGCGATGCGTTCAAGGCCCGCGGGCTGCCCCGGGCCGCCGACGTGCGCCGGCCCGATCTCTTCTTCCTGAACAGCACGGACATGCCAGCGCTCATCCCGGAGATCCGCCGGGTGCACAACTACCCCGATGCCCAGAACCGGGCGCAGGGCGAGGCCCTCGCCGAGGGCACCTGCGCTTTCCTCCGCCACGCCTTCCGGCCCCCGGATGAGCCGGGAGCCAAGCAGCCCCAGCCCCAGCCGCACTCCCAGTCCCAGTCCCCGCCTCAGCCTCAGCCTGCCGGGCACGCCTCGGTGACACCAGGCAGCCCGCTGCTGGCCGCGGCGTCGGCGCCTTCTGCCCGGGCCGAGAAGTACCTGCTCGCCAGGCCGCACGGCGGGTACAGCGCCGGTGACGTCACGGAAATAGTCGGCCTCTACTACACAACGGCCGGGGCGGTCGGCCTTGACCCGCTGCTGGTCGTCGCGCAGATGACCGAGGAGACCAGCCATCTCACCTCGTTCTGGTCGCAGCGCCCGCGGCGGAATTTCGCGGGCATCGGGGTTACCGGCCAGCCGGGCGTGGGGCTGTCGTTCCCCGACCTGAAGACGGCGGTCCGCGCGCACACCGGCCGGCTGCTCGCCTACTCGCTGCCCAGCGGCACGGGGAGCCCGGCGCAGAAGCAGCTCATCGATGAGGCACTGGCGGCCCGCCCGTTGCCGCCGCAGCTGCACGGGGCCGCGGCCACGCTCAAGGGGCTCGCCGGAACCTGGGCGCAGGACCCGCAGTACGCGGTCAAGCTGGCGGCGGTCGCGAACGACATCGCCGCGGCCGGCTCGTGAGCTTCATCGACCGGTAAACGCGCCCCGGGCCGCAGTGGCCTGCGGGCGCGGCCGTCAGCCCCGAGTGGAGTGATCATCATGAGCACGGATGTGTCAGCGCCGGCGCGGCCGGAGAGCCCGGCGCGGCCCGAAGGCACGGCGCGGCCCGAAGGCCCGGCGCGGCCCGAAGGCACGGCGCGGCCCGAGAGCCCGGCGCGGCCCGAGACCCCGCCCCAGGGCACGATCCGGCCGCTGGCCGCATGGCGGGCCAGCGGCCGGGCCATGCAGGCGTTCTATGCCTGCGTGCTGCTGGCCACAGTGGCCGCGGCACTGCTTCCGGCGGTGCTGTTCCAGCCGCACAGCCGTATCTTCCTGCTGAAGGTCGTCGCCGTCGCGATATTCGCCTCCCTGCCCGGCCTGCTCTACGTGCAGTTCGTCCGGTTCAAGGGGCGGAGCCTGTACGACGAATACGTCATCAACCTCTTCCGCCTGAAGATCGACCGCTACTGCAACCTTCCCGCGCCGCCCAGGCACACCAGTTACTTCGCCGAGTGGCTGGCCGAGCACAAGAAGCTGGCCAACCCGGGCCGCGACAACCTGTACCGGCGCAAGTTCGAGGCCGTCTACGGCGAGCAGGCGGTCAGCACGCGCGAGCTGTTCGCCGACCCGGCGAAGCGGCCCGCGCGCAGCGAGGGCCTCTACCCCGTGATCCTGGCCACGGCCCTGCTCAGCCTGGGCTGGGCGGTCGTCGTCCAGCCGGATCTCTACCACGACTTCAACCTGCTCGGCCACCTGCCCTTCAGCGGGCAGCCGCACCTGCCGTACACGGCGCTGCAGTTCGGCTTCATCGGTGCGTACTGGTTCATCCTGCAGGACCTGACCCGCCGTTACTTCCGGCAGGATCTGAAGACCGCCGCTACGTCAGCGCCAGCGTCCGGCTGATCGTGGTCACGATCACCGTGGCCACGGTGGCCCTGGCTCCGGTGGGACCGCCCGCGCGGCTGGACGTGCTGGCCTTCCTCATCGGGGTGTTCCCCCAGATCGGGGTGCAGCTGCTCAAGGCCGGCACGGGCAAGCTGCTCAGCCAGGCCGTTCCTCATGTACCAGATTCCCGCTCAGCGATCTCGACGGGTTCACCGTGTGGGATCAGGCGCGGCTGCTCGAGGAGGGGATCGAGGACATGCACGCACTGGCCACAGCGAATCTCGTCAACCTGCTGCTCGGCACCCGGGTGCCGGTGAACACCCTGGTCGACTGGGTGGATCAGGCGCTGCTATGCCTGGCCGTGCCCAAGGAGTCCGGCGGCCGCCAGCCCCGGGAGGGCCTGCGGATGTTCGGCATTAGGACCGCGACGGACCTGATCCGGGTCTGGGACTCCACCAGGCCGGGGGCCCAGGCAGTCCGTGCGCCCATCGCCGTGACGCTGGCCGGGGACGAGGAAACCGGGACGGCCGCGGCCGAGGCGATCCTCGCGTCCGTGGCCGGGAACCCCAACCTGGAGCACGTCAAAGCGTTCCGGCGCCACGACTGGCTCGCCGCTTAGCGTTCTGTTGGCTTGGCCGGGTGTTCTGCGTCAGCTGAGGTGCTCGTCGAGGATTTCCTGGGTGTGCTGGGCGTTAGGTGATCCGATCCGCTGGTAGATGTCCAGGGCTTGCCGCAGGAGCGCAGCGCCGGCGGTGGTGTTGCCGGCCTGGAGGTGGCAGCGGCCGATGCCGGTGAGTGCGTCTGCTTCTATTTCCGCTGCGTGGATGTCACGGGCGATGGTGAGCGCTTCGGTGTAGCGCGCGATCCCTTCTTCGGGGCCGAGGGTGGAGGCGTGCAGTTCGCCGATAAGGTTCAAGATCTCAGCCTCGCCCCATCTGGCGCCCAGTTGGCGGTGCATAGTGAGCGCCCGGGTGAGAGTTGTGGCGGCGGTCTGGTGATTACCGGTGAGGTACTGCACGGCGCCGAGTTCTTGGAAGGCCTCCGCCTCCCAGGAACGGCTGCCAAGTTCCTGCACTAGGGCCAGCCCCTGGTTAACTGCTGTGGCCGCCGCCTGATAGTCACCGGCCACGCGGTGCACATTGCCGAGCCGGATCAGGGCCAGGCCTTCATACAGCGGGTCACCAAGATCGCGAGACAAGGCGGCCGCTTCGGTGAAGGAACTGACGGCCAGACCGTAATCGCCCAGATCCTTCTGTGCGATGCCAGCCCTGGTGAGGGCCCGCGCTAGGCCGTGCTGATCACCGGCCTCACGCAGCAGGGCCAGCGCTTGGCTGTGCATCTCGGCGGCGGCCCGGTAGCCGATGTCCTCCTGCTGCAGGGTGGCGAGCGTGGCGAGGGCCTCTGCCTCACCGGAGTTGTTGCCTGCAGCGCGGGCATTGCTGAGGGCCTCGGCCGCCGCCGCAGCCGCCGCCGGGAGGTCGTCAATATTGATGTGCACCGCGCCGAGAAGGTTGAGCGCCTCCACCTGGGCATCCTGGTTGCCCAGGTCACGGTAGAGGCTGAGCGCTGGGGTGAGCGAGCTGATGGCAGCGGAGTACTGGCCGACCAGGCGGTAGATGTAACCGAGGTTGTTCAGGGCGATGGCCTGCCCAGCGCGGTCTCCCGCGGCTTGGGCGATCTCGGCTGCGGCCCGGTGCAGGGCGAGGGCTTGATCCAGGTAGCCATGCGTGCGCAGGAAGTCGCCGACCTGGGCGGGCAGCCACACCGCGTGGACAGCTAGCCCGTGCGCTGCCGCGTAGTCCGCGCAGGCCCCCAGGTTGGCCCGCTCGGCCTCCAGCCAGGCCAGCGCCTCTTTCCGGCCTGCCAGCTGCGGTACGGCTTCTGGCCGGCAAGCCACCGGTGGGGTGGCTGGCGGAGGGCGCTCAGCAGTGAGCTGGTTGGCGCTGGCGGCGGTATGCAGGTAGTAATCCAGCAGCCTCCCCGTTGCGGTGGCCGACTCGGCGGGGTCATCGGCGGCGGCGAGGGTGTGGGCGTGCTCGCGGAGTAGGTCGTGCAGCTGGTAGCGGCCTGGTGTGGGTTCGGTCAGCACGTGCTGGTCATACAGTCCCTCGAGGTGTTCGCGTGCGTCCCCCAGGCTGGTGCGGTCCAGCGCAGCCGTCGCATAAACGTCGATGCTCGCGCCTGGAACGAGCCCGAGGCGGCGGAACAGCCGCTGCTGGCCGGGGGTGAGGTCCTGGTAGGACAGGTCGAACGCGGCGGCGACCGACACGTTTTCGGCGCGCATCACAGCGAGCCGGTCCCGGGCCTGTGACAGCTCGGCGCCCAGTCCGGCTGGGGTCCAGGCGGGATGGTGGCGTAGCTGGGCGGCGAGCATCCCGATCGCTAGCGGCAGGTACCCGCACAAGCAACTGATCTCGTCGGCAGCAGCGTCTCCCGCGGTCATGCCGGGTCGCCCTGCCAGCTGCGCGAGCAACATGGCGGCCTCGTCAGGTGGCAGGGTGTCCAGGCTGATCACCGTGGCGTCCTGGAGGGCAGCCAGCCTGCGGCGGCTGGTGACCAGCACCAGGCTGCCTGCCGTTAGCCGTGGCAGTAGCGTGCCACCTGCTCGTGGCTGGCGGGATCATCGAGGATGAGCAAGATCTTCGTGCCCGCGACGTGGTCTCGCCAGCGCGCTGTCCTTGCTTCCGGGCCGGGCGGGATCAGCTGTGGGTTCAGCCCGGCGGTCAGCAGCAAGCTGACCAGCGCGTCCGCCGGGTCCACCGGCCGCTGGCCGGGGGTGTGGGCGTGCAGGGGCATGAAGTACTGCCCATCCGGGAAACGCTCCGCCAACTGGTGCGCGGCGTGCACCGCCAGTGTGGTCTTGCCGATCCCCGCCATCCCATCGATCGCGTGGATGCCGATAACCCCGGCGGTAGGCTCCAGGCTGTCCATCTCATCGAGCAGCCGGGCCAGCTCGGCTGCCCGGCCGGTGAAGCTCGCGATATCACGCGGCAGCGCCCGGGTCGCCGTAGCGGCCAGTTCCCCCCGGGCACTGCGCTGCTGGGCGGCCAGCATCGCCTCGGCTCGGGCCCGCCCGCGGGCGGCCGCCACGAATAGCTCTCCCGTCGGCCCGTCCAGGCCCAACGCGGCGGCCAGCAGCTGGGCGGTGTCTTTGTGCGCGGTGCGGTTGACGCCGCGTTCCAGGTCGCTGACCGCCCGGGTGCTGATACCCGCCGCCGCGGCCAGCTCCTCCTGGGTCAGCCGCGCTCCTGCCCGCAACTGCCGCAACAGCCCCGCAAACCCCAGCCCAGCATCCCCGGCCACGACCCATCCCCTCGCCGGTCTCCCGTCGGTGACCCAGTCCCACACGGGAAGGCGTTCACCCAGCGTACGCACCATCCGTCCGCCCCGCCATCACGTTCCGGGCCCGCGCACCGACGCGAGGCAACCCGGCCTGGGGGGGCGCGGCCAGTGATTTCTGTGGCCTGTCCTGTGGGCGGTTACGCGTGGTGATCACTTTCATTCCTGCCGACCCTGGGATCAGGCGGACAAGACCGCCACCGGCAGGGAGCAGTCAAGGGGCGTAGATGATCAGCGCCCTCACCGGACCACACAGACAGGAGGCCATCATGAACCGCATCCGCCACCTCACCTACGCCCTGGCCGGGCTGGCCGCCCTCATCGTGGGCCTCGGCGCCGCCCCGGCCTTCGCCGAACGAGTTCCCCCGCCTGGCACCGGGGACCACCTCCGGTTCGGGCTGCAGCACGTGACACCAGCCGTGGTAGTGACTGGGATGCCCGGCTGGCAGATCACCCTCATCGCCGTCGGGGCTGCACTGTTCGCCGCCGCCCTGGCTGTCATTGCCGACCGGGCACGCACCGCACACCGCCACCCGGCACGCACGGCGTGAACCATCTCGCGCAACGCAGGGGTCGCGCGGCCAGGCAAACCGGCCGCGCGCCCCTCGCTACTTCCATGCACACGTGCCGCACTTCTACTTCACCCGCCCGGACCACCCAGTCCGTCACCGCATGCTCGATTCCAGCCAAGCCGCTTCTGGCTGCTGAGCGGCGTTGGCTGTGCGGGGCCGGCGTCAGGGCGCCGGGGAAGCCGGCGGAGGGTAGGCGGCGCGGAGGCGGCGCTCGGCCGCGGCGCCGGCGCCGGCCCGGTCCAGGCCGAGCAGGGCGGCACCCGCGATCGGCGGCACGTCCACCACGCTCACCCGGGCGTCCGGTGCCTGCCCGGCCAGCCGCTCGGTGATCGCGCCGAGGAGTTGCGGGTCGCGGGCGGTGAGCACGCCGCCGCCCAGCACGACCGGGAAGGACTGCCCGGCCAGGCCGAGCCGGCGGATCACCGTGGCCGCCATCGTGACGATCTCGCCGGCCAGCCGGCTGACCAGGTCGCGGGCCACCTGGTCGCCCTCACGGGCGGTGGCCAGCAGCAGGGGAGCCAGGCCCTGCAGGTCGTCCTCGTCGATCTGGCCCAGGTGGATCGCCACCGCGACGTCGCGGACCGCGGGCCTGCCGAAGTGGCCGGCCACCACCTCACGCAGCGCGGTGCGCGGACCCCGGCCGTCCTCGGCGCGGATCGCCCACCACAGGGCCGCCCGGCCCAGGCCGTAGGCGCCGCCCCAGTCGCCGGTGATGCCGCCCAGCGCGAGGAACCCGGTGGTCCGCCCGTCCGGGGCGACACCCTGGCAGTTGATTCCGGCGCCGCAGGTCACAGCGACCCCCCAGGGGAGCCCGCGGGGGGTGTCCAGGCCGGCCCGGAGCACGGCGAACGTGTCGTTGGCCACCACGGTGGCGGCGCTCCACCCGGCCGCCGTGATCATCGCGGCCAGCCGTTCCTCCTCCTCGGGGAGGTCGGCGTTGGCCATGCAGGCCACGGTGCAGTCCGCCACCGGCCACCCAGGCGGAAGTCCCGCCTCCTGCGCGGCCGCCCCGATCACCTTGCCGATAGCGGCCAGCACCTCCGGGGTGGGGAACGTCCGTACCCCGGGGGCGCGGCCCGCGGCCAGCAACGTCCCGTCCGTGGCCACCAGGGCGATGTCGGTCTTGCTGTTCCCCCCGTCGATGGCCAGGACAGCGGCCCGTTCCCGGCCGTCTGGTGGCGCAGTCATCCGCGGCTGGCCCAGGGGAGGAAGTCGCGGTTCTCGGCCAGGAGCCGGTCGGTCAGCCCGTCGGCCAGGTCAAGCTGGCCGACCAGGGGATGGGCCAGCAACGCGGCCCGGACCCGGTCCCGGCCGCCGCGCAGCGCGGCGTCCACCGCCAGTTCCTCGTACGCGGACACGTGCGCGACCAGACCGCGCATCAGCGGGGGCAGCGGCGCGGCCAGCACCGGGCGGGCGCCCGCCGCGCCGATGACCGCGGGTACCTCGATCACCGCCTCCGCGGGCAGGAACGGGAACGTGCCCGCGTTCCGGACGTTGACCACCTGGGTGTCCCCGGTGTCGCCGACCAGCGAGGCCAGCAGCGCCACCGCCGCCTCGGAGTAATACGCACCGCCCCGCTCAGAGAGCAGTTCTGGCTTGTGGTCCAGGTCCGGGTCGGCGTACAAGGCCAGCAGTTCCCGTTCGATGGCCGCGACTTCCTCAGCCCGGGTGGGCCGGGTCCGCTCCTGCGCCACCGCCGCGTCGTGCGCCCAGAAGTAACGCAGGTAATAGGACGGCACCGCGCCGACCTCGTGCAGCACCGACGCGGGCAGGCCCGTGTGCGAGGCAATCTCCTCGTCGTGGGCCGCGATCAGCCCGGGCAGCCGGTCGGTGCCGTCCACCATGACGGCGCGCTCCCAGGTCAGATGGTTGAGCCCGACGTGATCCAGCTGGACCTGAGCCGGATCGGTGCCGAGCAGCCGGGCGAACAGCCGCTGGAACCCGATGGCCACGTTGCACAGGCCGACCGCGCGGTGCCCGGCGTCCAGCAGGGCGCGGGTCACGATGCCGACCGGGTTGGTGAAGTCGATGATCCAGGCCCCGGGGTCGGCCCGCTGCCGGGCCCGCTCGGCGATGTCCAGCACGATCGGCACGGTCCGCAGCGCCTTGGCCAGGCCGCCCGCGCCGGTGGTCTCCTGCCCGATGCAGCCGCACTCCAGCGGCCAGGTCTCGTCCCGCTGCCGGGCGGCCTGGCCGCCGACCCGGAGCTGCAGCAGGACGGCGCCGGCCCCGTCGATGCCCTGATCGAGGTCTGTAGTCCAGGTGACCCGCGCCGGGTGGCTGTAGGCGCGCATGATCCGCGCCGATACCGGCCCGACCGCCGCGAGACGGCTCTCGTCGGGGTCGACCAGGGTCAGCTCGGTGACCTTGAGCGCGCCGGTGAGCCGGGCCACCCCGTCAACCAGTTCCGGCGTGTAAGTCGATCCGCCGCCCACAACCGCGATTTTCATCAGAACGCCTTCACGTCCGCGCCGGCCTGGGCCACGAAGCACGCGGCTGCGTGCTCCGGACCCAGCTCAGCGAGCTCCGGGGTGGCCTGGTGGCACTGATCGATGGCCAGCGGGCAGCGCCAGCGGAACCGGCATCCGGGCACCGGATCGATGACCCGGGGCGGCTCGCCGCGGTCGGTTTCCGCGGTGACGTCCAGCGGGGCCCGCGGGTCCGGCACCGCGGACAGCAGCAGCTGGGTGTACGGATGCTTCGGTGCCCCCAGTACCTCTTCCACCGGGCCGGACTCCGCGATCTGGCCCGCGTACATCACGATGAGCCGGTCCGCGATGTAGCGCGCGCTGGCGATGTCGTGGGTGATGTACAGGATCGAGACCCCTTCCTCGTCGCGCAGCCGGGCCATCAGGTTGAGCAGCCCGATCCGGATGGACACGTCCAGCATGGACACGGGCTCGTCGGCCAGGATCAGCTTCGGCCGCAGGGCCAGGGCCTGCGCGAAGCCGACCCGCTGCCGCTGGCCGCCGCTGAGCTCGTGCGGGTAGCGCTGCAGCACCTCGGCGGCTGGGGCCAGCCCCACCACCTCGAAGACCCGCTCGGCCTCGGCCCGGCGCTGCGCGGCGGCCAGTTCCGGCCGGTGCAGCTTGAGGCCGCGCAGCACGCCGTGTGAGATCCGCAGCACCGGGTTGATGGAGCTGAACGGGTCCTGGAACACCATCGGGACCAGCCCGGTGTAGTTCAGCGTGTCGGCCCGGGAGCGCAGCCGCGACACCGGCTGGCCCTGGAAGTAGATCTCGCCGCTGGTCGGCTTGTACAGCTTGGCCAGCAGCCGGGCGATGGTGCTCTTGCCGCTGCCGCTTTCCCCGGCGAGGGCGACGATCTCCCGGTCGCCGATCTCGAGACTGACGTCATCGACCGCGTGCAGGGTGCGGCGCGACAGCGCGCCCCCGATCTTGAAGTGCTTGCTGAGTCCCTCGGTCCGCAGCAGCGGCCCGGTGCCAGCCTGCCCGGCGTTAGCTGGCCCCAGGCCAGTCTGCCCCGGGCCAGTCTGCCCCGGGCCTTCCTGGGCTGGCGCGTCACTCATGGCTGCCGCCTTCGTCCGTGGCCACGCTGCCCGTGGGGGCGCCGGCTGCGTCGGTGGCCACGCTGGCGCCGGGGGAGTCCACCGGGTGGTTTTCGTTGCGGGGACTATGCAGGAGACAGCGAACCTGCACCCGGCCGGCCTGGTAGAGCGCGGGCGGCGTGGTCCGGCATTCGTCCATGACTTTGGGGCAGCGCGGCGCGAACCGGCAGCCCGCCGGGGGCCGGGCCAGGTCCGGCGGGGCGCCCGGGATGCCGGTCAGCGGCAGCCGGGGCCCGCGGATGGAGGGGAACGCGTCCAGCAGCCCGATGCTGTACGGGTGGCGCGGGGCGTCGAAGACCTCCCGGGTCGGGCCGAACTCGGCTACCTGGCCCGCGTACATCACCATCAGCCGGTCAGAGAAGTGGCTGACCAGCGACATGTCGTGGGTAACGAAGATGATCGCGAAGCCGAGCCGCTCCTGCAGCTCCTTGATCTGGACCATCAGCGAGCGCTGCGCCACCACGTCCAGCGCGGACGTCGGCTCGTCCATGATGACCAGGTCCGGGGTGAACAGCATGGCCATCGCGATCATGGAGCGCTGCCGCATCCCGCCAGATAGCTGGAAGGGGTAGCTCTTGAGGTGCACCGGGTCGATGCCGACCATGCGGAGCACCTCGGCGGACCGTCCGGCGATCTCGGCCTTGGACGTCACACCGTGCGCCCGCATCGCGTCCTTGAACTGCGAGCCGATCGACTTGACCGGATTGAGCGCGTTCATCGCGCTCTGCATGACCACGGACAGGTCCTTCCAGCGCACCGCGGCCAGCTGGCGGTCCGTCAGCCCGACCATGCTGCGGCCCTGGAACGTCACGCTGCCGCCGGTGATCTCGGCCGGCGGGGCCAGCAGCTGGGCGATCGCGAACAGCAGGGTCGACTTGCCGCAGCCGGACTCGCCGACCACGCCGATGAACTCCCCGGGATCCAGGTCGAAGCTGACGTCGTCAACCGCGCGCACCGCGCCGCGTTCCATCGCGTACTCCACGGTCAGGCCCCGGACCTCGAGCACCGGAGCCTTCAGGGCTGAGTCAGGCACGGGTCACCCGCTTCCTTCGCACCGGCCGCAGCGCGGGGTTACCAATCTCGTCGAAGGCATAGTTGAGCAGCGCGAACGCGGCCCCGAGCGTGGCGATGCAGGCCCCGGGGGCGAGCGCCCACATGGGCTGGCCGGTCTGGAGCGCCGCGTTGTTCTCCGCCCAGTAGAGCATCGTCCCCCAGCTCTGCGTGTTCGGGTCGCCCAGGCCGATGAACTGCAGGCTGGACGCGAACAGGACCGCATACAGCGCGTTGGTCAGGAAGCTCGCCACGATCAGCGAGGTCATCGTGGGGATGACCTCGACCACGATGATGTAGAGCCGCCGCTCGCCGCGGACCCGGGCCGCCTCCAGATAGTCGCGGCGGCGCAGCGACAGCGCCTGCGACCGGAGCTGGCGCGCGGTGTAGGACCAGCTGGTCACGGTGATCACCACGATGAGCACCAGCGTGCCGCCGCCGTGTGCGTACCCGGCGATGATGATCAGCAGCGGGAAGAGCGGGATGACCAGCAGCACGTCGGTGAGCAGGCTCAGCGAGCCGTCCCACAGGCCGCCGAGGTAGGCCGCGGCCACGCCGATCAGGACCGCGATCCCGGTCGCGGCCAGGCCGACCACGAACGCGATGATCATCACATTCCGGGTTCCGTAGACCAGCTGGGCCCACATGTCCTGGCCATACGCGGTGGTGCCGAGCAGGTGGGCCGTGGACAGCCCCAGCTTCGGGGTGTACGCGTCGGCGCTGGGGCTGTCCTTCGCGATCAGCCCGGGGAACAGCGCGGCGAACAGGAAGATGAGCAGCAGCACGGTGCCCGTGGTCGCCTTGCGGTTGTGCCGGATCGCCCGGCCCATCCGGGCCAGCGCGTGATGGGCCGGCGGGCGGGTCCGCCCGGCCACGGGGCCCGGCTCGACGCCGGCCACCTGGCCGGTGGTGTCGGGGGCGGTGGGCATTCCGATGGGCAGTGACATGGCTACCCCGCCGTCCTGGTGCGCGGGTCGAGCAGGGCGGTGGCGATGTCGGCGACCAGGATGGCCAGCAGCACCGCGACGGTGATGAACAGGAACAGGGCCTGCTCCAGCGGGTAGTCCTCCCCCTGCACGGCCTGCAGCAGGAGGAAGCCGACCCCCGGGTAGTTGAACACGTACTCGATGAGGATGGCGCCGCTGACCACGAAACCCAGCGACATGGCGAAGCCGGTCAGGTTGGGCAGGATCGCGTTGCGGGCCGCGTAGTCGGTCATGATCCGGCGGCCCGGCAGCCCTTTGGCCCGGGCCATCCGCACGTAGTCCTCGGCCAGCGTGGTGATCATCGTGTTCCGCATGGTCAGGATCCAGGTGCCGATCGTGGTGATCAGCAGGGCCATGGCGGGCAGGAACGCGTGGGACAGCACGTCCTGGAAGTAGGTGAGGTTCAGGCCGGGGGCGTCAGTGGAGACGTAGTAGCCGCCCTGGCTGGGCAGCCAGCCCAGGGTGACCCCGAAGATCAGGACCAGCACCATGCCAACCCAGAAGTACGGGATCGCCGAGGTGATCACGAACACCGGCGGCACGACGCTGTCGAGCCGGCCGCCGCGGCGCCAGGCCGACACGATGCCCAGCCCGGTGCCGAGCACGAAGGCCAGCACCGTGGTCACCCCGACCAGGCCGACGGTCCACCAGATCGCGCCGCCGATCACCGAGGTCACCGACTCAGGGTAGAAGTCCAGCGACGGCCCGAAGTTTCCGGTGAACACCTGGTGCAGGTAGCTGAAGTACTGGTCGATCAGGGGTTTGTGCGTGTTGACCCCGAACAGGACCTCCAGCGCGTGCAGCGTGCCCGGGCCGAGTTGCCCGTGGAACTTGCTCAGCATGGCCAGCGCGGGGTTCCCCGGCATCAGCCGGGGGAGCAGGAAGTTGAGGGTCAGTGCCGCCCACAGCGTGAGCACGAAGAAGCCGAGGCGGCGCAGCGCGAACCTCAAGCCCGTCTCCTCGTGATCATGATCTGCTCCTCGTCCGTCTCGTCCGTCTCAGTCCCGGTCAGGGACCGGGGTAGTGCGGGCCCGGGTGGTGCGGGCCCGGGGAGAACCCCCGGGCCCGCACCCGGTCACTTCGCCCTGAGGTGGAGCAGCACCTGCTCCATGTCCGGGTAGGCGTACGCGGACGGCTGGGCGTAGGGGTTGCCTGGCGTGGGCCAGCCGGTCAGCGATGAGTCGTCGTACTGGTACCAGTCCACCGCCTGCACCACCGGGATGATGGGCAGGTCAGACAGCATGACTCCCTGGATCTGGTTCATGATCGAATGCTGCTGGGTCTCACTGGTGGAGGAGGCGTACTGAGTGAACAGCTGGTCCGTGGCCGGGTTGCTGTAGCGCTCGTAGTCGGTGGCCGCCTGCTGGCCGATCGGGGCAGTGCCCGCCGAGTCCAGCCAGTCCCGCAGCTCGTAGTACGGGCTGGGGCCGAACGTCTGCTGGTCGTAGTAGGCGAGCTGGTACTTGCCGTTGTACAGGTCGGCGTCGAAGTCGGTGTTGGACAGGTTGTCCGGGTTCAGCTGGATGCCGACCGCCTTGAGCTCCTGCTGGATCACCTGCACCGAGGCCACCCAGTCGGAGTAGTCGCCGATGTTGATGATGTTGAAGGAGAGCTTCTGGCCCTGGGCGTTGGCCATGATGCCGTCCGAGCCCATCTTGAACCCGGCCGACGCCAGCAGCTGCTTGGCCTTGGCCGGGTTGTAGGCGTAGTTGCCGTACTTGGCCAGGCCGGCCTGGTCCAGCCAGCTGCTGAACGTCGGTGTGACGATGCCAGCCTGATTGGCGGGGGGCTCGTAGCCGGACTCGCCGATCGTGGAGACCTTGGCCCGGTTGATCGCGTACGACATGGCCTGGCGGACCTTGACGTTGGCCAGCAGCGGGTTCTTGAGATTAGGCACCACCGAGACGTTTACCGTCGGCGGGAACCAGTAGTGGTAGTTGGGGCTCTTCGCGGTATAGAACGAATTGATCGCCGGGATGTATTGCGAGCCCCACTGGGCCTGGCCGCTGGCCAGCTGGTCATTCGCCGTGTTGTTGCTGGTGTAGGCCGGGTACTCCACCTTGGTGACCTTCGGCAGGCCCGGCTGCCAGTAGTGCGGGTTGGCCGTGTAAGTGATGTTCGCCTTGGTGCACGGGTTCACCTTGTAGGGACCGGTGCCTACCGGGTTGGTGTTCGGGAAGGCCACCGGGTTGGCGATCTTGGACCAGATTGCTTCCGGCACGATCGGGGTCTGGCCCGCGATGTAGTAGAAGGCCGGGACGGCCGGCGACTTGAAGTTCATCGTGACCTGGTCCGAGCCGGTCTGGGTGACGCTGGACAGCACCGACCAGTCCCCGGTGAGGTCCAGGGCCGGGTACTTCTTGAGCAGGTTGAACGTGTACACCACGTCCTTGGCCGACATCGGGGTCCCGTTGCTGAACTTGACCCCCTGGCGGATCGTGAACACGAGCGACTTGTTACCCGCGCCCCATTTCCAGGAGGTGGCCAGCATCGGCGTGGTCTTGCCGCTCTGCAGCGGGTTGACGTAGACGAGCGGCTCATAAACGAACCCCACCGACAGCAGGGTGTCTGACCCGTTGAACGGGCTGAAGTCGCAGGTCCAGAGGGCGCCGTTCTCGTTGGAGATCGTGACCGAATTCGTGGCCTTGGTATTGCCGCTGCCGCTGCCGTTGCCGCTGCTGTTGCCGCTGCCACCGCCCTTGCCGGCGCTGCAGGCGGCCGCGAGGAGGCCGACCGCGGCGAGGGCCCCGATTGCCTTGAGGCGTCTCATGACTGAAGCCTTTCGGTTTGTTGATGGGAATGTTGGGTTACCGGGGCGCCGTCGATGACGCCATCTGCCCGGGCCGTGTCCGTCCGGGCGTTATCTGCGTGTGGAGCGTTGTCCAGGGTGGGGGCTTTAGGTGCGGCTGGAGCGTTGTCTGGGGTGCGGACTTGGCCGGTCCGGAGGTCGTTGTCTGCATCAGCTGCGAGGTCATCGAGGCTGACGTCCGCTCCGGCGGCGTCGGCCGCCAGGGCCACCGCGCCGATCAGCGGCGCGTCGGCGGGGAAGCGAGCGATGACGAGTTCGGGCGGGAATGGGGTGCCCGCCTTCAGCGCCTGCTCCAGGCCCGGCCGCAGCCGCTCCCAGGACCGGACCAGGCCACCGCCGACCGCGATCCGGGCCGGGTTCACGCTAATGGCCAGGTTGACTATATGGAATGCCAGTTCGGTAACGAATTCGCTGACCAGCCGGTCCAGGCGGGGCTCGGCATCGGCTGCGCCGAACACGTCGGCGGCTGCCATCGGCTGGGGTGCCCGCCGGGCCAGAGCCTGGCCGCTGATCATGTCCTCCAGCGGGATCCGGGCATTGAGCGGGAGGCCCACATCTGACAGGGCGCGGAGGTTATAGCCGATCTCGCCGGCGGCGCCGTGCGCGCCCGCGACAACCTGGCCCCCGATGACCAGGGCGGTCGACAGCCCGGTGCCCAGGTTCAGGTAGACCGCCGGGTCGTAGCCGGCCAGCGCGCCCCAGCGCACCTCCGCCTGGGCCGCCGCTTTGGCGTCCGTGGCCATCCGGATCGCGGCTCCCGGGAATGCGGCGCGCAGTTCGCGTCCGAACGGGAGGTCACCCCAGCCGCTGATGGCGGGGGCCAGGTCCACCCGGTCCTCGAATGGGATCCCGAAGGTCGAGACGCCGGCGGCCGCGAGGGTGGCGCCCGGTGCCACGCTGTCCAGCAAGTCGCGGGCGGCCTGCACGCCCCGGGCGAAACTGGCCCGGGCACCAAGCTCGCCGCCGCTGCCCACCGTGGCGGAGCCCAGCCTGGTCCCGTCCAGGCTGCAGACCGCAACGGCGATTTTAGTGCCGCCGAAGTCGAGCCCCAGAATGACGGGGGACCGAAGCATGGCGCCTGCCTGGGATAACTCGGCTGATAGGACGTCTTGCGGAAGATTGTTAGGACAGTATCCTAACTATCTAGGGGCCACAAGCCCGCTCTGAGAAGTTCGTCCGGCCACCCGCCCGGGCATCACCCGGGGCTGCCGGGCCGGTCCAAAGTCGGCCCGGATTGGCTGGTCCGGTCCCCGTCGGCGGGTGGTTCCCATGTGGGTGGCGGGACGGTTCCGTGG
>CAVYQF010000039.1:0-21600 GCA_963770545.1 uncultured Actinomycetes bacterium | reverse complement strand
AACCCAGAAGTTTCGCGACGGAACCGGCGTACCGGACGGCCCCCACGGACACCTCGCGGACCGTGGCGTCGGTCTGGGCCAGGCCGTCGGGGACGCCCTGCAGTTCGCCGACGAGCTCGACGCCCCCGGCCAGGATCTGGTCAGCGGCACCGCGGATCCGCTCGAGCGCGGCGAGCACCCGGTTCAGCAGGAAGATCACGACGGGCAGCACCACGACCAGCAGTACTACGTTGCCGATCCACCACAAGACCATGACGTGCTCCTTCTCAGCTGGTGGCGTGGTATGGGACGAAGAAACGGCGGAAGACCCGGGTCAGCGCCATGAGCGCGGCCCGCATCCCGAGGGCCAGGCCGCTGGCCGAGCGGGTGCCGGAGGCGGCAATCTGCTCGGCGGACTCGCCTCGCTCAGCTCGCTCGATCCGGTCCTGCATCGTGGCGGCGAAGTCGCGCATCATCACCGACGTCACGTCGGAGATCATGCCGCGGCCGTACTGGGCGGCCGCGCCGGACAGCTGGAGGTCCTGGGACACGTTGACCCTGGTGCCGCGGCCGGAACGGGCCAGTGTCGCGGTCACCACCATGCTGGCCTGGCCGCGGCCCTTGGCCTCGGCCCCGGCCGCGTTGAGGACCAGCCGCTTGGCCGCGTCGTCGCGCTCGGCGATCTCCGCGGTGCCGGCGAACTGCAGCCGCACCGGGCCCATCCGGACGGCCACCCGGCCCTTGTACTTCTCGCCGCCGAGGTCCTCAGTCAGCTCCGCACCGGGGAGGCAGGTGGCCACCTGCGGGATGTCCCCGAAGAACGTCCAGACCTTCTCGACCGGCTGAGCGACCTCGAAGTCGTTCTTGATCAGCATCGGCTCTCCTTCAGATACCCCGCCGGGTTCTCCTGGAACGACCGGCGGCAGCCGGCGCAGCAGAAGTAATAGGTCACGCCCTCGTGCTCCAGGGGATAACTGGACGCGTCCGCCCTCACGGTCATCCCGCACACCGGATCTGTGTTAGCCCGGGGGGGCGACCCCCCGGAGCCCCCCGCGAGTCCCTGGCTCGGCGGGGACACGCCTTCGGCGCGCCCCCCCTCCCCAGGGAACGCTCCCGCAGCGCTGCCCGTAAGTCCGCTGCTCGGCGGGGACACGCCTTCGGCGCGCCCCCCCTCGCCGGGAACCGCTCCCGCATCATCGCCCGTTGCTACCGCGCTGCGTCCTCCCGCATCGCTGCCCGCAGCCGTCGCGGCCCCTGCGCCAACCTCCCCCGACGCGCGCAGCTGGACGAGTTCGGCCAGGATGGCTACCGCGATCTCGCGGTGCGACGTGCGGCCCAGGTCCAGGCCCGCGGGCACCCGGACCCGGTCGAGCTGGTCCTGCGGCCCCCCCCGGTCGGCCAGGTAGCCGAGGACGGCCGCGCCTCGCTTGGCCGAGCCGACCAGTCCCAGGTAGGCGGGGCGGGCCGCGACGGCCTGCTCGACGGCGTCCTCGTCCCCATGGCCTTGAGTGGCCACCACCACCATGGAGTTCGCGGTCGCGTCGGCCGCCGAGAACGCCCCGCGGTCCAGCACCGTGGTGCGCCAGCCCAGCGCCCGGGACATGTCAGCCAGGGTCGTCACCATCGGCGACCGGCCCACGACCACCAGATGCGGCGCGGGCAGCATCGGCTCGATGTAGACCTCCAGTGCCCCCTCGCTCTGGCAGGCGATCGGAACCAACGTCATCCCGTCCGGCACCGCCCCGCCCACCAGGGCCTGGCCGGCAAACTGCTCAGGCGTGCCGAGCAGCAGCAGCCGGGGGGCGCCCTCGGTGATCACCTGCTGGGCCTCGCGGATCACGACCGGCTCGGCGCACGCCCCGCCGATCCAGCCGTGCAGGTCGCCTTCGGCCGTGATGATCGCGCGGGAGCCCTGCTGGCCTGAGGACGGGCCCTGCCGCCAGACCACGGTGGCCAGCGCGAACGGCTGACCCCGGCGGGTCAGCTCGCCAGCCTCCTCCAGCACCTCCCAGCTCTGCATGATCAACTCCCTTCGGTGACCTCTCGCGCTCGGTCTGCCTGTGCTTAACCAGCCGGTCCTCAGTCGGTCCGGACCGGGGGCGCACCGGAGACGTCGTGGCGCTGGGTGATCGCCTCCCAGACCCGGTCCGGGAGCAGCGGCATGTCGATGTTGCGCACCCCGGTCTGCGACAGCGCGTCCAGCACCGCGTTCACGAACGCGGCCGGGCCGCCGACCGCTGCGCACTCCCCGATACCCTTGGCCCCGATCGGGTGGTGCGGGCAGGGGGTGACCACCTCGCTGTGCAGCTCGAAGCCCGGCGTCTCCCAGGCGCTGGGCAGCATGTAGTCCATGTAGTTCGAGCCGACGCAGTTCCCGTCCGCGTCGAACGTGATGAACTGCATGTTGGCCATGGCGTAAGCCTCGGCCAGGCCACCCATGATCTGGCCCTCGACGATCATCGGGTTGATCCGGACCCCGCAGTCGTCCACCGCCACGGTATTCAGCACGTCCCAGACCCCGGTCTCCGGATCGACTTCCACCGTGACGATGTAGACCGCAAAAGGCCAGGTCAGGTTGGGCGGGTCGTAGTAGGCCGTGTTCTCCAGGCCGGGCTCCATGCCGTCGGGCATGTTGCTGTACGCCGCCATCGCGCATTCCTGGATGGTGACCCCGCGGTCCGGTGCGCTGCGCACGTAGAACCGGCCGAGTTCCCACTCGATGTCTTCCTCTGACACCTCCAGGAGGTGCGCGGCCAGCCTGCGCGCCTTGGCCCGGATCTTGCGCGACACCATGGAGACCGCCGCGCCGGCCACCGGGGTGCTCCGGGAGGCGTACGTGCCCATCCCGAACGGCGCGGTGTCGGTGTCGCCTTCCTCGACGACGATGTCCTCCGCCGGGATACCGAGCTCGTGGCTGACGATCTGGGCCCAGGTCGTCTCGTGGCCCTGGCCCTGGCCGCGGGCCCCGGTGCGGACGATGGCCTTGCCCGTCATGTGGATCTTGAGTTCGGCGGAGTCGAACATCTTGATGCCGAGGATGTCGTATTCACGGCTGTTGCCCGCGCCGAGCGGCTCGGTCATGGTGGAGATGCCGAGGCCGAGCAGCCGGCCCCGGCCCGGGCTTCCTCCTGCTTGGCCCGGAAGTCCTCGTAGCCGATGGCCCGCAGGCCGACGTCCAGGCACTTGCCGTACTGGCCCGAGTCGGTCAGGAAGCCGAACGGGGTACGGTGCGGGAAGTCGTCGTCGCGGACGAAGTTCATCCGCCGGAACGCGGCCTGGTCCATGCCGAGGTCCTGGGCGGCCGCCTGCATCATCCGTTCCTGGAAGAACATGGCCTCGGTGACCCGGAACGAGCACCGGTAGGCGACCCCGCCGGGCGCCTTGTTGGTGTAGGTGCCGCGCGTCGTCATGTGCGCCACCGGGACGTCGTAGGCGGCGAATGCCGAGTGCATCAGCCCGATCTTGAACTTGCTGGGCTGGGCATCGGAGAAGAACGCACCGTGGTCGGCCTGGGTGCGCATCCGGACGGCCAGGATCTTCCCGTCCTGGCGCAGTGCGATCTCGCCGTCCAGGTAGATGTCCCGGGCGAAGTGGGTGGAGATGAGGTTGCCGGACTTGTCCTCGATCCACTTAACCGGCCGCTCCAGCAGGATCGAGGCCAGGATCGAGCAGACGTAGCCGGGGTAGACCGGCACCTTGTTGCCGAACCCGCCGCCGATGTCCGGCGAGATGATCCGGATCATGTGCTCGGGCAGTTCGGCGACCAGGGCCACCGCCGCCCGGATGATGTGCGGCGCCTGGGTGGTCATATAGACGGTGAGCTTCGACGTGGCCCGGTCGAAGTCCGCGACCGACCCGCAGCACTCGATCGGGGACGGGTGCGAGCGGGGGTAGTGCAGCTGCAGTCGCGAGACCAGGTCCGCCTGGTCGAACGCGCGCTCCGTACCCTCGGCGTCGCCTACTTCCCAGTCGTAGATGACGTTGCTGTCCTGACCCGTCTTGTCGTCCCGGATGACCGGCGCGCCCTCGGCGACGGCCTGGAACGGGTTCACGATGACGGGCAGTGGCTCGTACTCCACATCGATGACCTCGCACGCGTCCTTGGCGATGTAGGGGTCATCGGCGATGACGCACGCCACCTCCTGGCCCTGGAAGCGCACCTTGTCGGTGGCCAGCACGGCCTGGGTGTCGTAGGACAGGGTCGGCATCCAGGCCAGGTTGCGGGTGGCCATCATCTCGCCGGTGAGCACCAGGCGCACGCCCGGGATGTCCCACGCCCGGCTGGCGTCTATGGACTTGATCCGGGCGTGGGCCATGGGGCTGCGCAGGATCTCCATGTGCAGCATCCCGGGCAGGGTGATGTCGTCGGTGTAGTTGCCCTTGCCGCGGATGAAACGGTTGTCCTCGACCCGCTTGCGGCTGGCGCCAAGCCCACCGATCTTGATCTCGTCCAGTGCCTGCGACACGAGGTCAGCCCTCTTTCCGGAGCTTGTCGGCGGCCCACAGCACCGACTTCACGATGTTCTGGTAGCCGGTGCACCGGCAGAGGTTGCCGGACAGGGCCCAGCGGACATCTTCTTCGTTCGGGTCGGGGTTCTCATCCAGCAGCGCCTTGGCGGCCATCATCATCCCGGGGGTGCAGAACCCGCACTGCAGGCCGTGCTCCTCCTTGAAGCCCTCCTGCAGCGGGTGCAGCCCCCCACCCGCCTCCGCTGCCCCTTTCATGGCCAGCCCCTCGACGGTGCTGATCTCGCGCCCGTCCACCTGGACAGCCAGCATGGTGCAGGACTTGACCGGCCGCCCGTTGACCAGCACGGTGCACGCGCCGCAGTTCGTGGTGTCGCAGCCCATGTGCGTGCCGGTCAGCCCGAGACCGCGGCGGATCAGGTGGGCCAGCAGCAGCCGGGGCTCCACCTCCGCGATCTTCTTCTGGCCGTTGACCGTGAACTTGATCCGGCGCATCGGGACCTCGGTCCCGGCGGCGTCGTCGCTGTGGTCCTCATAGACAACTGTCATGTCAGGCTGCCCTTTCCGCGGTGCCGCCCAGCGCAGTGGGCCCTTCACCGGTACTGCCGCCGGCCTGGTCCAGGATGCGGGTCACGAACGTGCGCACCATGTGCCGCTTGTACTGCGCGCTGCCACGGTGATCGGTCCGGGGACGGGACGCGTCCGCAGCCAGCCCGGCGGCCATCTCGATGGTCTGGCTGGTCAGCGGCTGGCCGGTCAGAGCGGCCGCGGCCTCGGTGGCCGCGATGGTGGAGCCGCCCACTCCGGTCAGCGCGATCCCGGCCCTGGTCACAGTGGCTCCTGAGAGCTCCAGGGCCACCGCCACTCCGACCGTGGCGAAGTCACCGACCCGGCGCTCGAGCTTGAGGTAACCTCCCGCCCGGGCCCCCGTGGCGGGCGGGATGAAGGCTTCCACGGCGATCTCGTCGGGCTCCAGGACGGTCTCGAACGGCCCGGTGACGAAGTCGGCGAGCGGGATGGCGCGCCGGCCGCGCGGGCCCTGGGCCACCACCGACCCGCCCAGCGCCATAGTCACGGAGGCCCAGTCCCCCTGCGGGTCGGCGTGGCAGAGCGAGCCCACCAGAGTGCCCCGGGTCCGCACGATGGGGTCGGCGATGAGCGGCGCCGCGGCGGCCATGGTGGGCTGTGACGACTTCAGCAGGGCCGAGCGCTCCAGGTCGGCGTGCCGGCACAGCGCCCCGATCCGCAGCGTCCCGTCCGGGTCGGTGCGGTGGTAGTCAAGGCCGGGCACGTTATTGATGTCCACCAGCAGTTCCGGCGAGGCGAAGCGCAGCTTCATCATCGGGACCAGGCTCTGGCCGCCGGCCAGCACCTTGGCGTAGTCCCCGCCGTCGCGCAGCGTGGCGATGGCCTCATCGAGGGAACGCGGTGCCTCGTAGCGGAACCGAGACGGATACATCCGATCCTCCAGTGTCCTGTCCGGACGGCATTGTCGCGCCGGACGCCGGATGGTGATTCAGTCGTTGTCGCCAGCGGTGTTCGCGGTAGCGGCACTGGCCGCCCCGGTGCCGGCGTCCACCGCACCGCCATCCGTGTCACCGATGGTGGGGGCGCCGGGGCGGGAGGGACTTCGTTGCGGAGAACTTTCCGGATCAGCCACCGCGACGGGCAACGTATCCTCCTCCGGATCCGGGCGCGGTTCCTGATGCGGCGGCCACGGCCCGGCCACGGGCTGACCTGCGATCTTCAGGTAGTCGATCAACTCCGGCCAGGCCCACACGGTGGGGCTCTTGCCCTCTTTGGGAGCATTTTCGATCAGTTCGTAGAGGCGCGGATTGCCGCGGCTATGCCCGTCGGATTCGATCCGCATCCGCCCACTCCTGCCTGGCTTGGCTGCCTGCACGCGTGTGTGTGAGGTGAGCCACATGATCCGCTAGCCGAGCACGTGTGCGCAATACGTGAATAAGTGCTTGCTTAACTGCCGGGGCGGCTCTGGGTCAGGCCTGTCCCGACAGGTGGACTAGCTCCAGATGGTCACGTAGACCGGCGGCCGGAACCGCGACGGGGGAACGCCGGCTGTGGGCGCGCGCATCAGCTGCATCGCTTCCGGGGTGGTCAGGAAGCGGCGCAGGGCGCTGGCCACCGTGCTCCGGTGCTGGCGCTCAAGCAGGGTCACATGCCAGCATCCGTCCACCGGCGCTCCCGGCACGTTGACCAGGGACAGCTCGCCCCGGCGCAGTTGCTGGCTGACGAGATGCTCGACGGCCGGCGCGGCCCCAGCGCCGTCGGCGGCCGCGGCCCACGCGGCGGTCTGGTTGGGGAACACCCCGATCTTGTTCTCAGGAATCCGGAGGGCCGTCAGCAACTGCCCGGTGTCGCTGTCCGGATCGGTACCGGACGGGTCCACCAGCCACCGCCACTGCTGGGGAGTGCCGCGCAGCCGGGACTGCCCGGCGGTGACCACGACCAGGCGGTACCGGAAGATCGGCTCGCTCACCACCGGCAGGCCCAGGTCATCAGCCACCCTGGGACCGATGGCCACGTCGGCCAGCCGGTTGCCGACCAGGACCCCCATCTCCTGGGTCACCGCCACCCCGGAGGACACCTCGAGAGGCCCGGCGAAGCGGCGCCGGAACGCCTCGGTCAGCGGGCTGGCCACGAACTCGGCGAACGTAGGCGAGGCCACCAGACGGAGCTGTTCCGGGGCACCCTGGGCGGCCCGGACCGCGGCGTGCGCCTCGGCGCCGAGCACCACGATCTGCGACGCGGTGGCCAGCAGCCGGGAGCCGCCCGCGGTGAGCGTCATCCCGCTGGGCCCGCGGCTGACCAACTGGTCACCGAGGTGCTGGCGAAGGGCGGTCAGGGCCTGCGACACCGCGGACTCGCTGACGCCCAGTGCGTTCGCGGCGGAGGTCACCGAGCCCAGCCGGGCGACCAGCACGAACGCGTTGAGCTGTGTCAGCGTCATGACGGTGTCTCATCCATGCTCGCGATAACCAGAGATGACCCACACCGGTCGCTGGCCCGGGCCTGACGGCCCGGCCTCGCTCGCCGGTTCTGGATATCGCTCATAACCTTCTGATTATTACCGCAGGCCAGAAGCACTCGTACACTCGCAACAGCGGACACCTCGAGGGAGAGCGCATGCAGGTTCCGGCCTACGTCGAGTACGAGAAGGCCACCAGTGTCGCGCACGCCCTCGCCCTGCTGGAGCGGTTCGGTCCGGAGGCGCGCATCCTGGCGGGCGGGCACAGCCTGATCCCGATGATGAAGCTGCGGCTCGCCCAGCCGGAAACACTGATCGACATCAACGCCCTGACGGAGCTTTCCTACCTCACGGTGACCAGCGGTGAGCTGCGGATCGGCGCGATGACCAGGCACGCCCAGCTACTCGACTCGGCCGAGGCGGCCCGGCACTTCGCGATCCTGCATGACGCGGAACAGGTGATCGCCGACCCGGTGGTGCGTAACTGGGGCACGGTCGGCGGGTCGCTGTGCCAGGCCGACCCGTCCGAGGACCTGTCGGCGGCCTTCGCCGCGCTCAAGGCGACGATGGTCATCGCCCACTCCGGCGGCACCAGGACGGTGCCGGCCCGGGACTTCCACACCGGGCCCTACGAGACGGTCGTCGCACCGGGCGAGATCCTGACCGAGATCCGGGTCCCGATCCGGCCCGGCGGCGGCAGTGCGTACGAGAAGGTCGGGCGCCGGGCCGGCGACTGGCCGGTGGGCGCGGCCGGGTCGGCCCTGTGGCTGGAAGGCAGCGGGCTGGAAGGCAGCGGGCCGGGCGGCAGGCTGGCCGGCGGCGTCATCGCCGACGCGGGCATCGGGCTGACCGCCGTGGGCGCGCCGCACTTCTCCGCGGCCGAGGCCGAAGAATTCCTGCGCGGCGCGCCAGCCACCGAGGAGAGCTTCGCCCGGGCCGGTGAGATGGCCGCCGCGTCCTGCCGCCCGGTGTCGGACCAGCGCGGCCCGGCCGACTACAAGCGCCACCTGGCCCGTGAGCTGACCGTCCGTTCGCTGCGGCGCGCCTGGCAGCGCGCCGGGCCGGCCGCTGTGCATGACGCCGGGCAGCCCGCCGGGCAGCAGAGTGCAGGCTGAGCACAGACGACATGCAGATAACGATCACCGTCAACGGTGTTGGCCACACCAGGGACGTGGAGGCGCGGCTGCTGCTGATCCATTTCCTCCGCGATGATCTCGGCCTGACCGGGTCACACTGGGGGTGCGACACCTCCAATTGCGGCGCCTGCGTGGTGTGGCTGGACGAGACCCCGGTCAAGTCGTGCACGGTGCTCGCGGCCATGGCCGACGGGCGCCGGGTCCGTACCGTGGAGGACCTGGCCCGTCACGGCCGGCTGGACCCGGTCCAGCAGGGCTTCGCGGAATGCCACGGGCTGCAGTGCGGGTTCTGCACGCCAGGCATGATGATGACCGCCCGGTGGCTGCTGGATCACCACCCGGATCCGTCCCCCGCCGAGATCCGCGAGGCGCTGTCCGGCCAGCTGTGCCGGTGTACCGGGTACGAGAACATCGTGCGCTCGGTCCGCTGGGCCAGCGAGCACGGGGCCAGTGAGCACGGGGCCAGCGAGCACGGGGCCAGCAAGCACGGGGCCAGCGAGCACGGGGCCAGCAAGCACGGGGGAGACGATGAGCGCAGCGCCTGATCCGGCCCTGGACGGGGCCTACGGCCCGGTCCGGCGCAAGGAGGACGCCCGGTTCCTGCGCGGCCAGGGCACCTTCGTGGACGACATCCAGCGGCCTGGCCTGCTGCACGGCGCGATCCTGCGCAGCCCCCTGGCGCACGCCAGGATCGTGTCGGTGGATACCGCCGCGGCGGAGGCACACCCCCGGGTCCGCGCCGTTATCACCGGCGAGATGCTGGAGCAGCGGAAGCTGGCCTGGATGCCCACCCTGTCCCGAGACGTCCAGGCCGTTCTGGCCACGGACAAGGTCCGGTTCCAGGGCCAGGAGGTGGCGTTCGTCGTCGCCGAGGACCGCTATTCCGCCCGGGACGCGCTGGAACTGATCAGTGTGGACTACGAACCGCTGCCGGTGGTCGTGGACGCGACCCAGGCACTGGACCCCGGCGCCCCGCTGATCCGCGACGACGTGGCTGGCCAGCAGGACAACCACATCTTCGACTGGGCCGCCGGCGACCGGGCCGCCACCGACGCGGCCTTCGCCGCCGCCGACGTGGTGGTCACCCAGGACATGCTGTTCCCGCGCTCACACCCAGCGCCGCTGGAGACCTGCGGCGCGGTGGCCGAGATGGACCCGGTCACCGGGAAGCTCACCGTATGGGCCACCACGCAGGCACCGCACGCGCACCGCACCCTGTACGCGCTGGTCGCCGGGCTGCCCGAGCACAAGATCCGGATCGTGTCCCCCGACATCGGCGGCGGGTTCGGCAACAAGGTCCCCGTCTACCCGGGCTACCTGTGCGCCGTAGTGGGCACCATGCTGACCGGCCACCCGGTGAAGTGGGTCGAGGACCGGTCGGAGAACCTGATGTCCACCGCGTTCGCCCGGGACTACCACATGCACGGCGAGATCGCCGCAACCCGGGGTGGGCGGATTCTCGCCCTGCGGGCCCGGGTGCTGGCCGATCACGGCGCGTTCAATGGGTCGGCCCAGCCCAGCAAGTACCCGGCCGGGTTCTTCCACATCTTCACCGGGTCCTACGATCTGCAGGCGGCCTACTGCGAGGTCACCGGCGTCTACACCAACAAGGCCCCAGGCGGGGTGGCTTACTCCTGCTCGTTCCGGATCGCCGAGGGCGTGTACCTGGTCGAGCGGATGGTCGACCTGCTGGCCGGCGAACTCGGCCTGGACCCGGCCGAGCTGCGGATGGCGAACCTGCTCCGGCCCGAGCAGTTCCCTTACACCTGCCCGACGGGGTGGGAGTACGACTCCGGCGACTACCCCCGGGCCCTGCAGGTCGCGATGGACCTGGCCGGATACCCGGAACTGCGGCGGGAGCAGGCGGAGCGCCGGGCCCGCGGCGAGTACATGGGTATCGGGCTCAGCTTCTTCACCGAGGGGGTCGGCGCCGGGCCGCGCAAGGACATGGACATCCTCGGCCTGGGCATGGCCGACGGTGCCGACCTGCGGATCTATCCCACGGGGACGGCGGTGCTGAGCATTTCCTGCCAGACCCAGGGCCAGGGTCATGAGACCACCTTCGCCCAGATCGTCGCGCACGAACTGGGCCTGACCCCGGACGACGTTGACGTGGTGCACGGCGACACCGACCGGACCCCCTTCGGCCTGGGCACCTACGGCTCCCGGTCCACACCCGTGTCCGGCGCCGCGGCCGTCGTGGTGGCGCGCAAGGTGCGCGCGCGGGCCCGGATGGTGGCCGCGGCCATGCTGGAGGCCGCGCCTGAGGACCTGGAGTGGGCCCACGGCCGGTGGCAGGTCCGCGGCGACCCCGAGCAGGGCCGGACCATCGCCGAAATCGCGATGGCCGCTCACTCCTCACTGGAACTGCCCGAGGGCGTCGAGGGTCACCTGGACGCCGAGACCGTATACAACCCGCCGAACCTCACCTACCCCTACGGCGCGTACATCTGCGTGGTGGATGTGGATCCGGGCACCGGCGCGGTCACCCTGCGCCGGTTCATCGCGGTAGACGACTGCGGGGTCCGGATCAACCCGATGATCGTCGAGGGGCAGGTGCACGGGGGCCTCGCCGACGGGGTTGGCATGGCGCTGATGCAGGTCATCACGTACGACCAGGACGGGAACTGCCTCGGCGGCTCGTTCATGGACTACCTGCTGCCCACCTCGGTCGAATGCCCGTCGTGGGAGCTGGGCCAGACCGTAACCCCGTGCCCGCACCACCCGATCGGGGCCAAGGGCGTGGGCGAGTCGGCCACGGTGGGCTCCCCGGTCGCGGTGGTCAATGCGGTGATCGACGCGCTCCGCCCGCTGGGTGTCCGGCACGCCGACATGCCGCTCACCCCGGCCAACGTGTGGTCCGCGATCCAGGGCCGCCCGGTGCGCGCCGACCTGGCGCTGTAGGCCCGGGGACGACCCCCGGACCCCGAGCTCACGTTTTCAGGATGTTGACCGCCCGGGCGATCACGAGGGCGCCCAAGCCCAGCGATACACACGCTTCGATGATCATGAGGAGCTTGGCCCACGGCTTGATCGCGGACGTATCCGTGGGGCTGAACGCGGTGGCGGTCCAGAAGGCCAGCGAGAGGTAGTCCACGAACCGTGGTACCCAGGCCGCGGAGCTGTACTGGGTGTGCTGCATCTCCGGGAACACGAACGCCGGGGCAGCGCCGGAGTGATGGGCACGGGCGGCGGCACCACCCCGGTCCAGATCCCAGTACCACAGGCTGAACGCGATCACGTTGGTGATCCAGATGACTCCGCCGGTCGCCAGCAGCCCGATGGGGTTATTCGCGAAGGTCTTGTTACTGGTCAGGATGTCTGCGACCAGCCGGGCGGCGGAGAACAGGTTCGCCAGCGTGATGAAGGCAATGACGATCTCCATGACGACCCGCAGCCAGAGCTTCTGCCGGTCGATGCGACCCGGGTCCCCGATGATCAGGACAACCAGCAAGACGCCCAGCACAACCGGGACCACCCACCGGGGGTTCACCCGGTACGACGTGGGCAGCACGACATGCAACCCGGCCGTGGCCAGGATTGCCAGCGCCACCGGCCACCAGTGCTCACCCTGCCGGGTGGCCGCAGCCCGCTGGCCCGGGGCCGGGTCCCCGGGAAGGAGATCGCCTGTGTCCATGTGCTCCCCATGCCGAACACGCTGACCGTCTCACCTGCCCGGCCTGCGGGGATCACCCGCGGGGGATGGTGCGGGGCCACCCGTCTGCAGCGCCCTCACGCAAGCCGCGGGCGGCCCGGGGCCGCCGGTGTTATCTCCGCGCCCCCGGCCCCTCCATGTGCGGGCAGTCGGCCCGCTGCCGCATGATTGAACTATGCCGCACTTGTCGCTGACCGGTCCGACGTCCGCCCCGGGGGCTCCATGTCATCACCAGCCCTGAGCGAGCTGGAAAGGCGGCTGCCCGATGTCGGCACACTTGTCCGTGATCTGGACGCGGCCGGGTACCTCACCGATCAGCCCCTGGGCGTGGCACTATTCCTGGCCGCCCGGATGGGTCAGCCGATCTTGCTCGAAGGCGAGCCCGGCGTGGGCAAGACCGAGGCGGCCAAGGCGCTCGCCGCCGTCCTGGACACGCCGCTGATCCGGCTGCAGTGCTACGAGGGGCTGACCGCGGCCGAGGCGCTCTACGAGTGGAACTACCCGCGGCAGCTTCTCGCGATCCGGCTGGCCGAGTCCCGCGGTGAGACGCTGCGTGACACCGACCTGTTCAGCTCCGAGTATCTGCTGGCCCGGCCGTTGCTCGCCGCCCTGGATCACCCCGGGCCGCGGCCGGCTGTGCTGCTGATCGACGAGGTTGACCGGGGCGACGACGAATTCGAGGCGTTCCTGTTCGAGTTGCTGGCCGAGTCCGCGGTCACCATCCCCGAACTCGGCACCCGGCGGGCCGCGCTGCCCCCGGTCGTGGTGCTCACCTCCAACCGGACCCGTGACCTGCACGACGCGCTGAAGCGGCGCTGTCTCTACCACTGGATCGAGTACCCGGACACCGAGCGGGTCGCGGCGATCATCCGCCGCCGGGTGCCCGCCGCGGCCGAACCGCTGGCCGGGCAGGTGGCCCGGGGGGTCGCGCGGCTGCGGGACCTGGACCTGGCCAAGCCACCCGGCGTGGCCGAGGCGATCAGCTGGGCCGAGGCCCTGGTCGTCCTAGGAGCCGACCGCATCGACGAGACGGTGACGGCCCAGACCGCGGGCGTGGTACTGAAGTACTCCGAGGACCTGCAGGTGCTCCGGGCGGCCGGGTTCGCGGTGGCGGCCAGCGACGGTGATTGAGGGCCGATGCCCAGCGACTCCCGCCCCGACCGTCCGGGCCAAGGCCGGTCCGGTTCACCCCGGTCCGGTTCACCCCGGTCCGGCTCACCCAGCTCCGGCTCATTCCGGTCCGGGGCAGGCCGGTCCGGTGCCGGGGGTCACGCTAACGGGGACCGGGCCGCGGCTGACCTGGCGCTGATCGCGGCCCGGCTCGGCGCGGAACTGCGCGACGCGGGGGTGCCGGCCGATCCAGGCCGCTGCGAGCGGTTCGCCCGGGCCGTTCCCGTGGCCCGGCCGGCCACCAGGTACGAGCTCTACCTGTGTGCCCTGGCCACGTTCGCCTCCGGGCCAGAGCAGACCCAGACGGTGCAGCGGGTGTTCGGCGACCTGTTCGGCGGCGTGAGTGACCCGGCGGCCGGCCAGCCCGGGCCGGACGTGCCCGGCCCGCCGCCCCGGCCGGGCACCGACGACCTGCTGGCTGAGGCCGCGCGCGCCGCGCAAGAGCACCCGGCACCGCCGCCCGGCCAGCTGCCGCGCGGGGTGGACGGCCCGGACGGGACGGAGGGCCACAGCCCCAGCTCATCAGGCAGCGCGGCGGAAGAAGGAGCGGAGCCGGACGCGCCAGACCGGCCGGAGGCCGCGCGCCCGGCCCTGGCCAGCCGGGTCGAGCGGCTGGCGGGCACGGATTTTGCCGAGCTGAGTCCGGCCGAACTGCAGGCCCTGACCGGCCTGATGAGCGAGCTGACCCTGGCCGTCCCGCTGCGCCGCTCCCGGCGCGAGCATCCCGCGGCCCGGGGCCGCGGGACCGACCTGCGCAGCACACTGCGGCACGCCCGGCGCACCGGGGGCCATCCGCTCCGGCTGGCCCATCGGGCCCCGGTGCTACGGCCGCGCCAGCTGATCGTCCTGTGCGACATCTCGGGGTCGATGGAACCCTACGCGCGGGCCATGCTCCAGTTGCTGTACTGCGCCGCGGGAGGCGCCGACGCCGAGGTGTTCACGTTCGCCACCCGGCTGACCCGGCTCACCGGGGCCCTGGCGCACATGCCGCCCGAGCAGGCCCTGCAGCGGGCCGGGCAGGCGGCGCCGGACTGGCTGGGCGGGACCCGCATCGGGGCCTCGCTGAAGGAGTTCAACGACACCGTGGGCCGTCCCGGCCTGGCGCGTGGCGCCGTGGTGGTGATCATTTCGGACGGCTGGGACACCGGCGAGCCGGCCGTGCTTCGGCGCGAGATGCAGCGGCTCTCGCGGGTCGCGCACCGGATCATCTGGGTCAATCCCCGGACCAAGAGCGAGCAGTACCGGCCGCTCGCGGGCGGGATGGCGGCCGCCTGGCCGTACTGCGATGTGGTGCTGAGCGCGCACTCGGTGAACGCGCTGCGCGAGCTGACCGTGGCGCTGGCCCGGCCGGGTCGGCACCGTCCGTGGTCCCGCGATGGCACCCGGAGCGGGCCTACCAAAATATCCATTAAGGACCCTCACTAAAGCGGCCTGCAAGGATTCCATTAGCTCAGCAAGGATTTATGCGTTGCCCGGCGTCCGCGCCGATCCCGGAGTCTTTACCTAGGGCGAACGTGAGAAAGCCTGATCCGGCTCGTTGCCGCAAAGCGCTGTGATAACTTCGTTATCCGCGCATGGCGGGGTCAGCAAGCGGAGCGCCCGAGTCATTGGAGTGAACCCGACGTGTCCCTCCTCATCGGGGACGACTACCCCGAGGCATTCCATCCCCCGGACCCGGAGCAGCCCGCGCCCGCCCGTGACCTGCGGCGCCGGCCCGGGCCCAGAGGGAAGACGCACGCCTGGTCACGCTGGCGCGGCCGCCGCCGGCGGAGCATGCTCATCCAGGACCTGCCGGATCTGGCGGGGGACGGCGTGGACGACAGTTACAGTGCCGACAACTACAGTGCGGACAACTACAGTGCGGACAACGGTTACGGCGCCGACGGCGGTTACGGCGCGGACAACGGCTACGGCTCCGACTATGGCTACGAGGCCGGCCCGCCTGACTCGCGGAACGGATTCTTCACCGATCCTGGTCCCGGCCCAGGCGACTATCCGCGGGATGAGCACGCTCACCGCGGTTCTCCTCGGGAGGGTTATCTCGCGGACCGTATTAGCGAGGACCGTTATCCGGAATCTGGCTACGCCGATTTCCCGGATTCCGGGCCGCCGACCCTTAGTTACAGCGACGCTGGCTATGCGGAACCTGGCTACCAGGACTCCGGTTATGCCGGGGCCAGCGACCTGGGCGCCTGGCACGAGACCGAGGGCGACGACTTCCGGGCCGCCCCCGTCCTGGAGGACCACCCGTGGGACGACGGCGAGGCCGGCCAACCGGAATTGGGGGATGAACCGCCGGGCCGGCGCGCCCCACTGCTCGAGGCGCTCTTCCGGCGCCGCGAGCCCCGCTACCGCGACCCAGAAGGCCGGAAGTTCACCGGCCGCGCCCGGCGACTGGGCGGGATCTTGCTGGCCGGCGCCTCAGCGGTGGGCATCGCACTGTACGTGTCATCGATCCTCGCCGCCAATAGCCGCTCGCTCACCGGCGTGGTTAGCAGCAGTGGCATCGCCGGTCTCAACTTCGGGACCGCCGGCCGGGTCGGCAGTGTCCGGGTCCGCCTGGGCCAGATGGTCCGCAAGGGCGAGCTGCTGGCCACCGAGGCAGGCGCGGCAAGCGCAGCCGCCGTCCGGGCCGACCAGGCCGTGATCACGGCCGACAAGGCGAACCTGGCCGCCCTGCAGGCCAACGGGTCGGCGGCCGTCAGTATCACCGCGGCCCAGGCTCAACTGGAAAAGGATCGTGCCCTCCGGGCCGCGGACCGGATGAAGCTGGCGGCGACCGAGATCATGGCACCCAGCAGGGGGACCGTCGTCGCCATCGACGGCCAGCCCGGCGAGACCGTCAGCAGCGCCGGGCTGAGCAGTTCCGCGGTGCACGCCCAGGCCTCGCCGGGCCCGCAGCCCAGGTCCTCACTCCCGCCCAGCGGGCCGATGGCCAGCCTGCGCGCCACCGGACTGGCACTGCCGGTGATCACCCTGCGCACCGGCGGCGGATGGCAGGCCAGCCTGCTCATCGCGCAGACCGACGCGTCCGCGGTGAAGGTCGGCGAAGACGTGACGATCTCGGTGCCGGCCGCACAGATCAGCGGGGTCAAGGGCACGATCAGGGAACTATCGCCTACGCCGGTGAGCAGTTCGGGCGGGGTGAGGTACGGAGCCGTGGTGCGGGTGCTCGGCCGGACCCAGACCACCCCGCTCACCGGCATGACCGCCAACGTCCAGCTCGGCTCGTTACGGCTCAAGGGGCAGGCGGCCGGGGCCAAACGTAACGGGTGGCCTCGCGAGCTGCTCGGCGTCCGCGCTGCCCAACGGGTAATTTTCCCCGTCCGGATGTGGGTCAGGCGGCTCTGCGCGCCGTGCTCTGAGAGGGACAGGGCCGCCCGGCCGCGATCCATTGTGGCGCCGGGCCGTGAGCCAGCCGGCTGCGGGCATGCCGGCCGGGGCGGCGGCGGGCCATCCACCAGCCCGGGATCCCCAGGGCCACCAGGGGCAGGCCGATGGCGAAGACCAGCCGCAAGATCCCCAGCTGGTGCAGCGTGAACGGGATCAGTGCGTGGGTGAACCGTGCGGCGTACAGCAGGACCGCCGCGGTCGCGGTGGCCCACGGCAGCCGCCACCGGGTCACCACCAGGTTGACCACGATCGTGCCGAGCAGCGCGCCGGAGGTGTAGTACGCGTACACCGCCGGGTCGAGCAAGATCCGGGCGGCCAGGGCCGCCAGCAGCACCGCGGGCCAGCGGCCGCGCCAGATCGCCACCGCGCCGCCGGCCACCCCGAGGAGGAGCTGGGCTGAGCGGTCCCACCATGGGGTCCGGGCCGCCATCACGCCGAGCACCCGCAGCGCCGAGGAAGGATCGTTGGGGATGGTGAAATGGACCACGGCCAGGGTCCGCGGGTCAGCGAGCAGGAACGGTAGCCAGACGACCGCGATCCCGCCGGCGAACGCGGCCAGCCCGGCCAGCCACTGCCGCCGCGGCAGGGCCAGCAGCAACACCACGAACGCGGCGGCCCACGGCTTCGCGTCTACGGCGGCAGCTAGGGCCAGCCCCGCCCAGACCGGCTGGCGGCGGTCCACCGCGTGCAGTGCGGCCACCGAGAACGCCAGCGCGAGCAGGTCGTCGAGGTGCGCAAAGTGCGTGGTCAGTTCGGCCCATACGGGCAGGAACAGCAGCCCGGCGAACAGCAGCCGGCTGCTCCGCCGGCGTTCCCTGGCGGGCACCAGCCGCCACACCGCGGCCAGCATTAGCGGACCAGTCAGCGACATGGCCGCGATCGCGGTGATCTCGCCGTTGCCCGGTCCGAGCGCCCGGAAAACGCTGGACACCGCCAGGGCGAGCGGACCGATCTGCAAGTCGGGATGGGCCGCGTACAAACGCAGGCCCGCGCTCGGGGCGTTGGCGAACAGGAGCCGGCCGCCCTGGGCGAAGAAATGCCACGACTGGCCCGCCATGCCGGCCTGGAACGCAACCCAGGCTAGTGCCCACGGCCACAGCACCCACCATGGCCACGCCACCCGGCCCAGCGCCCGGAGTACCGCGGTCCTGGCCAGCGCGACGCGGGATTCTGCCGCCGGGAACTCCGCTGCCGCGAACCAGTCCGAGGGCAGCCACGGCTCTGCAGCCTCCCCCTGGTCTGCGGCCTCCCTGGGGTCGGCCAGCGGGCGCGCAGTCATCGACCGGCCGCTGCCAGAGGCACCACGGCCGGTGAGAACGGCGGTCAATCCAGGACCATCGCTACTCCGGAGCAACAGATCACGGCGGCAGGCGGGGCGCCCCGGCGGACACCAAATTCGCGGGGAATCACGCCGTTAGTATCGTCGCAGTCGCGAAAGGAATAGGCCGAACATACGACTTTTTAACGGTTACGGTCCTTTCTTTAATGTGCGGTAAGGAATCTGTAAGACCGGAGGTCGGAGGCGTGCACGAGGTGTCCCCGGGCGCGTGACCCGGCCGGTATATCCGTTGCGGGGCGGGACGCAGCCTGGTTACCTCGGCTGAGGGCACCATCAGCAGCCGGGAGGGGATCAGGGTGGGACACGTCGAGGTGGCGCATGTGCATCACGCGCTGCCGGACGGGCGGGTGCTGCTCGACGACGCCTCGTTCCGGGTTGGAGAGGGCGCGGTCGCCGCGCTGGTGGGCCCGAACGGCTCCGGGAAGACCACGCTGATCCGGCTGATCGCCGGTGACCTGACTCCGCAGTCCGGCACCATCACCACCAGCGGCGGGCTCGGAGTGATGCGGCAGTTTATCGGGGGGATCCGGGGGGTCGACCCCCCGGGCGAGCAGAGCATCGGGGGGATCCGGGCCAATCGGGGCCAGCAGAGTGCCCCCCCGGGCGAGCAGAGCATCGGGGGGATCCGGGCCAATCGGGGCCAGCAGAGTGCCCCCCCGGGTGAGCAGAGTACCGGGGGGATCCGCGGGGACGGCGCTGCGGTGCAGCACGGCCTCGGGCGCGCCGGCCGGGACGTGGTGGTCCGCGACCTGCTGGTTTTCGTTGCGGAAAAGCGGGTGCGCGAAGCGGCGGCGCGGCTGGACGGCGCGGAAGAAGCCATGCGGGCGCGCGACGACGAGACGGCCCAGCTGCGGTACGCAGCGGCGCTGGCGGACTGGGGCGACGCGGGCGGGTACGACGCTGAGGTGCTGTGGGACGCGTGCACGGTCGCGGCGCTCGGCCTCGGCTACGAGCAGTGCCGCGACCGGGGCGTGAGCACGCTATCCGGGGGCGAGCAGAAGCGGGTCGTGCTGGAGGCGCTGCTGCGCGGGCCGGCCGAGGTCCTGCTGCTGGACGAGCCGGACAACTACCTGGACGTGCCGGGCAAACGCTGGCTGGAAGAGCAGCTGGCCCTGACCCGAAAGACCGTTCTGCTGGTCAGCCACGACCGGGAACTGCTGGCCAATACCGCACAGCGGATCGTTACCGTCGAGGACGGCCGCGTCTGGGTGCACGGCAGCGGGTTCGCCAGCTACCCGCAGGCGCGGCGCGACCGCATCGACCGCCTGGACGAGTTGCGGCGCCGGTGGGATGAGGAGCACGAGAAGATCAAGCAGCTGGTCCGGACTATGCGGCAGAAAGCCTCCTACAACGACGCCATGGCGTCGCGGTACCAGGCGGCGCTCACCCGGCTGCGCCGGTTTGAGGACGCAGGGCCGCCGGAGCTCGCGCCGCGGGAGCAGAACGTGCGGATGCGGCTGCGTGGCGGCCGGACCGGGAAACGCGCGGTGATCTGCGAGGACCTGGAGCTGACCGGGCTCATGCACCCCTTTGACTGCGAGGTCTGGTACGGCGACCGGGTGGCCGCGCTCGGTTCTAACGGATCTGGCAAGTCGAGTTTCCTGCAGTTGCTCGGCGGCGCTGACGTCCCGCACGAGGGAGTGGCGCGGCTCGGGGCCCGGGTCGTCCCGGGACTGTTCGCGCAGACCCACGCCCGCCCGGACTTGGCCAGGCGGCGTCCGGCCGAGATCCTGATGACCGAGCACGCGCTACAGCGCAACGAGGCCATGGCCGCGCTGTCCCGGTACGAGCTGCAGCACTGCGCCGAGCAGCCGTTCGCCACCCTGTCCGGCGGTCAGCAGGCCCGGTTGCAGATCCTGCTGCTCGAGCTGAGCGGGGTGACCCTGCTGCTGCTCGACGAGCCAACCGACAACCTCGATCTGGCCAGCGCGGAGGCGCTCCAGGCTGGACTGGAGTCCTACGAGGGCACGGTCTTGGCGGTCACGCACGACCGCTGGTTCGCCCGGTCCTTCGACCGGTTCCTCGTGTTCGGGGCGAGCGGAGACGTCTACGAATCGAGCGATCCGGTGTGGGACGAGACTCGTGTGGCCAGGCCCCGGTGACGGAAACGCTTGCTAGTCTGCATAGAGCGTAAGGAGCCTGGTCGCCCCTTCCGGGCCGGCTCCGCGATTGTCGAGGTGAAGGGGTCCTCACCGTGAAGAAGTTGCTGCTGCTCGCCCTGGCGGGGCTTGGCGTGTTCGCCGTCTGGCGGAAGGTCCAGGCGGACCGTGCCGAGCTCGATCTGTGGACCGAGGCGACGACCAGCGACGACTAGGCCAGACGGCGCCCGGTCCGTGCAGCTGGCTCCGTGTAGCTAGCTCAGCGCGGCCGGGCTGAAGACGGGGGTTCTAGGTGAGCAGCGCGACGCCGGTCACGCTGTTGTGTTGCGGCCTGCTCGGAGTCACCGCCGATGACGGCGGCATCCTGGAGCGGGCGTTCACCGAAGCCTTCGCCACCCAGGGCATCGTCCCGGGCACCGCGGCCTATGCCCGCAGCATGGTCCACGTCCACCAGACCCGCGGGCAATCCGCCGTGGACGTCTTCCGCGCGCTGTTCCCCGACGCCCCAGGGCGCGCCGAAGCCGCCACGCTCGCCTTCGACCGCTCCTACCGGCTGGCTGTCAACCGCTCCGGGATGGTCCCCATGCCCGGGGCATCCGAGGCGCTGCAGCAGATCCGCGGGTCCGGCATCAGGGTGTGTTTTATCACCGGGCTGTCCCGGGGCCTGCTCGGTCTCGTGCTGGATACCCTCGGCTGGCGGCGGCAGGCCGACTTCGTGCTGTGCCCCGAGGACGCGCCGCGCGGTTACCCATGGCCCGACCCCATGCTGTGCGCGATGCTGCGACTGGGGGTCACCGACGTGCGTGAGACCGCGTACGCCGGAGGTACTGAAAGCGGCATCCTGTGCGGCCGGCGGGCTGGCGCCCAGATCGTGGCGGGGATCCTGACCGGAGGGCACACCCGCGACCGGCTACAGCGGGCGGGCGCGACCCATCTGCTGGGAAGCTTTGCTGAGCTGCCGGGAGTGCTGGCGGCTGAGGCGGGGCCGGTCATCGACCCGGCCGCGGATCCGGATGTGGGTTCGGCCACGGTTCCGGCTGCGGGTCCCGTCGCGGATTCTGTTGCGGGTCCGGTTGCGGGGCACGCGGGGTCGGCGGCCGATGGCGGCCAGAGCTCCGGGGTGAAGGCCGGCGATCCGGGGCGGAGATCGCCTGGGTCATCCGGGTCTTCCGGGTCTGCTGGTCCTGCTGGTCCTGGTTCGCGGCCTGGGTCTGCGCCGGGGGCGCGGCCGGGATCTACGCCGCCTGCGGCCGCATCACCGTCCTCGCCCTCCTGATCGGGTCCTGTGCGTCGGCGCCCGCTGGGCCGACGCCGACCGGGTACCCTTGAACCGCCGTGGCGCGGGGCTATAGCTCAGCTGGAAGAGCACCTGCTTT
>CAVYQF010000038.1:0-61394 GCA_963770545.1 uncultured Actinomycetes bacterium | reverse complement strand
TCCGCTGCTCTGACCGGCTGAGCTACCGCCCCGGCATCGCCAGAACCTTATCGCAGCCGCAGGCAGGCGGGACGCCAGCGCCGCCAGCGTGCGAGCGGTCCGGCTGGGCGAGGACCCGGGGACGGCCGCCCCCGGGACACCCTGCCCCTGAGGCCGCTCCGGGGACGTCTGGCCCGGGAAGGCCCGGCCCGGGTAGGCCCGACCCCAACCGGCCACCCCGGGTGCGGAGGCGGACCGGAAACGGGTCACACCCTGGGCTGCCTGAGGCTGGGCAGCTACCTCGGGCTGAGCTGCATGGCCATGGCGTGCTCCACCAGTGCGATGAGCGCCGCCTTGGTGGACTTGCGGCCCCGGGCGTCACACTGCACAACCGGGACGTTCGGGCTGACCGACAGGGCCTCGGCCACGTCCTGCACGCCGTGCGGGAACTCGCCGTGGAATCCGTTGATCGCCACGATGAACGGCAGGCCCGCCGTCTCGAAGTAGTCGACTGCCGGGAAGGAGTCGGCCAGCCGGCGGGTGTCCACCAGGACTACCGCACCGATCGCGCCCTGGATCAGGTCGTCCCACATGAACCAGAACCGGTGCTGGCCCGGCGTCCCGAACAGGTACAGGATCAGCCCGGCATCCAGCGTCACCCGGCCGAAGTCCATGGCCACCGTGGTGGTCGTCTTGTCTGGCACCGCCGACAGATCGTCAACTCCGGCACTGGCCGAGGTCATGACCGCTTCGGTGGTCAGCGGGGTGATCTCTGATACCGATCCGACGAAGGTGGTCTTGCCGACGCCGAAGCCACCCGCCACGACAATCTTGACCGATGTCATGGCGGCGGTATCCCCAGCCGCGCCTCGCACGGGACTAGAGCTTGCGAAGTCCACTGAGCACCCTTTCGAGCAGGTTGAGATCTGGGCGGCCATGTGCATGATCCAGCTGGTGCACCCTGACCAGCCCTTCCACCGCCATATCAGCGACCAGGACCCGGGCCACGCCCAAGGGCATCCTGAGCACGGCGGATATCTCCGCCACTGAGCGCCAATCGCGGCAGAACCCGAGAATAGCCTGGCATTCCGGGCTGAGGCTGGAAAGATCGCGCGCCTCATAGTGAGACGCGGCCACCATCGCCTCGATCTGGAGCTGGTACCGGGGCTTAGTCCTGCCCCCGGTCACCGCATATGGCCGGACTAGCCCGCTCCCAGCGGGTTCGGCCCCACGTGAACGCTTTCCTCCGCCAGACCCGGTGCCGCGTGGGCTACCTGTCGGCGGCCAGTCATCCAGGCCGGGGCCGGACAAGGGTCTCTCCGTTCACTATCTGCCATCCTCCGACCGCAGAGCCCCGCGCATATCCGGCGTGAGAGCCCGTCCCACCCGCTCGACGAGGAGCGCCATCTCGTAGGCCACCAGGCCCATGTCACAATCAGCGGACGCGAGCACGGCCAGGCTCGATCCATCGCTGATCGCCATCACCAGCAACAGGCCGCGGGCCATTTCCACGACCGTCTGTGTAACCGGTCCGCCTTCGAAGACCCGGGAAGCGCCCTGCGTCAAGCTGGTCAGGCCAGAAGTCACGGCCGCCAACTGGTTGACCCGGTCCGGCGGGAAGCCGTTCGAGTAGGCCAGCGGGAGCCCGTCAGACGAGACCACGATGGCATGCGCGACGGACGGGACCCTCTCCACGAAGTTCGTGATCAGCCAGTTCAGGTCCTGGGCCGGACGGGTTAGCGGACTCACGAACCCTCCTCTCTCGGCGACCCCACCATAAGCAACAACACGTGCGGCAATCCTGCTCGACCAGTCATGTCACATCGTCTCCCTCACCGCCAGCATCATCCTCGCTGTTCGCGGCGGCACGCGCCTCGCGAACGCCTCGCTGGAAACTTGCGAAGCGCTGCCTGGTCACCGCGGCCGAACGGACCGGTGCAGGCGCCTCCGGCTCCGCGCTGGCCCCTACGGTCCCAGGCACCAGGTTGGCCTTGGGAACACGCTTCGGAAGACCGGACAGGGTTACCCCGCCCGACGCCGGCTTGCTGGACGCCTCGGCGGCCCGCCAGCCCTCGTCTGCGGCAGAGGCGGACCAGGCGCCCGTGTTGTTGCCGTTTTCCGTTGCGGCAGCGGCAGCACCAGCAGTGGCGGCAGCACCAGAGTCTGGCCGGTCGGCGCTGTGCCGGCCACGGCGGAACCAGTCCGACTCGACCGACTCAAAGATAGGCAGCCGGTTGCCCTGGCCGGCCGGGCCGACGGGCGGCACCACGACCTCGCGCCGGGCGGAGCCGGGATCGCTGCCTGTGTTCCGGACCGGCCGGGTTGGCAGCCGGGGCGGCTGGCTCGCGCCGTCACCGCTGAGGGACGTGCCGAACGTCGGCGACGTGCCGTTGCCGGGCACCGAGGGCATTGGCCCGGTGCTCGCCGCCGGTGGGGGCGGCGACGCCCCTGGCGTGCTCAGCGGCGGATCATCCCAGGACGGCTTGGCGGCCGGCGGGTTCTCCCAGGATGGGGCGTCAGGCGCGGGCGGGCCGTCTTCCCAGGCTGGCCCGGGCGCCGATGCGGCGGCGGGGTCATCCCAGGACGGGGTGAGGGTCGGAAAGCCCGCCGTGGCCGTCGAATCACCGTTGTCGGCGTGCAGCGGGGTGAAGCGCGGCGCGCGGGCCGCGTTCACCGCCTCTTCCGCGGCGCTGCGGCCACGGAGCGGACCCCACTCCCCGCCGTTGCTCCCGTTGCCGGAGAGGGCATCGAGAGGAGCGGCGCCCCCTGACCCGTTCCGCTCGAAGTGACGCAGGCCGACCGGGGTGCCGTTGCCCTCGTTGGTCACCGTCTCATCGGGCAGCCAGACCAGGGCGGTCAGCCCGCCGGTCGTGGCCGGGCGCAGCCGCACCCGGATGCCGTGCCGGGCCGCCAGCCGGGCGACCACGAACAGGCCCATGCGCCGGGACACGGCCACGTCCACCACCGGCGGGTTATCCAGCCGCCAGTTGGCGTGGGCCATCTCCTCGGCCCCCATGCCGACACCCTGGTCACTGATGTCGAGCAAAACCCCGCCGCTGTTCAGCAGATGCCCGGACACGGTCACCGGCGTCTCCGCCGACGAGAACGAGGTGGCGTTCTCCACCAGCTCCGCAACCAGGTGGACCACGTCGTTGACCGCCTGGCCGCGGACAGAGATGCCGGGCTGGACGTTCATCGAGACCCGCTCGTACTGCTCGATCTCGGAGACCGCGGCGCGGAGCACGTCCACCAGGGCCACCGGCTGGTTCCACCGCCGGGACGCCTCGTGGCCCGCGAGGACCAGCAGGTTCTCAGAGTTGCGGCGCATACGGGTGGCCAGGTGGTCCATCTGGAACAGGTTGGACAGCCGCTCCGGATCCTGCTCGCCCTGCTCCAGATCGTCGATCAGCCGGATCTGGCGTTCGACCAGGGACTGGCTGCGCCGGGACAGGTTCACGAACATCGCGTTGACGTTCCCGCGCAGCGCGGCCTCGTTGGCGGCCAGCCGGAGCGCTTCCCGGTGAACCTGGTCGAACGCCCGCGCGACTTCACCGATCTCGTCGGAAGAGTCCACATCGATGGGGGCGACCTCGAAGGAGCCGCCGCCGTCGGCCTCGCTCATCCGCCGGACCATTTCCGGCAGCCGGACCCCGGCCACTTCCAGGGCGCCCGCCCGCAGCCGCCGCAGCGGGCGGACCATCGACCGCCCGATGATCACGGTCAGGAACAGGGAGAGCGCGAGCACGAGCAGGACCGCTGCGCCCACCACGATGGCCGCGGTCAGGGCCGACCTGTGCAACGCCGCGGCCCGGGAGCTGATCTGGTTGTTCAGGGCCTGCTCGACCGAGGTCATCTGGGAGTCGATCTGGTTCGACATGGCGCCGTACCAGTCGTCCTCGCCGAAGTTCACGTTCTGCAGTGACCCCTTAGGGCTGTTCTGGGCGGTCGCGATCGCCTGGGTTTCCTCGGAGTTGGCCTCGAAGAGGAAGGACGAGGACACGCTGTTGTTCCACAGCTGGCGCTGGGCGATGCTGGCCGTGGTGTTGAACGAGGCCAGGTTGCTGGCCTGCTGAGCGATGGCCGAGTTGAGCGCGGTCAGCTCGTTCGGGCTGAGCGAGCCCTGCAGCAGGCCAATGGACAGGTCGGCCCGCTGCTCGGATGCCTCTTCCTTCATCCGGGACACGAGGCCAAGCACCCGGATGGCCTGGGCCAGCGTCGCGTCACTGGTCCCCTGGCCGGTCAGGTCGATCAGCGAGATCAGATCCTGGATGATCGTGGCGTATTTCGTCACCACCACCTGCGCCGGAAGCTCCGTGGTGATGGCCGCCTTACGGAGGAGGGGCACGTTGGCCAGCGAGTTGAGGGCTGTCGTCGCCTGCTGCTGGGTCTGTTCCGAGAAGGACTCGTCGACCTGGTTCAGCTCACTCTTCACCACGCCCGCGGACTGATTGGTCAGGGCATAAGTCTGACGTACCACGGCCAGCTCGGCGGCGCCGCCGTTGCCGGCTGACCCCCGCCCGCCCTGGGGTCCGAGGCTGATGTACCGGATGGTCGTGTCCCGCTCGTCCTCGAGGCGCTGGGCGAGGACGGTGACGTTGGCGCTGAGCGTGGCGAGTTGCTGAACCCGCCCGTCGGCGGTGGCGCTGCGCGCATAGGAGACGATGCCCGCGCCACCCAGCACCACGGCGGTCAGCGTGGGAATGGCGATCAGCAGGACCAGGCGGGAACGCACCCGCCAGTTCTTCAGGGCGCGGCGTGAGCTTGAGCCAGGCCGCCTCGCCGGGCCCGGTCCTCCGGGCTCGGCCGTGTCTTCCCGGGCCTCGAGGTCCGCGGGGCCGCGGGACGCCCGGCCAGCCTCGGCAGACGGCTCTACTGACCCGGATTCGCCAGCCAGCCCGTTACCGGTCATCTTGCTGCGGGACCGCACAGCCTCTGCACCTCTCACCTGGCTTGTGTGGCGAGCCAGCAGGCCCGCGATACTTGCGGCGGAACTGACATGACGCACCCCTTCCCGGGTGACGATTCTGCAAGCCCCGCGCGCGGGCGCGGCCAAGGGCCAACCTTAACGTCTCACCATCGGCAGTGATCAATACCTTATGCCAGGAAAGAGCTGCTCTAGCGTGATGTTTGCCGGATAGCTTGACGTCAGTAGGGTACTCTCCGGCGCTTCGATCGTGGCTCGTTCCGTACTAACTAAGGTGGGTATGTACGAGGAGGCCTAAGAGTACCCAGGTACGGACGGTACAGGCGGATCCCCGGCGGGGCGGTCAAAAGTGACGCTAAACCCCCACCGGGACCGCATCGGCCTCTCGGCGGCCCCTGGGCAGCACCCCGGGGCCCTGACCGGCCCCTGGCCGACGCCTCTCAGCGGCCCGGGCCGCCATCCCCAGAGCTCTCATCAGCCTCCGTCACACCACGGGCCCCTGCACCGAACACCGATTATCTAGCGCCCGCTCGGCTGCCTCGCTTACGGTCGGACGTAGCGGGGCCGCCGCGGCGGCGCGTAACCCCATCACCGCCGCCGGGACGGCCATTCCCCGGCGGAACAGGGATCGGCACCACGCGGATACCCGATTCATGCCACAGCTACCCGGCCCGGCCACCGTCCGGCGGTTATTGAGCTCCGCCCTTTCCGCCATAACCTCCCGGCCGCAACCCCCGGCGGCAACCTCCCGGCGGCACCCCCGCGGCTGGCCTTTAGTCCGGGACCCCGAGTTCCCGGGCGATGATCATCCGCTGGACCTCGGAGGTGCCCTCGCCGATCTCGAGCACCTTGGCGTCGCGGTAGAACCGGCCCACCGGGAACTCGTTCATGAACCCGTAGCCGCCGAAGATCTGGGTGGCCTCCCGGGCGTTGTCCATCGCCGCGTTGGACGCGAGGAGCTTCGCGATGGCCGCCTGCCGCTTGACCGGCTGCCCCGCAACCAGCCGGGCGGCCGCGTCGTACCAGGCCAGCCGCGCACTGTGGGTGCGCGCCTCCATGTCAGCCAGCTTGAACCGGATGGCCTGGTAATGCCCGAGCCGCTGGCCGAACGCCGCCCGCTCGCCGGTATAGCGCAGGCATTCGTCCACGCAGCCCTGGGCGAGGCCGACCGCCAGAGCGGCGATCGCGACCCGGCCCTCGTCCAGGATCTCCAGGAACTGGGCGTAACCACGGCCCCGCGCGCCGAGCAGATGATCCGCCGGCACCCGGCACGACGCGAGGGACAGTTCCCTGGTGTCCGAGGCGCACCAGCCGACCTTGGAGTATTCCGGCCCCACGGTCAGCCCGGGAGTGCCGGCGGGCACCACGACGGCCGAGATCTCCCGGGACGCGCCCGGCCCGTTCCCGGTGACGGACGAGTCCTCCCGGGACCCACCGGGACCACCCCCCGTGAGGGCCAGCACCGTGACCAGGGAAGTGATGGCGGTCCCGGAGTTCGTGATAAACGACTTGCTCCCGTCGATGACCCACTGCGCGTCCCCGCCGCCCTCATCACCCGGCTCCAGCCGGGCCGTGGTCCGCATCCCGCCGGGGATGTCAGAGCCCCCGCCCGCCTCGGTCAGGCCGAACGCGGCCAGCTGCTCTCCGGAGCACAGACCGGGCAGCCAGCGTCGGCGCTGATCGTCGGTGCCGAACCTATAGATAGGCATAGCCCCGAGGGCCACCGCGGCCTCGAGCGTGATGGCCACCGACGAGTCCACCCTGGCCAGTTCCTCCAGCACCAGGCCGAGCGCGAACAAATCGCCGTCCATGCCGCCGAACTCCGCGGGGAACGGCAGCCCGAACAGGCCGAGCTTGGCCATCCGGGCGACCAGGTCATAGGGGAACTCGGCGCGCTCGTAGTAGCCGCCGATCACCGGCCGCACCACCTCGCGGGCGAAGTCGGCCACCGTCTGGCGCAGGTCCTGGTGCTCATCGCTGAGTGTGTAACTGATCATCACTGCCCCTCACCGGCCGGTGACGCCGCATGACCGCGATGCTACTGGGCGCTGGCCGGGTGGCCGGGCACCCGGGCCACCCCGCGAACGTTAGGCTCACGTGAACACGTCCCTGCCGCCGTCCCGGAGGACGACATGGCGACCCTGACCTGTCCTGCCTGTGCCGCTGAGGTCCAGCAGGACGATCTCATCTGCTTCACCTGCGGTGCCAACCTGCCCAGGCGCAGGTCGGCTGACGAGCCTGCCTCGCCGACGGTCATGCAGGAGTACCCGAAACGTGAGGGTGCGGCGGCCCCTCCGGCCGGGTCGTCCTGCCCGCATTGCGGGGCGGCCATCCGCGAGCCGGCCGCCGTGTTCTGCGAGGTGTGCCGGGAGCCGCTGCCACCCCGGGCGGGCGTCATCTCACCGGTGGTGCTGCGCCTGGTCTTTCCCACCGGCAATGTGGAAGTTCCCGCGGGCACCTCGCTGATCCTCGGCCGTGACCCGGAGGAGTCGCTGGTCGCGGCGGCCTTCGCCAGCTACGACAACGTCTCGAGGCGGCACGCCACGGTGACCGTCAGCGACACCGGCCAGGCCACGATCCGGGACGAGCACTCCACCAACGGGACCTTCGTCAACGGGGACCGGGTCCTCCCGGGTACTGAGGTCCGCCTGGTGGACGGGGACAGCGTCCGGCTGGCCGCGGACGTGACCGGCCAGGTGTCACTGCCCCGGCAGGGCATCCCCGGGGCCTACAGCCGCAACGGCCACCGCGACCCGGCCAGCCCGGCGAACTAGCTCAGCGGGCCTGCCCGCCCGGGCTGCCCCACTCCCCCGCCCGGCCAGCCGGTCTGGCGGCCTGGCCGGGGCTTCGTTAGGGCGCGGTTTGGGCCTATCAGGCGGCGGCGCGCCATGAGATCATCGCGGAATCGGGAGCATGTTCCGCGGAGGTGCCCATGGCCGTCGGGGAATCCACCAGAACGGCGCCAGGCCTCCGGCGGAACGCCATCGGGCTGCGCGAGGTCCTGTTCCAGAGCATCACCGACATGGCCCCCGGGGGCGGCTATCGCGGCCTCGATCCCGGCCGGGGTCGCGTTCGCGGGCGGGTCCCTGCCGCTAGCCGTGATCTTCGCCCTGGTGGCCTGCTTGTTCTGCGCCTGCAGCATCGGCCTGCTGGCCCGCGAGATGCCCTCGGCCGGCTCGCTGGCCACCTACGCCGCGCGGGGCCTGCATCCGGCCGTGGGCTTCCTGGTCGCCTGGGGCTACGTCCTGGTCGGGTTCCTGATCCCGCCGCTGGTCCTGCTCCAGCTCGGTTTCACCACCGCCGCGACCATCAACGCCGAATGGTCCGGCTACCCGGCCAGCCTGTGGTGGCCGTGGGCGCTGGCCGGGGCGGCGATCGTGCTCGCGGCCGGCTTTTACGGCATCCGCACCTCGGCCCGGCTCGGGACCGTCCTCGGCCTGTTCGAGATCGCCGTCTTCGGAGTCCTCGCGGTCTTCTTCGTGGTCCATGCGGGCAGCCACAACACCCTGAGCGTGTTCACCACCAAGTACACGCCGCCCGGCTTCCGCGGCCTCGCCGGGGTGATCGGCGGCTCGGTGTGTACACGATCCTGGCCTTCGGCGGGTTCGAGGGAGCCGCGCCGCTGGCCGAGGAGGCCAGGAACCCGCGGCGGACCATCCCGCGGGCGATCCTCCTGGCCACCCTGCTGATCGGGGCGCTGTACGTCTTCACCACCTACGCCGTGGACGTCGCGTACGGGCCGTCCAGGTTCGTCCACTTCACCACCGGGACGGGCGCGGCGTCCTGGGAGGGCCTGGCCCGGTCGCTGTACGGGCTGTTCTGGTTCTTCGTCTTCCTCGCCATCGTGAACTCCACCATCGCCAACGCCAACGCGGGGGTGAACGTGTCCAGCGGGACCGCCTACGCCATGGGCCGGATCGGCGCGTTCCCCCGGTTCCTGGCCTGGGTGCACCCGAAGCACCACTCCCCCGCCGTGGCCATCGTCACCGGCTTCGTCATCACCGTCGCGGTGACCCTCGGCCTCGGGCTGGGCTACGGCGCGACCACCGCGTTCGTGATGGTGGCCACCGCCCTGGTGATCGTGCTGGCCGCGATCTACATCCTGATGAACGCGGCCTGCATCGGCTACTTCAGCCGGTCCTCCACCCGCGGTACCCGCCGCTTCAACCCGCTGCTGCACGTGGTGATCCCGCTGCTGGGCATCATCACGTTCGTCCCGGCCTGGCTGACGTCCGCGGGTATCAAGGCGTTCTCGTTCGTGGCCCCGCTGTCCCCGCCGTATTCCTACATGGGTCCTGGGGTGGCCGGCTTTATGGTGGTCGGGGTGATCTACCTGGTTTACCTGTACCGGCATGACCCGCACCGGGTTCTCGAGGTCGGGCTGGTCCACCTGGACCCGCTGGAAGAGTACGACGCAGGAGACAGCTCATGAGCGACCCGCAGGTGATCAGCTTCCGGCCGCCCCCGGACCAGTACGCGTGGACGTTCGGCGGTGCCGCCCCGGTGGCCCGGGTCCGCCCGCCCGCCGTGCTCGAGTTGTTCACCGAGGACTGCTTCGCCGGCCGGGTGCGCAGCGAGACCGACCTGGTCTCGCAGGTCTGCGAGTTCCCGTACCTGAACCCCCAGACGGGCCCGTTCTACATCGAGGGCGCCGAGCCGGGCGACACCCTGGCCGTGCACTTCATCTCGATCGAGCCGGCCCGGGACTGGGGCGCGTCCACCACCGTGCCGCTGTTCGGCGCGCTGAGCGCCACGCACGCCACCGCGCTGCTGCACGACCCGCTGCCCGAACTGGTCTGGCTGTGGCAGTTCGACACCGAGAAGGGGCTGTGCCGGTTCACGGCCCGCCGCGGCGACTTCACGACCGACCTGCCGCTCGAGCCCATGCACGGCACGGTGGGCGTGGCCCCCGCCAACCTGGAGGTGCGCAGCGCCCTGGTCCCGGACGCGTTCGGCGGCAACATGGACACCCCGGAGATGCGCGCCGGGGTCACCTGCTACCTGGGGGTGAACGTCGAAGGGGCGCTGTTCTCGCTCGGTGACGGGCACGGCCGCCAGGGCGAGGGCGAGACCTGCGGTGTCGCGGTGGAGTGCGCGATGAACACGGTGCTGGCCGTCGACCTGATCAAGGGACGGCCGTGCGCCTGGCCGCGGCTGGAGTCCGACACCCACCTCATGTCCGCGGGCTCGGGGCGGCCGCTGGAGGACGCGTTCCGGATCGCCGCCCTGGACCTGGTGCAGTGGCTGGCGGCCGACTACGGGCTGGATCAGCTGGACGCCTACCAGCTGATCACGCAGGCGATCGAGGCACCGCTGGCCAACGTCTGCGACCCCAACTACACCAGCGTGGTCAAGATGGCCAAGCAGTACCTGCCCACCGTCGACGCCGTGGGAGGCGCGCACGCCCGGCTCCGCGACCTGGCCCGGACCTACCGGGGGTAGCAGCCGCCGCGCGCCACTTGACGCCTAGTATTGCTAGGCATAGGGTTACGAGGTATGAATCGGGAACGCCTCAAGGGACACCTGGACCTGCTCCTGCTGTCCGTGCTCACCGCCGGGCCCGCGCACGGGTACGCGGTCATCTCCGAGCTGCGCCAGCGCAGTGAGGGCACCTTCGACCTGCCGGAGGGCACCGTCTACCCGGCGCTGCACCGGCTCGAGGACGCCGGGCTGCTGAGCAGCTCGTGGGCCATGGCCGACGGCCGGCGGCGCCGGGTGTACGCGCTGACCGGACACGGTGCGGCCGCGCTGGCCGCCGAGCGGACCGAGTACCGGTCCTTCACCCACGGGGTCCAGGCCGTGCTGGGGTGGTCGGCATGAGCCCCCCCGGCGGCGACCTGGTCGAGGACTATCTGGACCAGCTGTACGCACGGCTGCGCTGCGCCCCCCGGGACGCCCGCCGGATCCTCGCCGAGGCCGAGGATCACCTACGCGAGGCGGTGGCCGAGGGCCTGGACGCCGGGCTGACCGACTACGAGGCCCAGGAGCACGCGGTGTCCAGCTTCGGCTCGGTCCGGGCCGTGGTGCGCGCGCACGACGCCCGGCTACGCCGGCTGCCCACTGTCGCGGTGCTCCGGGACGTGGCCATGGCGGCCTGGCGGCTGGGCGCCGTCGGACTGGTGGCCGTGGGGGCCAGCGGCCTGATTGCCTGGGTCATGAACGCGGCGTTCGGCCGCCCGTTCGTGGGTGGCACCCCCGGCGCGACCAAGTACCCGGCGGGAAGTTGCCAGCACTGGCTCGCCCTGTGGCCGCACGCGCAGAGCTGCGCCCAGGCCGCCATGCTCGAGAACAGCAGCGACGCGGTGACCTTGCGGCTGGCCGCCGGGGTCCTCGGGGTGGCCGCGCTGGCCGTCTACCACCTGGCCCGGCGCCGGTCGCGTAGCCTGCTGCCAGAGAGCTTCACGCCGACCGTCGCGATGACCCTGTTCGGCGTGGCCGGCCTGGTGCTGGCCGGGCTCTCGGTTGACAGCACCGTGCTGGGCCTGCGCTCCGGCCTGGGTACCGCGGCGGGCGCGGGCTTTTATCTGAGCGGCGCGATCGTGGCGCTGATCATGGCGCTGCGCTATGCGCGGCAACTGCACCGCAGCATCCTGCAGCAGGCCCGTGGCTGAGCTCTCAGGCACGCAAACGAACCCCGCCCGTGGCTGGCCACCGCGCGCGGGCTGAGCTCCCGGCCCGCGCGCTACGGCGCGCGGGCTAGCGCTCGCTGTCTAGGGCTCCCATCTGCGCGGCGTCGTACCGGGTGCCGGCCACCTGCCTGTCGGGCACGGCTGCGCCGATGGCATCCAGCTCGTCCGGGGTCAGCCTCAGGTCCAGGGCGGCGAGGGCCTCCGCGAGACGGGTCCGCCGCTTGGTGCCGATCAGCGGGATGATGTCCTCGCCCTGGGCGGCCACCCAGGCGATCGCGAGCTGGGCGGTGCTCACCCCGCGCTGCTCCGCGATCTTCTCCAGGGCGTCCAGCAGCTCCAGGTTGCGCTCCAGGTTGCCGGACTGGAACCGGGGGAACCGGGCCCGCGGGTCACCTTCCGCGAGCTGCGTCGTCTCCCGGTTCAGCAAACCCCGGGACAGGATGCCGTACGCCGTCACGCTGATTTCCAGCTCGCGCAGCACAGGCAGGATCTCCGCCTCGATGCCCCGGCTCATCAGCGAGTACTCGATCTGCAGCTCGCGGACGGGGTGGACGGCGTGCGCCCGGCGGATGGTGTCCACGCCCACCTCGGACAGCCCAAGGTGCCGCACGTACCCGGTCTCGATCATCTCCGCGATCGCGCCCACCGTGTCCTCGATCGGCACGTGCGGATCGAGGCGGGCGGGCTGATAGAGGTCGATGTAGTCGGTGCCGAGCCTGGTCAGCGAGTAGGCGAGGTAGTTCTTCACGGCGGCCGGGCTGGTGTCATGCCCGATGAACCGGCCGGCCGGGTCGCGCTGCCCGCCGAACTTCACCTGCACGAACACGCTGTCCCGGGGCACCTCGCGCAGGACCCGGGACAGCAGCAGTTCGTTGTGCCCCATCCCGTAGAAATCGCCGGTGTCCAGCAGGGTAATCCCCGCGTCCAGCGCGGCCCGGATGGTGGCCACGCTCTCTGTGTCGTCGGCCGCCCCGTAGATCCCGGACATGCCCATCAGCCCCAGTCCGGCCCGGGACACCTCTGGCCCGCCCCGGCCCAGCGTGGTCATCTGCACAGCTCTACTCCCTCGCGTTACGCAGTGGGTGCGGCGAACACCTGCTGCCCTTCGACGTAGGTCAGCGCGACCGTCGTCGAAGCGATCTCCTCGGGCGGGCCGGCGAATGGGTCGCGGTCCAGGACCACCAGGTCAGCCAGGTACCCGGGCGCGATGGCGCCGGTCTCGTCGAGGTGGTTCACGTAGGCCGAGCCCGCGGTGTACGCGGCCAGCGCCTCGGTCAGGGTGAGCGCCTGCCCGGGCAGCAGCGGCTCCACACCCGGCTCTGCATCCGGAAGCGCCCGGTTCACCGCGACATGGATTCCCTCCAGGGGGTCGGCGCTGCTCACCGCCCAGTCGCTGCCCGCCGCCAGCCGGGCTCCGGCCCGGAGCAGGCTGCCGAACGGATACTGCCGGGCCGCCCGCTCGGGGCCGAGGAAGGGGATGGTCAGCTCGTCCATCTGCGGCTCATGGGCAGCCCACAAGGCCTGCATGTTGGCGGTCACGTTGAGTTCGGCGAAGCGCGGGATGTCGTCGCGGTGCAGCACCTGGAGGTGCGCGATGTGGTGCCGGCCCCGGCTGACCGGGTGGCTGGCCCGCGCGGCGTCGAACGCGTCCAGCGCCTCACGGACCGCCCGGTCCCCGATGGCGTGCACATGCACCCCGAAGCCCGCGATGTCGAGCCGGCGCACCTGCTCGGCCAGGTCGGCGGGATCCAGATAGGAGAGCCCGCTGTTTTCGGTCTGGCCGCCGCAGCCATCCAGGTAGGGGTCGATCATCCCGGCGGTGAAGTTCTCCGCGACACCATCCTGCATGATCTTCACGGTGCCGGCCCGGAACCGGCCCGCCTGGCCTTGCTGCCGCCGGTCGAGCAGGTCGTCCAGCTGATCTCCGCCGCGCTTGCGGTCCCACCACAGGGCGCCCTCGACCCGGGCGGTCAGCGTGCCGTCCCGCGCCGCGGCCAGGTAGACCGGCAGCGGATCAGGGTAGCCCAGGTACTCCCCCACGATCGCGTCCTGCCAGGCGGTGATGCCCAGCGAGTGCAGGTGCTGCTGGGCCAGCAGCAGCCCGCGGAGCTGCTCGGCGAAGGTCGGGCCGGGCACGAGCCGGCCCACCAGCAGCGCCGCGCCCTCGTGCAGGGTGCCCTGCGGGTCACCGTCCTCCTCGCGCTCGATCCGGCCATCCGGGGGGTCGTGGCTCAGGGCGGTCAGGCCGGCCAGCTCCAGGGCCCGGGAGTTGACCCAGGCGCCGTGCCCGTCCCGGTTGGTCAGGTAGGCCGGCCGGTCCGGGACCACTTGGTCCAGCAGTTCGCGCGAGGGGGTGCCGCCGGGGAACCACTCCATCCGCCAGCCGCTGCCGTCGATCCACTCCCGGTCCGGATGGGCCTGCGCGTAGGCCCGGATCCGAGCCAGCGCGTCGTCGAGGTCCTCGGCACCGTCCAGGTCGCAGCGCAGCATGGTGATCCCGGCGAAGGCCGGGTGCACGTGGGCGTCCTGGAACCCGGGCAGCAGGGGACGGCCATCCAGGGGCACCGTCTCCGCCTGACCGCCGGCCAGGTCGCGGATCTCGTCGTCGCTGCCGACTGCGACGATGCGGCCGTTACGCACCGCCACCGCGGTCGCGGGCGGGCCGTCCTCGGCCCCGATTCCCGCCCCGGCACTGGTGTCCTCGCTGCTGGCCGCCTCGCCGTGGGCCGTGGCCGGGACCATCCGGCGCTCATCGGGAAGCACGGTGTAGATTCGCCCGCCAGTGAAGATCAGGTCTGCTGCCATGCGCGGCATCCTATTTCCAGCGGCACTACGCGGGCCGGCCAGGGCGGGCTCTCATCCCCCAGGCCCGCCGCCACCAGCACCGATACGGCTACCGGCCAGACTACGGAATTGTGGCTCCCCGGCTAGCACAGCCCAGGCTCGGCCGGGATTGATCAGCCACCCCGGCGGCGCACCACGGCCGCGGTCCCCATCCCCCCACTCAGGGCCCGGCGTCCTGCGGCCTGGCCCGTGTCCTGCATCCTCATTGACCCCGCCTGAGTGGGCGGCCTGAAATCCTCAGGCCGCACACTCACGGCAGACTGGCTGGCCGTTGCGGTCCTCGGCCAGCTGACTCCGGTGATGCACCAGGAAGCACCGCGAGCAGGTGAACTCGTCCGCCTGCCGCGGAATGACTCGGAACGACAGTTCCTCGTTGGACAGATCCGCTCCGGGCAGCTCCAGCGACTCCGCGACATCATCTGGGTCGATGTCGATCGTGCTGGAAGACTTGTCCATCCGGCGAGCCTGCAGTTCCTGCAGGCTGTCTTCAGTGAGCTCGTCGTCTGTCTTACGCGGGCTGTCATAGTCAGTTGCCATCTGGGTACTCCACCCCCTCCTTCTTTATGCGCCTCGTCGCGCGGGTGTAACGCTCGGCAGGCCGTAGTTTGTGCCCGATTCCGGCGGGGAATTCTGTCACGTCCGGCTGCCGCGCACACGGAGGGTACGGGGTATAGCGCGTCGTGTCCGTGTCTTCACCGACCTAGGGCCCCCGATCGGCGGCGATCGGGTGCGGCTCAAAGCTCCCAACACGTGCTTGCGACGGTAACTTCCCCCGATCTGTGCACGCCAAGCACGGAAGAGTGCGTATCGTACGAAACTGACCTCCCACCCCGCAGGACTAGCGGAGCTGCCGCATGCCCCTCGTCACGCCACTGCGGCCCGATGATCTCCGGCGGATCGGCCGCTACCGGCTGTCCAGCCGGATCGCGGACGGCCTGGGCCACCCGGATTCAGCCGGGACGTTCCTGTCCCGCCTCCCAGACGGAACCCCGGTCGCGGTCAGCCTGCTCGGCCGGACCGCTGCTCCTGACTCGGCTTCCCGGGACCGCTTCACCGCCGAGGCCACGGTGGCCCGCCGGGTCGCCCCGTTCTGCGCCGCGCGCATCCTGGACGCCGGGTTCGACAGCGACCAGCCCTTCCTGGTCAGTGAGTTCATCGAAGGCCCGTCCCTGGCCGAGACCGTCACCGCCGAGGGCCCGCTGGAGGGACCGGTGCTGGCCGCGCTGGCCATCGGCGCCGCCACCGGGCTGACCTCGATCCACCAGGCGGGGCTGGTGCACGGGGATTTCGGGCCGGACCACGTGGTGCTGGGCACCGAAGGTCCCCGGGTCGTCCACTTCAGCACCACACCGCCGTATGGTCCTGCGACTCCGTCAGCGGACCTGTTCGCCTGGGCCCAGACCATCCTGTTCGCCGCGGGCCGCCCGGACGTGGCCAGCCTGCCCGAGCCGCTGCGGAACGCGGTGTCCGCCTGCATGTCACCCGATCCGGCCAGCCGCCCGCCGGCCCGGTCCCTGGTCACCGCGCTCCTCGGCCACAACGACCCCGCGGCCGGGCTGCTCGCCGAGGGCAGCCGGCGGGCCCGCGTCGCCGGCCGCGGCCCGGTCAGCCCGGACCCCGACGGGCGGCTCGAGACCTCCACCGGGTCCCGGCCCCGCCGGATCGCCTGGGCCGCGGCCAGCCTGGCCTGCGTCGCCGTCATCGCGGTGGCGGCCACGCTGATCGCCACGCACCACAACGGCCCCGCCGCCACGGCCACCCCGGTCACGGCGGACCACACCACCGCCTCGGCCCGCACCTCGTCCGCGTCCGCCAGCCCGGTGGCGACGCCGAAGATCCCGGCGAGCCTGGCGGGAACCTGGAGCGGCACGGTCCGGCAGACGGACCCGGCGCTCGCGGTGACCGTCCGGATCAGCCTGGCCGCGGGAACCTCGGCCGGGAGTATCTCCTACCGGCAACTCGGCTGCTCGGGCCGCCTGCTGCTGGTCTCGGTGCTGGCCGGTACTTTCACCATGGAGCAGGGCATCACTAAGGGCCAGCAGAGCTGCGATAACGGGACGGTGCTGCTCAGCCCGCAGGGCAACTCGGCCCTTTCGTTCAAGTTCCGCCGCAGCGACGCACCGAGCCCGGCCGGAGTGCTGGCCAAGACCGGGGCCTGAACCCGGCCTCAGTCAGCGGGGCCGACTTCCTCGGCGTCCCGCTCCGGATCGAGGCTGCGCAGCAGGTCATGCAGGTCACCGAACAGCCCGGGCCCGGCCGCGATGGCCAGTTCACGGCTCGGCGGCTGGCCGGCCAGCCCGGCCACCCGGGCCCCCGCCTCAGTCGCGATGAGGCCGCCCGCCGCCCAGTCCCAGTAGTTGACGCCCCGCTCGTAGTAGGCATCGACCCGGCCGGCCGCGACCGAGCACAGATCCACCGCGCAGGAACCGCCGCGGCGGATGTCACGGACCTGGGGCAGCACCGCGGCCACGATCTCGCCCTGCACCACCCGCCGGGCTCGCGCGTACCCGAAACCGGTGGAGACCAGGGCCTTACCCAAGGGCACCCCGGCGTTGCACCGCAGCCTGACCGCTGGCGCCCCCTCCGGGTGCAGCCAGCTGCCCTGGCCGGCGACGGCGGTGAACACCTCGCGATGCCGTGGGACCGCTACCACGCCGGCCACGACCGCGCCGTCTACCTCGGCCGCGATGCTCACCGCCCAGTCCGCCAGGCCGTAGAGGTAGTTGACGGTGCCGTCGAGCGGGTTGACGATCCAGCGGACCCGGCCGTGCCCGGACTCGCCGCCTTCCTCGCCGAGGATGGCATCGCCGGGACGCGCGGCCAGGATCCGGCCGGAGATCATCGCCTCGGCGGCCCGGTCCATCTCGGTGACCACATCGGTCGGGCTGGACTTGGTGTCCGCGACGTCCGGACGGCCCTGGGGGCCGGCCGGGCGCCGGGCGGCTAGCATCGCCGCCGCCGCACCGGCCGCCGACTGGGCCAGGATGAGCAGGGCATCCGGGTCCGGCACCTCGCTCATGATGCGGCCGGCCGGTGCGCGGGGCGGCGTGCCGTGGCGGGCACGCGGCAGCAGTCGCCGGTGCCACAGCCCGGGGAGCCCAGCGCCGCCGGGCTGACCTGGCCCTCTAGCCGCTCGGTGACCAGCGCGGTGATCATCGAGATGAAGCGCGGGTCCGTGCTGGGGGTCGCGGCGCGGGCCAGTGGCAGCCCGCTCTGCCGGGCGGTCTCCGCCGCCTCGATGTCGAGGTCATGGACGACTTCCATGTGGTCGGTGATGAAGCCGACCGGGATGAGGACCGCGCCAGGAGCTCCGTCGCGGGCCAGGTCCTCCAGGTAGTCGCATACGTCCGGGCCGAGCCAGGGCTGCGCCGGGGGCCCGCTGCGGCTCTGGTAGACCAGCCGCCAAGGGTGCCTGCCGCCGGTGGTGATGCTGACCCGTTCGGCGATGAGTCCGGACGCCTCGGCCAGCTGGGAGGGATAGCGGCCGCCCGGCGGCGGCCCGCTGGCCGCGGCCATGGTGGCCGGCACGCTGTGCGCGGTGAACACGAGCGGGACGCCCGCGCGGACGCCGGGTGGCAGCGACCCGATGGCCGCCACGGTGGCGTCGGCGAACGGCTCGATGAACCCCGGATGGCGGTAGAAGTGGCGGATCTTGTCGATCTCTGGTGCCTCCGGCCCGGTCTGCGCCCGCGCCCGCCCGATGTCGTCCAGGTACTGCCGGCAGCTGGAGTAGGACCCATAGGCCGAAGTGACGAAGGCCAGCGCCCGCCGCACCCCGGCGACGGCCATCTCGGCCACGGTCGCGGTCAGGTAAGGATCCCAGTTCCGGTTGCCCCAGTAGATCGGCAGCTCCACCCCGGACGCGGCGAAGTCCTTGCCGATCGCGGCGATCAGGTCCCGGCACTGCTGGTTGATGGGGCTGACCCCGCCGACGGCGTAGTAGTGCTCGGCCACCGCCGCCAGCCGTTCCGGCGGGATACCCCGGCCGCGGGTCACGTTGTGCAGGAACGGCATCACGTCATCCGGGCCCTCCGGGCCGCCGAAAGACACCAGGAGGAACGCGTCGTAATCCGCCATGCCCCCATCCAACCAGGCCCGCGCCGATGACCAGCCGGGGCGGACGGGGGGTGACGCCCGCGGCCCTGGCCCGGGTACCGGGCTGCGCGACGGGGGCACGCCCCCGGTGCCTGCGGCCCTTGCCCCCTGGTACCGGGCCGCCGACGGGTGGGCGGATGGATCACCCGTAGTCGTGGGCGTATTCCTGGGCTAGCGCCAGCACCTCGTTGACGTACCAGGTGGCGTGGTTGTACGCGAAGATCGCCCCGCGCAGCCCGCCGGCTGACCCCGCCCCGGCCGCGCACAGCAGCCGGGCGGCCGCCGGGACCGCGTCGAACGGGTTCATGATGTCCGGCGACCCGGTCGCGCCGAACGCCGTGATCCCCCACTCGTGCCAGGTCGAGGGCAGGAACTGCATGGGGCCGAGTGCCCCGGCGCTGGACGGGCCATTGTTGCTCCCGTCCCCGCTCTCGATCTGCCCGATGGCGGCCAGCACCGTCCAGGACAGGCTGGGGCAGTAGCGAGCCGCCGACGCCTGGAACAGCTGCAGGTAGTTTGAGGGACGGCCACTGCCGGCCGTGCGGTCCAGCGGGAGCTGCTGCTGCGCGGGCCGCAGGCTGCTCACCTGGGCGGACTGCCCGGTGATCCGGCGCACCGCCTTGGTCAGCCTGGCCATGCCGGCCCCGGGCGCGCTGACCAGGGCCAGCACCCCCGGCACCAGGCCGAGCTGGGCTGAGGCCTGGTCGCTGACGAGCGCGTCGATATCCGAGATACCCAGCGACGCCGATCCGCCGAAGGTCAGCTGCTCCTGCCGGGCCCCGGTGATCTGGTAGGCCCGGCCGGGGTGCAGCTTCCGTTGCCTGGCCAGCGTGGTCGAGGTCACGAAGCGTCCCCGCCCCAGCGCTGCCCACAGGCGCTGATCCGTCGCGGTGGCCAGCGGGGTCCAGGACCGGAACTGCTCCGGGTTCACGCCCAGGACGTTCACCTGGTGGCCGTTGAGCTTGATCTTGGCACCGTCGGCGGACACCACCTGGCGCACCCCGGCCACGGCGTCCAGCTTGGCCAGCTGCCGCACGGACAGGCCGGACGGCTCGATGACGAGCAGGTCCGGCGAGATGATCTTGCGGAAGCTGCCGCTGGTGGTGGCGCCGGCCCTGGTGCTGGCTCCTGCGTGGCCGCCTGCTGCGGTGCCGGCCGAAGAGACCCCGGTAGGCGCGGGCTGCATGGCCGTGGTGCCGGCCAGCAGGAGGGCGACTGCGGCACTGGCCCCCAGGGCCCGCATGGCAGGCCTCCGGACGGCAGAGAGCGGCGCTGTGCGCCGTAGCAGGCGTCTCATCGCGTTCATAACCCTATAAGTCATGCGGGGCCCGGCTGAAGACCGGCTGCCTCCGGAGCCAGAAAAGCAACGTGACTAGGGCTTTGCGGTAAGACGTAACTTATGGGGCTTCTGATCCGGCCTTCCCCGCCCGCTCGGATAAGGTCCGGGCATGGTCCTCGCCGAACCCCGCTGGCAGAACTGGGCCGGCAACCAGGCCGCCACGCCGCGGCGGGTGATCACCCCGCGCTCCACGGCGGAAGTCGCCGAGGCGGTCGCGCTGGCCACGCAGGACGGCCTTACCGTGCGGATGACCGGATCCGGTCACTCCTTCACCCCGGTCGCCGTGACCAGCGGGGTGATGCTGCAACCAGATGGGCTGCGGGCCATCCGGTCGGTGGACCAGGAGGTGGGGGAAGTCACGGTCGAGGCCGGCTGCCGCCTCCGGGACCTCAACGAGTACCTGGACGCCCGCGGGCTGACCCTGGCGAACATGGGCGACATCCAGGAGCAGACCGTCGCCGGCGCGATCCAGACCGGCACCCACGGGACCGGCCGGGATCTGGGTGGTATCGCCGCCCAGGTGACGGCGCTGGAGGTGGTCCTGGCCGACGGCAGCATCGTCTCCTGCTCTGCGGACCAGGCCCCCGGGCTGTTCCAGGCGGCCCGGATCGGCCTCGGGGCGCTCGGCGTGCTCACCGCGGTGACCTTCCGGGTGGCCCCGGCCTTCCTGCTGACCGCGCGCGAGGAGCCGATGCGCTGGGCCGAGGTCATCGCCCGGCTGGACGAACTGGCCAGCGCCAACGAGCACTTCGAGTTCTACTGGTTCCCGCACACGGACGGCTGCCTGACCAAACGCAACAACCGGAGCGACGGCCCGCCACGCCCGCTGCCCAGGTGGCGCCAGCAGCTCGACGACGAGTTCCTGTCCAACACCTTGTTCGGGGCCACCTGCCGCCTCGGACAGCGTTATCCCGCGGTCATCCCGGCCATCAACGGCATCGCCGGCAAGGCGCTCAGCGCCCGGACTTACACGGACGCCGCCTACCGGGTATTCACCAGCCCCCGCCGGGTGCGTTTCAAGGAGCAGGAATACGCGATCCCGCGCGAGCACCTCGCTGGGGCGCTCACTGCGATCCGCGACCTGTTCTCCCGGTACGCCTGGCGGATCAGCTTCCCGATCGAGGTCCGGATTGCCCCTGGCGACGATGTCTGGCTGTCAACGGCGTACGGCCGGAGCACCGCCTACATCGCCATCCACGTCTTCGCCACCGCACCGCACGAGGAGTATTTCCGGGAGGTAGAGGCGGTGATGACGGCCCTGCGCGGGCGCCCGCACTGGGGCAAGCTGCACACGCGGGACGCGGCGTACCTGCGCGGCGTCTATCCCCGGTTCGCGGATTTCGTCACGCTGCGGGACCAACTCGACCCGGGCCGCCGGTTCGCCAATCCGTATCTGGAACAGGTCCTGGGTTCCTGACTCCCCCCTGATCTGGGGATACGGCCGGGAGCCGGGCCAGGCACACTTCTTGCGGTGGGGGAGTGCAGCGAACTGATGCTGGGCAGGCTACCCTCCGAACATGAGTCGGGAAGTCGGCCCCGGCACTGCGCCGAGGGGATCCGTGCCAGAAGGTAACGCGGGAAAGCCACCAAACGCCCACAGCGGCCCCCAGTCGGGCCTGCGGGGCGCCGGAGGGCGGTCCCGGCGACCCTCGCTGGGCGGCGGCGCGCCAGCTCAGGACCGTGAGCTCCGCGCCCAGGGCCGCCAGACGGTACACAAGCTGCTCGACGCGGGTCTGGCCGAGTTCGACGAGCGGGGTTTCCAGGCCGTCCGGGTCGACGATGTGGTGCGCCGGGCCAAGATCTCGCACGGCACCTTTTACCTGTACTTCTCCAATAAAGAGGACCTGTTCAAGGCGCTGCTCTCGGACGCGCTCGTGGACATGGCCGCGCTGACCGACGAGTTCCCTGTGGTCACCCGCAACGAGGCCGGGCACGCCGCGCTGCGCCACTGGGTCAGCGCGTTCTGCGACACCTATGCCGCCCACGCGTCCGTGATCCGGATCCTCAGCCAGGCGGAGGTCGTCGGCGAGGAAGTCTTCGGTGACGGACTGCAAGTGATGTTCAGGCTCTCCGAGGCCATCACCCAGGGCATGACGGCCGGCGCGGGCCCGGCCGGCCGTGAGGCACCGGCCGGGCACGCCGAGCTGACCGCCCTGGCCCTGCTGATGATGCTGGAGCGGATCAACTACCTGCTGACCGTCGAAGTCCGCCTGCCGAGGGATGAGATGGTGGACCGGCTGACCGCTATCATCTTCGCGGCCTTCCACTACTCCTGATCCCGTCGCGATGACGGCGACGCAGGCCCTGGCGCTGCTGCTGCTCATCGTCGGCTCGTGCGCGATCGCGGCGCTGGCCCGCAGGCACGGCGTGGCCGCTCCTATCTTGCTGGTCTTCACCGGGCTCGCCGCATCCTACATCCCCGGGGTACCGGAGTTCCGGCTCAACCCGGACCTGGTCCTGTTCGCGGTGCTGCCCCCGCTGGTCTACACCACGGCGCTGGAGAGCTCGTACCTGAACCTGCGCGACAACGTGCGGACCCTCGCCCTGCTCTCCGTCGGCCTGGTGCTGTTCACCGCGGTGGTGGTGGGGGGCGCCGCCCGGCTGGACGTGCCTGGGCTGCCTGTGGCCGCCGCGATCACCCTGGGCGCGATTCTCGCGCCCACCGACGCGGTCACCACAGCCAGCATCGGCCGCCAGCTTCACCTCCCCAGACGGCTGCTGACCGTCATCACCGGCGAGAGCATGCTGAACGACGGCACTGCGCTCACGGTGTACGCGGTTGCGGTCAGCGCAGCCTCGACCGCGGTGGCCACCCCGTCCCCGCTCAGCGCGGTGGGCAGCCTGGTCACGATCAGCATCGGCGGGATAGCCGTGGGCCTGGTGCTCGGGGTCGGAATTCACCGGCTCCGGATGCGGCTGCGTGACCCGCTGGTGGAAAGCGCCCTGTCGCTCCTCACCCCCTTCGCGGCCTACCTGGCCGCCGACTCGCTGCATGTGTCGGGAGTGCTGGCCGTGGTGGTGACCGGCCTGTACCTGGGTCATCACGGCGGGCAGGCGCACTTTGCCACCCGGCTGCAGGACATGGCCGTGTGGCGGGTCTCCACGTTCGTGCTCGAATCGGTGGCGTTCGCGCTGATCGGCCTGCAGTTGCGGCCGATAATCCAGGCTCTGGGCAACCGTAATCCCGGCCAGCTGGTCGCTGAGGCCGCCGTCGTGCTGGCCGCGGTCATCCTGGCCCGCTTCGTCTGGGTCTTCCCGTCCATCTACCTGCCCCGATGGCTGGTGCCCCGGATCCGGCGGCAGGATCCGGCCCCCCGCTGGCAGGCCACGTTCGTGCTGTCCTGGGCGGGCCTGCGGGGCGTGATCTCGCTCGCGGCCGCGGCCGCGCTGCCCACTGATGTGCCCCAGCGCAACCTGCTGGTCTTCCTGACCTTCACCACCGTGCTTGGCACACTACTGGTGCAGGGCCTCACACTGCCGCGGCTGATCCGCTGGCTGGGAGTGCGAGCCAGTCCGGACGAGGAGCGGGCCGACGTGGTGGCCCAGGCCCACGCGCAGGAGGCCGCGTCCGAGGCGGGACTGCGGCGTCTGGACGAGCTGGCCGCCGAGAACCCCGCCGGCGCTCCCTCCGCGGTGGTGGAACGGCTCCGGCGGCTGGCCGAGTACCGGCAGGCGGGAGCCTGGGAGCGACTGCCGGATGGCCAGCCCGGCGGGGAAGGAGCCCAGGGCGCTGAGGGCGGCCCGGCCCCCTCGGCCGCCTTCCGGCGGCTGCGCCGGGAGATGACCACGGCCGAGCGGGCCGAATTCATCCGGCTGCGGGACGAGCGCCAGATCGACGACGAGGTGCTCGACGAGGTCCTGCACCACCTGGACCTGGAAGAAGCCATGCTGTCCCGGGACGAATGGGACACCTGGGACGTGGCCGACGGTGAGCCAGGGGCGGGCCCGCCCGTCTCCGGCTGACGACCAGAACGGGGCACGGAGGCTTACCAGGCAGAATCGAAGGGTGCGATTCCTCACCGAGAACATCCCAGCCCATGACCTGACCTACAGCGACGTGTTCCTCGTCCCCGGCCGGTCGGCGGTGGCGTCCCGGCTCGACGTGAACCTCGCGGCCCGCGACGGCAGCGGCACCACCATCCCGATCGTGGTGGCCAACATGACCGCGGTATCCGGGCGCCGGATGGCCGAGACGGCGGCCCGGCGCGGGAGCCTGGCCATCCTGCCCCAGGACATCCCGGCCGACGTGGTCGCCGACGTGGTGGCCTGGGTGAAGAGCCGGGACCTGGTGCACGACACACCGATCACGCTGGCCCCAGGTGACACCACCGGCCAGGCGCTGGGCCTGCTGCCCAAGCGGGCGCACGGCGGCGTGATCGTGGTCCAGGATGGGCGCCCGGTCGGCGTGGTGACCGAGTCCGACTGCACCGGCGTGGACCGGTTCACCCAGCTGCGCCACGTGATGTCCACCGAACTGCTCACCCTCCCGGCGGGTACCGACCCGCAGCGTGCCTTCACCCTGCTGCACGACGGGCGGCACCGGCTGGCGCCGGTGGTGGACGCCGACGGCCGCTGCGTGGGCATCCTGACCCGCACCGGCGCGCTCCGCGCGACCCTGTATGACCCGGCCACCGACGCCAGCGGGCGGCTGCGTGTCGGGGCGGCCCTGGGTATCAACGGCGACGTGGCGGCCAAGGCCAAGCTGCTCCTCGACGCCGGGGTGGACATGCTGGTGGTGGACACCGCGCACGGCCATCAGGACAAGATGATGAGCGCGCTGGGCGCGGTCCGCGGGGTCGGCCCGGACGTGCCGATCGCAGCCGGGAACGTGGTCACCGCGGCCGGCGTCGCCGACCTGGTCGAGGCGGGTGCGGATATCGTGAAGGTCGGGGTCGGGCCGGGCGCGATGTGCACCACGCGGATGATGACCGGGGTCGGCCGTCCTCAGTTCAGCGCGGTCCTGGAGTGCGCGGCGCAGGCCCGGGCGCTGGGCGCGCACGTCTGGGCGGACGGCGGCATCCGCCATCCCCGGGACGTGGCGCTCGCACTGGCGGCGGGAGCCTCCAACGTCATGATCGGGTCCTGGTTCGCGGGTACCTACGAGTCCCCCGGCGACGTGTTCCGTGATCCGGACGGCCGGCTGTACAAGGAGAGCTTCGGCATGGCCTCGGCCCGGGCGGTGCGGCTGCGCAGCGCGGGTGACTCCTCGTTCGACCGGGCCCGCAAGGAACTGTTCGAGGAAGGCATCTCCACCGCGCGGATGTACCTGGACGCGCAACGTCCCGGCGTGGAGGACCTGATCGACGCGATCACGGCCGGGCTGCGCAGCGCGTGCACCTACGCCGGCGCGGCCGATCTGGAGGAGCTGCACGAGCGGGCGATGGTCGGGGTACAGAGCGCGGCCGGATACAGCGAGGGGATGCCGCTGCCCACGAGCTGGTGAACCTGGGAGGGAATGTGCGGCCCTGGTACGACCCGCACCTGGCCGCGCCGCTATACGACTGGCGCGGCTACGAGAGCCTGCACCTGAAGTTCACTTATCCCCCGTTCGCGGCGGTCGTCTTCGCGGTGATCTCCCTCATCCCGTGGCGGGCGCTGCCCCCGCTCATCGTGGCGGTCAACATCGCGGCGCTGCTGGCCGCGCTCTGGTTCACGTTCGGCGGGCTCGGCTGCCGCCGTGGCCTGACCCGCCTGGGTGCCACCCTGCTGGCCGCGGCCGCCGTGTTCTGGACCGAGCCGGTCATCCGCACCCTGTACCTCGGCCAGGTGAACCTGCTTCTGATGGCGCTGATCGTCTGGGATCTGTGCCAGCCGGATACCCGCCGGTCCGGGGCCAGCCGGTGGTGGAAAGGGGCGGGAGTCGGCGTGGCCGCCGGGATCAAGCTGGTGCCCCTCATCTTCATCCCGTACCTGCTGCTGACCAGGAGGTTCCGCGCGGCCGCCGCAGGCTGCGCGGCGTTCGCCGCCACCGTGGCCGTGGGCTTCGTGGCCGCGCCCGCCGATTCGGCCCGGTGGTGGCTGGGCGGCCTGTTCTTCAACGGGGGCCGCACCGGTTTCGTCGGCTGGGAGGGCAACCAGTCGCTGCGTGCCCTGCTCACCAGGCTGGCCGGCAGCGTGGCTGGCGCGGTCCCGGTGTGGCTGGCGGTGGCGCTGGTCACCGCGGTGGCCGGGCTGGCCTGCGCGGTCCTGCTGGACCGGGCCGGCCATCCGCTGCCCGGGCTGCTCGCCTGCGCCCTGACCGGCCTGCTGATCTCCCCGATCAGCTGGGACCACCACTGGGTGTGGGTCGTCCCGGGAGTGGCGGTCGCGGCCACCTACGCGGTTCGCGCCCTGCGCGGCCCGCGACCCTGGCGCCGGGCCCTGCGGTGGCCCGCCGCGGGCTACTGGGCCCTGGCCGCGGCCATGCTGGCCGTATACGGGGCATGGCCGGGCAGCCTCTGGGGTGAGCCGAACGACCTGGGCCAGTTCTCGCTGGGGATGCTCTGGCTGCCGCCCAGTACCGACCCGGAGGTCTACTACCGCGACGGCGACCGGCCCTGGTTCGCCGAGTATCACTGGCACGGCATCGAACTGCTGACCGGGAACGCCTTCCTGCTCGGCGGCCTCGCCCTGCTCGCCATCCTGATCGCCGCCGCCCTCCGGATCCGCACCACCAATTCCCCCACCAGCCTCACTGGCCCCACCCAGCCCGCCAGCCCCGCCGGGACACGGCCAGCGCGGTGAGCACGGCGCCGGTGGTCCGCAGACGATCACCGTGGGGCTGGCCGCGCTGTCGGCCGGGCGGACGACCAGCATCCCGGTGCTGATGGCAGGCTCGTTTATCAGTGCGGTACCTGCCATCGTGGTGTACCTGATCTTCCAGCGCTACCTGGTGCGGGGACTGACCCTGGGGATGGGCAAATGAGCGTGTCGTGGGACGTGGCCATATCGGCGCAGGCGGAGCTGGGTGAGCGGCCGTTCTGGGACGCCGCCACCGGCAGCCTGATGTGGGTGGACATCCTGGCCGGGCACCTGCACCGGTACCGGCCCGGGGTGGGTGACTCGGTGTTCCACACCGCCGGGGTGGCGGTCGGCGCGGCCGCACCGCGGGCGGCCGGGGGGTACGTGCTGGCCGCGGCGGACGGGTTCCGCCTGGTCGGCGCGGACGGGCAGCCGGACGGCGGCCCGTGGGAGCCGCCCGGCATGCAGGCTGACGTCCGGTTCAACGACGGGGTGTGCGACCCGGTGGGCCGGTTCTGGGCGGGCACGGTGGCCGCCGACCGGCGGGCCGGGGCGGGCGCGCTGTACCGGCTCGACCCGTCCGGCGAGATCGCCGTGGTGCTGGACGGGGTGACCGAGTCCAACGGGCTGGGCTGGAGCCCGGACGGCAGCACGTTCTACTACATCGACTCGGGTGAGCCCCGGCCGCGGATCCGCGCCTTCGGGTGCGACCTGGCCGCCGGGACGCTGGGTACCCCCCGGGACCTGGTCCAGCCGGCGCCGGAGCAGGGCATCCCGGACGGCCTGGTGGTGGACTCCGGCGGGTGCCTGTGGGTGGCGTTCTGGGGCGGTCATGCGGTGCGCCGCTACGCGCCGGATGGTTCGCTGCTGGCCGAGCTGGAGGTTCCGGTGTCCCAGCCGTCCTGCCCCGCGTTCGGCGGCCCGGATCTCGGCGAGCTATTCGTCACCACGGCCTGGGAGGACATGACGCAGGCGCAGCGGGCCGCGGAACCACTGGCCGGGCACGTGCTGCACACCCGGGTCGAAGGGGTCCGGGGCCAGCCCGCCGGCCAATTCGGCGGATAGCAGTTCGGGGATAGGGACAGACAGTGCCGACACTCCAGCGCGGCACGGCCCGCCCGGAGAATATGGAGGACGCGGGGCTGGGCGAGCGGGCCCGGCCGCACGTAGACCTGGGCTCACTGCACTTCTTCGACCCCGACACGGGAGACAGCCTCCGGGGAGGCTAGCGCGTGCTCCCGGACCCACCCCGCGATCCGGTCCAGCAGCGGCCCCTCGGCGCCTGACTCCGCGTGCCCGAACCCCGGTTCCACCCAGAACTCCTTGGGCTCGCTCGCCGCGTCGAACAGCCGCTGGCCGTGATAGACGGGGAAGTAGGGATCCTGGTCGCCGTGCACGATGAGCAGCGGGGTCGGAGAGATCATGGCGGCCGCCTCGTCGGGCGGGATCGGCACCGGATTCCATCCGCCCGGGCTGACCCGGGTCCCCAGCCAGGTCCGGGTGATGGCCCGGCCCACCCGGCGCTCCACCGCGAAATGCACCCGGCGCATCGGCTTGGTGCCTCGGTAGTACCAGTGCCCGGGCCCGCTGACCGACACGGCAGCGTCCAGCCCGCCGACCAGCCCCGCGTAGCGCATCACGACGGAGGCTCCCATGGAGAACCCGACCGCCGCGATCCGCCGGTAACCCAGTTCCCGCGCGTACCGCACGGCCACGTCCAGATCCTTGATCTCCCGGTCCCCCATGGTGGACAGCCCGCCGGACCGGCCGTGGCCGCGGAAGTCGAAGGACACCACGCCGCCGTGCTCCTGCAGCCTGCTCGCCACCTTCCAGACCGCACCATGTTGCCAGGACAAGGTAAAACCATGGGCAATAACGAACCCCACGTCGCCCTCGCCGGGCAAGTGGACTGCGTCGATGGCCACCCCGTCGTCGGTCACCAGGGTCAGCGCCTTCACCACGGGTCTGGTCATCCCTCCATTCTGCGGGACGCCCAGACGCTGGCCAGCCCGGTCCGTGTGAGAGCCTCATCACTGGAGGTACCTACGTGAAGCTTGGTGTGCAGATCCCTGATTTCACCACCCAGGACGGCCCGGCCCGCCTCGGCGCGGATCTGGCCACGGTGGCCCGGACCGCGGACGACGCCGGTTTTGAGTTCCTGGCCGTGATGGACCACTTCTTCCAGATCCAGGCGGTCGGCCCGGTCGACCACGAGATGCTCGAGGCGTACACCACGCTCGGCTACCTGGCCGCGAGCACGTCGCGGGCCACGCTGCTGACGCTGGTCACCGGGGTGACCTACCGGAACCCGGGGATCCTCGCGAAGATCATCACGACGCTGGACGTGCTGTCCGGCGGCCGGGCCTGGCTCGGCATCGGCGCGGCCTGGAACGAGGAAGAGTCGCGCGGGCTCGGCATCCCGTTCCCGCCGATCACCGAGCGGTTCGAGCGGCTGGAGGAGACGCTGCAGATCTGCCTGCAGATGTTCCGCGGCGACGACTCCCCCTACCACGGCCGGCACTACCAGCTGGAACGGCCGCTCAACTCGCCGCTGCCGCTGTCCCAGCCGCACCCGCCGATCATGATCGGCGGCTCGGGTGAGAAGAAGACGCTCCGCTTGGTGGCCCGCTACGCCCAGGCCTGCAACCTGTTCCCCGGACCTGACCTGGCCCGCAAACTGGACGTGCTGCGCGGGCACTGCGAGGCCGAGGGCCGTGACTATGACGAGATCGAGAAGACCGTCTACTTCATCTTCGACGTCGGCGCGAGGGGCGAGAAGGCGAACGAGGTGGTCGACCAGCTCGGCGGGCTGGCCGAGATGGGCTTCAGCGCGGCGATCGGGGCGGTGGCCAACGTCTGGGACATCACCCCGCTGGAGGTCATCGGCAGCAAGGTCATCCCCGCCGTCACCAACCTCTGACCCTCACGGCCTCATTACGGGCAAGAGTGCTCCCAGGGAGTTCAGCAAGCGTGTGATGTCGCCCGGGTCTGAGGTGATGACCACGGCACCGGTTTCCGCTGCCTTGAGTGCCACGAAGCAGTCCACGACATCAGCTGTGCCGGATCTGGCCAGCAATTCACCCACTGGCGTGACGTCATCCGCCTCGAAGGGAACTATCTCGCAGCTCCGGAGGGTGAGCATTAACCGTGCTTGACGACGCGAGTCCCGCACCACCTGCGCGGCGACTGGTGCGGGCACCATGATGTGGTCCCCGCCCGCCAGCCGCTTCTGATGGCTCCGCACTTGCTCGTTGTCACGGCTGCGGTCGATGGCGATGAGGGCTCCGCTGTCATAGACGTAATTCCTCACGCGACGTCACCTCCGTCAGCGTGATGGGCGCGATCCCGTGCCGCCATGACAGCACGGGCTTCGTCGAGAAGCCGGTGCTCCTCGGCAACGCGGGCTGCGGCCCTTGCGTCTTCCTCGGGAGTCGGGTAGCCATGCTCCTCGAAGTACTCCTCGATCGCCCGGATGCCGTCGAGGCGCTTCAGTTCCCAGGCCAGCTGCTGCCGCAGCGCCCGCTCGACCACGCTGGAGATCGTAGTGTGCTCGAGCGTGGCCGCTCGCCTCACTTCCTCGGCCAGCGACTCGTTGACGGTCACGTTCAGCACCGCCTTCTTCTCAGCCATGTTATGACTATAACATGGCTGCTGGGTACTCCGGTCCCGGCGCGACTGGTGTAGAACGGCAACGCGTTCCCCAGACACGATCCCTCAGGCGCGGGCGGCGGGCATCCGGCCGCGGCACTTATTGTGCCGCGGTGGCATGCCCGCCGCCCCCGCCGACCAGCCTCACGACAGGAGCCCCGCATGTCGCTGCTCAATGACCTGACCACCGCGATCAGGGACGGCGGCATCGAGGTCATCGACCTGACCGCACCGCTGAACGACACCACGCCCGTCATCCGGCTGCCCGAGCCGTTCGGCAACACGGCCACCTTTTCGCTGCAGGAGATCAGCCGCTACGACGACCGCGGCCCCGCCTGGTACTGGAACGACATTCGCACCGGCGAGCACACCGGCACGCACTTCGACGCGCCGGTGCACTGGGTCACCGGCCAGGACGGCGCGGACGTCTCCCAGGTCCCGGTGGACCGGCTGATCGCCCCCGCGGCAGTGCTCGACTTCACCGCCCAGGCCGCCGCCGACCCCGATTTCCTGCTCGAGATTGAGCATGTCCAGCGGTGGGAGGCCGAGCACGGCCCGCTGCCCCCAGGCGGTTGGCTGCTCTACCGGACCGGCTGGGACGCTCGGTCAGCCAGCCAGGAGGAGTTCATCAACGTCAACCAGACCGGGCCGCACACCCCCGGCATCTCGGTGGCCTGCGCGCAGTGGCTGGCAGCCCACGAGTCGATCATCGGGCTGGGGGTGGAGACGGTCGGCACCGACGCGGGCGCGGCGCACTCCTTCGACCCGCCGTTCCCCTGCCACGCGTCGCTGCTGGGCGCGGGTAAGTACGGGCTGACGCAGCTGCAGAACCTGGCCCTGCTGCCGCCCCACGGCGCGGTGGTGATCGCCGGCCCACTCCCGATTACCGGCGGCTCGGGCAGCCCGTGCCGGGTCATCGCCCTCATCGAGCAGCCGGCCGGGCGCCCCGTCGGGCGCGCGGGCGAACAGTCTTGACCTGATGCGGGTCACTGATGCTGTCGCCGCGACGCTGGCCGGACTCGGCGCGGACACCGTGTTCGGCGTGGTCGGCAGCGGCAACTTCCACCTCACCAACGCCCTCATCAGCCAGGGAGCCCGGTACATCGCCGCCCGGCACGAGGGCGGCGCCGCCTGCATGGCTGATGGGTGGGCCCGGACCGCGGGACGGACCGGACTGCTCAGCGTGCACCAGGGTCCCGGGCTGACCAATGCGGTCACCGGCATCACCGAGGCGGCCAAGAGCCGCACACCGCTCGTGGTGCTCGCCGCGGACGTGGCCGCCGCGGCGGTCCGGTCCAACTTCCGCATCGACGTGGCCGCACTGGCCTCGGCGGTGGGCGCGGTGCCGGAACGGCTCTACTCCCCTGCCTCAGCCGCCGCCGACACTGCGCGGGCGTATCGCACGGCCGCCGCGCAGCGGCGCACGGTGATCCTGGCCATGCCCCTCGATGTGCAGGCTGGCGACTGCGACCGGCAGCCGCCGGCCGCCGGTCCGGTGCTCGGGCCCGTTGCACCCACCGCGGACGCGGCGGACGCCCTGGCTGGCCAGCTCGCCCTGGCCAAACGACCGGTGTTCGTGGCCGGGCGGGGCGCCCGGGTCGCCCGGGCCGGGCCGGACCTGGAGCGCCTCGCGGAGGCCTGTGGCGCGCTGCTGGCCACGTCGGCGGCGGCGCGGGGCCTGTTCCGCGGCAGCCCCTGGGACCTGGACGTGAGTGGCGGCTTCGCCTCCCCGCTCGCTGCCGGGCTGATCAGTGCGGCCGACCTGATCGTGGGCTGGGGCTGCTCGCTGAACATGTGGACCATGCGGCACGGCACCCTGATCGGCCCGGAGGCCACCGTGGTCCAGGTGGACGACGACCCCGCGGCGATCGGTGCGCACCGGCCGGTACAGCTCGGCGTGCTCGGCGATGTGGCAGAGACCGCCCGCGCCGCACTGGCCGCGCTGGGCGACCGGTTCGGCAGCGGTCTGGGCTACCGCACCGGCAATGTCCGCGGACGCATCGCCCGCGAGGTCCGGTGGCGCGATGTGCCGCACACCGACGAAGGCGGGAACGGCCTGATCGACCCGCGGACGCTGAGCATCGCCCTGGACGACATGCTCCCGGTGCAGCGCACGGTCAGCGTGGACTCGGGGAACTTCATGGGCTACCCGAGCATGTACCTCGCGGTGCCCGACGCGGACGCGTTCTGCTTCACCCAGGCCTACCAGTCCATCGGGCTCGGGCTGCCGTCGGCGATCGGGGCCGCCCTGGCCCGCCCGGACCGGCTCACCGTGGCCGCGCTGGGCGACGGCGGGGCGCTGATGGCCGTCAGCGAGCTGGAAACCGTGGTCCGGCTCGGGCTGCCCATGCTCATCGTGGTCTACGACGACGAGGCTTACGGGGCCGAGGTACATCACTTCGGGCCGGACGGGCACCCGCTGGGCACCGTCCGGTTCCCTCCTGCTGATCTCGCCGAGATCGGCCGCGGATTCGGCTGCCACGGGGTGACCGTGCGCAGCCCCGCCGACCTCGGTCCGGTGCAGGACTGGCTGGACGGGCCCCGCAAGCGCCCCATGCTGGTCGACGCCAAGGTCACCTCGGCCCGCGGCGCGTGGTGGCTGGAAGAAGCCTTCCGCTAGCTTGCCCGGGGCTGATTGTCCAGGGGTCTGATTATCCCGGGCCACGAGCCCCGGACCCCCAACGGCCCGGCGGCCCTCCCGCGAGCACTGGGCTCACACGAGGGCCGCCGGGTTGAGCGTGTGCTGGCCTGCTCCGCCGGTCAGGTTCCGGACGGCGGTGACGCCTCCTCCTTGATGGACACCTTGTTCTGCGCGGACAGTTCGGCGGCCCGGGCGGCCCCCACTCCGGACAAAGCGAGTCCCTCGGACGGGTACGCCTCCTCGCCGTGGATCGCGACGTCGCCGATCTCCAGTTCCTCGTCGTTCATCCGCAGCTTCATGAATAGGCCGATGCCCTTGAGCAGGAGGAACGTGACGAGGCCGTCCCAGATGATGATCGTGACGGCGGCGCCCAGCTGGACCAGCAGTTGGTGCGCGTGCCCGTAGAACAGGCCGCTGCCCGAGATGCTGACCGGGTTCTTGCCGATGCCCAGGTACACGATCATCTTCGGGTCAGCGAGCAACCCGACCAGCAAGCCCCCGAAGAGGCCGGCGATGCCGTGTGTGTACACGACTCCCAGAGCGTCGTCCACCTTGTTGAACGGCGGGACCTTGCTCAGGTAGTTCCAGGCGAACCAGACGATGATCGAGCAGACCAGGCCTATGATGATCGCGCCGAAGCCGTTCACGTAACCGGCGGCGGGCGTGATGCCCACCAGGCCGCAGATCATGCCGTTGAGGCCGCCGAGGAAGGTCGGCTTCTTCTCCGGGCCGCCGATCATGTCCATGACGATCCAGGTCATCATGGCGATCGCCGTGCACAGGTTGGTGTTGACGATGGCCGCCGCGGCGTCCGAGCCGGCGAAGTACGGGTCACCGCCGTTGAAGCCGTTCCAGCCGAGCCACAGGATGCCCGCCCCGACCGCGACGAACATCAGGTTGTTCGGGACGGCATGCTCGCGGTCCCGCCGCAGCCTCGGCCCGATGACCCACGCGGCCACGAAGCCCGAGATGCCGGCGGCCAGGTGGATGACGTAGCCACCACTGAAGTCCAGCGCGCCCTTGCCGGCCCAGAAACCGCCGCCCCAGAGGAGGAACGCGTTGACCGCGTAGGCGAAGGTGATCCACAGTGGCACGAAGATCAGCCAAACCTTGAAGTTGATCCGGCCAAGCACGCTGCCGATGAACAAGATGGGGGTGATCGCCGCAAACACGAACTGGAAGTAGAACACCGACGACTGCGGAATCCTGAAGTGAGGCATACCCGCGCTCAGCAGGGGGATGCTGCCCTGCCCTTCCAATGCGCCAGTACCCAGTGACGCCCCCGGCTTGCCCAGCAAGTGGAGGCTGCCACCAATCCAGGGCGCGCCAAAGCCCATCTTGTACGCCCACAAGGCCCAGGTAATCAGTACCAGGCAGAACGTGCAGAACACCATCATCATGGTGTTCACGGCCCATTTCTTCTGCACCAGGCCGCCGTACAAGACGGCCAGGCCAGGGATACTCATGAGGCCGACCAGTGTTGCGGCGGTCATCTGCCACGCGTTATCTCCAGATGACAGCCAACTTGCGTAGGGAACCACTACTCTCCGCCTCCATGGGGCTACCCTGGAAGTGCTTGCCGGGGGGTTCCGGTTGCGATCCCAGTCAGGCCATGACGGACTGCTGAAACCCCTCCCGCGCTATCACCGCAGCGTGATCCGGGGGTATTCCCCCGGGCTAGCTAAATCCGGCCGACCACTTCGGTGTCCATCTCGAACGCTTCATGTTTCCCATGAGCGGGTTTCGTTCACGTTTCCCAACTGTTACGCGGTGGACAACGGACCAGGATCTGCCGGACATCGTGTTTCGTCCCTGTTTCACATCGGCCGTTAGCGAGCCTGGGCCAGGCTGTCCGTCCGCCGCCACCCGGCATCTCGCAGCACCCGGCCAGACGGTGCGCCGCGAACCCGTCCGGAGACGGGCAGACGGGGCGCTGTCCCGACACTGCAGCAGCCCGGCCCGTGTTGTTGCAGGTCACCTGGTTAACGGCCGGCCGACTCGGACTGGATCCGGCGCGTGCTTGCCGGCCCGCACCGACCGCCGCGAACCGATGGGCCAGCACGGCGGCGCATGACCAGAGCCAGGGAGAGGCAGACGCCGGGGACTGCTGGCCACCCCGGCGGTAATGCCGCCCGGCGCGCGCCCCCATGAGTCACATACGCCACACCGGCATCGGGACCGGCCGCGGGACCGACAACAGGACCGGCCTCGGGCCTAGTCTCGGCGGCCCGCCTCCTCAGCGTGCACTCAGCGGATTTGCAGCTAGACCAGCATCGATCCGTGCAGAGTGACCCGGTGAGACGGCGACTGAGTGATCGGTGCCGGGGGCCAGGCCGGGTGTACGTCGCGGTTGCGGGGCGGGCGATCGTGGTCTTTTTGCGCTGCTGGGGCTGCTGGCGCTGGGCCAGGCTTCTGATGGCGGGCTGTGACCTGCGGTGATGCCGTCCGCGGGAATCGGTGGCCGGGAGAAGCGAGCTGGCGGCCGGGGTTTGTGTGCGCAAACCGCTGTGCTGGCAGCGGTTTCCGCACACGAACTGGCTCGAAGATTCCCGGGCCTCGGTGGTGGGGGCCTCGGTGGTGGGGGCCTCGGTGGTGGGGGCCTCGGTGCTGGGGGCCTCGGTGCTGGGGGCCTCGGTGGTGGGGCCTCGGTGCTGGGGGCCTCGGTGGTGGGGCCTCGGTGGTGGGGGGCTGGCGGTGGGCGGTGGGCGGCGGGCGGCTGGGGGCAGGCGGCGGGGGGCTGGCGGTGGGGCACCGCGCTGTACCCCTTCCGTCACGTTCCCGTAACAGTAGGGCAGGGGGGTTGAGTCTACGGCGGAGGCGAAATACTCTCTGGGTGTCTCGGTTGGTAAGCGCTTACCGTGCCAGGGCAAGTCAGCGGCTCTTGACGAGCCGCTTTCTTAAGGGGCTGCGGGTAAGCGCTTACCCAGAGGTGAGTTGTCCCTGTCCTGGGGCCGGTCAGCGGCGCAGGACAGAGACCCAAAGGCTGCGAGGGAGCGTTCCGGTGGACAGTCGCGATACGGCCAGCGCCGCGGTTGACGTGGCCCGCCAGGCCGGCGATTCCGCGGCCCACGGTTCAGAGCAAGCTGGCGACCTCGCGGCCAGCGGTCTTGCCGCTGGGGCGGGCCTGGCCAGCCGCCGTAACGGCCCGCTCTCCCCCGCGACCATCTACGACGTGGCCAGCGCCGCCGGGGTGTCGATTGCCTCGGTCTCCCGGGTCCTCAACGGCCGCGGCAACCCGATGGCCGAGACCCGGGAGCGCGTCCTGGCCGCCGTCGCCGACCTGGGCTTCATCCCGGACGGCGCGGCCCGCGCGCTCAGCGTGAGGCTCAAGGAGATCATCGGCGTCGTCATCCGGCGGCCGCCGGCCACCGAGCCGGTCGGCGACGGGATCTTCCAGGACGAGGAAGAGAGCCTTCAGTTCCCGGACCTGATCAACCGGGGTATCGAGCTGGCCGCCCAGAATCGCGACTTCAACCTGCTGGTCAGCTCGGTGGACGTGGACGATCACGACCACACCCGGCGGGTCTTCGCGCTGGCCCGCAAGAGTGACGGCCTGATCCTGCACGATCAGGTGCTCGACCCGGACCAGCTGGAACGGCTGTCCCGGCAGGTCCCGGTGGTGACCCTGGCCGGTGTGGCCACGCCGACCACCTCGAACGTGGGCGGCGACAACCAGGGCAGCATGCGCGAACTGGCCCGGCATCTGGTCCGCGAGCACGGCTACCGGACCCTCGCCTATCTCGGCGGCCACCCGGACAGCCCCGACAACCTGGCCCGGCAGGCCGCGTTCAGCGACGAGGTCGAGGCGGCTGGCGGCACATTCACCGGCGGCCCGCAGTGGGAGGGGAACTACTGCGCGGCCGGCGGCGCCCGGGTCATCGACCGCCTGCTGGCCAGTGGTGGAGCGGAAAAGCTCCCGCGGGCCATCGCCTGCGCCAACGACCAGACCGCACTGGGCGTCGTGTACGCGCTCATGCAGCACGGGCTGGACGTCCCCGGGGATGTCGCGGTGACCGGATTCGACGACATCCCGGTCGCCCGCCACCTGAGGCCCCAGCTGACCACCGTGCGCCAGCCCATCCAGGAACTCGGCGCGACCGCATTCGAAGTGCTCTATTCCATGATCAACGACGCCGGGCATGCCCCGCGCAACATCGTCCTGCCCACCCGGCTGGTTCCCCGTGAGAGCTGCGGATGCCATCCCGAGCCAGCCACGCCCCCCTGGCTGGTGGGCTGAGAGGAGACGGCATGCGCGTCATCGCCCGCAGGCTGCTGTTCTACATCATCACCGCGATCCTCGCCGTCACCGTGACGTTCTTCATCCCGCGGCTGATGCCGGGGAATCCGGTCGAGGCAGTGCTGTCTCATCTCATGGGCAACGTCACGCCGGCCACCATCCGCTCTCTCGAGCTGCAGTACGGCCTGAACAGCAAGCAGGGCCTGTGGGGCCAGTACACGACGTTCTGGGTGCACCTGCTGCACGGCAACCTGGGCGTGTCCACCAGCTACTACCCGTCCAGCGTGACGAGCGTGATCCGCAGCGCGCTGCCGTGGACGATCGGCCTGGTCGGCCTGGCCACGGTGATCAGCTTCGTGCTGGGCACCCTGCTCGGCATCCTGGTCGCCTGGCGGCGCGGCACCTGGCTGGACAGCCTGCTCCCGGTCACCACGTTCTTCCAGGCCGCGCCCTACTTCTTCGTGGCCTTCATCGCCCTGGACATCTTCGCCACCCGGCTGGGGTGGTTCCCCACCGGCCGGGCCTATGGCCAGCTGGACTTCCCCGGGTGGAATGCGGCCTACGTCGGTGACGTGCTCGAACATGCGATCCTGCCCGCGGCCACGATCGTGCTCTGCTCCGCGGCCGGGTGGATCGTCGGCATGCGGAACGTGATGGTGACCACCATGGACGAGGACTACGTCCTCGTGGCGCAGGCCAAGGGACTGCCCAAACGCCGGGTCATCTGGTACGCGGCCCGCAACGCGATCCTGCCCAGCGTGTCCGGATTCTCGCTGGCGATCGGGTTCGTGGTCTCCGGAGCGCTGCTCACCGAGATCGTGTTCAGCTATCCCGGCCTGGGCTGGATCATGCTCCAGGCGGTGGCCGGCCGCGACTACCCGCTGCTCCAGGGCATCTTCCTGATCATCACGTTCGCCGTGCTGCTCGCCAACCTGGCCGCGGACTCCGTGTACGTGCTCCTCGATCCCCGTACCCGCCAGGAGGCCTGAGCGATGTCTATCGGCACTGGCACGGACCTGGGCGGAACCGGCCTGGGCGGCATTGGCGTCGGCGGATCCGGCCCGGGCGACCAGCCCGGCGCCGGCCCGCTGCCTGACCCGGTCACCGCCCCGATCCGGGGCCGCCGGATCCAGCTGCCCCGCTCGCCCAAGATCATCGCCGGGTTCGTCATGCTGGCGGTGTTCCTGATCGTGGCCATCATCGGTCCCCTGGTGGCCCCGTATAACCCGTCGGCCAGCCTGTCTACCACGAACGGCGTGCCGCAGCCGCCGTCCGCCGCGCACTGGCTGGGCACCACCCAGACCCAGCAGGACGTGTTCTCCCAGCTGCTGGCGGGCGGCCGGAGCACGATCCTGGTCGCGCTCCTGGCCGGGATAGTAGCCACCATCCTGTCGGTAGCGATCGGGGTGTGCGCCGGGTACCTGCACGGCCGGTGGGCGGACGAGCTCCTGTCCATGCTGGCCAACTTCTTCCTGGTCATGCCGGCGCTGCCGCTGCTCATCGTGATCTTCGGCTTCCTGTCGCCCTCCGGGGCCACCAACGACGTGCTGATCGGCCTGATCATCGCGGTCACCGGCTGGGCGTGGGGAGCCCGGGTGCTGCGGGCCCAGACGCTGTCGCTGCGATCTCGCGACTACGTGGACTCGGCCCGCATCATCGGCGAGCGTGGCTGGCGGGTGATCTCGCACGAAATCCTGCCCAACCTGCTGCCGATCGTGGCGTCCTCGTTCCTGTTCACCGTGCTCTACGGGGTGGGCACCTATACCGCCCTGGCCTTCCTGGGACTGATCAACCCCGAGCATTGGAGCTGGGGCTCCATGCTGTTCGAGGCGCAGAACGCCGACGCCGAGATCAGCGGCTACTGGTGGTGGTACATCCCGCCCGGGCTGGCGGTGGCCTTCCTCGGCACCTCGCTGGCGCTGCTCAACTTCGGCATCGATGAGTTCATCAACCCGCGGCTGCGCGCGGCCGGGCTGACCCGGCGCCAGTCCAGGAAGTCCGGCGGGCAGGGGCTTCCCCGGCGCTTCGAGCTGGGCCTCACCCCCGTGGTCCACTCCAGGCCCGCACCCGCCGCCAGCACGGCAGCCACCAGCACGGCAACCAGCAGCACGGCAGCCTCCAGCACGGGCGCCGCTACCCGGACCCAGGAGCAGACGTCATGACCGCGGAACCACTGCTGGAGATCCGCAGCCTGCGGGTGGACTACGGGGCCGGCCCCGGCGCCGTGCACGCGGTCGTGGACGCCGACCTGACGCTGCGCCGCGGCGAGGTGCTAGGGCTCGCTGGTGAGAGCGGCAGCGGCAAATCCACGCTGGCCTACGCGGCGATCCGGTTGCTGCGTGCTCCCGGGATGATCACCGGCGGTGAGGTGCTCTACTATCCCGAGCCGGGCCGGCCCGTGGACCTGCTCGACCTGGACGAGCCGGAGCTGCGCCGTCTGCGCTGGTCCCAGATCGCCGTGGTGCTGCAGTCCGCGATGAACGCGCTGAACCCGGTGCTGTCCATCGGCGCCCAGCTCACGGATGTGCTGCAGGCCCACGTGGCGGGCATGGACGCCGCGGCCCGCCGCGCCCGCGCCGGCGAACTGCTCGCCATGGTCGGCATTACCGCGGACCGGCTCGGCAGCTACCCGCACGAGCTGTCCGGCGGAATGCGGCAGCGCGTCATGATCGCGATGGCCCTGGCGCTGGAGCCCCAGGTGGTGATCCTGGACGAGCCGACCACCGCGCTGGACGTGGTGACCCAGCGGGAAATCCTTGAGGAGCTCACGACCCTGCGCGAGCGGCTGGGCTTCTCCGTGCTGTTCATCACGCACGATCTCTCGCTGCTGGCCGAGATCGCGGACTCGATCGCAGTGATGTACGCCGGCCGCCTGGTGGAACGGGCCCCCGCCGGGGAACTGTTCCGCGCACCCCGCCACCCGTACACGCTGGGGCTGCTGAACTCGTTCCCGGCGCTGCACGGCCCGCGCCGGTACATGACCGGCATCCCCGGCTCTCCCCCGGATCTGCGGATGCTGCCGGTGGGCTGCGTATTCCATCCGCGCTGCCCGTACGCGATGGACATCTGCCGCGAGCAGTCCCCGCCGCTGGAGCGGCCCGCGGGGCCGGCCGGCCAGATATCGGGCCGCCTGGCTTCCTGCTGGCTGCAGGACGGCAGCCGGCCGGTGCCCGCGGAACTGGCCCAGCCCGAGCCAAGGACCGGGCCGCGGCCGGCCACCACGCCCACCCCGGCCCCAGCCGCGCCCGCCCCCGGCACGCCCGCGGCCGACCCCTCCGCCGGGCCGCTCGCGCCCAGCATCGCCGCTCCGGACCCGGGGAGCCAGTCATGACCGAGACCGCTACCTCCCCCGCCGCCCCGGAGACTGCTGCCCCGCTGCTCGAAGCGCGCGGGCTGACCAAGCACTTCGCCGTACACCACGCCCGGCGGCGGGGCCGCGCATCGCTGGCCCAGGCCCGCCGCCGCGGCCCGGCTGGCTCACCCCGGCAGGCCCCGGTGGTGCACGCGGTCGAAGACGTCTCGCTGTCCCTGCCGGAATCCGGGATCACCGCGGTGGTGGGCGAGAGTGGATCCGGCAAGTCCACCCTGGCCCGGCTGCTGGTCCGGCTGATCGCGCCGACGGCCGGGGAACTGCTGCTCGACGGGGCCCCGGTGCCCGCGTTGACGCGGGGCCGCCGGGAGTACGCACGGGACGTCCAGCTGGTCCTGCAAGATCCCTTCTCGTCCCTCAACCCCGTGCACGATGTGCGCTACCACCTGTCCCGGCCGTTGCGGATCCACGGGCTCGGGGGCCAGGGCGCGGACCTGGACGCCGCCATGACGGGCCTGCTGGAGCGGGTCTCGCTGACCCCCGCCGAGCAGTTCCTGGGCAAGTACCCGCACGAGCTGTCGGGGGGGCAGCGGCAGCGCGTCGCGATCGCCCGCGCGCTGGCCGTCCGGCCCCGGGTACTGCTGGCCGACGAGCCGGTGTCCATGCTCGACGTCTCGATCCGGCTCGGCGTCCTCAATCTGCTCGGTGACCTGCGCGAACGCGACAAGCTCGGGATCTTGTACATCACCCACGACATCTCCTCGGCCCGCTACCTGGCCGACGTGATCATGGTGATGTACGCGGGCCAGGTCGTCGAGTCCGGCCCAGCCGTCACGCTGACCGACGAGCCCGCCCATCCGTACACCCAGCTGCTGCTCAGCGCGGCACCGGACCCGGACCGGCCAGAGCCGTTGTCGCTGCAGGGCCGGGGATCGCCGCCCAGCCTGGTGGACCCGCCGAGCGGCTGCCGCTTCCACCCCCGCTGTCCGCACGCGATGGCGGTGTGCGCGGAGGTCGCCCCGCCCGGCACCCCGGTCTCCGACCGGCACGTCAGCGCGTGCTGGCTGCACGTCTCCGATCTGACCGCCGCGCAGCGACGCTCTCTTATCTCCGCAACGACAACCCCTGGTGGGACTGGCACGCCCAGCAGTCCGGCCTCATCAGGCCACGATCCGGACCCATCACCCAGTCCCGCAACCGGAGGGGAGGAGACGTGATGAACCGGGATACCGCCTAACGGCCGCATCAGCACGCGCACGCGCGTGGTCCTAATGCGCATCCAGACCGTGCACGCCACCGCGTGCACACTCCGGAGAACCAGGCGGAACGGGCAGCCGGAGATCAACACCCGGCCGACCCGCCCCGCCCCACCGATAACAGACCCCGACACGGTCGCTCACAACAGGCCGGCGATGAGCCGGCCGGGCACAACGGAGTTTAAGCAATGAGGCACAAGGTCCTAGCAACCCTGGCCGTAGCCGGCGCGCTGAGCATGGGCGTCGCCGCCTGCGGCAGCAGTTCATCCGGTGGCGGCAGCAAGACCACGGCGACCGGGAAGACCCTGGTCGTCGAGAGCACGCCGCTCTCCCCCATGACCGACACGTTCAACCCGTTCTCGCTTACCGCGACGGGTTACCTCACGAACGCGACCGCCCTGTACAACGAGCCGCTGTTCATCTTCAACACGCTCAACTCGGCCCAGGCGCCGATCCCCATGCTGGCTACCGGGGACAGCTACTCCAACGGCGGCAAGACGCTGACCCTGACCATCCGCAAGGGCGTGAAGTGGAACGACGGCAAGCCGTTCAGCGCCGCGGACGTGGCCTACACGTTCAACATGCTCAAGGCCAACCCGAAGCTGAACACCAACGGCGCTCCCATCGTGACCAGCGCCACCGCACCCAGCGCGACCACGGCCGTGCTGAACTTCAAGAAGTCTCAGTACGCGAACCTGTTCCTGATCGGCCAGGTCTACATCGTGCCGCAGCACATCTGGTCCACGGTCAGCGACCCGGCGACGTACGCCGACGCCAAGCCGGTCGGCACCGGCCCGTTCATGCTGGACAAGTTCTCGCCGCAGGGCTACACGCTGAAGCAGAACCCGTTCTACTGGAACAAGGCCAAGGTGCACGTGCCGGAGATCGACTTCCCGGCCTACAACACCAACGCCAACCTGGTGCCGCCGGTGGCCCAGGGCCAGATCGACTTCGCGGGTAACTACATCGCCAACATCAAGTCGACCTTCCTGGCCAAGAGCCCGGAGAACCACACCTGGCTGACCAGCGAACCGTACTTCAGCGCCAACAACGTGGTGAGCATGTACCTGAACACCACGAAGGCCCCGCTGAGCGACCCCGCGGTACGCCAGGCGATCAGCTATGGGATCGACCGTAACCAGCTCAACGTCCAGGGCGAGACGGGCTACGAGCCGCCAGTCAACTCGACCAGCGGGCTGCTGCTGCCCAACCACCAGTCCTACCTGGACCCCTCACTGGCCAACAACCTCCCGGGCGCCGGTGACCCGGCCAAGGTCACCTCGATCCTCACGGCGGACGGCTACACCAAGTCGGGCGGCAAGTGGGCCAAGAACGGGAAGACGATCAAGTTCGCCATCCAGGACCCGGTCCCGTACAGCGACTACTACACCGACGACCAGATCATCTCGCATCAGCTGAACGCGCTCGGCTTCGACACCTCCGTGGACGGCATCGGCAACCCGACCGTGTGGGCGGGCAACGTTGCCAACGGCACCTTCGACGCCACCCTGCACTGGAGCAACCAGGGCCCGAACCCGTACTTCATCTACGACAGCTGGCTGGACAGCACGCTGACCGCACCGATCGGCAAGCCAGCCGCGGGCGACTTCGGCCGGTACTCCAACCCGCAGGCTCAGGCCGCGCTGGCGCAGTTCGCCGGCTCCGGCGACCCGGCCACCCAGAAGGCCGCGATCACCAAGCTGGAGAACATCATGACCACCCAGGTGCCCGTGGTGCCGCTGCTCAACGGCGGGGCCTGGGCCGAGGTCTCGAGCCGGAACTACACCGGGTGGCCGACGTCCAGCAACCCCTACATGAACCCCGTTCCCAACACGCCGTACATCGAAGACACCATCCTGCACCTCACGCCGAAGTCCTGATCGCACGGGACGAGACGCAAGGAACTTGATGACAACTTCCACAGAGGCGACGGAGGAGCGCAGCCGGGTGGCTGCGCTCCCCGTCGAGGCGAAGGTGCGCCTGCTGACCGGAGCGGACAGCTGGCGCACCTACGGCGACGACACCCTCGGGCTCCGGCCGATCATCATGTCGGATGGGCCGGCCGGGGTCCGGGGCGTCACCAAGGATGACCGGAATCCCTCGGCCAGCCTGCCCTGCCCCTCCGCCCTCGGCGCCACCTGGGACAGCGAGCTCATCCATGAGCTCGCTGCCGCCCTGGGCGCCGAGGCGCGGGGCAAGGGCATCGACGTGGTGCTGGCCCCGACGATCAATCTGATGCGGACCCCGCTCGGCGGCCGGGGGTTCGAGTGCTTCGCGGAGGACCCGGTGCTGTCCGCCCGGATGGCCGCCAGCTATGTGGCCGGGCTGCAGTCGGCCGGGGTGGCCGCCACGGTTAAGCACTACGTGGGCAACGACTCGGAAACCGAGCGGTGGACCTATGACGCGCGGATCGCCGAGGCGGTGCTGCGTGAGCTGTACCTGGTGCCGTTCGAGGCGTGCATCCGGGAGGCGGGCGCGCTGATGGTGATGGCCGCCTACAACTCGGTCAACGGCGCGCTGATGACCGAGAGCGAGAGCCTGCTGGCCGGGGTGCTGAAGGGTGAATGGGGCTTCCCCGGCGTCGTGGTCTCGGACTGGAGTGCCGCGCGCAGCACGGTACCCACCGCCCAGGCCGGCCTCGACCTGGCTATGCCCGGCCCGAAGGGGCCCTGGGGAGCAGCCCTGGTCGAGGCGGTCCGGAGCGGCGCCGTACCCGAAGAGGTGATCGACGACAAGGTGTTGCGGCTGCTCCGGCTGGCCCGCCAGGTCGGGGCGCTGGCCGGGGCCACCGTGGACGGGCCAGGCCTGAACAGACCGGACCTGGGCACACCCGGTGCCGACGGATCCGGACGAGCCGGGCCGGTAGCACCGGCGCTGCTGCGCCGGGCCGCGGCCGCGTCCTTCGTCCTGCTGCGCAACCAGGACCAGGCGCTGCCCCTCGATCCGGCCACGATCGCGACCGTGGCCGTGCTCGGGCCCAACGCGGTGCACCCGGTCATCCAGGGTGGCGGCAGCGCGGCCGTCATCCCGGGCGGCCTGTCCACCCCGGCGGACGCGCTCGGCGAGGCCCTGGCCGGCCAGGCCGAGGTCACCGTGGTGGCTGGCTGCCAGACCTGGGAGATGGTTCCCGAACCTCCGGCCCGGACGCTCCGGGATCCGGTCTCGGGCGAGCCGGGCGTCCGGGTGGAATTCCGCGATGGGGACGGTACGCTGCTCGGTTCCGAGCACCGCCTGTCCACTGTGTTCGCCTGGTGGGGTGAGGACGGCCTGCCGCCCGGCATCGGCTGGGGTGAACGCGGCACCGTATCGGTGACGACCACGTTCCGGGCCGAGGCTACCGGGCTGCACACGGTCGGCGCCGCAGGGGTGGGACGGCTGGCGCTGTCCGTAGACGGCGAGACGATCGCGGACGTGGAAACCCCGGTCCCCGCCGATCCGGTCGAGACCATGACCCGGCCCGGCCAAGTTTTGCGCACGGTCTGGCTGACCACCGGCCAGGAGGCGGCGGTGCGGCTGGACTTCCGGCCGTCAGCGGATGCCGAGGGTCCGCTGGCTGTGCGACTCGGCATCGTGGCGTCCCCCGACGAGGAGGCCGCGCTGGACGAGGCGGTCCGGGCGGCGGCCGCCGCGGACGTGGCCGTGCTCGTGGTTGGCTCGGCCGAGACGACCGAGAGCGAGGGATTCGACCGGGACACCCTGCGGCTGCCCGGCCGCCAGGATGAGCTCATCGAGCGGGTGAGCGCGGCAAATCCCCGCACGGTAGTGGTGGTGAACGCCGGCATGCCGGTGCTCATGCCCTGGGCCGGCCAGGTCGCCGCGGTGCTCTGCGCCTGGCTGCCCGGCCAGGCCATGGGCGAGGCCCTGGCTGACGTCCTCCTCGGCCGGGCCGAGCCGGGCGGACGGCTCCCGGTGACCATGCCGGTCCGCGAGGCCGACTGCCCGGTGCTGCGGGCCGTGCCCGTCGAGGGGCGGCTCGGCTACGACGAGGGCCTGCTCATCGGGTACCGGGGCTACGACGCGGCCGGGACCGTGCCGCTGTTCCCGTTCGGTCACGGGCTGGGGTACACCACGTGGTCCTATGAGTTGCTGGAGGCCGGGGCGCTCGTCCTGGCCGCCGGGGCCGATCTCACGATCAGCGTGACGGTCCGCAACACCGGCGCCCGCCCCGGCCGTGAAGTGGTCGAGGCGTACGTCGCCGGGCCCGCGGCTGACGGTCGGCCGGTTCGGGTGCTCGGCGCGTTCGGCGGCGTAACCGCCGGGCCCGGCGAGCTCGCGCGGGCGACGCTCACAGTTCCGGCCCGCGTCTTCGGCCGCTACGACGCGGAGCTGGCCCAGTGGACCTGGCCGCCGGGCGAGTTCACCGTCGCCGTAGGCCGCTCTTCACGTGACCTCCGGCTGCACACCCGGGTCGCGCTGTCCTGATCCGCGGCCAGCCCGGGAGGGCCGGACTGAGCCGCGACCTGGGCGGGGCGCGATCCGTCCCGCCCAGGTCTTCCAGCCCGATCAGCCCCCCCAGCCAGGCCCAGACTCAATCTGGCGCGCCTGCGCATTTCACAGCACCAGATCGGGTCAGCTGATCCAGGCTGCGGACGGATCCTCCGGGTCCACGCGATGCACGCCCTCGGCCGGGTCGGCCCGGTGCGCGCCTTCGGCGGCGGTCGTCCCGTGCCGGGGCGGCGGGGCCACCAACTCGACCTCGTAGCCGTCACGGTCTTCCAGGTAGGCGGCGTAGTGCTGCTCGCCCCCCGCGTAGGGGTGGCGGTCGGCGAACAGCAGCCGCCAGCCGTGCAGTAGCGCCTCTCCCACCATCCGGTCCACGGTGGCCCGGTCGCAGACGTGGAACGCGAGGTGGTTCAGGCCGGGCCGGTACCGGTCGTGCCGGAACGCGCTGCGTGCGGGCGACTGCTCGAGCACGATGTAGAGATCACCGCAGCGCCAGCTCGCCCCTTCTGGCCACTGCTGATACAGCTCGTAACCCAGCGCGTCCAGCAGCCATCCCCAGGTGTGCTCGGCCCGGCTCAGGTCCGGTACCCAGAGCTCGAGGTGGTGCAGCATCCCCGTGGCAGCCGACTCCATGCGGACAGCATGCCGCAAACCGCAAAAGCGGGTGGGTTACTGATCAGGAAGCTTCTCAACTTGCTGCTGCAGCCGGTTCATTCCATTCAGCCAGCGGTCAGGATCGGTGGCCCGGCGCGAGTACATGATCGAGACTTCGGGGTGCGGCAGGATGAGGAACCGGCCGTCTGCGATGCCCTTGATGACCGCGTCAGCCACCTGGTCCGGGGTGATCGCGGACGCGTCCATCAGGGCGTGGCCGATGGGTCCGGACGACTCGTACAGCGGGGTTCGCACACCCTGCGGGCACAGGGCCTGCACGGTGAGGCCGCGGTGGGAGTACGTGGCCGACATCCATTCCGCGAAGGCCAGCGCGGCGTGCTTGGTCACCGAGTACGGCGCCGAGCCCAGCATGGTCAGCAGCCCGGCCGCGGAGACCGTGCAGATCAGGTGCCCGCTGCCCCGTTCCAGCCAGGGGCCGGTCAGCAGGCGGGCGGCCCGGACGTGGGCCATGACGTTGACCTGCCAGGAGGCGTCCCAGTCCGGCTCGGTGGCCGCCTCCCCACCCGGCCGGGCGATCCCGGCGTTGGCACAGAACAGGTCGATGCCGTCCAGCATGTCCGCCGCGGCATCGATCAGGCTGGTTACGCCTTCCTCGCTGGCCGCGTCCCCGGGCAAGGCCTCCCCGCCGCAGGAGCCGGCGACCGTCCGCGCGGCGGCCGCGTCGATGTCGTTCACGACCACGCGGGCGCCCTCAGCGGCGAACCGCCGGGCCAGCGCGGCGCCGATGCCGCTGCCGGCGCCGGTGATCACCACCCCGGCGCCGCCCACCGACTTCATCGGGACCCGGCCGCTTTCATCGGGACCCCGCCGCTTTCATCGGAGTCGGGCCGCCGGCGGCCGGGGCTGGCGGCAGGCTGGCCAGGCCGGCCAGCGACGCCCGGTGCCAGTCCGGGGTGCCGAACGCGATCGACGAGCTCGTGGCCCGCTTCAGGTACAGGTGCGCGGGGTGCTCCCAGGTGAAGCCGATCCCCCCGTGCAACTGCACGCACTCCTGCGCGGCGAGGGTGGCGGCATCACCGCAGGCCGCCTTGGCCAGGGCCACCGCGACTGGCGCGTCCGCGTCACCGTCGGCCAGGCAGGCGGCGGCGTACCGGGATGCGGCCCGGGCCTGGCTGATGGCCACCCACAAGTCCGCGGCGCGGTGCTTCAGCGCCTGGAACGAGCCGATGGGCCGGGCGAACTGGTACCGCTCCTTGAGGTAGGTGACGGTCATCTCCAGGCAGCGCCCGGCCACTCCGAGCTGCTCGGCGGCCAGCATCGCGGCCCCGGCGACCAGCGCGCTGGCGATGGCGCGGTCCGCGTCCGGGCCCGAGGCCAGCGGCCGGGCGGGCACGCCGTCCAGGGTTACGTCCGCCAGGGCGCGGGTCTGGTCCAGCGAGACCACGGGGACAATGGTCACCCCGGGGTCGGAGACATCCACCGCGTACAGCCCGGTTGGCACGCCATCGGCCGGAACGAGGAGCACCGACGCGGGCAGGGCGTCGGCCACCCCGCTGATCACCCCGGTCAGCCGGGCCTGGCTCGCGGGGTCGCCCGGCTGCGGCTGCGCGATGCGCACGGTCAGCACCGGGCCGGCACCGGACTGGCCAGCGCCGGACCGGCCAGCATCGGGCTTACTCGCGAAGGGAACGGCCAGGGCCGCGGTCACGGTCCCCCCGGCCAGCCCGGACAGGAGCTCCGCGTCGCCGACCGCCAGCGCCGCGGCCGTGGCGACCACCGCGCTGCCCAGGTACGGGACAGGGGCCACAGCCCGGCCTGCCTCTTCCGCGACGACCGCGGCCTCGCGGTAACTGGCCCCGGCGCCGCCGTGGCTTTCGGGGATGAGCAGGCCGGCGCAGCCGACTTCGGCGGCCAGCGTCCGCCACAGCGCACTGTCGTACGGCTCGCTGGTCTCGGTCCGGGCCAGCACGTCGGACCAGCCGGCCCGCTCCTCGAGCAGGCCCCGGACGGCGGCGCGGAGTTCTTCTTCCGTCTCGCCGTAGAGCAGGCCAGGCAGGCCCTTTTCCTGCTGGCCGGCCGCGTCATTCGCGGCGTTGCCCTGGTCAGCGCGGCCAGCGGCGGGCTGCGTCGAGGTGCTCACAGTGCCTCCTGGGACGGCGCTCACCGGGGCAGATCCTTCCAGGGCACACGGGTGTCCGTGCGTGGCTCGGCCGGCAGGCCGAGGACCCGCTCGGCGATGATGTTGCGGAGGATCTCCGAAGTGCCGCCCTCGATTGAGTTGCCGCGGGACCGCAGGTAGCGGTACCCGGAGTCACGGCCGTAGAAGCTGACGCTCTCCGGCCTGCGCATGGACCAGTCCTCGTAGCGGAGCCCGTCGGCGCCGGCCATCTCCACCTCGAGCGCGCTGATCTCCTGGTTGAGCCGGGCGAACACGAGCTTGGCCGCCGACCCTTCCGGTCCGGGGTGGCCCACGGCCAACTGCTGCCGGAGCCGTTCCGAGGCCAGCCTGGCCACCTCGGCGTCGGCCCACAGCCGGAGCATCCGGTCGTGCAGGCCGGGGGTGCGCCGCTCGGGATGCTCGCGCCAGGCCCGGGCGGCCGAACCGATCATGCCGCCCTCCCGGGGCTGCGCGGTGCCGCCGATGGAGACCCGCTCGTTCATCAGCGTGCCCTGGGCCACCCGCCAGCCCTCGCCGACCGCGCCGATCCGGTCGGCGTCCGGGATTATCGCGCCGGTCAGGAAGACCTCGTTGAACTCGGCCTCGCCAGTGAGCTGGCGTAGCGGCCGGACCTCCACCCCGTCGCCGGTCATGTCGCAGGCGAAGTAGGTCAGCCCGGCGTGCTTGGGCACGTCGGGATCGGTCCGGGCCAGCAGCAGGCCCCAGCGGGCCTGGTGGGCCATGGACGTCCACACCTTCTGGCCGTTCACCGCCCACGCCTCACCCGGTCCCTCGGCGCGGACCGCCCGGGTAGCCAGGCCGGCCAGGTCGGAGCCGGCGCCGGGCTCGCTGAACAACTGGCACCAGACCTCCTCGCCGGTCCACAGGGGCCGGATCCAGCGGGCCTTCTGCTCGTCGGTGCCGAAGCTGAGGATGGTCGGCGCGGCCATGCCCAGCCCGATGCCGATCCGCTCCGGCTGGTTGCTCGGCGCCCCGGCCGCGCTGAACCCGGCCTCGACCACGGCCTGCAGGGAGCGGGGCAGGCCGAGCCCGCCGAGCCCGGCCGGGTAGTGCACCGCAGCCAGTCCGGCGTCGAACCGGGCCCGCAGGAACTCGATCCGGGGCAGGCGCACGGGGTCGTGGCCGTCCAGAAAGTCGCGGACCCGCTCGCGGAGCTCGTCCGGGCTGACGGGACCGGCGCCATCCTGGCCGGCAGATCCGGCGCTGCCTGACCCCTGGCTGGCCGGCCCGTCGGTGTCGTTCAGCACAGCGGCCCGCCCGCTACGTAGATCACCTGGCCAGAGACGTATCCCGACTCCTCGCCGGCCAGGTACGAGATGAGGCTCGCCACGTCTTCGGGCTGGCCCACCCTGCGGACTGCGATCTGCTTCGCAGCGGCCTCCTGGAAGTCCTCGAAGCTCATCTTCATCCGGGCCGCGGTGGCCGCGGTCATGTCGGTGGCGATGAACCCGGGGGCGACCGCGTTCGCGGTGATGCCGAACGGGCCGAGCTCAAGGGCCAGCGTCTTGGTGAAGCCTTGCATCCCGGCTTTGGCCGCGGAGTAGTTGGCCTGCCCCCGGTTACCCAGGGCTGAACTGGAAGACAGGTTGATGATCCGGCCGTAGTGCGCGTCGACCATGTGCTTCTGGGCGGCCTTGGTCATCAGGAACGCACCGCGCAGGTGCACGCCCAGAACCGTCTCCCAGTCGTCCTCGCTCATCTTGAACAGCAGATTGTCCCGGAGCACGCCGGCGTTGTTGACCAGCACCGTGGGCGGCCCGAGTTCGGTGACGACCTGGTCCACGGCGGCGGCCACCTGGTCAGCCTGGCTGACGTCGGCGCCGACGGCTATTGCCCGGCCGCCGTCCGACACGATCGTGTCCACGACGGCCTTGCCGTCCTCGGCGCTCAGGTCGAGCACGGCGACCGCCATGCCGTCCGCCGCCAGGCGCTGGGCCGTCCCGGCCCCGATCCCGCGGGCTCCGCCGGTGACGATGGCTACTCTTTGCGTGTCCTGTGGCATGGTGCGTTCTCCTTGCTGCGTGTCATCCGTGGGCAGCGGCTGATCCGGCCCGGTCCAGCGGGCCGGCCCAGCGCTCCACTTTCCGGTATTACGGCCAGTGACTCACTTTCCCTGCTCACCAGACAGAGACCTACGTCCCGTGTTCAGTGGCCACTCGGTAGGGGCGCAGTTCCCGGCGGGCTAGCGAGCGCTTGTGCACCTCGTCCGGGCCGTCCGCGAACCGGAGAGTCCGGGCGTTGGCCCACAGGTACGCGAGCGGGAAGTCCTGGCTGACCCCGGCCGCGCCATGCGCCGTGATCGCCTTGTCGATCACCCACTCGGCCATGGCCGGGGTGATGATCTTGATGGCCTGGATCTCGGTGTGCGCGCCCTTGTTGCCCACCGTGTCCATCAGCCAGGCGGTCTTCAGCACCAGCAGCCGGGCCTGCTCGATCCGCACCCGCGCCTCGGCGATCCACTCCTGGATCACACCCTGGTCGGCCAGGGGCTGCCCGAACGCCACCCGGTCAGTGACCCGGCGGCAGAGCAGTTCCAGGGCCCGCTCGGCCGAGCCGATGAGCCGCATGCAGTGATGGATCCGGCCTGGCCCCAGCCGGGCCTGGGCGATGGCGAAGCCCTCTCCTTCACCGGCGATCAGGTTGCCCGCGGGCACCCGGGCTTCAGCGAACTCCACCTCGGCGTGGCCGCCGTGCGGGCCGTCCGCGTAGCCATACAGGCTCAGGCCGCGCTGTACCGTCACGCCGGCGGTCTCCCGGGGCACCAGGATCATCGACTGCTGCCGGTGCCGGTCCCCGTCCCAGGCGGTCCGGCCCATCACGATGAAGATCTCGCAGCCCGGGTTCATCGCGCCAGATGACCACCACTTCCGGCCGTTGATGACGTAGTCGTCACCGTCACGCTCGATCCGGGTGGCGATGTTCGTCGCATCCGAGGACGCGACATCCGGCTCGGTCATGCAGAAGGCCGACCTGATCTCCCCGTCCAGCAGCGGCCGGAGCCAGCGTTCCTGCTGACCGGGTGAGCCGAATTCGGCCAGCACCTCCATGTTGCCGGTGTCCGGGGCGGCGCAGTTGAGCGCCTCGGGGGCGAGGGCCGGGCTGCGCCCGGTGATCTCCGCCAGCGGCGCGTACTGCAGGTTGGTCAGCCCGGCGCCCTCGAGGTGATGGGCCAGGAAGAGGTTCCACAGGCCCCGCGCGCGGGCCTCCGCCTTCAGGTCACCGATGACCGCAGGGCGCACCCAGGGGCGCCCGGCCAGCTCGTTGTCCCGTACCTGGGCCGCGAATACCGGCTCCGCCGGATAGACGCATTCGTCCATGAACGCGTGGAGGCGTTTGCGGAACTCCTCCGTGCGGTCGTCGTAGCCGAAGTCCATAAAGTCCTCCAGACGGATCCGCTGACGACTCTACCTACTGGCGGGTACGCCGCCTATCCTCCGACCCGGCGGAACACGTAGACGGAGTCGTTCACGTACACCGGTCGGTAGGTGGCGCCCGGATGGCGCTGCTCCACGAACGTGAGGGGGTTGCTGGGCGGCGGGTTCCAGCCGCTGTCCAGTTCGTCGAACACGATGTAGCGCGCCGCCGGGTTGCCGGTGTTGCCGATCCAGTAGGTGTCATCCCGGGCGGCCAGCGGGGCCAGCAGGGTGAGCGTGGCCTCGACCGTGGTGTCCGCGGGGACCCGGGCCAGGGCGGCGTCTTCCCCGCGGACGTGCGGGCTGATCTGGTAGGTCTGGGGATGCCACAGGTTGCGGAGCGGGAATTGCCCGGCCAGGGCCACGGCGATCACCAGCATGAGGCCGGGGACGATCCGGGTGGCCGCCCGATCCGGCCAGCGCGCACGCCGGGGCCGGGTCCCGGCCACGCCGGGCTGGGCCCGGCGGGCATGGATCCGGGCCAGCGTGTCGATGGCGGCGATAAAGACGATCGGCATCACCGTGGCGTTGTAGTGATATCCCGACCCCCAGTAGGCGGGGTTCGTGGACACGAACCGCAGCGCCAGGCTGGGCAGCGCCACCAGGGCGAGCGGGGAGCCAAGCGCGAGGAACACCACGGGCAGCAGGATGAGCAGGGTGGTCCGCAGCTTCAGCACGTAGGAATGCCCCAGTTGGGCGAGCACCGATGGCGCCGAGGGAGACGCCCCGCCGGGGCGCAGCACGCCGCCGTCGGTCCAGTAGGGGTACTGATGCAGCGGGTTGAAGTGCGGGATGATCACCGCGACAGCCAGCAGAGACCAGGCCAGTCCCCAGACGATCAGCAGCGAACCCCAGCCGAGCGCACTGCGGTACTGGCCGCCACGACGGGTCCAGCGACCACGGACCTGGCTGCCACGGACCTGGCTGCCACGGACCTGGCTGCCACGGACCTGGCCACCACCGGCCTGGCCACCACCGGCCTGGCTACCCTGGGGCGGGCTGCCACCGGCCCGCTTCCCACGGGCCCAGCCGCCCTCCCTCTCCCGGGTCAGGCTCATGACGACGATCACGACGCCCAGGGCCGCGACCGTGAAGCCCTGGTCTTCCTTGACGAACACCAGCGGCAGCGCCCACAGCGCCGCGGCCCGGACCTTCCCCCGGAGCAGCGCGGACAGCGAGAAGGCCAGCAGCGGGACCGCGAACACGATCTCGTGGAAGTCGAAGTCGATCATCTGTTGCAGGCCCCAGGAGAGCCCGTAGGCGGCTCCGATCATCCGCCCGGCCCCAGTACCGAGCCGGGCTGCGGCCGCGCGGCTGACCGGGATGACCGAGACCGCGGTGAGCAGGGCCTGGACCACGAGCAGGGTGGCCGCGCTGGGGAAGACCAGGAAGACCGGGGCGATCAGGCCGACGATCGGCTGGAAGTGGTCGCCGAGCAGGTTGAAGCCGGTTCCACGGATGTTCACCACCGGGGCCCGCAGGTGGGCCAGCTGCCGGACGTACTCGGTGAAGATGCCCAGATCCCATGAGCCGGGGACGAGCTGGAAGTAACGGGACAGCGAGATCGCCGCGCAGGCCGCGAACACCCCCAGGGCGATCAGCCAGGGCACCCAGTCGGCCCGGCCGGCGGGATGAGCCACTCCGGCGGGATGAGCCACTCCGGCGTGATGAGCCCCTCTGGCAAGGCCGGGCGCGCTCCGGCGGTCAGCCTCAGGCCCAGCATGGGTTCCGAGGGCCACAGATGTCTCAGAAGCCCCGAATGTCCCCAGCGCCTCATACGCACCCAGAGCACCATCCTGCCCCGGGCCATGGGGCGCGGGATCGCCAGGAGTGGCGCCGGTCGTGATCATGCTGTCCTAGGTCGAGTGGGTCCGCCTGGGCCTCCCCGCGGCCTCTATCCACCCTAACGTGCCCGGTCCAGGGCTGGCTGAAAGCTTCATCCCGGCCGCGTCATCCCGCCCGGCGTGCACAGCACCCACGTGATCAGCGGAGCAGCAGCTTGCCGATCCGGCGGCCGGCGACGAGCAGGCCGATCACGCCCAGGACAGCCAGGTAGGCGGCGTGCCAGAGCAGAGCCGGGCCGACCGTGCCCAGCGTGAGATCCCGCAGCATCACCACGCTCTGGTACAGCGGGGTGCACTCCACGACGAACTGCAGCGGCCGGGGGTAGACGCTGAGAGGGTAGAACGTGGTCGAGAACAGGAACATCGGCAGGGTCGCGAGCGTGACGAACTCGAAGTCCTGCCAGGTTCGCATGTATGTGGTGCAGGCCATGCCGGCCGCCGCGAACGCGAAGCCGGTCAGCACCGCCGCAGGCAGTGCGGCCAGCGCCCACCACGAGTAGACCAGGCCCATCGCCGCCATCACGGCCATGAAGGCCACCGCGTACAGGGCCCCGCGCAGCAGCGCCCAGCTGATCTCGCCCAGGGCCACGTCGCCGGCCCGCATCGGGGTGGCGAGCGCGGCGTCGTAGAGCTTTTCGTATTTGAGCCGGAAGAACACGTTGAAGGTCGAGTCGAACAGCGCCCCGTTCATCGAGGCGCTGGCCAGCAGGGCGGGGGCCACGAAGGCGGCGTAGCTGATGCCCTGCACCGAGCCGACCAGCTTGCCCAGGCCCACGCCGATGGACAGCAGGTAGAACAGCGGCTCGACTACCCCGGACACGAATACCAGCCAGGCGTGCCGGTAGACCAGCGCGTGCCGCTCGACCAGGAACAGGCTGCTCCGGCCGCCCACCGACCGCGCGGCCCGGCGCAGCGGGCCACGGCCGGGCAGGACCCGCAGCGGCAGGCTCGGCACGCTAGACATAGAGCCGCCGCCCGGTAGCAGGCTAGACATAGAGCCGCCGCCCGGTAGCAGGCTAGACATAGAGCCGCCGCCCGGTAGCAGGCCGGCTAGACATAGAGCCGCCTGGTGTAGGTCCGGTTCCCGGCGATGATCCCGGCCAGCAGCACCACGAGCAGATAGCCGACGTGCAGGAACGCTGAGGGCACGGTGGCGATGCCCAGGCACAGTTCCCGGCACAGCGCCACGCCGTGCCAGATCGGGGTCAGGTAGGCGATCGGCCTGATCCACGCGGGCAGCTGGGTGACCGGGAAGAAGATCCCGGCGAACAGGAACAGCGGAATCAGCCCGAACCGGTAGATCACGGCCATCGAGGTGTCCTTGGTGCGGGTCACCGTCCAGGCCTCGATCACCGCCGTGAAGGCCAGGCCGGTGAGCACCGCGACCGGCAGGGCCAGGATGGCCCACGGCGAGATGATGGCCCCGAACGCGGCGGCCACGGCCAGGAACACGGCCGAGGTCATGGTCAGCTTCAGCGCCACAAACAGCAGGTGCCCGTGGAACAGGTCGGCCGGGCGCAGCGGCGAGGACACCGCGGCCTGATAGGTCTTATTCCACTTGACCGAGCCGAGGACGGGGTAAGTGGACTCCCCCACGCCGGTGCCCATCGCGCTCGCGGCCAGCAGCCCGGGCGCGAGGAAAACCAGGTAGCTGATCCCGCCCAGAGAGGCCGTGCCGTGCTTGTCCACCAGCTTGCCGAGGCCCAGGCCCATGGCGCCCAGGTACAGCAGCGGGTTCAGCACCGTGGAGATGATCGAGCCTCGCCAGGTCCGCCGGTAGTCGGTCAGCCAGAACCGCAGCTGCCGCACGGCGAAGTCCCAGGCAGGCACCTGGCCGGCGCGGCCCCGCCACGGAAGCCTCGCGGCCGGACCGCCCGGGTGCGTCTGGGCCGGGGCGGCCATCAGTCCTCCAGCCGGCGGCCGGTCAGCCGCAGGAACACGTCTTCCAGCGTGCTGCGCCGCACCAGCGAGGTCAGCGGGTCCAGGCCGAGCTCGCGGACCGCGGCCAGCGCGGCGTCCCCGTCCTCGACGTAGAGCAGCACCCGGTCGGCCAGCACCTCACGGCGCTGGGCCGGGACCGCGGCGAGTTTCTCGGCCGCGTTCTCGTGGACGGCAGGGTCGAACCGGAGCTCGAGGACCTCCGGGGTGGAGTACCGCTCGATCAGTTCCCGGGGCGAGCCCTCCGCGGCGATCCGGCCCGCGTCCATGACCACGAGGCGGTCGCACAGCTGCTCAGCCTCGTCCATGTAGTGCGTGGTCAGCACCAACGTCACGCCCTGCTGCTTGAGCCGGAACAGCCGGTCCCAGACCACGTGCCGGGCCTGCGGGTCGAGGCCGGTCGTCGGCTCGTCCAGGAGCAGGATCTCCGGCTCGTTGATCAGCGAGCGGGCGATGGTCAGACGGCGCTTCAGGCCGCCGGACAGGGGCTCCACCCGGTCATTCTGGCGGTCGGCGAGCTGGACGAAGTCCAGCAGCCGGTCACTGCGCTCCCGGATGACCGGCCGGGCCAGGCCGAAGTAACGGCCGTAGACCAGGAGGTTCTCCCGGACGGTCAGCTCCACGTCCAGGGAGTCTTCCTGCGGCACCACGCCCAGCCGGGCCCGGATCGCGGGCCCGTCGGCCACCGGATCAAGGCCGAAGATCGACAGCTCCCCCGCGGTGGGCGGGGAGACACAGCCGATCATGCGCATCGTGGAGGACTTGCCCGCGCCGTTCGGGCCGAGGAATCCGAAAGCCTCGCCGCGGCGCAACTCGAAGTCGATCCCATCCACCGCCGTGAAACTCCCGAACCGCTTCGTGAGGCCGCGAGCACGGATGAGAGCGGTGGTCACAGGCATTCATGCGAGACTACCGGGAGGGTGGGACAATTCCGAGCGAGTTAATTTCCCACTTTGTAAGGGGCAAATCCCGGCCCAGCGGCCACGTCAGCTGGCCCGGGCCGGTACTGTCGCAAGCAGCGATGCGCCCCCCGCAGCAGCAGCCCCCGCAGGACTGAGAGGAAGACGGCCAGGTGAGATTGACTCGCAGGCTGTATCAGCGGTTCCGCGTACTGATTCATGAGGCCGCCAAGTTCGGCGTGGTCGGCCTGGTGGGGTTCATCGTCAGCCTCGGCGGCGCCGACGTCCTTCACTTCGACGCGGGCGTGGGCAAGTACAAGGCCGTGGTGGTCGCGACGATTGCGGCCACCGTGGTGACCTTCCTCGGCAACCGCTACTGGGCGTTCCGGCACCGCGAGCGGACCGGGATGGGACGGGAAACCGTCCTGTTCTTCGTATTCAACGCGATCGGCCTGGCGATCCAGCTGGCCTGCGTCGCGATCGTCGTGGACGGCGCCGGCCTGCAGGGCAAGATCTGGTACAACCTGGCCAACCTGTGCGGCATCGGGCTGGGCACGCTGTTCCGCTTCTGGTCGTACCGCAAGTGGGTGTGGCGGACGCAGGAGCCCACAAGCGGGGTGCCGGCCGCTGGACATCACCCCATCTCGCCGGCCCCCGGGTTCCCGGAGGCGGCGGTAGCCGAGGCCGTGGCGGTCGGCCTGGACGAAGAGGCCACGCTGTACGGCCGCGGGTCCGAGAACTACGACGGCGCTGAGGGTTACGGCGCTGAGGGTTACGGCGGGGCCGGGAATTACGGAGGTCCTGAGGGCTACGGTCCCGGGACCCGGGATCGTGCCCGCGAGGGCAACGGTAACGGCGGCCGCCCCTCCGGCCCCCGGCACGCCGCTAAGCAGCGCTGACGACGTCTTAGACGTCCCCCCGCCTGACGAGGCGCAGGCTGGGCGGAGCGGACGCGGATGGTTCCTCGCGCGGTCCGGCGCTGGCCTGGGCGGGAGCCGGGCTGGCCAGATGTTCGCCACGCGGTCCGGCGCTGGCCTGGGCGGGGGCCTGCCGGCTGGCCAGACGTTCGCCACGCGGTCCGGCGCTGGCCTGGGCGGGGGCCGGGCTGGCCGGGTGTTCGCGGCGGAGCGCGGCCCTGGCCTGGGCGGGGGCCGGGACGCTGGGGTTTTCGTTGCGGCGAATTTTTGGGTTAGCGCCCGCCGCAGCTGGTGCCGCTGCCGCCAACCAGCGGAAGCTGCTGAGCGTAGGCGGCCGTGGACTGCGCCTGAGTGATCTTGCCGGTGTTGACCAGCCGGCCCAGCACGTGCGCCTCCCGGGCCCGGCCGCGGGCGTAGTGCGCGATCGGGTCGTCCGCGGAAGGTCCCTGGACCAGCCCGGCCAGGGTGGCCGCCTCCGGCAGGGTCAGGTGCGCCGGGGCGGTGCCGAAGTACCCGCAGCTGGCCTGGGCCAGGCCGTAGTAGCCGTGGCCGAAGTAGGCGACATCGGCGTACATCCGGAGGACCTTGGCTTTGCTGAAGGCCAGGTCGAGCTTGACTCCCAGCATGACCTGCTTGACCTCGACGCTGAACCCGCCCTGGCCAGAGGTGTAGAGCATTTTGGCCAGCTGCTGGTACAGGGTCGCGCCACCCTGGTCGCCGCGGCCAGTGATCTGGGAGGCGGCGACCCGGGCGATCGCGAAGATGTCCACCCCGGGCTCGGAGTAGAAGCGGTGGTCCTCGGTCGCCACCAGGGACTCGGCGAACAGCGGCGGCACCGCCGGTCCCGGGTAGGCCGCGTGGTGTGCCGTGTCGATGGCCCGGGCCAGCGTGGGGGCGTTGCCGACCGACGGGGTGAGCGCGAACAGCACGCCCAACGCGATCACGCTCAGCATGAGCAGGGCCAGCACGAGGCCCAGGAACCAGCGCAGCACCCGCCAGCGGCGGCGGCGGGAGGCAGGCCGGCCAGGCAGGTAGTAATCCCCGTCCGGGTCGTGCCCGTACGGGCCGTCATCCCCGTAAGCGGGGTACGGGCCGTCGTCAGGGTAGTTGCGGTACGGATCCCCGGATGTAGTTCCGTAGGCCAGCGGCACGGTCTGCGGGTCGTAGTCCAACCGCGCTACCTGAGAATCGCCCGGCCTGCCCTCCCAGGCCGGTCCCCCTGCCGTCATCCGCAGCTCCGTCTGGTCGAGGGCCGTCGCGGGGTCACGCGGGGCCTACCCCAGTTGAGCAACGAAGAATCATTGTGGCAAGTGCCCATCCGGCGCGGGTTCCTGGTAATGCCCCTCACGAGTACTACGCTACTTCGCGTAATTGACTATCTACGGTAGGTAGTCATCAGGGGGGATCAGAGGGATGAGACAAGTCACAAGACTGCTCGCCGGCCTCACGGCCGTCGCGGCGGCCGCGTTCACGCTAGTGGGGGCCACTGCGGCCAGCGCCGCGTCGTCCACGGTCTACGTGTCCAAGCACGGCCGGGCGGGGAACTCGGACCATTCGTGCGCCACAGCCCGGTACCGCCACATCAACCAGGCCATCCACGCCGCGCCCAGGGGCGGGAGGGTGGTCGTCTGTGGCGGCACCTACAAGGTGCAGGCCGTGGTGACCAAGTCGCTGGCCCTGGTCGGCCGACACGGCGCCACCATCAACGCCAGGGGCCAGAAGCCGATCAGCAAGAAGCTGCCGGGGGGCAGCGGCGTGGTCGTTTTCGGCGCCCGGCACGTCGAGGTCACCGGGTTCACCGTCGTGAACGCCGGCTTCGACGCCATTCTCGTGGCGCGCAGCCGCCGGGTCCTGGTCTCGCACAACGTGCTGAAGCACAACGGGGACGTGGGCGTGGACTTCAACGGCACGTCAGACTCACTGGCGACCCACAACCTCTCGGAGCACAACAAGGGCGGGGGCTTCCTGATCGCCGACGACCTGGGGCCGACGCACTTCGACGCGGTCACCTGGAACGTGGCCACCCGCAACCCGGGCGGTTGCGGGGTCATCGTCGCCGGGCACTCCACGGCCGGGGTGTGGGGCAACTATGTCGCGCACAACCTGCTCACCTTCAACGGCCTCAACAAGAAGGAGCCCGGGGCCGGCGTGGTCATCGCCACCGAGGTCAAGGGCGAGCGGGTGTCTAACAACGACGTCGCCGACAACGAGATCTACGGCAACGGCCTGGCCGGGGTGACGATCCACTCCCACGTGCCGGGGCAGCGGATGAGCGGCAACCAGATCGTGGGCAACGACATCGGCAAGAACAACATCGTCGGTGACACGATCGGGCTGGCTCCGCCGGTCAAGGCTCACCCGGACCTGCGCACGACCGGGATCCTGGTCGGCGCCTCTTCCGCGATCAAGGTGTGGATTCACGGCAACTACATTCACAGCAACTGGTTCGGGATCTACCTGAACGGCCGGATCCGCGCGCACATCTACCACAACCGTTTCCATCGGGTGCATAAGCACATCAAGGTGGCGTAAGCGCGGACCGATCCGGGCTGGCTGTCCTCCCCGGGCTTTGGGCGGGGAGGACGGCCAGCCCTTTTGTGGCGTAGCGTACGCGCTGGCCTCAGGGATCCCGGGTTAGCGGGAGAAGGCGATGGGCATACAGCGAGATGGCTGCCGGTTGAGGTCCATGTGCTGGACGCAGGGTTGCAAACCCCTGCAAGCTGGCACTGATGTGCCCCGGGATACAGCCCCTTCCGCCACGTGGAGCGCCAGCTATGGAAGTCAAGGAACTGGGACATCTAGTCCTCTACGTTCGCAACCTCGATCGCTCCGCGACGTTCTACCGGGACGTGCTCGGCTGGCGCCAGATCCTGGGCGGCCCGGGCGATGCGCCCACCCCCTTCCGGGCCGCGGCCTTCTCCGCCCCATCCGGGCGCACCCACCACGAACTGCTGCTCATCGAGGTCGGCGAGGACGCGGCCAACCTCCCGCCGGGCCGCCGGGTCGGGCTGTACCACTTCGGCCTGAAGATCGGCGACAGCGACGACGAGCTCCGCGGGGCCCTGGCCGCCCTGGAGGCCAATGCGGTCAACGTGGTCGGGGCCAGCGATCATACGGTCACGCACAGCCTGTACATCACTGACCCGGACGGGAACGAGATCGAGCTGTACGTGGACGTGCCCGGGGTGGACTGGAAGAGCGACCCGTCGCTGGTTGCGGCGCCGATCAAGCCGCTGAAGCTCTAGGCGCCGGGCGGGTGGGGCGCCGGGGGGCGGGGCGCAGGGCGCAGGGGCTCGGGGCGCCGGGGGCCTCCGCGTGAGGTCCGTCATCTGATGTGGCCGGGGATAGCCCCCGCATAAGGCGCGCCGTCTGATTCAGAACTGGCTTGCGCAGCCGGGGTTGCGGACGTGTGAACGCCGCCTGGATGTCCTGTAGGCTGCTGCGTGGCAACGGGACGTGGCGCAGTTTGGCAGCGCACTTGACTGGGGGTCAAGGGGTCGCCGGTTCAAATCCGGCCGTCCCGA
>CAVYQF010000037.1:0-22658 GCA_963770545.1 uncultured Actinomycetes bacterium | reverse complement strand
GAAGTGAGCGTGTTGCGGGTCAGGCGAACTCCGCGCTAGCGCTGTAGCGACCAGGCCGAGGGCGGGAGGAGCAGCATGCGCCTGAGTTTCGGGATCAAGACATCCCAGATGGGCCTCACCTACACCGACATCCTCCGGGTCTGGCAAGACGCCGAGCGCGTCCCGTTGTTCGAGCACGGCTGGCTCTGGGACCACATGGTCCCGCTGCGCGGCGACGTGCGCGGGGCGGCGCTGGAGGCCTGGACCTTGCTCGGCGCGCTCGCCGCGCAAACCCAGCGGCTGCGCCTCGGCGTGATGGTGACCAGCAACCGGCTACGCAACCCGGCATTGCTGGCCAAGATGGCGGCCACGGTGGACGTGATTTCCGCGGGCCGCCTGGACTTCGGGATCGGCGCGGGTGGCAGCCAGCTACCTGGGGCGCCGGACGAGCTGGCCGCGGTCGTGCGCCGCGAGTTCGAGGCCTACGGGGTGCCCATCGTCCCGGCCGGCGAGGCAGTCGGCGCGCTGGCCGAGGCGTGCACAGTGATCCGCCGGATGTGGACTGAGGACGAGCAATTCGACTTCACCGGCCGGTACTACCGCCTGCGCGGCGCCGTGTGCGAGCCGAAGCCGGTGCAGCGGCCCCACCCGCCGTTCATGATCGGAGCCGGCGGCGAACGGGCCGCGCTCCGGGTCGTCGCCGAGCACGCGGACATTTGGAACTGCCCGGCCCGCACCGCCGCGGAATTCCGGCACAAGAGCCGGGTCCTCGACGAGCACTGCGCGGAGGCCGGGCGCGACCCGGCCCAGATCGCCCGGTCCATGCAGATCCTGGTGCGCCCCGGAGATCCGGCGGCCTCCCGGGCCCTGCTGCTCGAGCTGATCGACGCGGGCGCCACGCACCTCGTGCTCGCGCCGGTCCCTCCGTGGCCCGACCGGCCGGCCCAGTGGCTGGCCGACGAGGTGGCCGCGCCGGTCGCCGCGCAGCTGGCCAGCCTGAGCTGACCAGCGCCAGCTGACCAGCAGCTGAGTGACAAGGTCCGATTCCCGCCAGCACCACGCGCTGGCCTGGCATTTAATCAGGGTATGACCCTCGATCCCGACACCTGCTACCAGGCTGTGGTGGCCCGCGACCCGCGCTTCGACGGGCGCTTCTTCACCGCGGTCACCAGCACCGGTATCTACTGCCGGCCAATCTGCCCGGCGCGGACCCCGGCCCGGGGCAACATGAGGTTCTTCGCGCACGCGGCGAGCGCGGAGGCGGCCGGCTTCCGGGCCTGCCGCCGGTGCCGCCCCGAGGCCAGCCCGGGGTCGCCCGAATGGAACGTCCGGGCCGATCTGGCCGCCCGGGCGGTGCGGCTGATCGCGGAGGGCTACGTCGATTCCCACGGGATCGGTGGCCTGGCCGCGCGGCTGGCGGTCACCCAGCGGCATCTGCACCGGCTGCTCGTGGCCGAACTGGGCGCCGGGCCGCAGGCCCTGGCCCGGACCGCGCGGTTGCAGACCGCGCGACGGCTGCTGGCCGAGACCAGCATGCCGATCACCGAGGTCGCGTTCGCCAGCGGCTTCTCCAGCGTCCGGCAGTTCAACGCGAGCGTGCGCGAGTCCTCGGGCCGCAGCCCGTCGCAGCTGCGCGCCCGGGCCTGGCGCACCGGCCCCGGGGGCCAGGGAGCGCGGGACTCGGCCGGCATCCCGGGCACCTGGCTCACCCTCCGGCTGACTTACCGTGAGCCCTTCGACGCGGCTGGATGGCTGGGCTTCCTGGCCGCGCGGGCCATTCCGGGGGTGGAGCAGGTCACCGGGGACCGTTACACCCGGTCCGTGCCGACCGCCGCGGGGCCGGGGATCATCGAGCTCATCCCCCGGCCAGGTCAGGGCCACGTGCTGCTCCGGGCCCGGCTGAGCGGGCTCGGGGCGGTCAATCCGGTGGTCAGCCGGGCCCGGCGGCTGCTCGACGCCGACGCCGACCCGGCCGCGATCGGCGCCGCGCTGGCTGCCGACGGCCTGCTCGCCCCGCTGGTCCGGGCCCGGCCCGGGCTGCGGGTGCCCGGCGCCTACGACGGGTTCGAGCTGGCGGTTCGCGCGGTCCTCGGGCAGCAGGTCTCGGTCGCCGCGGCGAGCACGTTCGCGGGCCGCCTGGCCGCCCGGTACGGCACCCCGCTGGCTGCCGCCGCGACGGACGTGGCCGCCGGCGTCATTACCGAGGCGCCGGCCGGCGCTACCCAGGCGCGGCCGGCCGGCCCGCCTGCGCTGAGGGTGGTGTTCCCCGGTCCGGAGGTCCTGGCCGAGGCCGACCTGACCGGCCTCGGGCTCACCACGGCCCGGCAGCGGACCATTCGCGCGCTCGCCGCGGCGGTCGCGGGCGGGCGGCTCACCCTGGATCCCGGCGCCGACCCCGGGGAGATCGCGGCCCGGCTAGCCGGGCTGCCGGGCATCGGGCCCTGGACCATCGGCTACATCCTGATGCGCGCGGCCGCGGACCCGGACGCGTTCCCCGAGGCCGACCTGGGCCTGCGCCGCGGCCTGGCCCGGATCGGCGCCCCAGCCGGGCACCCGGCGCGCTGGCGTCCGTGGCGCGCGTACGCGGCCATGCACCTGTGGACCTGGCCGGCCGAGCCGGACGTGACCCGGCTGACCCAGCCGGAAGTGCTCGCGCCCGCGAGCTGACCCCGTGAGCTGGAGGAGTGAGTAATGCCGCAGCCGGCTGCCCCGTCGGCCACCACCGTGCTGGCGACGGTCGTGGACACCCCGATCGGCCCGCTCAGCCTGCTCGCCCGGGACGGCCGGCTGATCGCGGGCGGATTCACCGCGGATCCGGCGCAGATGCACGCCCGGCTGGACCGGGGGCTGCGCGCTCTGCCCCGGGAGACCGCCGACCCGGGTGATCTGCCCTGGCTTATCAAGCCCATCGCCGGCTACTTCGATGGCGACCTGCAGGCCCTGGACGCGATACCGGTGTACCAGCCGGGCGCGCCGTCCCGGCAGCGGCTGTGGGCCGCGCTGCGCGCCGTGCCGCCGGGCGGCACGGCCACCTACACCCAACTGGCCGCGCAGGCGGGCTGTCCGCAGGCGCCGCGGGCCGCCGGGGCGGCGTGTGCCCTTAACCTGATCGCGCCCGTGGTCCCGTGCCACCGGGCGCTGCGGAGAGATGGCAGCCTCGGCGGGTACTACTACGGCCTGGACCGCAAGACATGGCTGCTGCGCCACGAGGGTGTCCCGGGCAGGTAGCCCGGCGAGCGTGCGGGCCAGGTGCCAGTTCCCGGACGGTCCGGGGCCTGGCTGGGGTCGGCGACCCCGGTCTCTGTGCGGACCGGTCCGGGCCTGGCTCCGGTCGGCAGCCCGGTGTTACCGGGCAGAGCCGTCCGGTCCCCGGCCAGGTCCGTCCAGTCCCGCAGCAGGGCCGTCTGATCTCCGCCAGTGCCGTCCGATCTCCGCCAATGCCGTCCGATCCCCTGGAAGAGCAGCGGAAACCCAGGCAGGCTGGGCTGGACAGGTCCCGCCATGGGCCGCTCCGGGACCGGGTTACGAGACCGGCGCCGCGGGTGGGGTTCGTTGCGGAAAAGCGGGGGCCATCGCCCGTGCTGCCCGGGGATGCTGAAATGGCCGCGCCTGCGACGGTGACCTTCCGCAACGAGCCGCCGGTCACGGATGCATGATCGCAGGGACGGCCCCGGCCCGGGGTATCTCGTGGCCCGGTCCCCCGTGAGCAGCGCCGGCGTATGCTCGCCTAAACTCCTCGGCAGTCGGGAGGAGAGGATTCGTGCGCAAGGTGCTTATCGCGAATCGTGGCGAGATCGCGGTCCGCGTAGTGCGGGCCTGCCGGGACGCCGGGCTGGGCAGTGTGGCCGTATACGCAGAATCTGATTTCGACGCCCTGCACGTCGCGATGGCCGATGAGGCCTACGCGCTCGGCGGTCCGAGCCCCGCGGAGAGCTACCTCAGCATCGAGAAGATCCTCGCGGTGGCGGCCGAGTCCGGGGCCGACGCCGTCCACCCCGGCTACGGCTTCCTGGCCGAGAACGCCGGGTTCGCCCAGGCGGTCACCGGCGCCGGGCTGATCTGGATCGGGCCCCCGCCGTCCGCCATCGAAGCCCTGGGCGACAAGGTGGCGGCGCGGCAGATCGCCGCCACGGTCGGCGCCCCGATGGCCGCGGGCACAGACGGGCCGGTCAGCGGGGTAGAGGAAGTCGACGCGTTCGTGTCCCGGCACGGCCTGCCGGTCGCCATCAAGGCGGCGTTCGGCGGCGGCGGCCGGGGCCTGAAGGTGATCCGCCAGCCGGGCGAGATCAGCGAGGCGTACGAGTCCGCGGTCCGCGAAGCCGTGGCGGCGTTCGGCCGCGGCGAGTGCTTCGTCGAGCGCTACCTGGACCGGCCACGGCATGTGGAGACGCAGTGCCTCGCCGACGGCCACGGGAACGTGGTGGTGATCTCCACCCGGGACTGCTCGCTGCAGCGCAGGCACCAGAAGCTGGTCGAGGAGGCGCCCGCGCCGTTCCTGACCCCCAGCCAGGTCGAGCAGCTCTATCAGTCCTCCAAGGCCATCCTGCGGGAGGCAGGTTATGTGGGCGCGGGGACCTGTGAATTTCTGGTCGGGCAGGACGGCACGGTGTCGTTCCTCGAGGTCAACACCCGGCTTCAGGTCGAGCACCCGGTGTCGGAGGAGGTCACCGGCATCGACCTGGTCCGGGAGATGTTCCGCATCGCGGACGGCCAGGAACTCGGGTACACCGACCCGGAGCCACGCGGGCACTCGATCGAGTTCCGCGTCAACGCCGAGGACCCGGGCCGGAACTTCCTGCCCGCTCCCGGCACCATCACCGAGCTCAACTGGCCGTCCGGCCCGGGAGTGCGGGTGGATGCGGGCTACGCGCAGGGCATGACCGTCCCGCAGGCCTTCGACTCGCTGCTGGCCAAGCTCATCATCACCGGGGCCAGCCGGACCGAGGCGCTGGAGCGGGCCCGCCGCGCGCTGGACGAGTGCGTGGTCGGCGGAATGCCTACCGTCCTTCCCTTCGACCGCGCGGTGGTCCGCGATCCGGCCTTCACGGCCGAGCCGTTCTCGGTGCACACCCGGTGGATCGAGACGGAGTTCGAGAACGCGATCGAGCCCTGGTCCGGGCCCGGCCAGGAAGACGGCCAGCCACCGCGGGAGCGGATCACCGTGGAGGTGGGCGGCAAGCGGCTCGAGGTGGTCCTCCCGGCCGGGCTGGGGGCTTTGGCCGGGCCCGCGCCCGCCGCGTCCCGGCGGCCTGGCCGTGGCCGGCGGGACAGCGCTGCGGGGGCCGCTCCGGCCAGCGGTGACGATCTCGTCAGCCCGATGCAGGGCACCATCACCAAGATCGTTGCGGCCGAGGGGGATCAGGTCTCGGCGGGCGACCCCATCGTGGTGCTGGAGGCGATGAAGATGGAGCAGCCGCTGACCGCGCACAAGGATGGCGTCGTGACCGGGCTGGGCGTGGAGATTGGCCAGACGGTGTCGGCCGGAACGGTTATCTGCAAGCTCGAGGACTAGCGGCCGGGTGGGGCTGCACGGGTGGCCACGGCTGGGAGACTGGAAACATGACCAGGCTGCCTGGCGATCCCGGCCCGCTCGGATGGCTGCGGTTCGCCTACGGTTTCCGGCTCCCGGCCGAGAACGTGCACTGGGTACGGCATGAACTGACCGACGCGGGGTGGCGGGGCCGGACCGTGCTCCGGCATCTGGCCGTGATGATCCCCGTCTGCGCAATCGTGGTCAGCGTGCTGGCGATCCTGCTCCCCGCCCCACTCTGGGTCAGCCTGACCATGGTGGCCCTCATCCTGTGCGGCAGCCTGTTCACGGTGACTGTCTACGCGGATGACCTGCGGGCCACCCGGCTGCGCCAGCACGGCCTGCCGGTCCCCAAGGACCCGGACCTGGGGCACCCCACCCACTGAACCCCGGTCGGCCCCCCACAGCCCGGAGCGCCGGCCCCTTACAGCCCGGGGCGCCGGCCCCTTACAGCCCGAGGCGCCGGCCCCCACTCACCACCAGCCGCACGCGTGACACAGAGGACGGTAGGGCCGGAGGGAAGCCGGGAAATCAGCGTCGGCCGCTGGCCGGGAGCATGAGCCTGCGGGCCGCCTCGGTCAGGCTGCCTGACAGCGACGGATACACCGCGAACGTGTGGGCCATCTGGTCCACGGTCAGCGACTGCTCGACGGCCAGTGACACGCCCAGGATCAGCTCGCTGGCCCGCGGCGCGACCACCACTCCACCGAGCACGATCCCGGTCCCGCGCCGGGCGAACAGCTTCACGAAGCCGTCCCGGAAGCCCTGCATCTTGGCCCGGGCGTTGGTGGCCAGCGGGAGCTTGACCGCGACCGCGTCCTCGGCGCCCGATTCGACCGCCTTCGCGGTCACCCCGACGGTGGCGATCTCCGGGTCCGTGAAGATCGTCGCGGCCACATGATCGAGCCTGATCGGCTGCACGGCCTCGCCGAGCGTGTGCCACATGGCGATCCGGCCCTGCATGGCCGCCACCGACGCGAGCATCATCACGCCGGTGCAGTCACCGGCCGCGTACACCCCGCGGGCCGTGGTCCGAGACACCCGGTCCACCTCGACGAAGCCCTGGCCGTCCAGGGTGACCCCGGCCTCCTCGAGGCCCAGGCCCCGGGTGGCAGGCTCCATGCCCACCGTGAGCAGGCAGTGCGAGCCGCGGACGGTCCGGCCGCCTTCCAGCGTGACCACTACGCCGTCGCGGGTCCGCTTAACCCCCGCCGCGCGCGACCGGCTCAGCACCATCATCCCGCGGCGCCGGAACACGTCCTCCAGCACCACCGCGGCGTCCGCGTCCTCGTGCGGGAGCACCCGCTCCCGCGAGGAGACCAGGGTGACCTGGGAACCGAGGGCCTGGTAGGCGCTGGCGAACTCGGCGCCGGTCACTCCCGAGCCCACGACGATAAGCTCCGGCGGCAGCTCAGGCAGGTCGTAGAGCTGGCGCCAGTTCAGGATGCGCTCACCATCGGGTTCCGCGCCGGGCAGGACCCGGGGCATCGCCCCGGTGGCGATGAGCACGGCGTCGGCCTGGATCCGCTGACCCTCCGCGATGACGGTGTCCGGCCCGCCCAGCCCGCCACGGCCGGTGAGGGTCTCCACGCCCTCGGCGGCCAGTCGTTTCGCCACATCTGCGGACTGGGCCTGGGCCAGCGTCTTGACTCTCGCGTACAGCCGGGGTGCGTCCACGGACGCGCGGCCGCGCCCCGCGCGCACGGCGGAGGCACGCCCAGATACCGCCCCGCGTGCCGGGACCGCGCCGGCCTGGTCACCACCCACCTGGATGCCCAGGTCTTCCGCGCCGTACACCACCGACATCGTGGTCGACGTGGCGATGAGCGTCTTGGAGGGCACGCAGTCAGTCAGTACGCAGGCGCCACCCAGGCCATCGCTGTCCACCACGGTCACCTGGGCGCCGAGTTGCGCGGCCACCAGGGCCGCCTCGTAGCCGCCCGGGCCGCCGCCCAGGATGACGATTCTCGCGTGCGGCTGGTTCACGGTGCCTCATTCTTCCCGTCCACCCGGATACCGCGCACCCCGCCCTCCCGCCGGCGCCGCGGGCCAGTCCGGCCCTCCCGCCGGGGAACCCCATTCCCGGTCGCGAAGATCCGCCGCAATGGCACGTTGCATGGTTACGCTGGTGAGCCGTGGAGCTGTATGCGGCCTATGCCACCAATATGGACCCCTCGCTGATGGCCGAACGCTGCCCGCATTCGCCCATGCGGGGCACCGGCTGGCTGGAGGGCTGGCGGCTCACCTTCGGCGGCGAGGACATTAGCTGGGAAGGTGCCCTGGCCACTGTCGTGGAGGACGTGGCCGACCGGGTCTTCGTGGTCCTGTACGAACTGCATGACCTGGACGAACAGGTACTAGACCACTGGGACGGCGTGCATCTCGGCTACTTCCAGAAGCTCAGAGTCCGGGTGCAGACGCTAGACGGTGACGTGGCGGCCTGGCTCTACGTGCTCAATGACTACGAGGGTGGCCTGCCCTCGGCGCGTTATCTGGGCATCGTGGCGGATGCGGCTGAGATGGCGGGCGCTCCCGCCGACTACGTGGCTGGGCTGCGCACCCGGCCCTGCGCGTCACTCGGAACCTAACCGGGATCGATCGCCTCACCGGGATCGATCGCCTCGTCCCCGCTAGACCCTCAGGAACGAAGCGATCTCGGCCCGCAACGACCGGGCGTCCAGGCCGTGCGCTGCCTGATGCTCGGCAGGCGTGCCGTACCGGCGCAGCTCGGCCCGTCCGACACCGAGCCCCAGGATCCGGTGCGGCAGGTCGCGCAGCGCCTCGGCGATCGCGGGCACCGAGGTGCCCGCCAGGTAGGGCTCGACCAGAACCACGTCCGGAGCCTGCAGGCTGTCCCGCAACGTCGCCACGTCCAGCGGCCGGATGGTGGCCGCGTACAGCACGGTGACGTCGAACCCGAGGGTCGCGTCCACCACGGCGTCGGCCAGGGGGCCGACCGCGAGCACCGTGCCCCGGCTCCCGCGGCGCAGCATGGTCAGCCGCCCTGGCTCACCGTCCAGCGGGACCGCGTTGGCCTCGGTGGACAGCCGCAGGTAGACCAGCCCGTTCCCGCGGGCCGCCGCGCGGATCTGGCGCTCAGCCTCGTCGGGATGCCCCGGCACGTGGACGGTCCAGCCCGGCAGCGTGCCCAGCAGCGCCACGTCGCCCGGCGACTGATGCGTGCGCCCGCTGTCGGAGTAGTCGTAGGACGCGCCCGCGCTGACCAGCACCGCGCCGGCCTGCGCGGCCTGGTGGTTCAGGTCCAGCTTGATCTGCTCGAAGGGGCGCTCGACCAGGAAGCTGGCGAACGTGTGCGCGATCGGCCGTATCCCGGCCAGGGACAGGCCGCCCGCCACGCTGATCAGCAGTTGCTCCCGGATCCCCACGTTGATCACGCGGTCGGGGTGGCGGGTCGCGGCCGGCCGGAAGCTGTCCGCCGAGATGTCGGCGACCACCACGGCCAGCCGCGGGTGCTTGGCCAGCAGGTCCGTCGTGACCGCGGTGAAGCGTTCGCGCATGGTCTCCATGACCGTCTCCTATCGCGTCGGTGCGGCGGGCTCGGCGGGTGCCCCGGTAGCGCCCGGTGGCACGGCGGCGGCGGTGCGCGGCGCGACGACGGCCGTGCGCGGCCCCGCGCGGCCGGAGGACTTGGGCTCGACGACCGCGGCTACCATGCGGGGCCGGCCGGGATGGGCCACGGTGAACGCGGCCTCCAGCGCGTCGTGATCTCGCCCGGAGACCCTGGACACTGACCAGCCCTCGACCGCGAACCGGGCCTCGACCCCGCCTGGCCAGCCGTGGGTGGACGAGGCGTTGTCCACCACCACCACATGCAGCGTGTCGAGACGCGCCGCCCGGGCGAACGCGATCGCCTCGTGGTTGGATCCCTCATCTAGTTCGGCGTCTCCGGTCAGTACGAACACCCGCGCATCCGCCAGACCCCGGGCTCTCAAACCCAGCGCCATCCCCACCGCCAGCGGCAGGCCGTGGCCCAGCGATCCGCTGGAGACTTCCACTCCCGGCACCAGGACCCGATCCGGATGCAGCCCGAGGATCGAGCCGAACGCGCCGAAGCCGGGCAGGTCCGCATGATCCAGGAAGCCCTTGGCCGCGAGCACCGCGTAGTAGGCCATCGGCCCGTGTCCCTTGGACATCACGAAGCGGTCCCGCGCGTCGTCCCCGACGGTCTGCGGCGTGACCCGCAGCACCCGGTCGTAGAGCACCCAGAGCACGTCCAGGGTGGAGGTGGCGGCCTGGTCGTGCTTGTCGTCGCCGGTCATCAGCGACATCAGGCCCGGCAGGTCGGCGAAGGTCGCGGGCGGGCGGTGGTTCACGGTCGTCGTCATGACCTCATGCTCTGACTTAAAGCGGGCTTGAAGTCAATGGGTTCCTCCTGGAGCGGCGTCCGGGGGCCGGTCCCGGACCGGATCGCACGTGGCCAGGCCGCCGGCCAGGCTCAGGCCAGCGCCACTGCCAACAGCATCAGCAACGGAACCGCGATCGCCGCGATGGGGCCCCAGGTCCAGTGCACCTGGGGGGCGGCGGATGCCGCGTCCGGCGTGGCGGCGGAGCGCTGCATCCGGGCTCGTTCGTCCAACTGGCGGGCGATGAATTCGGCCGCTGATCCGGCCAGGGCCGCCTGGGCCTCACCGGGAAGCCGGGCGTACCCGGGCCCCGGGGTCGTCCCGCGGCGGGCGGCGCGCCGGGCCCGCAACTCGCTACGGGTCCGCGAGCGCCCCGACGACTGAACCGCCCAGCTGTGCACGATCTTCTCGCCGGCCGGGCCGCGATAGTGGACCCGGACGTTGTTCACCAGATCTACCTGGGTCACCGCGGACCAGGGCAGCACGTACGCTCGCAGCGGGTTCAGCACGGTGATGCCCGGGGCGGCGGCCACGATCCGGGGATGCAGCGCGCACGCGTACATGATCCCGGTGATCGCGATGACCACGAAGACCGTGACCAGGGCGGCGTGGTCATGATGGCTCAGGGCGACCATCACCAGCAGCAGGGCCGCGACCACGGTCCACGCCCACCACGCCAGCTGGGATCCCGATGTCCGGTAGACCTGCCGCTCGCCGAGCAGGTGCTGCCGCGAAAACACCGTCACTGCGCTCCATGTCAACCGGGGCCCGGCCCAGCGTCCGCTCCGGCGCTGCCAGCCCACTGTAAAACCGTCGGCTCAGCCTACGTGGTTCGAACCCAACCGGAGCGGCTGCGCTGGTCATGACTCCTCCGAGGAGCGGTGCCTGCGATTGGTCACCGGACGGCCGGCCGCGCTGGCGAGCACGAATCCCGCCAGGTACTAGCCCGTCAGGACGGCCCCGTCATTGTCGCCGGGCACTCCTACGGCGGGCAGATCCTCACCGCCCTCGGCGCCAAGGCGCAGAACGTCGTCGGCCTGGTCTATATCGCCGCCTTCGGGCTCGACGAGGGCGAGTCCATTGGTGCACTCCTGTCGGAAGGTTCCCCCGAGCCCGGTACTTGAGCACCTGGAAATCGACTCCAGTGGCTTCGCCTGGATGCGTGAAGATGACTTCGTTACGCACTTCGCCGCCGATGTCAACCCAGTCAGGGCGCGGATGATGCATGCCGTGCAGCAGCCCCTGGCGGTGAGCACCCTTCAAGACGTGATGGGCGTCCCGGCCTGGAGATCACACCCGGCGTGGTACTTCGTCGCCACCGATGACCAGGTGATCCCGCCAGACGCCGAGCGCCAGTTCGCCGCCCGCATGGGCGCCACCACCATCGAAGTCAGGTCGAGTCACGTGGCTATGGTCTCCCACCCCGACGAAGTCGCTAACCTCATCGAGACCGCCGCAGAGACATTCCACAGCAGACAATAGGCGGCCTGCGCGGCAAGGGGCCGCTAAGCCGGGCCACCGCGCAATTGCCAAGGGCGCCCGGCCCGGCGGAGAATTAGCTCAGCCAATTCCGATTCCAGGTGGAGTACCGGACCAGTGACTTCAACACGCAAGTAGGTTTGGAGCAGATGCTCCATGACCGCTATCCTGAGGCACAGGCAGCTAATGGTGGATTCAACATCCGCGCGCCAGTGGCCGCAACAAATCGGATGTACAACACGTACATGCAGGCAGCACAAGATTACCTGGCAGCACTGGAAGGTGGGTAATGCCGGAACCCACGTACCGAGAGGGCGACTGGTTCGCGGTCCCGTTGCGGGGAGGCGGTTTCGGGGCCGTGATCATTGCTCGCGCGATGCCGCGCAAGGAAGGCGTCTTGCTTGGGTACTTCTTTGGCCCGAAGCGTGACAGCGTACCGACTCCGGATCAACTCACCACCCTGTCCGCATCCGACGCGGCGCTCGTCGAGAGGTTTGGTGATCTCGGTATCCTGGATGGAACATGGCTGCTGGTGGGGCACGCCGATAGATGGGATCGCGGTGCCTGGCCGACTCCGGCGTTCGGACGTCTTGAAGAACTGACTGGGCGCGCATTCAGGGTTATCTATGATGACGCTGACCCAAACAGGCTCCTCGGTGAGGAGCGGATTGACTCCAGTGAACTGGCCAGCATGCCCAAGGATGGTCTTTCTGGCGCTGGAGCCGTGGAAAGGATACTGACGCGGCTGTTGTCCTAGAGACTTGTCGCTGCCTCTGGCCGCGAACAGATCAGCCACTTCTGCGTGCCGTCTACACGCTGCGCAGCCCGACCACTGAACCATGCAGAATGGCGGGAGTGCGCGGGCAGGTCGCGATGGGTACCACCTTCTGTGAGCAACATCCGGAGCCAATCGGCGCCGGGGCGGCAGCGGGTCTCCGGGCCGCGCGCCGCTGCAGACCACCTGCAAGGTCAGCTGATCGAGGGAGGTCAGGCCGCCGTGGCTGAGAGCCCGGCGAGCTTCGGACCACGCGGGCCCGTCAAGGACACGGGGCGGCCATCGGGCGGTGGCCACCGCTCACGGAAAGCCACCTCAATCTCGGCGCGCTGCCGCGCCAGTTCTGGTTCGCTGTCCGCGCTGGCAGCCATGGCAGGATAGTGGCTGCCAGGGTGGCCAGGGAAACTGGCCGCGGGGCGTAGCACCGGTAGTAGGCGAGCTCTTTCGTGGTTCGGTTGCGGCGGGTCAGCAGCCAGCGGTGCCCGGCGCGGCCGGGGTCGATGGTGATCTAGGCCCAGTCGTAGTAGCGGCAGCCTTTGACGCCCTGGCCTGCAGAGTGGCGCTGCCATGCGGACCGGGGCAGGCGGCGGGCCAGGACGTTGGCGCGGACGGTGCCGGCCCCGCTGGTGACGGTACGGCGGCAGGCCACGGCCAGGATGTAACCGGCGCCGCGTTCTTCGAGGTCGCCGCGCAGTCCAGGGTCGGTGCCGTAGACCTCGTCCCCGGCGGCCCAACTGGCGGGCACGCCGGCGTCCAGGGAGCGGGTGAGCATCCGGCGGGTCAGCGCTGGCTTGGTCGCAGACGCTGTGTCGTCCGGGATACCCGCCGCCGCGCAGCGGGCCAGATCAGCGGTCTATGACTTCGACAGGTAAAGCTCCCGGTCGATCATGGCGTGCCCGGCCGGGGCTGCATAGATGAGATAGACCGCGACCTGAGCGTTCTCGGTGCGCGCCTGGTACCGAGCACTTAGTCGCCGGTGCTGGCTGACGGATTGGGTGCTTACGCGGACTTGCTGGCCGGGATGGCTGGTTGCAGACTTGCCTGGTGGACCGGCTCAGGGGCGATCGGTGAGCCAAGGGCTGGGGGGTGAGCCAGTCATCCGCACTCCTGACCGGCGGCTGCGGGTGTTCGTGAGTTCCACGCTGGGCGAGCTAGCCGACGAGCGGCGGGCGGTCTCGCGCGCGATCGAGGCGCTGCGCCTGACTCCGGTGATGTTTGAGCTCGGGGCCCGGCCGTACCCGCCGCAGGAGGTGTACCAGCAGTACCTGGCGCAAAGCGACGTGTTCATCGGGCTGTACTGGCAGCGGTACGGGCAGCCCGCCCCGGGCATGCAGGTTTCCGGCCTGGAGGAGGAGTTCGACCTGTCCGGTGCGCTGCCCCGGCTGCTGTACGTCAAGGCGCCGGCGGCCGACCGCGACCCTCGCCTGCGTGATCTGCTGGCCCGCATCCAGGTTGACGCCTCGGCGTCTTACCGGCGTTTCCGCACCCCCGCCGAGCTGGGCCGGCTGGTGCGTGATGACCTGGCAGTGCTGCTGAGTGAGCGGTTCGCCGCCGCTGCCGGCCAGGCCGCGGCCGCGGTGCCGTCGCAGCCGAACGCCCGCGGCCCCCGCCCGCTGCCGGTGAGCGCGACGTCGCTGCTGGGGCGGGAGGGGGCCGTCGACGAGGTGGCCGGGCTGCTCGAGCGTCCTGAGGTGCGGCTGGTGACGCTCACGGGGCCGGGCGGGGTCGGCAAGACCCGGCTGGGGCTGGCGGTGGGCGAGCGGCTGCGAGACTGGTTCGGCGCGGGCACCGCCTTCGTGCCGCTGGATTCGGTCACCGACTCGGGGCAGGTCCTGGCCGCCATCGGCCGGGCCGCGGGCGCCGACCTCACCGGCGTCGGCGCGCCGCTGGAGGCGCTGGCCGAGACGTTCGGCGACGGCGCATGGCTGCTGGTCCTGGACAACCTGGAGCAGGTGGTCCAGGTTGCCCCGGACCTGGGCGAGTTGCTGGCCCGCTGCCCGGGGGTGGCGATGCTGGCCACCAGCCGCACGGTGCTGGGGTTGCGCGCCGAGCGGGAGTACCCGGTGCCGCCGCTGGCGTTGCCGGCAGATCGGGGCATCGCCTCGGTCGCGGAGGTGGCAGCCTCGCCGGCGGTGGCGCTGTTCGTGGACCGGGCCCGCGCGGTGCGCCCCGGCTTTGCGCTGACCGAGGGCAACGCGGCGGCGGTGACCGAGATCTGCCGGCGGCTGGAGGGCCTGCCGCTGGCGATCGAGCTGGCCGCCGCCCGCACCAGGCTGCTGGACCCAGCCGCGCTGCTGGCCCGGCTGGCGGCCTCGCTGGACGCGATCGGCACCGGCGCGGTGGATCTCCCCGAGCGGCAGCGGACCCTGCGCGCCACCGTGGAGTGGAGCGTCGGCCTCTTGGAGGACGACGAGCGTTCGCTGCTGGAGGTCACGGCGGTGTTCATCAACGGCTGGACCATCCAGGCCGCCGCCCAGGTGGCGGGCCTGGATGAGGACCGGGCGCTGGAGTTGTGTGAGGCACTGGCCCGGCACAGCCTGGTCGCTATCGACAGCACCGAGCTCGGGCCCCGGTCGCGGATGCTGGCGACCGTCCGCGAGTTCGTGGCCGAGCGGCTGGCGGCCCGGCCCGACGCCGCCGAGACCGGGCGCAGGCACGCTGGCTTCTACCGGGCGCTGGCCGAGCAGGCCGACCGGCCGCTGCGCGGCCCCGGCCGGAGCGAATGGATGGAGCGGCTGGACGCCGAGGCGGGCAACCTGGCCGCTGCGGTGCGCTGGTACCTGGCGCATGACCGCGGGCCGTTGCCGCACATGTTCCGGGTCCTGTATCTGTTCTGGTCGCAGCGGGACCTCGGGCGCGAGGCCTGGTCCTGGGTGGAGCAGCTGCTGCCGGGCTTTGGCATGCTGGACCCGCAGGCCCGGGCCGAGCTGGCCTGGGCGGCGGCGGTGCTCGCCGGCGACATCGGGAACGACGCGGCGGCGCTGGCGGCCCGCCAGCAGCTGGCGCCGCTGCTGCCCGGGATCCACGATCCCTTCCTGCACGCGGTGGCCCGGCTGGCGATGGCGTGGACCTCGCCGGTCGCCGGCGACTACGGCGGTGCGCTGCGGGAGGCGGCGGCCTCGCTGGAGGAGTTCCACGGCCAGGACGAGCCCATCTTCACGGCGATGGCCGCGTTCACCGTCGGCGCACTGGACACGGCGCTGGGCCGCTACGATGACGCGCTGCGAGACCTGCGTGAGGCGCGTGACCTGGCTGAGCGAGTCGGCGATGACTGGCTCGCCGCGGGTGCCCGGGTCCAGCTGGGCATCCTAGATGTCGTGCGCGGCAGCCTCGACGAGGCCCGGCCGCTGCTGGAGGAGGCGCTGGACCTGAGCCTGGCGGCCCGCAGCACCCCGTTCGTGACCCTGTGCCTGGCCGGGCACGCCTGGCTGGCGTTCGCAGATGGCGACCCGGGCCAGGCGGCGCTGCTGGAAGGCGCAGCTGAGGGCCTGCGCCGACGGGTTGGCCTATCGGCGTGGCCGCATCTGCGGAAATTGGAGGCCGAGCTGGTGGCCCAGGTCCGCCACACGCTGGGCGCTGCCCGGTTCGATCGGGCGTTCTCCGCCGGCTCCGGACTCGCCCAGCAGCAGGCGGTAGCCATCGTCCGGGACCGGCGTGGTACCGGCCCTCAGACGCCGTGAGCCACCACGGCGCACAGCGCGGAAGCTCCAGCCTGGAGGCCGGTGCAGAGGGGACCTGGTGCCGGCTCTGCGGACAGCCCCGCACTGACGGCCGGAGTGACCGACCCCTGAACAATGCCGGACGGGTTGACGGCCGACAACCGGCAGCGCTCCGATACACGCGCATGTAATGCCGGATCTGCACGCCACAGCCGACTGTCGTCGAACGTGCCGGAGCGACGCACCGGATCTCCGGGTTGCCCGCGCTCACCGGGCCCATGGGCGCTGCCGGGGTCGTGTGATGATAGAGCGATGGGGTCTGCCGGGCGGCCGGAGTCCGGTGCCATTGCTGCGGTCTCCCCTGGTGCGGGAGGAGTCGTTCCGCGTACTGGGCTGTTCGGGCGGCTTGGAGCGCGGGCGCGGGTGACGGTGGTGTCGGCGCCGGCGGGGAGCGGGAAGACGGTCCTGCTGCGGTCGTGGATCGGTGAGGCGGGAGTGGCGGATCGCGCCGCTTGGGTGCCGGTGGGGCCAGATGAGCGGGATCCGCAGCGGTTCTGGGCGTCGGTGCTGGGGGCGCTGCGCGGGACGGCTCCGGGGTCGGGGCTGGTGCGGGAGCTGACGGCGGCGCCGGACCTGGACGGGTGGGCGGTCGTGGAGCGGCTTTTGAAGGACCTGGCGCCGCTGGCGGAGCCGGTCTGGCTGGTGGTCGATGACGTCCACCTGCTGGGGCCGGACCAGGCGCTGCGGCAGCTGGAGCTGCTGATGATGCGGGCCCCGGATGCGCTGCGGTTCGTGCTGTGCACCCGGCATGACCTGCGGCTGGGGCTGCACCGGCTGCGGCTGGAGGGTCAGCTGGCCGAGATCCGGGCCGGGGATCTGCGGTTCAGCGTGGCCGAGGCGCGGGAGTTGTTTGCCGGGGCCGGGGTGGAGCTGGCCGATCCGGCGGTGGCGATGCTGCATGAGCGGACCGAGGGCTGGGCGGCCGGGCTGCGGCTGGCGGCGCTGTCGCTGGCCGGGCATCCGGATCCGGGCCGGTTCGCGGCGGAGTTTTCCGGCAGTGAGCGGACGGTAGCGGACTACCTGCTGGATGAGGTGCTGGACCGGCAGCCGGAAGACGCGCGGCGGCTGCTGCTGCGCACCAGCGCGCTGGAGCGGGTGTCCGGCCCGCTGGCCGATGCCCTAGCCGGAGGCTCGGGCGGGGAGCGGGTGCTGCAGGAACTGGAGAGGGTGAACGCGTTCGTGGTCTCGCTGGACGCAGGCCGTTCCTGGTTCCGTTACCACCACCTGTTCGCCGACCTGCTGCAGCTGGAGCTGCGGCGCACCTCGCCGGGGGAGGTCACCGGGCTGCACGGAGTGGCAGCGCAGTGGTTCGCGGAGCACGGGTTCCCGGTGGAGGCGATCCGGCACGCGCAGGCGGCGCAGGACTGGGGGCTGGCCGCCCGCCTGCTCGCCGGGCACTGGCCCGGCCTGCATCTGGGCGGGCAGGCGGCGACGGTGCACGCGATCCTGGCCGAGTTCCCGGCGAGGGCCGCGGCGGCGGATGCTGAGCTAGCGGCGGTGGCGGCGGCCGATGAGCTGGCGCAGGGATCGCTGGAGGCCGCGGAGCGGTATCTGCAGGTGGCGGCGCAGGGGGCGGCGTCGGTGCCGGCGGCCCGGCGCGGGCAGGCGCAGCTGCTGCTCGGGATCATCCGGCTGCTGGTTGCCCGGCACCGCGGGAACCCGCCGGCGGTGGCGGATGAGGCGCGGCGGCTGCAGGCCACGGCCGAGGCCCCGGAGGGGGCGCCCGGGCTGGGCGAGGAGCTGCGCGCGCTGGCGCTGATCGGCCTCGGCAGCGCCGAGTACGGTGCGGCCCGGTTCGAGGATGCAGCGGCGCATCTGGAGCAGGGCGCGGCGCTGGCCCGCCGGGTCGGACGGCCCTATCTGGAGTTCACCGGCCTCGCGTACCAGGCGCCAGTCGAACTCGAGCGGTCATTCTCGCGGGCATCGGAGCTCGGCAGGCAGGCGGTCGAGCTGGCCGAACGGCACGGATGGACCGACGAGCCGGCCGCCGGAAGCGCCTGCATCGCACTCGCAGGCGCGCTGATCCGGCAGGGGCGGCCCAATGAGGCAGAGCCCTGGGTCCAGCGGGCCGAGCGCACCCTCAGGCCGGAAGCCGAGCCCGTGACGGCGATCCTGATTCACTCCCTTCGCGCGATGCTGGAGCTGGCGCGCGGCCGCGTCACCGACGCGCTGGCCGCCTGCCGGGCCGCCGAGCGGCTTTCGGGGCACCTCGCCGCCCCGCACGGCAGCTATTTCGTCACGTCGACGCGGGCTTGGCTGCTGCACGCCCTGGTGCGCCTGGGCGACACGGGGCGCGCCGAGCAGGCCCTGGGCGGCCTGCGTCACGAGGACCGCGACCGCGGCGAGATCCGCGTCGCCGAGGCGGTGCTGCGGCTGGCCCAGGACGACCCGCGCGCGGCGACCGCCGCGCTGGCGCCGGTTCTGGACGGCTCCGCTCCTGTGGTCTGGCCGAACTGGCTGGTTAGCGTTTACGTGCTGGAGGCGATCGTCCGGGACGCACTCGGCGACCGGGCCGACGCCTGGCGCGCGCTCGAGCGTGCCCTCGATATCGCCGAGCCCGATCGCATGCTCTTCCCGTTCCTCATCTACCGTGCGCCGGGGCTGCTGGAGCGCCACGCCCGGGACTGCGGCAAACACGCGGTCCTGGTCTCGGAGATCCTCACCCTGCTTCCACCACTGAAGCCAGGCCCCGCGGAACCGGCCCCCGATGGGTATCCGGGGCCCAGGGCGGTACTGGGAAGCGGGAAGCCCCTCCGTGGCGAAGGGTGGTCTGGCGGAGATCGTTTCCCCGAGCTGATAGAGCCGGTGAGTCGCAGCGAGATGCGGGTGCTGCGTTACCTGCCGACGAATCTGTCCGCCCCGGAGATCGCCCGGGAACTGTCAGTGTCGGTGACCACCGTGCGGACGCACATAAGCCACCTGTTCGTCAAACTCGGCGCCCACCGCCGCACCGAGGCCGTCGCGCGGGCCCGCGATCTGGGCCTGCTCGCACCATCCCCCGTGCGCCGCGCTGGTCAGCCCCGCGCAACCGTATGATGCCCGGGCCCACGCTGCTTGGCGTGAATGTCGCGACGACCTGGCCGACTTCGGCCTAGCGCCCGGCTTGGCGAACCACCATGCACGCTGGCCGGCTGGTCGGCGTGCCCGGATTTTGCCCGCCTCGATGGTCCAACTGCCCTGGGTATCGCTTCAGCGAACACCTTGACCCGGGTAAATCATCACAACTATACGATGCAGACCCATCTAGCCGGGCACGACGCTTGGAAGTGTCCCAGTAAAACAGGCAGGAGCATCAGGCAGTCACGCTTGTCCAGCGCGGCTGCGCGGCACTTGCCTTGCATATCGCTCTCTGATGAGGACCGAAAGGCAACGAAACCATGGCTGAACAGACCGGGCCGGTCTATTACGAGATCCGCGTCCGCGGACTCCTGGGCAGGACACTGCTCGGGGCCTTCCCCGGCATGTACGCGCGAGCTTACGAAAAGGAGACCGTGCTCTGCGGGCCAGTGGCCGACCAGACGGCTCTATACGGCGTGCTAGCTGAGATCGAGGCGGTCGGCCTCGAGTTGCTCGAACTCCGCCGACCGCGCGATTGAAACCATTTCTGATCTCACTTATCGGCCGGGAAGTACGCTGTTATACACGGATATTTTGCCGGCGCGGCGGCAACGAGATGACCGCGGTCATATGCGGTAGGCGTCGAGCTTGACGAACAGGTGGCGTATGCGCGTCCGCACGGTGGTCCACCGACACTGACAGTTCCTGCGCGATATCCGGCGCGGACAGATTCGTCGGCAGGCAACGCAGTGTCCTGGGCGAGCGGCAGCCACCACCTCCTGCAGCCAACGCCTCGGCAGCGCGGATCTATCCGCGGACACGGTCCTGGTCAGGCGCGCTTCGCCACCCCGGCCAGGGAAGTCACCGACTTCCTGCGCCGGGCCTACCAGATCGTCCCGACGGCCAGGAAAGCGGCCACATCGACCTCGACGCCGAACTGAACGACCTGCTCCGCCAGGCGTCACAAGAAATCATCCCGACTGTATGACGGCGGCTCATCTAGGCGGGCGGAAGGCTCGCAATCAATCGGAGGTATCCATGAACCGCTGAGCAACGGAGGAAGCACATGTGTCAGCATCAGCCGCAGTGTCCGCAATCGCCGGCGGCCGATCTCCTGGCGGCCCGGATTGTCGCCGCTCACCCCGAGCAGGCCTGGAGAATGCTCTGTAACGGCGTCATCATGTTTGACGACGGCGGCGAACTGCTCCCCGACGGCCGCGCCGTCGAACCTGACCGGTCCGCCCCGGCCGTCTCGCTGGCCATGGCCGCCTGAGGTCGTGGTGACGCTCATGACGTCATGCACCAAAGCCCAGCGAGCCCCCGAAAACAGAGCCTGCGTACGCGAGCTCTTGTGGAAGCGTGAGCCGGCGTTGGCCTCCGAGCTGGCCACCGCCGAACAGGACTTTCCCTGTCCTGCCTGCCCATGCAGGCGGTGCTCGTGTTCTACCGCGAGGCGTGGTGCCCCTACTGGAACCTCTGCGGCCCTGTCCCCTTCAGCGCGTGGGGTGCTCCGCCTCTGATCGACCGCCGCGCCCTGCGCCAATCCCGCCCCGAAAACCCGAATGTCATCGATGAGTTCCCGGAGGAACGATGAACCTGAGCGAAAACGAGAAGACAACGGTCCAGGCCGCGTCGGCCAGCCGGATGAATATGCACCGCGAGGCCCGGAACCAGCTCGTGTTCCTGTCAGTACAGTTCCTGCTCGGGATGGCGGTCAACCTGATCGGACAGCCGTCGGAGACCAGCGGGGCTGCTCACGGCGTCACTACCGTGCTGCTCGGGCTGCACGTCGTGGTCGCGATCGGCCTGGTCGCCGGCGCCGTCATGGTCATCCGGGCCGCCCGCGGCGGCAGGGACCGGCCGCGTCAGCTCGCACGCTCGGGCGCCGTCCTGATCGGCCTCACTGTCATCGCCGGGGTGATGACAGTGATCACCAAGAACAACTGGTGGTCCTACGCCATGGCAGCCGGCTTCATCGCCTCCGTGCTGCTGTACGTGAGCCTGCTGGTGTGGGCGCAGAGCCTGCCACCCACACCAGAGCAACCAAGCTGATCCAGGTCCGCTCTCCGCGGTGGGCATCGCACACCCGCCCGGCCTCGCCCATACCAGGCTGACAGAACGGACCGCTAGGCATCACGGTCGACAACCGGCTGGGAATCGGCGAGTAGCTGCCGCTGCCGTGACCGAGTTCATCAGCGCTTGCGGTTGCGGCAGCGGGGACTGTCGGACCATGCGACGTGCTGCTCCGCCATGACGGCGGCAAGTTCTCAAGCTCGGCGGTGAGGCCTTTCACGATCCGCTCGACGTTGGCCTTACCAGGTCGTATTGAGAGCCTCGGCTGGAACCGCTTCGCCGCCCACCTGCTCGCGAACTGCGCCAGCTGATCCAGACGGCTCAGTCGCGAGGCGGACAGAGGCAGAAGGGGTGGCCGTCAGGGTCGATCATCACCCGCCACAGTTTCTCATTGGGCTGTTCCTCGGCCTGGGTCGCTCCAAGCCCTATGGCGTGCTCAGTCGCCTTCTCCAGATCGGGGACTCGGAAGTCGAGGTGATACTGCTGAGGATGCTGCTGCCCCGGCCATGCCGGAGGCGCGTAGTCCTTGACCCCCTGGAAATTAAGGGTCACCCCCAAGGTCGTCGTCTGGGCGACCCCGTACTCCGGATAGTCACCCGTGACCTCGCCGCCGGTCAGGTTGGCGTAGAAACGGGCCAGCCGGGTGGCGTCGGAGCAGTCAATCGTGAAGGCGATCAGCTCGGTGACATGTGCATTCGTCATGGTGCCACTGTGGCTGACGCGCCGCCAAATGTCTTGAACTAATCCGACAGAGCCGAAGATCCTCTGGGTGCCGATAACCTCGCCCACGTCATGCGACCAGACGATATTCGTTCATCGTGCCGACGACGGAAGTGTGTCTTCGGACGCGGGCCTGCCCGAGATTGACCGGCTGAGGTAGCGGTTTCAGCGACGCGGCACCGTACAGGGAGCGGTGAGGCTGACGCTGGTTAGGGTGGGTTGCGTACTCGCGCAGGATCCGCCGTGCAGGGGCCTGGTTCCAGACGAGGACGCGGTCGAAGAGCTTGCGGCGCCATCCTGTGCATGCTGAGCACCCCGTCCACGGCTCTGACCGGCAGAGTTGCTCCCTTCGTCAGGAATGCTCACACCTCGCGTCCGCCCAGTTTCTGCCCGTGCCAGGTCAATCGGAGGAGCCGGGCGGGTTCGGCCACCTGCAGCGCGCGAACGCCCGTCTTATCCGCCGCGCCAGCCGGCTGGTCACTCGCGCAACAGGTCAGGACCTATCGGGTCCTGATTCCCGCTCCGGCGCTCCACCCCCTCGCTGCGACGACGAGGCTGTGGCGGTGGCGAGCAACTCTTCGATCCGGGCAAGCCGCCGGTCGAGTTCAGCCAGCGTCACCTCAGGCGTGGCCGCCTCCACCCGCGGGCCACGCTGGGGCCGGCTGAGCGCTTGCGCGGCGAAACTCGAAGCTACCTGCGCGGTAACGACCGCCAGTGTGAGCAGGCCGATGCCCATGATGAAGCAAGCCGTGACCCGCCCCCACATGGTGACCGGGAAGAAGTCGCCGTAGCCAACGGTGGTGACCGTCACCGCTGACCACCACAACGACTCACCCAGGGTGTGGATGTTGGACTTGGGCGCGTGGCGCTCGAACAGGTACACGATGAGTGCGCCGTTGAGGACCAGCACCGATGCGGCCAGCAAGAAGCGGCTGAGTCCTAGCGACCCTTTGGGTCGCTAG